>NZ_JALAIV010000001.1:0-1165000 GCF_030710545.1 Vibrio sp. AH4
TGGGAGATGATTAACCAAATTCCAGGCATTTCTTGCGTGAAGCCGAAAGGCGCGATGTACTTGTTCCCGAAAATCGACACTAAGATGTACCCGATCAAAGATGACCAGAAAATGGTGCTCGATTTCCTAGTGCAAGAAAAAGTTCTGCTGGTACAAGGCAGTGGCTTTAACTGGCCAAAACCGGATCACTTCCGCATTGTGACTCTGCCACATGTGGAAGATCTGGAAATCGCCATCAGTCGCTTTGAACGCTTTATCACGACTTACAGCCAATAATAGATTGGCAGCAAGTCGCAAAATGACTTGTGGTCGTGGGTAGGCGAAGCAGGCTCTCTTTCGGTACACTGAAGAGAGCCTATTTTTTTATCTTCTTTTCAGCGCCATTGGCCGCTGAAAAGCCAATCCATCAGCAAGGAAGTGAGTGTGCTATGCAAGAGAGCCATTTTTTCGCCCACCTCGCGCGCATGAAACTGATTCAGCGCTGGCCATTAATGCGTTCCATCTCCAGTGAGAACATTTCTGAACACAGCCTGCAAGTTGCCTTTGTCGCTCACGCGCTGGCGGTGATCAAAAACAAAAAGTTTGGTGGAACGCTCAACCCTGAGCGCATTGCAATTCTCGCCATGTATCACGATACCAGCGAAGTGCTGACGGGTGATTTGCCAACGCCGATCAAATATTTCAATCCCGAGATCGCCAAAGAGTACAAAAAAATCGAAGCGGCGGCAGAGCTGCGTTTATTAGAGATGCTCCCAGAAGAACTGCGCGACGATTTTCGCCCGTTTCTGGTGTCTAACGCTGCCGACCCGCAAGAGAGTGCCATCGTTAAGCAAGCCGATGCGATTTGCGCGTATTTGAAATGTTTGGAAGAACTCAGCGCAGGTAACCACGAATACGCTCAAGCGAAAAAACGCCTAGATGTGACGTTGCGCGAACGGCACAGTGAGGAGATGGACTATTTTCTGCAAACCTTTGCCCCGAGTTTTGAATTAACACTGGACGAAATCAGCTAAGTCGCTATAACTTAAGACATTGTAAGTTAAAACAAAACTGTGCAAGGAGTAACGCGATGCAAGTATCCCTAAACCCTGAGTGGTTAGCTCGTAACAACGATGAGCACAAAATTCGCCGCAACGATCATCGCAGTCCATTTCAGCGCGATCGAGCGCGTATCCTCCATTCGGCGGCGTTTCGGCGCTTGCAAGCCAAAACCCAAGTCCACGGAACGAGCTTGAATGACTTTCATCGCACTCGCCTCACCCATTCACTGGAAGCGGCGCAAATCGGTACGGGCATCGTTGCACAAATCAAGCTCAAACAGCCGGAATTTCGTGAGCTATTACCCTCTGACAGCTTGATTGATTCGCTCTGCCTTGCGCACGATATCGGCCATCCTCCTTACGGGCATGGCGGTGAAATTGCCCTCAATTATATGATGCGCGATCACGGTGGCTTTGAAGGCAATGCGCAGACTTTCCGTATCGTCACCAGCTTAGAACCTTACACTGAACATCACGGCATGAACCTGTCGCGCCGCACGCTACTGGGACTTTTGAAATACCCAGCTCTGCTGAGTGCCACGCGCGCTGCAACACCGCCGCCCGCAGTCGCCCACCAACGCCAACTGAAAGCCAAAGATTGGTCGCCCGCGAAAGGCATCTACGATTGCGATCTCGCGAGCTTGGACTGGGTGCTGGATCCTTTGTGTCAAAGTGATCGTGAATTGCTGGGGCAAATGCGCGCGGAACCCAACTCACCCAAAGTGCATCGTAAAACCCGCTTTAAATCGCTCGATTGCTCGATCATGGAACTGGCGGATGACATCGCTTACGGCGTGCATGATCTGGAAGATGCGATTGTGCTGGGTATGGTCACCCGCGCGCAGTGGCAAGAAGCCGCAGCGGCGCAGCTTGCCGAGTGCGGTGACCCGTGGTTTGAAGAGCATATTGCCGAGCTGAGCGAGATGCTGTTTTCTGGCAAACACTATGTGCGCAAAGATGCGATTGGTGGCATTGTAAATGCGCTTTTAACCAGTATCAGCGTGAAGCCAGTTGAAGCGCCATTTCATAATGAACTGTTGGCGTTCAATGCTTATATCGAGCCGCACATGAGCAATGCGCTTGAAGTGCTCAAACACTTTGTGAGCCAATACGTGATTCAAATTCCGCAGGTACAGCGCTTTGAATACAAAGGCCAGCAACTGATCATGGATTTGTTTGAAGCATTAAGCGCAGACCCTGAGCGCCTACTGCCACAAGCCACTGGTGAAAAGTGGCGCAAAGCCCAAGAGCAAGAGGAAGGCATGCGCGTGATCTGTGATTACATTGCGGCGATGACCGATGCATATGCGCAGCGACTGCATCAGCAACTCTTCTCGGCACAGAGTCATTACTGACGGTAATTTCGCTCGAAAACGCCTTCCGGCATCTGATCGATCTGATATTGAATCATGGCATCAAACACCTTAAGCAGTGGCGAAAAGTCACGCTCAGGTTGCCACTGCTGGAGCAGATGGTACCCCGCCTCCACAGTAGAAAGCGCTGTATCATCCGGCGCTTTGCGAATTCGGTAATGCCCAACACACTCGACCGGCAAACGCAGACTCGGTAAATCATGCAGTTGAGTGTTGATTTGCCACATCTTGTAGGCTTTTTTCCACGTCCCATCGAGCAAAATCACCCGCTTTTTGCGCGCTGTCGCAAGGCTTATCTCGGTGCATTCTTGCGCATGTTCATTCGGGTAAAGCACATAGTGATCCACATCCGGCTCTGCCAGCAGTTGGTTTAACTCGTCATGCTCACGAAAATCTTCACCCACTAACAGCCGACAATTGTCCAATGACAAGCTGAGAATGCGCGCGGTACCCAGTGGGCGCTTTTGTTCCGTTGGGTGTTGAAGAATGATAAGCTCAACCGCACTTTCCAGCGCGACAATTGACGGACACAAGCACGCTTTACGCGCTTTACCACACTCTGAACAATAACGGGACATGACGTGAATCTTTACCTGCTGTTATTGGCTATAAGCCTGTTGAGTTTAAGTCTGCAGTGGCCACCACTGCATGAGCTGACTCTGTGGCACTTCAGCGCCATAGAACAAGGTCAATGGTGGCGCATCCTAACAGGAAACTTCGCACACACCAACTTTGCCCACTGGGCGATGAACCTTGCCGCTTTGTGGATCATCAGTTTTGTGTTTAAACCCACGGCTCGTCAGCTGCTGATCCCACTGCTACTGATCAGCCTTGCGGTGGGGGGGATGATTTTAGCCTCCGGCATGCAGTTTTATGTTGGGCTCTCTGGCACCTTGCATGGTCTATTTGCCTACTACGCGCTGAATGAAGCCCTGAATGGACGGCGCAACAGTTGGCTGTTAGTGCTTGGCGTTGTCGGTAAAGTGGGATGGGAGCAGTGGTTTGGTGCATCAGCCAGTACCGCAGAATTGATTGGCGCACGAGTAGCCACCGAAGCCCACTTGGCAGGTTTAATCAGCGGTTTGTTGCTCAGCATCATGCTGTTTAGCTGGCGAAAGAGAGTGCGAAAAAAAGACTAGAACTTCAATTCGCACCTACATCGTTTAGCTATTTATCTTCAAAACCACTTGGCGCGGTAGGGAAGCGAATAAAACGCCTAGCCTCAAACGACTTGACGCTGCAGCGCCAAGTAGGAAGGAGATTATTTCGAGACGAGCGTATTAAGCTTTTCACCCAGTAGCGGCAAACGCCACCCTTGCATTAAATCAGGCAAGCGTGCTGGGTCGCGATCGCGTTTCCACACCCAACTCAGTAGTTGGTTAAGCTGTTTTTTCGACGCCAAAAATTCGGTCGCAAGGCCACTGGTGTTCGAAACGCTCTTTACTTCATCTTTCAAACGCTTGAACAACTGCTTGTAACCTGGGTATTCCATGATCGGTACGATTTCTGGCGGGTAAGCATCGGCTGGCGTTTCCAGCGCCGCCTTCACCATAGCGATAATTTTGCTGCTGTGACGGCGAATTGCATGCGGATCAACCCCCTCTTCTTCCATGCGTTTCGGGCTGCGGAGTGCCAAACGCGAAATGGTCAGTAAGTCCGTTTCTTTAATCACGAAGTTCAGCGCCAAATCTCGGTTCACTGCTTCATGGTAACGCCACGTGGCTAAGGGTTTGAGGATCGCCAGTTCTTTCGGCTTAAGCTGCCAAGCCCCTTTAATATCTAGATAAGCGAGCTCTGGGTTGCTGACTTTGGTGCGCTTGGCGACTTGTAGCTCACTTTCTTGCAATGCGGCTTCCCACCAGCCGGCTTGCGTCACTCGCTCGACCAGTTTTTCGTACATCGGCAGCAGATAGAACACATCGGCCGCGGCATATTCCAGTTGCTTGTCACTTAGAGGGCGCGCTAACCAATCGGTGCGTGATTCGCTTTTATCTAACTCAACTTGCAGTTGGTCTTGCACTAACGCCGCAAATCCGGTGGATAAACCGTAGCCCAAAAACGCGGCCATGATCTGGGTATCCACCATCGGAAAAGGTGTGCAGCCAAACGCGTTCTGGAACACTTCCAAATCTTCGCCACAAGCGTGCAGCACTTTCAATACTGATGTGTCTTGCAATAACTCGACAAACGGTGTCATCTCATCCATGACCGTCGGGTCAATCAATGACAGGTTTTCCCCGTCAAACATCTGGATCAATCCCAATTGCGGAAAGAAAGTGCGGGTGCGGACAAATTCGGTATCCAGCATCACCACATCCGCATCACGGGCGGCAAGACAAACTCGTTGTAGATCGCCAAGTTGGCTAATAATTTGATAGTTCACAGATAACTCGCTGTTGTTGCTCAAAAGAAGAGACACCTCTTTTGAAATAAAAATGCCGGCAGTTAAGGCCGGCATTCTAACATTAAAAAACACTCGCAGCTGGATACAGCTTATGCGCTTTGCTTCGCCTTTGCTGCTAATTGTGCGTCATTTTCTTCACGCAGCACACGGCGCAGGATTTTTCCGACGTTGGTTTTTGGTAGATCGTCACGGAACTCGACCAATTTCGGTACTTTGTAACCGGTCAGATGTTTACGACAGTGAGCAATCACTTCGTCTTTAGTTAGGCTCGGATCACGCTTCACCACGTAAATCTTCACCAACTCACCTGACGCTTCGTTCGCTTGACCAATCGCCGCCACTTCCAGCACTTTGCCGTGCAGCGCCACCACATCTTCGATTTCATTCGGATATACGTTAAAGCCTGAAACCAGAATCATGTCTTTCTTACGATCAACAATGTGGATCAAACCTTGGTCATCAAATTTTACGATGTCACCCGTTGATAGCCAACCGTCGGCATTCAGCACTTCTTTGGTCGCTTCAGGACGCTGCCAGTAACCTTGCATCACCTGCGGACCACGCACTTGCAGCTCACCGACTTGATCGTTAGGCAGTACATTACCCGCATCATCGACAATACGCACTTCGGTGGAAGGAACAGGTAAGCCAATCGCGCCCGTGTAGTCGGTCAAATCGTATGGGTTACCCGTCACCAATGGCGAACATTCGGTCAAGCCATAGCCTTCCAGTAAATGGACACCGGTAGTCTTTTTCCAACGCTCGGCAACGGCGCGTTGTACCGCCATACCGCCACCCACGGCTAACTTCATGTTTTTGAAGTCGAGCTCGTGGAAATCTTCGTTATTGACCAGTGCGTTAAACAGGGTGTTCACACCGGTAATCGCGGTGAATGGATACTTTTGCAGCTCTTTGACAAACCCAGGAATGTCGCGTGGGTTGGTGATCAAGAGATTGCTACCACCCATTTCAATAAACAGTAGACAGTTTACCGTTAAAGCAAACACGTGATACAGCGGCAACGCCGTAACCACCAACTCGCGGCCTTCTTGTAGCACAGGACCGTAAGCGCCTTTGGCTTGCAGCACGTTTGCGACCATGTTGCGGTGCGTCAGAATTGCGCCTTTAGCCACACCCGTTGTACCGCCGGTGTATTGTAGGAAAGCGATGTCTTCACCGGACATAAACGGCTTCACATATTGCTGACGACGGCCTTTGTGCAGCGCTTTACGCATCGAAATCGCGCCCGGTAGATCGTACTTAGGAACCATGCCTTTGACGTATTTCACAACAAAATCGACAATCGTGCCTTTGGCGCGTGGCAGCATCTGTCCAAGACTGGTCAGCACCACATGCTTCACCTGAGTGTTGGCAACAATTTGCTCTAAGGTGTTAGCAAAGTTAGACACAATCACGATCGCTCGTGCATCAGCATCGTTCAATTGATGTTCGAGTTCACGCGGTGTATAGAGCGGGTTAACATTCACCGCAATCATACCAGCACGTAAGATACCAAATAACGCAACTGGGTATTGCAGCAAGTTTGGCATCATCAAAGCGACTCGATCGCCCTTTTTCAGCTTCAGATCGTTTTGTAAGTAAGCGGCAAAAGCGCGGCTGCGCTCTTCCAGTTTACGGAAAGTCATCACCGAGCCCATGTTCATGAAGGCTGGCTGATCCGCATACTTGTGTACCGATTGTTCAAACATTTCGACCAGAGATGGGTACTGATCAGGGTTAATGGTTTCCGGTACATCTTTCGGATAACGTGAAAGCCAAGGTTTATCCACGGTAATACTCCTCGTTATTGGCTGGCGCTATTCTTGTTGTCATGCAGTTGTCATGCAATTGCTGACCGCTATTACAGCACAGCCAAAGTGGTTGAGCACGTAACTCTCAAACACTTGTTTAAATTTTGTTAACTAAGCCAAAGATCAATTCAGCGACCGATTGTGGCTGTTCTAAATGGCAGTGGTGACCACCCGATACAGTGGTGATGGGAATTGACGAGAAACGTTCGTCTTGCACTCGCGATAGGAGTGAATCAAAACCCTGTGCACCTAAAATGACCTGCTGCGGACAGCCTATTTGCAGGCAAAACTGCATCGCTTGTTCTTGTGTCATACGATACAACGAATCCGCTTTGAGCTTGGGATCGTGCCGCCAGAACCACTGTTCATCATGCTGGTAAGTGCCACGTTCCACCAATGGGCGCAACAACTCTCCTGACAACTGATTGACCAAAGCACGATGGCGCAGCGCATGATCGAAGCTCGAATAACCGCGAGGTTTGACGTTACGTAACGCATGGCGCGAGTGTACCCCTTGCCGTAAGCGTGTGACACTCTCTGTGGCAGGCTCAGACAGTGGGCCAAAGCCTTCAATCTGCACGAATCCGTTCACCTGCTCAGGAAAGGCGGCACTATAACAACTTGCGATTAAAGCACCAAGCGAATGGCCTACCAACACGTGTTTGTTTGGCGATAAGTTGAGCAAAAGCTGATCAATATCGTCGATATAGTCATGAAATGGGTAGTAACCCGCTCTGTGGCTAGATAAACCATGCCCAGGTAAATCAATGGCACACAAATGCAAATCGGGGCACAGATGATGTAGTGCCTGCATGAGTGAGAAAAAACTCGCGGCGTTATCAAGCCAGCCATGAATAAAAATGACCGATACCTCGGCCATTTTTGCATCGCCCACTTCCACTGCAGCGAGTTGCCCCAGCTCAAGCGAGTATGTGGTTTCAATCAGCTTCATTTGACTTCTTGAATAACCTTCCCGTCACGATCTGGCAGCGTTCGCGGCCAGCAATGGAAACCACGACAAGGGAACATATATGGGCCGATGTCATCAATTTGTACTCGCTCTTCAACGCGCCACAAATGATAACCTTGAGCATTCACTACCGGATAACGGTGTTGATACTCACCCACGTTACCTTGCTCTGGCTCGGCAGTCGTACCGTACACGGTAAGTAAACGTCCTTCACCAAAAGTGATGGGATCTAAAAAGCCCGGCACGTAAGCGACAAAGCGACCTTGCGGTTCTTGATGAATATTGGGACGCCCAGCGCTGTCGATTGGCAGGTTGACCAATTCAACGCGGGTACGATCTTTTTGGTTGCTGATATTGGCAACGACACCACCCATTCGAACGGGTGATTGTGCAGCAGGATCCAATTCCAGCCAAGCCGAGTATTGAGTCACCACGCTTTTATCATCGGGATTCCCCAACTCTGGCGGTAAATTCGCACAAGCAGAAAGCAGTAGAGCGATGGTGGGTACGAGCAGTTTCAGAAAATGCATCTTCATCAAATTGATCCCATAGTTAGATGTAGATATCGACCCCAAGCAGCTGCGCAAGTTCCTCTTTACGCGCTTGGTTCATCACATCCAGATACTCTTCCATCGCTTTACGAGCACGCCCTTCGGGTAAATCGTACTGCACTTGTGCTCGGTGAATATCCGACTCACTGACTTGACGAATCGATTCCGCCACCGCCGTTGCAACTTTGCTGGTCGATGAAACGCTCTTGCCACTCTCGCTCTGGCTAACTTCGCCCTTTTTCCCCGTTTTAGAAGTTTTATTGGTGCCGGGCAGCCGCGCCGGAGGTAATCCATTAATTGAAACCATACTGTTCCTATCGATTAGCGAGTGAGTGAGCGCTCATCATCTGCCTTACTCTCGGCCAGGCAGCTTTTTCCAAGCCACAGTATCACGCAGATACACTGGGCTTGCTTGCTCAACACTCATGGTATTGCCTTGCGCCAATTCAAACTGAGCCAAATAAGCAATATCTTGCGAATCTGGGTAAAGCACTTCACTGGTTTGCACTTGCAGTGGTAGATCCGCCAGTGCTGGGTAAGCCTCCCATCCTGTACCGGCTTTGCCCCAAACCTGCTCGTCTTGCGTCAAGGTCTGCACCAACAGCGCAGGCGCAATCACACACTCCGCTTCGGCGGCTTGCCAACTGCCATCTTCTTGACGCAAATAGCGACCCCAATACACTTCTTCCATGCGCGCATCAATAGCGCTGGCAACATGGGTCATGCCTTGTAGGCGATACGCTGCCTGCGCCATTGCCGCTAAGGTGGAAATGCCAATCATCGGCAGATTCGCACCAAAGGCTAAACCTTGTGCAATTCCAATGCCAATCCGTACCCCAGTAAAACTACCGGGGCCACGGCCAAAAGCCAAAGCATCCAATTCTTGTAGCGTTACGCCTGCTTCTTTTAATACTTCATCCACCATTGGCAATACTTTTTTGGTGTGATCGCGCGGGGCGATTTCACTGCGTGAATAAACGGTATTGCCGACGAGTAGCGCGACGGAACAGCGCTCGGTGGCGGTATCTAAGGCGAGAATTTTTACGCTCATGAGTCTCTCTGATTGATTTCAGTTACAGCTAATTGTTGTAGAAAAGTGGTGACTACGTCCAGATCCCGCGTGCGCGGAATCGGCGGTAAACTGGCGAGGAACACCCCGCCATAATCGCGCGTGACCAATCGATTGTCACAGATGATCAACGCGCCTTTGTCGTTTTTATCGCGGATCAGACGACCCACACCTTGCTTTAAGGTTATCACCGCTTCCGGCAGTTGCACTTGAGCAAACGGATCGCCACCACGCAGGCGGCAGTCTTCAATGCGAGCTTTGAGCAACGGATCATCGGGTGCGGTAAACGGAAGTTTGTCGATGATAACACAGCTTAAGGTATCGCCTCTAACGTCAATCCCTTCCCAAAACGCGCCAGTGGCGACCAAGAGCGCATTGCCCAGCTCCATAAATTCGGCCAGCGTTTTCTGCTTGCTGGTTTCCCCTTGCATCAAAACCGGTAAGGTTAAACGTTCACGAAAACGTTCACCTAAATCACGCATCATGCTGTGCGAGGTACACAAAAAGAAGCAGCGCCCTTGGTTGTGCTCAATCACGGGCGCGAGCATACGCACCAGTTTATCGGCCAGTCCGGGACTATTCGGTTCTGGCAGATAACGAGGCACACACAATACGGCCTGTTGTTGATAATCAAACGGGCTGACCAGTGAAAACTGCGCGCTCGGGATTAACCCGAGTCGCTCAGTAAAATGGCTGAAATCATCGTTGACCGCCAAGGTGGCGGAAGTGAATATCCACGCGCCCTCTTTTTGTTCAATCTGCTCACGAAATTTATCCGCCACAGACAGCGGCGTGATGTGCAAACTGAAATGACGTGGCGTGGTGTCATACCAATAGGAATAACCAGTAATGGAGACATCACACACACGGCGAATGCGGCCTAAAATCAGTGTGGCACGTTCAAACGCGGTATCCAGAAGCTGGCTGCGACCCAAAGCTAACTTGAGTACATCCAAGGCAAATTGCAGCGCTTCATTGAGCCGTTCGACTTCCCTTGCCACCGTGGGTACTTTCAGCACTTCACGCCAGTTGCCACGATAGCCCGGCTCGCCAAGCACAATGCGCAAATCCATCGCAGCCTGCACTAGCTTATCCGACACCTTTTGTAGCTGGCGCATGTCTTTCGCTTCGGTGCGATAACCGAGTTCGATATCTTTCGCCAGCTCTTGCACTTGGCGGCTCGATACCGACTGACCAAAATATTGGCTCGCGATGTCCGGCAGTTGGTGCGCTTCATCGAAAATGAACACTTCTGCTTCAGGAATTAACTCACCAAAGCCGGTTTCTTTGATCGCCAAATCGGCCAAAAACAAGTGATGATTGACCACGACCACATCGGCATCCATCGCGCGGCGGCGCGCTTTGGAAACAAAGCAGTCTTGGTAGCTGGCGCACTCTTTGCCCAAGCAGTTGTCATTGGTCGAAGTGATGGTGGGAATGATCAGGCTGTCCTCGGCCAGATCGTCACATTCCCCTAAATCACCACTTTGCGTGCTAGCTGCCCAACTGCGCACTTTCACCAGTTGAGTGAGCAATGCAGGATCCGCTTCTGCAGTATGGCTTTCCACCATTTGACGACTTAAGCGATCAAGGCAGAGATAGTTCGCACGGCCTTTAAGCAGTGCCACTTGGCCGAAAAAGCCTAAGGCACTGACCATCAAAGGCAAATCGCGATGGAAAAGCTGCTCTTGCAGGTTTTTAGAACCGGTACTGATAATGACCTTTTTGCCACTGAGCAAAGCGGGAACCAAATACGCGAAGGTTTTTCCGGTACCCGTACCCGCTTCAACCACCAACTGAGATTGATTGGCAATGGCACTGGCAACAGCTTTCGCCATATCCACTTGTGCTTGTCTGGGTTGAAAGCCCGGAATGGCTTGGCCTAATGCGCCTTGCTGGGAAAAGGTTTTTTCAATCATGCCAATTCTATGTACAACGGAAATGGCGCGATTATGGCAGGTTTTAAGCAGCGGTGCGAATGACAATCTCACTCACACCGCAGAGGAAACGTTACTTGCGATTCAGATAACGGGCAAGCCAAGGAGGTGCATCATACCCCGTTGCAGGTGCGATGGTCATCGCTTTGGCCGCTTCAGATGGAGAAGCTCGGTTTTCCCACATTTCTTCCAAAATATGCTCATCCATGGGTTGATCTCCGAGCAGTGCCTCTACCCGCTCGACATATAATTTACGTGCGAGAAGTTCTTTATCCATATACGACCACCTTACTACTCTCATTAATAAGAAAACCACACATTCAATGCTAAATAAACCTAAGTATTACTTGGCTAAAGCGATTGAATCTGTCTTGATAATAGATTAATTATAGGTGCGTATTTGCGGGCTGCATCACCGTTCAGCAGCCGCCGATTTGTTTTTTAGAATGAAAAAATTCGCTAGCCCCCAACCGCTCGTCATCACCATAAACATCACTGTGGTTTCAAGCAGATAGGGCATATTTCTTTTTTGCATGGAAGTAGTTATCAATGGAAAAAAAAACCCTGCTGACGCATTGCCCTGATGCGCCGGGACTGATCTCCAAGATCACCAATATTTGTTATAAGCATCAACTCAATATCATTCACAATAATGAATTCGTGGATAATGCCAGCGGTCACTTCTTTATGCGTACTGAGTTGGAAGGTTATTTCAACGATGCCACGCTATTGGCGGATCTTGACCATGCGCTACCACAAGGTACACGCCGCAAACTGATCAACTCAACTCGCAAACGCATTGTTGTGCTCGTAACCAAAGAAGCGCACTGTTTGGGCGACATTCTGATGAAGAATTATGATGGCAGCTTGGATGTGGATATTGCGGCTGTAGTGGGCAACTACGACACGTTGCAACGTTTGACCGAGCGTTTTGATATTCCTTACCACTGTGTTTCCCATGAAGGTTTATCTCGTGAAGAGCATGAACAAGCGCTATTAGAGGTGGTTGATCAATATCAGCCGGATTATCTGGTACTCGCTAAATACATGCGGGTATTAACCTCAGGTTTTGTTGAGCGTTTCCATCATAAAATCATCAACATCCACCACAGTTTTTTACCCGCTTTTATTGGCGCAAAACCTTACCAACAGGCTTATGACCGTGGCGTGAAAATCATTGGGGCGACAGCACACTTCGTGACGAATGATCTCGACGAAGGGCCGATCATCAAGCAAGACGTGATTCCGGTTGATCACACCTTCAGCGCGCAAGACATGGCGCAAGCAGGACGTGATGTGGAAAAAAATGTGCTCAGTAAGGCGCTCAATAAAGTGCTGAATGACCATGTGTTTGTTTACGGCAATAAGACCGTCATTTTGTAACGAGCCTTCAGCAACAGAAAATAACAAAGGGCACTTCAGTGCCCTTTGTGGTTAATGGCTTAAACTTAATAGCTTACAAACGTATAGCCAATTCTACGCCTTGACGAATCGCGCGCGCGGCATCCAACTCTCCGGCCACATCGGCCCCACCAATCACATGCAGCTTATCACCCAGCTCAGCCCACTGCGCCTCAAAAGGACGCACGGATTCTTGACCTGCGCAAATCACCACACTGTCTGCTTCAATCAGCTCTGGCTTGCCATCACGCTCAATGTGTAGGCCTTGTTCATCAATTTTCTGATACTGCACACCACCAACCAAATGCACACCGCGTTTTTCTAACGTGCGCTTATGGATCCAGCCCGTGGTTTTTCCCGGCCCTTTGCCCACCGCACCTTTGCGCCGTTGCAGCAACCAGACTTCACGTTCACTGGTTGTCTCAGGATAAGGGTATAAACCGCCAGGATGTTCGATGGTTTTATCAATACCCCACTCATACAACCAATCATCCAATGTTTGATCTTTCGGTTCGGTCAGCATGCTCGCCACATCCACACCAATACCGCCTGCGCCGACAATCGCGACCTTTTGGCCTACGGGTGTCTTTTCGCGAATTAAGGTTTGGTAATCAACCACGTTTGCAGATTCATTGAGCCCTGTTAGGGCGATTTTGCGAGGTGTCACGCCCGTGGCAATCACCACTTCATCGTAACCACGCAAATCACTGAACTGTACTTCGCAACCGAGATGCAACTTCACGCCAGTTTGATCAATCCGGTTAGCAAAATAGCGAATGGTTTCCCGGAACTCTTCTTTGCCGGGGATCTGCATCGCAAGACGGAATTGGCCACCGATTCTATCATTTCGCTCAAATAGGTCGACGTGATGGCCACGCTCTGCGGCGGTCGTTGCAAACGCTAAACCAGCAGGGCCAGCACCGACAACCGCAATTTTTTTGCTCTGCGCGGGCTTGACCACAATCTCGCTTTCATAACAGGCGCGCGGGTTCACTAAACAGCTCGCACGCTTGCCACGAAACACGTTATCCAAACAGGCTTGGTTACAACCAATACAGGTGTTGATGAACGCGCTCTGCCCTTCTTGTGCTTTGCGCACAAAATCCGCATCGGCTAAAAACGGGCGTGCCATCGACACCATATCCGCCTGACCACTCGCCAAAATTTTCTCGGCTTGTTCCGGCGTGTTAATGCGATTACAGGTCACCACCGGCACACTTAAGTAAGGTTTGATCTTTTCGGTTACCCAACTGAATGCCGCGCGCGGCACTTGAGTAGCAATTGTGGGGATCCGCGCTTCATGCCAGCCGATCCCAGTATTAATGATGGTAACACCTGCTTCTTCTAATGCTTTGGCAAGTACCACCACTTCTTCAAAAGTGCTGCCCTGCTCCACTAAATCGAGCATCGATAGACGGAAGATAATGATGAACTCTTTACCGACTGCGGCGCGAATCGCTTTGACAATTTCAACTGGGAAACGAATACGGTTTTGATAACTGCCGCCCCATTCGTCATAACGCATGTTCGTCCGTTTACAGATAAACTGATTAAGCAAGTAGCCTTCTGACCCCATCACTTCTACGCCGTCATAGCCAGCCAACTGGGCCAACTCTGCGCTGCTAGCGAAATCTTGAATCGTATTGCGGATCTGGCGTGTACTCATTTCACTCGGAGCAAACTTGGCAATCGGAGCTCGAATCGCTGAGGCACTTTGTGCAAAAGGATGCATAGCATAACGACCCGCATGCAGCAGTTGCAACGCAATTTTAGCGCCATGGCGATGCACCGCCTCTGTCACCACTTTATGGGCTTTGGCATGCTTAGTTTTGCTAAATTCAGCGCTGAATGGGTGCAGACGGCCGCGCAAGTTAGGCGAAAAGCCCCCCGTAACAATTAAACCAACGCCCCCTTTGGCACGTTCTTCATAAAAGGCCGCCAGCTTGTGCAGCCCTTCTTTATTTTCCTCTAAGCCAGTATGCATAGAGCCCATCAACACACGATTTTTGAGCTGAGTAAAACCAAGATCGAGAGGCTGAAACAGATTTGGGTACATAGCGACTTCACTTTGCTTATTATTGATATGGTCTGACCAGAATATTCTTGGCGATTACAAAAATCAAACAAGCGTTTACATTTGTGTAACAGCGATCAAGATTACACTGATTTGCAAGGTTGTTGTTTGCCTAGATCAGATAACGTAGGATGTGATTCGCTGTGCGCTAATTTGCACGAGAAATCTGAAGCTTTGGAGTGGAGTGCCACTCTGTTGGTCTGGAGATACCATGAAATCACTGTTTCGTTTTGTTGGCCTATTTTTGAAAGGGATTTGGAAAGCCATCACTTTCATACGGTTAGCACTAACTAATCTTATTTTCTTGCTCAGTATCGGCATCATTTATTTTATTTATATTCATGCCGATGCCCCACTGCCGACAATCAATAAGTCTTCGGCTCTGGTTCTGAATCTATCAGGCCCGATTGTTGAGCAGAGCACACACATTAACCCAATGGACTCTTTCGCAGGCTCTGTGTTTGGTGAAGAACTGCCACGTGAAAATGTGCTATTTGATATTGTCGAAACCTTACGCCACGCGAAGAATGACAACAATGTTACAGGGCTAGTTTTGGCGTTAGGAGATATGCCTGAAACCAATTTGACCAAGCTGCGTTACATCGCTAAAGCAATCAACGAGTTCAAGGCATCGGGTAAACCTGTATTCGCAGTTGGGGATTTTTACAATCAAAGCCAATATTACTTGGCAAGTTATGCTGACAAAATCTACCTCGCTCCGGATGGGGCTGTGCTACTGAAAGGTTATAGCGCCTATTCCATGTATTACAAAACCCTGCTTGAGAAACTCGATGTCACCACTCACGTTTTCCGAGTGGGAACGTACAAATCGGCCATCGAACCGTTTGTACGTGATGATATGTCTGACGCTGCGCGTGAGTCCGCATCTCGTTGGCTAACTCAGTTGTGGAGTGCCTACGTCGATGATGTGGCGGCCAATCGCCAAATTGAGATCAAAACGCTTACGCCAAGCATGGAGGAGTTTGTCGCGCAGTTGAAAGAAGTGAATGGTGACTTAGCCGCACTTTCCAAAAAAGTTGGCCTTGTCGATGAACTGGCGACTCGTCAACAAGTTCGTCAAACCCTCGCGGAAACTTTTGGTAGCGATGGCAAAGACAGCTATAACGCGGTCAGCTACTACGAATATAAAGCCAGTATCTCCCCGACTACGCTTCCCAATGCTAGCGATATTGCCGTTGTGGTTGCCAGCGGTGCGATTATGGATGGCTCACAACCACGTGGTACTGTGGGTGGCGATACTGTGGCCGGATTACTGCGCGAAGCACGTAACGACAGCAATGTGAAAGCGGTCGTACTGCGTGTGGATAGCCCAGGAGGTAGCGCATTTGCCTCAGAAGTGATCCGCAACGAAATTGAAGCACTGAAAGCGGCGGGGAAACCTGTGGTGGTTTCAATGTCGAGCCTTGCCGCTTCTGGCGGTTATTGGATATCCATGAGCGCTGACAAAATTGTCGCCCAACCAACCACACTCACAGGCTCAATTGGTATTTTCAGTGTCATCACCACCTTCGAGAAAGGTCTCAATAACCTTGGTATTTACACCGATGGTGTCGGTACTACACCTTTCTCTGGACAAGGTGTGACCACGGGACTCACTCAGGGGGCGAAAGATGCCATTCAGCTCGGTATCGAGCATGGGTATCAGCGCTTTATTTCTTTGGTTGCAGAGAAACGGGGCATGACGCTAAAAGCCGTAGACGATATTGCCCAAGGCCGAGTCTGGACTGCGCAAGATGCACAAACCCTAGGCTTAGTCGATCAACTCGGTGATTTCGATGATGCCGTACACTTGGCAGCGACCCTTGCACAATTAGATCAATACAATCTGTATTGGGTTGAAGAGCCGCTCACACCTGCGCAGCAGTTCTTGCAAGATCTGCTAGGCCAAGTACACGTTAGCTTAGGTTTGGATGTTTCCACCCTGTTGCCAAAATCACTGCAACCGTTGGCAGTGGAGTGGCAACAACAAACCTCACTACTCAATCAGTTGAATGATCCAAAAGGGCAGTACGCATTCTGTTTGCCCTGCCAAGTAGAATAGTCTACGAGGTCACAACCCTTGATATACCGAGGCGCTTTGCAGGAAGCGCCTCTTTTTATTGCAAGAGTTTTCGCTATAATCCCCGCTCTGTTCCCTACACTGAGTGATTTCTCGCTATGGCAAGAAAACATATTTATATCGCCTATACTGGCGGCACCATTGGCATGAAAAAATCCGATCACGGCTACGTCCCTGTCGCAGGTTTTATGGAAAAACAACTCGCCAGCATGCCCGAGTTTCACCGCCCAGAAATGCCTCTGTTTACCATTCACGAATACGATCCTTTAATGGATTCTTCGGATATGACCCCTGCCGATTGGCAACTCATCGCCGATGATATCGCCGCGAACTACGACAAATACGACGGTTTTGTAATCCTCCACGGTACGGATACCATGGCTTACACCGCCTCAGCACTGTCATTTATGTTCGAAAATCTGGGTAAACCGGTCATTGTGACGGGTTCACAAATCCCACTGGCTGATCTGCGCTCAGATGGTCAAGCCAACTTGCTCAATGCGCTACACATCGCAGCCAACTACCCAATCAATGAAGTAACGCTGTTCTTCAATAACCGTTTGATGCGTGGAAACCGCAGCCGTAAATCACACGCCGATGGTTTCAGTGCTTTTAGTTCACCCAACCTGCCACCACTTTTGGAAGCGGGGATTAATATTGAACTGAGCACTAACGTCAAAGTAGATGAAAAGCCGGATGGTGAGTTCAAAGTCAACCCCATCACTCCTCAACCGATTGGCGTGATCACCATGTACCCAGGGATTTCCCATGAGGTGATTCGCAACACGTTACTGCAACCCGTTAATGCGATGATTCTGCTCACCTTTGGTGTGGGCAATGCACCACAAAATCCCGAATTATTGGCTCAGCTCAAAGCAGCGTCAGAGCGTGGAGTCATCGTCGTGAATCTCACACAATGTCTTGCGGGCAAGGTGAATATGGGGGGATACGCGACAGGCTGTGCACTCGCTGATTCCGGCGTGATCAGTGGTTATGATATGACGCCTGAAGCGGCACTCGCCAAACTGCATTATCTGCTCAGCCAGAACCTTTCATATGAAGAAGTGAAAGCAAAGATGCAGCAAGTACTACGTGGTGAAATGACCCTGTAATTTCCAGTGACAAGAGCTGAAGTCGGTGTAGTCCATTCAGCTCACTTCGCAACCAGCCTCGCACTGTGCGGGGCTTTTTTATGCTTACCGCCTCTTACCTCTCTTGGTTTGGGTTAATACGCAAGATGTCTTCTTCCCCGGCTGTAAACCGCTTTTTAAGTTCCGCTTTCGACTTGAAAACCACTTCGCCACCCACGCCAACCGACATATGATCCGCTTCGGTATTATGCTTAGATTGATACAACATCACAGCTTGCATACAGGAGTCTCGCTGCTGTTGTGAAAGTGGTGTACCCTCAGGCCACTTTCCCGTTTCCACGGCGTACAGCAAACGCTGATAAGCCTCAGGCGTAATTGCATTAATCAATTGTTGTGTGTCCATGATCTCGTCCTGCTTAAAAGTGATGTGGCGTCAACATAACGGGCTAGCGCATTGCGTCAAGAACAGCTAAATAAATAAGTGTATTTGATCACAAGCCGATACCATGAATTTGACTAAACCATTACTCATTCTCACCAGCCTCACTCTGTTAAATGGTTGCTTCGAGAATCGCAAAAACACTGAAAAACTCTGTGTAGACAACCCTAATCTACGCTGTGAACAATTGAACTTAGATGATGGGCAATGCAGGATCCCGCGTACCGACCTGATTTGGCATCGTTACGAACTACTAAAGTCACCCAGTGATGATAAAGTAATCAAAGAATATCAGTTAGTTAGCGCATATCGAAAATGCCTCGAACTCGCATCGCAAATTCAAGCTATTGATCAAACCAAGCTGAAAGAAAAACGTTTTAATGCATTAGTGAATATGGGCAAAGAGCAAGAGCGTATCGTTGCCGAGCTCAAACAATCTCACTCCCCACTGGTTCTGTATTTCTTATGGAGCCAGATTGGCGATCACAGTGCGCGCCGCGCCTTTTTGCAGCTAGAAGGAAAACCTGAACTCGACACCGCCGAGATGCAATACGCGTTAGCCACTTTTTATGCCGACCGTGATAAAGCTAAAACCATCCAGCTATTGCATAAATCGCTGGAGTTGGGAAATGGCAACCCCCTTAATACCGAAATACTGAAAGCCTTAGCGAGTAATTATCACGCACTCAACGATAAAGAAGAGGCTTACCTGTGGGCAATGGTAGGAAAAGCGTTTGGGGTTCCTGTTGCCTCTGAAGCCGAAATGAAACGACTATACCGTTTTAGCCCAGAACAATTTACTGAACTGGATAGAACGGCAGAAACCATCATCAAAGCCATTCATGACGGCAACTATACCCAATCACTCATTCCTCAACTGAAATAATGATGAAAGGTCTTAACGATAAGCGGTGATATTCTCACCGCTTTTTCACTTTTTGTTGAAAATTAACGACACTGAGTTAACACAAAATCGTAACCCCGTCGTTTTAGGGCCATCTTCAAAAACATGCCCAAGGTGACTATCACAGCCAGCACAACGGAGCTCTGTACGTACCATTCCGTGGCTCAAGTCCTCCAAATAGCACACCGCTTGCTCATCAATCGGGGCATCAAAACTTGGCCAGCCGCAACCGGAATCGTATTTATTTTCTGAGCTGAAAAGCGCAGCTTGGCAACACGTACAGTGGTAAAAACCTGTCTCTTTATTGTGTAATAGCGTACCTGAATAAGGCGCTTCTGTACCTTGCTCACGGCACACATAATATTGATCTTCCGTCAAACGTTCACGCCAGTAATCATCAGGCTTTAGCGGTTCTTTTGATGCAAATTTCACAGTTGCGATTTCCTTTTGAATTAACGTTTAGCCAACCATTTTTAGCGAAAAACTTGCTTATTGTTGAGTTTGTGGCACATACTTTTTCACTCTATTTTGAACCAGAATTCCTGATGTAAATTGGGCTTAGGCTCAGTTACATTCTATGTCAATTGGTCAGTATAAAAAGCAGGTTCAAGTTTAAAAGTTAATCAGTTGCAAACGATTGTGAAAAAAAGCGACGCTTTTTTTTGACTTTAAACAAGTTAAGTCCGATTATCTGTTGCAGCTTTTAACTGGATTCTGTAATTTTACTACCAGTTATCTTTAATCAGAAATTAAGTTGTGGAGCAACTATAATGACTATCAAAGTAGGTATTAACGGTTTTGGCCGTATCGGTCGTTTCGTTTTCCGTGCAGCACAAGAGCGTGCTGACATCGAAGTTGTAGGTATCAACGACCTGATCGACGTAGATTACATGGCTTACATGCTGAAGTACGACTCAACTCACGGTCGTTTCAACGGTACTGTTGAAGTTAAAGACGGTAACCTGATCGTTAACGGCAAAACTGTACGTGTAACTGCAGAACGCAACCCAGCTGACCTGAAATGGGGCGAAATCGGTGTTGACGTTGTTGCTGAAGCAACTGGTCTGTTCCTGACTGACGAAACTGCTCGTAAACACATCGAAGCAGGCGCGAAGAAAGTTGTTCTGACTGGTCCTTCAAAAGACAAGACTCCAATGTTCGTAATGGGCGTAAACCACAAAACTTACGCTGGTCAAGACATCGTTTCTAACGCTTCTTGTACTACTAACTGTCTGGCTCCTATTGCTAAAGTACTGAACGACAACTTCGGTATCGAGTCTGGCCTTATGACAACTGTTCACGCAACAACTGCTACTCAAAAAACAGTTGACGGTCCTTCAGCGAAAGACTGGCGCGGTGGTCGTGGTGCTTCTCAAAACATCATCCCATCTTCAACTGGCGCAGCAAAAGCAGTAGGCGTTGTTCTTCCAGAACTGAACGGCAAGCTGACTGGTATGGCTTTCCGCGTACCAACTGCTAACGTTTCTGTAGTTGACCTGACTGTTAACCTGCAAAAAGCAGCGTCTTACGACGACATCAAAGCAGCAATGAAAGCAGCTTCTGAAGGCGAACTAGCTGGTATTCTAGGCTACACTGAAGATGCAGTAGTTTCTACTGACTTCAACGGTGACACTCGCACTTCTATCTTCGATGCTGACGCTGGTATCGCACTGACTGACAAATTCGTTAAAGTGGTATCTTGGTACGACAACGAAATCGGTTACTCAAACAAAGTTCTAGACCTGATCGCTCACATCTCTAAGTAATGTAGTGATTAGCGAAGAATTTCGTTAAACAAAAAGGCGACTCTAGGGTCGCCTTTTTGGTATCTGGGTTTTGGTATTGCTGACGATTTTTACTAGGCATACCAAACTCAGGTCAAGCTGAAACGCAGAATCAAGGAAATTAAGATGGATTTATACTCTCTGAATACCGTCACTGCACTGTCTGATTGCGTAACGATTGTTCAGCAAGATCAAGTTAAAATCGTGCGTGTGATTCATGATAAAGCCTGTGCCGCAATCTCACTACACGGTGGTCATGTCCTTTCCTTTCAGCCGAAGGGCGAAGCCGACTTGTTGTGGATGAGCTCGCAAGCGATTTACGATGGTAAAGCGGCGCTGCGTGGGGGCATTCCTGTGTGTTGGCCATGGTTTGGTCGCATTGCCGCTCCAGCCCATGGTTTTGCACGCAGCCAAGAGTGGGAATTGATTGAACACCGTGAAAATGAACAAGGTGTTATCGTTACTTTAGGCTTGAAGTCCACACCAGAAAGCATCGCCATTTGGCCTTATCTGTTTGATGTTCGTTTGTACGTTGAAATCAGTGAAAGTTTGAAAGTGACACTCGATATCACGAATACGGATAATAAAGCATGGACTTTCTCCGGTGCTTTACACTCTTACTTGCACGTAAGGGATATTCGTAAAACTCACACTACCGGTATTGGTGCAGAATATATTGACAGCCTACAAGAGGGCCGCGTTTGTTCTAGTACCGGGCCATTGGCACTCTCTGACACTATCGACCGTGTTTATACCCAACCTGAAGCTGCGATCAAAGTGCAAGATTCCGCACTCAACCGCACACTCATCGTAGAGAATCAAGGCCACAACTCTGCCGTTCTGTGGAACCCTTGGCAACAAGGTGCACAAGCGATGGCGGATATGAATGATGACGGGTATCTGCAATTTTTGTGTGTTGAATCAACCCTGCATGCATCATCACTGGCTACAGGTAAAACCTTACAGCCAGGGGAAAACCATAAGTTAGTGACGCTCATCTCTAGCCACGCGCATTAAACCCAAAGCAGCACGTACTTCTGTAAGGTTACGATGATAATCACCGTAACCTTAAAAGGCTCGTGCTGCGTATTTTCTGACAGTCGCCCTCCTTTTCAGCTCAGCCCCTATTGACTTAACATTTCGTTCACACTTTCTTCATGGCGTTCAAGGTTTTGCTAGGTATAATTGTGCCTTGCTATGCAAAATACTCTCTGATGCTCAACACACAATTTGGTAAGGATGCCTGATGAAAATTGTTTACCCCTGGCTTACCGCCCTATTCGTCGTACCATTAACATACGCAGCTCAAGGGCCTGATAAAACTCAACCGGGTTGGGACTTCACACTCAGCCTTAACAGCTTTTATATACACACCCAATCCCAGTTAAATACCAATGATGACAATGCCGTAACGGCCAATTTACAGCAATCAGGGCAAACCACTTCTGAGTTTCTGTTTGCTCCACTGGGAAATGTGCAATACACCTTTGCCTCTGGAAACACTCAAATTTTTGCAGGACAAAGTTCTGACCAAGTCATCGAAGGTCAATTACAAGCAGAGATCGGCATCACACATCGATTCGATAGGCTTGGGGAATTCACGTTGGCTTATTTTCCTTCACTGCCTGGAGTGAATGAAACGTGGCGCGATCCCTATCTCACCCAAACGACAAGATCGGCAACTGACATTAGCGCCCAAGGCGGACGTTTGGCTTATACTGCCCCATTCGCTTTACCTCTGACACTGCGTTACGCCTATTTAGATTACCAAGTGGATGAAGAGCGAAGTGGTACAACATCCGGATTAACGAGCGCACAGATCGCATTATTGGATCGAAATAGTGAGTACCAACAAGTCTCCGCGGAAGTCTCTTTACCACTGAGCCGCTCTTGGTCTTTCGTTCCGAAAATCAGCTATACCCAGCGTGATGCACAAGGGGATGCTTTTGATTTTGCGGCGCTAGATTATCAACTGGGCATTAATACCTTTTTTGGACCACAAGCCCTGTTTTTGACTCTCAATTATGGTCAAGAGGAATATGATACTTCACACCCTATTTTTGCTCAGACCCGCGATGCTGATCATTGGAGCGCTTTTGCTCTTTATGTTTACCGAGCACCTTTTGGTTGGAAAAATGTCTCGATCAACGCGATGGCTGGCATCAGTGAAACCGATGATGTGGTGACCTTTTTTGACCAACAATCGACTTTTCTTTCAACCGGTGTCGCCTTTGATTTTTAGTGGTTGAACTTCAACATGGAGGCTGCTTGCCTGTTAAGCGGCCTCACCATAACAACATAGATAGACTCAATGCTACGCTTAGCTTTTTATTTCATGCTGGTGCCGTTAAAATTACGCTTCTATTTCGTTGTTCGAGTCCACTATGACCTTTTTGTGCCCCCTTTGTGAGCATCCACTAACGCTTAACCAGAACACTTATTCCTGCCTCAATCGCCACCAGTTTGATGTCGCGAAAGAAGGCTATGTTAATTTGATGCCAGTTCAGCACAAACGCTCCAAAGATCCCGGTGACAATAAAGAGATGACTCAAGCACGTCGTCGCTTTTTACACACTGGCCATTACGCTCCAATGCGTGAAAAAGTGGCAGAATTGTGCCAAAAATACCTCACTGGCCACCAACAAACACTGCTTGATATCGGTTGTGGTGAAGGTTATTACACCGACTTTTTTGCCCATACTTTGCGCCAGCAAGACAGTGAAGCTCAAACCTTTGGGTTAGATATTTCCAAAATCGCCATACGCTATGCCGCTAAACGCTACCCGGAATGCCAATTTGCTGTAGCATCTAGCCATCGATTACCGTTTTCAGAACAAAGTCTCGATGGGGTGATCCGCATTTACGCACCTTGCAAAAACACGGAATTGCAGCGCTGTGTAAAAATGGGCGGAGTGGTGATTACCGTAACGCCTGCCGCTCGCCATCTCTATCAATTTAAACAAGGCATCTACGAGCAGGTGCGTTTACATGAAGAACAACCAGAAAACCTATCCGGCTTTGAATTGGTTGAAGAGTACAAACTCCACTACCCTATGGTACTCAACGGAGCGGAAGCGGCCGACTTACTGCAAATGACCCCATTCGCATGGCGTGCCAGTGAAGAATTTAAAGAGCAAGTCAGTCAAAGTAACATTTTCGAATGTGAAGCCGATTTTATGCTCCGAGTGTATCGCAGAAAATAACTGATAACGATTCTCATTGATTGCATAAGTCAGTCGCCTCCATTACCATGAGCGCAATTTTTATGGAGGCCTTTCTTATGCGCACTATTGCGGCACTTTTCCTTTCTTTCAGCTTACTCGGCTGCTCAGCCACTCCAACGCAAGTTAGTACCTTTTATGACTATCAATTGGCGACGCCAACTGGTGAGCGGATCAGCCTACAAAGATTGCCTGCTGAAATCGAAAACGCTGACGTGATCCTGGTCGGTGAATGGCATACCCACGCAGGTATCCACCGTTTCCAGACTGATTTGCTTAAGCAGATGACGGAAAATGGCCATCCGATGGCATTGTCGATGGAACAGTTTACCCGTGATACACAGCCCTTGGTGGATGACTATCTCACTGGGAAAATTGGTGAGCAGTATCTGATCCAAAAAGGTAATGCATGGCCCAATTACGAGAGTGATTATCGCCCTTTAGTCGAGTTAGCGAAAAGCCAACAACTTCCCGTCATTGCCGCCAATGCCCCTAAACCTATCGTACGTTGCATTGGTAGAGTTGGAATGGAATATATCGATCGCTTAACACCTGAGCAGCGTCAATGGATAGCAGCCGAAATCAATACGCAAGATTCACCATACAAAAATATGTTTATGGCTTCTATGCACCACGGCAACCCCGCTCAAAATGAAAAGCAATATGCTGCGCAAATCACGTGGGATGAAACCATGGCCGAGAGCATTGTTCGCTATCTCGCCGCGAATCCTGAACGCAAAGTTCTACACATCGCCGGCATGTTCCATACTCAGCAGGGTTTAGGCACGGCGGCATCGATTTTGCGTCGCAACCCAAATCTCAAAGTTGTCATCATCACTCCTGTCGGTGAAATTTCGCCACAAAGTGATGATTATCAACTGCAGGTCCTCACTCCCCCAGTGCGCTATGTGCAAAAAGCGCATCAAGCAGAAGCGATTAACGCATTGAAAAATCGCAACACAGATCTCGTTTGCGAATAATTCAATCCTAAAACTCGTCAGATACTCAAAACAGGCACAGCATTTGCTTGCCTGTTTTTCGCACATAAAGTGTAAAAAGAGCACAAGTTTTATAGTTTGCGGTCGATAACTGATCAGAGTAATGACTTAGGAGTGATGTATGAACCCAATAGGCGCAGGAGCAGTGCAACCATTGCCATCCCACCAAACGGTGAAATATCAAGCACCTGCTAAGCCAGATACGGCCCCAGCTCCGCTGAAAGTGGAGCAGAATAAAGTTACCCTATCTGAGGAAGGCAAGGCATTGCTTGCCGCTTTGCAAGAGATTGAGAAAGAAGGTAAAACGACTGAAAATAAAGATAAAACGGTAGGAGACAAAGTCGAATCCTTCACTTATGGAGCTCTTGGCATGGATCATCCAGAAAAAGTGAAAGAAGTTGAAGACACCTCCTACTCAGCAGGGCAATATCTTTCCGCTGCGGCAACCATAGGTGGCATTCTTCTCGCCGTATTGTAAATTGTCACGTTGAACAAGCATGCACTGTGGCAGTGATACTCTGCCACAAATCAACAAAGCAGGTTGACTCAACCACTAAAAATCACCAAGATTCTTGGGTTTTAATCTGCCTAAACGAAAGCTATGTGTGAAATTTTTGCCAACCAACCTAAAGACAACTACCAATTTATCACTCGTTCAGTGCGTATTGACGGCCATGCAACCAGTGTGAGGCTCGAAGCCAGCTTCTGGCAAATTCTAGAAGAAATCGCGCAAGCTCAAGAGATGCCCCTGCCGCGTTTCATTGGTCTTATATACCGTGAGGCGCTCGAATACACTGGTGATATCACCAATTTTGCCTCTTTGCTGCGTTGTGCATGCCTTATCTATTTGCGTGACCCCACTGATGTGATGGCTCATGTCCGACATCAATTATTCGAAAACCACTCTCCGACCGCCTAAAAGAGTCGGCCTTACTATCAGAGAAATTGGTTTGTCGTACTCATCTACTACCACATCATAAGATCGAGTCATTAATATCTACTCCACATTATTGGAGGATACATGACCAAACTCATCCACACTATGTTGCGCGTTCATGACTTAGAGCGCTCGATTCATTTCTATCAGCAAGCACTACAACTGGATGTTCGTGCTCAATACGCTTTCGATAACTTCACGCTCACTTATCTTGGCAATGATGAAACAGAGGTAGAGTTAGAGCTAACGTTTAATCACCATCAATCTGAACCTTACCTTCTGGGCAACGCGTATGGGCACATTGCCGTTAGTGTGTCAGATATCGATACCACCCACCGACAGCTCATGAAAAAAGGCTTAGAACCCAGTGAGATAAAGGCACTGGACCATCACGGACAACATCTTGCTACCTTCTTTTTTCTGACCGATCCCGACGGTTACAAAATTGAGTTTTTGCAACGTCAAGGACGTTACCTATAACAATACCGAGGGAATAATTTTGATCCACTTAACCGCAATATTGCATGCTAAAACTACCCACATCCCAACGGTTCGCCGATTAGCTCAAGGCATGCTAATGCCGACTCGACAAGAAGCAGGTTGTCTTCGTTACGATCTGTTTGAACAGCAATCCAAGCAAGGCGTGTTTCTATTTCAGGAACAATTTGTTGATCAAGCCGCTTTTGAGCACCATTGTCAAAGCTCATATTTTCAACAGTTCATTGCAGACCTTGCTGGCTTATTAATGGCTGAACCTGAGATTCAGTTCTATTCCTCATTAAGCGAATAAGCAAAAGGCACTCAACGAGTGCCTTTTCAATAGCATCACCACGACAGGATTGACTAAGAGAGCACTTCTCTTAAGCGCTCTTGTGCAACTTGCACCAACAAATCCGGTTGGAACTTAGAAATAAAACGGTTACACCCGACTTTCTGTACCATTGCTTCATTAAAACTACCACTAAGTGAAGTGTTAAGCGTGATGTACAGATCTTTCATACGTGGATCATTACGGATTTCATGAGTTAACTTATACCCATCCATTTCTGGCATTTCAGCATCAGTGATCATCATCAGCAATTCTTTGTAGATATTTTTGCCCTGATCACACCAAGATTTAAGAAGGTGTAAAGCTTCCAACCCGTCGCGGCACTCAATAATATTCAAACCAAGCTGTGACAGCGTATCTTTGACCTGATTTCTTGCCGTAGAGGAATCGTCAACGATCAACACTGTACGCCCAGTCATGTCATCTAGCAGTTCATGATCCAGCACCTCTTCCGAGATAGAGACATCGTAGTGAACGATTTCTGCTAGCACTTTCTCAACATCGATGATTTCAACGATCTGGGTATTGCCTTGTTCTTTAACATGGGTAATCGCCGTCAGGTAGTTAGCCCTTCCCGCTGATTTAGGGGGCGGTTGGATCTCGGTCCATGCCGTATTAATAATGTTACGTACTTGCCCAACCAAAAAGCCCTGCACACTACGGTTATATTCGGTGATGATCAGATTTTGTTCAGTGTCCTGAGCTCGACGAGGAGGAAAACCAATAGCAGAGCGTAAGTCAATCACCGGCACGGGTTCACCACGTAAGGATGCCACGCCAGTAATATGTGGATGCGAGCCCGGCATTTTAGTCAATTGGGGTACTTTGATGACCTCTTTGACCTTAAAAACGTTTATCGCAAAAATTTGACGACTATTGAGGCTAAACAGTAACAGCTCCAATCGGTTTTCGCCGACCAGATTAGTACGCTGGTCTACCGTGTTCAAAACACCTGACATACGAAATTCCGTTAAATGAATACCTTGGTAACAGTATAGCCCCTAGGTATAAATGTAAATGTAAGCAAGGCTGAAATTCTTACTAATGAAGTTATCGATTATCCTTCGACCACTTTCATTAAGAGTAGACCATCATAGAGCGCCTGCTTAATCAAAGCAGCACCCGGCATTGTCGCCTGTTTATAAAAACGAGATTCGACCAACTGTAAATCCTGATGATAGACCGGTAGGCTCTGTTCGCGAATACATTGCTCAATCGAGGGGTATAAAATCGCTTTTGCTTGATTAATTACGCCACCGATCAAGACCTTATCTGGGTTAAATAGGTTAATCACAATCGCAATCGCAGCACCTAAATAACGCCCAAGCTGCTGAATTACGTCCACCGCCAGTGGATCTCCATCCGCAGCGGCTGCACAAATATCTTCGATAGAAATATCTTCGATTATGGCAAGGCAACTGGTTTCTCCAGCCATAATTCGAGCTTTGACCTGATCTCGTATCGCTTGTGAGGACGCCACTGTTTCTAAACAACCGTAATTTCCACAGTGACAACGCTTACCTTTGGGATCGATTTGAATATGGCCTAACTCGCCAATGTTGCCATGCCGGCCTTGCAATACTCGTCCGTCGAGTACAATCCCGGCCCCTAGTCCATGATGGATTGAAATGAGTACTGAATTATCAACATCTTGAGCATGACCAAACAATTTTTCCGCCAATGCCCATGCCCTTGTATCATTAGCAACAAAAACAGGTAACCCCGTGGCTTTATATATTTCTGGGCCTAATGCTAAATTTTTTACATTGTAGTGCGGCATTTGCAGCACAATACCTTGCTCAGAATTGACTAATCCCGGCAACGTAATGGCAATGCTAGTTACCCGATCTAATTGTGCGGAATAAGTTTGGAAAAACTCTTCAATTTCAAACAATAAACGAGCGAGAACATCATCTTGATCGATTTCGTGGATATCGATTTTGGTATCGATCAACACTTCCCCGCCCAGTTCGTGTAGGGCAATCGTGAGATAACCACGGCCAAGACGCATAGAAAGAAATTGCCATCCCATATTGTTGGTTTGTAACCCAACCGCAGGACGACCTCGGCTGATCGCCTCTTGAACCGTCGTTTCATGAATTAAGTGAGCGTCAATCAACTCACGCGTAATTTTGGTAATACTGGCTGGCGCAAGCTCACTCTCCTTCGACAAGTCGATGCGAGAGATTGGCCCTTTTTGGTCTATGAGTTTATATACGCGACCGGCATTGATCTGCTTAATGTGATCAATGTGGCCGGGTTGAGCCATGTACATGCGACGCTCCGGAATTCAACAACAAACCAATTTTTTTACTTTGCGAAGTAATTGTGAAGTTCTTTGTCAGATAGGCGTGACAAATATCACGCATATCCCTAGAAGTTTGTGTTTTATATCCAATTATTAGGCTTTATTTCCCTCTTTCATCGATTCGCACGGTATACCAAAACCGAACAAACCCAAAGTCATCATAGGAGTGATATCCCAGTTCAAACACTTACTTCACAGCAAAAACGATCTAACTTTTTCTGAGTCACTATACTGAGTATAAGCCTCGCTAATACTTTCAAATCTAAGGAACCTTGATATGAGCTCAACTTTACGTAGAACAAAAATCGTCACCACCTTAGGTCCTTCCACAGAAAGCCCCGAAATTTTAGAAGCCATCATTCGTGCAGGAGCCAATGTCGTGAGAATGAATTTCTCACACGGTACACCCGAAGATCATAAAAATAGAGCTCAAAAAGTACGTGAGATTGCGGCTAAATTAGGTCGCCATGTCGCCCTGCTCGGAGATTTGCAAGGACCCAAAATTCGCGTATCGACCTTTAAAGAAGGAAAAATCATCTTAGCGGAAGGAGCATCTTTTGTTCTTGATGCCGACTTAGCTAAAGGGGAAGGAACGATAGAAAGTGTCGGGATTGATTACAAAAAACTCCCTCAAGATGTCCGCCAAGACGATATCTTGTTGCTTGATGATGGTCGTGTGCAACTGCAAGTGATACGTGTAGAAGCCAATAAAATTCATACCACCGTGCTGGTTGGCGGACCGCTTTCCAACAATAAAGGCATCAATAAAAAAGGCGGTGGATTATCCGCCGATGCATTAACAGAAAAAGACAAAAATGATATTCGACTCGCGGCAGAAATACAGGTGGAATATTTGGCCGTGTCTTTTCCTCGCAATGGTGAAGATATGAAGTATGCGCGTCGGCTTGCCCAAGAAGCGGGATTGCATGCTCGTATGGTGGCTAAAGTTGAGCGGGCGGAAACCGTGTCTTGCGATGAAAACATTGATGATATTGTGCGTGCCTCAGATGTGATTATGGTCGCTCGGGGCGATCTCGGGGTTGAAATCGGTGACCCTGAACTGATTGCCGTCCAGAAAAAGCTGATTTCACGGGCAAAAAAGCTGAATCGGGTTGTCATTACTGCGACGCAGATGATGGAGTCCATGATCACTAACCCGATGCCAACACGTGCGGAAGTGATGGATGTGGCGAATGCGGTTCTCGATGGGACTGACGCGGTCATGCTTTCAGGGGAAACCGCAGCTGGCAAATACCCTGTCGAAACCGTTAAAGCAATGGCTGAAGTTTGTGTCGGCGCTGAAAAAATGATTGAGTCGAATGAACAAAACTATCGAATAAAAAGTGTGTTCGTCACTGAAGAAGAAGCGATTGCGATGTCGACCATTTACGCGGCAAACCATTTGGAAGGCGTCAAAGCCATGGTGACACTGACCGAATCTGGACGCACCGCATTAATGACCTCACGCCTAAACTCCGTATTCCCCATCTTTGCGATGTCGGCCAACCAAGCCACACTCAATCGCTGCGCACTATTACGAGGAGTTATCCCTTTTTACTTCGATACCAAACAAGCCAGTGGTCTTGAGGCGGCAATTGCAGCGTTAGATGCACTCAAAGAGAGAAAGCTACTCGAAGAAGGCGATTTAGTCATCATTACCCAAGGCGACATTATGGGCGTAGAAGGCTCCACCAACTGCATGAGAATACTCCCCGTTTATTAAGTTGTCGTATTACGCAAAAAGGAGGCATGGCCTCCTTTTTTGTCGCCAAGACTAGAGGAGTTTCTTACGCAACTCCCCTGCTTCACTATACGCCTTTAAAAAGCGATACCCCGCTTTAACGCCAAGCTCGTAGTCATATTCAAGATCTTCTGATGAACTCAGTAAGGAATTGGAATGAAGCGGCTCACTAGGCATGATTTGCGTAATAAAAGTATCGTCGTGATGAGCATCAAGAAATTCACTGGTTAGCGCATAAGTCTGATAATGCACCATTAATAAATCCGCTAAACCTGCGTCAAATTTACTCCCCATTAAGTGACTAAGGCGGTAAATATCATCGGCACCAAAGAGCCATCGACCGCCATTGAGAGCATCCAAATTCTTCTGATCTTTTTTCTGCTCCCTTGCTCGCAGCTTCTGCTGCTGGAAAAACTCACTCCATTCCTGACGCCATCCCGACCATTTATGCTGCCATTGCTGTTGGAGATAACTTAATGACTCGGGTAGCCAATGAGGAGACTCGATGCTCATCGGCAATGAACCCTTTTCTTCTAGTGGCGTATATTCTGTGCGGATAACGGTGATAAAGCGCGCCTCTTTACGCCACGCTTCTTGCACAGGGATCGAAGCTGAAACACCCCCATCAATATAAGGTTTACCCGCAAGAGTGACAGGTTCAGGGTAAAGACCAGGGATAGCACACGTTGCCAGTAACACTTGCTGCCAATCGCCACCTAACATCGGAAAGTAGGCATCTTGCAGATCATCTGCAGAAGTAACGGCAGCATAAGCTTTTCGCTTACCCAACACTTGACGCGCCATTCCTAAATCTAAACGGTAGGGATATTCACAAATACGATCCAATGCCCACTGCATATTCATGTATTGCTTACGCCGAATATAGCCAAACAAATGGAAAAACTCAGGTTGAGTGGTGAGTTCTAAAATAAAGGCTTTACTTAACCCCGTTTGACGGGACAAAAACGCGCACAAATTCATGGCGCCAGCAGAGGTACCGTAAAACTCATGGTAGGGGTCGAAGTTAGAGAGAAGAAAAGCGTCTAATACACCAGCAGTAAATATTCCTCTCTGGCCTCCCCCTTGGGCGACCAAAGCATGTTTACCACCGATGTATTTCGCTAAGCGCTGAGTATCGAGCTTCGTCCATGCATCAGAAACAATTCCACCACTATTCATATGCAGGACCACCCAAGACTAGTATGTAATTGCAATCACTCCAAAACTGATCAACGCAGTAAACGTGATCGCAACAATAACCAACGCAAACTTCAGATCTTGTTCCATAGCAACCTCCTTGGTGACATAACAAAGTAATAACATCGGTGTGAAGTATCTTCAAGATTTGCCGTTTTTTTGTGCACAATTATGCAGTTACTATCACAATAACTCTCATCGTCAAAAACTTGGCTAGGAACTCAAGATGCGTCAGATAAATATTTTAATTCTCAGTGTGTTACTTTTATTTTTCTCACCTTTTAGCACCGCAGATTGGATGGTAACACCATCGATGGGCTATACCATAGGCGGCACAGTGCTTAATCAAACTGGCACTCAATACGATCTAGAAAGTTCAAGTAGTTACGCATTAGCCATTGAAACCCCTTACCAAAAAGGACGTGTCGGTCTGTTTTATTTTGCTCAGCCAACTCAAGTCGAAACCCTCGTCAATCAAGATGCAAACATTCACTATTTACATTTTCAAAGTAGCATCTACTACCCTATCTCAGACAAATTTTCTTCTTTCATAGGTCTTGGCCTTGGTGGGGCGTATACGGATGTCAGTTGGGCTGATAAAAAATATGGTTTTTCAGCCAGTGCCTTTGGCGGGTTCGAATACCAAATCGCATCACATATTGCAGTAAATGCTCAGCTACGTTGGCTAGGCACAATGGTAGACAGCGATTCCACTGCAGCCTGTACATTGCCGTCATCAGAAAGCTGTATCGTAAAATTTAATTCTGACTGGCTTAATCAAGCTTCCGCTCAGATTGGTATCACGATTCGCTTCTGACCACAAAACTTTAACAAAGTCGCAAAACTGGATTTATCCCCTACGAGTTGTCTGTTTTTTAGACAGACACTCTTCGCTTTATATTAGATAGTTCTATCAGTGAAAAACTTCATTCCAGTTGTATGCACTAACATATTTACCGTACACGCAATATTCATCGAAAAATCGACAGAAAAACAAAAAATACAACCCATCAACAACAATATTTTAACCTATAGAATCTATTGCCACCAAAAAAATAAAACGGTAGTCTCGAATCATTGCGTAGCTGATTATTTCAGATTCCGCAAACACACATCGCGTAACTAAGAATAAAATCCTAGGTTTTCGCTCAGCAATCAATATATATAACTAACTTTTTGCAGAATCATGGATGATAGAGCAAAAGTTCACCGCACAAAAACAGTACGGATAACTTGTTTTTCCATCCTCAGATTCAGCGACCGCTGACGAAAAGCTTCATACCCTAGGATATTGCAAGGAGTTGTTTATGAAGCGAGAACAATGGGGATCCCGTGTTGGATTCGTATTAGCTGCCGTAGGTTCGGCGATTGGTCTTGGTAATATTTGGCGTTTCCCTTACATGGCTTATGAAAATGGTGGGGGTGCCTTTTTTATTCCTTACCTGTTTGCCATGGTCACCGCGGGTATTCCGTTTATGATCCTCGAGTTTGGCATGGGGCAAAAGCATCGTGGTTCTGCACCCACGACCCTAGCCAAAATTCATTCTAAATTTGAATGGCTTGGTTGGTTCCAAGTAGGCATTGCTGCTGTCATTGCTGTGTACTACGTCGCCGTTATTGGTTGGGCTATCTCTTATTTCGGAATGTCGTTTACCCAAAGTTGGGGCAGTGATACCAATGCTTTTTTCTTTAGTGAATATCTAAAGTTAGGGGATAACTCACCGACCAATCTTGGCGGAATTCAGTGGCAAATTGCATTTGCTATGCTCATCGCCTGGGTGATCACTTATGCAGCCATTGTAGGTGGTGTGAAAAAAGGGATTGAACGTGCATCGAAAATCATGATGCCCGTTCTGTTTATCATGGTACTTATTCTTATTGCTCGAATGATTTTCCTCCCTGGTGCTTTAGATGGTGTGAACTACATGTTCCAACCTGATTTCAGCAAAATTTGGGATGTGAAAGTGTGGGCAGCGGCATACGGACAGATTTTCTTCACGCTCAGTATTGGCTTTGCCATCATGCTGGCTTATTCAAGCTATTTGCCTGAGAAATCAGACATCACAAACAATGCCTTCATGACGGTGCTTATCAACTGTGGCTTCTCAGTGCTCGCAGGTATCATGATCTTCTCTGTTTTGGGCTACATGGCTCAAGAACAAGGAAAACCATTAACTGAAGTGGTTTCTGCGGGTGTAGGTCTTGCGTTCGTCACTTTACCAGCGGCGATTAACTTACTTCCTATCCCCTATATCCTTGGTCCTTTGTTCTTCCTCGCTCTTGTTGTAGCGGGTTTGAGCTCTCACATTTCAATCATGGAAGCCGTAACGTCTGCGATTATCGATAAACTGGGCTGGAGTCGTAAAAAAGCAGCAAACGTGGTGATTGGTACAGGCGTACTCGTTTCGATGGCCTTTGCAACCAATGGAGGCTTACTACTGCTGGATCTGGTTGACCATTTCGCCAACAACGTCGGTATTATGGCGAGTTGTTTAGTAGAGCTGATCCTCATGACTTGGCTGCTCAAAATTTCAGATGTACGTAAGTACGTGAACAGTATTTCAGACTTCAACATCGGTGTATGGTTTGATATTTGCCTGCGCTTCGTATCCCCCGTCATTCTGGCTATTATTGTGGCGACAAAACTGCAAACGCTGTTTACCGAAGGCTATGGTGGTTATGATTTAACACTGGGTTGGGCCATTATCGCGGCACTCTTGGTGATTGGAGTTCTTATCAATGCAGGTTCACGCAAGGAGGCATACTAATGACAATCAGTGCAATTATTATGATGATCATCGGTCTAGGGATCACATGGGGTGGTGCTGCCATCTGTATTAAAAAAGCCATGAATAAATAATTCATCGCCTTATATCAAGGCCAGCTCATGCTGGCCTATTTTATTTAAAAACGGTAAATCACACCGACAGCTGCGCCTAGCTGTAGCTCTGCACCACTGTAAAAATTCACTTGTGGACTCAGTTGTCCGTATAGATCAACGTTAGGTACCACAGTCCAATCGAGCCCAATTGGTAGCCTAACACCAAATTCATCATCCCACTCAGCCCATGCACCTGCACCGACATACCAACTTAGCGGCGTTGATGACGATAAATCGCCGCGTTTAAACAGGTAATCAGCAGCCATACCGTCATTACCCACCGTTAATCGATATTGTTGCCCTAACTCAACAACAGCACTCAATCCTTGATCTACTGCCATACCCACAGCCACATTATTCGAATTGGCAAATGCAGCGTTTGAAACACACAACGCCCCTAAAACAATCAATCTCAAGTTCACAATACATTCCTGTCCTTGATAAAAAATGAAGCGTAAATTTACTTGGCTTACTGAAAAAAGTGTCAAGCGGGTGTTAACCGAAGAGTCTTATTGACAAAAAACGAGAAAGCGGGCGACTCATTCAAATGCTGATGCACTACGATCGCTTCACTCTCAACGCCAAGCCCAACCAGTTGAATAAACAATCACCGCGGCTAAAAGCGGTAGTTTAGGGATGACAATAAAAAAGGAGACCAGTGGTCTCCTTTTCTCTAGGGGGAAGAATGAGATTAGCCGTGGTTACGGATCCACTCATCCATGTCTGTTTTTAAGTTGTCTGATTTAGTACCGAAAATTGCTTGTACACCACCAGAAACCATCACAACACCCGCTGCACCAAGCTTTTTCAGCTTGTCTTGATCCACTAGAGCAGTATCCGCTACTGATACACGTAGGCGTGTGATACAAGCATCTAGGTTAGTGATGTTGGCTTTGCCACCAAATGCAGCAACCAGTTCACCAGCTAGCTCATTACCAGTAGTCATTGTACTGTCAGCGCTCTCGTCTTCACGACCTGGAGTTTTCAGGTTCAGAGTACGAATCACGAAAGTAAATACTACGTAGTACAGTGCTGCATAAGCAATGCCCAAACCGACCAGTAGCAGCATGTTGTCTGCGCGTGGTGATTGAACAACGAAATCGATGAAACCGTTAGAGAACGTATGGCCGTGAACCACGCCCAGAGCGTTAGTCAGAACATAAGCTAGACCAGCAAGAACAGCGTGGATAGCGTACAGAACTGGAGCAACGAACAGGAATGAGAACTCGATTGGCTCAGTAATACCGGTCAGGAATGATGTCAGAGCTGCAGAAGCCATGATACCCATTACTTTGGCACGGTTTTCTGGTTTAGCACAATGAGCGATAGCAAAAGCCGCTGCTGGCAAACCGAACATTTTGAACAGGTAACCACCCGCAAGTTGACCGAAACCATTACCTGCTGCACGAGATGCATCATCTGCAGTCAGGAAGCAAGTCATGATACCGTGAACAGTTTCACCAGCACCATTCACACAAGTACCTGCTTGATAGAAGAAAGGTACGTTCCAAATGTGGTGTAGACCGAATGGGATCAGAGAACGTTCAACAATACCGTAAATACCAAATGCGGTTACCGGGTTTTGGTTTGCTGCCCAATCAGAGAAAGTCGCAATAGCAGAACCGATTGGTGGCCAAATGAATGACAGAACCACACCCAGTGCAATTGAAATGAAACCAGTAATAATAGGTACTGCACGTTTACCCGCGAAGAAGCCTAGGTACTCAGGCAGTTGGATTTTGTAGAAACGGTTGAAAGACCAAGCCGCTACACCACCCGCTAAAATACCACCCAGTACGCCTGTTTCGATATTATCAACGCCCATTACTGTTGCCATCACTTTCAGTGTAGCAACCATAATGCCGTAGCCAACGATAGCAGAAAGACCTGATACGCCGTCATTGTTAGTAAAGCCAAGTGCTACGCCTACCGCAAACAGCAAAGCCATTTGACCGAAGACTGAACCACCCGCTTGTTCCATAAGATTTGATACAACCTCTGGCAGCCAGCTAAAGTTAGCGGCACCAACGCCCAGCAAAATACCGGCGACAGGCAATACTGATACTGGCAGCATCAGCGCCTTACCGACCTTTTGCAGATTCGCAAAAGCGTTCTTAAACATGTTTATGCTCCTGATTAAGTTATTAGAATTGCTGGGGCTAACGGCATACCCCCGTAGCCTAAATGTTAGCACCCAGTGAAAATGTAACCACTTTTTGCATTATATTTTCCGGCTCTAAATATATCTTGATAACCCTCAAATTTTCTAGTTTGCGAAGAAATTAAGTTTCAAATTACTAATTAGATCACAATCAGCGGACCTCATTTTCCAACCAAAAAATGACAATAACTACATGTTTTATATAAAATTAATAATTGATAGCATTAATTTTACTGGGTAAATAAAATAAGCACGCATGTTATTTTTAGTAACAAAATTACATTTCCATTAAATTAGCTCTAATTTTCAACAGATAGAGTAAACACTCGCTTATTTGTAATTTCTTATTTATTTGGCGAATAAAAAAGCGAGCAAATGCTCGCTTTTTTATCTAATTATGATTTTTATCGCAAAAAAAGATCTTTGAAATTATTGGTGGTTTTTTCAGCAATCTCGGTGAGAGACACCCCTTTTAGCTGGGCAATATAGGCTGCGACTTCTACCACATACGCGGGTTGATTCTCTTTTCCCCGATGAGGAATGGGAGCTAAATAAGGCGAGTCAGTCTCAATCAATAAACGCTCAAGTGGTAAGGTTTTCACCACTTCTTTCAACTCTGTAGCCTGACGAAATGTAACAATCCCAGAGATTGAGATATAAAAGCCCAAATCCATCGCGGCCTGTGCAAAAGGCAAATCTTCGGTAAAACAGTGGATCACACCACCACAGCGCTCTGCATGCCCCTCTCTTAACAGTTGCAAAGTGTCTTGTTGAGCATTACGGGTATGGATTATCAGCGGCTTATTCAGTGCGACCGCGGTTTCAATTTGCTGTCGAAAACGCAATTTTTGTAAGTCGGCAGTTTCAGGTTGATAGTGATAATCTAAGCCTGTTTCACCTATCGCAACCACTTTAGGATGCTGCGCATACTGATGGAACAGATCGAGAGAAAATTCACTCTCAACATCCAATGGATGAACACCACAAGAGGCATACACTTGCGGATAAGGATCAATCATCTGCAACATATTAGGGAAAGAGTCGAGCGTGACGCCCACGGACAACAAATGCTCAACTTTTGCTTGATGTGCTTTGGCAATCACATCACTCACATCCGTGTGCAGTTCTTGGTAATCCAACTTGTCCAGATGACAATGTGAGTCTACAAACATGTTTCCTCAGTAATAAATTGGTTAAACCATTGCAGCAGCAGCAACTCTGAATTCAATCCTGTAAATTGACTCAACTGTTCCTTCAATGCTTCAAGAGCGGCGGTCTGTGCGTAAAGTTTATGATAGTGAAAACGCTTTGCTAGTAAGGCACTAGCGGGGGTGAAATACGCTTCCTGCACCCCAAATTGGATTTTCTGAGCATCGGTCAGCACACACCAAATCCAATCTAGATGGTTCATTAAATCGGCATCAATAAGAGAGATACACTTGAGTTGGGCACTCATGTCTCCCGCGACTGCGGCAACCAATTGTGATTCAATCTCACGGTATTTCTCCACTCCTCCCTCAAGCATAAACGCACGAGCCTTGAGGGGCGAATCAGCACAAAGATGGAGAGCATAAGCCGGAGCTGTAATGCCTTGCTCTTGTAACCATGCCAATACCAATTGCGTGGATGGCGCGGTAACCATGAGCTTTTGGCAACGACTCACAATCGTTGGTAGCAAATGATGCACGTGTGCGGTAGCTAAAATGAATACACAATCAGCAGCAGGCTCTTCAAGAGTTTTCAATAGCGCATTCGCTGCCGATTCATTCATCGCATCCGCAGGATTAATCACGATCAAACGATAACCAGACAGTTGTGATGACTCTTGGGCAATTCGATTTATATGACGAATTTGATCGACGGTAATCGACTTGCCCACTTTTTCAGGGGCAATGATATGAAAGTCCGGATGATGACCAGCTTGCATCAACCCACAGCTATGGCAAAAACCGCATGGTTCATTTTGGCGACTCGTGCACATTAAAGTGCGAGCCATATAGTCCACTAAGTTTTCAACCCCAGAACCTTCAGGCGCTTGAATTAAAGTCGCCGCCGATAACTTTTCTGCCATCAGTCTAGCTTGCCAGGGTTGCCAAACTGGCACTAACCAAGGGTAAAGCGCACTCATACTAGTCACAAGCAACCAAACTTAGCCACGTGGTGAGTGCATGGCGAATATCGGTTGCCACTTGTTCAACAGACTGCGCCGCATTAATTAGCACGACTGAATCATCCTCATCCGCCAATTCTAGATAGCGTTGACGAGCACGCTCAAAAAAGCTGATGTCCATCTTTTCAATACGATCCAGCTCACCACGGCCACGAGCACGCTCCAACCCTAGCTTAGGATCAATGTCCAAGTACAACGTCAGATCGGGTTTAAAATTGCCTAGAGCAGTCTGCTTAAGGCTAAGCATGGTACTGGGAGCAATCTGTCTACCTCCACCTTGATACGCCTGAGAAGACATATCATGGCGATCACCAACTACCCATTGCCCTTTTGCTAACGCCGGCTTGATCACGTTCTCAACTAACTGCACGCGCGCAGCATAAACCAGGAGTAGCTCTGTGATGTCTTTTAGCTCTTCACCCGGATGGTCTTCTTTTACTAAAGTGCGCAGCTTTTCAGCCAATACCGTGCCGCCTGGCTCACGTGTACGAGTGATTTGCTCAATACCATGTTGATGTAAGGTTTCAACGACGACTTGAATAGCGGTACTTTTTCCTGCCCCTTCAAGCCCTTCAATTACGATAAATTTTGCGTTCATTGTTTCGTTCTAAGTTTTTTAAGATAAGCCCGCACGGCGCGATTGTGATCCGCTAACGATTTCGAAAAGGTGTGGCCACCTTCTCCGCTCGCCACAAAATAGAGGTAATTGCTTTGCTCTGGGTTGAGCGCCGCATATATCGACGCTTCACCAGGCATAGCAATCGGTGTCGGGGGTAAGCCGCTAATCACATAAGTGTTGTAGGGTGTACGCGCACGTAAATCTTTTTTACGGATATTGCCATCGTACATTTCTCCCATCCCGTAGATCACTGTAGGGTCCGTTTGTAGCCGCATTCGTTTGTTCAAACGGTTGATAAAGACAGCGGCAATACGTTCACGCTCTTCCGCTATCGAGGTCTCTTTTTCGATGATCGAGGCCAATATCAAGGCTTCATAAGGGGTTTGGATTGGCAAACCCTCTTGGCGGTGTTCCCAGGTTACTTGTAGAAACTTTTCCAATTTTTGATTGGCTCGTTTCAGGATCTCGACATCGCTTGTGCCTTTAGTGAAATGATACGTTTCAGCTAGAAATAACCCTTCTAGCTTCTCTTGTTCAAGCCCTAAAACTTTAGCGATTTCAACTTCAGACAGCCCAGTCAGCTGTTTTTCAATATTTTCGTTATTTTCAATAATGGTTCGCCACTCTTGAAAACGACTACCTTCGACGAAAGTAATTGAAAATTGATGTTCTTTACCTGAAACCAGTAAAGCAAGAGCTTGTTCTAAGCTCATTTCGGGTAGCAGTTTATAAGTCCCCGCCTTAATCTTGGACAGTTCAGGATGGAAACGACGCACCCAGTCAGCCACAAAACTGCCTTTAATCCATTCTTGTTCCGTCAATACGATAAGTTCACGACTTAGGCTTGTACCTGGGGCAATCGTGACAAGCTGCGCCTGCTCAATCCCTAGTGGTTGAGCAAGGTACTTATCCATCTGATTGACAAAATAAAAATAGCCACCTGCAATAACACAGATCAGGGCAACAAAAACCAATACCAGCTTTTTAATCACGAATTACTACTCTCCTGAATTCGTCGCGTCATACTACCTATCGTATATTGTTGTTCACCAATTTGCTTTACTGGAGCAACTTCAAGCAGCGCATTAGTGATGAAAACTTCATCCGCAGCCAGCAAAGACGCAAGCTCGAACTCATCAATTACCACAGGCCATCCTAAACGTTTTGCTATTTCCATCACGCGTCGTCGCGCGATGCCTGCGACTCCAGCATTTTTCAAACAAGGTGTAAAAACACTACCATTTTTACACCAAAATACGTTGGCGGCGGTTGTTTCAATCACCCTATCTTGAAGATCGAGACAAATACCATCATCGAATCCAGCCTGTTCCATCTCACGCTTAAGTAAAACCTGCTCAAGTCGGTTATTGTGTTTATGACCCGCTAGCATAGGATTCAATCCCATACGTTGTTCACAAATTCCTAATGCCACCCCAGTCTGGCGCCACTGTTCATAATGCGCCGGAAAAGCAAAGGCGCTAATAGTAACACTGCTTTCGCTGACTTGAGTAGGGCTATAACCACGACCACCAGCCCCTCGGCTAATGTGTATTTTGAGCCCCGCTTTGGCATCAGGCAGAACCATAGCCTGCAGACCTTCTTGCACTAAAATCCAATCAGGTTGAGTGATATGTAACGCATCGAGGCAGACTTGTAATCGTAGCTGGTGCAGCGGCCAGTGCTGAACTTGCCCGTACTGGGTCAAAATAGTGGTGAAACCGCCATCACCATATTGAAAAGATCGATCATTAATCGGCACCTGATTGAGCCGCTTACCGTTAACCCAGTACATGATCTCACTCCATAAAAAGAAACGGCTCAATGCTATGCATCAAGCCGTCTGAACTCAAGTAAAGACTGATGAAGTTTTTACATGCGTTTGAAAATCAAGCTACCGTTAGTACCGCCAAAGCCGAATGAATTACACATGGCGTATTCCATGTTCTCAACTTTGCGTGCTACATGAGGTACCAAATCCACACCCAAATCTTCTTCTGGATTATCCAAATTGATCGTAGGAGGGACGATTTGGTCAACCAAAGACATCACGGTAATGATCGCTTCAGCAGAACCTGCCGCACCTAACAAATGGCCCGTCATCGACTTAGTCGATGAAATCAGCACTTGTTTAGTACCTGCTTCACCCAAAGCACGCTTAATGCCTTTGACTTCAGCAACATCACCCGCAGGTGTCGAAGTGCCGTGTGCATTAACGTAGCCGATTTGCTCACCCGTCACGCCGGCATCACGCATTGCAGCTTCCATCGCCAACGCGCCGCCAGAACCATCTTCACTTGGTGACGTCATGTGATACGCATCACCCGACATACCAAAGCCGACAACTTCAGCGTAGATTTTCGCACCACGTGCTTTCGCGTGTTCATACTCTTCGAGTACCATCACACCAGCACCGTCACCCAGAACAAAACCATCACGGTCTTTATCCCAAGGACGAGACGCTTTTTGTGGCTCATCGTTACGAGTTGACAGTGCTTTTGCCGCACCAAAGCCAGCCATACCCAGTGGTGTCGATGCTTTTTCTGCACCACCCGCCACCATAGCATCTGCATCACCGTAAGCAATCATGCGAGCTGCATGGCCGATGTTATGCAAGCCTGTGGTACACGCCGTTGAGATCGCAATGTTTGGACCACGTAGACCACGCATGATAGACAGGTTACCCGCAATCATATTCACAATGGTCGATGGTACGAAGAAAGGGCTAACCTTACGTGGGCCTTTCTCCATTAACGCTTGATGTCCGGTTTCAATCAGCTCAAGGCCACCGATACCAGAACCAATGGCTACACCAATGCGTGCAGCATTTTCTTCATTAACTTCTAGGCCTGAATCTTCCAAAGCCTGAATACCCGCAGCAATACCATACTGGATAAACAAATCCATTTTGCGGGCATCTTTTTTTGACATGTACTGCTCGCAGTCAAAACCTTTTACTAGGCCTGCGAAACGAGTAGAAAAATTGGTAGTGTCGAAGTGCTCAATATTGACGATGCCGCTTTGGCCTGCCAACAAGGCTTTCCAAGATGACTCTACAGTGTTGCCTACCGGTGACAACATACCCATGCCAGTGACAACAACGCGACGCTTGGACACGATAATATTCTCCGGAATTGAAATTGAAATGAGAGAGGTTTGAGAGCTTATAAAAATTCAGGCGGCCAGTGAGCCGCCTGAGGAGAGATTACTGAGCGTTGCTGGTTACGTAATCGATCGCAGCTTGAACAGTAGTGATTTTCTCTGCTTCTTCATCAGGAATCTCAGTATCGAATTCCTCTTCCAGAGCCATTACTAGCTCAACAGTGTCAAGAGAATCAGCACCCAGGTCTTCAACGAAAGAAGATTCATTCTTTACTTCTGCTTCGTCTACACCTAGCTGTTCAACAATGATTTTCTTTACGCGTTCTTCGATGTTGCTCATTTTTTCTTTTCCTTTACAGATTTCGCCTAATGCGATGATTCCGTAGTTTATTCGAACTAGGGAAAGTTGCAAGCGTGAGGTTTCTGGTCTAACCACAAATTAGGCGATTTTAACCGAAATTCACACCATTTTTGATATAAATCATGCATAAACATTGTGCATGCTACCAACATTTTTCACACAAATTTGCCTCATTTCTCACCGAATAGATAAGATTTACGAGGCAAAAAAGTTAGATCATGTACATACCACCGTTCACATGCAGTGTTTCACCGGTGATGTATGCCGCTTCTGGTGATGCTAGGAAAGCAACTGCAGACGCAATTTCACGAGGGTCCCCCAGTCGACCTGCTGGAACCTGCGCTAGTGTAGCAGTACGTTGGTCGTCATTCAGTGCTTTTGTCATATCAGTTTCGATAAAACCTGGTGCAACTGTGTTGACGGTCACACCACGCGATGCAACTTCACGCGCCATTGACTTTGTAAAGCCAATTACGCCCGCTTTTGCTGCCGCGTAGTTGGCTTGACCTGCGTTACCCATGGTGCCAACAACAGAGCCAACGTTGATGATACGGCCGTGGCGTTTTTTCATCATGCCACGTAGCACAGCTTTGGACAGACGGAAAATGGAAGTCAGATTGGTCTCCATAATGTCTGACCATTCTTCTTCTTTCATGCGCATCAGCAGGTTATCACGAGTGATACCGGCGTTGTTCACCAGAATATCCACGCCGCCAAACTCATCGGTAATCGCTTTCAGAACCGTTTCAATCGACTCAGGATTGGTCACATTCAAGGCCATGCCTTTGCCATTGTCACCCAAGTAGTCACTGATCGCTTGCGCACCGCTTTCGCTGGTTGCCGTACCAATCACTTTGGCACCACGTTCAGCTAACAGTTCAGCAATCGCTTTACCAATGCCGCGGCTTGCGCCAGTCACAAGAGCAACTTTGCCCTCTAGATTCATGAATTGACTCATGTTTTTTTCCTGTTGTTATTTCACCGCATCCAAAGAAGCCACATCATTTACCGCGGCACCTTCAAGGGTTTTTACAATACGTTTTGTTAGACCAGTCAATACTTTACCCGGCCCCATTTCAATCAGCTTTTCGACACCTTGCGCGCTCATTTGTTCAACACACTCAGTCCAACGAACTGGGCTGTAGAGTTGACGAATCAACGCATCTTTAATTTTTGCCGGATCCGTTTCAGCCGCGACATCAACGTTATTGATGACTGGAATTTGTGGTGCATTGAATTCAAGCTCTGCTAAAGTTTTTGCCAATTCATCGGCAGCAGGCTTCATCAACGCGCAGTGTGATGGTACGGAAACGGGCAGAGGCAGAGCACGTTTTGCTCCCGCTTCTTTACACAGAACACCAGCACGCTCAACCGCGTCTTTTTGACCTGCGATAACCACTTGGCCTGGCGAGTTAAAGTTTACGGGAGAAACCACTTCACCTTGCGCCGCATCTGCACATGCTTTGGCAATCGCGTCATCTTCTAGACCAATGATCGCGTACATTGCACCCGTGCCTGCTGGCACAGCTTGTTGCATCAATTGACCACGCAGCTCAACTAGCTTGATCGCTTGTTTAAAATCGATCACGCCAGCACACACTAATGCTGAATACTCACCCAAGCTGTGACCCGCTAAAACCACAGGCTGCTCAAGGCCCAACTGCTGCCATACACGCCAAATCGCTACTGATGCCGCTAGCAAAGCCGGTTGAGTACGGAAGGTTTGGTTAAGATCTTCCACTGGACCATCTTGAACCAATGCCCACAGATCGTAACCAAGCACTTCTGAAGCCTCGGCGAATGTGTGTTTTACAACGTCATACTGCTGCGCAAGATCAGCTAGCATACCTACCGCTTGTGAGCCCTGACCTGGGAATACGATAGCAAACTTACTCATCAATCTTTCCTTCATCTAAGAATGGATAAGGAGTCCAAAGACCCCTTAAAGTCAAAATTCATTGTGCGTTTAGAATTTCACCAGAGCAGAGCCCCACGTGAAACCACCACCAAAGGCTTCGAGCAGTAGCATCTGCCCACGCTGGATACGACCATCGCGTACCGCTTCATCCAACGCTGTTGGAACGGTCGCCGCCGAGGTATTGCCGTGACGATCTAAGGTAATCACCACCTGATCCAACGACATCGACAGTTTTTTCGCTGTCGCAGAAATAATTCGATAGTTGGCTTGATGCGGTACCAGCCAATCGAGCTCAGATTTGTGCATGTTGTTGGCTTCTAATGTATCAACAACCAACTTCGACAACTGAGTCACCGCAACTTTAAAGACTTCATTGCCTGCCATGTGTAGCCACTTATCACTGTCACCACCACGAACTGGCACTTCAAGACTGAGTAAGTCACCATACTCACCATCCGCATGAATGTGAGTAGAAAGAATGCCCGGCTCATTGCTTGCACCAATCACCACTGCGCCAGCACCATCACCAAACAAGATAATGGTTGAACGATCCGTAGGATCACAAGACTTCGATAGTGCATCGGAGCCAATCACGAGAATATTTTTGCAAACACCTGATTTTACATGCTGATCCGCAATCGATAAGGCATACATAAAACCAGAACAAGCGGCAGCTAAATCAAACGCAGGACAACCTTTAATCCCCAGCTTACCTTGCACTTGGCAGGCCGCTGACGGGAAAGTGTGGCTTGCACTGGTCGTGGCCACAATAATCATGTCGATGTCGTTTTTATCGATTCCCGCCATTTCTATGGCATTTTGTGCGGCATAGAAGGCCATATCGGCAACAGTTTCATTCTCAGCAGCAATGCGACGCTCGCGAATACCAGTACGAGCGACAATCCACTCATCACTGGTCTCTACCATTTTCTCTAAGTCTGCGTTAGTACGCACCTGAGATGGCAGGTAGCTGCCAGTACCTAAAATTTTGCTATACATGAAGACTAATAATGCCTCTCGAGTAAAACCGCTTCCAAACGATCGCTTATACGGCTGGGTACTTGTCGTTTCACCTCATGTACCGCTTCAGAAATCGCATTCACGACAGCGGATACATCAGCACTTCCATGACTCTTAATGACAATGCCGCGCAATCCTAGCAAACTTGCGCCGTTATACTGGTCGGGGTTCAGGGTTTTTAATTCAGTAAAAAGCTCAGAAAACAGTTTTCTTGCTATCCAACCCTTTATGGATGAGCCTAAAAGTGACTTTTTTAACTTATCGATAAAGAGTTGCGCCGTTCCTTCACACGCTTTAAGGCAAACATTCCCGACAAAGCCATCGCACACTATCACATCTGCCGCATCGGTTAACAGCTGATTACCCTCAATGTAACCAATGAAATTGATCGCTTGAGTTTGAGTCAGCATTTCTGCACAACGCTTAACCAGATCGTTACCTTTAATCTCCTCCGCGCCAATGTTTAAAATCGCAACACGTGGAGCTTGCTGCAAATGCTGCTCAGCGAGCGCGGCACCCATCACGGCAAATTGAAACAGAGAGTCGGCATCACTTGAGACATTGGCCCCTAAATCAAGCATCCAGGTTTTACGACCGGATACGGTGGGCAATGCTGAAACCAGCGCGGGACGATCAATACCCGGAAGAAGTTTGAGACGAAAACGCGATAGCGCCATCAGCGCACCGGTATTTCCACCACTGACACACGCATCCGCTTGATTATCAGCAACGAGATCTATCGCAATACCCATAGAGCTACCAGCACTGTGACGCAGCGCGAGCGAGGGTTTTTCGGAGTTGGAGATGACACGGTCACTGTGCTCAATACTTAAACGAGTATTGGGTGAGTAACCTAGGAGAGAGAGTTGTTGAGCAATCTGATGACGATCACCCACTAAGATCACTTTTAGCTCTGGGAAATGTGACAGTGCCTGCACGGCGGCAGGCACTGTAACGCGTGGACCGAAATCCCCGCCCATTGCATCAAGTGCAACGGTTAAATTTTGCAAAGGTCAACCTTACTTGTTGATAACCTTTTTACCACGGTAGTAACCTTCAGCGGTTACGTTGTGGCGCAGGTGAGTTTCACCTGAAGTTGCGTCTACAGATAGCGCTGCAGCAGTTAGCGCATCGTGTGAACGACGCATGCCACGTCTTGAACGTGTTTTACGGTTTTGTTGTACGGCCATGGACCCTACTCCTATGTTAAGAATGCTTAGCGAATTACTTCTTCAAGCTTTTTAAAACATCGAATGGATTCGGCTTCTCTTCCAAAACTTCTTCCGGAAGTTCACCAAATACCAAATTGTCTGAATCAACGCTACAATCCGCTTCGTCGTGCATTGCTACTTGAGGCAAATTTAAGATGAACTCGTCTTCAACTAACTGAACTAGGTCAACCTCACCAAACTCGTTTAGATCTACCAAATCATACTCGTCTGGGGCGTCTTCTTCACTTTTACGACCTAAGTAAGGGGTATAAGTGAATTCAACTTCACACTCGTGTGCGAAAACCTCGTTACAGCGCTGACACTCTAAATCAACTTCGATGTTAGCTTTACCAGAGATAACAACCAGTTGCTGTTCATCAATCTCAAATGACAATGAAACTTCAGCGTCGCGTTTAACGCCTGCGACTGACTCCTCTAAGCGCTTGAACAAATTAACTTGGATGATGCCATCAAAGTCTAATCTTTTCTGAGCGGCTTTAGCCGGATCAACCGTTCGCGGTATTTTTACCTTTTGCATAGGGCGCGAATATTATCTTCCAAAACAGATTTAGTCAAAGAAAAAGGCAAAAAACTTGGTTTTTTTTCCCTTTCCACAGAGAGCATTATGAACAGCGCATTAGGATACGTTATGCTGCTGTCAAACACGCGATGATTGTAAAGTAAAATGCAAAATTACCAACTAGTTTTAGCTTCTACCTCTCCATTTCGCCAACAAATTCTGGCGAAATTAAAGCTGCCTTTCGTCACTGCAAAACCCGATTGCGACGAAACGCCGTTAATCGGAGAAACCCCCGAACACTTAGTGATGCGCTTAGCTGAAAACAAAGCGCGTAGCTGCTTTTTAGCAGACCCGAGCTTAGTGATTGGGTCAGATCAAGTCTGCGTGATCGATGACCAAATCATCGGTAAACCCTTAACTACTGAAAAAGCCGTTGAACAACTTTTACGCCAAAGTGGTCAAGCAATTACCTTTTATACTGGCTTAGCGCTTTTTAACAACCAAACTCAGCAAACGCAGGTGCTTTGCGATACCTTTACGGTACATTTTCGAACCTTATCCGAGAGTATGGCTAGACGTTATGTCGAGGCTGAGCAACCACTGCACTGCGCAGGTAGCTTTAAAAGTGAGGGATTAGGCATTGCCTTGTTTGAGCGCTTGGAAGGCGACGACCCCAATTCGCTCATCGGCTTGCCGCTGATTAAGCTGATCCAACTACTTGAACAGGAAGGCCTAAACGTCATCTGATTTTGTGCTGGATAAGCAAAAGGGCGATATCTCGCCCTTTTGAATAATGCTTTAAGCCTGACGCATTTTAGCAAGAGCTTGCTCAAGATGCGCCTCAAGCGGAGCGTGAATCTCCATTTTTGCCTCACTGGCCGGATGAACAAATTGAATGTTGGCCGCATGCAAGAATAAGCGCTCAATACCAAACTTTGCCGTGTAAGCATCAAACCGACGATCGCCGTAACGGTCATCCCACGCGATCGGATGCCCCATGTATTGAGTATGTACACGAATTTGGTGAGTGCGCCCAGTCACAGGACTCGCTTGTACCAAGGTCGCTTCAGTAAACTTCTCCAGAATACGAAATCGCGTTTCAGACGGTTTACCGTTAGGGTTGACTCTTACAATGCTATTGACTTCGTTTTTGAGCAGCGGCGCATTGACTACTTTGCACTCTGCATCCCAATGCCCCATCACTAAGGCGTAGTAGTATTTCTGTACTGTTTTCTCACGAAACTGAGCCTGTAAATGGCGCAGCGCTGAACGCTTTTTAGCGACCAGTAAAATGCCAGAGGTATCACGGTCAATACGATGTACTAACTCCAGAAAACGAGCTTGGGGTCGCAAAGCGCGCAACGCCTCAATCGCACCAAAGTGTAAACCACTACCACCATGAACTGCTGTACCCGATGGCTTATTTAGGATCAGCAGATGATCATCTTCATAAACAATACAGTGTTCCAACTCCGCCACTTTGTTGAGCTTGGTACTGGGCGGTGTTGCTTCATTTTCTTTTACTTCAACCGTCACCGGTGGAACGCGCACCACATCCCCCGCTTCTAGTTTATATTCGGCTTTCACGCGTTTTTTGTTCACGCGCACTTCACCCTTACGCAGAATTCGATAAACCACGCTTTTCGGAATTGTTTTTAATTGGTTGCGCAAAAAGTTATCAATGCGCTGACCAGCCATGTCTTCATCAATGTCGATGAACTGGACTTGAGTTCTGATTTCGTTCATGCCGCTATTCTATCTGGAATCTTGTTAAAGTCACATTTTCTTAGAAACAAAAAGACATTTTTCATGCGTCCTAACCGCGATTTGTTGGCAAATTAACCCTGCTGACATCAGGGCTGCTGTACAATCTGAATGCATCCTTGCTATGCAAAGTACTCTTAGTCACCATTATCTTTACTTAACAATAAGTTACCACCAGCACTTTTTGTAATCTCCCGCAAATAATTCGCGCTACATAGCAAAGCTGATTGCTGACGTTCACTGTCACTGCTATAGTTCACAGCTGCAAGAGCTGAACTGGTGGCATTTTGTTCTTTACCGTTCAATTTCTAGCAAGTTAATGAGTAGTCAGTCGAAAAATTGAGTGCAGCACACGGCGTAAGACACACAGTTTGAGGCTTTTTGTTGCTCTACTCATCGCCTTTTCATGTTGAGTACCCACCGCCTTTATAGCGGATCACAGGCAATCGTATGCTTGTGAATACTGTTGTGCCCCAGAGCATCCCCTCCAGCCGGGAGGCTGTACCGAATAAGCCATGGGATCAGGCACCGTGAAAACGAAACACGGCAACAAAAAAGAATCAAAACTATATTAAGAAAATGAGATTTCTAAATGAAAAGAATGTTAATTAACGCAACTCAAAAAGAAGAGTTGCGTGTCGCGTTGGTCGATGGCCAACGTCTGTTCGATCTGGATATTGAAAGTCCGGGGCACGAATCGAAAAAAGCAAATATCTATAAAGGCCGCATTACCCGTATTGAACCTAGTCTAGAAGCCGCATTCGTTGATTACGGTGCTGAAAGACACGGTTTCCTCCCTCTCAAAGAAATTGCTCGCGAATACTTCCCTGATGGTTACAGCTACCAAGGTCGTCCAAACATCAAAGATGTTTTGAACGAAGGTCAGGAAGTGATCGTGCAAATCGAAAAAGAGGAGCGCGGTAGTAAAGGGGCGGCACTCACCACCTTTATCTCTCTAGCGGGTAGCTATCTTGTTCTTATGCCCAACAACCCTCGTGCTGGCGGTATTTCTCGCCGTATTGAAGGTGATGAACGCACTGAACTAAAATCGGCACTCAGCTCACTTGAACTACCACAAGGTATGGGTCTTATCGTCCGTACTGCAGGCGTTGGAAAAAGTGCCGAAGAGTTAGAGTGGGACTTAAATGTACTACTTAAGCACTGGGGTGCCATCAAGCAAGCGTCTGATTCAAACCCTGCACCGTTCCTTATCCACCAAGAAAGTAACGTGATTGTTCGTGCGATCCGTGATTACTTGCGTCGTGATATCGGTGAAATTCTTATCGACAGCACCAGCATTTACGAACGTGCTCTTGAGCACATCCGTTTGGTGCGCCCTGACTTCGTTAACCGTGTTAAGAAGTACGATGGCGAAGTGCCGCTGTTCAGCCATTTCCAAATCGAAAGCCAGATTGAATCGGCTTTCCAACGCGAAGTTCGCCTGCCTTCTGGTGGTTCAATCGTTATTGACCCAACGGAAGCCTTGACGTCTATCGATATCAACTCTGCACGCGCAACCAAAGGTGGCGATATTGAAGAGACCGCTCTCAATACCAACCTTGAGGCTGCTGATGAGATCGCACGCCAACTGCGTCTACGTGACTTAGGTGGCCTAGTCGTTATCGATTTTATCGATATGACACCTGTGCGCCACCAACGTGAAGTAGAAAACCGTCTACGTGAAGCCGTACGCGTTGACCGCGCTCGTGTTCAGATCGGCCGTATTTCACGCTTCGGTCTGCTTGAGATGTCACGCCAACGCTTGAGCCCGTCTCTGGCAGAAGCTAGCCACCACATCTGTCCTCGTTGTACAGGAACTGGGGTGATTCGTGATAACGAATCTTTGGCACTGTCGGTTCTGCGCTTAATTGAAGAAGAAGCACTGAAAGACAACACCTCGCAAGTACTTGCGGTGGTACCCGTGTCTATTGCTTCTTATCTGTTAAACGAAAAGCGTCGCTCAATCAACCACATTGAAAAAGCACAACAAGTTCGTATCACTATCGTGCCTAATTCCGATATGGAAACGCCACACTTTGAAGTGATCCGCGTGCGTGACGGTGAAGAACAGGACATCCTGTCTTACCTGATCCCGAAAAAGCTGGAAGCGATGAAAGAAGCGGAAGGCAAAGAAGTTTTAGATGTTGATCTGAAACCAAAACGCATTGAAGAACCTGTACTGAAAGGTTTTGCTGCACCAGCAGAAGCCGTACCAGCTCCAGCACCTAAGCCAAAAGCTGAGCCACAAATCGTTACTGAAGTGGTGAAGCCTGCACAACCTGGTCTGTTTAGTCGTCTGTTTAAAGCGATTGCGAACCTGTTCTCTTCAGCACCAGTTACAGCACAAACCGAGACTCCGGTTGTACAAACGGGTGAACCTGAGAAACCTCGTCGTGAACGCAACGAACGTAACAATGATCGTCGTCGTAACCCTCGTGATAGAAACCGCCGTCGTGGTAATGAGGAAAATGGCGAACGTAATGAACGTAGTGATCGTAACGATAAAGAAGGCTCAAGCAATCAACGTAAGCCGCAAGATCGTAAACCGAAGCAAGAACGTGGTGAGCGTACTGAACGCCCAGAAACGGATCGTCCAGAACGCCAAGATCGCCGCAACAAGCGTGATGAAAGCAAAACCGCTAAGCTGCTAGAGCAAGGCCGTCAATTAGCGGCAGAGGCTCAGCAACAAGACGTAAACGTAAAAACGACAGAGCCAAAAGAAGAAAAGGCGGCTGTTGTGAAAGAGCGTCGTCAACGCCGTAAGCTGACTAAGCAAATTCGCGTGAAAGATCAAGTGGCAACTGAAGAGCTAGACCTTTTGCAAACTGCACCTATCAGCAATGAGTTTGAAGCGCCTGCATCGGTTAATCTGCCAGCAACAGAAGATTACGCAGACTCAGCTCAAGACGATAACGAAGATGATCAGAAACAGCGCCGTAACCGTCGTTCTCCACGCCATCTACGCGCGAGTGGTCAGCGTCGTCGTCGTGGTCGTGATCGTCGTCCTAACCCGTTCCGCCTACGTAAAGGTGGAGTTGCCTCTCCTGAGATGGCGATGGGTAAAGTGATGCCTCGCTACGATTTAGCACCACGCCCACAATCGCGTCATGAAAACACTGAAGTGGCTCAACATGTGACACACGTAACTCCATCGGTTGCGGTAGAAAGTGTAACCGTAGAAACTCCGCGTACTTTAGGTGGCGTAGCTTTCCCTGAAATGGCAATGGGTAAAGTGATCGTTCGACGTCAGCCAGCTGAGATTGAACCTCAACGAGTTGAACAAGAGCCTGTGATCGTGGCCGAGCCGATGATTGAAACGATTGTCGAGCCTGTTGTGGTTGAAGTGATTGAAGCCCCTGCCGTTGAGATTGCTATTCCTGCTGTAATTGAAGCCGTAGAAGCGCCTGCAGTACAACCAGTGGGTGAAGATCATGTGGTTATTGAGAAACCGGCTGAACAAATTAAAGTAGTGAAGCCTGTCAGCGCAGACAGCAAAAAACTCACAGCAAAAGCGGTTATCAAGCAACCAAGTGCCTCGTCACCAATGACTAAAGCTTCTGGCTCACAAGAGATCCGTGAAGTGTTGGTTAACGCCGCGCCATTACGCACAGAGCGTTATCAGGCTCGCGGTGCGGGTAGCCAAGCCGCGCGTAATCAAGCGAGCTCAGCGATGGCTAAGCCGCAAAGCGAGTAACGGTTTAATCGCCGATAAAAAGGGCTGCTCATGCAGCCCTTTTTTATGCGGCCTATTGTTACCACTTTTACTTTCAACCACGACCAGTACGCCTCTCAAAATAATCATCAGCATTTGTTATAGCTAAACTATCAACAATTGATGATTGCACCTCATCGTTCATTTCTGTAGCATGCCCGGTTCAAAATTAACCCGCTTAGTCACACTTTGATGTCATCATTTTAACGAAGCGGTTCGGTTCACTTCATGCTCATAGTTCATGGGCAACACAACGATGGAATACCGTTTTCCCTATGTTTGAATTTCCCTCTTTCTCTCATCACTCGGTAAAAAATGATGTGTTATCTGGTCTAACCGTTGCGTTAGCCTTGGTTCCAGAAGCAGTAGCTTTCGCCTTTGTGGCGGGAGTAGACCCTATGGTTGGCCTTTATGCGGCGTTTATTGTTGGGTTAATTACCTCCATTTTTGGTGGCCGCCCCGGCATGATTTCGGGTGCGACAGGAGCTATGGCAGTAGTGATGGTGAGCTTGGTTGCTAGCCATGGTGTGCAATATTTATTCGCCGCGATTCTTCTCACCGGCTTACTTCAAGTCGCCGCCGGTTTATTCAAGCTCGGCAAGTTTATTCGTATGGTGCCTCATCCTGTGATGATCGGTTTTGTTAATGGACTCGCGATCGTGATTTTTCTTGCTCAACTTGGCCAATTCAAAGCACCTGACTTGAATGGCGTGCTCACTTGGTTACCCCAAGATCAATTGCTTTTGATGTTAGGTTTGGTCGCGTTAACCATGGCGATCATCCATTTCCTACCTAAATTGACGACGGCTGTTCCTTCTTCACTCGCAGCGATTGTTACCATTACACTGTTAGTCCAAGGGTTAGGTTTAGAAACCCGAACTGTCGTGGATTTCCTACGCGCCATGTCAGGTAATGATGCGGCGACTCTCGCAGGTACTCTGCCCTCTTTCGCGATCCCTGCGGTACCGATGACCTGGGAGACTTTACAGATCATCTTCCCTTATGCCTTGATTCTGGCTGCAATTGGGTTAATTGAATCACTGTTAACGCTGACCGTTTTGGATGAAATGACCGGCACACGTGGCCAATCCAACCGTGAATGCGTAGGACAAGGTTTCGCTAACATCACTTGCTCCATGTTTGGGGCGATGGGTGGCTGCGCCATGATTGGTCAGTCGATGATCAACGTTAACTCAGGTGGTCGAGGACGACTATCGGGCATTGTGGCTGCGGTTCTCTTGCTCTGCTTTATCCTTTTCACCTCCTCTTTAATTGAGATGATCCCACTCGCCGCTTTAGTCGGAGTGATGTTTATGGTGGTGATTGGAACCTTTGAATGGGCCACGTTTAAGTTAGCTCGCCGAGTTCCGAAACAAGATTTCTTCGTCATCGTACTGGTGACAGTGGTCACTGTGTTTACCGATCTGGCGATTGCTGTCGCAGTCGGTGTGATCGCCTCAGCCTTAATGTTTGCTTGGGAACATGCCAAACATATCTACGCGGCTAGCCATATCAATGCCGACGGACACAAAGAGTATCAAATTCATGGGCCGATTTTTTTTGGCTCCGCCGCTAACTTTCTTGAACTGTTTGATGCACACAATGACCCTAAAGAAGTGATTGTCGATTTCGCACGCTCACGCGTGGCAGACCATTCCGCGATTGATGCGATAGAAACCTTAGCGGAACGCTATGCCGCTGTGGGTAAAACGTTACATCTGCGCCATCTCAGCCAAGATTGCCGCGCTCTACTGCATAAAGCAGGCAGTTTGGTTGAAATAAACATCAAAGAAGATCCCACTTACAAAGTCGCCAGCGATGTGTTGGCGGGATAACGAGACTAAGGCAGCCTTGCGCTGCCTTGCTCACCCTTTCAAATCACCAATGATTTATCTTGCTGATAATTTAGCCATTCCCTAGCATAGAGCTTCTGTTGTTTTTAGGAGTTTGCTATGACATGGATTCTTCTCACGCTGTTCGCGGCCTTTATGCAATCTTGGCGCAACGCTTTTCAAAGTCGTCTATCTAGCGAGGTTTCTACGGTAGGCGTTACCCTCGCGCGCTTTCTCTGGGCTAGCCCACTTGCGGCGGTGTATCTGATAACGCTCTATCAGTGGCAACCTGCCGCGCTACCGACTTTTTCCACTGCATTTTGGGGCTATATTGTGGGCGCTTCATTCATGCAGATCCTTGCCACAGCCTTAATGGTCAAACTCTTCAAATACAATAATTACGCCGTCGGGGCGGGTCTGGCCAAAAGTGAAGCGTTAGTCGCCGCGATATTGGGTATGCTCTTTTTCGGCACTCAACTCACGCTATTAGGCTGGGTTGGTGTGCTAATTGGGGGTGTCGGGGTGTTTATGCTGAGCAGCCATGGAGGCTTTAGACAACTTTCACTGCCAACCGTACTGCTTGGCTTAGGCAGTGGTAGTGCTTTTGCACTGACGTCACTTTGGGTTCGTGAAGCGAGCCTCGCCTCTCAACTGACCTTTCCCTATAGTGCAGCGTGGGTTTTATTGTTGGTCATTTCAATCCAAACATTCTGTCTGGTTGGATTCCTCCTTTATCGAGATCCGCCAACACTCCAGCGACTTTGGCTACGCCCAAAACTAGTGATGCTCACAAGTGCCAGTAGCTGTTTAGGATCAATTGGCTGGTTTGGTGCCATGTCTTTGCAGGCTGTACCTTATGTTAAAACACTCGGTCAGGTAGAAATCTTTTTTACTATGTTGATCTCTGTATTTTGGCTGCAGCAGAAAGTACGAATTAAAGATGGCTTAGGACTCATTTTAGTCGCACTCGCAGCCATTCTGGTAATGTGGACTTAGCTCAAAAGCGGAACATTAAATGTGAGGCTTTTACTTCCTCTTCGATGTAGCTTGAATAAAGCGCCGCTTTAAAGTCACTTCTCTAAACTGATGGCATAAAAAAACCCTCCTTGCGGAGGGTTTGTATTTCCCGATTTGTTTCGTGCTAGCGAAAACCAATCACATTACTTTTTCGCTTTTGGTGCTTTCGCGGCTTCTTGATCTGCTTTCTTTACGATAACAGTCGTGCCTTCGAAAGTTTGACCTTCTACGAATGGTTTACCGTAGTAAGAAGCCAGCAGAACTTCTTTCAGCTCAGCAATCAGTGGGTAACGTGGGTTTGCACCAGTACATTGGTCATCAAACGCTTCAACTGCTAGCGCATCAACTTTCGCTAGGAAGTCAGCTTCGTTTACACCCGCAGATTGGATAGACATTGGGATGTCTAGGTTCGCTTTCAGTTCATCCAACCATGCAAGCAGACGCTCAATCTTCTGTGCAGTACGGTCGCCAGCTTGGCTCAGGCCTAGGTGGTCAGCCACTTCTGCGTAACGACGACGTGCTTGTGGACGGTCGTATTGAGAGAATGCTGTTTGTTTAGTTGGGTTGTCGTTTGCGTTGTAACGTACCACGTTAGCAATCAGCAGAGCGTTCGCCAGACCGTGTGGTAGGTGGAACTCAGCACCGATTTTGTGCGCCATTGAGTGACATACACCCAAGAAAGCGTTAGCGAATGCGATACCAGCGATAGTAGCAGCGTTGTGTACTTTCTCACGAGCGATTGGATCTTTTGCACCATTCGCGTAGCTAGAAGGTAGGTACTCTTTCAGCATCTTCAGTGCTTGCAGAGCTTGACCGTCTGAGTATTCGTTAGCAAGAACAGATACGTAAGCTTCTAGTGCGTGAGTTACTGCATCGTAACCACCGAAAGCAGTCAGAGACTTAGGCATGTTCATCACTAGGTTCGCATCTACGATCGCCATTTGAGGAGTCAGTTCGTAGTCTGCCAGTGGGTACTTAGCGCCAGTCTTGTCGTCAGTCACAACCGCAAACGGTGTTACTTCTGAACCCGTACCTGAAGTGGTAGTGATACACACAAGCTCAGCTTTTTTACCCATTTTAGGGAACTTGTAGATACGTTTACGGATGTCCATAAAGCGCATAGCCAGTTCTGCGAAATGAGTTTCTGGGTGCTCGTACATTACCCACATGATCTTCGCCGCATCCATTGGTGAACCACCACCTAGAGCGAGAATCACATCTGGTTGGAAGCTTTGCATTGCTGCAGCGCCTTTTTCTACTACAGACAGCGTTGGATCCGCTTCTACTTCGAAGAATGTCTGAACTTCCATGCCTTGCGCTTTCAGCAGGGCAACCACATCGTCTGCATAACCGTTGTTGAATAGGAAACGGTCAGTAACTAGGAATGCGCGTTTTTTACCTTCTAGGTCGCTCAGAGCGATTGGAAGGCTACCACGGCGGAAGTAGATAGACTTAGGTAGTTTGTGCCACAACATGTTTTCAGCTCGCTTCGCAACAGTTTTCTTGTTGATGAGGTGCTTAGGACCTACGTTCTCAGAGATTGAGTTACCACCCCAAGAACCGCAACCCAGAGTCAGAGACGGTGCAACGTTGAAGTTGTACAGGTCACCGATACCACCGTGAGTGGTTGGGATGTTGACAAGAATACGGGCAGTTTTCAGTTTGTCACCGAAGTAACGGATACGATCTGCGTTAACGTCTTGGTTGGTGTACAGACCAGAGGTGTGGCCGATACCACCGATTTCAACCATGGTTACTGCTTGTGCAACCGCGTCTTCAAAGTTGTCGGCACGGAACAGACCCAGTGTTGGAGACAGTTTTTCGTGAGCGAATTCGTCATCATAAGAGACTTTGCCCAGACCTTCACCCACCAGCACTTTAGTATCTGCAGGTACTTTTACGCCTGCCATTTCCGCGATAGCAGCAGCAGGTTGACCTACGATTTTCGCGTTCAGCGCGCCATCAATCAACAGTACTTTACGCACTTTATCCGCATCAGCTTTGCTCAGTACGTGCGCTTTGTGCGTTGCGAAACGCTCTTTCACTTCATCATAAACTTCGCTCACTACGATAGCCGCTTGCTCAGAAGCACATACTACGCCGTTGTCGAAGGTTTTTGACATTAGGATAGAAGCTACTGCACGTTTGATATCAGCAGTTTCATCGATAACAACAGGAACGTTACCTGCACCTACACCGATTGCTGGTTTACCAGAAGAGTAAGCCGCTTTCACCATGCCTGGACCACCCGTTGCAAGGATCAGTGCGATACCATCGTGTTTCATCAGGGCATTTGACAGCTCAACTGAAGGTTGGTCAATCCAACCGATGATGTCTTTTGGAGCACCCGCTGCGATTGCCGCATCCAGAACCAATTTCGCGGCTGCGTTGGTTGAGTTCTTAGCACGTGGGTGTGGAGAGAAGATGATACCGTTACGAGTCTTCAGAGAAATCAGTGATTTGAAGATCGCGGTTGAGGTTGGGTTAGTGGTTGGGACGATACCACAGATGATGCCTACAGGCTCAGCGATGGTCATAGTACCTAGGTTGTCATCTTCTTCGAGGATGCCACAGGTTTTTTCGTCCTTGTACTTGTTGTAGATAAACTCAGAAGCAAAGTGGTTTTTGATTACTTTATCTTCAACAATACCCATACCTGATTCTTCTACCGCCATTTGAGCTAGCGGGATACGCGCTTGGTTTGCTGCTAGAGAGGCTGCACGGAAGATTTTGTCTACTTGTTCTTGAGAGAAAGTAGCAAATTCAGCTTGTGCTGCTTTAACGCGAGCAACCAGAGCATCAAGTTCAGCCAGATTAGTAACAGGCATAATGAATCTCCTAAAATAAAAAAATATTAAAAACTCTTTAGTAAGTGTGCTGCAGTCAGTTTTCACCTTTACTCAAAGACTTAACTTACGACCGACTTAGTAAATTGCTTTCACGACTGAGTATAATATTTCAGACTGTGAAAAAAATTGACTCAGATCAGTTATGAAAAATTAATTACCCAAGAAGGGGTAATAAGTCACATCAATACATCATAAGTAACTGAATAAAAAGAATTTAAAACAAAACAGCCTCATGAAGAAAAAAACCTCACTTGAGTTTTAAAAACTAAAAAAACTACAACACCTTGTAAAAAAGTTTCATTTTTAGACACCTGAGGCACGTTTGGGAGGCTATTCACGTGCTACTGAGAGTATATCGGTTATGTCTATGACCACCAGAGCTCGCCCAAGTTTTTACAAAAAATGTGCGAATGTTAACAGGCAAAAGAATAAGAAAACAAACTTGACACAAGAATGACACTGAATCTTTTCACTCTTATGCATCAATTAGTTTTTCTCACACAATAATCCGTGGCGACCCAATTTTTTTCATTCGTGATTCTGCTATCTTTCGCTTACATTACGCACGCTTCTTTATCTCTCTGCGATGGTTACGAGACTTCATCATGCAAAGCTTTGAAATTGCCATTTTTCTTCAATTTTTCCTCGGCTTAGTCGCTGCGGTAAACCCTGTGGGTATCATGCCTGTTTTCGTCTCTCTGACCGGTCATATGACGCTGGAAGAGAAAAACAAAACCGCAGCAACGGCTAATATTGCTGTTGCCATCATTTTGATCATTGCGCTACTAGCAGGGCAAATGATGCTCGACTTGTTCAGTATCTCTCTAGACTCCTTCCGTGTGGCCGGCGGTTTACTACTGCTCAGCATCGCTTTTTCGATGATGAGCGGTAAGCTCGGTGAAGATAAACAGAACAAACAAGAAAAATCGGAATACATTAGCCGAGAACAAATTGCGGTTGTTCCTTTAGCTATGCCACTAATGGCGGGGCCTGGTGCGATTAGCTCGACGATTGTGTATGGTTCACGCTACCCAAATATGCTAGATACTTTCGGGATTGTCTTGACGATTGTGGCATTCAGCTTTTGTTCTTGGTTGCTGTTCCGTTCTGCCCCATATATTGTGAGATTGCTTGGACAAACTGGGATCAACGTGATCACCCGTATCATGGGTCTCATCCTTGGCGCATTAGGTATTGAATTTATCGCTAACGGGCTGCGCAACCTGTTTCCAGGTTTAGCTTAACTTAGCGATGAACAGATAAAAAAAGCGCCCATCGGCGCTTTTTTATTAAGATTTGATGCGAAGTACACAGGAAAATTACTTCTCAGCCAAGATGATGCGCAGAGTACGACGTAGTGGTTCTGCCGCCCCCCACAGTAATTGATCACCGACGGTAAAGGCATTGAGGAAGTCATCACCCATCGCCATCTTACGTAGGCGCCCAACAGGAACCGATAAGGTTCCAGTGACTTTCGCGGGGGTGAGTTCACGTGCAGTAATATCACGTTCATTAGGGATCACTTTCACCCAATCATTATGAGTCGCAATCATTTCTTCGATTTCATCAAGCGGAATATTCTGTTTCAGCTTGATGGTCAAAGCTTGAGAATGGCAACGCATTGCACCGATACGTACACAAGTACCATCAATGGGGACGGGCGAATGTTGCAAACCAAGAATTTTGTTGGCTTCAACCCCCGCTTTCCATTCTTCTTTGCTTTGGCCGTTATCACGCTTCACATCGATCCAAGGAATCAATGATCCCGCCAACGGCACGCCGAAGTTATCGGTTGGGAAAGAGGCAGAACGCATGGTCTCTGCCACTTTTTTATCAATATCCAGTATAGAACTTGCAGGGTTCGCCAACTCTGAGCTCACCGCATCATTAATGACGCCCATTTGCGAAATTAACTCACGCATATTCTGTGCGCCAGCACCGGAGGCCGCTTGGTATGTCATGGCACTCATCCACTCAACCAAGCCACGTTCGTACAAACCACCCAAAGCCATCAACATTAAACTCACGGTGCAGTTACCGCCAACGAAAGTTTTGGTGCCGTGGTGAATACCGTGCAGAATTTGTTTTAGGTTGACCGGATCTAGTGTGATGATCGCATCTTTATCCATACGCAAAGTAGAAGCGGCATCAATCCAATATCCCTTCCAACCAGCTTGGCGTAATGCTGGGTACACTTTTTCGGTATAGCTACCACCTTGGCAAGTAATAACGGCGTCTAGCTGTTTTAGGCTCTCAATATCAAACGCATCCTGTAGCATCCCCGCCTCTTTACCAAAGTTCGGGGCAAGAACACCAATTTGCGATGTACTGAAAAAAACGGGCTCAATCAGATCAAAATCGCGTTCTTCTACCATGCGTTGCATCAGTACAGAACCGACCATGCCACGCCAACCTACTAAACCTACTCTCATTTCACATACTCTCCGTGTAGATCCAATGTTAAATCACTGGCTCCATCTATAAGTGGTTCAGCCTTAAATCTCAAGCCTTTCTTATCAAATCTCACAACTTTTTCTTATCCTTCTGGTCAAGTGATCGACGTTTTTGCGGCAAGCACCTTAAAACTCTCATTTTTTAACCAAGTGAGAGCGTTGACGTCAGTTTTTTACCAAAAAACTTATTTCTTGTTACACAATAAACCCACATTACAAAAGATTTGCTTTCATTAATAACTCAAAAATTAAACAGCAAATGCTACAAATTAACCACTTGAACGATATAAATCACAACAAAGAGCTTTAATGTCGATATATTATTTTAACTACGGTAAAGTGCACTCCGACTCAATAAGGACATCCTGACTCCTTACTAACGATTGGATAAGAGGCTCTTAGTATGTTACAAGCCCAACAACGCCTACCAAGCTTGATCCAAGTGATCGTTTCGCTTGGACTATTTTTGCTGTTAGCGTTTTCATTTACTGCACAACTGGATTTACCGATTCAGCTTGCTCTGTACATCGGCTGGTTCGTGATTATTACTCTTGGCATTCGCCTAGGGCATAAATACAAAGATTTAGAAACCGCAGCCCTTAATGGCATCTCAAATGGCCTAGGTGCGGTTTTAATTCTCTTGGCCGTAGGTGCTTTGGTCGGAACCTGGATTTCAGGTGGTATTGTCCCAACCATTATTTATTACGGTTTGAAAGCCATTCACCCTTCTATCTTTTTATTAGCCACTATGGTGATTTGCTCTCTAACCGCTTTAGCAACAGGCACTTCCTGGGGCGCCGCAGGCACGGCGGGTATTGCGATGATGGGGATTGGCCAAGGCCTTGGTATTCCAGCCCCGATTACTGCGGGTGCCGTACTTTCTGGTTGCTACTTCGGCGATAAAATGTCACCGCTTTCAGATTCGGTTATTTTGGCCTCTTCGATGTCAAACGTTGAAGTGATGGAACACATCAAAGGGATGCTACCGATTGCCTTGATCAGCTATGTGATCACAGGAGTTCTGTTTACTCTGTTTGGCTTCCACTATGCGGGTAACGTTGATATGTCTCAGGTTGAGACGGTGATTACCGCGATGGAACAGCAATTTTATATCACCCCATACTCTTTTGTCCCTGTACTTATCGTGCTCGGACTGCTCGCCATGCGTATGCCCTCTTTCCCTGTGATCAGTTTTGGCTCACTACTCGGCATTATTTGGGCAGTGATGATTCAAGATGTCGATTTCCTGCAAGCATTCAACACCGCATGGGCCCCTTACAATATTGAATCTGGCGTAAGCTTTATCGATGCGATTTTGAATCGTGGTGGTATGTCATCCATGCTTGGCTCAGTTGCCGTGATCGTGTTTGGTCTTGGTTTTGGTGGTTTGTTAGATAAAGTGGGCGTGCTTGAAACGATCGCAAAACTGTTTGAGCGTCGAGTAACTAGCGCAGGTTCACTCGCGACCAGCACGATTGGTACCGCTTTCATGGGTAACGTGTTTGGCTCAGCAATGTATGTGTCACTGATCCTGACTCCAAAAATCTGTGCCAAAAACTATGATCGTTTAGGCTATCAACGCAAAAACCTTTCTCGTAACGCAGAGTTTGGTGGCACGCTAACCTCAGGTATGGTGCCATGGAGCGATAACGGAATTTATATGGCCAGCATTCTCGGTGTCGCGACGCTTTCTTACGCGCCGTTCATGTGGCTGAGCTTTGTCTGCATTATCGTCACCATCGTGACCTCTTACTGCGGATGGTTTGTTGATAAATGTGAACCAACGGCTTGCGCGACACTTGATGACGACGCTGAAAATTCCAAGGTTCCTGTTTCTGCATAACAACCTCAAAATCATTTGAAGAGAGCGCGCTAAGGCGCTCTTTTTATTTATAACGAAGAGTAAGACTCTAAATGCAACCGAGCCATATGCCATTCCACTTCTCGAACGGTTTTTGCCAAGTATGAGGATAAGTTATCCAATACTCGCTCACTCGGCATTTTTCCTGCTTGTAGCTCGCTTTCAATCTCTGCCGCCGCGTTTTTTAACCTTTCTGCCCCTAGGCTTGCCGCTGCACTTTTCAAACTATGACTCACACGTTGAGCCATTTGAGGATCGTTCACTATATGTGTGCGAATTCTTTCATCATCTTGTTTATGATCTTCCAAGAAAACATTCAGCAGCTGATGAACCGATTTCATATTGCCATTTAATGCTTGTTTTAATTGCTCGATGTTCACTTGGCTGCTTACCCCATCTATCGGAGTACGCTCTTGTTCTTCATGAGTTTGTGTGGGAAAAACAGGAAAGGAACGGCAAGATAACAGCAGCATAAAGCTCAACATGGCTAATACACTCCCAAACACCAAAATCACCATCATGCTCCACAATTGACGGTGGTACTCTTCTTCAAGCAAGCTCGCCTCTTCGTAGACAGCATGGTTTAACAGTTTATTGGCAATATTGTCGCCTTCTGCATATTGCGTAAGAAGTTTGGAAACATAGGCTAAGGCAATCTGTAGATGTTCTTGCTCTGCGTTAGGTAAGGTAAGTGAGCTTTTTAAGAGACGATCCAAACTGCGATAGATGTCTGGGTTAGTCCGATGATCAGCAAACAAAGCCTCAAAACTCAAGGCTCCGAGCTCGAAATATTCTGCTAATCGCGCATCATTCTGCGTAACCTTTTGTCGGTTTTGCCGCAACAACTCCGCTAACTCCGTAGGGTGTAGCTCTATGTTCAAAAAGGCTCTCGCCTGTTCAATAAATCGATCCGTTTGATACAGCAGTTGTTGTACATCACCGGCAAACCAAACATGAGATTGCTCCGCTTCAATTTGCATACGTAACGCGAGCAGCAAGGAGAGTTCAAGTTCCAAATCTGGAGCGTGGTTTGCTCGATAAGGCTGCGAGAAATAGAGCGTATCGCGAAAGTGCATTAAGCGATTGGTCAACTCGTCAAGGCTACGTGAAGATGATGAGATCTGGTAAAATTGCCACAACATCAAGGCTGCTACGATCCCCCATACAACAAAAATCGTCATCACAGCGTTATTTCTCAACCGCTTATTCGATAAGATTTGTTCCATGCCAACGATCCTAGTAAAAACCTAAGATCAAGCATATACGCAATTTTTAAGCTTGATGGGCAATGTGGTGATTTGCTTAAAAAAAAGAGAGCGTGATCGCTCTCTTTAGCAAAGTGAATGGTGTATGACTCACAGTATTGATTACTGCTCGTTAACGTAAGCGAGTCAATTGATCACGTAAATTCGGTGGCGTTCCTTTAATCGTCAGCGTGTCAGTTTCTGGGTCATAGAACACACGCACTCCCAGCAACAAGCTGTCAAAACTTAAGTTCAAACCACCACCGGCGCCCACATATTTCGTCAGTTTACGTACGGTAGATCGATCCGCAGGAAAACTCTCCTCCAGCTCATAGCCTTGCTCACGCGTAAAGTCGAAAAAGTTGACCCCTTCATTGCTTGGCGGCAATTCCCCAGACAACTCTTGCACTTTTACTTCATCGCCCGATTTCATCTGATCATTGCAGTATTCATATACTTGCTTTTTGTAACTGATCACTTCATCTTTTTCGAACTTAGCATCAGCACAAAAATCTTCCACCGCCTGCATAAGCACTTGATTTTGCTGCTTAGTATCGAGACCAATATCCGCCTGCAGGAAATCAAGGAAAAAATCGGCCACTTTACGCCCAACTCGACCTTTGATGTAACTCAAATAGCGTTTGGACTCTTTGTCTGTTTCATAACTAGAAAGATCAATACGTGCCACGATATCCATTTTATTGATATCCAAATAATCGGTGGCACTGATGTCTAACCCTTCTGTAACTTTCAGGCTTTGGTTGAGGGGCAGCAAGCCAATAAACAGATAATCTGTCGCCAACGATTGATATTCCGCCATCACCAAAATGCCCTCATCGGCAAAAGGGTATTTTGCGAGTTCATTCTTTAAACGCTGAGCACTCTGTTGTGAAAAATCGTAGAAAGGCAATTCTCCACGGCGCATCTCTTGCAACCAAAGCTGGAATTCACTGTCTGACTTAAAACAACCGAAACCTTTACCCGCTTTTGCATTAAAAACACGATGTAACTCAGCGACTAAGTTTTCAGTTGACGTATCATTGCGGAGAGATTCAGCGCGATAGTTTACGACCAACTCATCGTTATCATTTTTACGGAGCTGGTGCAGAATCACGTTAGAAAGGAATAGGCTCATAGTGAAATAATCATCGTTCTGGTTTCAGTTGTTAGGCATAGTAGGGTATCATAAGCCGCTTTTACTATCATCATCAGAGTCAATATGCCTATTACATCGAAATACAGTGACGAACACGTTGAATCCATTCTGACTGAAATTGCTGCGGTACTAAACAAACATAATACCTCACCAGAGCTAACCTTAATGCTCGTAGGTAATATCGCAACGAACGTGCTTAATCAAAACGTTGCAGCTTCACAACGTAAAGTGATTGCAGAAAAATTCGCACAAGCGTTAGTGTCATCTTTGCAAAGCTAAAATTGACCCATTTAACCAATAAATAGAAAAAGCACATGGTAGAGAGCGGAAATACATACGGCGATAGAGTATCTCGTTTGGTAGGTTGGGGGCATTGGTTTGCCTTCTTTAATATCATCGCAGCCATGCTCATTGGCACTCGATATATCTCTCAATCTCCTTGGCCAGAAACGCTAATCGGGCAACTCTACCTTGTGCTGTCTTGGGTTGGGCATTTCGGTTTTCTTGTTTTTGCACTCTATCTGTTAGTGCTTTTTCCTTTGACCTTTCTTGTCCCATCAAGAAGTCTGTTTCGTTTTTTAGCGGTCTGCTTTTCAACTCTCGGTCTCACTGTTTTACTGATCGATACTCAAGCCTATCAAATCATCAATCTACACCTTAACCCCGTGGTGTGGGAGCTTCTTTTTAATGATGAGACGAGCAGCGTGAGCGCTGATCTACAGCATCTATTTGTTGTCTTACCGCTGATTTTTCTGCTTGAACTGGGATTATCAGAATGGGTATGGCGCAAACAGCGCAAGCTATCCCATAAGCGTATTGGTCGCCCTATTGCAGCCGTATTTTTTATCAGTTTTATTACCAGTCATCTCATTTACGTTTGGTCGGATGCCTATCTCTATTCATCGGTGACCAACCAGCGGGCAAACTTCCCTCTGTCCTATCCAATGACGGCTAAATCCTTTATGGAAAAGCACGGTTTATTTGATAGAGAAGAGTATACCAAGCGCCTTGCTGAACAAAATAACGGCACTGATGGGCTAATCTATCCTCTTGAGCCTCTAGAATTTAATCGGCGCACCAATAACCTAAATGTATTGGTGGTTAGTATTAATAATTTGCGCGCCGATACACTAACGCCTGATTTAATGCCAAACGCATATCAGTTTGCTAGCGAGAACCTCAACTTCACTAACCATTACAGTTCAAGCAACGATATGTTTGGCCTGTTTGGCCTGTTTTATGGTTTGCCGAGCACTTATGCGAGTAGCGTTCGGATTCAAGGTAATCCGCCCGCATTTATTGATGTCATGAAAAAGAATGGCTATCAATTTGGATTATTCAGTGGCAGTAACTTCTCTGACCCGCTTTACCATGAAACATTATTCCGCTCTTTAGACCTTGCTGAAATAGCTTTCGTTAAAGAGAACAGTGCTGATGATCAGGCGGTAAAAGCATGGTCTGAGTGGCTAGTCACAACACAGGGAAAACCGTGGTTTAGCTATTTAGAATTCACAACTGTTGAAGAGTTTTCAGCGCTTAAATCTGACACGACCAAATCATCGGCAACTGACCGTTTACGTGATGCTTATAACCTTTCTGCGACCCAAGCAGATAACGTAATCAAAAACTTGCTTGACCAATTAGAATCCATGGCATTGTTAGACAACACGGTGGTTGTCATCACCTCTAATCATGGTACTGAGTTTAACGAGACTAAAACAAATACTTGGGGCGCGAACAGCAACTATAGTCGCTATCAGTTACAGGTTCCCATGATTATTCATTGGCCAGGTAAAGTAGCTGGCACTTATGCTCATCGCTCTAGTCACCTCGATTTCTCTGTGACTCTAATGCAAGATTTACTAGGGGTTTCATCAAACCCAATTGACTACAGCAGCGGTAAAAATCTGTTTAACGAAAGTAAACGAAAATGGATTTTAGCCGGTGATTCACGTGAGTTAGCCTTAATTACAGATTCGCAAACCACCGTGATCGATAAATTGGGCAACTTTAAAGTTTATGATGCGAATTACCAACGCCTTAAAGAGGTTACTCCAACATTACCCGTGTTAATGCAAGGTTTGACCGAATTGCAGCGTTTTTACGCAAAAGACAATTAAATTCATTATTTTAAGGTACCCTAGGGTTGACGCCTTAGAGAAAAGTTATTAGATTACGCCCATCGGACTGTAGCGCAGCTTGGTAGCGCACCGTCATGGGGTGTCGGGGGTCGGAGGTTCAAATCCTCTCAGTCCGACCATACACCTAAAGGGGAGTTTCTTTGAAACTCCCCTTTTCCGTTTTAGAACTTGTAAAAAATAGCGCTTAGCAATAAAAATAGCGACCAAGTGTACATAATTAGAGCAAACAGTATTTTAGGGGCTTTACAAGCAAGCGTCAGGCCGATATTATGCGCGCACAAACGGAGAGATGGCTGAGTGGTTGAAAGCACCGGTCTTGAAAACCGGCGATGGTTAATAGCTATCCTAGGGTTCAAATCCCTATCTCTCCGCCACATTAGAAAAGCCGCTGATTATTCAGCGGCTTTTTGCTTTTACATGTGATTAAATTTTCACTTCAATACGCCGTGCTTAACGCCGCTTTCAGTAACTCAAGATGCAATGGCACTAGCGCTGCGTGGTCTTCACGATACCCTCCACCGATGACACAAGCGATTGGGATGCTCTCCTGCTTCGCCAAACCCAATATAAAACGATCGCGTTGTGCTATAGCTTCCTGAGAAATGGATAAATAGCCCAACTCATCATCATGATGGATATCAACACCAGCATCGTAAATAATCAGATCAGGTTGATGAACACTGACTGCGATTTCAACCACCTGTTTAAATGTCGAAATAAACTCGCTGTCTCCCGTTTGTTTACAAAACTCAATATCCATATCAGAAGCTGGTTTTCGTGCTGGGAAATTCTTATCACAATGAAACGAAAGGGTAATGATATCATCTCGCTGCGCACACAAGGTTGCCGTTCCATCGCCATGATGTACATCACTATCAATGATCAGCACTTTATCAACACCGGATAAAGAGAGCGCGAAATGTGCCGCTATCGCTAAATCATTAAACAAACAGAAGCCGCTACCAAAGTCCACATGGGCGTGGTGATAACCACCACTGAGGTGAATGGCAAGTCCCGAGTGCAGCGCGTGTTCAACCGTTAAGCAGGTTCCACCGACTGAAAACAATGTACGCTCAATCAGTTTTTCACTCCAAGGAAAGCCTATCCGGCGCATCTTGGCGGCTGGTAATGTTCCTTCCAGCAAAGCCCGCACATAGTCCGAATCATGTACTGACCTCACCAATGAGAGCGCTGCCATTTGTGGAGCCATAAAGTGAAATGCAGTTCGCCACTCTTCACTGTGTTCTTGCTGACGTACAATTTCTTCATACAGTAAACGATATTTGTTGATGGGATATCGATGACCGACAGGCAATTCCAATTGTGAATAAATGGGATGATAAATCAGCGGGATCATACGCTACTCAACTCTGGTTCATTTAGGCTTTATACGTTCTAGTTTTATTGTTTGGAGCACGACGTATGCGCTTAAAGGCCGCTTTCTTCACCACGGGCAAGGATTGCAATGAGGTAGGCACAGGGGCACATTTGACTTGCGCGATGAGCTGCTCTAAACGTACCTGTAAAGTTTGCATAAAGGGTTGGTATGCTTGGCCTTTTTCAGCAATCGCTTGTAGTTGGTGTTCCCAATGTGCTGTCATATCTGGATATGTGGCTTCCAGTGGTAATGCGTGAATTAAACCTCGTCCCGCCGGAGTGCTTTTAATCAGCTTGTTATCGCGCAGCAAAAGTCCGCGTTTAAACAGGGTATCCAGAATCCCTGCTCGGGTTGCTTCTGTACCCAAACCATCCGTGTCCCGCAGAATTTTTTTCAGTTCTTTATCAGCAACAAAGCGGGCTATCCCCGTCATCGCCTGTAAAAGTGTTGCTTCAGTAAAATGGCGAGGAGGCTCTGTTTGTCTCTGTTTTATTTCCCCTTCTCGACACTGTAGCACCGTACCAACAGCCAGAGGAGGGACTTTATCCACGCCCTCTTCTTGTTCATCTTGATGACCAGTCAACGCTTTCCATCCAGCACTAAGCAGTTGACGCCCTTTCGCAATAAAAACTCCACCGGCGATGTTGAAGACCAACTTAGCCTCTGCATACACTGCCGCAGGATAGAACTGAATTAAGTATTGGCGAGCAATGAGTTGATACACCTTCATCTCATAGCTAGACAACGCATTCACGCTAGCCTTTTTGGGCGTGGGGATAATGGCGTGGTGCGCGTCCACTTTACTGTCATTCCAAGCTTTGGAGCGTAGCGATAAATTCGCATTGTTAACGGCCGTGAGCATTTCTTGCGCATTATTGGCAATAGCGGCCACAACATCAGCCGCCTGAGCCAAATGCTCTTTCGGGAGATATCGGCAATCTGAACGCGGATAGGTGATCAGCTTATGTTTCTCATAAAGAGATTGGCAAATATCCAAGACTTGCTGCGCACTCATGTTATAACGCTTAGCAGCATCAATTTGCAGCGCAGAGAGTGAATAAGGTAAAGGAGCGGCTTGCTTAGTTTGATCTTGTTCTGATTCCGTCACAGTGGCGGGCTGATGGGCAATGCGACTAGCCACATTCTCTACCAGTTTGCGGTTAGTCACTCGCCCGTCTTCATCTTGCCACGGCAAACATGCCTCACTTGGCTTCCAGCGAGCACGAATATCAAAGTGCTCCGCGCCACTTTGGTAAGGAATTAAAGCATCCAGAGTAAAGTAATCATGCGGGACAAAATTCTCGATCTCTTCATCTCGTCTCACCACTAAGCCGAGTACCGGTGTTTGTACTCGCCCTACGGAGAGCACGCCTTGATAACCGGCTTTTTTTCCAAGCAAGGTATAAGCCCGTGACATATTCATACCATACAGCCAGTCAGCACGTGAACGCGCCAAGGCAGATACTGAAAGTGGAATAAATTCACGGTTACTGCGCAAACCTTGTAATGCTCGCTTTACTGCTGAAAGATTTAAATCACTGATCAAAAGGCGCTGCACGGTTTCTTTTTTGCTATTCGGAACTTTGCAATAATCCAGTACTTCATCCACTAGCAGTTGCCCTTCACGATCCGGATCGCCTGCATGAATAATTTGATTCGCATCTTTAAGCAGTTTGCGAACCACTGTCAGCTGTTGGGAAGAAGATTTTCTCGGGCGCAGTTGCCACTGCTGCGGAATAATCGGCAGATCCGCCATGTTCCATTTTTTGTAGCGTTCATCATAAGCATCTGGCTCAACTTGCTCAAGAAGATGCCCAATACACCAAGTTACGACATCGCCATTGGCACAGCGAATACAACCTTGCTCTTTCTTATGCGGTTTTGGCAAAGCATCGGCGATGGCTCGGGCAAGGCTTGGTTTTTCAGCAATAATGAGTCGGCTCATAGCATACATTGGCGGATAAAATTAAGGCCACATTACTCAATGTGGCCTTATAAAATCAAGAAAAACTGTCGTTTTATACAGTGTTATTCTTCACTCGCGGTACGAGATGCCGCTTCTTTAATCAGTGTTTGCAGTTCACCCTTTTGGAACATCTCCAGCATGATGTCGCAACCACCAATCAGCTCACCTTCAATCCACAGTTGTGGGAAAGTAGGCCACTGAGCGTAAACCGGTAGCTCTGCACGGATGTCTGGATTTTGTAGGATATCTACATAAGCAAACTTCTCACCACACGCCATCAGAGCTTGTGCAGCTTGCGAAGAAAAACCACAGCTTGGCAGTTTTGGTGAGCCTTTCATATAAAGCAGAATCGGGTTTTCGGCGATTTGCTGTTTGATTTTGTCAATAGTTTCCATCGCTTCCTCATTAATGGATGTCATCAAATATGGGCACATTCTAAAGCAATAACTGAGAATAAAAAGCATATTCTCTATGTGGATAAAGAGTAGACTTATCTTGTTTGTCTCGTTAGCGCTTTTGTGAGCACCCTAGACCGATCTTTTTCTGTCTTCGGGGTTTTAATAAAGTAAAAAGTTGCTAAAATACTTGGCAAGTCAGTCGTAACGACGAAGAAAACAATACACTGGAAGCAACGATATAAAGAGATCCCTCTCTTTACACTCAACGGAGAATCGAGCAATGGCATTTGAACTACCCGCTCTTCCTTACGCGAAAGACGCGCTGGAACCACACATCTCAGCAGAAACTCTGGATTTCCACCACGGTAAACACCACAACACTTACGTGGTAAAACTGAATGGTCTGATCCCAGGTACTGAGTTTGAAAACAAATCACTAGAAGAGATCATCAAGACCTCAACTGGTGGTGTTTTCAACAACGCAGCGCAAATTTGGAACCACACGTTCTACTGGCACTGCCTGTCACCAAACGGTGGCGGTGAGCCAACGGGCGCGGTTGCTGAAGCAATCAATGCAGCATTCGGTTCTTTCGCTGACTTCAAAGCTAAATTCACAGATTCTGCAATCAACAACTTCGGTTCATCTTGGACTTGGTTGGTGAAAAAAGCGGACGGTTCTCTTGCCATCACGAACACTTCAAATGCAGCAACTCCGCTGACAGAAGCAGGCGTGACACCACTGCTGACCGTTGACCTGTGGGAACACGCATACTACATCGACTACCGTAATGTGCGTCCAGACTACATGAATGGTTTCTGGGCACTGGTTAACTGGGACTTTGTTGCTCAGAACCTAGCTAAATAAGTTCCTATTGCTTATTTAATCGTCATAAGCCTGCAATTTTGCAGGCTTTTTTGATTTCATCTCCTCAAGTTTTCTGCCCTGAAGCCGTTAAACGAATATCAAGGGGAGAGAGTCATGCAAGTCCACACGTTAGACAAAGCGGGAATCATTAGCGAGCTGCATTTTGGCCAAGGTATAAGCCAAGCGGTAACGCAAGGACGTCGTGCTGACTTTGCCCTGTTATTGGCACTTTTTTCTAACGATGTGCGCGACAACACTCCTATAGACAAAATCCATGAATCACCTACGACTGAACAAGTTCTTCGCCAGCGTTTTGAACTTGCAGAACCTCAACCACTGGAAAATGATGAAAGCTCATATCAGATTTCAGCCAAACAGGCAGCGCTGTTTCATGAAGGCGGAATGGCAAGCGCCAAACTCAGCCACTACCTGACCCCAGAAGCACTGACTTATCGTCCACAAGATACTCAAGGCTTCCCTGAAGAAGTCTATCTAAATCTTTCAGGTCATGAGCGGCGTCATTTAGCAGAAAAGACACCGACAGCTCTATTGGCCAAAGATTTTTACCACCGCCTTGCGACCGCTTATCGTCAAGATCAATTCCGTCTGTCGGTTTGATCATTCGACCGGCCTAATACATAGACCATACTGCAAACAAAGTTGCGATCTAATAATTTTTGTGAATGGATGCAAACTATTGGCTTTCTGTTTGCTAAATCCAAAGTTATTTGAACTTATTCACACTGTATACACATCTAATCAACCATGCTGTCCAAACCCCCTGCGTAACCTGACGGTTAAAAATGCAGCTAAGAACAAGATGAGGTAGCACTCATGGATATAAAAAGTGCAGTAATATTAATAACTTCGGCAAGCTCAGCTCTCGGAAGTACACTGGCCACTCACTTTGTCAAACTTGGAGCCAAAGTGATCCTTTGTGATCGTGACCAACAAGGATTGGTGGACACGTATTGGCGCTGTCATGCCATCTCAAATCAAGTCGCGTATTTTCATCTCAATGATTTTTCGCCCGACAGCATTGAACACCTTCTGGATATGGTTGAACAAAAATTTCAGCGAGCGCCCGATGTGTTGATCAACAACTTACCTTCCGCCCCCTTACCGTCACTGGTTGACGAAAAACCCAGTGAACAATTTATTCAGCAATTGGGCGCAATTGCCTCTTCGTTGTTTAATTTCAGTCACGCTTGCTCGGTCAGAATGCGTCAACGCCAGACTAAAGGAGTGATCGTCAATGTGGTGTGCTACAACGCACCGCAAGATCGATCAGGTATAGAAAGTGCAAACTCAATGGTCTCAGGATTTACTCAAAGTTGGGCTAAAGAGCTAACCCCGTTTAACATTCGGGTCGGAGGCGTGGTACCTCAAGTCGAGAGTGCAAATGATGAGGCAGTGCACTGGTCTGAAATCCGTGAAGAACTGATTCGCAACACTGAATATATCGTGGCTAATGAATATTTTAGTGGAAGGGTAATGTCGGCTTAGCCTCCGCTAAGCCGCGGTGTCTCATAATCCTTCGTTTAGATACTCATCAAGATAGTTCTCTTCTTCGGCATTGTAATCATCCACTCGAATTTCCGCTTCGAAATTTCTTCGTTGGATGAAAGCATCACGAGTCAAACTATACGGGTCGGGTGAGTTATGCAGTAAAGCTTCTTGCGAAACTAGGGCAGCACGTGTTTCCATGCCTTCTAGAGCCCATTTGCCTAATCCAGCCCAAATATTGAGATAAGCGAGAGGGAAATACATGCCGTCAACCACATCCGATACTTGGCGCACGGTATAAGGCCCGTATCCTGGAATCATTAGGTAAGGTCCATTACCTACACCATAGTGTCCGACTGCATCACTAAACTCTTTTTCATCGTACTTTTTAATGCCAGCTTCAGAAGCAATATCGATTAAGCCAAGTAAACCAAAACTGGTGTTGATCCAAAAACGGTTGAAATGAACAACGGCTTTAGAACCATTACCCATCAGTAAGTTATTCACCATACTGGCTGGTTCATCTAAGTTAGAAAGGAAATTCGCTACCCCACTGCGCACAGGCTTAGGCACATAACCGACATAGAACAAGGAGACAGGGCGAACCACGTAAGGATCTAAGTAGTCGTAGTTAATCGTCCACATTTGTCGGTTAAAACTTTCAAGCGGATCGTTAACCTGAGAGTGAGAGGATGCGTCATCGGGGGTGCTACTGCATCCGAGCAAAAACGCGGTGAATAAAACAATCCAAGATAAGCGACCAACCATACGTTATTCCATGTGCAAAGGCCGACTTACATCGGCCTTATATTTTCTTCCCATTCAAAGTCGTACCAGCCGCGACTTTGGACTATTTGGGCATCATTTATTATTTTTCCGCTTGTGATTTTATTCGTACTGCTTATCAAGTACAACGGCAACAGCATCACCCGCTTTCATTATTTGGCTTTCACCATGCCAATCACCGGCTTTTGTCGCCACATTACCGTCGGTATCAATACGTGCTCGCACAATAAAAGACTCAAGACTAGAGAGTTTTGCCCCTTGCATCATGCTGTTACTGTCATCCAATACCACGGTTCTTGGGAATTCACCTAGTGGGTAACGTGCCGCAGCCGTAGGCATAGGAGAACCAGGTGCATGAACCGACACAATTAATACTGCATTAGGATCGACGTTCACCTGATCACCGAGACTGATCGTTACCTTAACCGATTTTCCATCACTCGTGGCGCTGGTCTGTGAGCCCATTTTTTGTCGCGCACTTTCAATACTGCGACTGAGCATCTCATAGCGAGCATCCTGAGGGCCGATCGCTTGTTGCATCAAGCTCCAATATTTAATGGCGGCAGAAAAATCGCCACTCTCAAATGCATCAAATGCCAGTAAAGAGTAAACACGCAGATCGGCATAACCACGCTGGGCCAATTTCAGCAGAATTGATTTAGCGTCTTGTTGGTCAATCGGATCGTTGGACAGCATTAATGCTTGAGCGTAGCCAAATTTCACATCAGGATCTTCACTATCTAATGCGTAGGCTTTCTTCATTGCTCCGATGGCGGTTTCAAGATCACGGTTGGCTAAACCAATTCGCCCTAACAACAACCACCCAGTCACATCATCGGCTTGGTAATGTAGTCGTGTACGTAGCGCAAGAGTCAAGTCATTCATCTCTTCATCGCTAAGCTCTACTTGAGGTGCCATCAGTTTTTTCGATAGTTCAGGGAGTTGTGCCGTCACTTCCTGCCACGCTTGCACATGTTGATAACTACCGAACTTAGCGTATAAGCCATAGCTCAAACCGACCACCAGTAACACCGATGGAACAACGATTTTCCATAATGAAACGCTATTCTCTTGCTCATGCTTTTGCTGGGTTGGGATGTCGTCTAACAGAGTTTGCTTGAGATCGGCGATCAAATCTTGTTGATCAACCACAATCCCCTCTTCCGCTTCCTCTTCCAGCTCTTTCAGGCGATCTTTATAAAAGGCTTTATTCAATTCATCGCGTAGTGCTTGATCGTTATTAGCACGTTTTTTAACGAAAGGAATAATGATGAATGCTACCGCAATCAATGCTAGCAACAAGGTTGAGATCCAAAACATCCCCATGATTACTTCTCTCCCTCTTGCTCTTCTTTCAATAACGCCGCTAGACGTGCTTCTTGTTCGTCATTCCACGGTATTGAATTAGCCGCGTTGCGCGATTTACGTCGACTGCGTAGCACGATTACCGTAAAACCAATCACAAGCACCGAAATAGGGCCAAGCCAAAGAATCGCAGTGCCTAGTGTAAACGGCGGATTATAGGTTACAAAATTACCGTAGCGAGCAATCATGTAATCGACGATTTCCGACTTGGACTTTCCTGCTTTCGTCATCTCATACACTTTTTGACGCAAATCTTGCGCTAATTCTGCGTTTGAATCCGCGATCGTGTTGTTTTGACATTTCGGACAGCGCAAGGTCGCACCTAATTCCTGAAACTGCTGTTCTTGTTCTAATGTTTCAAAATCATACACTTCAATTGTGGCGAATGCCGAAAGTGATACCATCATGGCAGCGAATACTGCGAACCACCACTTTTTCATTGTTTCGCCTCCGCTTGCAGCTGCGCATAGAGTGGCGCGAGTGTTTCTTGCCAGTTGCGCGAATTCACATCACCCACATGGCGATAACGGATCACCCCATTCGCATCAATTAGGAAAGTCTCCGGAGCACCATAAACGCCTAGATCCAGCCCTAGCATACCGTTCCCATCGAATAGGCTGATGAGGTATGGGTTACCGAGCTCATTGAGCCACTGGGTTGCTTTATCTCGTTGATCTTTGTAATTCAGACCAATAATTTTCACACCTTGTCCAGCCAGTTTGTTCAGGTATTGGTGTTCTGCATAACAGGTTGGACACCAAGTAGCCCAAACGTTGAGCAATAACGGCTCACCTTTGAAAATGGACTGATCGTATAACTTACCCGGTTCCGCCAAATCTTCTAAACGAAACTCAGGCACCGACTTGCCGACCAATACAGATTCGAGTTTGGTCGGATCATCTCCTGACGAGTTTCTCACCAACTGAGTAGCAAACACCCCTGCCAATAGCAAAAATGCAACCAGTGGGATAAATAAAATTTTCTTATTCACTTAGGCCTCCTGATGTGCATTTTTTCTGAAGCGGTAACGCTTATCACTGATGGCGAATACGCCACCCAATGCCATTAATAAACCACCAGCCCAAATCCAGCGCACATAAGGTTTGTAATAAATGCGAACTGCCCACGAGCGGTTATCTTCCAGACGCTCTCCCATTGCAATATACAAATCACGCGTAATACCACGATCAATCGCGGCTTCGGTCATCATCGATTTAGCGGTGCGATAGAAACGTTTTTCTGCATGCAACGTGTTGACATATTGACCTTGGCTAGTGATTTCAAAATCAGCAATGTAACCGTCGTAGTTCGGGCCATCTTTGTCGCGCACATTTTGGAAGTAGAAGTTGTACTCATTCAGCTGGAAATGATCCCCAGGGGCAAGGCGTACATCGCGCTCAATACTGTAATTCTGCACCATCGCAATACCGATAATACTCACCGCTAAGCCTAAATGACCGAGCATCATCGCCCAATGGCTGCGTGGTAGCTTTTTCACACCTACCATAAACGGGTGGCGGTGAGTCGCACGCGTATGCAGCTCATAACCATGCAGGAGCACAATCCACCATGCCATTACCCAGCCAAGATAGGCCATCGGGCTGAAAGTAGGAGCATTAAGCCACATCATTAGTGCGGCAAGTACCAATGAAGCCACCGCTGTCGCTAACATAGGTTTAAATAAGGTTGAAATTTGGTCACGCTTCCAACGAATTAATGGACCAATGCCCAATAAAAACGCGAATGGGATCATTAGCCATGCGAACAACATGTTAAAGAATGGCGCACCAATAGAGACAGAACCAAGACCAATCTGTTTATGTACCAATGGCAACAGAGTACCAATCAGCACGACCGCTAACGCGGTCATCAGCAACACGTTATTCGCCAGTAAGCTATTTTCACGTGAGACCAATTCAAAGTTGCCACGCACTCGTACCGAGCCACCTTTGATCGCAAACAGCAGCAATGAACCACCGATCACTGCGATCAAGAAACCTAGGATAAACATACCCCTTGCAGGATCAGACGCAAACGCATGCACAGAAACCAAAATACCTGAACGAACTAAGAATGTGCCTAGCAAACTCAGAGAGAAGGCTGAAATGGCAAGCAGAACCGTCCATGCCTTAAAAGTGCCACGCTTTTCCGTAACCGCTAATGAGTGCATTAAAGCCGTACCGGCGAGCCAAGGCATGAACGAGGCGTTTTCTACTGGGTCCCAGAACCACCAGCCCCCCCAACCAAGCTCATAGTATGCCCACCAAGAACCTAATACGATCCCCATCGTGAGAAACAGCCAAGCTCCAATCGTCCAAGGACGTGACCAACGAGCCCATGCCGTATCCAATCGACCAGTCATCAAAGAAGCAATCGCGAACGAGAAAGCCACTGAGAAACCTACATAACCCATGTACAACATCGGTGGATGGATTATTAAGCCAGGGTCTTGTAGGAGTGGGTTTAAATCACGACCATCAATTGGGAAATAGGGTAACGTTCGTAAAAATGGGTTTGAGGTAACGATGATGAACAGAAGAAAACCAACGCTGATCATGCCCATTACCGCTAATACTCTAGCCACAGACTCTTGTGGCATTCCGCGGCTAAAAGTAGCCACAGCGACAGTCCAAGCCGACTGAATCAGTACCCAAAGTAGTAGCGAACCTTCGTGAGCTCCCCAAACTGCCGTCAACCGATAGTACCAAGGCAGCTCGCTGTTTGAGTTACTTGCCACATACTGAACGGTAAAATCGTTGCTATAAAATGCCCACAGTAAAATCACGAAAGAGGTCAACAGCATAAAGAACATGCCCCATGATAAGGGGCGAGCAGTATTCATTAATAGCGTGTTGTTGCGTGATGCGCCAAGCAGAGGGAGTGCACTCAATAAAATCGCCAGACCTAACGAAACAATCAGTGCAAAATGGCCAATTTCAGCAATCATTGTGCACTTCCTTGTTGTTCTTCTGTGTACTGGAGTGGTGCATGTGTTTTTTGCATTGCTTCAGCAATTTCTGGTGGCATGTAGTTCTCATCATGTTTTGCCAAGACTTCAAATGCTTCGATATTCGTTGCATCAACCAGAACACCTTGAGCGACAATACCCTGACCTTCTCGGAATAGATCCGGCAAAATACCGTCATAGGTTATCGTGACGCTAGGGCCTACATCATGTAAATCAAAACTGACTTTCAGAGAATTAGGATCACGCTTTACCGATCCAACAACTACCATTCCACCAATGCGAAGGCGTTGTCCCACTTCCGGTTTCTTTCCTTCTTTTCCATACACCAACTCACTTGGGGTATAAAACAAATCCATATTTTGATTTAAGGCGTAGATGATCAGTCCAACTGTGGCACTCAGTCCAAGTAAGATCGCTAAAACAACACCGAGCCGCTTTTTACGTCTTGGGTTCATAGTGTGTTCTCCATATGTTTTGCAGCATCAATCCGAGCCTGGCGCTCCAATTTATTGCGCACTTGATTGAGTAACGTGTTTTTGCGTCGAACGCTGACGATCCACAACACCGCCATCGACAGATAAGTTAAGCCAAAGGCTCCCCAAACATAGCTGGCATACCCGCCCATTGCTAAAAAATCACTGAAAGATTCAAAATGCATCATTGGTTTCCTCGCAAGGATTGGTTCGCTAATTCGCAGACCCAAGGACGGTGACTTTCTCGACTTAGGATCTCATTACGCAGACGGATCATCGTTAGTGCCGCGAAGAAGAACGCAAAACCAAAAATACAAGCCAAAAGCGGCCACAGCATTTCAGGCGCGATCGATGGTTTCGCAAACTTTGTGATGGTGGCACCTTGGTGTAAAGTGTTCCACCACTCAACCGAGAAATGAATGATTGGCAGATTAATCACGCCAACAATTGCTAGGATACCTGCTGCTTTCGCCGCCGTTTTTTGATCATCAAAAGCATGATAAAGCGCAATCACACCTAAATAGAGAAACAGAAGCACAAGTTCAGAAGTTAAGCGTGCATCCCATACCCACCAAGCCCCCCACATTGGCTTGCCCCAAATCGCTCCAGTGATCAGCGCAATAAACGTGTACACAGCACCAATCGGAGCCATCGCTAAAGCGGCCATATCTGAAATACGGATCTGCCAAACAATGCCGATAAATGCAGCGATGGCCATCGACATGTAAATACCCATTGACCATATCGCCGCAGGGACATGGATATAGATGATTCTAAAACTGTCACCCTGCTGGTAATCTGCTGGTGCATAAGCTAACCCCAGCACCGTCCCTACCGCAAGAAACAGGAATCCTAAACTGGCAAACCAAGGCAACAACTTACCGCACAATTGGTAAGCTGCATCGGGTTTGGCATAGGGATGAAGCCATTTCCACATGTTGATCTCACTTTGCTTTCAATTTATTGAGTTTTAACTAACTTACTTATAATTTATCTAACGCAGCATTTTCGTGCTTGATCGAAAACAATCAATGAACACTTACTCGTAACGCCGCGCTTATCGCAAATGGCGTTAAAGTCATCGAACCCATGAGCATAGCGGCTAAAATAGCTAGCTGTCCGTTATACGGCATACCGAGGGCTGCAGCATCAATTGCTGAGGTAGCAAATATTAAGACTGGGATAAACAGCGGCAGAACTAATAAACTCAGCAATACCCCGCCTTTTTGTAACCCCACGGTCAATGCAACCCCAATTGCGCCAATAAAACTTAAGGTTGGCGTTCCCAGTAAAAGCGTTAGCACAACCGCAAGCCAAGTTGAGCTATCGAACGACAGCAAAACAGCAAGCAGAGGGCTTAATAAAATCAGAGGTAAACCCGTCAGAATCCAGTGCGCGGTGACTTTTGCCAATACCACAACGGATAAAGGTAGTGGAGTAAGCATTGCCTGCTCAAGGGCGCCATCTTGGAAATCATCCCGAAATAAACGCTCTAAGGAAAGCAGCGCCGCTAGCAAAGCCGCCACCCAAACGATACCCGGTGCAATTCGCGCCAATAAGGCGGGTTCAGGTCCCACACTCAGAGGGAACAAGGTAATGACAATAATAAAGAACCACAAAGGGTTAAATACATCGGCTTGACGACGAAATGCAATCAAGAGTTCTCGGCGAATAAACTGAATAAAAGCACTAATCATGAGATGTGACCACCGAGTCGAATCTTGCGGAGTTTAGGATTGTCGGCAAACATATCTTGATGCGTAGTCAAAATGACAATCCCTCCTTGTTCTGCGTGGTTTAAAAACAGGGCTTCAAGAACTTTCACGCCTTGCTTATCAATAGCGGTTAGAGGTTCGTCCAAAATCCATAGTTTCTTTTGGCTCAACCATAATCTTGCCAACGCAACCCTGCGCTGCTGCCCTGCGGAAAGTTGCCCAACAGGCACATCTTCTCGCCCAGCTAATCCCACTTTCGCCAGTGCTTGAAAAATCTCCACTTCACTCACCGCTTGTTGATGCACAGCTTGATAAAACCGTAAATTTTCAGCGGCCGTCAGTTCGCGCTTAATCCCTGTTTGGTGGCCTAAAAACAGTAAATCTTGATGATAGTTTTCACGATCACTTTGAATTTTGTTGCTCTGCCAGAGGATTTCACCAGAGTCACTCTCACCAAGACCAGCAATGATTCGTAGTAAAGTGGTTTTACCCGTTCCATTACGACCTTCAATCTGGACTAGTTCGCCGGTATGGATTTCGAATGAGAGGGATTCAAATAAAATCCGCTCATCACGAATGGCGGTGAGATTTTTTACTTCTAACATGCTTGTCTACTAAGAGCGTTGGGACGGCTATATTACCACAGCAACGGGGAGACTAAAGCCGCTAACTCTATTACGAATCACGAAACTAAGTAAGAAACTATTAAAAATTCACCTATTTCTTTCGCAACTACCCCTTTATGGTTACAACCATAATCCAATCGACATACGTACGTTAAAACAACATGAATTCCTTCACACGATGATTCAGGTATAAATGAATGCGCCTTAAATAAGTAATGATGTGCAGCGTGAATGAGCCACTATCGTGAATCACTAAACCATAATAAAACCATCCCAACTGCTCAAAATAGTGGTTTAGGAATAACAATAAAAAAGGAAGCCTGAGCTTCCTTTAAAATAATAAGTGATCTTAGATCAGGACTTTACCCTACCACCTTTCCCTTCAGGGTGACTGGCGAGAGGAGGAATCGTTTCTTTGCCGGCCAGCTTATTTTGTAAAGACATCATCAACTCAGCTTCAGCTTTCGGCAGCTCACATTCTTGGATAAGTTCATTGAGATCTGCCCCGAGTTGAACCATTTTACTGGCACGGGTATACAGACGCGCATCGGCATCCGTATTTTCTAGCTCAAGTAAACGTTCATTCAAATGGCGGATCACATCTTGCTGCTCGCTGACTTTTTGCCCGAGCCCTACCATGACTGAACGTACTTCCAGCAGTTGTTTATTTGATTTTTGTAGCTCTCGGTCGAGATTACGTACTTGTTGGCGTAAGGTTTCACTTTGGCGTAGTTGACCACGCTTAAGACGCCATAGCGCCAATACTATGCACAAAACAACAAAAACCAACCCTCCTGCCATAACAGGAGGGGTTAACCAAGTCAAATCAACCATTACAGATGAGCCATGTCGTCCCATTCTTCATCGGTTAGGAACTTGTTCAGATCAACCAGAATCAACAACTTGCCATCGCGATTGCTCACACCTTGGATAAACTTCGAGCTTTCATCCGTACCCACGCTTGGTGTTGAGTCGATTTCTGATGAACGTAAGTAAACAACTTCTGCAACACTATCCACCAGAATGCCGATCACTTGACGCTCCGACTCGATCACGATGATACGGGTATTATCCGTAATTTCACCTTGCATTAGCCCAAAACGTGAACGAGTGTCGATAACCGTCACCACGTTGCCACGCAGGTTAATAATACCCAACACATAATCAGGCGCTCCAGGAACTGGAGCAATTTCGGTGTAGCGCAGTACTTCACGTACCTGCATTACGTTAATGCCGTACGTTTCTTCTTCCAATTGGAACGTCACCCATTGAAGTACTTCATCGTTCGACTTTTCTTTTCTGACTTTCACTTCATTCGCCTGAGACATAACTTTCCCTCTCTGAGTCGTTTCCGACACCCAATGTTTTAATTTTCCAGTGCTTTTACATCAAGCCCTGCATTAAGCATAGCTATCAATGCTTGAACATGGATCAAAGCGCACATTTTTTCTTTCACCATGCCGGCGAGCCAAGGACGTTTACCGACCTGTTCACGCCACCGCACTTTATCTGTACTGAGTAATTCTGTGCCCATGAGTTGAGTGCTGGCGAGCCCCCAAGCACTCTCACCCAACATGACAATATACTGATAAGCTTGCTTATAACTATCATCATGCAGCTTCTCAGCCATTACCCATTTCGCCGTATCCACTACATCAAGTTGTGAATCACGGTTAGTTTGTAAACCTAAATACCACGCCGGACGCCCAATTAAATGGTTGAGCGTCGTCATCCGATGGATACCACCTAGCTCATCCAAAGGCACAGCAAAAGTGACACCATTGACATCAAAATAGAGCACTTGGAAGTCTTTTTCACGAATGGTGTTCGTCCACGTACCCAGTTTATTTCCACCAGTTTGCGTTTCTGGGGTCGGCACGGTGTCAACCACTACCTCTGGCTCCACCTCAGCAACGGAAACCTCGCTCTCTGGCTCAACGTTTAAGTAAGCAGGCTCAAGCTCTTCTTCAGCAAGGATTTGCGCTTCGAGATAGTCCGAGTCAGTCTCAATATCCCACTCTTGGATCTCATCCACGACGGTAACTGGTGGTGCTGTAACTTCCGTTCGAGCAATCTTGGCCGTGTTTTCTTCCAAGATTTGTTCAAGATCCAAATCCGCCACCGGATTACTCGACTCGAGTTGACTCAGTAAGCGTTGAACATCTTCTAAATTAGGCAGTTCAAGCTCTTCAACTTCCGCCTCAAAATAGCTTTTATTAGGTACAGATTGCACCACAGGAGCCAGTTCTAACACTGCCTCCTCTTTGATTTGAGTTAACTCAAGATCAGCCGTTTCTTCATCCAATAACGCGGTGAAGTAATCGTTAAGCGCTTGTTCGCTGGAAATCAACGCACTACTCATCGATGGCTAGCCTCTCTAAAAACAGTAACAACTGCTTGTAGGCAAAAACGCCGCGACTCCCCTCTGCAAAATGTGAGGCAGGCAGACGCTGTAAGCTCGCATCACGGAATTTAGTATCAATGGGTACCGCCGATGTCCACACTTTCTCTGGATAGTCTTTTTTCAACTGGTTCAAGGTCTGTAGCGAAGCTCGAGTCCTCTTATCATACATAGTCGGGACAATCGTCACTTTAAACTCACGACTGCGCGATTTTTGCATAATCGCCAATGTACGAACCATACGCTCCAAGCCTTTCATCGCCAGAAATTCAGTTTGAACTGGGATAAGGATGCGATCACTCGCGGCAAGGGCATTGACCATCATCACCCCTAGAATCGGAGGGCAATCAATCAGCACATAATCATAAGCGTGCCGCAGTGCTAACAAAGCGCGTTTTAAAATCAAGCCCATGCCACTACGATTACCCATAACACGATCCAGAGTGGCAAGTGACATATGAGCCGGAATCAGGTCGATGCCTTGAATATCGGTATTTAAAATCAGAGGCCTAACCGATGCCTCATTGTATTCACGCAATTGAAAAAGGTCGAATAAGCTAGCTGGAACACCATCGGAATCATAGCCCAAATAGGTGGTCAGCGAGGCATGCGGATCCGTATCAACCAACAGGACACGTTTACCCTGCTGACTTAATAAGCCAGCCAATGTAATCGTTGTGGTGGTTTTTCCTACCCCACCTTTTTGGTTTGCGACACTCCAAACGATCATTGAGGTTCCTTATGCGAGCCCTACTTCTACCAGCATTCGCTCTGCGATTCTGTCGAGCGGCAAATCTTCTGTAGAGATTCCCGCTTTGGCTACCGCCTGTGGCATTCCATACACCACACAACTCTCTTCATCTTGTGCCCAGATGGTGGCGCCAGCTTCTTTAAGCATTCGAGCACCTTCACGTCCATCAGCTCCCATGCCCGTTAGAATCATAGACAATACTTTATCGCCGTAGATTTTTGCAGCAGAGCCAAAAGTCACATCCACACACGGCTTATAGTTCATGCGATCACCACCATCGATGATACGCAGTCTTGCAGCGCCCGGTCGTCCATCAAGCATCATTTGTTTACCGCCAGGCGCCAAGTAAGCCACCCCTGGTCGTAAGGTATCGCCATCTTCCGCTTCTTTTACTTCAATTTTGCACAGTGAGTTTAAGCGGCTAGCAAAAGCAGCGGTGAACGTCGCCGGCATATGTTGAATCAAAACAATTGGATGCGGGTAATTGGCGGGTAGCTTGGTTAAGATTTTCTGTAATGCAACCGGCCCCCCAGTAGAGGTACCAATGGCCGTTAACTGATATTTCTTACCTGTCGCTTTAAATCGAGCACCAGCAGTAACAGCCGCCGCAGGACGATTTCCAGTGAATGATGCCGATGGAGAGGCACGCTCTTGGGTCATCGGTGTACTACTTGATGAGGTAGGCAACGTAGAAGTTGCACGGCTCATCGTTGGACGACGTAAAAAAATCTTTTTAGAGGCGATCGACAACACTCTCTGTTGGAGCAGAGTGACCGCTTCATCGCGATTACGGGCGATATCTTCAAACTTCTTAGGTAGGAAGTCTAACGCACCCGCATCTAAGGCATCTAATGTGGCTTTCGCACCATCATGCGTCAGCGAAGAGAACATGAGAATCGGCACTGGATTATTTGCCATAATTTCACGCACGGCTGAAATGCCGTCCATAACCGGCATTTCAATATCCATGGTAATTACATCTGGCTTTAATCGAGCAGCCTTTTCTACCGCCTCTTTACCATTTACAGCAACATCAATGACTTCTAAGCGCGATTCGGAGTTGATGATTTCACTCACGCGACGACGGAAAAAGCTTGAATCATCAACAACTAATACTTTAATCGCCATGTTTATCCTTATCGTTGTGCAGCTAATCAGATTCGTGATGCAGCTGCGTACTGCTTGAGCAGATCTGGCACATCCAAAATCAGCGCGATATGGCCATCACTCGTGATCGTGGCTCCAGACATACCAGGAGTACCCTGTAGTAATTTATCAAGCGGTTTAATCACAACTTCTTCTTGACCAATTAGGGTATCAACCACAAGGCCAACACGCTGGCTACCAATTTGTACAATCACCACATGGCCATGACCTTGGCGCAGTTGTACTTTGCCCTTTTTCGGTGCTAACCAGTTTTGTAAGTAGAACAGCGGAATCGATTTTTCGCGCACAATAATAGTCAGCTGACCATCAACCACGTTGGTACGGCGCAGATCAAGATGGAAAATCTCATTCACACTCGCTAAAGGCAGAGCAAATGGGTGCCCCGCTACACCGACCATCAGGGTGGGTAAAATCGCGAGTGTCAGCGGCACTTTGATGGTGATCTTCGTACCTTTACCCATAGTTGAGTCGATATCGATTGAACCATTGAGCGTATTGATGGCGGTTTTCACCACGTCCATCCCTACGCCACGGCCTGAGATATCCGAAATCTGCTCTTTACTTGAGAAGCCCGGCATGAAGATCAGGTTAAAGCACTCTTTATCCGATAAACGTGAAGCGGCATCTTCATCCATCATGCCGCGTTTTACGGCGATAGAGCGCAGCTTATCAGGATTCATACCTGCACCATCGTCTACGATGGCCAATTCAATATGATCCCCTTCTTGAGAGGCTGAAAGGATCACTTTACCCGTACGAGATTTGCCATTTTTAGCGCGCTCATCAGGCATCTCAATACCGTGGTCAACCGAGTTTCGCACCAAGTGGATCAAAGGATCGGCTAGTGCTTCAACGAGGTTTTTATCCAAATCCGTTTCTTCACCACGCAACTCAAGATCGATCTCTTTATTCAAGCTACGCGCTAAGTCACGAACCACGCGAGGGAAACGGCCGAAGACTTTTTTAATCGGTTGCATACGCGTTTTCATGACCGCGCCTTGCAAATCAGCCGTAACCACATCTAAGTTCGCAACCGCTTTAGACATCTCTTCATCGTCACTATTCAAGCCTAGGCTTAATAGTCGGTTACGCACCAGTACCAACTCACCCACCATGTTCATAATGATGTCGAGTGTAGAGGTATCAACACGTACGGTGGATTCCGCTTGTGTTTTCTTCGCACCACCGGCAACAGCAACTTCACGAGAATCGTCAGTCTCTTTTGCGACAGGTGCAGGCGCTTTCGCTGGTGCTTCTTTGGCAACGGCTGGTTTTGCCGAAGCAGGTTTAGCAACAGGTTTTGCAGGAGCTGCGGCCTTAGCGGCAGGTTTTACTGCTGGAGCAGCGTTCTCTGTCGCCGCTTTCGCTTCGTTTGCAACCGGAGAAGTTGCTACTGGACGAGTCGCTATTTCTAGTTCTTCCACAGATGGACCTTTGCCCGATCCGTGAAGTTCATCTAACAGCTTTTCAAACTCTTCATCCGTCATTAAATCGTCACCGCCTGGCGCTGATTTCGCAGCAGCAGGTTTCGCAACATCCGCCGCTTTGGGCGCGGCAGGTTTCACGGGGGCTGCGGGCGCTGCGTTTTCAATCGACGGTCCTTTACCAACACCGTGTAATTGATCAAGCAGCTTTTCAAATTCATCGTCGGTGATATCGCCACTCATCTGGGCGCTAGCAACAGGAGCTGCTTTTACAGGGGCTAGCGTAGCTTGCTGTTCTGCATGCGTACCAGGGGCTTTGCCTTTACCATGCAATTCATCCAACAGCTTTTCAAACTCATCGTCAGTGATATCGTCAATCGAGCCTTTATCAATCACGGTAGTGTTGACTGGCGCAGGAGCTTCAACCAATTCTTCTATTTCTGGCTCCACTTCTTCGATGATGTCTTCGACGACTTCTTCAATGATTTCTTCAGCTTCATCTACGTGATCTACGAGCTCTTGCTCATCCTCATCATCAGAGGCTGGTTTGCTCAAGCGGTGTAGTTCATCAAGCAGTTCTTGATCTGCTGGTTGAAGTGGTTCACGGTCTTGTACTGCACGGAACTGTTCGTTAACGGTATCCAATGCTTTAAGCATGGTGTCCATCAGGCTAGGGGAAACGTGTCGCTGACCATTTCGTAAAATGTCGAATACGTTTTCCGCACCGTGACAAGTTTCCACTAGCTCAGATAATGCCAAGAAACCCGCACCACCTTTTACAGTATGAAAGCCGCGGAATATGGCGTTCAGCAAATCTCGGTCTTCGGGGTTATTTTCCAGTTCAACGAGCTGCTCAGAAAGCAACTCTAAAATTTCGCCGGCTTCTACCAGAAAGTCCTGCAGGATGTCTTCGTCTAATTCGTAGCTCATAGGTTACCCCTAAAATCCAAGACTCGATAACAAATCGTCAACTTCGTCTTGAGATGAGACAGCATCAATTCTCTCATGAGGGTTGATAATTGGCCCCTCAGGCTCAGTCAATGCCACGGTCGTCTTATCTGCTTTTTGTTCTTTTTGCGTTGCGCCGAATACCATCAGTATTTCTACCAATCGTTTTTCGACTTCATTAACCAGATTAATCACGCGTTTGATGATTTGCCCGGTTAAATCTTGAAAGTCTTGTGCCATCAAGATTTCCGTCAGCTCTCCGCGTAATTCACTGCTGTCACCTTCCACTTGAGAAAGTAAGTCATCGATCCGGTGACAAAGTGACTTAAAGTGCATCAGCTCAATTCGACCATTCATCAAACTATTCCATTCAGGGCGAATCAGCAGCAGGCTTTCGTGTAATTTGTCGGCAATCGGCATGCACCGATCGACTGCATCCATTGTTTTGTTTGCCGCAACTTCCGTTTTCTGTATAACGTAATGCAGTCTTTCCCGTGCGTCTGGAATTTCATCGGTCGCAATTTCACTGAAGCGTTCATCAATGTGAAAATTTTTCAGCGATTCGTGTAAATCCCGCGTCAACATCCCTATCTCTTGGAGCATAGGATTGCTCGCAGACTCAAAAACATAGGTGAGAAGGCGATTAGCTTCGTCCTTTTGACCTTGTTCCAAAAGTTGCACGAGTTCTTTAGCCTGTTCTAATGAAATCATCCTGAATCAGCCTTTTGCGCGTGTGAATAGAACACCTTTTGCCGCAGCAAAAGCCTTATAAACGCTCAAATATTTTCTCTAGTTTTTCTTTAAGCGTAGCAGCGGTGAATGGTTTTACGATGTAACCGTTAACACCCGCTTGAGCGGCTTCAATGATTTGCTCACGTTTAGCTTCTGCAGTAATCATAAGCACAGGCAGGTGTTTCAATTCTTCGTCAGCACGGATGTTTTTGAGCAGGTCAATGCCTTGCATGCCAGGCATGTTCCAGTCTGTGACAACAAAGTCAAACTCACCTTTTTTGAGCATAGGCAATGCCGTTAGGCCATCGTCCGCTTCCTGCGTATTATTGAACCCCAGATCTCGAAGTAGGTTTTTAACGATTCGGCGCATTGTTGAAAAATCATCAACAATAAGGATCTTCATGTTTTTATTCAAAATTGCCTCCACTGAGTTTGAGATCAGTGATATTTAGTCATTCCGAGTCCAAGAACTTAACTTTGTTCTTAGTCGCTGCATAGATTGGCTGAGTATTTGGCTGACGCGAGATTCACTAACTCCAAGTACCTCACCAATTTCTTTTAAGTTTAGCTCTTCATCATAATAGAGCGAAAGTACCAAAGCTTCACGCTCCGGAAGTGATTTTATTGATTCAACGAGTGCTTTACGGAAAGATTCTTCAGCGACACCGTGAAAAGGAGAGTTGTCTTCCCCTTCTTCAAACGGTGAAATTGCATCATCAGAAACGCCGAGATCTTCTATCCCAACGATACGTGAACAGTTAATGTCCATCAGTACGCTGTGATACTGTTCTAGCGACATCTCTAAAAACTTCGCCACTTCAGCATCCGTTGGATCGCGGTTCAGCTCTCCTTCGAGAACCGCTATCGCTTGACTGATTTCCCGATTATGTTTGTGCACAGATCGCGGAACCCAGTCACCACGTCGGATATCGTCGAGCATTGCTCCACGGATCCGAATTCCGGCATAGGTTTCAAAGCTCGCGCCTTTACTTCCATCATAGTTTTTTTGTGCCTCAAGTAAGCCAACCATACCGGCTTGAATGAGGTCTTCGATCAGCACGCTAGGGGGTAAACGGCCAATTAAATGATGAGCGATACGCTTAACCAATACAGAGTACTTCTCAAGAAATAGCTGCTGGCTATTAAGATTTCCGTATTGATCGTATGTAAGCGCTTTATTCACCGAAAGGTTCCCCTACTGTTTCTGACCGATTAAGTAAGCGTTCAACGAAAAACTCTAAATGTCCACTTGGCGTTCTTGGTATCGGCCAAGTCAACGCTTTATTTGCCAGTGAGCTAATCGCCAGTGCTGCCGGCGAGCGTGGATACGCATCCACTACGATTTTTTGTCGTTTCACCGCCTGACGCACATTGTCGTCGAGAGGGATGCAAGCGACAAGTTCTAAGCTCACATTTAAAAACCGTTCTGTCACTAATGTTAATTTAGCAAATAATTCGCGGCCTTCACGATAACTTCTCACCATATTAGCAACAATTTTAAATCGTTGAACTTGATGCTCTTTACTTAATAGCTTGATCAGCGCATAAGCATCGGTGATCGATGTAGGTTCATCACATACCACAACCACTACATCTTGTGCGGCACGGGAGAAGCTAACCACCATATCGGAGATCCCCGCCGCCGTGTCGATGAGCAAAATATCCATTTCATCTTCTAGTGTGCCAAATGCACGGATCAGCCCCACATGCTGTGCATGTGATAGTTCGGTCATCGACTGAGTACCCGAGGTTGCGGGGATGATGCGGATACCATGTGGACCTTCAACAATGGCATCTTTGAGCTCACACTCACCGGCTAAAACATGGCCTAGGTTGCGCTTAGGGCGTATGCCGAGCATCACATCCACATTGGCAAGACCTAAGTCGGCATCAAGCACCATGACTTTTTTGCCCTGTTTTGCCATGCAGATAGCCATGCCTAGGGTGACATTCGATTTCCCTACACCACCTTTGCCCCCAGTAACCGAAATTACTTTGGTCACAGAGGGTTGGGTTAAGCGACGTAGGCCGCTTGCTTGGTCATATATCATTTTATTTGTCATACCTGTCCGCCGCCTAGAATCTCTCTGAATCACTGGTCCAGTAATGAGGTTCATCTTCAGTCGACTTCTCTAGCAATTCGTTTGCCTTTGCGACCATGTATTTGGGTTGCGCGATTACGATATCTTCCGGTACTCGTTGCCCATTGGCGATATACGCCACAGGCAACGCATTTTGTACCACCACGCTCACGAATTCACCTAAGCTTAGGCACTCATCGAGCTTGGTCATAATGCATCCAGAAAGTGGAATTCTTCTGAAATGCTCAATCGTTTCTTGTAATACTTTGCGTTGCGCTGTGGCAGGCAACACGAGATAGCTATGGATGGTCTCTCCGCTCTCTTGCATCAAGGTATCCAGTTGTTCAGACAGCCGGACGTCACGCTGTCCCATTCCTGCGGTATCGACCAAAATTAGGCGGCGATTACGTAGCTGATAGATTACATCGGCTAACTCGTTGGAATCTTTAGCAACTCTTACAGGACATCCCATAATTCGCCCATAAATCGATAATTGTTCATGGGCGCCGATGCGGTAGGTGTCTGTTGTCACTAAGGCAACGTTGTCTGAGCCGTACTCCATCGCCGCACGAGCTGCGAGTTTAGCTACCGTCGTGGTTTTTCCCACACCGGTTGGCCCAAGCAGTGCCACAACGCCACCACGTTTAAGAATATCGTGTTTGATGACGGGAATTTGGTCTGACACTAGACCAAGCAGAGCTTTCCACGCTTTAGGGGGAGGCGTTTCTTCTGGAATGTAACAAGCCAATTGGTCTGCCATTTCCAATGAAACACCCATACGTTCTAAACGTTTGATTAACATGGCTCGCAGAGGCTCACGGCGCTCAACTTCTTGCCACATTAATCCAGAAACTTGGTGTTCGAGCAAACGTCGGATCGAGGTCATTTCTTCGCGCATAGACTCTAATTCGCTCACCGCCACCGTGGGTTCGTCTGGAGTATTGCGGTCATAGCGTGTCGGGTCTAACCGAGGTTTGCGGCGTGAGTTGGTATCCTCTTGCAACAACTTACTTAGAGCAGAGTCAGGACGTTGACGCTCCGAGTTATTTCTTTGTGGTGCACGGTTCTCTGATTGTCGCTTGAGTAGGGCTGAAAGCGAATCTTCATTTTCTGCTCGGTGATCTTGTTCATCCGCTGTGCCATTGCTGTATTGCTTTAGCATGTTGGCAAAACGTTGGGTCATCGAGCGACCATTGTCGGCACTTGATTGCAGGCTCACTCGGTCATCGATCAACTCTCGACTTTTTGTCGGTGCGACTGAAGGCGACACTTGGCTATAAGCATGTCTCGGCTGCGAGTTGTACCGTTTTGCAGGTGCAGGCGCGGTATCTCCGTCGACAGCAGCCACAATTTCGACCCCACCCGCGACTTTTTTATTCGACATAATCACCGCGTCTACACCCAGTTCTTCTTTGACCTGAAGTAGCGCTGTTTTCATATCTTTGGCAAAAAATCGTTTTATTTTCAAAGCAGATTTCCGTCTTTAAAAAACGTGCGGACGATTAATTACCCACGGCCTGCACAATTCGAATTTGTTTCTCATCGGGGATCTCCTGATAGGAGAGCACACGAAGGTTGGGAATGGTGTTTTTCACAAACTTCGCCAGTGTCGAACGCAGTACACCAGATGTCAGTAATACTGCGGGTTCCCCTTTCAATTCCTGCTCTTGTGTGGCGTGGCTCAATGCCATTTGCAGTCTTTCAGCCAATCCTGGCTCAATTCCTGCTGATTCACCACCGGAAGCCTGCATGGTTTGATGCAAGATTTGTTCCAGCTCAGGAATAAGGGTAATCACGGGCAATTCTGGCTCTACCCCATTGATTTCTTGGACAATCAGCCGTTTTAGAGAGATGCGTACCGCCGCGGTAAGAATGTCGGGTTCTTGACTCTTACTCGCGTATTCAGAAAGGGTTTGTACTATGGTGCGAATATCACGAATCGGGATCGCTTCATGCAGCAAGTTTTGCAGCACTTTGACGACCACGCCCAATGAGAGCTGATCCGGTACGAAATTTTCCACCAATTTAGGCGCTGACCGCGAGAGCATTTCCAACAAGTTTTGTACTTCTTCATGGCCGATGAGTTGCGCCGCATTGTTGGTGAGCAGTTGGCTAAGATGGGTGGCCAATACTGTGGATGAGTCGACAACGGTGTAACCCAAGGCTTGTGCGTGTTCACGCTGCTCTTCACGGATCCACACCGCATCCAAACCAAAAGCTGGGTCACGGGTGCGCTCACCATCAATCATTCCATATACTTGTCCTGGGTTAATCGCCAACTCTTGGTCAGGGCGGATCTCCGCCTCACCGACCGCCACCCCCATCAAGGTGATGCGGTAACTGTTTGGTGTAAGCTCTAGGTTGTCACGAATATGTACCGGTGGGATTAAAAAGCCAAAATCTTGCGAGAGTTTTTTACGCACCCCTTTGACCCGTTCAAGGAGTTCTCCACCTTGATCTTTGTCCACCAACGGAATCAAGCGGTAACCCACTTCTAACCCTATTACATCAACAGGTTGTACATCATCCCATGACAATTCACGTTGAGTTGGCGCTTCCACATCACTCTTAGCAGGAAGGTTTTTATTCTGTGCTTTGGCCTTTTGCTTACGATGCATCCAATAAGCAGCGCCCCCCGCCAACAGCGCCAAAAATAGGAATGAAAAGTGCGGCATTCCCGGAACGATACCCATCACACCTAGAATACCGGCGGTAATGGTTAAGGCTTTCGGGTTATCAAACAGTTGGAAGATAACCTGCTGCCCCATATCCTCATCGGTATTTTGACGCGTAACCATGATTGCCGCACCAATCGACAAGAGCAGTGACGGGATCTGAGCCACTAAGCCATCACCGATGGTCAATAAGGTATAAATTTCAATTGCTTCTTTGAAACCTAAACCGTATTGGATCATCCCAATCGTCAGACCACCAATGATGTTGATAAAGAGAATTAGGATACCGGCGATCGCATCGCCTTTAACAAATTTTGACGCACCATCCATCGAGCCGTAGAAGTCCGCCTCTTTGGTGACTTCAAAACGGCGCACACGCGCTTGTTCTTGATCAATAAGACCGGCGTTTAAGTCTGCATCAATTGCCATTTGCTTACCAGGCAAGGCATCCAAGGTAAAGCGAGCACTGACTTCCGAAATACGTCCAGCACCTTTGGTCACAACCATGAAGTTAATGATCATCAGGATGAGGAATACCACAAGACCAACCGCGTAATTCCCACCGATCACCACATTACCGAAGGCTTCAATAACATGACCCGCAGCGCCAGGGCCTTCATGACCATACAACAAAACCACTCGCGTGGAAGCTACGTTAAGCGCTAGCCGCAGTAAGGTCGCAATCAGCAGTACCGTGGGAAATGCCGCGAAATCCAGTGGACGGCGGGTGTATACCGTGACTAATAACACCACCAGCGATAATGCAATATTAAAGGTGAAGAATAAGTCGAGCAGAAATGCCGGCATTGGGAGGACAACCATCGCCAATGCCGCCAACACCATAACCGGAGCCCCAATGGCTGGCATGCTGCGCTGTGGGATAGAAGGCAATTTGTCTGCAAATGGAAGAGTAAACTTCATAGATTTCTGGTTGTCACTTAATGGTTAATCGGAACATCAGTCGAGCGCAGCAAAACGCATTACCATCCAATGCAATTTTCAGTCCAGTACAGACGTCAATTTTATGGCAACATGAATTATCCAATGAGAATTGAAAAAACAAAGAGTTAAAATTAATGAGAGCCAATTAAGGCTCTCATCTCATCGTGAAACTACGACTCAATCAAGGATGCACATTCCACAAAGGTTGTCCCATTTGGGTTGCGGGATCGTACTCAATGCAGATCATTCCTGAGGTTGGGAACATCGGTGGGATCATACCATCAACAAATTCCGAGACTAAATACCCCACAAGCGGTAAGTGGGAAACGAGCAACAGGGATTCAAGCTGTTCAACCTCGATCAAAGCAGAGAGATAATCAAACACACGATCTGACTGCCCATAAGGCGTGATGCCATCACAACTTTCTACATTTCGGGCGGAAAAATGTTCCGCCAGCAACGCCCATGTTTGTTGCGCCCGCAAATAAGGGCTAACCAGCACAAGGTCAAAGGCGTTAACACCTCGTTGGTCCGCACATGCTCGAGCCACCGCTTCTGATTCATGGCGACCTCGATCGGTTAATGCTCTCTCCGCATCACTGGAAGCAAACTGCTCAGCTTCTCCATGACGCATAATATAAATCTTCATGTACACTACCTACGCTATGCAGTCTCTGGCTGCTTGGTTTTTTTGATTATAACAGCAGTCTGAGCAAAGACTTCGACTTCGTTAACAGTCTATTAAAAAGCCAAGCTACAGACTAAACTGACAGGAATAATAATAGTACGATGTGTCAGCTTGGTGTTCTGTGACTCGTCTTTGACCCTATTAATCCGGAGAAATGCTGTGCATATCAGCCCCAATGATACCAATCAGTACCGTTATCTCACGCTGAGCAATGGCTTACGGACGCTGTTGATCCAAAGTCCAGATGCCCCAAAATGCGCCGCGGCTTTAGCCGTTAACGTGGGGCACTTTGACGATCCGAATGAACGCCAAGGCTTAGCCCATTACCTTGAGCACATGCTGTTTTTGGGCACAGAAAAATACCCGAAAGTCGGAGAATTTCAAACTTTTATCAGCCAGCATGGGGGATCAAACAATGCTTGGACTGGTACCGAGCACACCTGTTTTTTCTTCGATGTCGTACCCAATGCTTTTGCTAAAGCCCTCGATCGATTCAGCCAATTTTTCATTGCGCCGCTATTTAATGCTGAAGCTCTAGATAAAGAACGCCAAGCTGTCGACTCCGAATACAAACTTAAAATTAAAGATGAGTCACGCCGCCTCTATCAGGTACAGAAAGAGACGATTAATCCTCAGCACCCTTTCAGCAAATTCTCGGTAGGTAATCAGCAAACCCTAAGCGATCGCGAAAACAGCTCCATTCGTGATGAAATTATTGATTTCTACCAATCCCACTACTCTGCAGAGTTAATGACATTGACGCTCATTGGACCGCAGAGTTTTGAAGAATTGGAACAGTGGGCACACACTTACTTCGCCGCCATTCCTAACCCTGTACGAGACATCACACCTTTGCCACCTTTTGTTTGCGATGAGCACACCGGAATTTTGATCCGAGTTGAGCCACTCAAAGAAATTCGCAAACTGATCTTAGCCTTTCCGATGCCAAGTACCGAAAGCTACTATCAGAAAAAGCCACTTTCCTACTTTGCGCATTTAATTGGCTATGAAGGTGAGGGCAGCTTGCTACAAGCATTGAAAGATAAGGGTTGGATCACTACCCTCTCTGCCGGTGGCGGTGTAAGTGGCAGTAACTACCGCGAGTTTGCAGTCAGCTGTGTGCTCACGCCTGAAGGGCTAGAGCATGTCGATGACATCATTCAAAGCCTTTTTCAAACCTTGAATTTAATTGCAACTCAAGGATTGCAGGAATGGCGTTATCAAGAAAAACGCGCCGTACTGGAATCCGCTTTCCGTTTTCAAGAAACTCAGCGCCCACTGGATATGGTCAGCCATTTAGTGGTCAATATGCAGCATTACGCCCCCGAAGATACGGCCTATGGCGACTACATGATGATGGGGTATGACGAACCACTCCTGCGGCATATTCTCAGCTATCTTACCCCAGAAAATCTGCGTGCAACCTTGATTGCCAAAGGTGATGGCTTTGATAGAACCGCGCAATGGTACTTTACCCCTTATTCGGTGCAACCGTTCAGCACTAAGCAACTGAACCAGTTCCGCCAATCGGTAGATTTACCACTCGCACTACCGGAGCCAAACCCATTCATCTGCTATGAGCTTGATCCTTCCGATATCAAAGACGCGAGCAATTTACCGCAAGTGTTGCAGGATTTGCCTGGATTTACGCTATGGCATCAACAGGATACTGAGTTTCGAGTTCCCAAAGGCGTCATTTATGTCGCCATCGATAGCCCACACGCTGTAGCCAACTGCCGTAATATCGTCATGACTCGCTTATGCGTTGAAATGTTTTTGGATGCCCTTGCCAAAGAGACTTACCAAGCGGAAATCGCAGGAATGGGTTATAACCTCTATGCTCATCAAGGTGGTGTTACCCTCACGCTCTCTGGTTTTAGTCAAAAACTCCCACAGTTGATGGAAGTCATTTTGCGCAAATTTGCTCAACGTGATTTTCAACCTAAACGGTTTGACACCATTAAACAGCAGATGATCCGTAACTGGCGCAATGCAGCCCATGATAAACCCATTTCTCAACTGTTTAATGGGATGACTGGGCTGCTACAACCCAATAACCCACCGTATGTCGACTTGCTAGCCGCAATCGACGATGTGCAGGTGGAAGAACTCGCGGCTTTTGTCGAGACCATTTTGTCACAATTGCATGTTGAAATGTTTGTGTACGGCGACTGGTCAGCCCCAGCCGCCCAACAGATGGCAGAAGTGCTCAAGGATGCACTGCGTGTACAGGGGCAAACTTACGAAGAGTCACTCCGCCCTCTCATCATGCTCGGCAAAAATGGGACATTTCAACGCGAAGTTGATTGCCAACAAGATGATTCTGCGATTGTCGTTTACTACCAGTGTGAAGAAGTCAGTCCGCGTAGTATTGCGTTGTATTCCCTAGCCAACCATTTGATGTCAGCCACATTTTTTCACGAAATTCGTACCAAACAGCAACTCGGTTATATGGTTGGAACGGGCAATATGCCGTTAAATCGCCATCCTGGGTTGATTCTGTACGTGCAATCCCCCTCTGCGCCGCCTAGCGAGTTAATCCGTTCAATTGATGAGTTTTTGAATGCGCTGTACATGGTGCTGTTAGAGTTAAACGAATATGAATGGCATAGCAGTAAGCGCGGATTATGGAACCAAATATCCGCTCCCGATCCAACCCTGAGAGTTCGAGCTCAGCGCTTATGGGTCGCGATTGGTAACAAGGATCTCACGTTCGACCAACGAGAAAAAGTATTGGAGGAACTGAAAAACCTTAGCCGTGCCGATATGATTCGTTTTGTGGTTAATGAGCTAAAACCTCGCACTGCACATCGCTTAATCATGCACACGCAAGGCAAGGCGCATCAAGATGCGCCCGCCCTACAACTTGGTCAAGAAATCGGTTCAGTGCAAGAGTTCCAGTTGCGTCCGAAAGCTTATGATGTTGGTTAACACACCACTTCAGCTTCTGACTCAACAATCTTTTGCAGCGGGTGTGGGTGTAGTTTGATACACACCCCTTGCCATTGAAACGCCACCGTTGGGTTCGCTAAACGCTCCCCCTCTCCTTGCGGGCTCGACAACTTAACCTTGATTCCCTCATCAGCAAGCCGATCCCATTTTTCGGCAAGTGAGGGACAATTCGTTTTCAACTCCTCACAAAATGCTTGGGCACTCAGTGCTTGTGAAGGAACGACAAACTCTACATGCTCCCAACTCTGTTCAGGGTAAGTTTTGCCTAACGCAGGATAAGGCAGTTCTAAGCATTCAATCCGCCAATGGCTTGATTGCAGCGGCTCGTTAAAAAGAATCACGATGATCGGGCGACCATTAATCTGCGCACAAGAGATCTCTTGGCCATAAGCCAACCATGCATGATGAGCAACTTGTGCCAGTTCCTGATCATTAATTCGCAACGCAATATGATCTAGCTGATGAGAACGTAAATCTAAGCCCAAAAGAGCAAGCAACTGCTCTATTTTCGAGATAAAAAGATCGAGTTTTCCAAGCAGTTGTTGTGGGGCAAGCCCTGTCTCACAAAGTTGTTGATGCATCTCATGGCCTTAAAATCGCTATTTGAACGCGATACTATCAAGATTGGCGGGAAAAGGTGAAAATTTCCTGCGTTTCTCCCTAGGTGGTTAAGCTGAAAATTGTTATTATGGCCGCCATCTAACCAATGTTATTGTGATATGCCTCACTCCCAAAATGATGGCATTCCTCACCTATTTCCTTGAATTGAAGGGCAAACGTGTGAATATCCAAGCACTAATCAATGATCGAGTTTCTCAGGCTATCGAAGCCGCAGGCGCACCCGCTGGTACCCCAGCACTGGTTCGTCAATCAGCAAAAGCACAATTTGGTGATTACCAAGCGAATGGCATTATGGGTGCCGCCAAGCAGTTGGGTACCAATCCTCGAGAATTTGCACAGAAAGTCTTGGATGTTCTAAACCTTGAAGGCATTGCAAGCAAAACTGAAATTGCCGGCCCTGGCTTTATCAATATCTTCTTGAGCGAAGAGTTTCTCGCTGCTCAAGCTGAAGCGGCTCTTGCCGATGAGCGCCTAGGTGTTGCGCCAGAAGCCCCAAAAACCATCGTGGCTGACTACTCTGCACCTAACGTTGCCAAAGAGATGCACGTAGGCCATCTGCGCTCAACCATCATTGGTGATGCGGTAGTACGTACCTTGGAATTCTTGGGTCATAACGTGATCCGCGCGAACCACATCGGTGACTGGGGCACTCAGTTCGGTATGCTGATCGCCAACCTTGAGCGCGTGCAGAAAGCATCGGGTGAAGTTTCGATGGAGCTTTCTGATCTCGAAGCTTTCTATCGTGAATCGAAAAAACTGTATGACGAAGATGAACAGTTTGCGGAAACGGCACGTAACTACGTAGTGAAACTGCAAGGTGGCGATGCATTCTGCCTAGATATGTGGAAGAAGTTGGTTGATGTCACCATGATTCAAAACCAGCGTAACTACGACCGCTTGAACGTCTCCCTCACTCGTGAAAATGTCATGGGCGAAAGCATGTACAACGACATGCTGCCGTTAATTGTGAGCGACCTGAAAGCCAAAGGCTTGGCAGTCGAAGACGATGGTGCGCAAGTAGTTTTCTTGGACGAATTCAAGAATAAAGACGGCGAACCTATGGGTGTTATCGTTCAGAAACGTGATGGTGGTTTCTTGTACACAACCACTGATATTGCGTGTGCGAAATACCGTTATGAAACGTTGGGTGCCGATCGAGTACTGTACTTCATCGATTCACGCCAACATCAACACTTGATGCAAGCGTGGACTATCGTACGCAAAGCGGGCTATATCCCAGAAGAAGTCAGCTTAGAGCACCATGCGTTCGGTATGATGCTAGGCAAAGATGGCCGCCCTTTCAAAACTCGTGCAGGCGGCACCGTTCGCTTAGCCGATTTGCTGGATGAAGCAGAAGATCGCGCCAAAGCCCTGATCGAATCCAAAAACCCAGAATTGTCAGCGGAAGAGAAAGCCAACATCGCCAACACCGTGGCAATGGCGGCAGTAAAATACGCAGACCTATCAAAACACCGCACCACCGATTATGTGTTCGATTGGGACAATATGCTGGCGTTTGAAGGCAACACGGCGCCTTACATGCAGTACGCTTACACTCGTGTTGCTTCTGTGTTTGCAAAAGCAGGCGTGGATATGAATGAGCTAGCTGGCCATATCCAAATCACGGAAGAAAAAGAAAAAGCGCTGATCGCTAAACTGCTGCAATTTGAAGAGGCGGTTCAATCGGTAGCTCGTGAAGGTCAACCTCACATCATGTGTAGTTACCTTTTTGAACTCGCGGGTATTTTCTCTAGCTTCTATGAAGCTTGCCCAATTCTGGTCGCAGAGCAAGAAAGCATTAAGCAGAGTCGCTTGAAACTCGCGGCACTGACCGCAAAAACCATCAAGCAAGGCCTCGCTCTTTTAGGCATTGATACCCTAGAAAGAATGTAATCAAATCCCGACTAAGGTTGGCTACTTGCCAACCTTTTCTTTATCTCTCCTATCTCGTTTTGACAAAGCGAGAAAACAGATTCTGACTCAGAGGCGCAACCTCATGGCACATTTTGAACTGCACCCTCAACTGCAGAAAGATACCAATGTCATTGGACATTTTCCACTTTGTGTTGCTCTGTTACATAAAGACTCTGCCGTACCTTGGATCATCTTAGTTCCACAAAGAGCAGGATTACGCGAGCTGCACCACTTGCCTATGAATGAGCAACAACAATTTCTCGTGGAATCGCAAATCATTTGCCAAACCTTAGAAACCCTGTTCACTCCAGACAAACTCAACTTAGGCGCACTGGGTAATATGGTGCCTCAACTGCACATTCACCACATTGCTCGCTTTACTGATGATATGGCTTGGCCGGGACCCGTTTGGGGACGCACTCAAGGTGTATTCCGCTCAGAACTAGAGCAACAAACCCTGCTCACGGCTATCCAGCAACATCTTGTGCAAAACCCACATTTTGCCCCTGAGCTTGCTTGAACATTTCGATGTGCTAGAAAAAATCACTACCGTCATAAACCACCGTTTAGAAATGACAATAAAAAAGCCGCATAATGCGGCTTTTTTATTGTCATCAAGACTTAACTACATGGTGACACTGACGGATAAGTCACCGACACGATTAAGGACATAACGAACTCGAACGATGGTATCTTCTGCATTTGTGTATTGCTGACGAGATATCACCCCTTTCTTAATCCAGACCGAAAGCATGGCATCCACACCATCTTCGCTCAAAGAAAAACGCCGAGCTAACTCTTGCTGGGTGATGCTACCTTTCGCTTCAATCGCAGCTTTGAGATCCGTTAATATCACGCGACAGGAACCTCGATCATTCGCTGCTTACGCCCAGTTTTCTTCAACATCCAGTAGGTGGCAAGAGCAATCAGAGTGATGGTCGTAACCCAAGCTAAACTTGACACCGGATGTTCAGAAACATGCGTTAGTTGGTAGTACATTACGGCTGAACCGTAAGCAAGTCCCATCGTCCACACCGCGATAAAGCGAGCATAAGCCACCCCAAATTCACGCACATAAGCCCCCATCGCAGCAACACAAGGGGTATAAAGCAGAATAAAAATCAGGTAAGCAAACGCGACATGCCCATCCACAAAATAAGAGTGCAAGTTGCCAAAGATCGACGCATCAACTTCTTGCTCTTGCGCGACCGCATTCGTATCGGTCAGATCACCAACTTCAATCCCCAGTGGATCACTAAAACTGAGTCCGGCTAAGTTTTCCGGAATGGTCATTACGGCTTCCTGAAGACTCGCAAGCAAATCATATTCAGGCGTATCTTCAGCATCGACTGACGTGGAGTAAAGACTATTCAAGGTTCCCACAACCGCTTCTTTAGCAAAAATACCCGTAATAATACCTACGGTTGCTGGCCAGTTTTGTTGAGAAATCCCCATTGGCGCAAAGACCGGAGTGACAAACTGTGCAGCCTTAGAAAGCACTGATTTGTCGCTATTTTCATTACCAAATGAACCATCAGTACCCACTGAGTTCAAAAAGCTCAAGATCGTAACTACAATCACAATTGTTTTTCCTGCCCCCATCACAAAGCGCTTTAGCTTCTGCCACGTTTTGAGCACCACGTTTTGCAAAGTCGGAATTTCATAATCTGGCATTTCCATGATTAAGCTTTCACTTACACCAGGGTACAAGGTTTTTTTCAGAATCAAGCCTGTGAAGACGGCTGCCACAATGCCTAATAAATAGAGCGCGAACACAACGTTCTGACCACTCTGTGGAAAAAATGCCGCGGCAAACAAGGCATAAACAGGCAAGCGAGCACCACATGACATAAAGGGAGCCATTGATGCTGCAAGCTTACGCTCACGCTCTTGATCTAATGTCCGGGTGGCCATAATAGAAGGGACGTTACAACCAAAGCCAAGCACGAGCGGCACAAACGCTTTGCCCGGCAAACCGATTCTCTGCATCACTTTATCTAGTACAAACGCTGCACGCGACATGTAACCAGAACTCTCTAACACCGCTAAAAAAAGGTATAGACAAGCAATCACAGGAATAAAGGTGGCAACCGTTTGGATACCTCCACCAACCCCATTAGCAATCAAAGTCACTAACCAAACTGGCAAATGGTCATCAAGCAAATAATGCCCGCCATCCACCAGAAGCGCACCGACGCTTATGTCGAAGAAATCAATAAAGGCACTGCCAATATTGATCGAAAACATAAACATCACGTACATCACCGCAAAGAAGAAAGGAATTCCTACCCATTTATTGAGAATGATACGATCCGCTTTCTGTGTGAATTTATGGCTCAACTTGCCTTCTGAACGTCGCACATGAGTGCACAAATCATGCAGATAGGTGTAACGCACATTCGCAACCAGCAAATCGATGTCCATAGTAGCTGAGTTCTGAACCTCACGAACTTTCTGGCGATCACTTTCTTTTAGGCTGTTGATCACTAACAAATCATTTTCGAGCGCTCGGATTGCTAGCGCTCGTGATGTCACCGTTTGGTCGACAAAGGTGGATTCTAGCTGGGAAATGAGTTGTTCAAAGTCATCGCCATAATTCAAATCAAATTGTTTCAGCGCGATACCTTGTACCACAATCTTATGTAGTTTTTCCTGAAAACGGCGTACTTGCTCTTTGTTGTTAGCGGAAAGTGCAATCACAGGACAGCCGAGAAACAGTTCCAATTGCTTAAGATCAAGATGAACACGCTCTCGTTTCAGAGCATCCATTTTATTAAGCACGACGATCATAGGACGACGCAATTCGCGTAGTTGAAGCGTCATATAAAGACTACGTTCAAGACAAGTGGCGTCAACCACATTAATGATCACATCGGCGGGGTGTGTAAGTACCGCACGTGAAGCGATCGATTCATCAATACTGTTGTCATCATTACCGCTGTCTAAAGCATAAATGCCGGGTAAATCCGTTAGCAAGAACTCATCACCAGCATGAGTAAAACGTCCCGTCTTTTTCTCAACGGTCACCCCAGCCCAGTTACCTACTTGCTGTTTCGCTCCCGTCAGTCCGTTAAAAAGCGTTGTTTTACCGCTGTTAGGGTTACCAACGGTGAGAACTTGATACTTCATGACGCTTTCTCCACCTCAATACTGGCCGCGATATTTTCACGCAAAGCAATCGACACACCTCGAACCTCAACTTGAAGAGGATCGCCCATAGGCGCTCGTCGGACTAACACCACCTCCGTGTTGGGTAGGACTCCCATGACCATGAGTTTCTTTCTAACGGTTTCAGAAAGACCTTCTAATGCGAGAATAACACCACGCTCGCCCGCTTTCAGCTGTGACAATTTCATGTTCGTTACTTTTTAATAAAAGAAAGTGTTAATAAGAAATATTACCATTAATGATAAGCCACATTATCATAAAGGACATAACGTTTTTTTGCGTGAAAACAAAGTTTGCTCAGTCATACCTAACGTCACTTTCGTCAAAAGAATTCCCGTCAAAAACGTCAAAGGTGATGTAAGAAAAATCTTCACATGCAACCAAAGCACATAAGAAATCCGACAAAATAAAAATAAACCATAAAAATCAATAAGATAATCAACACCAATAAACGTTGTCGTTTTTCTATGTAACGTTGTCGTTAATTTTATAAGTAAAATAAGTCGGTGAGATTATAGTGAAAGCGTTGAAAGGACATCCCTCCTAGAGACAAGAATTCCAGAGGTGATATGACTATGTTGTATCACTCCGGCAGCAAGCGAAGGTGTCGTTGACACCCGTGGTATAGTCCCCCCGGCTATACCACGATATTTTTTTCTAGGCTTTCTCTTCTCAAGACCACACTCATCTTTACATCACGACAATAAAATAACGCCTTGAATTCGTAGTCATTAAGATTCTTGATCTTCAATAAATTGACTCGGAGATAAACCAAAGTGATGTTTAAAACGTTGGCTAAAGTAGGAAGGGTCATTAAATCCACAGTCAAAGGCCACTTGAGCAATTTTTGCCCCACTCAATAAACTCTGGCAGGCTTTCTCCAAACGTAACTCATTCAATGATTCTTTAAATGTTTTTCCCGTTGCGGCTTTGAAGCGACGCTGCAAACTACGCTCGGAAACATAGAGGGATTGTGCTGCCGTTGATGTCGTAAAGTTAGGATCACTGTAATTTTGCTCAATAAGCTTTTCCAGCTTACTCAACCACTCTTTTTCCACATCATCAATGGCTGACTTCTGTTCGATTTCAACCACTTCTTGCTTGAGCGATTCGATCTCTGGAATCGAGGCGAGTGGCCACGCGAGCTCAATCACATTGCGCTCTTTCAGAACTAATACTCGCAGCTCCCCACCACTTCGACTAATGAGTTCCTGTAATGGATAGGTGCCAAAACCTGTTAATGTCACCAACATTGATCCAAGATTTTGAATCGGTGAACCAAAATCAGAAAAAATGAGAACGGCTTGTTCATCTCTCGCTTCTAGTTGGATCTGTAATTCTTGATATTTATAAAGTCGTTTAATCGCATCCGTCAAAATCGCGTTAAACAGTACATCAAGATTAAATTGGCGGACTTCGATAAAGCGAGTTTCACCGTGGTAAATAAGCTTGATTGCCGCTTTACTGTACTCTTCCTGCCAACTCTTTAAGGCTGACTCGATCAGTAAGTGTAAATCATGAAACTTACTCTCCTCTGCATCACCACGATGCATAAAGTGCAACTGTGCCAATTCTTGCTTCACTTTATTCAGGGGAGCGTCAAACTCATTCCAACCTCGAACTTTGGCATACGATGATAGGTGCCTTAATGATGGGTCTACGCTCTCTAAAACCTTTCCTAATAAATTGTGGTGAAGTTGCAGTTGCTTTCGCAATTGATGGTTATTGCTCAATACTATTTTACTTTGATGGCGCAACTGACTCGTTTTCAGATCAACTTGCGCCTTTAACTTTCGGTTAGCGCCAACAATCATGCGGGTTCGCCACCAAAACGCCACAGCAAGTAGCCCGAATAAAGCCACAACATAACCAACAATCGCCACTGAAGTCATGTACCAAGGCTCCATCACTTCAAAATCAAACAATGCTTCCGTTCGATAGCGCTGAATAGGGTTTGCACTACGCACTTTTAGGCGATATTTACCGGGTAATAACTTATCAAAACTCAACAGAGCCCAATCAAATCGTTGCCACTGTTGATCATCATTCAATTTGTATTCTAACGATTGGCTGCGCGCAGAAGGCAAAGCCCCAAACTGGAAACTGATCGCATCGCCATAACGAATCTTCAGAGGATGGGGGGTACGATACCCCAACAACTTAGGCCTATGGTTAACGCTCACTTGGCTAAACATAACCTGAATATTAGGTAAATTTGATACTGCCAATTCTTCCGTGTTGACTTTCACTATTCCCAATTGTGAACCAATAACCAGAGATGAACTTTCTTTTTCTTCACCGACTGCGCAAGAGGCGGGAAGAAATTCATGGCTGATTAAACCATAAGGGGCGCTAAAGTTTTTATTCAATTGACCTTGGTCGCTATAGTGGCTTATTCCCTGCGATGAAATAAACCACATACCTTGTTTGGATTCAGCAATACACAGAGGTTGAATATTCTCTTCAATTAATTCTACTGGTACCGCTTCCGGTTGATCTTGATGCCACAAAAAAACACCATAAGCGCCAATAATCCAGACATCACCCAAGGCATTTTGCGCCACTTGCACAATTTCACCATAACGATGACTGGAGAAATCGAAACGAATCTGTTTTCCAAATAAAGAGTAAGCGCCATGCTCAGTGCCAATAACAATGCCTTGCTCTACAGCGGCAAGAAAGGTGATTCGAGATGGTGAAAATTGTTTAACCATCCATTCCGAACCATAATCCACAAAGCTTTGCTGAATGATTGAATATGACCAAATCTGGTGATTACTTGAACCCCATAAGTTACCGCTGCCGTCAATAGTGAGGTGTTCAACTGGTGTTTGTAGCAATGCTAGCGGTAGATGAGGAGTGTCAATACTACGACGAGAAAGATTATAACGAGCCAATCCTTTGTCTGTTGCTATCCATATATTCTCACCGTTGATGGCAAAGTCGTTGACCTTACCGGGATAGATGAGGTGTTTACGTAAATCATCAGCGACATTGAAGTTATACAACCCTTGCTGTGTGATGGCCAAATAATCACCATCCGAGTTTAATGCCTTGATTTTACTGATCTGTGCCTTACTACCGTCGTTCGATAATGCTTGAGTAGGGTAACGCGTAAACTGCTGCCCAAATAAAGAATAATAGAACACACCTTTATCGGTTGCGATCCACATTCCCCCCTGAAAATCATTCACCATCGCATAGATTTTTTTACCCAGTAGAGCGTACTCATTATTACTATTACTTTCTAATTGAACTATTTTTCCCGTAATAAAGGAGTAAACATAAAGACCCTCTTCGGTGCCAACCCAATACTCTTTTTCTGTTTCCGCCATGGATAGGACATGCGATGAGCCAATTCGATCAGGTAGTGAGCGCTTGTTTTCAATATCAATAATTAACGCTCCGCGCTTAGAGCCAACCAATAATTCTCGGCGTTTATGAGAGAAATAAAGCTTCTGAACAAAATGTTTTCCGGATTTTTTTACATGAGAAAAGCCTTGTTCGTCAGACAAATAAACACCCACATTCGTCGCTAACGCCCACTTTGAAACCAAGAACTGTGCATCATTTATGACAACCGTACTAGCGCTATTCAATTGATATAACTCATGCAGTGAAAGCGTCGATACTCGCCCACTTCGAATTTCATAGCTGTAGAAATTGTCATTATCTGTCATCCAGATCATACCGTTCGATGAGCCAATCTGATTGATTTGGGTTCCTGGCGTTAGGCTTAACATCAACTCCTTGTGCCCCGCAGGATAGGTTCGAAACAATTCATGTTGTTCAAATGTCCAAAAAGCACTATTTGCGTAAACAATGTGACTCGACGTTTGCGGAAGTACAGAACCACGACGGGGCAGGATATTTTGCCCATCAAAATACATGACTTTTCCATGCACATCATGCATCCAGATACCGCCATCCGTACCAAGATAGAGGTTTTGAGCAACAATGACTTTCCCCTGCTCTTGGATTGGCAAAGGATAAAAAACTGACATTGACTTATCTAAAGCCAACACCAGTGAAGGAAAAATAAGATTCAGCAAGAAGCTGTATAACAATGTGCGATACACGAGTTCCCCTGTCAGCGACAATTTAGAATTCGTGCTTAATAAATCGAAGAGTGAATAGCAGCACAAATTCTCATGCATTCTAACGAATCACTCAACTCTATGCAGTTTGAAAGGCTTAGAAAGCGCGACTTTTTTAAAGTGCGATCAAAAAAAATGCGGCTAAAGCCGCATTTAAATCATAGCGTTGTTCATAGTTTGCTCAAGACTGAGACAAACAACCGTAGTAGCTATCAGCCAGCTGATTGAGAAAAACAAAATAACTGCCTGCATTCAACTCTATTGAGCTTCCCAATGGGTCCAGTACACCAATCTTCGCCGGAGTACCTCTTACCACAGTATCAATAATTGCCGGCTCAAATTGTGGCTCAGCAAAAACACACTTCGCTAACTGTGAATTAAGCGTCTGCTTAATGGCAATAAGTGTTTTGGCGCCAGGCTTACGTTCAGGGCTAACAGTGAAATGCCCAAGATTATTGAGTGCGAAATGCTGCTCGAAATAACCATAAGCATCATGGAATACATAGTAAGGAACGGTGGTGACGGGTTTTAGTTTTTCGCCAATAGCATTGTCGTGCTCCGCTAGGCTTGTTAAGAAGCGAACCAAATTTGCTTGATACAGTTGTTGGTTAACCTCATCAAGTGCAATTAACCGCGCCGTGATAACACGAGCGACTTGCCCTGCTTGCTCAATTCCCAACCAAAAATGAGGATCGTGGCTTCCATGATGATGACCATCATGGTCATGTTCCCCTTCTTCATTGTACTCGCGAAGGACTAAATTTGGGGCTTGGCTTAATGTTAAAGCAGATTGACGGTCAACTAATAACTTACTCATAAAGGGTTCAAGATCTTGACCAAACCAAATAACCAAATCCGCTTGTTGAATCCGCTTTACATCTGAAGGGCGGAGCGCATAATCGTGCGGCGAAGCCCCCGAGGGTAACAGTACATCGGGAGTACCAGTGCCTAACATTAATTCATAAGTGATCATCTGTATCGGCTTGATGCTCGTCAGCACCTCAATGGCACTGACCATTTGGGAAAACAGTGAAAGAGCACTCAGTAAAACAAATCTCGGTAGCATGATCGCCGCTCTCCAGTTAGTGGCTTTTATTTTGCCAAGATGTTACTTTATAACATAACCATTTTGCAAATGAGTTCTATTCATGGCTACTCTGATTGAATTGCAGGATATTTGCGTCGATTTTGAACAACGACGCGTGCTTGACAATATCCGTTTAAATCTCACCAAAGGCAATATTACAACGCTTATTGGCCCTAACGGTGCAGGTAAATCAACGTTGGTAAAAGTCATCTTAGGATTACAAACCATCAGTTCAGGTAAAATTATCCGCCAAGCGGGTGTACGCATCGGTTATGTTCCGCAAAAACTCAAACTTAACGATACTTTGCCACTGACTGTGAATCGATTTTTAAAACTCGCTGGGCGCTTTAGTCCTCAAGAGTTGTCAGAAGCACTACGCCTTGTCGGGGGGGAACACCTACAAACTAACGACATGCATAAGCTATCTGGCGGCGAAACTCAACGAGTGTTGCTAGCGAGGGCATTATTACAAAGGCCTGATCTACTTGTGTTAGATGAGCCTGCGCAAGGGGTCGATGTCCAAGGGCAAATCGACTTGTATGACCTCATTCATACTCTACGCAACCGCTTTGGCTGCGCCGTGTTGATGGTTTCTCACGATTTACATTTGGTGATGGCAAAAACCGATGAAGTCATCTGTTTACAGCACCATGTATGCTGCTCTGGTTCACCCGAGAACATTGCCAAACACCCGAGCTATTTAGCAATGTTTGGTCACCGTAGCCGAGAAACCCTCGCTTTTTATCAACACCACCACGAGCATCACCACCACGATTTATCCGGCTTACCGGTTAAAGGCAAAGCAAGTGCTTGCTCACACCACTCACATGGTCATCACAAACATGATTGAATTTCTTTTGCCGTCTCTGCTCGCCGGTCTTGGTATTGCCATTATCGCCGGTCCTTTAGGCTCCTTTGTGGTCTGGCGCAAAATGGCCTATTTCGGAGATACGCTTGCCCATGCCTCCTTACTTGGTCTAGCGCTGGGTTTTTTACTCGACATCAATTTGTACCTCGCCTTGTTAGTTTGCTGTTTAGGTATGGCAGCAATTTTAGTCGCAATGCAAAAGCAAAAACTCATCGCGACCGATACCCTACTCGGTATCATGGCGCACAGTGCGTTATCGCTCGGTATGATTGCGGTGAGTTTTCTCGATAATGTCCGCATCGATTTGATGAGCTATCTGTTTGGTGACTTACTTGCGATTAGCCCGTCAGATCTCACCTTTATCTGGTTAGGTGTGGCGACGGTGAGCCTGATTGTTTATCTGCTTTGGCAACCACTGTTGAGTACCAGTGTTAACGAAGAGTTGGCTTTTGTGGAAGGAACCAATACTGACCTGATGCGGCTAATTTTGATGCTACTGATTGGTCTAGTGATCGCCGTGGGTATGAAATTTGTTGGTGCTTTGATCATGGGGTCGCTGTTAATCATCCCCGCGGCCACCGCTCGTCGCCTTTCACGCACTCCAGAAGCCATGGCGTTTTGGGCAATTGGACTGGGTGTATTAAGTGTGATCGGTGGTTTGGCGCTATCTTGGCATTTTGATACTCCAGCGGGCCCTTCGGTGGTCGTCTCTGCCGCAGCTTTATTTATACTCACTCAGTTTAAACGAGTCGCTTAGCACTGTTTCACATTGGCTGTTCGCAAAAAGAAACCCCGAAGCTGTGTTCGGGGTTTTTTATCATCTGAGTTAGTAATCGCGGTAGATTACCAACCAGTCACTTCACGCAGTGCTTTACCAATATCGGCAAGACTTTTTACCGTCTTCACGCCCGCAGACTCAAGCGCTGCGAATTTCTCTTCAGCAGTACCTTTACCACCAGAGATGATCGCACCAGCATGACCCATACGTTTGCCCGGAGGAGCCGTTACACCGGCGATATAAGAAACGACAGGTTTTGTGACGTTAGCTTTGATAAAGGCAGCCGCTTCTTCTTCTGCAGTACCACCGATTTCACCGATCATCACAATCGCTTCTGTCGCTGGATCTTCTTGGAACATCTTCAGGATGTCGATGAAGTTTGAACCTGGGATTGGGTCGCCACCGATGCCCACACAGGTTGACTGGCCGAAACCCTCATCAGTGGTCTGTTTCACCGCTTCATAAGTCAAAGTACCAGAGCGAGAAACGATACCCACTTTACCTTTCTTGTGAATGTGTCCCGGCATGATGCCAATCTTACATTCGTCAGGTGTGATCACACCAGGGCAGTTAGGGCCGATCATACGAACGCCAGTCTGTTCCAGCTTCACTTTGACATCAATCATGTCAGTGGTTGGAATACCTTCGGTGATCGTCACGATCAGCTTGATGCCCGCATCGATCGCTTCCAGAATCGCATCTTTACAGAATGGTGCTGGTACGTAGATAACTGTGGCAGTTGCGCCAGTCACTTCAACGGCTTCACGAACCGTATTAAATACAGGCAAACCTAGATGAGTTGTACCGCCTTTACCTGGCGATACACCGCCAACCATTTGTGTGCCATAAGCAATCGCCTGTTCAGAGTGGAAAGTACCCTGACCACCGGTGAAACCCTGACAAATGACTTTAGTGTCTTTATTGATAAGAATCGACATTATTTGCCCTCCGCCGCGGCAACTACTTTTTGAGCTGCGTCTGTCAGAGATACAGCTGCAATAATATCTAGACCTGATTCTGCCAGTACTTTACGTCCAAGTTCTGCGTTTGTGCCTTCAAGACGCACAACCACAGGAACGCTTACACCAACTTCCTTAACCGCACCGATAATGCCTTCTGCAATCATGTCGCAGCGCACAATGCCACCAAAGATGTTCACCAGTACGGCTTTTACATTGGTATCAGACAAAATAATCTTGAACGCTTCCGCAACGCGCTCTTTGGTCGCGCCACCACCTACATCAAGGAAGTTTGCAGGTTTTCCGCCGTGCAAGTTAACAATGTCCATGGTACCCATTGCTAGGCCAGCACCGTTAACCATGCAACCTACGTTGCCATCTAGCGCCACGTAGTTCAGTTCCCATTTCGCTGCGTGTGCTTCACGCGCATCTTCTTGAGAAGCATCGTGCATTTCACGCAGTTTTGGTTGGCGGTACATCGCATTTGAGTCGATGTTGATTTTACCGTCTAGACACAGCAAATTGCCTTCAGCAGTAATCACCAGCGGGTTGATTTCCAGCAGCGCGAGGTCGTATTGAGCAAACATTTCACCCAAGCCCATGAAAATTTTCACGAACTGTTTGATTTGGTCACCTTGCAGGCCCAGCTTAAACGCCAACTCACGGCCTTGGTAGGCTTGAGGGCCAACCAGTGGATCGATCGCTGCTTTGTGGATCAGTTCTGGCGTTTCTTCTGCGACTTTCTCAATTTCCACACCACCTTCAGTCGATGCCATGAAAACGATACGGCGAGTAGAACGGTCAACCACCGCACCAAGATAGAGTTCATTCGCGATGTTTGATGCTTCTTCAACCAGAATTTTTGAAACAGGTTGGCCATTCGCATCGGTTTGATAAGTTACTAGGTTTTTACCTAGCCACTTTTGTGCAAAGGCTTTTACGCCATCTTTAGTATCGTGCAGTTCAACGCCACCTGCTTTACCACGTCCACCAGCGTGAACTTGACATTTTACGACTTTCTTCGCTGTGCTGATGCGTCCTGCTGCTTCAAACGCTTCTTGTGGCGTATCACAAGCATAACCTTCCGGTACAGGCAAACCGAATTCTGCAAACAGCTGTTTAGCTTGATATTCATGCAAATTCATTGTGTTGTTCCATTTGTTTATTGTTCTTCCATAGAGTCCAATTCGACTGAACTTTACGTTTGTAGGGTCACTCTTGAGCGAGTAGCCAATCTTTGGCCAAAGCCAGGTCGGACGTTGAGCGTGTCCGACCCTTGTCAATTAATCACTCAGAAATCTGAGTCATCAATTGTTTAAACATCGAGCAGCAGACGTGCTGGATCTTCTAGCAACTCTTTCACAGTCACTAAGAAACCAACTGACTCACGACCATCAATAGAACGGTGGTCATAAGACAGTGCTAGATACATCATTGGCAGAATTTCAATCTTGCCATCCACCACCATGGCGCGGTCTTGGATCTTATGCATACCCAAAATAGCGGCTTGTGGTGGGTTAATGATTGGCGTAGACATCAGTGAACCAAACACGCCACCGTTGGTGATAGTGAAGTTACCGCCAGTCAGCTCGTCTACGGTCAATTTACCGTCACGGCCTTTTTCTGCCAGCTCTTTGATGCCTTTTTCAATTTGCGCCAAGCTCAAGGTATCGCAGTTTTTCAGTACTGGAGTAACCAGACCACGTGGGGTTGATACGGCAATGCTCACATCAAAGTAGTTGTGGTAAACCAGATCATCACCATCGATAGACGCGTTGACTTCTGGGTAACGCTTCAGCGCTTCAGTGACGGCTTTCACGTAGAACGACATAAAGCCCAGACGGATGCCATGACGTTTTTCGAACACATCTTGGTACTGCTTACGCATATCCATGATCGGTTTCATGTTCACTTCATTAAACGTCGTCAGCATAGCCGTGTTATTTTTCGCTTCCAACAGACGCTCAGCGATACGCTTACGCAGACGTGTCATTGGCACGCGTTTTTCACTGCGACCGACTACAGGAGCCAGCGCTGCAACAGGGGCTTCAGCTTTCACAGCCGGTTTGGCTTTGTTCGCTGCTAAGTGAGCTTCGATGTCTTCGCGGGTAATACGACCGCCCACACCAGAACCTTTAACTTGACTTGCTTCCAAGTTATGTTCAGCAAGCAGACGGCGTACCGCAGGGCTCAGGGCATCATTGCTTTCTTCTGTCAGTGACGCTTTATGGCGTTTGTCTGGTGACGGCTCAGTAGCATCCGGTGTATCTTGTGTTGGTTCACCAGCAACAACTCCTGGCTTCAAACGAGCCAGAAGCTGTTTAGAAAGTACGGTCGCACCTTCTTGTTCCAGAATCGTTTCTAATACGCCCGCTTCTGGCGCTGGAACTTCCAGTACCACTTTGTCGGTTTCGATTTCAACAATCACTTCATCACGAGCTATCACATCGCCCGGTTTTTTGTGCCACGTGGCAACAGTGGCATCCGCAACTGATTCAGGCAAATCTGGAACCAGAATTTCAATGGTCATAATGGTATCTTCCTTATACTTCTAGTTCTTAGCTAGGGTCAGAGCGTCTTCAATCAACGCTTTTTGTTGTTTCATGTGCACCGACATATAGCCAACTGCAGGTGATGCAGAAGCTGGTCGACCTGCATATTTCAAATCAGCACCCGCTGGAATTGCAGCACGGAAATTATGCTGGCTGCTATACCAAGCACCTTGGTTCTGTGGTTCTTCCTGACACCAAACGTAATCCACCACATTGGTGTAATTCGCAATGGCCGCTTGTACCTCTTCTTGAGGGAACGGGTACAACTGTTCAATACGAACAATCGCGACATCTTTCTGCTCATTGGCTCGGCGCTGTTCCAGTAGATCGTAATAAACCTTACCGGAACAGAACACGACACGCTTCACTTGTGTCGCTTCCAATGCATCGATTTCCGCAATCGCTGCTTGGAAAGTACCATGAGCAAGATCTTCCATACTCGATACACACAGTGGATGACGCAGTAGAGACTTAGGCGACATCACCACCAATGGACGACGCATTGGACGAACCACTTGACGACGAATCATGTGATAGACCTGAGCCGGCGTAGAAGGAACCACAACTTGCATGTTTTGCTCAGCGCATAGTTGCAAATAGCGTTCTAAACGTGCAGAAGAGTGTTCAGGGCCTTGGCCTTCATAGCCATGCGGCAACAACATAGTTAGGCCACACAGGCGACCCCATTTCTGCTCACCAGAGGAAATAAACTGGTCAATTACAACCTGTGCTCCGTTAGCGAAATCACCAAACTGCGCTTCCCACAAGGTTAAGCCGCTTGGTTCTGCTGTTGCGTAACCGTATTCGAATGCCAATACTGCTTCTTCGGACAATACCGAATCAAACACTTCAAACGGGCCTTGCCCTGCATGAATTTGCGCGAGCGGGATGTAAGTGCTGGCATCGTTTTGGTTATGTAGAACCGCATGACGGTGGAAGAAAGTACCACGACCAGAATCCTGACCCGAGATACGAATACGTTTGCCATCATCAACTAGAGTGGCGTAAGCCAACGTTTCCGCCATCCCCCAGTCCAGCATCTTCTCACCTGAAATCATAGCGAGGCGATCTTGATAGATTTTTTCCACACGGCTATGCAGAACATGGCTTTCTGGATATTGGCAAATGCGACGACCGAGGTCTTGCAAACGCTCCATAACATATTCGTTATTCCACGCAATATTCCAATCGTGGCCAAGGTATGGAGACCAGTCAACCGAGTGCATCGCCATAGGACGCCACTCTTTGACCACCACCTCACCGTGATCCAATGCATCGCGATATTCGTTAACGAGTTGAGTGGCGGTTTCTAAATCACACTCGCCACGCTCGGTCAACACATCGGCATACAGCTTACGAGGTGTTGGGTGTTTTTTGATTTTTTGGTACATCAGCGGCTGAGTTGCATTTGGCTCATCCGCTTCGTTATGACCATGACGGCGATAACACACCAGATCGATGACCACATCTCGTTTGAATTCATTACGATAATCCAGCGCTAGACGTGTAACAAACGCCACGGCTTCAGGATCGTCTGAGTTAACGTGGAAAATCGGAGCCTGCACCATCTTGGCGATGTCAGTACAGTACATGGTTGAACGTGTATCGCGTGGGTTTGAAGTGGTAAAGCCCACTTGGTTATTCACCACAATACGTACTGTTCCACCGACGCAGAAACCACGAGCTTGAGACATGTTGAAGGTTTCAGCAACCACACCTTGTCCCGCAATCGCCGAGTCGCCGTGCACTGTGATAGGCAGAACTTTACTGCCATCTTCATCACCAAGACGATCTTGACGTGCACGCACTGAACCCATCACTACTGGGTTAACAATCTCAAGGTGCGAAGGGTTAAAGGCCAACGCTAAGTGAACATCGCCACCCGGTGTCGCAAAGTCTGCTGAGAAACCTTGGTGATATTTAACGTCACCAGTTCCCCAACCTTCACCGTGCTTTCCAGCAAACTCGTCAAACAGATCTTGAGGCTTTTTCCCCAGAACGTTAACTAGCATATTTAAGCGACCACGGTGAGCCATACCGATCACGACTTCACGCATACCGCTAGCACCTGCATGGCGGATCAGTTCTTTGGTCATAGGAACTAAAGCATCACCACCTTCGAGAGAGAAACGCTTGGCGCCAGGGAACTTCGCACCAAGGTAGCGCTCAAGGCCTTCTGCTGCAGTTAACTCTTCAAGGAAAGTGCGCTTTTCATCTTTTGTGAAAATCGGATTGCCAATAACTGGCTCAAGGCGCTGCTGAATCCAGCGTTTTTGTTCAGTGTCAGTGATGTGCATATATTCAGCACCGACAGAACCGCAGTAGATTTTTTGCAGAGATTGATAGATGTCTTTCAACTTCATCGTGTCTTTGCCAATCGCAAAAGAGCCCACGTTGAAGGTTTCTTCCATATCTTCTGGGGTCAAGTTATGGAAAGCAGGATTCAGTTCCACCACTTCAGGGCGGTTCCATAAACCGAGAGGATCAAGCTTGGCAGCCTCATGACCGCGGAAACGGTATGCGTTAATTAGCTGCAGTACTTTAACTTGTTTTGCATCGACTTCAGGATCACTAACTTGGACATTGTAATGCTTTGTCTCTTGGGCGAGTCGTCGGAAGTAGTCACGGACGCGTGAGTGTGGTTGTTCAACCACATTCGTTGGGTGCGTAGGCAGCCCATCAAAAACACGTTTCCACTCCTCACTTACCAGATCGGGATCACTTAGATACAGTTCGTAGAGGTCTTCTACGTAAGTTGCATTGGCGCCAGCCAAGTGTGAAGACTCGAGCCATGCCTTCATCACGCCGTTGTGCATTTTTTTCCCTTAACCAGTAGTTTTCACGTTTGCTGCGGTCTTATCGCCGAGCTATAAAAGGCAGGCCCGAAGGCCTGCAATTTTCAATTTAAACTGAACGATTGATCAACATGGACTTAATATGCCCAATCGCTTTCGTCGGGTTCAATCCTTTCGGACAAACACTGACACAGTTCATAATACCGTGGCAACGAAAAACGCTAAATGCATCATCAAGATTCGATAGGCGTTCATCTGTTGCTGTATCACGGCTGTCAATCAACCAACGATAAGCGGCCAACAAGCCTGCAGGTCCGATAAATTTATCCGGATTCCACCAGAATGAAGGACAAGAGGTCGTACAGCAAGCGCACATAATACACTCGTACAGACCATCTAAATGTGCCCGTTCTTCTGGGGATTGCAAGTTCTCTCTTGATGGAGGAAGTGCATCATCAGCAATCAAGAAAGGCTTAACTTTCGCGTAGTTATCGTAAAACTGAGTCATGTCGACAATCAAGTCACGAATAACTGGCAATCCAGGTAGAGGGCGTATCACAATTTTGTCGCCTTTGAGTGCAGACAATGGCGTGATACAAGCCAGACCATTTTTACCATTCATATTCAGACCGTCCGAACCACAAACCCCTTCACGGCATGAGCGACGGAAAGCAATGCTTGGATCTTGTTCTTTGAGTAGAATCAGCGCATCCAACAACATCATGTCAGACCCTTCTTCTACCTCAAGAATGTAGTCTTTCATGTATGGCTTTGCATCCACATCCGGATTGTAACGATATAAAGAGAAGTTGAGTTTCATTTTGAGTACCTCCCTTAATATGAACGCACTTTAGGCGGGAACGGGTCACGGTGAACAGGTGTCATATTCACATCACGTTTACTCATCTGTTCCGTTTCCGGATTGTAGATTGAGTGACACAGCCAGTTTTCATCGTCACGATCTGGATAGTCGAAGCGAGCATGAGCACCACGGCTTTCAGTACGATAGTTTGCCGCCACAGCCGTAGAAAATGCGGTTTCCATCAGGTTATCCAGCTCTAAACATTCGATACGCTGAGTGTTGAATTCTGACGATTTATCAGCAAGATGCGCATCTTTCAGGCGTTCGCGAATCACTTTCAACTCTTCAAGACCTTCGGCCATCGCTTTACCTTCACGGAATACCGAGAAGTTATTTTGCATGCAGCGTTGCAGATCTTTACGGATAACCACAGGGTCTTCGCCACCTTTGCTGTTCTCCCAGCGCATGGTACGAGCCAAAGAGGCTTCGATATCCGATGCGGTTGCTGGGCGAGCCTCTGCTTGAGCACGCAGAGTTTCACCAAGATGCAGACCTGTCGCACGGCCAAATACCACGAGATCAAGCAGTGAGTTACCACCTAAACGGTTAGCACCATGTACCGATACAGAGGCAATTTCGCCACAAGCGAACAGGCCTTGTACTTCCACATCTTTACCACTGCGGTCTTGCTTAATCGCTTGACCCGAAACTTGTGTTGGTACACCACCCATCATGTAGTGACAGGTTGGAATAACTGGAATTGGCTCTTTCACTGGATCCACGTGAGCAAAGGTACGTGATAGTTCACAGATACCCGGTAGACGTGATTCCAATACATCACGACCTAAGTGATCCAATTTCAGTTTGATGTGTGGACCCCAAGGACCGTCACAACCACGGCCTTCACGGATCTCGATCATCATTGAACGAGCAACCACGTCACGACCTGCCAAGTCTTTGGCATTCGGTGCGTAGCGTTCCATGAAACGTTCGCCGTCTTTATTCAGTAGATAGCCGCCTTCACCACGGCAACCTTCCGTCACCAGTACACCGGCACCTGCAATGCCTGTTGGGTGGAATTGCCACATTTCCATATCTTGCATTGGTACACCAGCACGCAATGCCATGCCAACACCATCACCAGTATTGATGTGTGCGTTAGTCGTTGAGGCGTAAATACGGCCCGCACCACCCGTAGCAAGTACGGTCGCTTTGGCTTTGAAATAGCAAATTTCGCCGGTTTCCATACAGATAGCGGTACAACCAAGTACAGCACCATCTTGGTTTTTCACCAAATCCAACGCATACCATTCCGAGAAAATGGTGGTCTTATGCTTCACGTTTTGTTGGTAAAGCGTGTGCAATAGGGCATGACCAGTACGGTCAGCAGCAGCAGCAGTACGCGCCGCTTGTTCACCACCAAACTCTTTTGACTGACCGCCAAAAGGACGCTGGTAAATTGTACCATCCTCGAAACGAGAAAACGGCAGACCCATTTTCTCAAGTTCAATCACTGATTCAGGGCCGTTTTTACACATGTATTCGATAGCATTTTGGTCACCGATATAGTCGGAACCCTTTACCGTATCGTACATGTGCCATTGCCAATCATCTTTATGTGAGTTACCCAATGCCACAGTAATACCACCTTGAGCTGATACGGTGTGTGAACGAGTTGGGAACACTTTTGAAAGCAGAGCACAAGTTAAACCTTGCTCAGAAATCTGTAGTGCAGCACGCATACCTGCACCACCCGCGCCGATTACAACGGCGTCAAAGGAACGAACTGGAATAGTCACTTAGGCACCCCACAATACAAATAGGCCAGAGAAGAAGTATCCAAACAAAACTGCGATGACCACCAACTGTAGCCCCGCACGCAATTTGGAACACTTAATGTAATCCGTCAGTACTTGCCATAGACCAATCCAGCCATGGATTAATACTGATACTAATGCCAACATTGTGAAGACTTTGGTGAACGTGCTACCAAAGAATTGAGTCCACGCAACATACGAAATGTCCGTGAACGCGCAAAAACTTACGATATAGATGGTGTAGAGCACCATGATGATCGCAGAGGCACGAATCAACAGAAAATCGTGCACACCGTTACGACCAAACGAAGAAACATGTTTTACCATACCAGAACCCCCGCCAGCAGAGACAATACGACAGTAGCAGCAAAAGCCACCTTGGCGCTCGCGGCACCGGATTCCAACTCTTCAAAATGCCCAAGATCCATCAATAAATGACGAATACCACCAGCAATGTGGTAGGCCAAAGCAGTTAGGATTCCCCACAGCACAAATTTCACAAGAAAGCTGTCAACAATGTTGCTCGCTTCCATGAATCCGACAGGTGAGGAGAGAGAGAGGGATAGCAACCAAAGCAAAATCCCAACCGCAACAAACGTAATCACCCCCGACACACGGTGGAGGATGGATGCGATTGCTGAGATCGGAAAGTGGATGGTCTGCAAATCTAAATTAACAGGTCTTGACTTTCTTTCTTTCACGGGCTTGCTCACTCAGCTCCATTGAGCATTTATAGTTATGGATGAATTCTGGTCGATAATGCGCATAAATTAACATTTATTCAACATTTCAGCCGCCAATTTGGCGAGTTAATTGTAGTTTAAATGTTAAGCTCAAGTCTAAAATCTCTGAGTCAAATTTCTTTCTAGCCTTGAATTTATAAGGTCTCTCACAGAATTTTCTGTGTCACTATACGGACTGCAACATTCTAATACAATTGCTGTAACAATTTTTGCTACACAGAACAGATTTTTAACTTTGTATGTATAAAAAATCAAAGTGAGTGCACACATCAGAGGAGAATCATTGACTTTAATTAAGATCGGACGTACAAGAATCACACACAAAACATCCTGGACGGATTAAATAATAAACAAAGGAGATGGTTATGGCGGATAAGAAAGCGACCCTTCACATTGAAGGTAAAGCGCCGATCGAATTGCCAATTATGGACGGATCCCTCGGTCCACAAGTAATTGACGTTCGTACTTTAGGCTCAAACGGTTACTTTACTTTTGACCCGGGTTTTCTTGCCACTGCATCCTGTGAATCTCAAATTACTTATATCGATGGCGCTAAGGGCATTTTGTTGCACCGCGGCTACCCTATCGATCAGTTAGCCAATAACGCTGATTACTTGGAAGTTTGTTACATCCTTCTTTACGGTGAAGCCCCTAATCGTAAGCAATATGAAGAATTCAAGAAAATCGTTACTCGTCACACCATGGTACACGAACAGATAGCGAGCTTTTTCCACGGTTTCCGCCGTGATGCTCACCCTATGGCTGTTATGTGTGGTGTGGTTGGTGCGTTAGCCGCTTTCTATCACGATTCACTCGATATCAATAATGACACACACCGAGAGATTGCGGCTTATCGTCTGCTTTCAAAAATGCCAACTCTGGCGGCAATGTGTTACAAATACTCGGTTGGTCAACCGTTTATCTACCCACGTAACGATTTAAGCTATGCGGAAAACTTCCTGCACATGATGTTTGCCACACCTTGTGAAGAATATGAAGTGAATCCTATCGTAGCTCGTGCTATGGATAAGATTTTCACGCTGCATGCTGACCATGAGCAAAATGCTTCCACCTCTACTGTGCGTTTGGCTGGTTCATCCGGTGCAAACCCATTTGCTTGTATTGCTGCTGGTATCGCTTCTCTCTGGGGGCCTGCGCATGGTGGAGCAAACGAGGCTTGTTTGCGTATGCTTGAAGAGATCGGCTCTGTTGACAAGATCCCCGAGTACGTAAGACGAGCGAAAGACAAAGATGATCCATTCCGTCTGATGGGCTTTGGTCACCGCGTTTACAAAAACTACGATCCACGCGCAACGGTAATGCGTGAAGCCTGTCATGAAGTGCTTAAAGAATTGAGCATTCAAGATCCGCTGCTCGATGTCGCCATGGAGCTTGAGCGTATTGCTCTGTCTGATGAGTACTTCATCGAGAAGAAACTCTATCCAAACGTCGATTTCTACTCAGGCATCATTTTGAAAGCGATCGGTATTCCAATCTCAATGTTTACCGTGATCTTTGCGATGTCTCGTACCATCGGTTGGATTGCACACTGGAATGAAATGCACAGCGATCCAGACAACCGTATCGGTCGTCCACGTCAACTGTACACAGGTCAAAAACTACGTGATTTCACTCCACTGCATGAACGCAGCTAGTGCATGATTTAGAAGAAATATAAAAATCCGCCTTCTTAGAAGGCGGTTTTAATATAAGCCCCCTAAAAGGGGGCCACGACGCTGTTAATCTCTCAATAACTCTAACTGCTGCTCTTGCTCAAGCTCTTTTTTGTCTTGATGCCGTACATACCGTCTAATGATTTCTTCATTTACACCTACCGTATCCACAAAATAGCCTCGCGACCAAAAATGATTTCCCCATAACTTTTTCCTGATATGTGGAAACTTGTTGAATAACCTAATTGCACTCCTACCCTTTAACACTCCCATCAACGTCGAAATCGATACTTTGGGGGGAATTATCGCAACTAAGTGGACATGATCTGGCTGAACATTGAGTTCCAAAACTTCACAATCTTTCATATTACAAAGAATGTAGATCGAACGATTTAGCTCTTTGACTACATTACCTTTTAAGATCTTAAAACGAAATTTTGGTGTCCAAACGATATGATATTTACAACGCCAATAGACGTGTGATGAACTTCGATAGTCGCCCATGTTATTTGACTCCTCTTACTTATGGTGAATAAGAGTTTGTCTTTAACATGGGCGCATTTTCGGGCAAAAGCCCCTAGGAACAATCACCACCGCTAAAAGCGGTGGTTTAGGGATGACAACAAAAGAGCGAGGAAATCTCGCTCTTTTTTATTGCTCTAAACTGGATTATCAATATCAATAAAGGTCACATCAAAACCGTGATTTTCCGCGAGCCATTCCCCTAACGCTTTAATCCCATAGCGCTCTGTAGCATGGTGACCTGCGGCAAAATAATGTATTTGCTGTTCTCGTGCCGAATACGTCGTACGCTCCGAGATTTCTCCAGAAATAAAGGCATCTAAACCTCGGCTAGCCGCGAGTTCAATATAGTCTTGTCCACCACCGGTACACCAGCCAACGGTTTCGATCGGTTTCTCTGCTTGATCAGGAGCGATATACAGAGGCGGGCGATTCAGCGCTTGCCCAATCCGATTTGCCAATTCTTGCCCCGTTAATGGCTGAGAAAAACGCCCAAACATTGCCACCGATTGTGAATGTCCTTCCAAACCGCCTTCAACGATAATCCCGAGTCGCTGCGCGAGCTGCGCATTATTGCCCAGTTGTGGATGAATATCCAAAGGCAGATGGTAAGCATACAGATTAAGATCATTTTGGATTAGAGCTCTAATACGGCGACCTTTCATGCCGCGAATCGCCTCAGGCTCACTTTTCCAAAAATAGCCGTGATGAACCAATAGCGCATCGGCTTTCAGCTCAATCGCAGCTTCAATTAAAGCCATGCTAGCGGTCACACCGGTGACAATTCGTTTTACTTTCGTTTTACCTTCGACTTGTAAACCGTTGGGACAATAATCTTTAATTAACTGTGGGGACAATGTCTCATTTAGCAAAGCTTCTAGCTGTAAATTGTTCATCTTGTAATCCATTGAGCAACAGAGATGGCGTGGTTATAACAATTTCAGGCTAGAATGTCGAAATATGTAAAAAGAGTGGTGATGATAAGATGGAGTTAAAACACTTAATGGATTGGGTGACCCACACCCCTGCCCTGTTTCAAACCAAAGCGCCTTTAGTTGGTAGACCCCCGTTTAGCAAAACGGTACGAGAACATTGGTCTGATTATCAAGGAAATCCGCGTTTAGGCTTTCTTTATCAGCATCTCTGTGGTCAATTATTCACCGCCACTCCATTTTATACTGCCGTTTCGGAAGAGATTCAGTTAGTTAATGAGGGGAAAACCTTAGGTTCAATAGATTTTTTAGCCAAAAACCGTAAAACAGAACACTACGAGCATTGGGAAGTGGCCATCAAATTCTATCTGCTTCATCAAGGGTTATGGTACGGACCTAATCCTGAAGATCGTTTGGATATCAAGCTCGATCATATGCTTAACCAACAGCTTCCTCTGTCTCAAAACCCTCTATTTCTAGAAAAACATCCATTATGGGCTGGAGCATCACAACACTTACTAATGCAAGGCCGTCTGTATACAAATCCTTTCTCTGATGAGCCAATTCCAACGGATTGCCTTGGTTACACGCTCAATGCAAGCCAAATCCAAGGTTATTGGTGTTTTCAGCGTGAGCAACATTTAATTGATGAACCTTTGTATCTGCTTGAGAAAGCCGATTGGTTGACGGGACGTCAACCAAGCTCAACACCTTATACAGGGCAAACAGAAGGGTTTGTGCATTGCCAAGCGGAATCTGGGAAATTTTGGTTTATCGTACCTGACCAGTGGCCAACGATTTAAGCGCTATAAAAGTAAAGGGGCGATGTCATCGCCCCTTATTCGCTTCATCACAATGATTATAAACCCGCATCTTTAAACACTTGGTTCACAATCTGCTGAGCTTCTGACTCAATCTGTTTCAAGTGTTCGGTGCCTTTGAAGCTCTCACAATAAATCTTGTAGATATCTTCAGTACCAGAAGGGCGTGCCGCAAACCAACCGTAATCCGTAGTCACTTTTAGGCCGCCAATCGCAGCGCCATTACCCGGTGCATGAGTCAGACGAGCCGTAATAGGATCTCCCGCTAAAGTTTGTGCCGACACCATTTCTGGAGACAGCTTCTTCAGCACATTCTTCTGTGGGCCATTCGCTACAGCTTGAATACGGCTATAGTGAGAGTCACCATGTTTTGCCGCCAGCTCATCATAATACTGCTGCGGGTTCTTACCCGTTACTGCAGTAATTTCAGCTGCTAGCAAACATAGAATGATACCGTCTTTGTCGGTGGACCAAGGTGTCCCATCTTGACGCAAGAAAGAGGCACCCGCGCTCTCTTCTCCGCCAAAACCAAAACGACCTGAGTACAGACCATCGACAAACCATTTGAAACCAACGGGTACTTCACACAGCACACGACCCAGATCGGCGACTACTTTATCAATCATGGCGCTGGAAACGAGGGTTTTACCCACCGCGACATTCTCTGCCCACCCTTGACGATGACGGTACAGATAATCAATGCACACCGCTAGGAAGTGGTTAGGATTCATCAAACCTTTTGGCGTAACAATGCCGTGACGATCGTAATCAGGATCGTTACCGAAAGCTAAGTCGTACTCATCTTTCAGCGCCAGCAAACCCGCCATTGCATAAGGTGAAGAACAATCCATGCGGATCACGCCATCTTTATCTAATGACATGAACTGGAAGCTTGGATCAATGGCTTCACTGACCAGCGTTAAATCGAGTTGGTAAGCTTTGCCAATTTGACGCCAGTAATCAATGCCACTACCACCCAGAGGATCCACTCCAATTTTGAGCTTGGCCTTTTGGATTGCCGCCATATCAACCACATTGACCAAATCATCAACGTAAGTCTTAACCAAATCGACTTGCTTGAGTAAAGAAGATTGTTTTGCCAAAGCAATCGGCATGCGTTTTACACCAACAAGCTGCTGACTGATGTAAGCATTAGCACGATCTTCAATCGCTTGGGTTAGCTCACCTTCTGCAGGACCACCGTGTGGTGGATTGTATTTGATACCACCGTCTTGTGGTGGGTTGTGCGAAGGCGTAATTACAATACCGTCTGCTTTATCTGCATGCTTCAGGTTGTACGTTAAAATGGCGTGTGAAATGCCCGGGGTTGGAGTGTAACCGTTATTTTCTTGAACAATCACTTCGATGCCATTGGCAATCAACACTTCTAGAACGCTGCTAAATGCAGGTTCAGACAGCGCATGAGTATCTTTACCAATGAAGATCGGACCGGTCACGCCATGCTCACGGCGTACATCCGCTACCGCTTGTGCAATCGCAAGAATATGATGTTCATTAAAGGTTGTTTTATCCGCAGTACCTCGGTGTCCCGATGTACCAAACTCAACTTTATGTGCCATATTTCCAGCTTCTGGCTGGAGTAGGTAATAATTTGCAACTAGCGCAGGGATATTGTAAAGATCCTCTTGTCGCGCCTTTTGTCCTGCACGAGGGTGCATAGCCATAGTGACATCCTTTCTTTAAATTTCACATAAAATAAAACCTCATAATAGCGGCGTAACGCTGCACATTATGAGGCTTGAATCAGAGTTTTGGGCTGTAATCAGCAAAAATCAAATAGAATGGGTAACTTTCTCAATAATGTCGCTAGGGAAACCCATACGCACCATTACCTGTTCCACCATTTGTTGCTTACGGCTGGTATTATTATTGGTAATCACCCAAAACGGTGTATTTGGAATCGCTTTCGGTTTGGTGGTTTGCCCACTGGCTAACAAAGTCTGTTCATTATCTGCAAAATAAACACGCTTACGACCTTTCACCATAGTCGCTTCAGAAAAACTCGCAGAGTCGATGCGATGAAGAGTAGACAGCACTAGCATAAAACGGTCGATTGCATTCTTCAGGCCTGCAAATTCATCGGAAATCAGCAGTGAACGCATCTCTTTCACACCATCAATTTTGGTATCTAACGCTGCGTCTTTGCTCACCACAATGCCTTTTGGCTCAACAACAGGTGTAGCAGTGACTAACTCACTACCATCCACATTGAGAAGACGACGCAAAATATCGGAGGCACTTTCACCAATATGCAGAGTCTGGCTCGCAATGTAACGGTATAGATCCTCATCAACCTCAATTGTTTTCATTCGCTTTTCACAATCTCTATGTTTAAACTTTCGGGGATTATAGCGAGATCTTTACTGAGACTCTACGTTAAACCAATCACTAATAAGATAAAATGTCAGCACTTCTAAATTACAAACTAGAGGGCAATGGACAGACAGTCGTTCTGATCCACGGTCTATTCGGCAGCTTAGATAACCTTGGCTTGCTTGCTCGCGATCTAAAAAACGATCATCAGGTACTGAGTCTGGATCTTCGTAATCACGGGCTTTCCTTCCACTGTGATGAACACAATTATGCGCTGATGGCGCAAGATGTGAATCAGTTACTTGAGCATCTTAACCTCAATTCTGTCATTGTGATTGGCCACTCGATGGGCGGTAAAGTGGCAATGAAATTAGCCGATATCGCCGCACCGAAAATTCGCCAATTAGTGGTGTTGGACATGTCACCCGTCGCTTATACCCAGCGCCGTCATGATAATGTGTTTGCCGGACTCGATGCCGTGTTAGCGCAAAAACCAACCTCACGCAGCGAAGTGATGTCAATCCTTGCTCAACATATTGAAATGGAAGGTGTACGCCAGTTTCTCGGCAAATCTTTAATGTCAGATCAAAACGTGATGACATGGCGTTTTAACGTTGCGGCCTTGAAAACACATTATGCGGAGATTCTGGGTTGGGACATTATCGCCAAATGCCGAATACCAACCCTATTTATCAAAGGTGCAGATTCCGATTATCTGACTACTCAACATCAGCCTATGGTTCAGTCCCAATTTAGCCAAGCGAAAGCCCATGTGATTGCCAACACTGGTCACTGGTTACATGCAGAGAAACCAGCTGAAGTGCTGAGGGTTATACGCAAATTTATTGATTCCCCCATTTCAGGCTAACAAGTGTGAATTGAGAAACATTCGACGCATTAACTTTGTCGGATAACAGTGGTATAGTGCGCGCAAGCAATTTGGCATAAAGGAATATCATGCTTTACGACTATATGAACATGCTGGAGTCGGTGGGACTCGATCTATTGTTTGCCTCGATCTTTTTCCTGATCGGTATGGCAATTAAAGATGTGTTGAAACAAGGCAATGTTCCGGCTTTCGGGCGTCGTATTGTGTGGTTAGTTCTCTTTTTGGGGTGCGCAGGCTTTGTCGCCAAAGGCATAATTCAATTGACTTGGGAAGGCAGTGGGCTAGGTTAAGCTCAACGAGGCTTCGCAACTCTATAACAATCTAAAGGTAATGACTCTATGGCAAGTGTAGGTATCTTCTTTGGCAGCGACACCGGCAACACCGAAGCAATTGCAAAGATGATTCAAAAACAACTCGGTAAAAAACTCGTTCACGTACAAGATATTGCCAAAAGCAGCAAAGAAGACATCAATAACTTCGATCTGCTGTTGTTGGGCATCCCAACTTGGTATTACGGTGAAGCACAGTGTGACTGGGACGACTTTTTCCCTGAGCTAGAAGCCATTGATTTCTCAACTAAGCTTGTGGCTATTTTTGGTTGTGGTGACCAAGAAGATTACGCAGAGTACTTCTGCGATGCGATGGGTACTGTTCGTGACATCGTTCAAGCCAAAGGCGCGACGATTGTCGGCAACTGGCCAACAGAAGGCTACGAGTTCGAAGCATCTAAAGCACTGGTTGATGAAAACCACTTTGTCGGTCTGTGTATCGATGAAGATCGCCAACCAGAACTGACAGAACAACGCGTAACCAAATGGGTTAACCAAGTTTATGAAGAGATGTGTCTTGCTGAACTTGAAGACTAATTTGCAGAGTTAAACTAAAAAATCCCCTGACCTACAGGGGATTTTTTTATGTGTGAATTCGCTCAATCCCCAAAATTACCAGAACCAGTGTCCCACCCAAGGCGCAATTACTACGGTCACCATGCCAGCTAACATCATTACCACACTCGACACCACGCCTTCTGAATTACCGATTTGATAGGCTTTAGCTGTGCCAGCGCCATGTGCTGAAGCCCCTAAACTTGCTCCTTTCCCTAAGCGAGAGCGAATAGAAAGCGCAGTCAGGATCAGCTCACCAACAGCCATGCCGATTACCCCTGTCAGTACCACAAACAGTGCGGTTAGATCACTTTGCCCACCAATCGATTTCGTTGCTTCCACCGCAAAAGGAGTCGTGATCGAACGCATAGCGAGACTGCGCTGTAACAACTCCGGAAGATGAAGCCAACGCGCCAATAATACCGTACTCGAGATCGCCATAAAAACAGACACCATGACCCCAACGGACAAGGATAACCAGTGCTGGCGCAATAAGCTTCGGTTATCGTAAACCGGAACCGCAAAAGCCACCGTGGCGGGACCAAGTAACCATAAAAGCCAGTGAGCATCCGCCATATACGCTTGGTATGGAATGTGGAAAAACATCACTACGGCGACTAATAGAAGTGGAGCCAGTAACAATGGCATGAGGAATAAACTGCGTTTACGCCGATAGAGAAACTTACTCGCGTAGTAAAACAACAGCGTTAACAAAAAACAAAATAGGCTGAGCAAGGAAGTCGACATGAATTCTATTTCTCCACGCTGCGAGCCAGAGCCATTTGACGACGTTTACGTTTGGCTAAAACCAGCTCAACTCGATGCATTTTATCAACAACCCAAGCAGTACTAGCGATCACTAAGATGGTACTAGCCACTAAAACCACCGCAATTTTTATCCCCTCTTGGCGCATCAAATCTTGATAATTCACCACCGCTACCACGGCCGGCACAAAAAACAACAACATTTCAGCCAACAGCCAGCTGGCTCCACGCCGAAACCACTCCACATTCACCACTTTGAGCATAACCAGTAACAATAAAAGCAGCATACCCGTTAAATTCGCAGGCAATGGAATGTAAAACTGATTGACTAACCAGTCAGAGAAAAACCAAATCAATGAAAGTGCGGCGACTTGGGCCGCAATCAGCAGGCTATGTTTTAACGAGAGAGCATGCTTGAACGCTTGCATGAGGATTGCCTTGATAGAATGGGAACCAGATCACATTGTATTCTTGAGTAATACCGGCATAAAATGACTTAAATTTATCAAATTCATGCCATTTGGGCATACAAAGAGGCAACTGATGGATATCCGGGCTCTGCGCTACTTCGTTGAATTAATCAACCAACAGAGTTTTACTAAAGCCTCTGAACGTCTTTTTGTTACCCAGCCCACCATCAGTAAGATGATCCGCAATTTGGAGCAGGAGTTAGAACAACCGCTACTACATCGTGAAGGCCGACGTTTTTGGCTGACTGAAGCGGGGGAAATCGTCTATCAAAGAGCACAACAGATTTTGACTCAAATGCAGCAATTAGAAGCGGAACTGACAGACCTTAATCAGTTACAGCGTGGGCATTTACGTCTGGGGATCCCGCCTATGGTTGGGCATGTTTACGCACGGCTATTCCGCCAATACCGCCAAACTTACCCCAACGTAGAATTAACCGTGGTCGAATATGGTGGACGCAAAATAGAGCAAGCGATACTGGATGGCGAGATTGACGTAGCAGTGACCATGCTTTCTCCTAATCAACATCCCGATCTCAACACCATAGCTCTCGATCATTACCCCATTTTTGCTGTAGTGCCAGATATTCCCCGTTGGCGTGAACAAAATACGCTTCGTTGGACGCAACTCAGCCAAGAGCCGTTCTATCTGTTTACCCATGAATTTACCTTGAGTGACCACATTCATACCTGTTGCCAAGCTGCGGGCTATACGCCACAAGTTGCCGCACGCAGTAGCCAGTGGGATTTTTTGGTCGCATTAGTCAAAAGTGGAGTCGGCGTGTGTTTTCTACCAGCACCACTTTGCCAAAGAATTCAAGGTGATGGAGTGTTAATCTACCCTATTACTCCCACCATAGATTGGCGTTTGGGCGTCATTTGGCATCGTGAGCGTTATGTTTCAAAAACAGCAGAAGCTTGGATTGCCTTATGCCGCCGTCAAAATATCTAACTCACTCAATACACTCGATAGAACTCTCGCGGTATTGCGGCTTTTTGCGTACATACAGTTTACGCTGCACTTCAGACACCACTTCTCCCTGGGCATTTTTGACATGTACAATGAACTCTGGAAAGCATTTATCACCTTCTGCCGTTGAAGCCAGAATCCAATCTAACATCTCTTGAGTTATGCGAAATTCTGCGAATAAATCGGTATCGCCCGGTTTAATAAAGTTAATGCTCGCTTCTTTATCCCACACGTAATAACGCTCACCCAATATTCCCATCAGCATCAAGGCATAAACCGGATCGGTCAGTGAAAAAATACTGCCCCCGTATTGAGTCCGGTTGGCGTTTTTATTCCACCAGCGTAATTTCAAGCGGATGCGAACTTCACGAAAATCCGCACTGATTGAATCGATATGGATCCCAGCGCCCCAAAAAGGAGGCCAAGAGTTTAGTGCCCACTTCACAATATTCGGTTGATAAAGCTTAGAGAGTGTTTTATTCATACCCTGAGTGCCCTAGACTTCGGTTTGGACAGCCACTGTAATGGATGAACTGGGCTGCCGAGTATTCATACCATCATTGTTAAATAATTGTAACTGGTAAGAGCACTTCGTTCAGTGATTTGACTCGACTTTGCAGGTTTCTCATTAACCTCTTGAAGTTCGTGGTTTATTGTTCGCGGTGACTCACCTATAATGCAAAGCAACATTGACTTCTGTTATACCAAACGTATTGAGATGCAGGTAAGCGGCAAGTGAGTGACACCCACAAATGAAGTTCGTCACGTGGGTTAAACAACGCAGCCATAACTGTTGCAACCTCAAGTAGAACGGATGTATCACTGCAGAACATCAACAGGAAAGTATATGTCAGACAATAACCAAGCGCTAAAGGATGCTGGTCTTAAAGTTACCCTCCCACGGCTTAAGATTTTAGAAGTTTTACAACAGCCAGAGTGCCAACATATTAGTGCTGAAGAGCTGTACAAAAAGTTGATTGATCTCGGCGAAGAGATTGGTCTTGCCACAGTGTACCGAGTTCTCAACCAATTTGATGATGCAGGTATCGTGACTCGCCACCACTTTGAAGGCGGCAAGTCAGTTTTTGAGCTTTCAACGCAACACCATCACGACCACCTAGTGTGTCTTGACTGTGGTGAAGTGATCGAATTTTCTGACGATGTTATTGAACAACGTCAAAAAGAAATTGCAGAAAAATACAATGTGCAACTGACTAACCACAGTCTGTATCTGTATGGTAAATGTGGTAGCGAAGGTAATTGTAAAGACAATCCTAACGCTCATAAGCCAAAGAAATAATCGCTTAGTAAGCCAAATAGCAAAAACCCACCAAACGGTGGGTTTTTTATTACTTATGCTGTAGGTTGCACTCTTTAGAAATAGTCTCGCACCAACAGCTCTGCAATTTGCACCGCGTTGGTTGCCGCACCTTTACGCACGTTATCTGCCACTACCCACAGGTTCACACCGCTGTGATGGCTAATGTCATTACGCACACGACCAACCAATACATGGTCTTTGCCACCGGCATCACGCACTTGAGTTGGGAAATCTGCACCACGGAACAGCTCGATGCCATCCGTTTGATCCAGCATGTCCATCACTTGCTCAGCATCGATCGGAGCACGAGTTTCCACATGTACGGCTTCCGCATGACCGTAGAATACAGGTACACGTACGCACGTTGGGTTCACCATGATCGAAGGATCATTGAAGATTTTCTGGGTTTCCCACACCATCTTCATTTCTTCTTTGGTGTAACCATTGTCCATAAACTGATCGATTTGTGGAATACAGTTAAAAGCGATTTGCTGACTAAAGGTATTGGTTTCCGCTGGGTAGCCATTGAGTAGTTTAGCCGTTTGACCCGCTAACTCATCAATTCCCGCTTTACCCGCACCAGAGACAGATTGGTAAGTCGTTACGTTGATACGTTCAATGCCTACCGCATCGTAAATCGGCTTCAGTGCCACCAGCATCTGGATGGTTGAGCAGTTAGGGTTAGCAATGATGTTACGGTTACGGAATTCAGCAATCGCTTCTGGGTTCACTTCAGGGATCACCAGTGGAATATCGTAGTCATAACGGAAGTGCGAGGTATTATCGATCACCACCACGCCCGCTTCAGCAGCGATGGGAGCCCAATGTGCCGAAAGCTCACCGCCGGCTGAAAACAGCGCGATATGGACTTGTGACCAGTCAAACTCTTCGACATTTTGCACACGCACCGTCTTACCGTTGAAGCGATAAGTTTTCCCTTCGCTGCGCTCACTCGCTAGCAGGAAAAGTTCATCAACAGGAAACTCACGCTCCTGCAGCACTTCCAACATGGTTTCGCCTACTGCGCCCGTTGCGCCAAAAATGGCAACATTAAATTGTTGGCTCATCACATACCTCTACTTGAAAACCGAGTTTAGCCAAAGGAGGCAAATGACAGTCAGCGCCTCCCGCTAGTGTCACCGCGCTATATTCACGTCTGTCCCAATAGTGTTTGCGCATTAAGTCAAACGCTCCGGGTTGGTGAATTTCACGGCGAAACTGTGCGTCATCTTTACGCACATCGTAAATAATTTGGGTCAGCGTATGCAGCGTTTCTTCATCCCATGCTCGGTCTAAGTAAACCCTAGGCACGGGGGCTTTAGGCAATAGACTCGCAGGGTTTGCACAATGTGCATTACCGAGAAACTCGCAATAGCTGTTAAAAATCATCGTCGTGCCACGCGCCTTACCTTCAAGGCCATAACCGGCAATGTGGGGAGTGGCAAAGGCCAGTAGCGGCAGCAATTCCATATCCACTTGCGGTTCAAACTCAAACACGTCTAACACGGCGGTAAAACCATCGCCTTTTTGTAAACGAGCTTTCAGCGCTGCGTTATCAACCACAGGGCCACGCGCCGCATTAATTAAAATTTGGTCACTGCGTAATTGCTCAAGAATTGCCGCATCAATCAAATGATGGGTTGGCCACTCACCGTCACGGGTAATCGGCGTATGCAAAGTGATCACATCCGATTCTTTGAGTAACGTTTCCAACTCGGTAAACGTTCGCTCATCGCCTTGTGCTTGCTTAAGAGGGTCATTGAGTAGCACTTTCATGCCAATACCAGAGAGGCATTGTGCGAGATAGCTGCCGACTTGACCTGCGCCGATGATGCCTACCGTTTTATCGAAAACCGAGAAGCCTTGCTGCTGCGCCAGTACCATCAGCACGCTGAACACGTATTCCGCGACACCGACTTTGTTACAGCCTGGTGCAGCAGTAAAAAAGATGCCACGTTCAGCCAACAGCGTTTGGTCAACATGATCCATCCCCGCCGTTGCGGTACCAACAAACTTCAAGCGATTCGCTTTAGCGAGCAGTGCCTCATTCACTTTCGTTACCGAACGGATCATTAAGGCATCAATATCAATCAGATCATCAGCGGTTAAAGTACGGCCAGGTTTTAAGACCACTTCGCCAAGCTGACTAAACAGCGCTTGTGCGTAAGGCATGTTTTCATCAATCAGAATTTTCATAGTGGGAATTTGCGGCAATCAAAGTTGCAGGCATTGTGCAGAAAAGCGCGGAGGCTGTCGAGAATAAAAATACCCGACGACCTAAGCCGCCGGGCAAACATCCAGAACAAAAGGATCCTATCCCGCTCTCCATGGGACAGAGTCTGCGTCTGTTCGATTAGCGATACTAATCTGTTCTGGAAACTATGATGGATTTGGTGCGCTTAACCTTGGTATTTTTTGATAACCAAAGTTGCGTTTGTGCCACCAAAACCAAAGCTGTTAGACATTACTGTAGTCAGCTCTTGCTCACGCATTTCCGTTACGATATCCAAACCATGCGCCGCTTCATCTAACGTTTCAACGTTAATGCTTGGAGCAATAAAGCCGTGGTGCAGCATCAGTGTTGAGTAAATCGCTTCATGTACGCCAGCTGCGCCCAGTGCGTGACCAGTCATCGCTTTGGTTGCAGAAATCGCTGGGCTGTTGCCCGCAAACACTTCTTGGATTGCGCCAAGCTCTTTCACATCACCCACTGGGGTTGAAGTGCCGTGCGTGTTGATGTAGTCAATCTTATCAACGCCTTGCATTGCCATTTTCATACAACGTACTGCGCCTTCACCCGATGGAGCAACCATGTCGTAGCCATCCGATGTCGCGCCGTAACCGACGATTTCACCGTAAATTTTTGCGCCGCGAGCCAGAGCGTGTTCCAGTTCTTCAACCACAACCATACCGCCGCCGCCAGAGATCACGAAACCATCACGATCCGCATCGTAAGTACGTGACGCTTTTTCTGGTGTTTCGTTGTATTTGGTAGACAGTGCGCCCATCGCATCAAACATCATGGTTTGTGACCAGTACAGCTCTTCACCACCACCGGCAAACACGATGTCTTGCTTACCCAGTTGGATCAGCTCAACCGCGTTACCAATACAGTGTGCAGAAGTGGCACACGCAGAACTGATTGAGTAGTTTACGCCACGAATTTTAAATGGGGTTGCCAAACACGCAGAAACAGTTGAAGACATGGTACGTGGCACCATGTAAGGACCAACGCGCTTCACGCCTTTTTCACGCTGGGTATCCACCGCGATAACTTGGTTTTCAGAAGACGCGCCACCAGAACCGGCAACGATACCCGTACGGTCGTTAGACACTTGCTCAGGAGTGAGACCCGAATCAGCAATCGCTTGCTCAAGAGATAGGTATGCATACGCAGCCGCATCACCCATAAAGCGCATTTGCTTACGATCGATATGTTCTTCCGGGTTGATTTTTAAATCGCCCCAAACCTGTGAACGCAAACCATGCTCTTTAAACTGTTCAGAGGCGGTGATGCCTGACTTGCCAGCTTTTAGTGAGGCCAAAACTTCTTCGACGTTGTTACCGATACTCGAAATAATACCCATACCGGTGATGACGACTCGTTTCATGTAACATTCCTATTATGTAAATTTGGCTAGATGATATCGAAGAAGAATAACAGAAGTGGTCAGCTTTCCCATAAATTCGTACAATCTCGACCCATATTCAGCCTGATTTCATAGAATTTGTTCATTATGTCATCCATTTCACACGCCCAGCTTGGCTGGAACGACGCCGGAACCCCTGTCTCTGATCAATTTGACGATGTCTATTTCTCTAACGTCAATGGTTTGGCCGAGACACGCTATGTATTCCTTGAGCAGAATCATCTCCCACAAAGATGGCACAATGATGACCAAAGGCGATTTGTGATTGCAGAAACCGGCTTCGGTACCGGCCTAAATTTTCTGGCAGTGTGGCAAGCGTTTGTCGCGTTTCGTGAAGCGAATCCCGAGGCCAAACTCAAAGAGCTGCATTTCATCAGTTTTGAAAAATACCCGCTCAGTAAAAGCGATTTAATTCAAGCGCATCAAGCATGGCCGGAACTGGCGCAATTCGCGCAAAAACTGCATAAGCACTACCCGTTAGCGATTCCAGAATGCCAACGGATTGTGTTGGATGATGGACTCATCACGCTCGATCTCTGGTTTGGGGATATCAAAGACTGCCTGCCGAAAGTGGCGACACAAGAGCAAGGCTTAGTGGATGCATGGTTCCTCGATGGTTTTGCCCCAAGCAAAAATCCAGAAATGTGGAACCCAAACCTGTTTGCAGGTATGGCCAAACTGGCGAAAAACGGTTGTACCTGCGCTACCTTTACTTCGGCTGGCTTTGTACGCCGTGGCTTGATTGACGCGGGTTTTGCGATGAAAAAGGTCAAAGGCTTTGGCACTAAGCGCGAAATGATTGCCGGCAGTCTGAATGAGAAGGTTCCGTACACCAATATTACGCCCGAATTTCGTATTGAAGCCACCAACGACCTACGAGATGTAGCAATTATTGGTGGTGGCGTTGCCAGTGCAACACTCGCGACAACACTAGCCAAACGTGGTATCGCAGTAACTCTTTATTGCGCAGATCAAAAACCGGCGCAAGGTGCATCCGGTAACCGACAAGGCGCGGTCTATCCACTACTCAGTGGCGATCACAACGCTGTATCACGAGTGTTTGCTCCAGCCTTTCTGTTTGCGCGTCAATTTATTGAACAAGCGGCGGAGCAGATAACCTTTGACCACGATTGGTGCGGTGTTACCCAATTAATGTGGGATGAAAAGGCCACCCAAAAACTCTCCAGCATGCTTGAAGGCGATTTCCCAGAACAATTAGTACATAGTTTATCCGCAGAGCAAACCAACCAACAAGTCGGCGTGCCAGTGGATCAAGCCAGTGTGCATTATCCGCTTGGTGGCTGGCTCTGCCCAGCTGAGCTGACTCAAGGCTTAATCCATCTTTTAGCGCTGCAAGGCAAGCTCACCGCGCATTATTCCACTTCGATTGATGCCCTGACTTGGCAGTCAGAGACACAGCAGTGGCAGTTACACTGCGCCGATAAGGTAATGCAGCATCAGTGCGTAGTGATTGCCAGTGGCCATCAGTTTGACAGCGTGACACAAACCGCAGAGTTACCGCTTGGCAAAGTGAAAGGCCAAGTGAGCCACATCCCGACAACAGAGACGCTGAGCAAAATCAACAGCGTACTTTGCTACGATGGCTATATGACTCCCGTTAGCCAACAAAATGGACATCACTGTATTGGGGCAAGTTATGATCGCCAGCACCTTGATGCGACTTTTGATCCGCAAGCACAACGCGAAAATGCGCAAAAGCTGATTCACTGCTTGCCGGAGCAAACCTGGCCATTAGAAGTGGATGTCAGCGGCAATCAGTCACGCCAAGGCGTACGCTGTGTCAGCCGCGATCATCTGCCTTTTGTCGGCAATGTCGGCCAATTTACCAAAATTACTGAGCAATACCGAGATTTAGCTCAGCAAGCAGAACCTGAGCCTATTCCACTCTATCCGCAACTTTATGCGTCTGTCGGGCTCGGCTCGCGCGGTTTAAGTAGCGCACCACTCATAGCAGAACTTCTCGCTTCACAAATGTGTGGTGATCCTCTGCCATTGGGCGTCGATTTGTTGGAACAGTTGCATCCTTGCCGCATGTGGGTACGAAAGCTGCGCAAAGGAAAAGCGCTCACACAAAAAGTCTGATAAAGGCTATCAACGCTGATCAAAAAAGCCTCGCACTGCGAGGCTTTATTCATTTAGGACTTAATGGACAATTTTTTACTTAGGCGCTGAGTTTAGCTACGGCAGCTTTGAGCTCAGAAACAATCTCAGGATTGGTCACAACACCTTGTTCGAGATCGAAGTTGTCATAAAAGCTAGGCACCGAAACGGAAGCTTTCACATTTCCACCAAAGAAAGGCGCTGAAGCCGTTGCCGCGGCAAGCACTGACTGTGCACCACCTGGGCCTGGAGAAGTAGACAGGTACACCGCTGGTTTATCACCAAACATCGCGCGATTAATACGGCTTGCCCAGTCGAACAAGTTTTTGTACGCCGCTGGGTAATGGCCGTTATGCTCAGCAAAAGAGATAACGTATGCATCGGCTTGAGCCAGATCGCGCAAGAAACCTTGAGCACCTTCTGCTTGGCCGATCTCTTTTTCCAGATCTTCGTTAAACATAGGTACAGAGTAATCGTTGATGTTGAGCACTTGGACTTGTGCGCCATCAATCAGATTTGCAGTAAAAGTGGCAAGCGCTTTATTGATTGAAGTTGAGCTGGTGCTGGCACCGAAAGCAATGATTTTCATGGTGTGGTATCCCCTGACTAGTGTTAGAGCAAGATTAGTCGGGAAATGAATGAGCAACAATCCTGATTTTTTTACTTAGTTGTTCAGAAAGTTTGAACAACTGACTTTTAGCACTGGAGAGTTGAGCAAAAACGAGGAGAATCGCGAAAGCCTTGCTTTGCTGATAGTAGCTTTCGCGATAAAACCGGATGGTTGGGTTACGCTTGCGCGGCCAGCTGCTGCCAAAGCTCAGCCACAATCGCGCGGTCGGCAGGGCTCAACTCTGAGCGCGCAGCCTCTAAACTTTGTTCAATGCGTTGCTTGAGCACATCAAGTTCGGTGATCCCATCCTCTTCACACTGCGCCGCAGAAAGTGAAATGTGTCCACGTAGATAACCACCCGCAAACAGCTCATCGCTAGATGCATTTTCTACTTGTGTATCAATCAGTTCCAGAAGTTTTTCTTCGAATTCGATAATCATCAGGTTCTCGTTATCTCGTACCATTTTTCAATCGGTCATTTAACAATAAAGTGCTCTGGCTGCAAAGCCGGAATGTGATAAAAAGCGCGCAACGCATCCGACAGCATTTTGACTCGCAACGGCAAACCTTGTTCAAGAATATTGAGCACTTCACGGTGGACTTTGGTCATAAATGCGAGACGGTCTGGCTCAAAATCTCCGTTGAGGTTGTCACAACTCACGGTAAAGGGAAAGCCGGCGCTCATCGCTAGAATCCATTCATAAGCTTGTGGACGAATTTCCACTTTTTCAAACTCGGCCTGTACTTGCGCGGTACGTCCATCCGGTTCATACCAATAACCAAAATCTTCGAGCAAACGTCGCTGCGGCCCGGCAACACACCAATGGGCAATCTCATGCAAAGCAGAGGCATAAAAGCCACGTGCAAAAACAATCCGGTGATAACTGATCTGCTCATCGGCCGGTAAATAGATCGGCTCATCACCACCTAACTCTAATTTGGTGTTGTAGTCGCAGTAAAAAGTCTGGTTGAAAATGTCAATTAAGTCTTGGTATTGATGGTTCATAGTGCATGGAAAATAGGAGTGACGGCGTGCATTCTGGAGATTTTTTTCCATCGGGTAAAGAACTAAACCGCAAACCGAAGGTATCTACGCGGGGAACTAATGAGTTAACCTAGCCATTAAGTCATTAGTTTTACTAATTAATAACACCTTCACCTTATAAAAAATCATTGTTTATTCTCTAAGATAAACTCTAGAATTTCGCCTTAATTTTTCTATACCAAACTACTTGGCGTTGCAGGTAGGCGGTAAGTGAACTCATCCCTATGAGCATAGATAAGCTATGTGATTAGGAGGAGTGAACGCAGCCAACACCGCTGCAACTTCAAGTAGGAAGAGTATATCCTCTGCTGTTAAATGAGGTGATACATGCTGCTAAGTATTTTGTATGTCATTGGGATCACGGCGGAAGCCATGACCGGAGCCTTGAGTGCGGGCCGTCGCAAAATGGACTGGTTTGGTGTCATGCTGGTCGCCAGCGCCACCGCGATTGGTGGTGGCACTGTGCGCGACATTTTGCTAGGTCACTACCCTTTAGGTTGGGTAAAGAATCCTGAGTATCTGGCGATTACTTGTGTAGCAGGTGTACTGACCACTTGGGTCTACAAATGGGTGATCAAGCTTAAAGGGTTATTTATTCGTCTTGATGCGCTAGGGCTGATTGTGTTTTCGATCATCGGCACACAAGTGGCAATGCGCATGGGCTTACACCCAGGCATCTGCTTGGTATCTGCGGTTGTGACTGGTGTGTTTGGTGGTTTGCTACGCGATTTGATCTGCCGTCAGCCGCCCTTGGTATTGCATGAAGAGTTGTATGCGTCGATTGCTCTATTGGCATCGGGACTGTATCTGACCCTACTGGAATTTGGGGTGAGCGACGTAGTGAGTACCGTGGTAACTCTCGTGGTCGGTTACACTCTGCGTATGGCTGCAGTACGTTTTAAATGGCGTCTCCCCTCTTTCCATTTGGAAGCTGAGAACTCGATTCACTAACCATTCCTTATCTTTACTTGGTAAGTAGTGGATATGAAAACGCCCTCGATTGAGGGCGTTGTTGCATTTAAAGCTATGAACTCTAAAGATAAAGCTAGATTTTCGGTGTTGCCGTCATGACACCGTGGTTCTGACCACGATGACGCAACAGATGGTCCATCAGCACAATCGCCAACATAGCTTCTGCAATCGGTACGGCGCGAATGCCGACACAAGGGTCATGGCGACCTTTGGTGATAAGCTCGGTTGGCTCACCGTTGACGTCAATCGTCTCGCCCGGCACGGTAATGCTAGACGTCGGCTTCAGGGCGATATTGGCGACAATATCCTGCCCGCTAGAAATGCCACCTAAAATGCCACCCGCATGGTTAGAACGGAAACCTTGTGGAGTGAGAGGATCACGATGTTGGCTGCCTTTTTGGTGCACGACATCAAAACCATCACCAATCTCGACCCCTTTCACTGCGTTGATGCTCATCAACGCATGGGCAATATCCGCATCCAAACGGTCAAACACAGGTTCACCCAATCCAACCGGAACGCCTGTAGCAACCACTTGGATTTTCGCGCCAATCGAATCGCCTTCTTTTTTCAGCTCACGGATCAGCTCGTCAAAGGCAGCAACTTTATCGACATCAGGGCAGAAGAAATCGTTGTTTTCAATCTCATTCCAATCCACTTTATCAATCGCGACATCCCCCATTTGCGACAAGTAAGCACGCACTTCAATGCCAAATTCTTGCTGTAGGTATTTTTTGGCAATCGCTCCCGCCGCGACACGCATGGCGGTTTCACGCGCCGATGAACGGCCACCACCGCGATAATCACGTACACCGTATTTTTGATGATAGGTGTAATCCGCATGTCCGGGACGGAACTTATCTTTGATATCTGAATAATCTTTGGAACGTTGGTCGGTGTTTTCGATCAATAGCCCAATCGATGTGCCTGTGGTTTTTCCCTCAAACACACCAGCGAGAATTTTGACTTCGTCCGGCTCACGACGCTGAGTGGTATAGCGTGATGTGCCAGGACGACGACGGTCGAGATCCACTTGTAAATCCGCTTCGCAAATAGCTAGCCCCGGTGGGCAGCCATCCACAATACATCCCAGTGCGATACCGTGACTTTCTCCGAATGTGGTCACTCGAAAATGTTGTCCGATACTGTTTCCTGCCATGACTTCCTCAATACACAGTGAAACGTAAGTTTCACTGATTAACTGTTCTTCGTGGCTTCATAGTGGCGTTAATGCTTTGTGATGTAAAGTCCTAAAAATGACCAGATTCGACCGTTTTCACCGGCTAATAGTGTTATTCACCACCTTAAGCAAGTTTTCGGTGGAAGCAGCACCATGAAAAACGCCGACTCAAAGGTCGGCGTTGGAATCGATTCAGCGTGTCATGATTAGTCTTTGTACAGCGCGAAATCCGCCGCACAGTCGATAAGTTGCTCACGAGTCAGCAAAAATACGCCATGGCCGCCATTTTCAAACTCTAACCAAGTAAATGGAATGTGCGGGTACTGTTCCATCATGTGCACCATCGAGTTGCCCACTTCACACACCAGAACCCCGTTCTCTTTCAGGTAAAGTGGCGCATTGGCCAGAATGCGGCGTGCCAGTTTCAAACCATCGCTACCGGCAGCAAGGCCAAGTTCAGGCTCATGACGGAACTCACTTGGCAGGCTATCCATGTCTTCTTGATCCACATAAGGTGGATTGGTCACGATCAGGTCATACTGCTCTTGTGGCAGATCACGGAAAAGATCGGAACGGATTGGGAAAACTTGCTGTTCTAGACCATGCTCTTGAATGTTTTGCTCGGCCACTTGCAGAGCATCTGCCGAGATATCAATCGCATCCACTTCGGCTTCTGGGAAAGCATTGGCACAAGCAATCGCAATACAGCCGCTGCCAGTACACAAATCCATGATGCGCGTTGGCTCTTCAATCAACCAAGGTTCAAAACGGTTTTGGATCAATTCACCGATCGGCGAACGTGGTACCAATACACGTTGGTCAACAAAGAATTCAAGACCACAGAACCACGCTTTGTTGGTCAGGTACGCGACCGGAGTACGATCGTTAATGCGTTTGATCACGCGTTCAACCACACGCAGGCGCTCGCTGCTGGTCAGGCGTGAATTCAGTACATGCGGAGGCACATCAATCGGCAGATAGAGCGTTGGCAGAATGAGTTGTACCGCTTCATCCCAAGCGTTGTCCGTGCCTTGACCATAAAACAGGTTAGCAGCGTTAAATCGACTCACAGTCCAACGAATCATGTCTTGCAAGGTATGCAGTTCAGAAACCGCTTCCTCAACGAAAATCTTATCCAAAATTGCCTCCAAAAAGCGCTACAATACCGCGTCATCCATTTACAGTAACAAAAACACGTCACCCTAATGAGCAAAAACGATCACCGAATTACCCATAACAAGAATGATAAAGATAATCTTGACGACGATTTCTCACTGTTTCGTGACGAAGTAAAGGGCGTAAAAAAGTTGCGTCAGGATACCATACTCCACGCACCAAACAGAAATCCCAAGCAAAAAGAAATCCGCCGTACCGAGCGTGAAGCTTCCGACAACGATTTCTATTTCTCAGATGAGTTTATGCCCCATCTGAGTGATGAAGGCCCAACGCGTTACGCGCGTGGTGATGTCTCCAAATATGAAGTGAAAAGGCTACGCCGTGGCGTGTATGTGCCCGATGTGTTTTTGGACATGCACGGCATGACTCAGCAAGAAGCGAAGCGCGAATTGGGGGCGATGATTGCCTACTGCTTAAAAGAGAATGTGCATTGTGCTTGCGTGCAGCATGGCATTGGCAAGCACATCTTAAAACAGAATGTCCCACTGTGGCTGGCACAGCACCCAGATGTACTCGCGTTCCACCAAGCCCCACTCGAATTTGGTGGCGATGGTGCGCTATTAGTGCTGCTGTCGATTCCTGAGAAATAGCGAATCTTTAGTAACGCATATCCGGTGGGATCGGCATACTCTCCTCATTGAGCTTCGGCCGCTGACCACCTTTACGGCGGTACTGTTTTAGCTGGAACACGAACGCCAGCACTTGCGCGACCGCAACGAACAAGCCATCTGGAATTTGCTGCTCAAGCTCAGTGGTGTGGTATAACGCTCGTGCCAAAGGCGGTGCAGGAACAATCGCAATGTCGTATTCCCGCGCAATTTCACGGATTTTTAATGCCATATGATCCACGCCCTTGGCAATCACTACGGGCGCTTTATCGGTATTTTGCTTATAACGTAGCGCGACCGAGAAGTGCTCCGGGTTGGTGATGATCACGTCCGCCTGTGGCAGTGCAGCCATCATCCGCCGCTGCGCCGCTTCACGTTGCAGCATACGAATACGCCCTTTCACCTCAGGTTTACCTTCGGTGTCTTTGTATTCGTCTTTCACTTCCTGCTTGGTCATTTTCAGTTGGTTAGCGTGTTGCCAAATCTGAAACGGAATATCAATCGCCACCACCACCAGTAATGAACAGCTGATCAGCAATACAAAGTTGAGCAGGATATCGAGCGCATGGAAGATGTTTTGCGGGTAGACATCTAAACTGAGTTGGAATAGATCTTTTTGTGAGGCTTCGATGAGATAGAAAGCTACCCCCGCCACCAACATGACTTTTAGAATCGACTTGAGCAGTTCAACCCAGCTTTGCATACCAAACATCCGCTTAAACCCACTCAGTGGATTCATTTTGGAGAGTTTGGGCATTGCCGCTTCTGCGGAAAAATTAATTCCCCCGATCCCTGCTGCACCAATCAATGCCGCGGTAAACAAGGTAATCAAAATCATCAGCAGAGGTAGCAGCAAATTAACCAGCGCCCCACCTATGATATCGAACAGTTTCCCGACATCGAAGATTTCTTCTCGGCTGAGCGAAAACAGCCGCTGCATAGCCGTGAATAGACCTTGGGCTAAGGCTTCGCCAAACCACATCAAGGAAACCGCACCTACTACTAATACAGAGACAGAAGCCAACTCCTTCGAACGTGCAACTTGGCCTTTTTCCTTGGCCTGCTGCAACCTTCGGGGGGTGGCTTCTTCGGTCCTTTCTTGGCCGTCGGATTCTGCCAAATCAGCCTCCTAACAGTTCAAGCGAATAAGACGGCAGATCTGCTCTTCCGTCTCTTGCCAGTAGATTTCGTAATGGGTATACAAACCGCTAAGGATGTACCAACACAGCAGCAGACCCACAAGGAGCGCAAACGAGAAGCCAAGCGAGAAGATGTTAAGCTGCGGCGCAGCACGAGTCATCACGCCAAACGAGAGGTTCACGGTGAGCAGTGCAATAATGCCTGAGAGCGATACCGCGAGTGAGGCTTTAAACATAATACCAAGCCACAAGGCTAACTCGCGATAATCGACCGTAGTGAGTGAGCCGCTGCCAATCGGCAAGCTTTTAAAGCTAAACACCACCAGTTGGATCATTTTTAAATGACCATCACTGGAGAGAAAAAACAGCGTGGCCAACAGCATAAACATCTGACCCAGTAACGGTGTATTTTGTCCATTGGCAGGGTCAACCATAGAGGCAAAACCCAAGCTCGATTGCATACCGAGAATTTGACCAAGCATGACAAAGATTTGCACCAAAAACTGGGTAACCATGCCCATCGCCATGCCAATCACAATCTGTTCAAAGGTGATCATGAATCCTTGCAGTGAGAGCAAAGCGATATCGGAAGGCACAGCAGGAATGGCTGGCATCACAGCAAAGGTTAAAGCTAACCCCAAATAAAGACGCACACGCGCAGGCACAAAACGCGCGCCAGTGACCGTCATCACCATCAACATGGCCGCAATACGCGTGTACGGCCAAAAATAATTAGCGATGAAATCGAGGACGACACTGGCTGGATACTCCATAAGTGCTCCTAGTACAGAACCTGCGGCAAGCGCTCAATCATGCTGTAGAAAAAGTCCATCAGCATTTGCGTCATCCAATGCCCAAAGAACATCAACGCTAATAAGGTGATGATCAAACGCGGCAAAAAACTCAGTGTCTGTTCGTTAATCGAGGTCGCGGCCTGAAAAATCGCAACCACGAGACCAATCAGCAAGCTAGGGATGATAATGGCACACACCATAATCAGCACCAGCCAGAGTGATTCTTTGAACAGTTCGACAAATATCTCTGGTGTCATGTTGCTTCCCCGCTACAAGGCAAAACTGCCCGCCAAGGTCGACAGGATCAAGTTCCAGCCATCCACCAACACGAACAACATCAATTTAAAAGGTAGAGAAACAATCATAGGCGAGAGCATCATCATACCCATCGCCATGAGTACCGAAGCCACCACCAAGTCGATGATCAAAAACGGCAAAAACAGCATAAAACCAATCTGGAACGCGGTTTTTAACTCCGACGTGATAAAGGCAGGAATGAGCACCGCCATGGAGACTTGCTCCGGAGCAGTCACTTGAGCGCCCGACATTTCAACGAAGGTTTCCAGATCTTTAACTCGGGTCTGCTTGAGCATGAAGGCCTTCATTGGCTCTTGCGCTAAATCAAACGCTTGGCGCGCAGAGATCTGTTCATTGAGATAAGGCTGCACCGCTTGCTCATTAATCTGGTTAAACACTGGCGCCATAATGAAAAACGTCAGAAATAGCGCAATACCAATAATCACTTGGTTGGAAGGCGTTTGTTGTAAACCCATGGCTTGCCGCAGAATTGACATCACCACCACAATGCGAGTGAATGAGGTCATCAAGATGACCATAGCAGGCAGGAAGCCCAACATGGTCATCAGTGCCAGAATTTGCAGGTTTATCGAGTAATCTTCACTGCCATCCGGATTGGTGGTCATGGTGAAAGCGGGAATGCCACTCCCCCCGCTGCTACTGCCCAACGCGATGGTTTTGGCGTTACCTTGTTCTTTTTCAAGTGCGGTAACGGTGACAGAAGATGCCCCCGCCGCAGTCGATGGAATTCCGGTATTGAGTGGTTCTTCAGCAAAAGCGAGCGAAGCAAAACCTAGCATGCCGGAGAGCAGCCAAGTGAGTAACCCAGTTGTCAACCAAGAGGTCAAATTAAGTCTTTGAGTCCGTTTCATTTTTTTTCAGTAGCTGCATCAACTGGTTAGAAAAAGGGGTTGCAGGCAGCTCCTCCTGTGTGAGTGGATTATCGAGTTTGGCCAACAGTTGAATCGACTGAGTGGTCACCCCAATCAGATACTGCTCTTCGCCCACTTGAATGATCATCACCCGCTCTCGGGTACCAACGGGCAGTTGTTTGACAATACTCAGCCCTTTTTGCTGACCGAAGGCAGGAACCCGCATTCTCTTGAGTAGCCAAGCCAGTAAAAGGATCAGGGCAATAACGAACAAAAGCGACCCAAAAGTGGTCGCCAAATCCAGTTGGCTGCTGGTTGCAGCCAACCCAGGAACAGGGATAAGAATCAGAGCCGCCAATTTTCGCATTGGCTATCTCAGTTTCTTGATACGTTCAGTCTGGCTGATTACGTCGGTCAAGCGGATACCGAACTTATCGTTCACCACTACCACTTCGCCATGCGCAATCAGCGTGCCGTTAACCATCACATCCAGTGATTCACCCGCAATACGATCTAGCTCAACCACCGAACCTTGGTTCAATTGCAGCAGGTTACGGATACTGATTTTAGAACGCCCGACTTCCATCGAAATGGTCACTGGAATATCCATAATGGTATCCAGCTTGCGGCGTTCGTCATCACTGATCGGTGGCGCAGTATTTTTTAACTCTTCAAGCGGTGCGGCTAAGATTTCATCCACATCAATATCGGGCGCATTCGGATCTTCACCTAGTGCTGCTGCCCACTCTTCAGCCAATCTTTCATCTTCGCTTTTTGCCATCTTCAACTACCTATTGGTTCTGATCTTCATTCGCTGGGTGACAGCGAGGTCATCCTAATCACGTGTAACGGGTTACTCGATTTCGTCTTCTTCTGCGTTTTCAAACTCGGCCATAATATCTTTGCCGAGGAAAGCGAGATCCGTTTTCACCACATCAGGGCGTTTGATTTTTTCGGAAACTTGTACTGCGAGCTTCTCTCCGGAGCGACCCATTTTAACGCGGTAAGTCGGTAACTCTTCAACAAACATCACCGCGTGTTCTGGCATTTTGATCGGTATAACATCACCAACTTGCAACTCCATCAAATCACGCAGCGCAATATCCATTTCCAGTAGGTTCACTCGGAAATTGACCGGCACATCCATGATCTCCTCACGCAGCGCGGTGCTCCAACGCACGTCGGTTTCCATTTTGTCTGACTGTACACCCGCATCAAGCAGTTCACGGATTGGCTCAACCATGGAATACGGCATCACCATGTGGAAATCACCACCGCCGCCATCCACTTCAACGTGGAAAGAGCTGACTACAATCACTTCCGTCGGACTGACAATGTTCGCCATACTCGGGTTCACTTCGGAATCGAGGTATTCAAACTCAACCCCCATCACCGGAGACCACGCTTCTTTGTAGTCAGCAAACACGATTTTGAGCAGCAGTTGAATAACGCGTCGCTCGGTCGGGGTAAATTCACGGCCTTCAATCCGCGCATGGTAACGACCATCGCCGCCGAAGAAGTTCTCAACCAGAATAAACACCAAGCGCGCTTCCATGGTCACCAAAGCGGTGCCTTTTAAGGGACGAAAACGCACCATGTTCAAACTGGTAGGGACATACAAGGTGTTTTGGTATTCACCAAACTTCATCATCTGTACGCCGTTGATCGATACTTCAGCGGTTTTGCGCAGCATGTTGAAGAGACTGATGCGTAGGTGGCGAGCAAAACGTTCATTGATCAGCTCCAGAGTCGGCATTCGACCCCGGACGATACGATCTTGGGAAGAAAAATCGAAGTTTACCGCGCCGGGGACCGACTTGGGTAATTCCTCTTCTTCCTCATCGACACTATCGACACCATGGAGCAGCGCATCAATTTCGTCTTGGCTTAATAAATCAGTCACATTTCACCTATTGCATTACAAAATCGGTAAACAGCACTTTTTCAATAATCGGCTTACCTACGGCTTGGTTAAGTGCCGCTTTGATGTCTTCAGTCGCTTTGTCGCGCAATTCAATACGTCCGTTAGGCGTACGTAGCTGTTCAACAGTCGCCGAAGCAAAAGTGGCCAACAAGGTGCTTTCCACTAAAGGGGAATGGTAACGGGCTAAATTCTCGTTTTCGCTGCCCCGTACCATCAACTGCACTTTGATTTGTACCATGCGATCTTTTGCATCACCCGTAACATTAAACACAAACGGCTGAGCAATGTTGACGTAAGAGACAGGGTCGGCAGGTGTCGCAGCTTGCTCTGTTTTCTGCTCAGCTTGCGCTGCGGCCTCTTCACCACCGGATCCCATCATAAAAAATGCCGCACCACCACCGCCAGCCAGTAATACCACGGCGGCGATAATGATGATCAACAATTTCTTTTTCCCTTTGGGGGCATCCGCAACTTGTTCTTCTTCGGCCATAATTGCCTCTGTATGTGGTTAATTTTGTATAAGTTTAAGCGTAATAACTGATTCCATCACGCTTTGTTGCCACATTCAAATCAAGTTTGACGTCGGTATCAAGGTTTTCTTCGCTATTATGCTGTTCGTTGCGTGCAGTTTGACCAAAACCCGACTGCTCTTGCCCTGCATAACGCTGTTGTTGTCCTGCACTTTGTTGTTGAACAGAGGTATCCCCCAATTGAACTCCCTGTTGAGCTAGCATTTCACGCAGTCTTGGCATGGTTTGTTCTAACGCATCACGCGCGTGTTGGTTCGCCACTGTGAAATGCACGGTGGCACCATCACCTTGCATGTTCATACGAATATGCATCCGCCCCATTTCGGGAGGATCAAGCCGAATATCGATATTCTTCAGGTTTTTGGACATCATCACCTGTACCCGTTCCGCAAGCTGATCCGCGGCCATCTCTTTATTGAGATGTAAAGGGGTTGCATTGGCTTGCACGGCTTGCGATTCCGCGCGATGTAATGCCTGATTTTGTCCCACACCCTGACCTGCAGCAGCGGCAATTTGCTGCGCTAACCCTTCATGCCCCGATTCGTTGGTTACGCGGCGCTCATCTCCCCCCGCCAAAGCACGTCCACCTAATGCGGTGAGCATCGCTGAACTGGCTGCCAGTTCTGGATTAACGGTTGAAGCAGGGTTGACCATAGGATTCACCGCCACAGCCTGTGGTGCAAGAGCAGCCATATCAACGGGGGTTACCGCCGTTGGGTTTACTGGCACAGCGGTGCTTGCCGCCTGTTGCGCTGCCAAGTGTGCAGGTGTGATTCCTTGTGCAATGGATTGCCCCGACGGATTAGGGGTAAGCGTTTTGGTTTTACCACCTTCTTCTAGCAGCGCTTTCAATTCTGGAGATACTGCGGCAAGTTCATGTTCCGTTGGTGCTTGTGTCGCCCATGGAATCGCCACTTTGCCACTCTCAGCAACCGAAGTTTCAGCCGTCAATGCATCGTTTATCGTTGGCGTTATGCCATGCACCGGCGCTTGAACCTGTGCTGCAGTACTCGGTGTTTTGGCTTTGATCATAAGTTGATTGTCAACCAACGCGGCTTCAGATTTCCCTACGTTGGAAGAAGCGACTTGCGTAGCATCGATTGGTATATCCTCAGCGACGGTGCTTGCTGGCTGATTTTTCACCACACTCACACCGGTTATCGCGCCACCTAACAACGCGGCAGCCATCAGCTCATCTTGTGTTTTTTCATCTTCACTAGCTTGCGCAACCGCCGCATTCTTTAACTCGTCAGACGTAGGCTTCGCGCCTTGCGCGGCAAGCACACGTGCCTCCGATGATGGGGCTTGGGCAGTTATTTCGGCAGATAACGACTCATTTTCTGCCAGCTCAGTTGTGTGTTTATCTAGCGCTTGACCATGCTGCACAGGCAAAGTTTTGCCGTTTGTTTTTGAAAGCACTTGATTAGATTCTTGTAAGCGACCAAGTATTTTGTCGCCCTCGCTCATGGCTTGTGCGGTTTTGCGTTGTAGCTCATCGCTGACCTGTACATCATCGACCGCCTCTGATGGTTTAACCCATTTAGCGAGCGAAACCGGCACTGGCGTATTCGAGCTATCTTGAGCTTGATTGGTTTGCGCAGACTTGGCGGAGGTGGCCTCTCCTTTTTCTAATGGAGTCGCTTTTTGATCGGGCTTTACCGCGGCCGCATTCGTGCTTTCATCACTGGTTGTGTCCAGATCCGTAGCGCTAAGCAAAGCGTCATCCATCTCTGCCGTTAACGCTGGCTCAATGTCGGAACTCATTCCGGCATCCGCGGTGACCTCTGCGTCTTCAACCTGAGTCGCACTGGCGGCAGGCTCATCCGATGAGGTTTTGCTACCGAAAATAAGAGCGTGTAACTGCGCAAAAAAGCCACCAGAGGCTTCGGTTTCTACCGTATCCGTACTGACTGCGCCGCTTTTAGCCACAGAGGCGACTTTGCCCGGTTCAACCGGAGGGGTGAGATTCACATTCATATTCGCTACTCGCACAGTGGGATTTGAACTTAGGCGTAACCAACGGCGGCAACCCCATATTGTTCAACTCATCGGTAACCATGGGGAATTTATCCCCTTTACAGGAAACCTAGCAAGAAATACGCCAAATAGCCTGTTTATAACGAAGGAATAGAGGAAGAAGATGGCAGCGCGATGCTGGCACGAACATTAAGAGGAAAGACGTCGGCGGTTGAACATCAGCGTTGAAAACTCATCCATCTGTTTCTGCTCACGTTTTTCCTGAAGCAGCTGACGCTCCGACTGTTTTTTCTCAAGCAGCCATTGATACGACTTACGCTTTTGGCGCATGCTCAGCCAGTGTTGTTCACAGTTTTCGACTTGTAGACGGAAGTGCTGCTCGGCACTTTTCTGTTTGGCTAAGGTTTCATCAAGCTGAGTCAGGAAGCGATTGAGGTGACCATACTGGCTGGCCGTTAAACCCGATTGACCGCGCTCCACCAACTGCTGGCAATACTCCAAACGGTACTGCTCAATTTGGCGTAACTGATGGTAATAACTCTCTAGCTCGCTACGCGCTTTGCTGAGTGCTAATACGGCTTTGTCTTCCCCTTCTTGAGCTTGCTCAAGCAGAAAATCTAACGCGTTATCCATTCAACGGCTCCGAGCTATGAACTGAGCACATGGCGCAGCATATTAACGCACATGTCATAAGGCACTGTTTCTTTCATTCCCTGCTGCAAATACTGATCCAACTTAGGCTTGAGGGTGAAAGCCGCATCAATCGCCTTATCGGTCCCCGGCTTATAAGCCCCAATCGATACCAAATCTTGGTTCTTACGACAGACCGAGAGAATTTGCCGCACGGCTTTAGACATCAGTAGATGTTCATCGGTGGTGATCTGTGGCATGACCCGACTGACGGATTTTTCGACATCAATCGCGGGATAATGCCCCGCATCGGCCATTTCACGAGACAGGACAATGTGACCATCCAGAATCGCACGTGAAGCATCAGCGATCGGATCTTGTAAGTCATCCCCTTCGGTTAATACTGTGAAGAAAGCCGTAATGGATCCCTGATGTGGACCACCGTTCCCAGCTCGCTCAACGAGAGCTGGAAGTTTAGCAAACACGGAAGGCGGATAACCTTTGGTAGCGGGTGGCTCACCGACCGACAAAGCAATTTCCCGCTGCGCTTGGGCAAAACGGGTTAACGAATCCATCAGCAGAAGAACATCTAAGCCTTGGTCTCGGAAATATTCAGCAATAGTCAGAGCGGTTTGGCAGCCTTTTAAACGCATCAATGGTGATGAATCGGCGGGAGCCGCGACGACAACCGAACGCTGACGCCCATCAACCCCGAGGATCTCTTCGATAAATTCTTTCACTTCGCGTCCCCGTTCACCAATCAACCCAACCACGACGACTTGCGCGGTAGTACCTCGGGTCATCATGCCGAGCGTGACCGATTTACCCACACCGGAGCCTGCAAACAAGCCAATCCGCTGTCCTTTGCCGACCGTCAGTAAACCGTTAATGGCTTTAAGCCCAACATCCAAAGGCTCGCTGATTGGTTTACGCGCCAGTGGGTTAATCGGTGCGGCATTCAAGGAAGCGCGTTGTTCGGTGTAAATCGAGCCAAGACCATCAAGCGGATTGCCAACACCGTCAATCACTCGACCGAGCAGCTCCATTCCCACGGGTAAACCCGATTCAGACGTAATCGGCGTAACTTTAGCTCCCGGTAGGACACCGATGATCTGTTCGCTTGGCATGAGAAAAAGATTCTCACCCGAAAACCCGACCACCTCGGCTTCCATTTCCCCCGTCATGGTTTGTACTTTACACAAACTGCCCACTGGCGCCTTGCAGCCAGTGGCCTCCAACGTGAGGCCGACCACACGCACCAGTTTGCCTGAAGCCATGGGTCTGGTGGTATGTCCTTCGACTTTATACTGGGCAAGACGATCCGCTAAAGCCAACATCGCTTACTCTCCCGGATGATGGCGGTTAATACCGCAGAAGCTTTTCAGTACACTACGAATCCGCTCTTCCATTCGGTAGCTAACACTCGATTCTCCCGCTTCAATCTGCACATCGCCGCGACTTAACGCCGGCTCGCTGAGTAGAGTCCAGTTGCGGGTTTCGATTTCTTGTTCGCCATACGCTTGGCGAATGATCTCGACATCTTCAGGATTGAGTTTGAGGGTAATCGCGTGGCCAGCAATCGGCAACGACTCAACAGAAGCTTTCACGGTATCAAGGATCACTTGCGGATTGGTTTGCACTTCCACGTGCACCACTTCTTTGGTGAGCGCGAGTACCATATCCACCAACTGCTTTTCCACTTGCGCATTGAGCAGATCAAGGGGCTGGGCAAACTGATTCGCCAGCGCCATAAAGTTTTTGACATGCTCTTGTATCAAGGCTTGTCCTTCGGCAATCCCGTCTTGGTAGCCTTGCGTCTGACCTTCTTGATGTCCGGTTTGGAACCCTTCCGCTTTGCCTTGCTCAAGACCTTGCTGATAACCCTCCGCATGGCCTTGCTCAAAACCTTCTTGCTGAGCCGCAGTACGGATCAACGCAATTTCTTCTTCAGTTAATTCGTGTTCGACTTCCAGATCGGGTTCATCAAAATTGGGAATCCAACCCGGATCGTAGTTGAAGGCGGTCTGCTTTGCCGCTTTATGGCTCTCAGCACCGTAATCAGGTAGTCCCCAACGTTGAGGAGTGACAGTCGCATCGTCTGCGCCTGGGCGAATAAAACCGCGCTTTCTTTCACCAGACATTGTGATCCTTAATCATGCAGCAAGTTTAAGGTCAATAAACCTATCGATGTGAAACGGATCGGCTTACGCCGACCCGTATCGATTACAAGAATTCGTCAGCACCGCCGCCTAGCATGATTTCGCCGTTATCGGCCATGCGACGAGCAATCGCCAAGATCTCTTTCTGTGCGGTTTCCACATCCGATACTTTGATCGGTGGCATCGCTTCCAGATCGTCTTTCATCATCTCAGCAGCACGCTTCGACATGTTCTTGAAGATTTTCTCACGCAGTGCATCGTCGGCCCCTTTGAGGGCTTTTTGCAAGACGTCTTGTGGCACGTCACGCAGCAATTTTTGGATGCCTTGATCGTCGACTTCGACCAAGTTTTCGAACACGAACATCAAATCTTGGATTTGGGTCGCCAAATCCTCGTCTTGTTCGCGCATCTGATCCATCAACACGCTTTCGATGTTGTTGTCCAGGTAGTTCATGATATCGGCAGCCGCTTTCAAGCCACCAATTTTGGCGGCTTGCGCGCCAGCTTGACCCGCAAACTGTTTCTCCATGATTTCGTTCAACTCGGCCAGTGCAGAAGGTTGTACCTCTTCCAAGTTGGCGATACGCATCAACAAATCAAGACGGTCACGCTCTGCGAACTGCGCCAAGATTTCCGCCGATTGATCCGGCTCAAGGTAGGACAGTACGATGGTTTGGATCTGCGGGTGCTCGTTAACAATAATGCTCGCCACCTGACGTGGATCCATCCATTTAAGGGAATCCAAACCTTTAGAACCCGTACCAAGCAGAATTTGATCCACCAAGTTATTGGCTTTATCCGCCCCCAACGCCGCCACCAAGGCATTACGTAAGAAGTCTTCGCTGCCCATACCGATGTTGGTGTATTTCTGAATGTCTTCCAAAAAGGCGCGATGTACCGCTGACACTTTGGTTTGACTTAAGTCTTTGGCACGCGCCATGGCGCTACCCACACGCTGAACCTGTTTAGGTTCAAGGTGACGAATAATGCCAGCGGCATCTTCTTCATTGAGGCTGAGCAGAAGAATCGCGGCTTTTTCATCACCCGGGATCTCACTGATGTCAATGGTTGACTCAACCACTTCTCCACCATCTTTATTATCTTTAGCCATTTTGCATCCAGTTCTTCACCACTTGAGCCGCGAGTTCTGGCTCGTTTGCCACCAAAGCACGCACCGCTTTCAGTACGTCCTCATCTTTGTGGAGATTAGGCAGGTCAATGCCGGAACCAAATTCGAACAATTCACCACTGTCGATTTCGCTACCGATCAAGCTAGTTTCACCATCCGCTCCGATAGGCATACCGTCCGGACCATACATTTGTTCGTCCGAATCTGCGGTTGGGTTGATAAGTTTTTTCATCGCTGGGCGTACCAAGACCAACACCACAATGATGATCACAAGCGCACTGGCTAGCCAACGAACCCAGTCGTTGAAGTTTGGATTCTCCCAGATTGGCACATCCGCAATCTGTTCTACTTCCGGCTCAGCAAATGGCATGCTTAACACATTCAGTAAATCCCCACGATTTTCACTATAGCCTACCGTGCCGATCAGGATCTGACGAATCGAGTTGATTTCAGCTTCACTCAATGGGGTGTAAGTGACTTCACCCGTATCTGGATTAACACTCGAACGGCTTTTCACTGCTACAGCGACGGTTTGGCGATTCACGACACCCGATTGTTTACGTTCGTGGCTAATAGTGGTATCGAGTTCGAAGTTGCGCGTGGCTTCTTTGTGTACAGAGCCTTGGCCAAGTACCGAGCCATCTTTCATCTGCGCGACATCTTGTGGAATTGATGCATCGGCTGGAGGTTGGTTGCTGAGCGCACCAGGAACACCTGCCACCACATTACCGTTGTTGAAATCTTCTAACGTGTACTCACTGCGTGTCGCCGGAGTATTGGGATCAAACACTTTACGAGTTTGTTCAACTGCGCTGAAATCAAGCTCAATATCCACCTGAGCGGTGTAGTTACCTAAACCCAAAATCGGGATCAACACCGAGTCAATTTTTCCGCGTAACGCCTCTTCTTGCTGCTTTTCTAACTCTTGTTCTTTACGGCGGGCAGCCGATACCGGATCTTGTGAGCCTGAGCTGAGCAAGCGACCATGTTGATCGGTCACGGTGACACGGCTCGGTTTCATACCGGGTACCGCACTGGCCACCATATCGACCACCGCATCAATTTCTTCTTGTTTGAGGTTAGCGCCCGTACGCAAACTGAGAAAAACCGAAGCTGAGGCTTCTTGGTTTTGGCGTACGAAGACACTCTGTTTAGGCAGCGCGAGCAGAACGCGAGCTTTGTTTATCTGGCGCATTTCTTCAATGGCTTTTGCCAATTGACGCTCACGACTCAGTTTCAAGCGCTCTTGTTCCAAGCGTTGTGAAACACCAAACCCCATGTCTTGCATTAGTATTTCATCGCCCGCTTGGCGCTCTTGGTTTAATCCAGCACGCACCATGGACAATTTCAGGCTGTTGTAATCACTCACCGGCACCAAAATGGTGTTACCGTCGAGTTTGTATTGCTGTTTTTGCTGATCGAGATAATCCAGTACTGGGATCAATTCTTCGGTTTCATACGCACCAAGTGGACGCATATCCGGTTCACGAACCCAGAAGAACAACATAACGATGAGCGCAACACAGATAGAAATGGAGAGCACCAGTACCACTTGGCGCAATAAATCGAGATCACCAACGGTAAAGTCCATTTTGCTGCTTTTTTCGTTGATGTCTGGATTTTGCGTATCGTGGTCAAGGTCCGAGCTCGCCATTAAGGCGTGCTCACCACTACTGTTGGTCAACGCAAGATCGGTTGTTTGTTTATCATCAGCCACAATTTGCTACCCAAGTTATACTGGCATGTTCATCAATTCTTTGTACGCTTCTACCAATTTGTTACGTACTTGAATGGTGGCTTCAAACGCCACACTCGACTTATTGCGGGCGATCATCACGTCGGAAAGAGAGACGCCTTCATCGCCACGATCAAAGCGCATTTGCAAATCGCTTGAGGTCTTTTGTAGGCCGTTCACGTTGTTGATCGCGTTATTCAGCATTGCGCTAAAGTCTGCGCCAACTTTCTGACCTGTTGATGCGGGTTGAGTGTTCATCGCTTCGAACATCATCGCTTGCATTTCGCTGTTTAAACCGTCAAGTCTCATTGCTACCTCTGATGCCAATTCTTTGACTCAAAATTTCCATTCCTAACTCTAAAGAGCAATTTATATGCCATGCCCTCATCCTGGGATATCAATTCCAGCATCACGCATTTTAGCGAGCTTATAACGCAAGGTTCGTGGGCTGATACCAAGCTTCTCAGCCATCTCTTTACGACGCCCCTGACATTCGGCCAAGGTATCAAGAATGATCGCAAACTCTTGATCGCGGAGTTCCCCCCCCAATCCTGAACTTGGCGTTCCCGTACTCTGCACACTGGAGCCTTGAACCAAAGGTTTAAACACTTCAGGCTCAGCTACCGGTTTAATTTGCGGAGCGGCAACCGATTCACCCGCGACGACTTGTTGTAGGCTGCTGGCGTCATGCCAATCTACGCCTTCAAGCAAAATGTGCTCACTCGTAATATGGCCGTTCTCGCTTAAAATCAGCGCTCGCTGCACCACATTATCCAATTCACGTACATTGCCCGGCCAAGAATAATGCAAAAGTTTATTCACTGCATTAGGTTCAATACTCGGAACGGGTAAACCCAACTTTTTACAGTGACGTTCAATCAAATGATTCGCCAGTGGTTCAATGTCGTCTTTACGTTCACACAGGGCTGGCCACGTTAATGGGAACACATTCAGACGATAGTATAAATCTTCACGGAAATTCCCCGCTTGTACATACTGTTTCAAGTCACGGTTACTGGTGGCAAGTACACGAACATCCAACTTGATGCTTTTACGGCTACCTAAGCGCTCCACTTCACGCTCTTGCAGCACACGCAGTAACTTAGCTTGTAGGTTCAGATCCATTTCACTGATTTCATCAAGTAAAATGGTGCCGCCTTGTGCCTGTTCGAACTTACCGGGGCAGGCTTGTACCGCCCCCGTAAAGGCGCCTTTTTCATAACCAAACAGTGTCGCTTCCAGCATGTTGTCAGGGATCGCCGCGCAGTTTATCGCGATAAATGGCCCCTCTTTACGCGGTGATGCGTTGTGGATATAACGCGACATCACCTCTTTACCGGAACCACTGGGACCTAAAATCATCACGTTAGCATCGGTTTTCGCGACCTTTTCTGCTAAGGCAAGCAGTTTTAGGCTTTTGGCATCCGCGACCACCGCATCACCATTGTCATCGGATTTAACCGGAGCATAACGGCTGACCATATTCAGCAGCACTTCTGGTGCAAAAGGTTTTGCCATGTAATCAATGGCACCGTCTTTCATCGCGGAAACCGCATCTTGAATATTGGCGTAGGCCGTCATCAGTAACACGGGTAGGTTCGGCCAATGCTGCTTGATACTGCGTAACAGAGCTAAGCCGCCCATGCCAGCCATTTGCACATCAGAAACCACAATATCCACACTGTTAGACTTGAGTTTGAGTAAAGCGTCTTCCGCGCAATCGGCTTCTAGCCACTCATAACCCGCTAAAGCTAAGGTGTCGATCAATGCTTCGCGAAGACCTTCATCATCTTCTACGATTAAGACTTTGCTTTGAGCCATCTTCACTCTCCAGTCTCTGAGTTTGAGCTATCTACCTGACGTTCAAGGGGAATGCACATGGTAAAACAAGCACCTTCCCCCTCCTTGGATATCAGTTCTAATCGCCCACCATGGGCGCGACACACCATTTGCACTACCGCTAAGCCAAGGCCAGTGCCTTGGGAGCGAGTGGTAAAAAAGGGTTCCATAATTTTGTGCTGCAAAGATTCAGGCACTCCAGGGCCGTTATCTTGCACTGAAATTTTGAGTTCACCATTCACGGGGCGGAAAAACACATCAATTTGTGAGCCTTTGCCAGCAATTTGCACCGCATTCATCACTAAGTTACTGAGAGCAGAGGCTAATGCGTTGGCGTTCCCCAAAAGCATGGTCTCTTCACTTTCGACTTCCTGGCCATAATCGATCTGGCTATTTTTTAGCGCCGTTTCCACCATCGGCATAAATTCGCAAGCCAGATCACCAATTGAAAAAGGTGCGACCACTTTATTATCGCCCCCTTTGGCAAACAGCAGCATGTCGTTAACTTGCTTTTCAAGATCATGTAGCCGATCGACAAGCTTGCTTTGAAAACGCTCGCGCGTTGCCGGCGGAAGATTTGGTGCAGCAAGATTAGCGGCATACAACATGGCACTGGAAAGTGGCGTGCGCACTTGGTGTGCAAGAGAGGCGACCATACGACCGAGTGAAGAAAGCCGTTGTAAATCACTGACCCGTGACTGCAATAACCGTGTTTCCGTTAAATCGGTGATGAGGATAAGCTGCCCTGTGGTTGAAGCTGAAATCGCCAAACGGACTTTACGGCCATTACGCAGTGAGATTTCATGCCCATCATCTTCTCTAGGTGCAAACGCAATTTGGATCACGCTATACCATCTTTCTCCCACCAAGGGGACATCCAACAAGCGCTGCGCTTCAGGGTTGGCTTCACGCACGATGCCTTGAGTATCAAGCAAAATGACCCCTGCGGGCATCACATCCAATACTTGTTTATAGCGCTCAACTTGATCTTCTAACGAGTCCAAATGGGAATGCTGCTCTTGCACTGCGCTGCTCATCATTCACTCTCTGTCTTAAAATGCAACAATGGCTTGACACGCAAGAGTCATGCCAAGCCATTTTATTTAAAAATCAACATGTTACCAATGCCAATATATTGACTATGGGTTTTCTTAGCGTTGCATGTTGTATTTGCGCATTTTCTCAACCAAGGTGGTACGCCGCATACCCAGCATATCTGCCGCCCGCGCAACAACGCCACCTTGCGCTTCTAACGCTTGATTGATCAGATTCACTTCTAGATCCGCCAACAGCTCTTTCAGATTCACCCCTTCAGGGGGTAACGCTTGTGGCGCATCGATATCGGCTGCGAACTCATGCGGCTCTTCAAAGTTGAAATCTTCTGAAAAAATGCCTTCCAGAACATCGCGCTCCTGCTCCTCAACCGAGCTAAATCGGCTAGGTTCAGGCTGGAATTCAGGAATATCGCTGTAGCGGTACTTGGTCGGCAAGTGGTTAACATCCACCAAACTATTGGGATAGAGGATCACCATACGCTCAACCAAGTTAGCTAATTCACGCACATTCCCTGGCCAATCGTGTTCCATCATCGAATTGATAGCACGAGGAGTGAAGCAGATCGGTTGCGCACCTTCCGCCTCCATACGCGTCATCAATTCTTGCAGTAGCAAAGGAATATCATCAATGCGATCGCGCAGAGCTGGCATTTCGATCGGAAAAACGTTTAAGCGATAGTAAAGATCTTCACGGAATTTCTGATCATCGATCATCTCTTCTAAGTTGCGGTGTGTCGCCGCAATCACGCGAACATTCGCTTTAATGGTGCAATTACCGCCCACCCGTTCAAAACAGCGCTCTTGTAACACGCGCAGCAGTTTTACCTGCATACTCATTGGCATGTCGCCAATTTCGTCTAAAAACAGCGTGCCGCCTTCAGCCAGTTCGAAACGCCCTTTCCGTGAGGTAATCGCCCCCGTAAATGCGCCTTTTTCATGCCCAAACAGTTCGCTTTCTAGCAGTTCTGCAGGAATGGCTCCACAGTTAATCGGCACAAAAGGGCCATTGCGGCGTCCTGAGTGGTAGTGGATATTGCGAGCGACCACTTCTTTGCCCGTGCCCGATTCTCCGAGGATCAGGACATTGGCTTCAGTCGTCGACACTTGTTCAATCAGATGACGAACTTCTTGGATCCCCATGCTTTGCCCAACAAGGCTACGAAACAGGGTGTTTTTACGTGCCGTCGCAAGAACTTGAAAGCCTTTACGTCCAAGAAACTCTTTACAGTGGCGTAGTGCTTCACTCAACTGTGGATAGTTAAGAGGAAAATCTAATTCGCCAACGTAATTGGGAAACTCTTCTAAGGAATAAGACTGCTTATTCGCCATCAATAGCGGAATATGGTTTGCTTTGGTCAAAGATTGAATTAATTCTTGAGAAAGCGCTTGACCACGCAACGAACCTAAAATACATCCCGCCCACACCGCAGACCAATTGACTTGGGCAAGCTGAGTAGACTCAATGACCTCACACTGCTCTCCTACAAATTCTAAAATAACACTGAGATTGAGCCGGATCGCGGCATCGTCCTCAATCACAAGTAGTTTCGCTAAACTCTGCATAGGTGAGATTATTTGCCTTTATTATAAGAAGTTGTGGTTGCACCCGTTGAACATCATTTTCAGGTGATTCATTTTTGTTATATAACCTGAATAAACGATAGACAATTTGTGGAAATCAGCAACAAAAAAAGCCACTTGGCTAGTTAGTGGCTTCTATTCTATTTAAATCGGCAAATAAGGCAACCAAGCATTTGCTGGGTGTGATATCCGTTAAAAGTTTCCCTGACGGAAATCAAATACCCACTTCAGCGGCGGTCAAATTGTGGAATTCAGGCGGAATTTGATCCCAAGCTGATTTTATTTCACGAATGATCTCAATCACGTCATCCAGCATTTGTGGATCATTTTTATGGTTAGCTTGGGTAATTTGGTTGACCATAAAGTCATACAGTTGATCGAGATTTTTAGCGATATCGCCGCCATCTTCCATCGATAAGCAACTGCGCAGGCTGATGATGATATCCAGCGCCTTACCTAAGCGCTCGCCCTTTTGTGGAATGTTGCCCTGCTGCATTGCCGCCTTACCTTGGATAAGACGCTCAATGGCTCCCGCCATTAACATTTGGACTATTTTATGCGGTGAGGCCGCACTTAGCTGGCTATCCACTGATACTTTTTTGTACGCCTGTAAAGAACCACGCATAGTCTTCCTCTTATAAAAACTTTTTGTATTGTTGAACGGATTTATTTCCGTGGCGATATTTATGAAGAGTTTGACCAATCGCCGCCGTTTTTAACTGCATCTGTTCAACAAGTTGTTGGGTATTACCAATTGCCTCGCGCCATAAATCGGATTGAGCCCATTCTGGGTGCTCGGCTAAATAGCCTAACAAGCTATGCAATAGCTGTTCCCTGTTATCGACCAACTGCAAAATATCTTCAGCATGAATATCATCTTCAGCCAGAAGAGTTGTTATTTGTTGATCAAGATCACTTAAATATTGCAGTTGTGCTTCCACATTAACCACCTAACGCATTCATCATGCCTGCAAGCTGGGATTGCATTTTCCCAGTAGCATCTTGCATGGCGCTGAATTTCGCGTGAGTACGCTTCTCTAAGCTGTCCATGCGGCGATCTAAAGCGCGCTGATCATCATCCAGTCGATAGGTTTGCTCTGTCAGAGTTTTTTCGCGCGTTCGGATGGAACCAGTCACTCCCGTCATGCTCGAAATGGCATCTTCGACTCGTTTGGCAAAGCCTTGATTACCGCCAAAAAAATCACCCAACTTGGTGAAGTTACTGTTTAACTGGCGGTTGAGCATATCATAGTTGATTTCCAACGTCCCTTGTCGAGTCGTTGTGATGCCGAACTCCGTCAATGATTTTAGGTTATCTGGTGCTTGTTCGATGCTTGCCGAGAAAGCCGTTTTTAAGCGTGAGTCGGCACTGCGTACAATGCTGTCTCCGGCTAGTGGCCCTGCTTGCCCGGTTCGAGGGTCAACCCCTGCCAGTTCTTTGCTGGTTTGGAAAAATTGGTTATAGGCCGCCACAAACTGTTCAATGTCGGTACGCACCCGATCGCGATCATACTCAATGCCGATTTCGGCGGGAGTTTGGTTGCGCTCCGTCTTGCCTTTGAGGGTTAAGTTTACGCCTTCAATGGCATTTTCAATGATGTTGTTATTGCTTGATAAGGTGGCAACACCATCCAGTACAACCATGGAGTCTTGCGCCGATTGCACTTCTGTCATGCCGCCATAGCCATCAAACGCCGTCTGCGCCGCATCGAGCGCGGCTTGTGCTTTTTCGACTTGCTCGATGTAGGCACGCTCTTCAGGGCTGAGCTTGGCTCGTGCCTGAGCTTTAGCCTCTTCTGGGGTCATTTTTCCGCTGCGAATTGCCGCTTCAATATCGGCTTTCTCTTGCGCCAGTTTCTGCTCTAATTTTTGCTGCGCTTCTTTGGGCGTCACGTAAGAATCGAGCAGTGTACCAGATGCGGTATTACTCCAACCTGGGACATCTGAGGCTTTTTCACTGCCTTTGGCATCGAGTTCTTCCTCGGGTTCCCAATAGGAATCGAGTAAAGTGCCGGAAGCCGTTTCACTCCAACCTGGAATTCGGTCTTCTGGTTTGAGGTATTTTTTTGCTTCACTTGCCGCACTGGCTGCCGCTTTAACTGCATTATCGGTGAGTTCACCGGCATTGGCAGCCGTATCTGTCGCGTTAGCGCCTTGCGCCGTTTGTGCCGCATTGCGAATTTCTTGTGCAACTTCTTGATCCACTAACCGTGCAGCATCGCCGATCTTTTCTGCAACTTTCGCTGCTACTTTCTGCTGTTCAGGTGTCAGTGGGTTAATTAATTGCTGCGCTTGAGCACGTGCTTTTTCCAGATCGCGGACCCGCTGCTCAAGCGTTTTGTATTCGAGTTGTTTGAGAGGATTGCCAGGCTCAGCTTGAGCCGACATTTTTACACTGTTGTCTTTCCCCGATACGTTAGAGGCAACAATCAGCCGTGGCCCTTCCACATCGTTAATGATGGAGGCCCGCACGCCCGGGTTGGACTTTTCACCGTTTATTCCACGGACAATATCAACCAGTTTGGAATTGGCTTGTACATCTAGCGTAAAACTTTTATCCCCCAATGAAATTTGCAGCTTGCCTGGGCCAAACTTTGCATCTTTATCTAACACTTCAGAGGCAATTTTATGGCTTTGAGCAAGCTGCAACACATCGACGGAATAGTTGCCAGCGATCGCTTCCGTGGTGGCAGTCGCGGAGACAACCTTTTCATCACTGGTATCGACTTTGCGCACAGCAAAAGCCTTCTCCTGACGAAACTGGGTCATCAGATTTTTCATCGTATCCAGCGACTCTCTGAGCCGACCATAGGCACTGATACTGGTATCAATGTTGGTGCGCTCATTGTCAATGCGTTGCTGCTTGGGTACGCGCTCCGCACTGACAATTTTGCTGACCATGCCATTGATATCAAAGCCAGTATTCATCCCCATCGGGCCTAAACTCATTCAATCACCTCAAAAACACATTCACACCTTTGCCATCAGTAAACCGGATCGATGATCCTGTTCACGGGCAAGGCGACGCAGTACTTCAAGCATCTCTTCCTCGGGGATTTGACGAATGATATCACCCGTCGAAGCTTCGTAGATGGTAACCACCTCGCGCCCGGATTCTTGATCCAATCTGAAAGACAGGCCTTTGTTGATAGATTTCACGAACTCGTTCATTTGATCCACCATTTTGGCAAGTTGCTCCTCGTTGAGACGTTGGCGCTGCCTAGCATGCTCCATAGCCGTATCAACCGATTCTTGCTGCTTTGCCCTGGCCTGCTCAGAAAAGTGTTCAGATGATTTATCTGCACGCGAAACCGAGCGGCTGTTCTCCCCTGAAAGCGAAACGCTTTTTGCATTATCGTTTTCTGAAGCAATTTTAATGCCACTTTGTGAGCCGTAAGGCTGGATGTTCGATGCGTAGGATGGTATTTCCATAACAATCTCCCTTCCACCTTATAAGTAACATTAACTGCAAGTTACTTACTAGCTCGAATGAGCTTAAAGGGTTACCCCAATAAGCTCAGAGCTGCAGATGGTGACTGCTTCGCTTGCGCCAACACAGAAGTACTCGCTTGTTGCAATATCTGCGCTTTCGTCATCGCCGTGGTTTCACGAGCATAATCGGTATCACGGATACGGCTGCGAGACGCATTGACGTTCTCGTTGACGTTATCCAAGTTACTGATCGCGTGACCGAATCGGTTCTGGAACGCACCCAATGAAGCGCGTTGGCTATCCACCGCTTTCAGTGCACCGTCCAATACCGAAACCGCTTCTTGTGAACCCGCAACGGTCGAAACATCGATATTCGCCACAGTCACATCACGACCGGCGTCAAAGCCGATTTCACCGCCCAGTCCACCGCCAATCGTCACATCACCGTTCACTTTTTGCGATGAAGCAAACAGCTGCATTTTGCCGTTTTCACCCACAGAGGCTTTAACGTCATCCGTTTGGCCGTTGATGTAGGTCGCGAGCTCTTCTAAGTCGTCACCCTGTTTGGCATTAATGGTTACTTCACGTGCTTCACCCTGTTTATTAGTGTAGTTCAGGGTTAAGTCGGTTGCCGCGCCTACGCGCCAGTCTGCGGCCTTCCCCTCTTGAGCACGGTAACTTCTGCCTCCCATTGCTTGGGTATCCGAGCGCATACTGCCCATGCTGAGCATGACAGCTTCACCGGAATCCGCACCGATCTGGAACGATTTGTTACCAAAGGAGCCGTTGAGCAGTTTGTTACCACCAAATGAAGTGGTTTCTGCAATACGGTTTAGCTCATCATTGAGGGCGGACACTTCTTCTTGAATCGCTCGGCGTTCAGAAGAGGAGTTCGAACCGTTAGAGGATTGCAACGAGAGGTCGCGCATCCGTTGTAAGATGTTGGTCGTTTCATTCATCGCCCCTTCAGCAGTTTGGGCGATAGAAATACCATCGTTGGCGTTTTTCACCGCCATATCCAAACCACGACTTTGCGATGTTAAACGGTTAGAAATTTGCAGACCTGCGGCATCGTCCCGAGCACTGTTGATTTTATAGCCGGACGACAAACGCTCCATCGATTTCTGCATGCCATCAGCAGCGCCATTTAGATAGCGCTGAGCGGTCATGGCAGACACGTTCGTGTTTACATTAATTGCCATATTGATCTCCTTAGGCGGATAAGTTGGTAAACCTCGGTGTCTCTCACCTCACGTCGGTTTACCTCATTTCTCTCGTATCCTGTAACGGCGAGAAATAAATATCCTTTAGAGAAATTTCAGGCTTTTTTTCGAAAAAAGAAAATCCCCTCCACTTTCGTGAAGTTAGGCACTGAATTAATGAAATCGGATGTAATAAAAAATCCAACCGAAGCTGGATTTTTTGGCGGTGTGGGTGTGATTAACCCAACAGGCTGAGTGCGGCGTTTGGCGCTTGTTTGGCTTGGGCCAGCACAGAGCTTGATGCTTGAGACAGGATTTGCGATTTGGTAAGAGCGGTCGTCTCTTTCGCGAAATCGGTGTCTTTGATACGGCTCTTAGAAGCATTCACGTTTTCGTTAATGTTATCCAAGTTGCTGATTGCATGGCTGAATCGGTTTTGGAACGCACCCAGTTCAGCGCGATGGCTATCTACATATTTCAGTGCAGAGTCGATAACCGCTACAGATTGTTGCGCGCCACCTACTGAAGTTACATCGATAGTATCAACCGTTTCACCAGTACCTGCTTGCATGTTCAGTGCACCCGCTAGGCCACCAGAGAATGCGACATCACCGGTTACTTTGTTGTTACCAGCAAAGATTTGTAGCTGACCTTTCTCGTTGACCGACGCTTTCACCATGTCGGTTTGACCGTTGATGTAAGTCGCCACTTCTTCGATGTCATCGCCTTCTTTGGCATTAACGGTAATGGTTTGGTCTTGACCGTCGATGTCTTTCAGCGTGAAAGTGATGTCGTTCGCACCTGCGGCTACTTTCCAGTCTTTGTCTTTGCTTTCAGTCGCAACGTAGCTGGTACCACCCATCATACGGTTATCACTGCGCATGTCTTTCAGGGTCAGCATTACCGCTTCACCGTTGTCGGCACCGATTTGGAACGACTTGGTTGAGAAAGTACCGTTCAGTAGTTTATTACCACCGAATGAGGTGGTTTCAGCCACACGGTTCAATTCATCGTTCAGCGCGGTGATCTCTTCTTGGATGGCCACGCGGTCAGCTTTAGAGTTTGAGCCGTTTGCCGATTGCAGTGACAAATCACGCATACGTTGCAGAATGTTGGTGGTTTCATTCATCGCGCCTTCTGCGGTTTGAGCAATTGAAATACCATCATTCGCGTTGCGTACTGCCACATCCAGACCGCGGCTTTGTACATTCAAGCGGTTAGAAATTTGTAGGCCTGCAGCATCATCTTTAGCGCTATTGATTTTAAAGCCTGAAGATAGACGCTCCATTGAAGTTTGTTGTGCGTTAGTTGCACCAGTCAAATAACGTTGAGCGGTCATTGCTGCTACGTTGGTATTTACATTTACTGCCATGGTGATTTCTCCAATTGATTTTCCGATGTATCCGGTTTCCGACGTCTCGGAAAACCAAAGTAGTTCTCTCAAAGTTACCTTTTATAACGGCGTGGTTTTTAAATCCTTTAGGGAAAATTTTCGATTTTTTAAGAAAAAAGTTTGTTTGGCGATAAATTAGGCATCAAACACATAAAATGCACAAAAAGTGCACTTTAGCACTCAAGGTTTCTCAACGGCGGACGATAAGGTGGGCTTATTCTTTAGTTACGCAGCAAAAACAACACGAATTTTGGCTGGCGTTTCGCTTGAGCCAGTACAGATGTACTGACCTGCTGCAAGATCTGCTGCTTAATCATTTGTGTGGTTTCTTTGGCGTAATCGGCATCTTTAATCCGACTATTAGACGCGGCCAAGTTTTCATGCACGTTATCAAGATTGCTGATCGCATGATGAAAGCGATTTTGCATCGCACCCAATTCAGAACGGTGTCCATCGACATATTTCAGTGCCGTATCAATGACAGAAACAGCACGCTGTGCGCCGCCTGCACTGCTGATATCGAGATTATCCACCGCTTCATACCCCAACAAGTTAAGTTGTAACTCATTGGCGAGGCTACCACCAAACGCCAAGGTTCCTGAGGTTTCTTTCCCCGCGATGTAAAGCTGGAGCTGCCCCTTTTCATTGACGGAGGCCGAAACTTTATCGGTTTGTCCGTTAATATAAGTGGCCAATTCCTCAATATCATCCCCTTCCTTGGCTTGGATCTGAATGTTCTCATTCTCACCTTGCGCATTGACGTAGTTAATATTGAGTTGTTGCTTACCTTTCGCGACTTGCCACTTTTTATCTGCCATTGCGGCGGCAACATAACTAAAGCCACCCATATCCAAACTGTCGGATCGCATATTGCGCAGTGAAAGCTGTACCGCCTCACCACTGCTGGCTCCAATTTGGAAACTGGCTTTGACAAACTGACCATTAAGCAGTTTTCGCCCCGCAAAAGAGGTGGTTTCAGCAATTCGATTCAATTCATCATTTAAAGCGGCCATTTCCTCTTGTAATGCGGTTCTATCTGCGGCGCTATTCGAGCCATTCGCGGATTGTAAAGAGAGGTCGCGCATACGTTGCAATAGTTGAGTGGTTTCCTGCATTGCCCCTTCTGCAGTCTGCATGATCGAAATACCATCGTTGGCATTACGTACAGCAATACTGAGGCCCCGCATTTGCGTTTCCAGACGGTTCGAGATCTGTAGTCCCGCAGCATCATCTTTGGCGCTGTTAATACGGTTACCAGAGGAAAGGCGCCCCAGAGATTGATTGAGCATCTCGGACGCAGAATTAAGATGTCGCTGTGCTACCAGCGCTGACACATTGGTGTTTACCGTCATGGCCATGGCTGCTGCACTCCTTACACTATTGCTTACTTGTTCTTTTATCGGTGCGAGCTGCGTTTTCTTTAATCAAAAAACCGAGCACTGGGCTCGGCTTTTGTATGAAACATATGCAACAGTGTTGCATTACTGATTTTTCAGCTCTAGCGTTTGCAACATCACTTGCGATGGCGCAAAGAAATAAGCCCCTGTCACAGCTTTGGTAAAGCGCAGCAGTTGGTCTGTTTTGCCATCGGTCACACCATACATGCTTTCCAGCATGGTTTTGAAATTATGCAGTGTGTGACAGTAAGCAATAAACAGTAGGCCGTGATCGCCGCTCACGCTACCATACGGCAGGCTGTGACGAACAATCTTCAATCCTTTGCCTTCTTCTTTAATATCCACTCGGCCCACATGCGAAGCGGCCGGAACATTCTCCAGCTCGACAGAATCGGGCTTAGTACGGCCAATCACTTTTTCTTGTGCCGCTAAGTTGAGTCGGCTCCACGCGGGCAGGTTGTGCACAAAGCGTTGCACCATCACATAACTGCCACCTGCAAATTCTCCATCGGCTACCAAAGCAACCTCTGCACGTTTCTCCGCTTTCGGGTTTTCTGTGCCGTCGATAAAGCCGGTCATGTCGCGCGCATCTAAATAACGGAAACCGTAGGTTTCGTCTACCACTTCAATATCTTCAGCGATATCACTGATCCCTTTACGCAGGGCATAAAACAGTAAGTCGTGGCGCGTCGAGTGACAATGGATCAGCACATCCACATCCGTGCTTGGCGCGTGAGTTTCGCCCTCACCCAGCTCAGGAAAATCAATCAGTTCTGGTGGCGACGCCATCTCAAAATGGCTCCAAAAACCTTTGCTGAACGCGACAGAAACCGTCAGATCTGCTCCCGGCTGATTTTGATTGATTTCCTCAACTAACGCAGGCAGCGCTTTAAGTGCTTGCAAAACATTCGCGTGGTTTTGACGAACTTTAATCAGTGTGTACAGGGCAAATGGGCCAGCTTCCGGCACGATTGCAGTCTGTGACTTAAACATAATGAGTCCTCACTTTTAGGTTTTGCTCAGTGTAATAAAAAGTTAAATCCCTACGTTGATGATGATCATACCTTGTCTAACACGGGGATTTGTAAACTGTCTTTGACGTGGCGGCTCTGTACAAGATAAATGCCAAACCACAGCAGCAAGACCAACGTTAGCGCATTCGCCCAGTGAAATGCGCCCTGCTGCAAATAAACATGGAAAGCCGTTTGAATAGCCTGACCGATGACAGTCAACAAAGTCATTGCACGACCTTGAGCCACGATTCGGTTGACCCATCCACGTTGTGAGTTACGCAACGTAATCAACCACATCAAGCTGAGAATAGGCACGCCCATCGCCAATCCTACATAAAGCAACGAATGATCAGGATAGATTAAAGACAGCAAACGCGAACCATGTTCGCGGCTCACTCCTGCCATCACAAACATGACCCAAGCCCGAATAAGAAACAGCCATCCTAGCCATAGCCATAGCGGCGCTTTTAAAAATCCTTGGCTATCATACTGTTCTAGCGAATAACGCACGGGGTTCTCTACTGATAAATCACGGGCTTTCCACTCTAGCGCAATTCATCCAAATGACCACTGCTAATTCTTGAGAAGCGCCATTTTTTACTGAAGCATCACATGCTAGTCTTAGCCCTCAAGCTTTTTAATTCGAGCCGATAATGAAAAATTCCACGCCAATACCTTCTGAGCAAACGCAACAAGAGGCGCAGAAAATCGCCAAAGCCACCCAAAGACCAGGGCAAACCAAAGAGCAGACGAAACTGATTACCCAAGGTATCGAAAAAGGGATTGCACTGTATAAGAAGCAGCAAAAAGAGAAACATCGACAAGCCGATAAACTGCGTAAAAAGGCGTTAAAAGCCAAGCAATCCTCGACGGAGGAAATCCACGAAGCGGATGACTATGTATCGGAGCTAGACGATGTATCTCATACCCATCAAGCCAAACTCGCATGGATATTATTAGTGCTCAGTTGGGTAGGCTTTATCAGTTATTGGTGGTGGCAAAACAGCTGATGTGCACCAACATGATGTGGACAAAGAAAAAGCCAGCGATGCTGGCTTTATGCACAAAATCCTAGACTTTCCGCAATATCTTTTTTTCGTTCAGTCACCCATTGACTGTCAAAGGGCCCCCAGTCTGAGAGCTGGTAGTAGCCATCGTTATGTCGACGACCATCTTGAACAAAATTTAATTCAATGCCGATACCCGGCATGGCTTTAATCACATCTTGAATGGTGCGACGTGGCCAACCCGTTTTTTCGATGAGCTTAGGGACATTGGGTCGCTCAAGGCTTTCCACTAACAAAGCTAAATACAGGCGCCTTGCAAAAACAGGACTCAGTTCCATTGATACCTCCTAAAGTGTGCTGTGCTCATTATTTCCGTTTTACCGTGTTATGTGTTGCGTTTGATCAAGAACTTGCCAATCGATTTATCTTGACGGGGTATTTTTTCTTTGCGTGAAATATCTACATCACACTTTTGTCTCTGCTGCCCCTTCCTGTTAGGATTGAACGCACAATAAGCAAGGTTGCAGCGAGCTACGCTTCGTCTAGCAATCCATTCAGCCCTTCAATAAAAGCAAGGATAAACATGACAAACATTCTGTATGGCATTCCTAACTGCGACACGATTAAAAAAGCACGTAAGTGGCTAGAACAAGAGGGAGTTCCCTATCAGTTTCACGATTATCGTAAAGATGGCATCACACCTGAGCTTATTGCTCGGTTTTGTGATCAGTTAGGTTGGGAACAGGTACTCAATAAACGCGGTACCACCTATCGCCAACTCAGCGATGAACAAAAAGCCACTTTGAATGCCGAGAATGCCGTGGCATTGTTAGTTGACCAACCGGCAATGATTAAACGCCCGATTTTACAGCGCCAAGATACGCTCCATCTTGGCTTTAGCGATACGCAGTACCGCGCTCTTTTCTCTTAATACAAGGATTTCAAGGATGACAGATAGCCCTGTTCTGGCTCTGGCAAAAGATCTCATCAGCCGCCAATCGGTCACACCTGCAGATGCAGGATGCCAAGATGTAATGATTGCGCGCTTAAAAGCGCTTGGGTTCGAAATTGAAAGCATGGTGTTTGAAGACACCACCAATTTTTGGGCTCGCCGCGGTACACAATCTCCTCTGTTTGTTTTTGCAGGCCATACCGATGTGGTGCCTGCTGGCCCTCTAGCGCAGTGGCATACGCCACCGTTTGAACCTACGGTGATTGATGATTTCTTGCACGGACGTGGTGCTGCGGATATGAAAGGCTCACTGGCTTGTATGATTGTCGCGGTTGAGCGCTTCCTCGCGGAGCATCCCGATCATCAAGGTTCTATTGGCTTTTTGATCACCTCTGATGAAGAAGGTCCTTTCATCAACGGCACCGTACGCGTAGTGGAAACTCTCATGGCACGTAACGAGATGATCGATATGTGTATCGTCGGGGAGCCATCTAGCACCCTAGCAGTAGGTGATGTGGTGAAAAATGGCCGCCGTGGTTCTATCACCGGAGATCTCAAAATCAAAGGTACTCAAGGCCATGTGGCCTATCCGCATCTGGCCAATAACCCAGTACACCAAGCGCTACCCGCCTTGGCTGAATTGGCCGCAACTTCATGGGATGAAGGCAACGCGTTTTTCCCACCCACTAGCTTTCAAATCCCGAATTTGCAAGCTGGCACTGGCGCCTCTAACGTGATCCCAGGGGAATTTGATGTGCAATTTAACTTCCGTTTTAGCGCCGAACTCACCGATGAAGAGATCAAACGCCGCGTACATTCGGTTTTGGATGCTCACGGATTGGATTACGACCTGAAATGGACACTCAGTGGTCAACCTTTCTTAACCGATGCTGGTGAACTGCTCGCCGCCGTTGTGGATGCTGTTGAAGAAGTCAACCATCAAGCTCCTGCGCTCCTGACGACCGGCGGAACATCCGATGGTCGCTTTATCGCACAAATGGGGGCGCAAGTTGTGGAGCTCGGTCCCGTTAATGCCACCATTCACAAAGTTAACGAATGTGTGCGGATTACTGATTTGGAAAAATTGACCGACATGTACCAAAAAACCTTAAATCACCTTCTAGGCTAACTATGACGGCAGAGCAGTTGACCGGCCAAATTGGCACCCATTTGGTGTCAGTTTGGGTAGGACAAAAAGCATTTCAGGTTCATCCGCAAGTGAGTGCCGACTTGTTGGCACTCAAACAAGCGGCGCACGATGCTGGATTTAATTTGTGCATTGCGAGTGGTTTTCGCCCTTTTGAACGCCAGTTAACCATCTGGAATCAGAAGATGACGGGCCAAAAGCCGATTTTAGATGAACAAAGCCAACCTTTCGCAGTGGATAGATTAAGCGAGGCAGAAAAAATACTGGCCATTTTACGCTGGTCAGCCTTACCAGGCGCCAGTCGCCATCATTGGGGTACCGATTTTGATGTCTACGACCGAGATGCCTTGCCTGAAAATACGAGTCTACTGCTTGAGCCTTGGGAATACTTAACTGGTCACCAAAGTCAGTTTTTCCTATGGCTAAAGGCTCACCTTGCTGAGTTTGGCTTTTTTCTGCCCTATCAGAACGGTCAAGGGGTTGGTTTTGAGCCTTGGCATATCAGCCATAAAGTAACCGCGCAACAATGCCTTGCGGAGCTTACTGAACCGCGACTGCGTGAACAACTTTCCAAAGCTAACATCGAAGGTCAATCAACGATTCTCACGATGCTGCCGGAGCTTTATCAGCACTTCATTACCAATATTAGTGAGGGATAAAATGGAGATATTGTTTAACCCTTGGGTGATCTCGTTCATTGTGGTGGCGGTGATTGTCGGCAATATTGCGGCGCTGAAATACACAGCCAACATGAAAGTAGGACAAATGGGGAAAAAGAGTGAACTGGATCGATTAAACGAACTGGATAAGCAGCGCAATCCTCAGTCTAAAGATACATCCAAACAAATGACCGAACCCGAAGACAAGCCATAGTCACTGATGAAGTTCAAAAAAGAAGGGATGCCATTGCATCCCTTCTTTTTACTTTGTTATTCGTTTTGAAATGAGGGCATCAAAACGCCCCCTTTCACATTACTTCTTATCCACTACCGCAGAGAGTACAGGAACCATCTCTTTAAGCAGGGCTTCATTAACCGGTTTTCCTGAAGAGTCAGTCACGTTAATCGAAGTACGGTTACCCAAATCGCCAAACAAGAAAGTATACGTCCCTGATTTTAGCTCAATCGGTTTTACGCCAATCTCTTGCCAGAAATCATCATCCGGCGAAGCGTATTTCGCTTTAACGGTACCTTGCGACTGGTTACGTTCTTCAATGGTAAAGCCCATCTTAGGCAGCAACTCGGGTAAACGTTGCCACAACACATCATAAGGTGTACGCGCGATAATCACAGGGAAGCCACTACGGTCTGCTCCCATGGTGATCGGGATCTGCTTCACCAACTCTTGAGCACGACGCGCCGCTTCCGCACGAATGTCGGAATCATAACGAGTGGTCACCAAGTTCGTCATAAAGGCGTTATAGCGCTCTTTATTGGTGGCAGAGACGGTTTGCACTTGGCCATTTTCACGCCAACCAACCAGTGAAATCTTGAAACCGTAACGGTTGTTGTTCTCCACCATCGACATTACGTAGCGGCTACCGATGGTGACATCTTCATCTTCGGAAACCCACTCAACCCAATCCGTTTCAACCATAGAATCGGTTTGCTTACGTAGCGGAATCTTACGCTCAGCGATCATATTCAGTGCAGTTTGCCACACTTTTTGGGCTTCATCTTGGCGCACCATCCACAGCGTTACTTCACCATTTTGGCGTTCTGCGCGAGCACCTGGAATCAACTCCAACACTTGTTGTGGAGGACGAATATCGACCGTACTCCCCACACCACCGAGGAAATCACCTTGGGGAATATCGTAGTTAGGGTAGAACTGTGGCGTGGAACCTTGTGGTAATACCCAAGGCTTAAATTCTGTGGTTTCGAGGTAATCGAAATCGTTTTTGGCTTGGCGTCGCTGCGTCGGGCTGCTGGAGCAAGCACTTAAAACCAAAACAGCCAGTGAACCGAGAACTAGCTGGCGAGAAAACTTCATTGAAACTCCTAAAAATGACCGGGGTTATCAGACCCCGGCATTGTAATAGATAGCGCCTTAATAAATACAGGCTTCAGACAGTGCTTGGGCAACGATTGGACGCGCTTGTTCCGACAGTTGGGTCAAAGGTAGACGCAGATCACCATTTGTGATCAATCCCATTTTGTGGGCAGCCCATTTCACTGGGATTGGGCTGGATTCGATAAACAGATTTTTGTGCAGCGTCATTAAACGTTGATTGATGATTTCTGCTTCTTCAAATTTGCCTTCCAGAGCCAAATGCATCATCTTCGCCATATCGGCAGCGGCGATGTTGTTGGTCACAGAAATCACGCCTTGACCACCAAGTTTCACAAACTCAAGACCCGTTGCGTCATCACCACTGAGCAGCACAAACCCTTTCTTACACATTTCAAGGTGTTTTGCCACGCGGCTGAGATCGCCTGTTGCATCTTTTAAAGCCACAATATTCTTGATTTCAGATAAACGGGCCACCGTTTCTGGACGCATGTCGACTGCCGTACGTCCTGGAACGTTATACAAAATCACAGGAATGTCGGTTTCTTGCGCAATCGCATTATAGTGAAGGAACAGCCCCTCTTGAGTCGGCTTATTGTAGTAGGGCGTGACACTCAAATAACCGGATATGCCGGTGTTATTGAGCAGACGACTGAATGTAACCGCTTCATGCGTTGCATTAGCGCCCGTTCCGGCAATAATCGGAAGTCGGCCTTCAGCAAACTCAACCGTTTTAGCAACCACCTTTACGTGCTCTTCGACCGTCAGCGTGGCGGATTCACCCGTGGTGCCGACAGACACAATCGCATCGGTTCCAGCATCAACATGGAAATCGACTAACTTTTTCAGGCTGATATAGTCGACCTCTCCGTCTGGAGTAAATGGGGTAATTAACGCAACGATACTTCCTGAAAACATGTCTATCTCCCTAATCTGATACTCTCAGCATGGTAATGCATGGCGCTAAAAAAAGACAAGCGGAGAAATGGGCTTAAATCGCCATGCGGATGAATATTGATAAGACGCCCTCATAAAACGGCATCTTGATGAATCGTCTTTATACACAGCGCGGCCGAGTGGGTGTCAAACCACCGTCATTTTCAGGGGCATCGCACGGAAAAACGCGTTTGTTCACGGTTTTTCTATACTTTAACTGTGTTAACATGCCCGAAAAATCATCTTAAAAGTGACAGTATGACCCAGCATCTTGTGATCACCGCCGTGGGCACCGACAGACCCGGCATTTGTAATGAAGTGGTTCGATTGGTTACCCAAGCGGGTTGCAACATCATCGATAGCCGTATTGCTTTGTTTGGAAAGGAGTTTACTCTCCTGATGTTGATCTCCGGATCCCCGAGCAGCATCACTCGCGTTGAGACAACACTCCCCTTGCTAGGTCAACAACATGATCTGATCACTATGATGAAGCGTACTTCACCTCATGATCATCAAAGTCATGCTTATACCGTTGAGGTGTATGTTGAGTCTGACGATAAATTGGGGCTCACGGAAAAGTTCACTCAGTTTTTCGCTCAACGCCAAATCGGCATGGCCTCACTCAGCGCACAAACCATCAGCAAGGAAAAGCTGCACAGTGAGCAAGATCAGTTCCACATTGCGATTGGAGCGCGTGTGGATTCCGGCTGTAATCTGATGCAACTGCAAGAAGAGTTTGATGCCTTGTGTGAAGAACTTGATGTTCAAGGTTCGCTTAATTTTATAAAAAATAGTCAGTAATCAAAGGGATCACTATGAACACACTCACCGCAGGAACTCCAGCGCCAACCTTTTCTCTGCCTGATCAAGATGGCAAGGCGATTTCACTTGCTGATTTCGCAGGTAAAAAAGTGCTGCTTTATTTTTACCCTAAAGCCATGACACCCGGCTGTACCGTTCAAGCCCAAGGTCTGCGTGATGTTCAAACAAAATTGCAGGCACATAATGTGGTCGTACTGGGCGTCAGCATTGATCCGGTAAAACGTCTCGGCAAGTTCATCGAGCGAGATAACCTCAATTTCACACTGCTGTCAGATGAAGATCACCAAGTGGCGGAACAGTTTGGTGTATGGGGCGAGAAAAAATTCATGGGTAAAGTGTTTGATGGTTTGCATCGCATCAGCTTTTTGATCAATGAACAAGGTGTGATTGAACAGGTATTTGATAAATTCAAAACCACCAACCATCATGAAGTTGTGCTGAACTACCTAAACCAAGCGTAATTCGCTTTCTCTGATAACCCACAAGATTATCTAAATTTAAGGCCAGTCAATGACTGGCCTTATTGTTGCGAGAAAAGAGGGTTACACAATAAAGGTATTGAGTACTTTGTCTTGCTCACGCACGTTTTCGGTCTGTACTTGCATTGCCAAGCTAGCCGCTTTGGCTGAATCAGCAACCAGAGTCGAGAGGTCTTTGATTTTGACCGTGTTAGTGTTGATCTCTTCGGCAACCAAACTCTGCTCTTCAGCTGCTGACGCAATCTGCATATTCATATCGCTGATGCGCTGAATCGCGCTGCGGATCCGTTGCAGTGATTCATCGGCACGCTGCGCTTTTTGTACCGCATCATCGGCCGTGTATTTACTTTCATTCATCGCGACCGAAACCGCACTCGCACCACTTTGCAGCTGTTCAATCATGCTGCGAATTTCCGTTGTCGATTGCTGTGTACGCTGTGCTAGGGTACGAACCTCATCCGCAACTACCGCGAAACCGCGGCCGGATTCTCCTGCACGCGCAGCCTCAATCGCCGCGTTTAGTGCCAGTAAGTTAGTTTGGTCTGCAATATCGTTAATCACTTTTAAGATGGTTTCGATGTTACCCGTCGCTACTTCTAGCCCTTTCACCTCTTCTACGGCTTGTTCAATACGTGCTGATAGCGCATCAATCGAACGCGTAGTATCACTTACGACCTTACTGCCATCTTGTGAGGCTTCATCGGCCTCATGAGCCGCCGCCGCCGCCCCTTGAGCATTGTTGGCAACTTCGGTTGCTGTCACGGCCATCTCGTGCATTGCGGTCGCTAACTGCTCTAATTCTTGCAACTGCTGAGACATGGCACTGGCTGATTCATGAGCCCCCTGAACCGTCAGCTCGGTACCATGCATGATCTCGGCGCCAATCCCTTTCAACTGCTGAATACGTTTTTGTAACGTTTCGCTAAATACGTTGAAATCCTTCGCCAATATCGCGAATTCCATATCCGTATTGGTATCTAGGCGTTTGGTTAAATCACCTTGGCCTGAAGCCACATCTTCAATCGCACGGCTTAACGCACCGAGTGGTTTCATCAGCACTTTAATTAAGAAGCTCAGACCGACGATGCTCAGTAATACGCCAATTACGGTATAAATCAGCGAGCTGCGACGTAAATCATTCACCATCGCGAACGCGACAGATTCATCAACCACGGCACCGATATACCAATGTTCTGACGGTACTTGGGCAAACTTAACTAAGTAGTATTTGCCATCAAGCTCAACCCGCTGAGTTCCCTCTTTTAGCTCCACATTCGGCAAGAATTTGCTGAACTTCTCGCCGTTATTTTCAGCATTAGGGTGCGCAATCGTAATACCGTCTGCGGTGGTGATGAACAGATAGCCCGCATCAAACAAGTTAATCGAGTTAACCAGTTGCGCCAATTGTGTAAGTTCAACGTCGTAGAACATGGCACCAATAAAATTGTTCTGTTGATACACGGGCGTGCCGATAGAAATGATGATTTTCTTGGTTGAAATATCTACATACGGCTCTGTAACCGTCAGCTTCCCTTCCCGTTTCGCATCGATATACCAAGGACGCTTGCGGGGGTCATAATCGGAGTTCGGCTCCCAGCCATCATCGTTTTCCACAACCGAGGCATCAGACTCATACCCCAAACCGATCGCTAAAAAGCTGCCTTTTAAATTCGGCGCTTCCAAAACGTTTTTCACAAACGTTTTATTGGTTGGATCAAGTTCCAACACTTCTGTCGTCGATTGGGCTAGCCCCTTTTTACTCGCGAGATCCGACTCTATGGTGTTTTTAACCCCTTTCACCATTTCCATCAAACTATCTTGCACTAATGACTCAATCTCCTCACGCACCGTTGAAAGCTGCTGAAAGGAAAGCAGTGCAATAATACACAGTAATAAAGCCGATGAAGCGGCAACGATCTTCTGACTAAACCTCATAATTCCCAATCCTTCTGTTTCTGGGTTCCAGATAACCGCAGTGCGATAAATAATCTTGATTAACCTGACTTTCTTATAAGTGCTATATCGCCAACCTTCTTTACAAACTTTAGTCTGAATTTTTAGTTTTGGGCTGCAAGACAAGAAAAAACCAGCATTACGCTGGTTTTTTCTTTACGAATAACTCTCTTTGTTCGGCTCTTCATCGATACTAGGAAGGGCTTTCCATACCGCTTTGACTAAGGTTGCGAGTGGAATGGCAAAAAATACTCCCCAAAATCCCCACAATCCGCCAAATACCAGTACAGCGATAATAATGGCAACGGGATGCAAGTTAACCGCTTCAGAAAACAGGACGGGAACTAACACGTTGCCATCCAGAGCTTGGATAATGCCGTAAGCGATCAGCAGAGTATAAAACGGTGGCGTTAGCCCCCACTGAAACAGGGCAACAATCGCCACAGGTACAGTCACGGCCGCCGCACCAATATAGGGAATCAACACGGAGAGACCAACCGCGACCGCTAACAGCACGGAGTAACGCAGATCTAGAATCGCGAAAGTGATGTAACTCACTGTTCCCACAATCACAATTTCCAACACTTTTCCACGAATGTAGTTAGAAATTTGTTGGTTCATTTCTTCCCATACTTTAGTGGCGAGCTTACGGTTGCGCGGCAGAATACCGCTTGCCATGCGCAGCATCTCTTGTTTATCTTTCAACAAGAAGAACACCAAAAGTGGTACCAGAATTAAATAAACCCCTAATGTTGCCAAACTCACTAAAGACGCTAACGAACCTTTCACGACGGTTTCGCCCATACCAAGCACTTTGTTTTTCGCATTGTTGATCACCGACTCCACGATCTCTAAATGCGCCAGTTCTGGAAAACGCTCAGGCAGAGTAGTGATGAACTTTTGCGTACCGTTGTACATGTTCGGAACATCATTGATTAAGTTGCCCACTTGCTTCCATATTGTCGGAACCAATCCAAATACCGCCAGAATCATCAAGCCAGTAAAGACGGTAATCACAATGATCACCGCTAAGGTACGAGGAATACGTAAACGGCGCAGTTGAGTAACAGGCCACTCAAGCAAATAAGCCAGCACAATTGCAACCAATAGCGGTGCAATTAGATGCCCAAAGAAATAGATGGTAATAAAACCAAACAGTAAAATCGCTACCAAACTGGCAGCATGTGGATCGGAGAAGCGTCGTTTATACCAACGACTGACCATTTCAAACATTAAACGAAGTCTCCTTACTCACCATGAGCGAACAATGATCGTGTTTTTGAGTACGCTGACATTGTACTGGCTGTTGAGCCATATATTGTTCAATGTCACGTAATGAGGCGGGATCGGCAATCAAAATGGTCAGCGCTTCACAGGGTAACAGTGCTGCAGTTGCCCGTTTAGCCAGCAATAATGCCAGAGGGCAACGTTGCTCCCGCAAATCGAGAATAATCGGTTCCATTCTGCCGCTTAATCCTTAATATAGGTGGCACATTGTATCGGCTTTCGGTCAGGGTTACACCTATTGTGCGTTCGCAGGTGGCGGATTTTGACAGGAAATTCACTACAGGATAGTCAGCTTGAGAAACCAATTGGGTTCGACTGTGTCTTACTGGCAGATAAACTCGGAGTATTCACCGCCATTATGAAATTGTTCCCGACTCGCACTCTGTTATGTTTGTGCATTGCTGCGCAATGTCTCCCTACGGTTGCACAAACGGAAGCGATCGAACTGCCTGATATCGGCACCGTCGCAGGTTCCACCTTGACCATAGATCAAGAGCTGATTTATGGCGATGCCTACATGCGCATGCTGCGCAATAATCAACCGGTGATCAATGATCCGGTACTGAATGAGTACATTGACAGTTTGGGGCATCAATTAGTCGCGAATGCCAATGATGTCAAAACCCCCTTCACTTTCTTCTTAATCCGCGATCGCAACATCAACGCTTTTGCGTTTTTTGGCGGTTACGTAGCTCTGCATTCAGGGCTGTTTCTACATGCACAAAGTGAAAGTGAACTGGCTTCGGTCATGGCGCACGAAATTGCCCACGTAACCCAGCGTCACCTCGCCCGAAGTATGGAAGAGCAAGCACGCCGTTCACCGGCGACCATTGCGGCTCTGGCGGGCTCTTTGCTACTTGCGATTGCCGCCCCAGAAGCCGGGATTGCTGCGATCAACGCCACGATGGCAGGTACTATTCAAGGGCAAATTAACTACACGCGCAGTAATGAAAAAGAAGCCGACCGATTCGGCATCGCAACCTTAGCCAAAGCGGGATTTGATGCCAATGCGATGCCACTGTTTTTTAGCCGCTTAGCGGATGAATATCGTTATGCCAGTAAGCCGCCACCGATGCTGCTGACGCACCCGTTACCGGAAGATCGCATCACAGATAGTCGTGAACGTGCACGACAATATCCACCGCTCAAGCTCGCCCCTCATCTGGATTACCACTTGGCGCGCGCACGAATCATCGCTCGTTATGCAGGGATTGAGGCAGATGCCGCTTTAGATTGGTTTGCTCGTACGGAGAAAAAAATCGATCCGACACTGCAACCTTCTATCCTCTATGGTAAAGCGTTGGTCTATCTCGATCAGAAACAGTTTGATAAAGCAGAACCTCTGCTCACTCAACTCATTAAAGAGCAGCCCGATAATCATTTTTATCTCGATGCGATCAGTGATCTTTATCTTGGCACTCAGCAAGCCGTTAAAGCACAAAATTTACTGGAAAACGCACTAAAACGAACCCCAAACAATTCGGTATTAACCATTAACTATGCCAATGTGCTGCTTAAGCAAGATAAGTTCGATGAGGCGATTCGTATTTTACAGCGTTATACCCATGACAACCCCAATGATATCAATGGTTGGCAATTACTCTCTGAGGCAAATAGCCGCTTAGGAAATAGCGCCGAAGACTTGGCGGCTCGTGGTGAAATCATGGCGCTGCAGGCAAATTGGAACAAAGCGATTCAGTTTTATACCCAAGCAAGCCAACTGGTTGAACTCGGTAGCCTCGCTCAGGCCCGTTATGATGCGCGCATTGATCAATTAATGGTTCAGCGTGAACGCTTTTTATCCCTCCAATAATAAAATCTGATTAAGGAGAATCCATGTCAGTCGTGATTTATCACAACCCAAAATGCTCAAAAAGTCGTGAAACTTTAGCCTTGCTCGAAAGCCAAGGCATCACACCTCAAGTCATTAAATATTTGGAAGAATCCCCTTCCGTTGCGCAGCTTAAATGCCTATATCAACAATTAGGGCTGAGCGATGTTCGGGGGATGATGCGTTGTAAAGAAGATTTGTACAAAGAGCTGAATCTAGGCAATAGCCAACTCAGTGATGATGATCTGTTTGCAGCAATGGCTGAACACCCGAAACTGATTGAGCGCCCGATTGTGGTCTGTAACAACCAAGCTCGACATGGCCGACCACCCGAGCAAGTACTCGAAATCCTATGATTTCGGTTGTTGTTCTTTATTACAGTCGGCATGGCAGCACCCTAGCCCTTGCACGCCAGATCGCTCGTGGTATTGAATCGGTCACCGGCTGCCATGCTTTACTGCGTACCGTTCCTGAGTGGGATGAAAACGAGCCCGCAAGCGATCCTTACCTTACTTTGGAAGAGCTAAAACAGTGTGATGGATTAGCCTTTGGTAGCCCAGTTTGGTTTGGCAATATGGCGGCTCCCTTAAAGCACTTCTGGGATCAAACTACTCCACTTTGGCTCAGTGGCGCACTGATCGATAAACCGGCTTGTGTCTTTACGTCCTCCGCCACTTTGCATGGTGGGCAAGAAACTACCCAACAAAGTATGATGCTGCCCTTGTTGCATCACGGTATGTTGATCTTAGGAATTCCCTACTCAGAGCCGGCTTTGCACACAACTCAATCTGGCGGAACACCTTATGGTGCTAGCCATGTTCATCAACAAAAATCGCTTTCACCGGAAGAGGCCGAGCTGGCTCGCCAGTTAGGAAAACGCCTCGCCAATGTGGCCAAACAGTTAAAAGGATCCGTATGACCACACCTAACATGCAACCTCGTACTGCGTTTTATCGCTGGTTGGCACTCAGTGCGAATCTGGGGTTACTGGTTTGGATTGTCTTGTGGCAATTGAAACTCTCTCCCCATCCCCATCTCAATGCCATCGCATTAGCGGTCGGTTGGGTGATCCCTCTGCTACTCCCTCTTTGGGGTATCCTCAAAGGCAAACCTTATACCCATGCATGGGCGAACTTCGTGCTGATGCTCTATTTCTTGCACGCCCTAACCTTGTTGTATGTAGATGGTGGTGAGCGTTGGCTAGCATTGATTGAGCTTGTACTAACCTTCACCGCCTTCATTGGTAATACACTTTATGCACGCTTACGCGGTCAAGAACTGGGGTTAAAACTCACCAAGCTGTCAGAGGTTGAAAAGCAGGAAAAATCACGTTTTGACCACCCATGATCTTTTTGCTCATTGAGGGCTAATCGCCCATAACGATACCGCTGGTTTGCCCTCCCCCAACGTGGATAAAAAAATAGCGCCTCTGTTGGCGCTATTTTTTCGATACGATTTTTGATGACTTAACCTTGCCAAGAAAAATACAGCGTAGTGGATAAAGCCGGTTGAGGAGCGACTGCAGACTCTTGGTTTTCATTCAATGAGCCTTCGGTTGGCGCCTCTGAAGTGAAATTATCGGTTGCAGAAACATCATCTTGCGGCGCTTCCATTCGAACCACTTGCCCCATTCTCACCACTTCATTCGCAAACTCATCAACACTCGCCAACAAGTGCACTTTAAACGTCACTTCTGTTCCCTGAATTTTCAGAATATCCAGAGAAGCAACGGAGCTTAAACGCTTAAGTTTGTTTTCAACCACAAAAAAATCTTGCGCACTATCGAGTGGACCAAATTGGGCAAGCACAGATTGTGAGGATTCACTACTCACCACCACCGCGCTCTTGCTTGCATAGTAATCACTGATTTCATCAATCATCTCACTGGCCGCTTGCTCACCAGAAGCTTGACCCGAGATAGGAGATTTGGGCTGAGCCACCATGCTGTTCGCCGCTTGATCAAACAACGTCCAGCGAACATCGGAACCTTGAACACGCACCACTAAGACCGCATCGGTTGGATAACGTTGGCTCGCCGCACTGATCGGGTTAATAAAGCCACCCCATAAATCGGAAACTTGTACCCCGGTGACATCATCAAAATCACCGACCGGAACGGTCAGTGGTAAACCACGCACACGTGCACGGTTTTTCATTTGGTTCAGCACTGGTGTATCAGCGTGTTCCCAGCTAATGCTGCGATCATAATTAGCCTCTTCCACCAGCCATACCAACAGGTTGCTGCGGCTTTCTGGCCAAAATGGTAATTGAGCTTGAGTTAACAAAGAGCGTATGTGTGGCGCACTAAATTGCAAACGCAGCACAGATTGTGTGCCTTGCTGCTGAGTGCTGATCTGCGTGATGTATTGGTTATTTTGGCGCAGTGCTTTTTGCACCGCATCATTCTTAAGGGAATCTTGGCTGCCTGTCGCACGCACAATTACCTCTTCCATACCACGTACACGAGCAGTGGCATCCGCGTTATTTTGTTGGGGATCAATCGCAACTTCTGCTTGATACAAATTGACTCGAGTGAGGGCGAATGCGGGAAACGTGAGCAATCCCATCATCAACACAGCTAAATAGCGCATACCATACCTACATTCTGTTTACTGAACGACGATGATAAGCAACTATCCTGAGTTCAGCAAGGCAAGAGGTTACAGGAGTACGTCAGAATTTGTGCGACGCGATCCACGTCGTTTTTATGATTGACTAATAAACCTGTCATTTTTTGATCTCATTCCGCTCGCAATCGATTGCAGAAGTGATAGAATCCCGCGAATTTTTATTTAGTTCAGGGAAAATACGATGAAAAATGCCATACAAGGCGCGCAAATGCTGTTTGTTGCATTCGGCGCGTTGGTTCTGGTCCCACTGCTAACGGGACTCGATCCAAACGTAGCACTGTTCGGTGCTGGTTTAGGAACTCTGCTTTTCCAATTGATTACCCGCCGCTCAGTCCCCATCTTTCTCGCCTCTTCTTTTGCTTTTATTGCTCCTATCATGTTCGGCATCCAAACTTGGGGTATTCCTGCCACCATGGGGGGATTGATGGCAGCCGGTGCGGTGTATATCGTTCTCGGTGGCATCATCAAGGTGCGTGGTGTAGAAATCATCCATAAGCTGTTGCCTCCTGTTGTAGTGGGTCCGGTTATCATGGTGATTGGTTTGGGGCTTGCGCCAGCGGCAGTCAACATGGCGCTGGGTAAAACAGGGGACGGTTCCGTCCAACTGGTTGACCCACAAGCAGCACTGTGGATTTCTTGCCTTTCACTTTTGGTGACGGTGGTTTTCAGTGTCTTCGCGAAAGGCTTTTTCAAGCTAGTACCGATTCTCGCGGGCATCATCACGGGTTATGTACTGTCACTCGCACTCGGAGTCGTGAGCTTTGCCGCCGTAGAACAAGCCGCTTGGCTGGCGCTGCCAAACTTTACTTTCCCTGAGTTTAATATCAACGCCATTCTGTTTATGATCCCAGTCGCGATCGCCCCTGCGGTTGAACACGTGGGTGATATGCTGGCGATCTCCAACGTCACCAACAAAGATTACCTGAAGAAACCGGGCTTACACCGCACGATTGCGGGTGACGGAGTCGCCACTATCGCGGCAACCATGCTCGGTGCGCCACCCAATACCACTTACAGTGAAGTCACTGGTGCGGTGATGCTGACTCGTGCATTCAATCCAGCCATCATGACTTGGGCTGCCATCACCGCGATTGTGCTGGCTTTGGTCGGTAAACTCGGCGCACTGCTGCAAACCATCCCTGTACCAGTCATGGGCGGGATCATGATCCTACTGTTTGGCTCCATCGCAACCGTGGGTTTGAACACGCTGATCAAAAATCATGTGGACCTACACAAATCACGCAACCTCGTGATTGTCGCGGTAACACTGGTCTTTGGTATTGGTGGCATGGCATTCGGCGTCGGTGATTTCAGCCTACAAGGCGTGAGCTTGTGCGGTATTGTCGCGATTGTCCTGAATCTCGTTTTGCCTAAGGATTTGGGTGAAAGCCACGTGGTGGATAATGCGCAGATGGAAGAAGAAGCGCGTCATTAATCTCGTGATGGTTAACTCCCCTTACTACTTGAGCTTCAAGTCTTAAGGGGATAAACGGCCTCTTGCTGAGGCCGTTTTTGTCGGTGTTAACTCTCTTCTTGGCACAGATCCGCAAATTGACCACGCGTTAAGCGCGCTAAATCTTGCGGTGATAATTCAATTTCCAAGCCACGCTTACCGGCACTGACACAAACCGTCGTTTGCGCTTGCGCACTTTGATGAATAAAGGTCGGTAGTGCTTTTTTCTGACCGAGAGGACTGATCCCCCCCACCACATAACCTGTCGTTTTTTCTGCAATATCCGGCTTCGCCATCTCTGCTTTTTTGGCTTTAGCTGCTTTCGCTGCCAGTTTCAAATTCAGTTTTAAATCGACTGGGATAATGGCTACCGCGAGATTTTTCTCTTCCCCGTTCATACAAAACAGTAAAGTTTTGAAGACACGCTTCGGATCTTGGCCGAGCGCCTGTGCCGCTTCTAAGCCATAGCTGGCATGGCTCGGATCATGTTCATACTGATGAATGGTATGCGGGATTTTATTTTTCTTTGCAAGATTGATGGCTGGAGTCATGAATCGCGTGTCCTCATTTACTCACACTGCAGATTAAGCAGATAAAACTCAGTTCCATATCGATATGGAAAAAACAAAAAAGGCGGTGTTTTTACACCGCCTGTCAGTAAACGCAATTCGACTCGCTGAGTCAAACCTTATTAGCGATAAACAATTTCACCCGCTGGGGCGAAACGGTTTACGTCAATTGGGCTGTTTGCTTCGAGGAAATCTTTCAACACTTCCGCATCCACAAAACCGGTGTTGACATAACCCGGATGATCCGACACTTTCGGATAGCCATCACCACCCGCTGCGTTAAAGCTTGGGATTGTGAAGCGGTAAGTCGCATCCAAACGCAGTTGTTTGCCACCAATCATCACGTTTGACACTTTGCCATCCGCTACCGTCATAGAGATACCCGCAAATTGAGCATAGGCACCTGAATCGACCGGCTTGGTCGCCACCACATTTAAGTAATCCAGCACTTCCTGACCATTCATATCCACATAAGTCAGAATGTTGCCAAATGGCTGCACTTTCAGCACATCTTTGTACGTAATATCACCCGCTTGAATGGAGTCACGCACACCGCCAGAGTTCATGATGGCGAAATCCGCTTTTGCTCGTTGCATGTGCGCCATTGCAATCATGCGCCCTAAGTTGGTTTGCTCAAAACGCACGATGTTACGGTCGCCTTCCAGCTTACCGTTGCTTTTTGCAATCTTAATACCTAATTGCTCTTGGCCTTTCTCTTGGTAAGGGCGTAGGAAGTCGAGCATCGCAGTATCTTCTTTAATTTCAGATGTCGCAAACACACGTTTGCTTTCGCCATTTACTTCCACTTTTTTCTTCAGGTTAACTGGAACTAGGTTGTAGCTAACCATATTTAGCTCACCATTACGGAATTCATAATCCGCACGGCCAACATATTTACCCCATTCATAAGCCTGAACGATGTAGGTACCGTTTTGCATGTCAGGTTTACAAGCATCGCCCGGTTCAAAATTCTTTTTGACCAGATTTGGGCCTTCCATACAAACAGGCTCTTGTGAGTGACCACCCACAATCATGTCCAGCTCACCCTCAGGTAGGAAACGAGCCAGAGCGACATCCCCCGGAGCATTCACACCATGCTCACCATTTTGGTAGTGACCCATGTGAGTGACGGCAATGATCAAATCCGGCTTCTCATTTTTCTTCAGCTCAGCAATCACTTGCTTCGCTTCTGCTTTTGGATCACGGAAATCAATACCACCAATGTATTCTGGGTTACCAATTTTCGCGGTGTCTTCGGTGGTTAAACCGATGACAGCAATCTTGATCCCTTGCTTATCAAAAATATGGTACGGTTCAAACAGACGTTTGCCAGTGGCTTTGTCGTAAATGTTGGCAGAAAGCATTGGGAAATTCGCCCACTCTTTTTGCTTAAACAAAACGTCGATTGGGTTATCGAACTCATGGTTACCCAGCGCCATCGCATCGTAACCAATTTTGCTCATCCCTTTAAAATCAGGCTCTGCATCTTGCAGATCGGACTCTGGAACACCTGTGTTGATGTCACCACCAGACAGCAGTAACACACTGCCACCTTGCGCTTCAATTTCAGCACGCATTTGGTCGATCAGCGTCTTACGAGCTGCCATGCCGTATTCGCCATACTGGTTTTGCCAAAAACGACCATGATGGTCATTGGTGTGCAAAATAGTCAGTTTATAGGTTTTGTCTGCTTCCCACTGGTGAGCGGGTTGGGTTGCACAACCTGCCAAAGAGGCAATAATGGCTGCACTGAGTACGGATTTTAGAATGAGGCCTTGTTTCATTGTCATACCTTTGAACTGATGAAAACCACTGCTGAAGTGTATTGATGAGCGCTCGTACGGCGCATACGCTTCCCACTGCCACTGCTTAATGCGCGGGTAAAACTTGACTTAGTTTAAAGTAACGAAATTGATGAGACAGCTTGATTTCATATTTATGTAGGATGGATCACCTAAAACGAGCCAATTGCATGTAATCAAGGATGAGAGTTAAGAAGATAATCCGCCCCGATCACAGGCAAACGTTTTACTGATAAAACGACAGGTACTCTCATTTTGTGCACGCAAGCGTTTAACCTACATAAACCCTCTTTTGCAAGAATTGCGTACCCCATCCCCTACGGTGCATGAGATATGAAAAAGCCATCCGCAGATGGCTTTAAATCGATGTCTATCTGGATATCACACTTATCGGATATCGATGTGCGCAAAACTTTTGATCAAATCATCCAGCGCTTTCATCTGCACAAGGAATGGCTCTAGCTTATCGAGCGGCAGAGCCGATGGGCCATCACACTTCGCTTTCTCTGGATTTGGATGCGCTTCAATAAACAAACCGGCAATCCCCGTTGCCAGACCCGCTTTCGCCAGTTCAACCGTCTGTTCACGACGACCACCCGATGCCGCACCAGAAGGATCGCGCATTTGCAGTGAGTGAGTCACATCGAAAATGATTGGGCTGCCGTTAGAGGCTTGCTTCATCACGCCAAAACCGAGCATATCCACAACGAGGTTGTCGTAACCGTGGCAAGAACCACGCTCACACAAAATCACTTTGTCGTTGCCACACTCAGCAAACTTCTCAACGATGTTGCCTACTTGGCCTGGGCTCATGAATTGCGGCTTTTTCACGTTGATCACGGCACCCGTTTTCGCCATCGCTTCAACCAGATCCGTTTGACGCGCCAAAAAGGCAGGCAATTGAATGACATCCACTACATCCGCAACAGGTTGTGCCTGTTCAGCCGTGTGCACATCAGTAATGATTTTCACACCAAAAGTTTGTTTCAACTCTTGGAAAATTTTCATGCCTTCTTCTAAGCCTGGGCCACGGTAAGAGTGTACCGAGCTGCGGTTCGCTTTATCAAAAGAAGCTTTGAACACATAAGGAATACCGAGCTTCTCGGTTACTTTTACGTAGTATTCGCAAATTTGCATCGCCAAATCACGCGATTCCAACACGTTCATACCAGCAAACAGGGTAAACGGTTTATCGTTGGCTACCGGAATATCACCGACATGGACAATCTTGTGTTCCATCTTCATCTCTCTTGTTGGGTTAATGCAGCGTCACGTGCGTATCGTGACTGAGTGCATTGACTTGCGTTTTTAACAATTCAGCTGCCGGATCGTTCGGGCATTGATCAATAAAATATTGATAGTCCGAAATGGCAATTTGGTGACACTCTAGCTGTTGGTAGATAAAGCCACGATCGCGGATTTCGTAAGGATCATCCGGCACAAACGTGAGTGCCAAATCGGTACATCTTAGCGCCAGAGTATAACGCTCTTCGCGCAATAAGGCACTTTTAAGCAGCGCCAACCAACGACCAATAATGGTCGGGTTGTCTACCCCTTGCAAATGCTGCGGTTTGAGTTTAGCGAGAGGCCCTTTATGGCCAACTAACCAAGCTTGTAACGTGTGTTGAGAAACGACTTCACCATTGAATGGGTTGATATAAATCGGCGTTTCATCTGGCCAATTCAGCGACAACAGGAACTGTGTGGGGAAACTAATGCCATTCAGTGGAAAGCCCAGTTTGCGGCCAAAGTAAAGCAGCAACGCGCCCAAACTCACGGGAATACCTTTGCGTCGTTCTAAAACCTGATCCATGAATGCATTGCGTGAATCAAAGTAGGCTTCACGATCCCCGCTAAACCCCCACTCTTGGTAAAACAGACGCAAAAAAGCATCAAAACGTGCTTTCTCATGCCGCTCATGAACCAAAGCCAACTCAGCCTCTTCAAGCAGACGTGCTAACTCAATGTGAGCCCATTCTAGCTGCGTGTCAGGGTTGATGGCTCTGTTGAGCGCAAGCGCCCCTTCCACCAACTCCATCGCATCAAAATCTTCATCACATAAATTCAGCATGGTTGCTCCTAGGCTTAACCAAACAGAATCGGCGCTTTCGCGACCGCGATTTTTCCTGCCATTGCTAGCCAGCCCAATGCGCCAAAAAACGCAAAGCTACGCAGCAATTTGTTGCGGCCAAATTTGAGAGCAAAAAAGCCTAAAGCAATATAAGCCAGCACACAGGTGAATTTTTCACTCATCCACGGCGCGGCAGCGGTAAATGGAATGAATCCCGTGATGAAAATCAAACCGATACCGGAAAGCAGCAATAAGGTGTCATTAACATGCGGAAAAACTTTGAAAAACTTGCGCTCTAAATGCGCGGAGTTCAGCATCATCAGCACATAACGAATCGATAGCATGACGGCACTGATGCCAATCGTGAACAGGTGAAAATGTTTTAAGCCTTCGTACATTATGATTCTCTTTCCATTTTATATTGTCCCAATGTAACCCGGTCATTGCCGGCATAATCTTGTTCGGTCGTGACGTTTTGGTAGCCAAGCTCACGCAACATCATCTGCACCGCAGCGCCTTGATCGTAGCCATGTTCAAACAGTAGCCAGCCGCCGTCGAGCAAAAAATGTGGCGCATGCGTGCTGATATAGCGTATGTCCGCGAGGCCGTTTTCTTTCGCAACCAGTGCGCTTTTGGGCTCAAAACGAACATCACCTTGGCTCAGATGCGGATCATTTTCTTCGATGTACGGTGGGTTGGAGACGATCAAAGCAAACTTCGTACCGTCGGCCAGTGGACTAAACCAACTGCCTTGCAAAAACTGCGTATTGTGAATCGCCAAACGCGTAGCATTTTCCTGCGCCAGCGCAGCCGCTTCTGGGCGTAAATCGATGCCCGTGACCCGACGCTGCGGCAGCTCCGAAGCCAACGCTAATGCAATCGCTCCAGTTCCGGTGCCGAGATCCAATAGTTCACCGTCCATCAAAGCGGCCTTATCCAATGCCAGCTCGACCAAACGTTCAGTATCTGGGCGTGGAATAAGTGTGGAAGGAGAAACTTTCAGCGGCAGTGACCAAAATTCACGCTCACCGAGAATGTAGGCAATCGGCTCGCCCGCCATGCGGCGAGCCAGTAGTGCGTCGAGAGAAGCCAAAGCTGGCTCCTCAAGCGTTTTATCTGGCCAAGTCAGCAGATAGGAACGTGGCTTAGCCAGTACATGGCAAAGTAACACAGCGGCATCTAACGCTGGCGAATCACTGCCGCTTTGCTGCAGTTGCTCGGTTGCCGCTTTTAATGCCGCTTCAATAGTGACTGACATGAATTAGTTTTGATCCGCCAGAGCCGCCAACTGGTCTGCTTGGTGCTCATGAATCACCGGTTCAATCAGTGATTGCATGTCGCCTTCCATCACTTCCGTCAGGCGGTACACCGTCAGGTTGATACGGTGATCGGACACACGACCTTGCGGGTAGTTGTAAGTACGAATACGGTCACTACGGTCGCCAGAACCCAGCAGGTTACGACGAGTATCGGAAATTTCCGCCGCACGTTTTGACTCTTCCGCTTGAGCAATGCGCGCCGCCAATACTGACATTGCTTTCGCTTTGTTCTTATGTTGCGAACGCTCATCCTGACACTCCACCACAATTCCAGTCGGTAAGTGAGTGATACGGATAGCCGAGTCGGTGGTGTTAACGTGCTGACCACCCGCGCCAGAGGAGCGGAACGTATCAATTTTCAGATCGCTGGCTTTGATTTCTGGAATTTCCGCTTCTGGAATTTCTGGCATCACCGCAACGGTACAAGCTGAGGTATGGATGCGACCTTGCGCTTCCGTTGCCGGAACACGTTGCACGCGATGACCACCAGATTCAAATTTCAGCGTACCGTAAGCACCGTCACCGTTGACTTTGGCGATCATCTCTTTGTAACCGCCATGCTCAGCTTCGCTTGATGACATCACTTCGATACGCCAACCTTTTTTCTCAGCAAAGCGGCTGTACATACGGAACAGATCACCGGCGAAAATACCGGCTTCATCACCACCCGCACCGGCGCGGATTTCCAAGAAACAGTTGCGATCATCGTTTGGATCTTTTGGCAGCAACAGAATTTGCAGCTCATCGGTCAGGCGCTCAATTGCCGCTTTCGCCGCTTTGATCTCGTCCTGTGCCATTTCACGCATTTCTGCATCATCTTCTTGTGCCATTTCTTCGGCAGCAACCAGATCTTCCTTCGCTTGTTGGTAAGCTTGGAAACACTGAGTGATCTCTTCCAACTGCGAATACTCTTTGGACAGAGCACGGAATTTATTTTGATCACCAATAACGGTTGGGTCGCCAAGGAGGTGTTGCACCTCTTCGTAGCGCTCAACAAGGGATTCAAGCTTGCTTAAAATCGACGCTTTCATAGTTGCTTCTTTAAACTCTAAGTTGAGATTTAGTTCAGATCGTCAAGACCCAAACTTTGTCTGATCACGGCCAATTTAGCCGGTTCCCCTTGTTCCGCCGCGGTTTGTAACGCACGAGTTGGGGTGTGAATTAGTTTGTTGGTCAGTTTGTTGCTTAATTCAATAAGCAGTTTTTCAGGGTCACCGCCTGCGGCTAAAGCTTGCAAACTTTTACTCAGCAGATCTTCCCGAGTGTCATTGGCTTGCTTGCGATAATCGCGAATGCTATCGACAGCTTGCAGTGAGCGCATCCAACTCATAAAGGTTGCGCTTTCTTCACTGACAATCGCTTCCGCCTGAATCGCTTCCACTTTCCGCTGCTCGATATTGCTGTCCACGATCGATTGCAAATCATCGACCGAGTAAAGGTAAGCATCATTCAGTTTGCCGACTTGCGGCTCAATATCACGCGGGACAGCAATATCCACCAACAACATTGGCTGATGACGGCGCGCTTTGAGCGCGGTTTCTACCATGCCTTTACCGATGATCGGTAAAGGGCTAGCGGTAGAGCTGATCACAATATCCGCTTGCGCGAGATAATCGGGAATTTCATTAAGGGCGATCACTTCAGCCCCAAACTGCTCGGCAAGCCCTAAAGCTCGCTCACGTGTGCGGTTAGCCACAATCATCCGTTTACAGTGATGCCCCGCCAAATGCTTAGCAACCAGTTCTATCGTTTCACCCGCACCAACCAGTAGTACAGTGGCATCTGCCAGTGATTCAAAAATGTGTTTCGCCAAAGTACAAGCGGCGTACGCCACCGAAACCGCACTGCCACCAATCTCGGTTTCGGTACGCACTCGCTTGGCTACCGAAAAGGTTTTTTGGAACAACTTTTCAGTCGCGGGATTGACCGCGTGGTTTTCTCGCGCTTCCGCGTAAGCTTGTTTTACCTGCCCTAATATCTGCGGCTCGCCCAATACTAATGAGTCCAAACCACAAGCGACGCGCATCAAGTGACGAATGGCGGCTTGCTCTTCATGAACATACAAGCTGGGTTTTAACTCATCCAAACTGATTTGATGAAACTGGGAGAACCATTCGATGACCTTGTTCTTACTCGCCGATCTCACATCACAGTAAATTTCGGTACGGTTGCACGTTGAGAGGATTACGCCTCCCTTAACGTGTGAACTGGTGGCGAGCTGATTCAGAGCCAAAGAGAGTTTCTCTGGGCCGAACGCTACTTTTTCCCGCAATTCTACCGACGCCGTATTGTGATTGATTCCAATGGCAAGCAAAGACATCTATAGAGGATTCTCAGATATGGTGATGGACTAGAGGCCGAATTTTACTTGATGCCCTCTTTGATTGAAAGGGCAGACCGGATTTGTTTTCCTGAGTTCGTGAGATCAATGATATAGTTAGCCCGTTTTCGTTCTCGCTTTGGATAAAAAACGCACTATGAATGCTCTCTTACGTCGCTTACTCCCCGGAGTGGCGAGTCTGTTTCTCTTAGCGGGTTGTGCCACCACACCACCACAACCAGTCAATGTTCAGTGGCAATCTCATCAGCTCGTATTACAACAAATTCAAGCCTATCAACTCACTGGTAAGCTCGGTTATATCGCGCCAGATCAGCGTCAATCGTTCAATTTTCAATGGCAAAAAAGCCCGCAGCAACTCTCACTTCGCTTAACCAATTTCCTCGGTCAAACCGTTCTCAACCTACGGGTCGATGAGCAAGGCGCACAGGTCGACACTTATGATGATCAAATTTATCGCGACCAAGATGCGCAAAGCCTGATCCGCAATTTGACCGGATTGGATATTCCCGTTGCACAGCTCGAAGACTGGATTTTAGGTTTACCGACGCAAGCGACTCATTATGAGCTGAATGAACAGAACACCCTTGCCATGCTCACCAAACTCGCCTCAACAGCAGAATGGCAAGTGGAATATCAGCGTTACCAAGCCATTGAGTGGCAAAATCAGCTCATTCCGTTGCCGGATAAACTCAAACTCCAGCAAAATAAAACCTCGATTCAACTGGTGATTTCACAATGGACGCTGCTCCCATGATCCACGGCACCACCGTGTGGCCTTCACCGGCCAAACTCAACCTGTTTCTTTACATCACAGGTCGTCGCGCTAACGGCTATCACGATCTGCAAACCTTATTTCAGTTTCTCGATCACGGTGATGAGTTGACCATTACGGCAAACACCCGTGGTGACATTACCCTATCCCCCGCTCTGGCCAATGTCGCGTTAGAGGATAACCTGATCTACAAGGCCGTGATGGCGCTTAAAAGCTATACCCAATCCCCGCTGGGAGCAGATATTAAACTGCACAAAACTTTGCCGATGGGCGGTGGAATTGGTGGAGGGTCATCCAATGCGGCCACCACTTTAGTGGCACTCAATTATCTTTGGCAGACTCAACTCACGGATGATCAACTGGCCGAGATTGGGTTGGCACTCGGGGCAGATGTACCCGTCTTTACCCGTGGCTTTGCCGCCTTTGCTGAAGGTGTTGGCGAAGAATTATCCGCGGTAGAACCCGAGGAAAAATGGTATTTAGTGGTGCGCCCTGCGGTCAGCATCGCGACAAAAGATATTTTTACTCATCCTGAGCTAGTGAGAAATACGCCAAAGCGTGATCTGGCAAGCCTTCTTGCCGCTCCTTACGAAAACGATTGCGAAAAAATTGTCCGATCACTGTACCCCGAGGTTGATCAGCAACTTTCATGGCTGCTACAATACGCGCCGTCAAGATTGACCGGGACGGGATCTTGCGTTTTTGCTGAGTTTTCGAGCAGGAAAGATGCACAAGCCGTCTTTGCTCAATTATCTGACAACGTCTTAGCGTTTGTCGCCCAAGGGCGCAATGTTTCACCGCTCAGAAAGACGTTGGCTGATTACCAATCAGCCAAAATCCGACCTTACTAAAAACTGGACGCAACCCTGAGGTTTCCACCGTGCCTGATATGAAGCTATTTGCTGGTAACGCAATACCCGAACTAGCCCAACGTATTGCTGATCGCCTGTACATTTCCCTTGGTGATGCTACTGTTTCTCGTTTCTCTGATGGTGAAGTAGCAGTACAAATCAACGAAAATGTCCGTGGTAGCGATGTATTTATCATTCAATCCACCTGTGCCCCGACCAATGACAACCTGATGGAACTGGTGGTTATGATTGACGCAATGCGCCGTGCTTCTGCAGGCCGTATTACGGCAGTTATTCCTTACTTTGGTTATGCCCGCCAAGACCGCCGTGTGCGTTCGGCTCGTGTGCCAATCACTGCAAAAGTTGTTGCAGATTTCCTTTCTAACGTTGGCGTTGACCGCGTTCTGACTATCGACCTCCACGCAGAGCAAATCCAAGGCTTCTTTGATGTTCCAGTAGACAACATTTTCGGTACACCTGTACTGCTGGAAGATATGAAAGCACGTAACTTGGAAGATCCTGTTGTGGTATCTCCAGACCTTGGTGGTGTGGTGCGAGCTCGCGCAACCGCGAAAGCCTTGGGTGATATCGATATCGCGATCGTTGATAAGCGTCGTCCACGCGCGAACGTTTCAGAAGTAATGAACCTAATCGGTGATGTTGAAGGCCGTGACTGTGTGATTGTCGATGATATGATCGACACCGGTGGCACACTGTGTAAAGCCGCTGAAGCATTGAAAGAACGTGGTGCGAAACGCGTATTTGCTTACGCTACGCACGCGGTGTTCTCTGGCAATGCAGCGAAAAACATCAAAAATTCCGTGTTGGATCAAGTGATTGTGACTGACTCTATCACCCTATCGAAAGAGATGGCGGCGACAGGTAAAGTAACTCAACTCACCCTATCAAGCATGCTGGCTGAAGCGATTCGTCGTATCAGCAACGAAGAGTCTATCTCTGCGATGTTTAACTAATCATTGAGTAACCGAACCTCACTGCCTGTCAGTAAGTTAGGGAATCGATGATGCGAAAGCGTTTCATCTTTGGTGAAGCGCTTTTTTATTGCTTTTTGTGTGACTCGCACCTCGCGGCGGATGTGTGCTATCATACCGCGCTTTTGAGTTTCCGAAGAGATATTCGCCTTGAGTCAACCAATCAAACTCCTTGTCGGACTGGCTAATCCAGGACCTGAATACGCGAAAACACGCCATAACGCAGGTGCTTGGGTTGTCGAAGAATTAGCCCGTATTCACAACGTTACGCTAAAAAATGAGCCGAAATTTTTTGGCCTTACCGGACGTCTGTTGATCAATGGTCAAGAATTACGAGTATTAGTCCCCACAACCTTCATGAACCTCTCAGGCAAAGCCATTGCGGCACTGGCCAATTTTTACCAGATTAAGCCAGAAGAGATCATGGTGGCACACGATGAACTAGACTTACCTCCCGGTATTGCGAAGTTCAAGCAAGGAGGCGGTCATGGTGGACATAACGGACTCAAAGACACCATAAGCAAATTAGGCAACAACAAAGAATTCTATCGTCTACGGCTTGGTATCGGCCATCCGGGACACAAAGATAAAGTAGCCGGTTATGTGCTAGGCAAAGCTCCCGCTAAAGAGCAAGAATGCCTTGATGCCGCAGTGGATGAATCCGTTCGCTGCCTTGAGATCCTCATGAAGGATGGCCTCACCAAAGCACAAAATCGTTTACACACTTTCAAAGCTGAATAAGGTTACAGTCATGGGTTTTAAATGTGGCATCGTCGGTTTGCCAAACGTAGGTAAATCAACTCTTTTTAATGCACTGACCAAAGCGGGCATCGAAGCAGCTAACTTCCCGTTTTGTACAATCGAGCCAAACACAGGTGTTGTTCCAGTGCCAGATCCGCGTATGGATGCCTTAGCCGCTATCGTAAAGCCAGAGCGTATTCTGCCAACCACTATGGAATTTGTGGATATCGCTGGTCTGGTTGCGGGTGCATCAAAAGGTGAAGGTCTCGGTAACAAATTCCTCGCCAACATCCGTGAAACCGACGCAATTGGTCACGTTGTGCGCTGCTTTGAAAACGAAAACATCGTTCACGTTGCGGGTAAAGTTTCACCGTTGGAAGACATTGAAGTCATCAACCTTGAACTGGCGCTAGCGGATCTTGATAGCTGTGAGCGTGCGATTTTGCGTCAAAGCAAACGCGCGAAAGGTGGCGATAAAGAAGCGAAATTTGAGCTGGCCGTACTGGAAAAACTGCAACCTGTATTAAGCGAAGGCCAATCAGCTCGTTCTGTTAAGCTTACGAAAGAAGAACTCTTGGCCGTTGGTTACTTAAACCTACTGACACTCAAACCAACCATGTACATTGCTAACGTAAATGAAGATGGTTTTGAGAACAACCCATATCTGGATGCCGTTGTTGAGTTTGCCGCACAAGAAAATGCCTCTGTTGTTGCAGTATGTGCAGCCATTGAAGCAGAACTGTCAGAACTCGAAGAAGAAGAGCGTGATGAGTTTTTAGCCGATCTGGGCATTGAAGAACCAGGACTTAACCGTGTAATCCGCTCTGGTTATGATCTTCTGAACCTGCAAACTTACTTCACCGCAGGTGTGAAAGAAGTACGTGCATGGACAATCCCTGTCGGTGCAACTGCGCCACAAGCAGCAGGTAAGATCCACACTGACTTTGAACGTGGTTTTATCCGTGCTGAAGTGATCGGTTACGATGACTACATCCAATTTAATGGTGAGTCAGGTGCGAAAGATGCCGGTAAATGGCGTTTGGAAGGTAAAGACTACATCGTAAAAGATGGCGATGTGATCCACTTCCGCTTCAACGTTTAAAACTCGCTATAATGCAAACCAAAAGCCAACCAAAGTGTTGGCTTTTGTTCTTTATCGGCATTAAAAAAATGATCTTTGTTCTCCTCAAAGCGTAATGAATTTGTTGTTTTGTTGATGGTTTTTGATCATAAACACGCCTCTTTGTTTAAAAAAAACTCGAACAGTTAGTTTCAAAGAATTTATTCAAAAAAACTGTTGACGCTCCTAACCCATATCCGCATAATGCGCTCCGTTCTCAGCGATAAGGCACAACGCCTAGGCAGAGAGATAAAAATTTGGCTACGTAGCTCAGTTGGTTAGAGCACATCACTCATAATGATGGGGTCACAGGTTCGAATCCCGTCGTAGCCACCAAATTTATACAATTTGATGCTTTTGAACACGCGGTGGTGGCGGAATTGGTAGACGCGCTAGCTTCAGGTGTTAGTGTCCCTAGGACGTGAGGGTTCAAGTCCCTCCTTCCGCACCAAAAGTATCAGGTTGTTAAAAAATTTGCGGAAGTGGCGAAATTGGTAGACGCACCAGATTTAGGTTCTGGCGCCGCAAGGTGTAAGAGTTCAAGTCTCTTCTTCCGCACCATATTTTGATGATGAATATCATCACTGCAGGTCTATCGCCAAGCGGTAAGGCAACGGGTTTTGATCCCGTCATCCCATGGTTCGAATCCATGTAGACCTGCCATTTTCTTAACTTTCAACACGGTAAAAACCATTGGAAGTCAGAGCGAGATTGTATTATAGTCTCTCGCTCGAAAAGATGGCTACGTAGCTCAGTTGGTTAGAGCACATCACTCATAATGATGGGGTCACAGGTTCAAATCCCGTCGTAGCCACCATAATACAATTTGATGCATTTAACGCGGTGGTGGCGGAATTGGTAGACGCGCTAGCTTCAGGTGTTAGTGTCCTTCGGACGTGAGGGTTCAAGTCCCTCCTTCCGCACCAAATGTATCGAATTCTGCAGGTCTATCGCCAAGCGGTAAGGCAACGGGTTTTGATCCCGTCATCCCCTGGTTCGAATCCAGGTAGACCTGCCACTATTTCGATGATTCGAGTAATCGAGTTATCAGTAAAATTTGCGGAAGTGGCGAAATTGGTAGACGCACCAGATTTAGGTTCTGGCGCCGCAAGGTGTAAGAGTTCAAGTCTCTTCTTCCGCACCATTATTTGATGATAGTAATCATCACTGCAGGTCTATCGCCAAGCGGTAAGGCAACGGGTTTTGATCCCGTCATCCCCTGGTTCGAATCCAGGTAGACCTGCCATTATCTCGATGAATTGAGCATTCAAATCATCAAACAATTTGCGGAAGTGGCGAAATTGGTAGACGCACCAGATTTAGGTTCTGGCGCCGCAAGGTGTAAGAGTTCAAGTCTCTTCTTCCGCACCATAATTAAATCTGAAAAGATTTAGAGTGGCTACGTAGCTCAGTTGGTTAGAGCACATCACTCATAATGATGGGGTCACAGGTTCGAATCCCGTCGTAGCCACCATATTACAATTTGATGCATTTAACGCGGTGGTGGCGGAATTGGTAGACGCGCTAGCTTCAGGTGTTAGTGTCCTTCGGACGTGAGGGTTCAAGTCCCTCCTTCCGCACCAAATGTATCGAATTCTGCAGGTCTATCGCCAAGCGGTAAGGCAACGGGTTTTGATCCCGTCATCCCATGGTTCGAATCCATGTAGACCTGCCACTATTTCGATGATTCGAGCAATCGGGTTATCACTAAAATTTGCGGAAGTGGCGAAATTGGTAGACGCACCAGATTTAGGTTCTGGCGCCGCAAGGTGTAAGAGTTCAAGTCTCTTCTTCCGCACCATTATTGAAAGCAACGACGATCGTTGTGCAGAATACTGCAGGTCTGTCGCCAAGCGGTAAGGCAACGGGTTTTGATCCCGTCATACCCAGGTTCGAATCCTGGCAGACCTGCCATTATATCGATGGTTTGAGAAATCAAATTATCACTACAATTTGCGGAAGTGGCGAAATTGGTAGACGCACCAGATTTAGGTTCTGGCGCCGCAAGGTGTAAGAGTTCAAGTCTCTTCTTCCGCACCATACAAACAAACCTAGCTTCGGCTAGGTTTTGTTTTTTCTGCTTTTCCTTTTTTCAGAGACCTTTTTCAGAGAATAGGCGAATCGGTTTAAGTTCTCGCTCACTCATTAAAACACATGCTTTTCCTCTGACTTCTCTCTTAGCTCTGACAAAGTCCATCTTTAGCCCTTGTTTATCCTCACTTTTGATTGCCGATCATCAAAATAAATTGTTTGTAGATTAGCCTATTGGATTTTTACCCAATAAAAAACCCAGCTGCAGCTGGGTTTTTTCCTATCAACTCAAACTAGCCTAGAAGAGCCAGAGCTGAGTTGGGTGCCTGCTTGGCTTGTGCGAGAACAGAACTTGATGCTTGAGATAGGATCTGCGCTTTGGTCAGTGCAGTCGTCTCTTTGGCAAAGTCTGTATCTTTGATTCGGCTTGTAGAAGCATTAACGTTTTCGTTAATGTTATCTAAGTTGTTGATAGCATGGTTGAATCGATTTTGGAACGCACCGAGTTCAGCACGATGACTATCCACGTATTTCAATGCTGCATCGACAATCGCCACACTTTCTTGTGCACCGCCGACCGTGGTCACATCCAAGGTATCTACCGTGACATCTTTCGCCGCACCGATACCTAACTCACCAGCCAGTGAGCCACCGAAAGTTGCCGCACCATCGACTTTGTTGCTGTCGGTGAAGAGTTGCAATTTACCCTCTTCGCTCACAGAGGCTTTCACCATGTCGGTTTGACCGTTGATGTAAGTCGCCAGTTCTTCGATGTCATCCCCTTCTTTCGCATTGATTGAAATGGTCACATCGCCTTCGCGTTTGTCTTTCAGTGTGATCGTCAGGTCATTTTTACCCGCTTCCACGCCCCAGTTTTTATCTTTGCCATTCGCCGCTTGATAAGTTTTACCACCCATCAAAACGTTATCACTGCGCATGTCTTTGATATTGAGCATCACCGCTTCACCGTTATCCGCACCAATCTGGAAGGATTTGGTTGCGAATGTGCCGTTGAGCAGCTTGTTACCACCGAAAGAAGTGGTTTCAGCCACACGATTAAGCTCATCATTCAACGCGGTGATTTCTTCTTGAATCGCAATACGGTCGGCTTTTGAGTTCGAACCGTTTGCTGATTGCAAGGAGAGATCACGCATACGTTGCAGGATGTTGGTGGTCTCTTTCATGGCCCCTTCCGCGGTTTGCGCCATCGAAATACCATCGTTGGCGTTACGAACGGCTACGCCTAAACCTCGGCTTTGCACGTTCAAGCGGTTAGAGATTTGCAGACCTGCCGCATCGTCTTTTGCGCTGTTAATTTTATATCCTGAAGATAGACGTTCCATTGACGATTGTTGTGCGTTAGTTGCACTCGTCAAGTACCGTTGTGCTGTCATTGCTGACACGTTGGTGTTTACATTCACCGCCATAGTGGTATCTCCTATTGATTTTCCGACGTAGCGGAACTCACAAACGGTCTCCGACGTCTCGGAAAACCAAGCAGTTCTCTCAAAGTTACTTCTATTAGCGACTCCGTGGATAAATCCTTTAGCAAAAAGATGTTTTTTCGCTCTAAACTTGACGAAATCTATGCATCTTGAGAGATATCACGCAAATTGCATAAATATCTGAAAGATTAACTTAAGTTTTCAGACTGATGGCCGGTAGGTAAAAACTGCCGTTAACCCGCTTTATGGAGAATATTCATCAGGAGTGGAGCGTTGAAATGGCGATTGACGGGGAGTAAATGGCAGAAAAAGAAAAGCCCCCTTTCCTTTGAGAGAACTGGGGCTATTTGGTGGTAGCCATCGCCAATGTGGAGATCAAGAGAAATGAACACATTTCGGCTAACCATTAAGGGCGTATGATTCTGTTTAATTAGTTGAGCAGTTTGAGTGAGAGAGCTCAGCTAACATCCCACAATCATACTTTGCCAAAGTCCCTTCATTACATACCCACGTCTGAGCTCATTAATGAAGGTACCGGGAACTACTGCAATAACGAGATTGCAGAGTTTGGCAATTGTTTTGCTTGGGCAAGAATTGAAGTCCCCGCCTGTTGCAGAATCTGAGATTTGGTAAGTTGCGTTGTTTCCTTCGCAAAGTCCGTATCTTTAATCCGACTTTTCGACGCTTCCACGTTTTCCTGAATATTCGACAGGTTACTGATGCTGTGACTGAGTCGGTTCTGTTTCGCACCGAGGTCAGCCCGTTGCGAATCCACGTATTTCAATGCGGCATCGATGATACCCACGGCGTTTTGTGAACCACCGACACTAGTGATATCAATGTCTTGTACTGTGGTTTTCACACCTGGGCCACCATTGAGGCCAAGTTCAGTTGCCAGGCCACCGGAAATATTGAAGTTGCCTTGAACATTCGGTTCAGCCACAAAAATCTGCAGTTTGCCATCTTGGTCAACCGAAGCTTTGAACAGATCCGTTTGACCGTTGATGTACGTCGCCAGCTCTTCGATGTCGTCGCCACTTTTGGCAGAGATATCGAGCACCACAGCTTCACCATCTTGCTTGGTGAATTCAAACTTCAAATCACGAGCAGTTGGCGGAACGCCCCACTCTTTGGTTTTGGCCTGTTCTGAGACAAAAGACTGGCCACCCATGCGGAAATCGTCCGCACGTACGCTGGTCAATCCCATGATGATCGCTTCACCTGAGCTAGAACCGATTTGGAATGAAGCTTCACCAAATGAACCATTCAGCAGTTTACGGCCACCAAACGACGTGGTTTCTGCGATACGGTTCAATTCATCTTGCAGCGCTTTCGACTCTTCGTCCAAAGCCTGACGCTCTGAATCTGAGTTGGTGCCGTTCGCCGATTGCAGGGCGAGGTCACGCATACGCTGTAAAATGCTGGTCGATTCGTTCATCGCGCCTTCAGCGGTTTGAGCAATCGAAATACCATCGTTGGCGTTACGCATTGCTACATCCAAACCACGAGATTGCGCCGTTAAACGGTTTGAAATCTGCAGGCCTGCCGCGTCATCTTTTGCACTGTTAATGCGGTTACCTGATGAAAGACGTTCCATGGAGGTGTTTAAATCTCCCGTCGCCTTAGTCAGGTAACGTTGTGCGGTCATCGCCGACACGTTGGTATTTACGTTAATGGTCATAGTTTGCTCTCCTATCGAGTTCGCAAGCTCATTTGCGAAGCGGTCAGCTTTGGTCTCTTTTGGAAGCACTGACCGTGAATAACTTGCCAAATCGGCCCTAAGGCGGATTTAAAAACCGGTTACAACAACTCTGATGTATTTCATTCAATTTGTGTGCCAACTTTTTTCACTTTGGCTTTCACTGATATACATCACTTATTTTCAATGAGTTACACTACTTCATTTATTTAATCAGCGACTCAGGGCTGCCGATTCAGTCCGGCGGCAAATTTTTTTGCCGCTGACTTGCCGCTTTGGCCACCTGTACAACTTTTCACCCAGGCTTAATGTTGTAAAAGCAACTTTCGCGCCACTTTTTAACTCAACTCACTTCGCACATATGGCGTAAGCACATAAGGCATTGAAGGTTAGATGTAGTTAAACAGCGTGAGATCTTTGGTTTTTCCAAATGCTTTTTGTGATGCTTCAAGAGCACGAGAGTTCTCATTGAATTCAATCACGGCATCGGCGTAATCCAAATCTTCAAACGTGCTTTTGGATTTCGCGAGACTAATTTTAAAATCTTCGTGCTGCTCTTCCTGAATATCGAGGGTATTCAAACGTGCGCCGATATCGGTTCTCGTTTTATTGAGATGAATAAACGCCGTATGAAACTCTTCGACGATTTGATGCAGCTTCGCGGTATTGGATGCATCGGAAACCGAACCTTCCGCATAACGAATCGCATCGCGGAACGTATCAAATACGCTATAGGTATCGCGAGGTGTCAGGTCAATTGCATCACCCTTGGTGATCTGTCCTTTCACCTGAATATTCAGTTCGTTAAATTGAATTCCAGTTTTCGGGTCAAACTCACCCGCTTGCACCACGCTACCATTCCGTTCTAATTGGTAACCATTATTGCCATCTGGCATATCCACAAAAGTCACGCGATAGGCGGCAGTATCATCAGGATTGAGATTAACGGCGCGCTCCAAGAGCAACTCAGAGCCCTCTTGCAATGCGTAATTAGGTTCATAACTGCCAAACGGATTGGGGATCTCCATAAACACTTTGCTGCCTGGATTATTAAATGGAATTTCCAAGCTGTTGGAGATCTTCATTTTGCGCTGATAGTCATCACCGGCGTAACTCACATTGCCTTGGTTATCACGGAAAAATGGCTGATTTTTGGGTTTGGTACCGGCAAAAATATAGTTGCCGGATTCATCCTGTACGTTAGCAAGGTTGAGGAAGTTGCTCGCCATTTCCTGCAATACGCGTGCACGTGCCACCCGATCTTCTGGTGATAACGAACCGTTGATCATCTCCATCACCGTCCGCTTCGCGGAGTCTGAAAACTCTTCAGTGTTCGAGACAATCACTTCTTGGTGCTCTAAACGGTTACGCACCAACACAATGGCATCGAGATACTGGCGTAACTGCTCTTCTTGTTGCCCTACATTTTGGATGTAGTGCGTGGCCAGTGGATTATCACTCGCTGAGAGCAGTTTTTTCCCGGACGCTAATTGCGCTTGATTATTAAACACTTTCGATTCCTGACGACGAATGTCGTTCTGAACCGCTTGATAGTTATGGAAGCTAGAGATTCGGTTTAACATTTACCCATCTCCCTATCGCAACGCCAAAATGGTATTAAACGTGTCATTCGAAGCCTGAATAATGCGTGATGACGCCATATAGGCTTGTTGAAACTTCATCATGTTGGCGGCTTCTTCATCGAGGTTAACGCCAGAAATGGAAGCAATACGCGACTGTGCCGCCTCTTTTTCTAAACGCGCAACATCGGTTAAACGGGTCATGGTCGCCATTTTTAAACCCACATCCGTATTGAGGTTGTGGTACAGGTCGATAATGGTCGACTCTTTGTCGTTCATTTTTTTATCGGTTTGGATATTGATCATTTTGCGCAGATTGCCGTTATCCCCTTCCGATGGAACAAGGTTTGCCGTGAACTTGTCGTTTGGCAAAGCCCCTTCCGTTAGCTCGAAAGTCGTACCCTGTACCGTGACTGGCCCAGATGGTGGATAAGGCTGAGGTTGCAGTAAAATGTTGCCTTTGGTGTCCGTCACGGCAAATTGATCACCCGTAGGCGAAACATGCACTTCAAACTCACGTACCGCTCCCGCCTGCAAGATGTTGAACTTTGCTTTGCCTTGGGCAAAAGTGGTCGAAGCCTCAAAACTCTGAGCGGCAATTTTTGTCGCATCATCGGTTGCAAGGCGAATTGCCGCAGCACCATTACGCGTTGGGCGCACTAAAATGCGCTCCCCAACTTGCGGAGGATTACGCACTTCAACCCGCAGGCCATCGACATACACATTGCCTTTGACTACGGGCAACACGGTTTGTTGTCCGGAAGGCAAGGTGACGACAAATTCACTGCCGTTGTACTGCATGGAGTATTCGCCGCCTTTGAGTTGGCTGACATCATCAATAAATGCCGCCATATCAGCTTTAGAATTACTGTTGGTCACGACACGCGAGCGGGCAATGACGTCCAAATTGACATCGGTAAACAGAGCGCTACCTACATTGCCACGTAGGTCTAAACCTTGTGACTGTAAGGTATTCACTTCATGAGAAAATGAGACTGCGAGGCGACCGACTTCATCCATCAAGTACGGAATGTGCTCATCACGCATATCTAAAATCGCTTCCATCTTGCCGCCAATATCACGAGCGGAGATGGCTTTGAGCGCTTTGCCTTCCACCATGGCTAAACGATGTTGCTGAGTATCAGGAAAGCCATCAATCACTTTGAGTTGGCTCGCTTCACTCCCAGAAACCAAGGTGTGTCCATTGCCGATATGGATGTTAAAGCCCTCACCATTTTTCCGTTGGGTCACGGTGACTTTGGTGTATTGCGACAGTTCTGACACCAGCTTTTCATGCTTATCCATCAGATCGTTATGTGGACCTGGTACACGCATCATTAAACGCTGCAGATCACGGATTTCAATCGCAAGTTGGTTAATCCGTTCCACACCAAGATCTAAGCCTTTGTTGGCAATATCTTTTTGCAGACGAACGGTTTCATGAAAATCATTGAGGTTTTGCGAAATGAGTTTCGCCTTTTCGAGCACCACTTTTCTGGCACCCAAATCATTAGGCGAATCGGCTAAACTTTTTACCGAATCAAACCACTCATTGAGGTTCTCAGGTATTTTTTTCGAAGCCACGGAAGAGAGTAACTTAGACAACATATCTAAGTTTTCTTCGGTATCTCGTTTGAAAGAGTAATCGGTAGAGGCAATGTTCAGCTCTTTCACGGCAAATTGATCCCACGAGCGGCGAACATTTTCCACATGCACACCCATACCGTAGGTTTCACCGCCATATTGGCGGGGCATATTGGTCCCTTGGATCACAGACTGACGGCTGTAACCCTCTGTATTAACATTAGAAATGTTATGACCTGTGGTATTGAGTTGTCTCTGAGCCGTTAATACGCTTTGCGTACCCACATTCAGAAGATCAGACGCCATACTGCCCCCGAAAACCGATATTAATCAGTAAAAATCACTGAATCTATTCGGTGATTGCAATATGTATGCCACTTTGTGATTTTGAGTTTTAATCTAATAAAAAGAGAGAGTTAACGGTATTAGCAATGGAGAAAGCCAAAGAGAGAGGACAAGCAAAAGAGTGCCGCCGGAAAAACTCCGGCGGACAGATTACAGCAGATTCATTTGATCAATTTGCGCTTTTACGCGCAGGACTTTATCCGCATATTGAGGATCGGTAGCGTAACCTGCGCGATGGATACCATAGATAAAACGCTCACTGTTGCCACCGTGATCCAATGCATCGGTATAACGAGGGTTACTCTCAAGGAAACGGACATAGTCATTAAAGCTGTCATCAAAGTTCGCATAAGAGCGGAATGCCGCTTTCTCCATCACCGGAACATTATTGTGATATTCCAGTGTTTGAGTGGCGACCTTTTCCCCTTGCCAGCTGCGATCGGCTTTAATGTTAAACAGGTTATTGCTGTTACCAAGAGCATTTTTCACCATCTTTTGCCCCCACCCCGTTTCCAAAGCCGCTTGAGCAATCAGCAATGATGAATCAACACCAAGCACACGAGCCGCTTTATCGGCATACGGTTTTAGTTTGGTAACAAACGCCTGACGAGAATCAAACTGGGTTGATTGCACCGCTTGCGTTTTGCGTAGTGGGTAAACTGCCGCCACCAAATCTTCATTACTGCGCTCACTGGCCGTTTTACGAGCATGCTCCACACGGCGCATGGCTTCTTGGAAACCATCATCGCCTTTTTTGTCTGCTGGAGTTTGTCCGGTTGAAAGTTGGGCAACAATCATATCGGCCAACCCCAGAGAACCAGAGGAACTAAATTCACTCGCCATCTGCTCATCGAGCATTTGTCGGTAGGTATCTTCAGTCTGACTCCCGAACATGTCTGATTTAAAATCGCTGTTCGCATCACGCATTGACTTGAGCATCATCGAGGTAAAGATCGACTCAAACTGGCGAGCTGCCGCCGTCAGAGCCGATTGTTCTGACCCCTCATCGCCATTAATCGCCTTTTGGCGCAACTTATCTAGACCGGCAATATCTTGGATAAAGCCAATGTCATTGGGATTATTAATCATGGCTCACTCCTTAAATAATGATCAGTTGACCTTCGATGGCACCCGCTTGCTTCAACGCTTGCAAAATCGCCATCAAATCAGAAGGTGCGGCACCGACTTCGTTTATCGCACGAACCAGATCATCCAACGTGACACCCGGTTCTAACTTAAACATTTTGCCCTGTTTCTCTGTCACTTCGATGCTGGAATCGGGGGTTACCACGGTTTGGCCACCACCCAACGCATTCGGTTGGCTGACATTGAGGTTTTCTTTAATCGCGACCGTCATCCCACCATGAGTGACCGCAGCCGGTTTGAGGCGTACATTTTGCCCAACCACAATAGTGCCGGTGCGTGAGTTAACAATAATTTTTGCCGCACTCTCTGCCGTATTGAACTCTAAGTTTTCAATGGCTGACAAGAAAGCCACTCGCTGACTCAAATCACGTGGTGCACGCACTTTTATCGATGCCGCATCGACCGGAGAAGCCATTTGAGGCCCTAAAAACTGGTTCACAGCATCGGCTAAACGCTGCGCAGTGGTGAAATCAGATTCAAATAGGTTAAAGGTGATGTAATCACCACGGCCAAATGGGTTGGGGACTTCACGCTCAACAATCGCCCCACTGGAAATCATACCTACGGTTGGGTTATTGCCGACAATTTTTGAACCATCTGCGCCAGTTGCACTAAAGCCACTGACCACTAAGTTACCTTGAGCAACGGCGTAAACTTGACCATCCAAACCTTTTAAGAAGGTTTGCATCAAAGTACCACCGCGTAAACTCTTAGCCGAACCAATAGAAGAAACAGTAATGTCGATGGTTTGACCTTGCTTAGAAAATGCTGGCAGATCGGCCGTGACAATCACAGCGGCAACGTTTTTGGTTTTTGGCTTGGTGCCGGGTGGCAATTGAATGCCGAAGCTTTGCAGCATGGCGTTAAAGCTTTGATCAGTAAAAGGGGTTGATTCGCCTGTACCCGGCAAACCCGTAACCAATCCATATCCCACCAATTGGTTACTGCGCACTCCGGCAACCTGCGCGACGTCTTTGATCCGTGCCGCCTGAGCACTGGAAGCCAGCAACATCATCAATAAAATCGTGAATTTTCTCATGGTGGATTACCTTACTCTTAAAAAAACGATGAGGCCAAAGGGCCTCACCGTTCACTATGCTGTCAAAAAATTAGCCCAGCGGCTCGACTTATAATGAGACATTAAAAAATCGTGCCAAGAATCCGGGTTCCTGCATATCTTGATTCGTTCCCGTCCCCGAATATTGAATTCGTGCGTTAGAAATACGGTTAGAAGCAATGGTATTGTCAAAGTCGATATCATCCGGACGAATGGTGCCACTCAAGCGAATATACTCATCACCCGTGTTCAGAGTGAGCCATTTTTCCCCACGAATCACTAAGTTACCGTTCGCTAACACTTCGATCACTTCCACCGTAATCGAGCCTGACATGCTGTTACTTTGGTTAGCCGCCGCGCTCCCTGAAAACTTATTGTCATTTTTCAGCGCGTAAGAGAAATTGTAATCCCCAATGGTCAAATCTTTACCACCGACCGCTAGCGGATCCATCGATGCATCATTTTTCTTGTTCAAATCCGCATCGGCACTTTTGGCGGCTTTGGTGCTCTCATTCAAGGTCACTGTAATAATGTCACCGACACCGCGGGGTTTAGAATCGTCATACATGCTACTGCCGCTGGCCAAATTAAACAGCGAGCCGGTTTCCGCGGCATAATGCTCAGGCTTGCCTTTCGGATGAATAGGCGCCCACGCAGGATCACCTGCCACTGGATCGGTACGGTTACGCAGAGCATCGGTTAATCCCGAGTTCCCTTCTGACTTATCGCCTTCCACCGCATCCACGGTGGTGGTGCCTTGAATGGTTTCAGCAGACTCAATCGGTGGCTGCATCAAGCTACAACCTGAGAGCAAAATCAATAAGCTAGAAGCAAGTAAACGTTTCATTGCGGCCATCTCTTAATTAACAATTACAGTTGTTGGTTAACGAAGCTCATCATCTTATCGACGGCAGAGATGACTTTAGAATTCATCTCATACACGCGCTGCGCTTCAATCATGTTCACCAACTCTTCCGTCACGTTCACGTTGGAGGTTTCTAGCATGGATTGACGCACATCCCCTAAACCATCCAAACCCGGTACGCCTTCTTGTGGTTCACCACTGGCACCGGTTGGCAAATAAAGGTTCTGCCCAATCGGCTCAAGACCACCTGGGTTAATAAAGTCTACCGTGGTGATTTGACCAAGCACTTGGTTATCTTGCTGACCACGAACACGTACAGAGACTTCACCGTCATTGCCAATCGTGATGGAAATTGCATCCTCAGGAATAATGATTTCAGGTTGCAATCGGTAACCGGAGCCCGATGTCACAATCGCGCCTTCATCATCTAAAGTGAACTGACCATTACGGCTATAGGCAATGTTGCCGTCTGGCATCAGAATTTGGAAAAATCCATCACCTTCAATCATCATGTCCAAACTGTTGGAGGTGGTTTGTGCATTCCCATGGGTATGCACCTTTTGGGTTGCTACGACCTTAGAGCCTGCACCTAGCATCAAACCACTTGGTAAACGCGTGTTTTGTGATGACTGCGCCCCTGGTTGGTTAATGTTTTGGTAAAACAGATCTTCAAAGACTGCGCGACCTTTTTTAAAACCGATGGTTGAGGCGTTGGCAAGGTTGTTTGAAATTGTTGCAATATTGGTTTGTTGGGCATCTAAGCCGGTCTTACTGACCCATAGTGCTGGTTGCATACCTGACTCCTACCTTAAATTAGCTTGTGCGCAGCAGTGAATCGGAAGATTTATCCATCTCTTCCGCGGTGCTCATCATCTTGACCTGCATTTCAAACTGACGTTGCAAATCAATCAGACTAGTCATTTCACTAATCGCATTCACGTTGCTCCCTTCAAGAGCACCCGTGAGAATTTTTACGCTGGCGTCGGCCTCAAACTGAGTGTTGGGATCGGTCGCGCGAAATAAACCATTCACGTCTTTAAACAGTGATTGGTCATTGAGGCGAACCAGCTTGATTCGATCCACGACTTCCATCGCATCAGCCGGTGCACCCTGAGGACGAACAGAGATGGTACCATCACCGCCGATTTCGACTTTATTTAGCGGCACAGGCAAGGTAATCGGAGCCCCTGTTTCGCCTAAAACCGGATGCCCATTGCCGTTAAGCAATAATCCCGTTTCATCAATACGTAAGTTACCGTTGCGAGTCAGGCCTTCTTTGCCAGTTTTATCCAGTACCGAAATCCAGCCTTCACCTTGGATCGTGACATCCAGATCTCGACCTGTCGTGATTACACTGCCTTGGGCAAAGTTATTCCCTGGTCGCTCAGTCATACTAAACACGCGAGTTGGGAGGCCTTCGCCGTAAGCTTGCATTGAGCGCGCTTGTGCCAAATCAGCACGAAACCCCGTTGTGCTGACGTTGGCAAGGTTGTTTGCCCGTAGCTGCATCGCTTGCATGTTTTGTTTTGCGCCACTCATGGCTAGAAACAATGCGCGGTCCATAATCTGCTCCCAAATCGTTAGTTAAAGCAGATAAAGCAAGCAATGTGCCAACTTAATTAACCGTTATTTATCAATAAAATAGAATGGAGTGAGAGGTATTTTCTTGAGGTTTGCCGCGGCAATGGGGCAAAGAGGCAACCCCATTAAGCCGCATTGCCGCCTAATGGGGTTGAAGAGGATTAACGAATCTGCAGGATATTTTGTTGCAGACCGTTGTGTACTTCCAGAGCACGTGAGTTGGCTTGGAAGTTACGCTGAGCAGAAATCAAATCCACCAGCTCTTGCGTCATATCGATGTTCGACTGCTCTAGTGAACCATTACTGATCGAACCGAACGAACCTTTATTCGATTCACCCCAGATTTTCGCGCCCGAGAACTGAGTAGCATCCCACTGAGTACCGCCTTTTTTGTCCAGTCCTTGCTCGTTAGCAACACGCACCAGCGCAACACGGCCTAGAGTGGTGTTAATGCCGTTTGAGTAAGTGGCCAATACGCTACCATTTTCATCAAAGTCGATCTTAGTCAGGAAGCCTGTCGTCGCACCATCTTGATCGAACTTGGTCAACTCGAAAGGCGCGGCAAACTGAGTGGCAGAATCCAAACTAAACGATAAGGTTTGGTTCACATCCGCACCATTCAGATCGACTGGATTTGCACCACCACCCAGCGGTTCAGTCACAATCGGTTGACCGTTGTTTAGGCTCGCAAGAGTACCATCGTTGTTAAAACGCATGGTATGTCCCACATGCCCTGTTGGGCTAGCTGCATCACCACCCACAACGTTAACGGGTTTCTCACCTGTTTTGTCGGTAACGGTATAGTAAGTCTGCCATGTATTGGCTTGATTCATATCTTTCAAGTAATACGTGGTCAGCTTATAAGGCTGCCCCATCGAGTCATAAATGGTTGATGAGGTGGTACGGTTATACGTTTCAGGATCTGTAATATCAAATAGAGCCGGATCTTTTAAATCACCGTTAGCAGGTAAATTGGCACCCAACTCAATATTCGCGGTCTGTTTCGGCTTACCAAATTGCGGTGGAATGTTGATCGGCTTGGGTTCATAAGATAAAACATCACCCGTATCAGGGTTTACTTCATAACCAAGCAAAAATTCATCATTTGCCGTGACCATGAAACTATTTTTATCTAAGTGAAACGCACCGTTACGTGTCAGCTCATTTTGCTGAGGAACCAAACGATCTTTCGCTACCGCGAAAAAGCCTGTACCCGCAATACGCAAATCTAATGGGTTATTGGTATAAATACTGGAGCCTTCGTGGAACTGTTGTGCCACTTTGGCCGCTTGTACACCTTGCCCTGGGGTTGTTTTCGCATTGGTAAAAAGCGAAGTGGAATACACGTCACCAAACTCAGCACGCGACTCTTTAAAACCAAACGTGTTGGCGTTCGCAATGTTGTTACTGGTGGTATTTAAATCCATCTGCGCGGCGGATAAACCACTAAGAGAGACATATGACATGAGTAATTCTCCTATCTAGCTAGCGCAATCACGCTTTGCCTACTTCAAGTACTTCAGCAAGTCGAACTGGTGCATCGAAACCAGCCAGATTGAGTAGTACGTTACCATCGCCTTTGCCTAACAAAACACTGTTGACGTTTGCATAAGTGGAGACTTCAAACTCTTTACTCTCTCCATCCTGCAAGCCAGACGCTTTAACTTTGTATTTGCCACCCGGCAACGGATTACCGTTCTGATCTTTTCCATCCCATTCAACGCGGTTATCACCAGAAGATTTGGCACCGACGTCAAAGGTTCGTACTAATTGACCAGCTTCATTCTCAATACGGATGAACAAGTTATCGATCGACTGCGGCAGTTTCACCATTGCCGCCATGCCGCCATCAGGCTTTTTCATTCCTGCCGCACCAGGCACCAACACATCTCGCCCCACCAGAGATGAAGCTTGCAGTGCTTGGTTAGACGTCATCGATGAGTTGAGACTCTCAAATTGAGTGTTCATCTTTCCGATGCCATCTACCGTGGCAAACGAAGCCATCTGCGCAATCATCTGATCGTTGCCGACAGGTTTGAATGGATCTTGCTGTGCTAACTGCTTAGTCAGCAGAGAAAGAAAGTCTTCTTGTTTGAGCGATTTCTGCCCTGTGGTTTCATCCGGCTTTTTCTGCTCTTGAAGAGCTTTAAGCTGATCAATATAGGACAAGCCGCTTTGACCAACATTATTGATTCCGGCCATACGTTAACTCCTTATCCTTACTGACCCATCTGCAGCGTACGCAGCAGCATCTGTTTACTGGCATCCGCCACCTGCACATTGGTTTGGTATGAACGAGAAGCCGAAATCATATTCGCCATCTCTTCCATCACATTGACGTTTGGCTTGTAGATATAGCCTTCATCATTGGCAAGTGGATGTTCTGGATTAAATTCAGCGACCAGCGGTTTATCACTTTCCACAATCCCCAAAACCTTCACCGGCACATTGGGATCGCGGTTGAAACGCGCTTTACTCAACTCTGCACCAAATACTGCGTGACGAGCTTTGTAAGTATCTTTCGCTGAACTACTAATACTATCGGCATTGGCCAGATTACTTGAGGTAGTATTGAGACGAACCGACTCGGCGCTCATCGCAGAACCAGTGACATTGAATACGCTGAATAAGCTCATCTAATTACTCCCCTTTAATCGCTTTGGTTAAGTTCTTGAATTTGCCACCAAGAAAATCCAATGAGGCTTGATGACGGATTTGGTTTTGCATAAACAAGTTACGCTCAAGATCCACATCCACCGTATTGCCATCCCCCGTATCCGGCTGAGTCGGAGTGCGGTAAAGAATTTCCCCAGTAACCGTCGAGGAGGCAGGAATGTGCCGACCATCGGTACGGCTAAGACTGATGCTTGCCCCCGAACTTGCCGCTTGCAATGCCTTCTGGAAGTCCATTCCTTTTGCCTTAAATCCCGGCGTATTCGCTTGCGCAATATTGGTGGCAATCACCTCAGAGTTGCGCTCACGTACGCCCACCGTGTGCTGGTGAATGCCTAGGGCGTTGTCAAAAGAAATAGCCATGTTTACCTCTTCGATAAGAACTGACCGTTATTACTCAAATTATTTGCAATTAGCATACCAACTTTAAAACCTTCTCCCTCACGGCATAGGGATAAATGAAATTTGCAAACTCCACGCCAAAGAAATCTTTTGCCCAAAACGCGCGGTGTCAATAAAAACAAAAAGCCCAGCAAACGCTGGGCAAAATGAGATGGATCGTACTTATTATTTCAGTTTATAGATGATACCTGGATTACAACGCACCATTTCAAACTTGTCGGTCAATCCGGTTAGGGATTCCGAAGCACCCAAGAGTAGATACCCTCCTGGGTTGAGACTCGACGCCATCTGGTTGAGCACTTTCGACTTCATATCAGGCGAAAAGTAGATAAGCACGTTACGACAAAAAATGATGTCAAACTTGCCGAGTAACGAATAACTCTCCATCAAGTTTTGCGGCCGAAAATTCACCAAACGCTTCACGTTATCTTTGATTTTCATTCGGCCATCGCCCGCATCTTCAAAAAAGATTCGGCGTCGTTCCGGTGATAAACCACGGCCTAACGCTAGATTGTCATAAACCCCCGCTCGGCACATATCCAACATACTGGCAGAAATATCCGTAGCCGTAATCGCTACACTGGGTAGTAAACCAGGGCGTTTTTGCTGAACTTCCAATATGGTCATCGCCATAGAATACGGCTCTTGGCCGGATGAACTGGCGGCTGACCAAATTTTTATCGGTCGCTTATTGGCTGCCATTTCTGGCAACAGTTTGTCTGCTAAAACCGTAAATGGGTAAGCATCTCGAAACCATAACGTTTCGTTGGTGGTCATGGCGTCAACCGCTGCTACTCGCAGATCGCGATTTCGTCCTGTCACGACATCCCGCAACAAGTCAGACAACGACGTTAACTTGAATTTTGTGACGAGTGGACTTAGACGACTTCGCACCAAATACTGCTTGCTGTCACCCAGTACGATTCCGCACTGAGATTCCAGAAATCGGCAAAAGTCGCGATACTCTTGGTCGCTAATCGTTATAGCAGTCATTCATTTCTCTTTATTTAACTAGCGCAGCTTTCACCGCATTACCAAGCTCATCAGGGTTGAATTTCGCAATAAATGCGTTTGCCCCGACTCGCTCAACCATCGCTTGGTTGAACACGCCACTCAATGAAGAGTGCAAAATAACATAAAGATCTTTCAGCTCGTTGCTACGACGGATTTCCGCCGTTAGCGTATAACCATCCATTTCCGGCATCTCAATATCTGAAATCACTAGCGAGATTTGATTGAGAATGGGGCCTTCACGGCTCATTTCAAGCAGTTTCTCATAAGCATCTTTACCGTCTTTGGTGGAGATAACCTCGAAACCGATCGATTCAATGGCGCGTTGCACCTGCTTACGTGCCACGCTAGAGTCGTCCGCAATCAAAATACGACGAACAATCTCTTTTTCTTGTTCAACTTGTGCAATCTCTTGGCCGATATCTTTTGTCATTGCTTCGTTAACCGGAGCAATCTCAGCCAAAATCTTCTCAACGTCGATAATCTCTACTAGCTCGTTATCGATATTCGTGACAGCAGTTAGGTAGTTCGCTTTACCAGAGCCATCAGGCGGTGGCAGAATCGCTTCCCAACGCATGTTAATGATACGCTCAACCGAACTCACTAAAAAGGCTTGGATTGTACGGTTAAATTCCGCAATCACCACGAAGCTTTTGTCTACATCAACGGTCGGACGACCACCGATCGCAAGACTCAAATCGATGACAGATACGGTTTGCCCACGAATATGTGCCACCCCTTTAACCAAACGGTGTAAGTTAGGCATCGCGGTCAGTTTAGGGCATTGAAGGACTTCTTTAACTTTGAAAACGTTAATACCGTATCGCTGACGGCCGTTAAGACGGAAAGTTAATAGTTCTAATCGGTTTTGACCGACGAGTTGCGTACGCTGATTCACAGAATCAAGAATACCCGTCATAAGCTCATCTCCATCTCAAACTTTTATCCAAAAAAAGTGATAGTCTACTACAGGCTATGAAGAAACCAGAGAAACGAAAAATGCTTCCGAAGATCGATCTCCATTCGCATTTCATAACTAAGTGTAGAGCTTTCTGTGAAATATTTTATAGCTTTATCGGCTTTTTATTGTTTTTCTTTAGTCTAGCGGCAAATTCGGCCACGCCAGAGCAGCTTTCGATGATAAGAGAAGCCGCAGAAAATCACGTTCTGAGCACCGTCGATATGCCCACTGGCGGAGAGTTAGTCGTCAATGCCGCCAATATAGACGATCGTCTATTCGCGACCGATTGCCCAGAACCACTTGTAACGAACTCGTCATCCAGTAATGGATCTGCCGCAAATATTACTGTGCTCGTGGAGTGCAAAAGCGATAATTGGCGGGTGTATGTCCCCGTTCGCTTGACGATTACGATTCCACTGATCACGGCGGCAAATCCACTCAGCCGAGGACAAATGATTTCTGCACAAGATGTTACGTTGAGTATGGTAGATCTGCTGCGTTTCCGGCGGCAAGGTTTTTCCACTCCCGAAAGCGTGATAGGTGCAAAAATCAAAAAAAATATCCGCATTGGCGATGTTATCGATCAAAAGGATGTGTGCATCGTCTGTCGTAATGAAAGTGTTGTCATCCGTGCTGGAAAATCTGGTATGTCGATCACAACCAAAGGCACGGCCATGTCAGATGGCATCCTTGGTGAACAGATAAAAGTGAAAAATGACAAATCTAACCGTATAATTGATGCGCAAGTCAGTGGTGTAGGTGAAGTCACCGTCGCGTTTTGAACGCTCTTACCTGCTTATCAACAAGCTTGTGCGAAGTGATTTTCTATTTGGTTAAAAAGTCGCTAAAGTTCTGACCACTACGGTCGATATTGACAGTACACGTTAAAGTTTATTGAAAAGGCTCATCTATGGCAGGTATTGATAACATACGCGCAGGGCAGTCGTTAAATACGACCAACCGAACAAGTGTGCGTTCTTCTGATGCCAGCAACTCTTCACCTCAATCCGGGGCAGTTTCACGCTCATCGGCTGGTGGTCAAGATGCGGTATCACTTAGCTCACAAAGCAAAGCCATTGGCGAAATGCAAAATGAAATGGCATCGAGACCCAGTTTTGATAGCGCCAAAGTGGCCGCAATCAAAGAAGCGATCGCAAACGGTTCCTATGTCGTAGATCCTGATAAACTGGCCGATAACATGATCAAATTCGAAAAAGAACTGGGCGGCTTCTAAGTCATACTCACTCTTTAGAGCTTGTAATAGAAAAGGCAATCAACAGGCGGTTTGACCATGGCAGCATTAAAAGACTTAGTCGAATTTCAGTTGAAAAATGCACAAGAATTAGTGACGGTACTCGACGCAGAAAAAATTGCGATCACCAGTCGCATCTCTGTGGATATTGAAGCTATCGCCAAGCAGAAACTGACCTTGATTAATCAGCTACAGCAGACTGACCAACGCATTGCTAAGCATCCTCACGTCGCGAGCCTGACTGAAGATGCTTACCTTAATGATTTAGTGAGTCAAATCCGCAGTATTATTCTCGATTGCCAGCAAGCCAATCAAATCAATGGCGACGCACTCGCCCGTGCTCAGCTCAGCTTTAATAAACTCAATAATCTGATGCAGCAAAGCCATGGCAAGATCGGGATGACTTACAGTGCAACGGGCAAAACGCACACCATTTCAACTCTCGGTACCAATATCAAAGCCTAACGAGATTATCCCGTTCACCGAGACAAAAAAGCAAAAGCGGCAATCATGCCGCTTTTTGGATCTGAGAGATGAGAGTGTTCATATTAGAATAAGGTCATTTGACGTTTTTCGGGAACTTGCTGAACTTCACCGTAATCACGCATCTTATCCATCTTGCGAATGTCGAGCCTGAGCTCAGTGACATAACTGTCACCCACTTTATAGCTGCGCACCACTTCTGCACCACGAATTACCCCATCAACTGCTCCGGCGGTTAATTCAGTACCGAGGCGTTGATCTTGTAATTCAGCACGGCCGCTGATACGCATACCGTATACTTGTTCAGCCAACTCACGATAAGCGTCAATTTTAGATGCGCGCATCGCTCGAACTTGCTTCTCTTCGTCATTGCGACCTTTTTGTTCACTAATGCTGGCATAGCCTACTGCGGTAAGCCAATCATCTGGGCGCATGGTTTGCAATGGCTGGCATCCCGTCATCATCAACATCGCGACTAAAATCAGGAAAACAGGTTTCATTGTTGTTCTCCTATGGACGCAAAATAACAGTATAAGGTTGTGTTATGGTCGGATCTGAACGGATCAGCACGCCATCCTGAGTGCGAATACTGTTTAAAGTATCCAAATCCCGACCAATACGATCCGCAGGAAGGAAGCCTTGTGCCGTGGCCACAACAATTCGAGATTGCATACCAACGACACGCGCATTCACAATCACCCCACCTTCTTGGCGTAACATCGTTCCCGTCAGTACGTACTGTACTTCTTGCTGCTGGGAAAGATCTTTCCAGTCTCGACTAAAAGCGAAATCACCTTGTTGAGTCACTTGGATCGAACCTGTCGTTTTGAAATCAACCACTTTGAAGCCGCGACGCTGAAATTGGTGGATAAACCCTTCGGAAACCGAGTTGCCCAACCAGTTTGTCGTATCCATGTTTTGTAGATCAACAAATGAGGTCACCGCAATCGGCGTACGAGCCGTAATGCTAGTATTGGAGAGCATCAAATCTTCGGTCATGCTCTCAACAAAGAAATCCAACGTATGACGTGGACTCTCCATCAACATAAACTGTGACCCGTTATACGGTTCTTTACCGTTATAAATCGGGGCATATGCACACGAAGTCAGCAAGACAACGGGTACTAAGGAAAGCCATTTTTTCATTCTCTTCATCTCCAGATATACTATGGCGCGCGTTTCAGCTTCTCACTCGATTAAACTGGAACGCTCCTTGCTTTTCTTAATCTGTCATTATTTAGAATCGCAATGCCTACATCAGTTAGGAATTGAAAAGCAAAATTTATACCCACTTGGGACCTTATAATGAAAAAAAATATTTTATCTATAATTTCAGTGCTTTGGATGAGTCTTTACCTCCAATCTGCTCAAGCAGCTTGGTATGAAGTGACAGGCTCTGCCGCCATAGTCTCTTCAGAGGATGTGGCTCGCTTACACGCATTGGAAGACGCTTTATATAAAGCGGTAAATTTTGCCGGGGCAGATATGGGCAGCATCAGTAACTTAATGCCGCTTTTAGAGTCTGATCGTCGAGAGTACCTGTTTGCTAACCATGAGGTACGCTACATCCTGATTGAAGAACGCAAAGCGATTAACAATGTGATGTACGTGCGCACTCGCATTGATATTTACCCATCGGCAACGGCTTGCCACGTTGAGCAATACAAGAAAACCATGCTGATCGGCAATATTGATCTGGCCTCACCTCAGCAAGCAGTGATGGGGCAAATCTATCAAGTCGGTGATGATTTTGCGCAGGTGATTAATCGTCGCTTAGAGCAAGAGTCTCACAGCTTTGTTTCGGTCGGTACTACGCAATACGACATTGATCCCAAAGCGCCTGAGCGTATCAAAATGATTGCTCAAGATGCCGGAGCGCAATACATCATTGGCGGAGTGATTACTGATTTAACAGCCACCATCGAACAAAGAACGTTGCAAGATGACCTGATCAATCGCCAATTTGCTATGGAAATTAATGTATTTGATGGGAAAACAGGGAACGAGGTGATGACACGAACATATCGTGAAGTCGCACGCTGGCCATTCCCTAAAACCAGTCAAATTGATACGCGCAGTGCGCGTTTTTGGGCCTCGACCTACGGTGAGATGATGTTGCGTGTAAGCCGTAATATTATGCTCGATCTGGAATCAGAAATTTCTTGCAAGATCACGCTGCCACAGATCATCGCCAAATTTGGCACTACCGCGACCATGGATCTCGGTCGGATCCACGGGGTACAACAAGGTGATAAGCTTCGTCTCTGGCACACTGGTGCTTTTATTGATCAGCAAGGTTTGCCACGTAACAAAGTAACACAAAGTGAGATCACGCTGACGGTATCACGTGTTTACGAACATGAAGCTGAGCTGACCGTTGATCAACCTGAACTCGCCTACAGTATTCAAATCGGCGATGTCATGCATAAACAGATGTAGTCTATGGGAAGTGTTCTTCGGGACACTTCCTTTTTCCTCTTCGCTCCCGTAGCACAGTTGGATAGCGCAGCCCCCTCCTAAGGGGCAGGTCACAGGTTCAAATCCTGTCGGGAGCGCCATATTTCTCAAGTGGTTAGTTTTTTGACAAAGATTTTGTCTTACTTTGTTGCCACCACCTCATGTCAATCTTTGGTCATTCTTGCAGCACATTTCTTCTCGCACTAGCTAAAATCCTCTACTATTACTATTAACAGTTTTGTTTATAAAACACAGCATGTCGAAAAGTAACCTAGAGACCAATACCGGACACCGCTTTATTTCAAAAGCGAAAACCGCGTATAAAATTCATATCCATACTCCTGACGATAGCGTTTTACACCGTTCCGTCGGTTTTGTTCGACTCGGTGAAAAGAAAGGGCTTAAAAAAGCGATTTTACTGCGTAATGAATTAGGCTCAGCCATGTGGGGAAAATTTTGGCGACGTATTTTAAAAGATCCCTATCTAATGACTCGCTTACCACATAGCTTAGAACCGAAAATCATCCATAAACCTAGACCAACGCTAGACAACCCAGAAGCAAGAGACGCCTGCTATATCGCGGCATGGCGAGAATATGACACACAAGGGAAATGTCATTTCCGCAGTGTGGTGTGCTCCATCAACAAGCACGGCAAGTTAGCGGCTTACACAAAAACCAAAAAAGCATTGCTGGCCGCTCATAAAGATTGCTTAGATATCTTAGTTTTTATGGGGCGCTTAAACAGTATTGATCTCAAGTAACCCCCACCTCCACGCTCAAAGAGTAAAATTTGGTTTGCTGAAAAAAACAAAGGCCCTTACGGGCCTTTGTTGATTGAATCTCGATGATTACCGAAATTACTCAGTCACTTGGTACTGGAATTCTGGGATCACTAGCTCAACACGACGGTTCTTTTCGCGGCCTTCTGCAGTCGCGTTAGAAGCGATTGGGCTGCTTTCACCTAGACCTTTAGCAGAGATACGAGAAGCATCAATACCTTGAGCTTCCAGTGCTTTGGCTACTGCTTGAGCGCGACGCTCAGACAGTTTTTGGTTGTAAGCGTCAGAGCCAGTTGAGTCTGTATGACCAACAACTTCAACTTTTGCTTGTGGGTATTGGTTTAGGTAACCCACAATTTTATCCAGCTTCTTAACCGTTGCAGGTTTTAGCTCTGCACTTGCTGTAGCAAAAGTGCTGCTGTCCAAGTGTTGGAAAGTAAACGTTTTTGTTACCGCAACTTTCTCTACCACTGGTTCTGCAACTGGCGCAGGTTCAGCAGGACGTTGTTCTACAACTGGAGCCGGTTCTTGGCTGCCACCAAATTTGTACACCACACCAAGCGTTGCACTTTCTCCGCTTGCACGTACGATGTCGTTATTGATGTCAGTAATATTTTGATATTCCAAACGCATTGTCACATTGTGGTTGGTATTGAACTCCAAACCTGCTGCGCCTAGATATGAGTAATCATCCTTGCTGCCGTAATCAACAAAAGCACCACCGACTTTACCGTACAGGGCAATACCTTCAGTAAGAGGTAGACTCAGTTTTGGCGCCAGCGTGATGGCTTTTACCTTTTCATCAGCCAATCCTGCTGCGGTGAATTTACCTAAGTAATCGTATCCCGCTTCAAGAGAGAGCCACTTGTTTGCTTCATAACCTACAAACGCACCAAGCGTCGTGTCATCCTTATCACAAGGTTGACCAGACTGACATGCGTCATCCAACCAAGATTTACCGATTTTACCTCCGACATACACTTCAGCCACTGCCGCAGAAGAAGCAAAAAGTAACGTCGTTGAAATGATTGCCGCTAGCTTTTTCATGGTATTTCCTTTTTTCTTTATGATTATCGTCGCGAATCGATGATGGATTAACGACCGTTCAAAGAGGTTGACTCTTATGCGAGCCAGAACACCTTTTTGTCGGCATCACTATAACGGATGAAATAAAAAGAAAAAGGGCTGTTAGGTTATTATTTTGTCACGTCTTTGCTAAAAATGAGAAAAGTCTAAAACACAACTCGTTAACCCAAAACTATAGTACGAGATAAAGATTTCAATAGATAATAAAAAAGCCGCAGTTTGTGCTGCGGCTTTGTTTTTTATGCAACTAAACTTCTATGCATTCGCTTCGCGAGTTTCAATAAAGGCTAATGCCATCTTGATACGCACAATCACACGCTCTTGACCGATAAGGTTCATTACTGCGTCTACAGAAGGTGATTGACCACCACCCGTTACGGCAACACGTAGCGGCATACCGATTTTACCCATGCCAATATCAAGCTCTTCACACACTTGCGCGATCACTTGGTGCAGCGCTTCAGTATTCCATTCAGTCAGAGCTTCAATTTTGCTCAGCGCTAACGTTAATGGTTCTTTCGCTACGCCGCGTAGATGTTTCTTCGCAGCATCAGCATCAAACTCAGCAAAATCTTCGTAGAAGTAACGTGACTGTTGCGCCAGCTCAACTAGGGTATTGCAACGCTCACCCACTAACTTCACCACGTCAGCTAATGCTGGGCCAGTCGCCTTGTTAATACCTTGGTGATCAAAATGCCACTCAAGGTGTTTCGCCACATACTCAGGTTCTGAAGTCTTGATGTAGTGGTTGTTCAACCATAGCAGTTTGTCAGTGTTAAACGCTGACGCTGATTTTGAAATTGCGTTAAGGCTGAACAGGTTGATCATTTCATCGCGAGAGAAGATCTCCTGGTCGCCATGCCCCCAACCTAAACGCACTAAGTAGTTCAGCAGCGCTTCTGGCAGATAGCCATCATCACGGTATTGCATTACAGAAACCGCGCCATGACGCTTAGATAGCTTGGCACCATCATCACCCAAGATCATTGCGCAGTGCGCAAACGTTGGGATGGTTGCACCCATTGCTTTATAAATGTTGATCTGGCGTGGCGTGTTGTTGATATGGTCTTCACCACGAATCACATGGCTGATACCCATATCGACATCATCCACTACCACACAGAAGTTATAGGTTGGAGTGCCATCAGTACGACGGATGATCAGGTCATCCAGTTGGTCGTTACGGATTTCAATACGGCCACGGATTTGGTCATCAAAAACGACGCTGCCCTCTTTCGGGTTACGGAAACGGATACAGCAAGGTTCGCCTTCTTTCGCTGCTTCATTGACCGCTTTGATTTTTGGATGATTCGCATCGTAGCGCGGCATCTCTTTGTTCGCTTCTTGCTCAGCGCGGATTTCATCCAATAGCTCTTTCGGGGCATAGCACTTGTAGGCTTTGCCTTCTGCCAACAACTGATCAATTACTTGGTTGTAACGATCAAAACGTTTGGTTTGGTAGTATGGGCCTTCATCCCATTCCAAACCTAACCACGTCATGCCTTCAATAATGGCATCCACCGCCGCCTGAGTAGAGCGTTCTAGGTCGGTGTCTTCAATACGCAGAACAAATTCACCACCTTGGCTTTTAGCATATAACCAAGAATAGAGTGCTGTACGCGCACCACCAACGTGCAGATACCCAGTTGGACTAGGCGCAAAACGAGTTTTAACCGTCATTTGAATTACCTTTGTGAGATTCTTTTGCTGAGAGCTCAGCATGCGAAATTTTGGGCGGTATTCTAACACCCGAGTTGGCGCGATGCTACGCACGATTTTCGGCAAATTTACACTCACCGAAATGAGTGCGAGAAGTAAGGGTTGACCTTACCTTAAGGTCAAGGTTTATCCTTATTCTCATTCCAATGGGAGGAATGAAAATGAACTATTTTGTCTTACCTCTGCGTGGCCTAAATTGCATGGGCTGTGCGCGAAAATTGGAGCGCCAACTCAAGCAAGATTTGACTCTTGAGATTGAAACGCTGACGCCAACGTTAATTGAGCTGCATACCGAGGCGAGTTTAGATCAAGTGCTGACGAGTATTGAGTCCCTCGATTATCAAGGCGGTGCTGAGCAAACTTATCAGCTACAAGGTTTAAACTGTGGTCGCTGTGTGAATAAACTGACCACTCACCTCAGCGCGCGGGCTGAGGTTGCCAAACTGCAAGTCAGTAAAGAGCGGCTTTCGCTGGTTACTACCCTAACCGCAGACCAAGTGAAAGCGCTGGTGGCAGAAGTAGGCTATCAGGCTATCGAAGCAGCACAAGAATCAACACTTGCACTAGCAGCCTCTATTAATGAGAAGAAAACCGACACACCTGACGCTGAAAACCTCTCGCCCCAAGAACCCGCCGAGGCATCTAGCCAAACGCTCTCTCTACTTATTAAAGGGATGACCTGCGCCAGTTGTGTCGCATCGGTGGAAAAGGCGCTACTTTCAGTTGAGGGTGTACAAAGTGCACAAGTCAACCTCGCAGAGCAAAGCGCCTTGGTGAAAGCCAATTTCACCAATCCGCAACCACTGCTTAACGCCATTCAAAGTGCAGGCTACCAAGCTGAGCTCTTGGATGACCCAGCACAGCAGCAAACCAAACAGCAAGCACAACTCGATGCTTTACAAAAAGAGCATAAACAGAGTGCCTTATTGGGCATCGCTCTGGGTGCACCTTTAATGCTGTGGGGCGTGTTTGGCGGCAACATGATGATCCGCAATAGCAGTGATCAAATGGCCTGGGGTGGAATCGGCATCATCTGTTTCGCACTGCTGCTCACCGCCGGTCGCCACTTCTTTATTAATGCTTGGCAAGCACTGACTCATGGCAGAGCGACCATGGACACCCTAGTCGCACTGGGCACAGGGGCTGCTTGGTTTTACTCCATGCTCGTGGTTGCTTGGCCGCAAGCGTTCCCTGATGCAGCGCGTCATGTATACTTCGAAGCAACGGCAATGATCATCGGTTTGATTTCACTGGGTCATTACATTGAAACCAAAGCCAAAAGCCGTACTAATCGCTCACTGCAAGCCTTGCTTAACTTACAACCTCAGCAAGCAACCTTAGTGACTGAACAAGGCGATCAATCCATCGCCGTCGCCGATATTCAACTGGGCATGTCACTACGCATCAAACCCGGAGAGCAAGTTCCTGTCGATGGTGTGGTGAGTACTGGTCACTCTTATCTGGATGAATCCATGCTCACGGGCGAACCCATTCCTGTACTCAAAGAAGCCGGCGCGAAAGTCGCAGCGGGCACATTGAACCAAGATGGCAGCTTAGTGATCACCGCTACTGGCATTGGTTCGGAAACTATGCTGGCTCGGATTATCCAGATGGTAAGACAAGCGCAAAGCAGTAAACCGGCGATGGCTCGTTTAGCCGATCAGATTTCCTCTGTTTTCGTGCCCGTTGTTGTTGTCATTGCCATCTTGTCTGCCGCACTTTGGTATCTGTATGGCCCCGATCCTAAAGCCAGTTACATGTTGGTCGTTGCGACCACTGTATTAATCATCGCCTGCCCTTGTGCTTTGGGGCTTGCCACTCCGCTCTCGATTACCGTGGGTATCGGCAAAGCGGCAGAGATGGGGATTTTGATTCGCGATGCCAATGTACTGCAGACCGCAAGTCAGATAGATACCGTGGTGTTTGATAAAACAGGGACGCTGACCTTAGGCAAACCGAGTATTCAATCACTGCATGTGTTGCAGGGTGATGAAAACCAATTACTTGCCCTAGCCTATGCCCTTGAGCAGCAATCAGAACACCCACTGGCTAAAGCGATCTGTGATTATGCCAAACAGCGCAATATTCGCCCTGTAGATATCAGCCAATTCACTAACCAACGTGGACGTGGACTCTTAGCCGATTACCAAAATCAAACCGTGCTGGTTGGTTCTCTCGCTTTTATGCAAGAACAAGGCATTGATTTGTCGATGGCTGAATCGACTCTAGAAAAATTTGCAGCACAAGCGTGGACGCCGGTGGCGGTGGCTTATCGTGGCATGTTGCAAGGCGTGTTAGCGATTGCCGACCCGATCAAGCCCACCTCAGCGCAAGCGGTACGTAAGCTCAATGAGCTTGGAATTCATACCGTGATGCTGACTGGCGATCACGCTTCGGTTGCCAATGCGATTGCCAAAGAGCTCGGTATCTCGCAAGTGATAGCGCAAGTGCTGCCCGACCAAAAAGCGCAGCACATTCAAGCTTTGCAACAACAAGGCCGTAAAGTCGCCATGATTGGCGATGGGATTAATGATGCCCCAGCTTTAGCGCTGGCTGACATTGGTATTGCCATGGGCAGTGGCAGTGATGTAGCCATTGAGAGCGCACAGATGACCCTTTTGAACTCATCACCAACCAGTGTGGTGAGCGCGATTGAGCTGTCAAAAGCCACACTGCGCAATATGAAGCAAAACCTGTTTGGCGCATTTATTTACAACACGCTGGGTATTCCTATCGCAGCGGGTGTGCTTTACCCAGCGTTTGGATTTTTACTCAGCCCAGTTGTCGCCGGAGCGGCGATGGCGCTCTCCTCGATCACCGTGGTCAGTAATGCCAATCGCCTGCGCTGGAGCAAAATTTCTTTCGATCAACATTCTCAATGAGGTACACCATGAAACGCACAATGCTGACACTCGCCCTATTGGCTACATTTTCAGGACAAGCGCTTGCTACTCAGGTAGTGAATCACAAATCTCCTTATTGTGGTTGTTGCACCGAATGGACCAAACACATGGAAGAGAATGGTTTTACGGTAAAAGAAGTGCTGCATGACAACATGGACAGCATTAAGCAACAACTGGGCGTAAAACCTAAGCTAGCTTCTTGCCATACCGCAGAGATCGGCGGTTATGTCTTTGAAGGTCATATTCCAGCGCAAGACATCAAAGATTTTCTGGCTAACCCACCGAAAAATGCGAAAGGGCTCGCGGTTCCGGGAATGCCTATGGGTTCACCGGGCATGGAATACGGCGATAAGAAAGACAGCTACGCGGTATATGCCTTTAATGAGCGCGGCCAAGTCTTTGAATACCGTTTCCATAAAGGAAACTGATCTCTCCTTCTTATCGAAGAGAATAGAGGGCTAGACACAAAGCGCTGTCTCATAACTTTTTCTTCTAGAAAAAAGACAAAAGAAAAGCCTCCGCATGCGGAGGCTTTCATTATCCATTCAGTGAAATGAGTGTTCGATTATTTTAGCGAAGTCACTCGGCTAGCACGCTCACCGCTGGCAGAAACAGAGCGAATCCAAACTTCTCCGTTCACTTTTGGCGCTTGCTTCGCATCATAATCCAACCAAGTTTGACCATCCAGTGAGTATTGCAGCGTGACACCAGGGAACTGAACGTTCATGGCCAAATGACCGTTCTCGATCTTGGCTCCCGGAACTGGGAGACGGTAATCAATGCCTGCTTTCTCAAGTTTGGCCAGCTCACGTTGACCCAATACGTTAGCAAAGCGATTCCAATCCGCATTTAGAGCTTTGTCGTTGACTAGCTGAGTCTCCTGCGAATATTCCACGCCGGCTTTGTAAGTGTTTTCCCAATCCGCACGATGCCATGCACGCTCAGCGGCTGCGAGCACGCGAGGGAATACCATGTATTCATATTGCTCATCGGTACGTACTGTTTCAGACCACAGCTGCGCAGACAGACCATAGAAAGGCTTACCTTTCACTTCGCCTTTACCGCTGAAGCCATTGCCATCACGATCCAATGAAGTTTCTGCATTTTGTGGCAAGTTTTCCGGTGCAAAACCAAACATCTTACGTGTATCAGTTGCACGGGTTGCCCAGTAATAACCACGCTCTTTAGGATCCACTTCGTAAGGCATATCCATGTAAACGTAGTCAGGGTTAGAGATGATCACATCGTAACCTTTCTCAGCCCATTCGTACGCAGAGGCAGAGCCACCCCAGTACAGAACATCCCAGAAGTTCACACGCGTGTTTTCGGTTGCGAACGCTTTTTCGCCTTCGCTGTATTTCAAGCCATCTTGCCATGCTTGGAAGTTAGCAATACCTTTCTCGGCAACCAACTTAGACACTTGCTCAGCAAAGTAGCTTGGTAAATGGCCGAAATCACTCACCGCACCTGTTGCAATCAAGTTTTGGCACTGCGGCGAACGCGCAAAAGGCTTATCTTGCTTGCTCAGATCCAAGTTGCCTTTCCAACTTACTGGCTCTTGGGTATTCACATCTTGGAAGCCTGCGCCAAGCTTGATGTTTTTCGCTTCATCGCCACCAAAGTGCCACGTTGTCAGAGGCATACCCGCCGCTTGGTGCATCGTCGCAATCTCAGAGATCACTTTATCCACAAAGCGCTTTGATGAATCTAAGCATGGGTTGATAAAGCTCATGCGGTCATAGAACTGTACTGTGGTGACGTTAGAGGTATCTTGCGGATCCAGTAGACGGAACTCATTGGCTGCCGCCTCATTGCCCTCTTGCATTAAACGTTGGTAACGCGCCTCCATTGAAACCACGGCCGCACGAGCGTGCGCTGGCATATCAATCTCAGGGATCACTTCGATATGACGTGCTTTCGCGTATTGCAGGATCTCTAAATAATCTTGCTTGGTGAAATAACCAGAGCCAAAGTTATCGGCGTTTGGACCAGAGCCAAGCTGTGGCAACACGCATTCTGTTTCACTCGGGTCAAAACAGCGTTGAGCGCCGATATCCGTCAGCTCAGGTAAGCCCGGAATTTCAATACGCCAACCTTCGTCATCGGTCAGATGGAGATGCAGCTTATTCATTTTGTAAGCCGCCATTTGATCCAAGGTCGCTAGAATCGCTTGTTTCGAGTGGAAGTTACGCGCCACATCCACCATCACACCGCGATAATCAAAACGAGGCGCATCGACGATTTCAACTTTTGGCAGTTGAGTCGCATCGGCCATATCGACTAAACCCAGCACCGATTGCATCGCATAGAATGCACCCGCTTGGTCAAACGCGGTGACTTTAACGGCTTTATCCGTAATCGCTAAACGGTAAGCACCAGATTTGGCCAGCTCACCTTTAAATGATTTAGGGTTGATAACCACTTGCGCAGGCATTACGCCTTTTAAGTTCACGCCAAGCAGTTGTGCACGCTCATTCAGCGCTTGCATTTGCTCACCGTCAAATGCTTTGCTCGGTAGCGCAATACCTTTCGCGATAGACACTGAACCTGATTGCGTTTTAACTTGCAGTGGCGTTGGGATCAGTGCGTGAGACACATCTTGTAGCGCAACATCACTGTTCTTTTCAAAGCGAGACAGCGCTTGAGCAAATACGTTGTTATCGCTCGGAGTACGCTTAAGGTTCTCCCCCTCTAACCCAGTAACAAAGCTCTCAACTTCTTCTGTGTTTAAAGATGCAATCACTTTCGGCTCAGCATCCGGAGCGGCCACAAAAGCACGCGGCATAAAATCGGTATCAAACAGCGTCCAGTATTCACCAATCAGCGGCAAAGTCACCGTTTCACCTGCGGCAAAACCATCAAACTTATCGGTAGGTTCCAGTTTATGTAGGTCGCCGGTAACGCGAGTAATTTTGAACTGGTCATTACCCACATCGAGGATCAAGCGAATACTGTGGAAGTAAATAGCCCAATCTTTTGAATTGACCGCCTCACCACGGTTAACCAAGGTCATATTCACTTGGTTACAAGAAGCCCACTCAGCTTCTAGAGTTTGACAAGCCAAACCGGTATCCGCGCCGTGATTGTTGACAACTTGGTATTGCACATCCAAGTTATTCGCTAATGTGTCTACCACCTCTTGTGGTGACGTAGTGTTGAGTGCGCAGCCACTTAATGAAGTGAATACCGCGATCGAGATAAGACTCTTCTTCAGCATAATAATGACCCTAAATTAGTTAACGATGAGGGATGCTCTGCCTGCACCCAATCTCACAACGACATCAGCCAATGGCTTTACCTAAAATTCAGGGATATTTAGCGGTACTTTTTTCTAAGCGCAAAATTAATCCTTTAGCCAAGTGATCATGTTCAAACTTTACAAATTGACACCAAGATAAAAGTCTTAAATTTCAAAAATATAGGAACAACGTCAAAATCGACACTTCATTTTTGACGAGATTTCTTCTAATCCAGATCACACTTAGCAATCCGCGCTACGCAAAGAAAGCCGATCGACATCACACAAGATTGCGGCAACAAATCGTGAGTTGGCTCGAACAAATCAACAAGATGTGAGCTTTATCATGATTCAAGCTCCGTCAAATCCGTTAATTCACTGCTAAAGTAACGTTTTTGCCGAACCTAAAGGAGTTCACGCATTCCATGCTCAAACGATTCGCTTGCTGTCTTTTATGGCTATTTATCCAACCTCTTCACGCAGAACCCTTGTACTGGTCAGCAACCAAAGGTTCGACACAACTCATCCTCTTCGGCTCTCTGCATGTGGGCAGCGATCAGCTTTATCCACTGCCTGACCGACTCGCACAGAAGCTAAAGCAAAGCGCAGGCTTAGTCGTAGAGACGGATATCCGTCACCAATCCAACGTTACTTTGCCTGCAACGACGATGAGCAGTGAGCAGGTTTTAAGCGATGAACAATTGTTTGTATTGGATGGGATTGCGCAGCAACTGAGGTTGGATGCCCAGCAGATCCGCCAACTGCCCCCCCCATGGTCAGCCAGCCTTATCCTGCAAATGCGCCAATTTTTAGAGATGGGGTATCAAGCCGATCGAGGCATCGACCTTTATTTCATGCAGCAAGCTGAGCAGCATCAACTGCCTGTACTCAGTCTAGAAACCTTACAATTTCAAGTGGATCTGTTAGCGCACTTACCCAACTCAGGGCAGGAATTACTGGTGAGTTTGATCGATGAATGGGAAAACAATACCAAACTCACCGAGTGCATGATTGAAAGCTGGAAAAAAGGAGATGAGAAGAATTTGCTACAAATGCTCACACTCACCGGTATGTCTGCTGAATTGGAAGCCCAAATGCTCACTGAGCGTAATCAGGATTGGGCAGAGAAGCTCACTCACCCTCAATTCTTACCACAACAAGGCAAACCTTATCTGGTCGTCGTCGGCACTTTGCATTTGATTGGCAAGCAGAGCTTGCTCAGTATTCTTGAGCAAAAAGGCTTTAGCATCCAGCAGCTTAACCAAAGCCAAACGGCAAGCTGCTCATTTTTATAAATCAGCTATTCGGTAGAACAAATGATTTGGCATTATGGGTCGGCGGCAGATGAACTTATCCAAACAAGTATCGACAGAACATGTCATGGAAAGCGAGTGTCGCCAACGCTGAGGCTTCAAGTGAGAAGTAGATAAAGCGAAAAGGCCCCAACATAAATGCTGAGGCCTTAAATATGGTCGGTGAAGAGGGATTCGAACCCCCGACCCTCTGGTCCCAAACCAGATGCGCTACCAAACTGCGCTATTCACCGGAACGCTGCGTATATTACTCGCCATTTTCGGAAACGCAACCCCTGAAGCCTGACTTTCTGCATGGTTTAAACCGTTCGCTCAAAACACCACCAAAGCACGAAAAAAATGTGACTCACAACTCAACATAAGAAACATATCGGCAACCTATGCAACACAATTGATCCAGATCAGTGCTGCAAATATAGCCAGAATTTAACGTTAACTCGTCTTCAACACTTTGGAGGAAACATGGACTTCTGGCTCGATCTTCTTTTTGGTAATGCAGTTGGACTCTCTTCAATGATAGTCATCTTGGGCGCTTTAGGTCTTATGCTGTTCTATGGCGGTTTCTTCATCTACAAAGTGATGACAGACAAATCTCCTCACTAGATCGCTAGCCTCTATTGAAAGATAGAAAAACGCTATGCACCGGAGCCGACTGCGTGTCTGCTCCGGTTTTTTATTGTGCATTTATCCTCAACATCACTCCCCTTCCACGCACAACTCCGTGCAACTTGCTAAATGAGAAGTATATAATCAGCACCATGTGAAATAACTTTGATGTGCCGTTATGTCGCAAGAGGATTTAGAACTGTTTCAGCAAATGATGGGCGATGTAAAAACCATCACTCATGATACGGTTGAACTCAAAAAAGCCCACCAAGTCACCGAAGCTCAACTGGCTAAGCGAGAAGCGGCAGTAAGCTTGGCAGACCATGACCCCGAGGCGCTATCCCTCGATCATGCCCCCATGCTTAAGCCTGATGCTATGCTCGAATTTAAGCGGGATGGCGTTCAAGATGGCGTATACCGCAAACTCAGATTGGGTAAGTACCCCATTCAAGCACGCTTAGACTTACATCGAAAAACGCTCAAAGAAGCACGCAGTGAAGTGATCCAATTTATTCGTCAATGTATGGCGATGGATATTCGCACCCTGCTGATTGTGCATGGCCGTGGCGAGCGCTCCAACCCACCAGCACTGATGAAAAGTTTTGTCAGCCATTGGCTGACTCAAATCAGCGAAGTGCAGTGTGCTCACTCAGCTCAACGCTTACATGGCGGCACCGGCGCGGTGTATGTCTTACTTCGTAAGAGTGCCGAGAAAAAAGCCGAAAACCGTGAGCGTCACCAGAAACGGCTTGGCTAAGTAGGTAAAGCTGTTAGAATGCGCGGATTTTGTGCACCATCCGTTGTGAAACGTTAGGAGATTGTATGTCCCAACCTATTGAAAAGCGCCTTAATAAATTCATCAGTGAAACGGGCTTTTGCTCACGCCGTGAAGCTGACAAGCTGATTGAACAAGGGCGAGTGACCCTCAATGGCGCCCAACCTGAAGTCGGAAGCAAAGTCACCGAACAAGATGAAGTGTGTATTGATGGCAAGCCGCTACGCAGCAAAGAACGCCCGATCTATATTGCGTTAAACAAACCCACTGGCATTACCTGTACAACTGAGCGCGATGTTCCGGGGAATATTGTCGACTTTATTGGTCACCACAAACGCATTTTCCCGATTGGCCGTTTAGATAAGCCGTCTGATGGCCTCATCTTTCTGACCAATGATGGCGATATCGTGAATAAGATCCTACGTGCGGGAAATAACCACGAAAAAGAGTACGTGGTTCGAGTCGATAAACCCATTACACCGGAATTTATTCGTCAGATGTCATCAGGAGTGAACATCCTCGATACGGTTACTCTGCCTTGTAAAGTCACTCAGGAAACCCAGTATTCTTTTCGCATCGTGCTAACTCAGGGATTGAACCGCCAAATTCGTCGCATGTGTGAAGCCTTGGGATATGAAGTGTTTAAACTGCGCCGCGTGCGGATCATGAACATCACATTAGATGGCATTCCAAACGGTAAATGGCGTTATTTGAGCGAAGCCGAAGTAAATGACATTCTGGCCATGTGTGAAGACTCCAGTGGTACGGAAGAAGCCTCAAGAGTCGCGCATAGTGGTGACACGATTAAACGTGCGACCGATGCCAAACTGTTTGATAGTCGTGAAGCCAATAAAGAATCCAAAGCACGCCGCAACCCAAAAACCTATCATGGTAAAAATGCGCAAGAGTTTCGCCATGCACCAAACTCGAAAAAAGCGCAGCGTCGCCCAACGAATTCGTCCTCAAGCTCTTCTACCGCATCTAAACCAGCCCAGCGCGCAACTCCACGCACTGGTGGTACCTTGAGCCTAAGAAAGTCGAAATAAACAATTTATCTATACAATAAAAACCAGGGAAGCTTATCGCTTCCCTGGTTTTTATTGTGGCTAGAGCGATAACCCAACCACTTTGTTACGACCTTCATTTTTGGCCGTGTACATGGCTTGATCGGCCCGATTAAACAATTGCAGCAAGCTCTCATTCGGAGAGTATTCAACGACACCAATACTCACCGTGACCTGTGGTTTACTGCTCATCACCGCAATGTCATGTCGAATCTGCTCCATGCGTTGATACGCTTCTTGCAACGGCATGTCTGGTAGTAGAACAACAAACTCTTCACCGCCCCAGCGGCACAAGGCTCCCACTTGTTCAATATGACGCTGACATATCCCAACCACACGCTGTAAAACCAGATCCCCAACCGGATGACCATAGTTGTCATTCACTTGTTTAAAATGGTCCAGATCGATGACGGCCAAACTTAAAGGATGCAGCTCTTTCGTCGCATTAGAAATCGCCTCTTCAACTAACTCCTCAAACACTTGTCGACTGTATGCACCGGTCAATTTATCTCTTACCGCCATATCTTCCAGCCGTTTTTGATAACCTCGGAAGCTCATTTGTGCAAGCCCTAATACCGCAATCGCCACCAAGGCACTGATCGCTAAATTCCCCAGCATCGCTTTGAACCAAATGTCTTGGTTAAATTCATCTTTCTGCTCAACGATGATGTACCACTGGAATTCCTCAACCCACCGACTGTTGAGATAGTTCTTCTGACCATCGGCATAGTAACTCCCACTCACACTGGGAGACGTCAAAATCTGGGTTGAGAGTGTTTTTAGCCCTTCTCGCTCCTGGATCCGCGTAAAGTCTGGATGATTGGAACCATGCAAAGTGACCTCACCCAACTCATTGATAAAATAGATATGCCGGTTGTAACGTTTTTGATATTTCTCCACTAACGCAGAAACCGCATCGGAGCTCAACCCCACACCAATCACACCCAAGAAACGATTTTCGAAATCAAAAACCTTGTAGTTAACAAACACCACCGTTTGATGACTGTTAGCAGTATCAACATCAATATTCACCTCGAAATGTTTATCGGGCGCAGAATTTTTGACCCGAAAAAACCAAGCATCATTCGGGTTCGATTCCGAGATTGTCTTCAACGTTCCGCTGTAGTGATAATAGTTGTGGGTACGATCCGAAATATAAAAACTCGACATCGTCTGATATTGGCGCTGAATCTCACTCAAATAGCGGATGATTCGCTCAGGTTCTTGCTCCCCAGCCAATGTCCAGTCACGCACAAAAGTATCTTGTGCCATTAAAGAAGAGATAAAAATGGGGCGGATCAGATCCTGCTGGATTTCTGAATAGATGTTGTCGCTGGTTAAAGGGAGTGAGTCTTTATTGATTTGCTCCTCAAGCGTATCGTGAGCCACTTTATAACTGACCAAGCTGGTCACAAAAAATCCAAATATAATTAAAGAGACAAGAATCCAACTAAATTTCTTTCGCGTCATAATCAGCGTCCTGCTAGCACTACTTACTGCATCACCCTGCTCCAGCGTTTGTGGAGACAGAGCACATCCATCAATCCTAATGACCTTACCTAGTGAGTCAAAATAATCCATATACCATACCGAGTACTGGCTATGTTGCCATTAACTACTAGGAATGCGTTAGAAAGAACTAATAGAACAGTCAGTGCTGTGAGGGCTATTCATTTATCCGCGACTTTTTAGCAAGGTATTGCATTAAAATTAGGGATAGATCTCAAAGATAGGCAGGAAGTATGGCGCAGAAAGGTAATGAGGAAGCCATTAGGCTTCCTCACTCAAGATCACTTAGTACCAAAAATCTTGTCGCCAGCGTCACCAAGGCCCGGCACGATGTAGCCTTTGTCGTTCAGCTTCTCATCGATTGCGGCCGTGTAAAGCTCAACATCTGGGTGCGCTTTTTCCAAAGCAGCAATCCCTTCTGGCGCCGCCACCAGCACCAGAACTTTAATCTGGTTACAGCCTTTCTCTTTCAGCAGGTCGATAGTGGCGATCATTGAACCACCAGTTGCCAGCATAGGGTCAACCACTAGGGCAATACGCTCTTCAATGTTAGAAGCCAGCTTATTGAAGTAAGGCACTGGTTCAAGGGTTTCTTCGTCACGGTAAATACCCACGACACTGATACGAGCACTAGGGATGTGCTCAAGTACGCCATCCATCATGCCAAGGCCGGCACGCAAGATTGGCACGACTGTGACTTTCTTACCTTTGATCTGATCCACTTGTACTGGGCCATTCCAGCCTTCGATCGTGACTTTTTCGGTTTCAAAGTCTGAAGTCGCTTCATAAGTCAGCAGGCTGCCAACTTCTGTCGCAAGCTCGCGAAAACGCTTAGTGCTGATATCGCCTTCACGCATCAGGCCAAGTTTGTGTTTTACAAGAGGGTGCTTAACTTCAACAATTTTCATGTCCAACTCCGGCTTCATTAATTTAAACCTGCGGATTATACACTTATTTTGTCGACTTTTCCGACTGTAAAACCGGAGAAAAATCTTACGCAAACGTTTTCCTTTTTGTTTTAAGCCCTGTAGAATAGCGCCGTTTTCATATCCAACTAGACCGAGGAACTTCCCCGTGAGCGGTAATAATCCATCTCTCAGCTATAAAGATGCAGGTGTCGATATTGATGCAGGTAATGCACTCGTTGAACGAATTAAAGGCGCAGTGAAGCGCACCCGTCGCCCTGAAGTTATGGGTGGCCTAGGTGGTTTTGGCGCACTGTGTGAGCTGCCAACCAAATACAAACACCCAGTTTTAGTCTCTGGTACAGACGGCGTAGGTACCAAACTGCGTCTCGCACTGGATATGAAAAAACACGACACCATCGGTATTGATCTCGTTGCTATGTGTGTGAACGATCTGATTGTACAAGGTGCTGAGCCGCTGTTTTTCCTCGATTATTACGCGACGGGTAAACTGGATGTGGATACCGCAGCCGAAGTCATTTCCGGCATTGCCGATGGCTGTTTGCAAGCGGGCTGCGCGCTGATTGGCGGCGAAACCGCTGAAATGCCAGGAATGTACGAAGGTGAAGACTACGATGTGGCTGGCTTTTGTGTCGGTGTCGTTGAAAAAGAAGAGATCATCGACGGCAGCAAAGTACAAGTCGGTGACGCGCTGATTGCGGTTGGCTCTAGCGGCCCACACTCCAACGGTTACTCGCTGGTACGTAAGATTTTAGAAGTCTCTAAAGCCGATAAAAATGAACTGTTAGCGGGCAAAACGATTGGTGAGCACTTACTCGCACCAACCAAGATTTACATCAAATCTGGCTTAAAGCTGATTGCTGAACATGACATTCATGCGATTTCACACATCACTGGCGGTGGCTTCTGGGAGAACATTCCACGCGTATTGCCAGAAGGTACCAAAGCGGTGATCGATGGTAAGAGCTGGGAATGGCCAGTGATTTTCCAATGGCTACAGGAAAAAGGTAACGTGACCACTCACGAAATGTACCGCACCTTCAACTGTGGTGTCGGTTTGATCATTGCACTGCCAAAAGATCAAGCCAATGCGGCCGTTGCGCTACTGCAAGCAGAAGGCGAAACCGCATGGGTGATCGGCGAAATCGCAGCCGCCAATAGCAACGAAGCACAGGTAGAGATCAACTAAGCATGAAGAGTATTGTTGTTTTAATTTCGGGAAACGGAACCAACCTACAGGCGATCATTGATGCTTGTGCAACCAGTATTCAAGATGGCAAAGTGACGGCTGTGTTTTCCAATAAAGCAACAGCTTACGGTTTAGAACGCGCAAAACAGGCTGGCGCAGCCGCCTGTTTTATTGATCCCAAAGCTTACGAAACTCGTGATGCTTTTGACGCGGCATTGATGGAGCAGATGGATAAATTTGCTCCTGACTTAATAGTGCTCGCCGGTTACATGCGCATTCTCAGTAGCGAATTTGTTCGCCACTATTTGGGGCGAATGATCAATATCCACCCTTCGTTATTGCCAAAGTATCCGGGATTGAACACTTATCAACGAGCTATCCACGCCGGTGATGAAGAGCATGGTACCAGCGTGCATTTTGTCACCGAGCAGCTCGATGGTGGCCCTGTGATTCTGCAAGCCAAAGTACCGATTTTTGAAGATGATACGGTCGAAGAGCTCACGGCTCGCGTGCAGGATCAAGAGCATCGCATCTACCCGCTTGTCGTGAAATGGTTTGTCGAGGAACGTTTAGCGATGAAAGATGGCAAAGCCTATCTGGATGGCGAAGCGCTCGGCATGCACGGTTACGCGGCCGAATAATCTCAAATTGAAAAAAGGGTTGAAATCATTCAACCCTTTCTTTTTGTACCGCTCCTTAATTCCCAAACGACATTCCTAAACACTATCCCAACACAACTTGATGTGGCCGATAGAAAGCTCTATACCCAAACTACTTGGAGTTGCAGGTAGGCGGCAAATGAGTTCATCCCCATGAGCATAGATAAACTATGTGATTGGGGTGACGAACGTAGCCAACACCGCTGCAGCTTCAAGTAGGAAGGGGATATCGCTTAGTCGAGAGGTTGGCTTGGAGCCTGACATCCGGGTCGCCCCGGTGCAAAATCCACATCCATCAACACATGGGCATTGTCTTCTATACGCTCTCCAAAATGGAAAAATGCGAATTGCCCCGGCTTCATACGCTGCCAAGTTTCATTACCGGTTAACGGTTGAGTCGCAATCACTGACACCACATCATTCGGCGTAGTTTCTTCTTGGAAATTGATCTCGACATCTTCATCGAGCAGTGCTGCGCGGCCAAATGGGGCACGGCGAGTGATCCAATACAAATGATTGGTGCAATACGCCATCACATATTCGCCATTAGACAGCAGCATATTAAAGACACCGAGAGCTCTAAGCTCATCACAACACTGCGCAACATAGCGAAGCATCTCAGGCCAATCTTGTGGACCCTCGGGGTAACGCTGCTCCATTTGATTTAACAACCAACAAAACGCCAACTCACTGTCCGTTTCACCGACTGGCCGATGTCGCCCTGTGACTAAAGTTTGGTAGCCCGTCAATTGTCCGTTGTGGGCAAACGTCCAATACTGTCCCCACAATTCACGGGTAAACGGATGGGTATTTTCGAGGTTCACCCCACCGCGGTTGGCTTGCCGAATGTGACTGATCACCGCACGACTTTTGATCGGATATTGCTGAACTAACTCAGCAATTTTGGACTGACTGCTGGGATTGGGATCTTTGAAGGTACGAAAGCCTTTGCCTTCGTAAAAAGCGATCCCCCAGCCATCACGATGTGGGCCAGTTCTTCCGCCACGTTGCATCAAGCCAGTAAAGCTAAAACAGATATCGGTTGGAACATTCGCGCTCATTCCGAGCAATTCACACATGGTTTAAACCACTCCTTACTTAAACCAACAGCCCGGCATACACCGGGCTGATTCGCGTAATGTTACGCCATTTCCTTTTCAATCAACTGAATGATGATGTGGATGATCTTGATATGCACTTCTTGGATACGATCCGCGTAACCAAAATGTGGAACACGGATTTCAACATCCGCTAGACCCGCCATTTTGCCACCATCTTTACCAGTCAAAGCGATCGTTTTCATGCCTTTTGCTTTCGCCGCATCAATCGCTTTTAGGATGTTGCCTGAGTTACCAGAAGTAGACAGGCCAAACAGCACATCGCCTTTGGCACCGACCGCTTCAACATAACGAGAGAACACGTACTCGTAACCAAAATCGTTACTCACACAAGACAGGTGGCTTGGATCAGAAATCGCAATACCAGGATAGCCAGGGCGGTTTTCACGGTAACGGCCTGTTAATTCCTCAGCAAAGTGCATGGCATCACAGTGTGAACCACCATTACCACAAGAAAGCACTTTTCCACCTTGCTTAAATGAATCAGCAATTAGCTTAGCCGCTGCTTCAATTTGCGCGAGATTATGGTCATCGCTCAAAAACTTCTGCAAAACGTCAGCCGCTTCGGTCAGTTCACTTCTAATTAAATCCTGGTACATGAGGCATCTCTCTTATTGATTATTTGTTATCCGAACCGAGTGCTCTTGGCACTTCTATTCAGTATCCACCTGAGTTTACCCAAACCTGCCGATCTGTCGATAGCCAAAAAGCAAGATTTACTCTTCGTTAGCAAATCCAGTCATTCAATCAGCAGCAAGAGTAGAGAGATTACTCTAGCGTGATCACTTTCGGACAAAATGTCGTTTTACATTTCATTAATACTTTGGTTACACTTTAACTGGTTAGACCACTAAACTTAGACTCGCTATTTTCGTATCAGAGAACAGAAGAATGCCAGTCTGAAAAAGGATAAAACTGTATGGAAATCTTGCTCTCAACCTTAGTTATGATCTTGATACTCGGTGCTTGCCTGTATCAAAGAACATCTTTATTTACTTCGCTAGCAGCACTGACTGTTACGATGTTGGCACTCTCACTGTTTGGTCCTTTTGGATTTTTCAGTTGGGCTCTGTATCTTGCCGGCGTTGCGGTACTTTGTGTTCCGTCGATCCGTCAATCCTTGATCAGTGGTAAAGCACTTGCAGTCTTTAAAAAAGTGTTGCCAGCGATGTCACAAACCGAGAAAGAAGCTCTCGAAGCTGGCACCGTATGGTGGGAAGCCGAACTGTTTAAAGGCAAACCAGACTGGAAAAAACTGCATACGATCTCTGCCCCTAAATTGAGCGCAGAAGAGCAAGCCTTCCTTGATGGCCCAGTCAATGAAGTGTGTGCCATGGTCAGTGATTATCAAGTCACCCACGAGTTGGCCGACTTACCCCCTGAAATTTGGACCTTCCTGAAAGAAAAGAAATTCTTCGCCATGATCATCAAAAAGCAATATGGCGGTTTAGAGTTCTCAGCTTATGCTCAATCTCTCGTGCTGCAAAAGCTAACGGGCGTTTCCAGTGTTCTTTCTTCCACCGTAGGCGTACCAAACTCTCTCGGCCCCGGCGAATTGCTGCAACACTACGGTACCGAAGAGCAAAAAGACTACTATCTACCTCGCTTAGCCGAAGGCAAAGAGATCCCTTGTTTTGCACTCACCAGCCCAGAAGCCGGCTCTGATGCCGGTTCAATCCCAGATTTTGGCGTAGTTTGCAAAGGCGAATGGGAAGACAAAGAAGTTCTAGGGATGCGTCTAACATGGAACAAGCGCTACATAACACTCGCCCCTGTTGCAACCGTGCTCGGTCTTGCTTTTAAACTTCGAGATCCGGAAGGATTGCTCGGAGAGAAAGAAGATCTCGGCATCACCTGTGCTCTCATTCCTACGCATCTCAAAGGTGTGGAGATCGGCAATCGCCACTTTCCATTAAACGTGCCATTCCAAAATGGCCCTACCCGCGCGAAAGATCTGTTTGTGCCGCTCGATTTTATTATTGGTGGTCCAAAAATGGCCGGACAAGGTTGGCGCATGCTGGTGGAATGCCTGTCGGTCGGTCGTGGTATTACCCTGCCCTCCAACTCCACGGGCGGAATTAAATCAGCCGCACTCGCTACAGGTGCTTATGCACGTATTCGCCGCCAATTTAAGCAACCCATCGGCCAGATGGAAGGGATTGAAGAGCCTTTAGCGCGTCTAGCGGGTAACGCTTATGTGATGGATGCCGCGAGCAATCTCACTGTCGCGGGTATCGATTTAGGCGAGAAACCTTCGGTGATTTCCGCCATTGTGAAGTATCACTGTACTCATCGAGGCCAACGTTCGATCATTGATGCGATGGACATCGTTGGCGGTAAAGGCATCTGCTTAGGCCCCGCAAACTTCTTAGCGCGCGGCTATCAAGGAGCCCCGATTGCCATTACGGTCGAAGGAGCAAACATTCTGACTCGTTCGATGATCATCTTCGGTCAAGGAGCGATCCGCTGCCATCCTTATGTTCTTAAAGAGATGGAAGCAGCTTACAGCCAGAACTCCGATGCGGTAGAAAAATTTGATATGGCGTTAGCCGGACATGTCGGCTTTGTTTTAAGTAACCTTGTCCGTAGCTTATGGCTAGGCTTGACTGATGGCTTCGGATCACAAGCCCCAACGCGTGACGCTACGAAGCGTTACTATCAACAACTCAACCGTTACAGCGCCAATTTAGCGCTTCTCGCTGACATTTCCATGGCAGTGCTTGGGGGGTCGTTGAAACGTAAAGAACGTTTATCCGCTCGCTTGGGCGATATTCTCAGCCAGCTTTATTTGAGCTCAGCGACATTAAAACGCTTTGAAAATGATGGTCGTCCACAGGAAGATTTACCTTTGGTGCACTGGGGATTACAAGACAGTTTACGCCAAACCGAAGTCGCCATTGATGAGTTCTTAGCCAACTTCCCAAATCGTCTTATTGGTCGCGCATTACGCTTACTGATCATGCCTTTTGGTCGAGTGCGTAAAGCACCGAGCGATAAGCTGGATAGTAAACTCGCGCAAATCCTGCAAACGCCGAGTGCAACACGTTCCAGAATAGGTCGTAACCAGTACTTAACGCCGAGCGATCACAACCCTGCCGGAAAAATTGAACAGGCACTACAAGTGATTTTGCAAGCAGAACCTTTGTTTGACAAAGTGTGTAAAGAGCTCGGTCAACGTCGTCCCTTTATGGGGCTCGATGAAGTCGCCAGAATCGGATTAGAAGCCAAAGTGCTGACCATTCAGGAAGCGGCATTGTTAAGTGAAGCGGAAGCACATCGCCTCTACACCATCAATGTTGACGACTTTGTCCCACAGGAACTGGCTGCTAAAAAGCGCTCACAACGTAAGGCAGAAGTGGCTTAGTTTACGCCGTAACAGCATTACCTAAAAACAAAGGGAGACGAAATGTCTCCCTTTTTATCTCCACTCAGCACAAGATTGAACTAGGATTACTTGCCCTTTTTGGGTGGCATGTTCAACTGCATTTCAGGTTGCGTAGCTTTTTTCATCTTGATTTTTCGTAACACAAACCACACGACAAGCACCAAGACTAGCACGACCAGATTGCCCACAATGATGTACATCATATTGCGGCTACGCTGCTCTTCACGCATCTGAATCATCAATTGCTCTTGTTCTTTCTTAAGACGCAGAGCCTCTTCTTCTTCTTGAATTCGACGCACTTCCGCAATGTTTAACTCATCAACCACGCTGTAAGTCTGGTCACCAATAGGGAAATAAAGACCACGCTGCGAAGCCAGTTCCGTCGCCCACACGCTTCCATCCCAAGAGTAATTGCCAAACTCACCGTCATAAGGGATTGGCAACTTCACGGTTAAGGATTCTTTCCCTGCTTGGGCTTCAGCCAGATAATCATCTTGATAAGGATGACGATGACGGATATGCGCGAGCAACGACCCCGGTTCAACCATTCCCTGTTCGCCAGTGAATATCACCTGATGTGGTGTGTCTTTTACTCGTGATTGAATAAAGGTGGTGGAAATCGGTGTCGGGTACACTAGCACTTCTTGTTCTTGAGCGCGTAAAAACACACCATTACCGGAGGTAATACGAACTCGGTATTTCCCTGGCTCAATCGACATTTTTAACGAAACAGTAAAGACCCCATCACCCGGTTTTTCATCCAGTAACGTACCATCATCGGCAAACTCTCCTAATACTTCTGGAATCGGCCGCGCCTCTTTGGCTAGGGAGTCTTCGTTTTCAACGAATTTAGTAAAGGTCACTTTGAGGTTGACTCGATCAAGAAAGTCACGCAGTAACAAAGGTTTACCATCCGACGTTAAGCGAGCGGTAAATTTAAACTCTTCACCTTGAAACACTCGAGTCGGAAACACGTCAGTGGTTAATTGCAGGTTAGAGATCAACTTAATATTGTTTTTCGGCGTCACTTTCCCGATGGCTTGCCAAGGGCCAGGCATCGGGTTATCAATCGAAATAATGTCCATTGACGCTTCCTGATACCAACGTACGTTGTCAGGATTACGCCATTGATAATATTTGGTGCCGTCCGGGCGAACCAACACGACCGGTTGAGAATCTTTTTCGCGGTAAATGACAAAGGTAATTTGAGAAATAGTGGGATCCACACGAAAACGGTTATCAAGCAGCGACATTGAAGACTCTTTTGCCGCCAAACTACTCAAACTGATCAAACATCCCACTATCGCCGCGAGAATCCTCACCATAACCACTCCTAATTGCGCCAGAGGCAAGTGCCACTTTTGGCGACCAAATCCAAACGTTCTTGATGTGCTTGTAGTTCATCGGCGTTAGCGTGTAAAACCTTTAACGCTTTTCGCCCTGAACGTGCGCGTTTTAATGATTCTGCGCCCAGTTCCCCACTATTTTGAGAGCTTGCTGAAAATTGTAGTGATGTCTGCCCGCCCGTCATCAATAGATAAACGTCAGCGAGGATCTCCGCATCGAGCAAAGCGCCGTGGAGCGTTCGGTGTGAGTTATCAATACCGTACCGCTCACACAAAATATCTAAGTTATTGCGTTTACCGGGGAAAATCCGCTTGGCCATCGCCAAGGTATCGGTCACTTTGCAAAAATCGGTGGTTTTACCTATCGAACTACCTAACTTAGCAAATTCATAGTCCATAAAGCCGACGTCAAACGGCGCGTTATGGGCAACCAGTTCAGCACCTTTAATGAAGTCCAAAAACTCGGCATGAACCTCTTTGTATTCTGGTTTATCACGCAGAAACTCATCGGTAATACCGTGTACTTCAATCGCTTCTAGTTGAATTTCACGATCCGGTTTTAAATAGACGTGAAAATGCCGCCCGGTGAGCTTACGGTTGATGATCTCTACAGCACCGATTTCAATAATTCGATGCCCTTCATAATGGGGGCCGCCTTCGCGGTTCATACCTGTGGTTTCGGTATCGAGCACCACGATGCGTTGGTATTCTGCATTGTTGCTAGTATTCATCAGGATATCTATGTCAGACTATGCCAATTCTTTGCGTGACCCAATAGTATCAAATCATGAACAAACAGGTGGAAATTTTCACTGATGGATCTTGCCTCGGTAATCCAGGCCCTGGGGGGTATGGCGTGGTGATGCGCTATAAGCAAGTCGAAAAAACACTGGCTCGCGGCTATCGTCTCACCACCAATAACCGGATGGAAATGCTCGCCGCCGTCATGGCATTACAAGCACTCAAAGAGCCCTGCCATGTTATCCTCACCACCGACAGCCAATACGTTCGTCAAGGCATTACCCAGTGGATCCATAACTGGAAGCTGCGTGGGTGGAAAACTGCTGACAAAAAACCGGTTAAAAATGCCGATCTGTGGCAAGCATTAGATCGTGAAACGGCACGTCATCAAGTCGAATGGCGCTGGGTTAAAGGCCATGCAGGCCATCGTGAAAATGAAATGTGTGATGAGCTAGCTCGACAAGCAGCAGAAAACCCCACCGAAGAGGATACGGGTTACCAACCAGACACCAAATAACCTCAATAAACGCCCCAAAAGCAGAGTACCACTATGACTGCGGTTTACTGTTCACTCGATAATTAACGCCAACAGGCGAGAGACGTCGCTTTAAACGCCACTTAGAACGAATCGGCTTCAATGGGCAGGTTCGTTTCCGTGCCACAATAAAGTAAAGACTGCCGAATGCCGTGCTAGATTCTCCAAGACCATTCTCTAACCAAGTCCAAAATGGGCGGTATTTCTGCATCGGAAACAGGGCATAGTGATCACAAGCAATCACTTGGTAATTGAGTACGCCTAACCAATCCTTGATGCGATTAGGCGTAAACATGCGCCCACTCCATGGCAAATTATTCTTGCGCCACGGCATCAAACTGGCTAAACCAATAAAACTGATCGGGTTAAAACCGGTGATAATGACATAGCCATCGTCAATCAACACGCGGTCAACTTCTCGTAATAAACGGTGAGGGTCGTTACTGTAATCCAACTGATGCGCCAAAATCGCCACATCAATACTCTTTTCTAAAAATGGCAGTTCGTACTTATCGGCAATCACTGTATGCAGAGGATTTTTAAGGTCAAGATGCACTTGGTGTTGAATATTGCAAGTACAACTGGCAAGCTCACAGCTCAGACCGCCGAGCTTTAACATATGGTAGCCAAAAAGTTTTGGACACCATTCATCTAAACGGGTCTGGATGGATTCACTCACCCACTGGCCATTTTTTAGTTGCGACCATGAGTGTGGATTTTCAAGCGCTTTATCACTGCGTGCTGGTTTCATTGCTCACCCGCTTCATCAAAGTAACCGGAGACAACTCATGTTACAGATCAAAAGCATACCCGCATTTAACGACAATTACATCTGGCTGATCCAAAATAGCGATCGCGATTGTGCGGTTGTCGATCCGGGCAACGCTGAACCTGTTCTCGCCTACCTCAAACAACATGATTTGAACTTAAAGGCCATCTTAATTACCCATCATCATCATGATCATATTGGTGGCGTAGCCGAATTGGTCCATCAATTTCCGAACACCCACGTTGTCGGGCCTGCACAAGAACCCATCCCTACCTTGACGCATCCGGTAGAAGATGGCGACCAAATCGAACTGTTTGATGAGCGCTTTATGGTACTCGGTCTGCCGGGACACACCTTAGGGCATATTGGTTATGTCGGTGATGGCAAGTTATTTTGTGGAGATGTCCTTTTTTCCGCAGGTTGTGGCCGAGTGTTTGAAGGAACGATGGAACAAATGTTTTCCTCACTCAACAAACTCCTTTCCTTGCCCGAAGAAACCCAAGTTTACAGCGCGCACGAATACACCGCTTCCAACCTTTCTTTTGCGCTCGCGGTTGAGCCAGAAAACGAACAATTGCATATTTATCGCGATGAAGTGAGTCGTTTACGCGCTCAAAATCACCCCACGCTACCCACCACACTGGGGCGTGAGAAATGGCTCAATCCGTTCTTACGGACACAAGAGCCGAGTGTCATTCGCTCTGTTGCTAACCGAGTATCAACTCTGGATCCGCTCACAATATTTACTGCATTACGTGAATGGAAGAATGAATTTTGACTTTTGTCGCTTGTCACCAAGACAAAGTGGCAAGTATTATCAGCAGCCATGAAGAATAAAGGCTGTGTTACATGCGAGTTAAATTCAGTTGGGTATTGGCATTGCTGCTCGTCGGCTGTCAAGCCCCCCAACCTGTGGATACAACCACATCAGATGATCAGGCGGTAAACCCGCCCACTCAATCTGTTAAGGTTAAAAAGAAGCGTAAACCACAAACCATGACCACGCTCCCAGCAGAAGCAACCGAGAGCGCAGAAGAAGAGTATGTGGAGCTTTCCCCACAAGAACAAGACGATGTATGGCAACGCATTGCTATGCAATTAAAACTCGGAATACCGAAAGATCCGAGCGTAGATACTTATCGTGAATGGTTCATCAAAAACCCAGGTCACCTGCAAGCCATTGCCAGCCGTGCCGAACCTTTTTTGTATCTGATCACCGAAAAAGTCGAGCAACGTGGCCTACCGATGGAACTGGTGCTGCTGCCGATTGTAGAAAGCTCCTTTGACCCCTTTGCCTACTCTCATGGAAGTGCCGCGGGCTTATGGCAATTTGTTTCAGCAACGGGGAAACGCTACGGCCTAAAACAAAATTTCTGGTATGACGGTCGCCGCGATGTTTCAGCCGCTACCGATGCAGCACTCGATTACATGACAGTACTGAGCCAACACTTTAATGGGGATTGGTACCACGCGATTGCCGCTTATAACAGTGGCGAAGGGCGAGTTGCGAGAGCAATTAAAGCCAACCAAAAAGCCGGAAAACCTATCGACTTTTTCTCGCTAGATTTACCTAAAGAGACCAGTAGCTACGTACCAAAACTGATGGCGCTAGCTGATGTGATCGCGAATCAGGAAAAATACGGCATCTCTATCCCGACGATAGAAAACCGCCAAGTGCTATCCATGGTCGATCCGAAAGAACAGCTGGATCTTGCCATCGCAGCGCAATACGCAGGCATGACGGTAAAAGAACTACAAAGCTTAAACCCAGCCTATAACCAATGGGCGACGGCTCCGAATGGACCTCATCAGTTATTACTGCCGGTCGAAAAAGTCGAGCGCTTTAATGCGGCAATTGAGGAAAATCGAGGCAAAGGCGTCAAAGTGGTTCGCTATAAGGTCAAATCTGGCGATACGCTCAGTACGATTGCCGATAAATACAATACCACCACGAAAGTCATCAAAGCGGCGAACCAAATCGCTAACAACCAAATCCGGATTGGTAGCTATCTGTTTGTTCCAACGTCAGTGAAAGATGAGAAAGCCTATGCACTGAGTGTGAGCAATCGTCTCGCGAAAACACAGTCCGTGCCTCGTGGGCAATATCAGGTGACTCATACGGTCAACACTGGTGAAAGTCTGTGGACCATCGCTAAGCAATATAACGTATCTTACCAATCGCTCGCGAAATGGAATGGCATGGCGCCTAAAGACGCGCTGCGTAAAGGGCAAAAATTGGTGGTATGGAAAGATACCAAGCCGACCGGAGTGATTCGCACGGTGACGTACAAAGTCCGTTCAGGTGACTCATTGAGTAGTATTGCCAGCAAGTTCAAAGTGAAAACGACAGACATCGTTAAATGGAATACGTTAAAGAGCAATAAGTATCTCAAACCCGGCCAACAGCTAAAACTGTACGTGGATGTGACTAAATTCAGCGCATAACCCGTGCCGGAGCGATGATCTTAGTCAATTAACTGAAAGCTCACCAACAATGGATTATGGTCAGAAGCGTCCGATTTGGGCGCTTCTGCTTTTTTCAAAACAAGGCCACGATAAAACACATGATCCAACGGCAAGCCAGTAATAAACGTGGTACGGTGGTCAGGGTCAAAAGCGACTTCTTGCAAGCCGATTGACGCCAAGTTAGCACTCACTAATGCCATTCTAGCCTCGCTCCAGCTGTTAAAATCCCCCGCCACAATGACAGGACCTGAAAACGAACGTAACTCTTCAAATAGCGCCGTCAGCTGTTGTTGATACTCTTGTGTGCCATAGGTAAAGTTGACAGCATGCAAATTCACCACAGCCAACTCTTGCTGATTACTTAGTCGGTAACGAGCATAAATACCTGATTTCGGCAACCGTAACCAAGGTTCGACTTGTGTGTAAGCGCACGCCATCATCGGCATCACTTTCGCAAGATTGATGACTCCAGCCGCCTCCCCGAAAGCTTCAAACGCGCGTGTTTGAGTACCATCCCAGCCATCCTCGTTAATCCACTGTTTCAACCCCTTATTCATATTCGCTTCTTGTAACAGCAATAATTGTTGAGATGCGCTGAGCAAAGAGAGCTCGGTTTGCCAAGTGGGACGATTCTGTTTGTAGAGATTCCACACCAATAGGTTGATTTGTCGTGATTTATCTAAAACTGGTGCATGCGGATTTTGGTAACACAGCAGAGGTTCTCCTTGCTGATTGTGACCAATGGTGATCAGCTCAGGCTGACTGGGTATGGTAAAAATGGAGAAAAATGCCGTTATAGCTAACGCCACAAGCACTAGCGGTATCGCCCAATAACGTTTTTTCATCAACGACTCCTTGAAACAAAATAAGGAGCCTCAGCTCCTTATTGTTAATACGATCAAAATGGTGATCAATGCTTAAATCGCATCCTCATCTTCTTCACCAGTACGAATACGCACAACACGTTCAACACTAGTGATAAAGATCTTACCATCACCGATTTTTCCGGTCTGAGCCGTTTCAATAATCGTATCGACACAGCGATCAGCCACATCATCGGTCACGACAATTTCTAGCTTCACTTTAGGCAGGAAATCGACCATATACTCGGCACCGCGGTACAGTTCAGTGTGTCCTTTCTGACGGCCAAATCCTTTGACTTCAGACACGGTCATACCTGTAATGCCGACTTCGGCCAATGCCTCGCGGACATCATCGAGTTTAAATGGCTTAATGATGGCTTCGATTTTTTTCATGTTCATCCCTTAAACGACGGTCAGTGGCGGCATTATCTGCCAGCGACCGATAACAATCAATAAAAAGCCCAAGCAAAGCCTGGGCATTCAACAAAACTCGTACTTACTTCAGGCTAGAATAATAAGCCGCTAAGTTGGCAATATCATCGTCACTCAACAGCATGGCTTGCGCTTGCATAACAACGGCGAGGCCACCATTACGCTCTTTGTTTTTATACGCTTTGATCGAGGTGGTAATGTATTGCTCATTCTGGCCTTTCAAATTTGGATAGCCCGGAATCACCGCTATTCCATCCATACCATGGCAAGCGGCACAAATTGCAGCCTTAGCTTGCCCTGCGGCCACATCTCCTGCCAACACGGAGCCTGACAATAAGCTCCCACCCAACACAAGTGCCATGATCATTTTGTTCATTGCTTTCCCCATGTAATTATCCCTATAGATTATGTGTGGTTTTGAATTTATTTTGGCACAGAATCGGAAGATTTGAACCAAACCAACTCACAATCTTGCCCACTCCAATCACGATCCACGAATAAATCCGCGACACAGACCACTCTATCTTGGTACATGAGGATGGGGATTTGTCGCCGCAGCCAACTCGGCACACCATATTCTTGAAACAGTTTTTTGAGTTTGCGCGAACCGCTACGCCCAATTGGACAAGCCTCTAGCCCTTGCGGTTCAAAGCTAACCCATAACTGGCTGGGGTCATCGGGCAGCTTGATGTTTCCACCCGCCTTGCTGGTCAACTGCAGATGACCTAGACCTTGTGGTAGAGGCAAACGTTGTTCAAGCACCAATACACTACGCCAGCCAGAGAGATCTTTTTCTGGCGGTACGAGATACAAACACTGTTGGAAACGGCGCACCTCAATGCTGTTGAGCTTTAGTTTTGGATTAGCATCCTCACTCGCTAACGCCACTTCACACCAAATACGTTCAGTGTGCTGACGACTTGGCATTGGCAATCGATGATGCGCAAACCAAGCTCGGATAAGCTGCCGCCGCATCACATCACTACTCTCAACAAGAGCGGAGATCACTAATCCTCCCTCAGCACTAATCGCTCTTTTTAACGCTTCCGCCAAAAGTTCTTGCAGCAGTGCTTCTTGTTCTGCACACAGCTCAGCACTACGCTGCACCGCTTGGTGAATACTCGGCCAGCGCTCGGCAAGCACAGGGGTCACCTGATGACGCAGAAAATTGCGCTCATAGCGGGTATCGGCATTACTTTCATCCGTTACCCAAGTGAGTTTGTGCTGCTTGGCATAGGCTTCAATGTGTTGACGCGAAACGGTTAACAGAGGACGAAGTAAATGCCCCTCAGCAAAAGGAGAATACGCTGCCATTGCGGCCAGCCCTTTCGGGCCACTGCCGCGCTTTAACGCAAGTAAAAATGTTTCGAGTTGATCATCCGCATGCTGGCCAAGCAATAGAAGAGTGTCTGAACCCACATGCTGAGATAGTGCTTGATAACGCGCTTCACGCGCCATTTTTTCAATGCTTTCACCACTTGCTAAATCCAGCTGCACATATTCGATTTGACATGCCATGCCGACTTCACGGCAACAGAGTTGGCAATGCTGCGCCCACTGATCGGCGTTCGGGCTCAACCCATGATGAACATGAACCGCGGCCACATCCCAGCCAAACTCATCGCGTCCACGGGCCAAAAGGGCAAGCAGCACACGCGAATCAACACCGCCGCTCAGTGCGAGAAGAAGTTTGCGAAAAGGGTGGCGAGCTAATTGCTGCACAAAGTGGAGATAGAGATCGTCCATAGACCACAGAGAGTAAAGAAAAGTGGCTCAAGTTTACCCCTTGAGCCCAGAAAAGCCAAAGGGCTGACCTAAGTCAACCCTTTCTATATGTGGATATTCCACCGCCACTGCGCGATGAAATAATCAACAGTAACCGTAGTTCATCAAACGTTGATAACGGCGCTCTAGCAAGTTTTCGTGATCCAGTGCATCGAGATCCGCCAACTGACGTAGCAATGTTGCTTTTACATTTTGCGCAGTCTGTTTATGGTCTCGATGCGCGCCACCGAGTGGTTCTTCGATGATTTCATCGATCAATTCCAGCTCTTTCAAACGTGGAGCAATCAAACCCATCGCTTCTGCCGCTTGAGGTGCTTTATCAGAATCACGCCATAGGATAGATGCGCAACCTTCTGGTGAAATCACTGAGTAGGTAGAAAATTGCAACATGTTCACGTAGTCACCCACCCCAATCGCTAACGCACCGCCAGAACCGCCTTCGCCCACCACATTACAGATGACAGGCACCTTCAGGCCTGACATCACTTTAAGGTTTTTGGCGATCGCTTCCGACTGACCACGCTCTTCCGCGCCCACACCAGGGTATGCGCCCGCGGTATCAATGAAAGTGATGATAGGCATATTGAAACGCTCAGCCATTTCCATCAAGCGCAGCGCTTTACGGTAGCCTTCAGGCTTTGGCATCCCGAAGTTACGTTTTACTTTTTCACGGGTTTCACGCCCCTTCTGGTGACCAATCACCATGACCGCACGGCCATCAAGACGTGCAATACCGCCCACAATCGCTTTGTCGTCAGCGTAGGCACGATCACCAGCCAGTTCATCAAACTCAGTAAAGATGTGATTGAGGTAATCCAGCGTGTAAGGACGCTGCGGATGACGCGCCAATTGCGCCACTTGCCACGCACCTAAGTCACTGAAAATCTTCTTTTTCAGCTCAAGGCTTTTCTTCTCAAGCTGTTCTAGCTCTTTATCCAGATCTACGGATGCGCTTGTGCTGTGACGAGACATATCACGCAGCGCCTGAATTTTCGTTTCCAGTTCGACAATCGGTTTTTCAAAATCAAGAAAATTGAGGCTCATCTATCGATCCTTTGTGACTCAGCCATGCCACCCTCAGTGCGCACTGGCTGAATTTTAGTTAAATTCGAGTTCTACCTGATCGTTACCAAGTAGCTGCTTTAATTCGTCTAACAATGTATCGCTTGGCGTGACTCGCCACTCTGTGCCTAACGTCAGGCGCGCTCGCGCATCAGGGCGCTGGTAGTATACATTGACAGGTACGGTTCCTGCGCGGTGAGGTTCCAGTATGTGACTAAAACGCTCAAAAAATTGTTGATCAATCTGCGACTGTAAAATCGAGATCGATAAACCGCGGGCAAATTTTTCACGCGCGCTGCCCAAGTCCATGACCTCGCGCGCCGACATTTTAAGTCCGCCATTGAAGTCATCAAAGCTGACCTGTCCGGAAACCACCAGAATTTTATCTTTTTCTAACCATTCTGCATACCGATCTAATGCTTCTGAGTAGAGCATTACTTCCATGCGACCCGAACGGTCATCCAGCGTCATTAAACCAATTCGCGTACCGCGTTTGGTGGTCATCACCCGCGCGGCAATTACTAATCCGGCAACAGTTAACGATTGATCACGCCGTGTTGGCGCGGCTTCATTCAAGCGGCAACTGGTGTATTTGGTCAGCTCTTTCAGGTATTCATCGACTGGATGGCCGGTGAGATACAGCCCAAGCGTCTCGCGCTCCCCTTCCAAACGTACTTTTTCCGGCCATTCTGGCACTTGCGTGTATTTCTGCTCGACTTCTTCTGGCGCATCGGTGAGCACACCGAACATATCCGCTTGTCCAAACGCTTCCGCTTGGTGATGTTGGCTTGCTGCACGTACCGCATCATCCACTGAGGCCATCATCGCGGCGCGATGTGGCCCTAATCTGTCTAGCGCACCGGCCAAAATCAGTTTTTCAATCACGCGCTTGTTGACCTTTTTCAGATCAATTCGCGCGCAGAAATCAAACAAATCTTTGAAGTAACCGTCTTTGTTACGCGCTTCAAGAATCGCTTCAATCGGGCCTTCCCCCACGCCTTTGATAGCACCGATGCCGTAAACAATCGCACCGTTGTCATCCACGTTAAAGCGATACAAGCCGGAGTTGATGTCCGGTGGCAACACGGTCAATCCCATGTTTTTACACTCATCCACCAAGCCAACCACTTTTTCCGTGTTATCCATATCAGCGGTCATTACCGCCGCCATGAACTCGGCTGGATAGTGGGTTTTCAACCATAAGGTTTGATAGGAAACCAGCGCATAAGCGGCAGAGTGCGATTTGTTAAATCCGTATCCGGCGAATTTTTCCACCAGATCGAAGATTTTCATCGCCAACTCACCATCAACGCCGTTATTTTCAGCCCCTTCTTGGAATACGGCGCGCTGTTTGGCCATCTCTTCCGGTTTTTTCTTACCCATTGCACGGCGCAACATATCTGCCCCACCCAAGGTATAACCAGAAAGCACCTGCGCAATCTGCATCACCTGTTCTTGATAGAGGATGATGCCGTAGGTCGGTTCTAGGATCTCTTTGAGCGATTCATGTTGCCACTTTTCATCCGGATACGAGATGGCTTCACGACCATGTTTACGGTCGATAAAGTTATCCACCATGCCCGATTGCAACGGCCCCGGACGAAACAGCGCCACCAAAGCGATGATGTCTTCAAAACAGTCTGGCTGTAGTCGCTTAATCAGCTCTTTCATACCACGCGATTCAAGCTGGAATACCGCGGTGGTTTTGGCATCTTGTAGGTTACGGAAAGAGCGCGCATCATCGAGCGGGATCGCTTCAATCCGTACCGGTGGTTTGCCTGCTTTTTTCAAACGCGGGTTAACCAGCCCCAACGCCCAGTCAATGATGGTGAGGGTGCGCAGCCCCAAGAAGTCAAACTTGACCAGGCCGGCGGTTTCTACATCGTTCTTATCGAACTGAGTAACGGGGAAGTTACCTTCTGCATCACAGTAAATTGGAGCAAAGTCAGTGATGGCAGTCGGTGAAATCACCACGCCACCTGCGTGCTTACCAGCGTTTCGAGTACAACCTTCTAGAATGCGACACTTGTCGATCAGCTCTTTGACTTCTTCATCCGCGTCATACAGCTCTTGCAGTGCAGGCTCGGCGATAAAGGCTTTTTCGAGCGTCATGCCCGGATCGGGCGGCACTAATTTGGAAATGCGATCGACAAAACCGAACGGATGACCAAGCACTCGCCCCACATCGCGAATCACCGCTTTCGCCGCCATGGTACCGAAGGTAATGATTTGTGATACCGCATCACGACCATACATTTCTGCTACGTGATCAATCACTTGGTCACGTTTATCCATACAGAAATCGACGTCGAAGTCGGGCATGGATACCCGCTCTGGGTTTAAGAAGCGTTCGAACAGCAGATCGTATTCGAGCGGATCAAGATCGGTGATTTTCAGTGCATACGCCACTAACGAACCGGCACCCGAACCCCGCCCCGGCCCTACCGGAATATCGTTATCTTTTGACCACTGGATAAACTCCATCACGATCAAGAAGTAACCGGGGAAACCCATCTGGTTGATAACATCGAGTTCGATTTGCAAGCGCTCATCATATTCTGGGCGGCGCTGTGCACGGACTTCTGGATCAGGGAAAAGGAATTCGAGTCGATCTTCCAAACCTTCACGGGATTTCATCACGAGGAAGTCTTCAATCGCCATGCCTTCGGTTGGGAAGTTAGGCAGGAAATATTCGCCTAAGCGCACCGTTACGTTACAACGCTTGGCAATCTCCACGCTGTTTTCCAGTGCTTCGGGAATATCCGCAAACAGCTCGCACATTTCCGCTTCAGTGCGCAGATATTGTTTAGGGCTGTAATTTTTCGGGCGACGCGGGTCTTCGAGCGTATAACCATCATGAATCGCGACTCGGATCTCATGCGCTTCAAAGGATTCTTCCGTAATGAACACCACTTCATTGGTCGCGACCACTGGCAGTTCATACTGCTCGGCAACATCAAGTGCAAAGTGAAGGTAGCTCTCTTCATCTGCGCGTCCGGTGCGGATTAACTCTAAATAGAAGTGGTCAGCAAAGTGGGTTTGGTAAAACTCAAGGCACTTCTCAACTTGTTGTTGGTTACCTTTTAGCAAAGCACGCCCGACTTCACCACTCTTACCCCCCGAAAGCACAATCAAGCCTTCGGCGTGCTCAATCAACCATGCTTTATCAAGTACAGGTTGATGTTGAACATGGCCGCGCAAATAGGCTTGGGAAATCAATAAGGTGAGGTTTTTATAACCGATGTTATTTTTGGCAAGCAGGGTCAGCTTGGTCAGTTCATCACCAAACTCTTCCGATTGCAGCATGAAATCGGCACCGATGATCGGCTTGATCCCGCAATTATGCGCGGTGCTGTAAAATTTAACCAAGCCACACAAGTTAGTGAAATCGGTCAACGCCATTGCTGGCATGCCCATTGCCGCCACTTTTTTCACCAAAGGTGGCACTTTGGACAAACCATCCACCATTGAGAAATCACTGTGAACACGTAAGTGGATGAACTTTGGGTCTGACATGCAAGGAATATCCGAGTCTGGGAAACGCAATTGCGCTCTATTCTATACCAAAACTACTTGGAGTTGCAGGTAGGCGGCAAGAGAGTGAATCCCCATGAACATAGATAAACTATGTGATTGGGGTGAACAAACGTAGCCAACGCCGCTACAGCTTCAAGTAGGAAGGGTATACGTTAATCTGCGTTGGCTTTCAGTTGCTTATTCTAGGCCAAGAGCACGTTTTACTGGGCCAAAACTTTTACGATGCTGCTCAATCACGCCATGCTGCTCAATGGCGGCGAAATGCACGGCGGTTGGGTAGCCTTTGTGTTTGGCAAAACCAAATTGAGGGTATTGCTTATCTAGCTCTTCCATCTCGTGATCGCGGATCACTTTGGCAATAATCGAAGCCGCACTGATTTGCGCGACACGCAGATCGCCTTTGACCACGGCTTGTGCTTCCATCGGCAGTTGAGGCACTTTATTCCCATCCACCAACACCAAATCGGGTTGAACCGCCAATCCGGCCACCGCGCGCTGCATGGCAACCATAGTGGCTTGGAAGATGTTCAGCTCATCAATTTCTTGTGGTGAACAGCGTCCCACCGCCCAAGCTAAGGCTTTTTCCTGAATCTCTGGAAAAAGCGCTAAGCGTTTTTTCTCACTGAGCTTTTTGGAATCATTCAAGCCCTCAATCGGCCGATTAGGGTCAAGGATCACCGCCGCCGTGACGACATCCCCCACCAATGGGCCGCGCCCGACTTCATCCACTCCCGCAATCAGGGCATAACCTGCCGGAATCTCAAACGGAGGCAGCTCAATGTTTGGTTTCTTCGCCATGGTATGTTCTCAATCTTATTAATTTTATTTCTGAATCAAATGCAGTACAGCTTGCGCCGCTTGCTGATCCGCATCTTTACGGATCCATTGATGCATTTCAGTGAATTTACTCATCAACGCTTGGTTATCACTGTCGAGCAAACGGCTCACTTCATGGCAAAGATTATCGACCGTGCAATTATCTTGCAGCAGCTCTTTCACCAACTCTTCACCGGCCAGAATATTCGGCAAAGAAACATAAGGCGTTTTCAGCAAGTGTTTAGCCAAAAATGCCGTAAACGCATTCACGCGGTAGCCCACCACCATAGGACGCTTAATTAGCATGCATTCCAGCGCTACGGTTCCGGAAGCCAACATGACGGCATCGGATGCCGTAATCACATTGCGCGCGGTATCATCCACCAACACAAAGTTAAGTTCTGGAGCAACTCGTTTCCATGCTTCTTCAAATTGTGCGCGGCGTTTAGCATTCACTAACGCGACAACAAAGCCCAATTCTGGATAGCGAGTCTGCAACTGTTGGCAAGTTTTAATAAACGGTTCGGCGAGCATTTTCATCTCACCACCACGACTACCTGGCAAAACGGCTAACCAGCGGCGCTGCTCATCCAGACCTAGCAGTTGGCGAGCGGCTAACTTATCGGACTCTAATGGGATGGAGTCCGCTAAGGTGTGACCGATAAACTCACAAGGTACATTGAATTTGTCGTAAAACGCTTTCTCAAACGGCAGAAAAGCCAGTACCAGATGGGTGGCAGCGGCAATGCCATGAATACGATTTTGTCGCCACGCCCAGACCGATGGGCTAACATAATGTACGGTTTTGATCCCAGCTTGTTTAAGGCTCAGTTCAAGGCGCAAGTTAAAATCAGGGGCATCAATGCCGACAAATACATCTGGCGGATTGGCTGTGAAATATTTGACCAGTTCGGCTTTCACTTTCAACAAACGCGGTAAACGCCCAAGCACTTCGACCAGCCCCATGACGGCAAGCTCTTCCATATCAAACAGAGACTCACAGCCAAGCTCGATCATCTTCGGTCCACCGATACCGACAAATTCCGCATCGGGGTAACGTGTACGCACCGCCTTAATGAAACCTTCACCTAAGGTATCACCTGAAAGTTCGCCTACCACGATGCCAATCCGTAATGGTCTGTTCACCCTATTTCTCCACCGTTGAAAGAGACTCTTCTCTGGACTGCAAGTCAGCAGAGGCTAAAAATGCAAAAGATCGCTGAGAGTCGCAGCGATCTTTCAATTTATCCGTCAATTCACTGCACTGAGTAAGTGAATGAGCATCAACCGATCAGCGGATGATGCCGCGCTCGGATTTCTCAAGAAAATCGAGGAACACTTTCACACTTGGGAACTGTTCTGCTTCTTGAGCAATTTCGGCTTTTGCGGCTTCTAGCGTCAAGCCATTGCGGTACAGCGATTTGTACGCACGGCGAATCGCATGGATTTCTGCCTTTTCAAAGCCACGACGCTTTAAGCCTTCCACGTTAATACCGAAAGGTGCACAGTGGTTACCTTGCGCCATGACATACGGTGGCACATCTTGTACCACGATGGAGCCGCCGCCCAGCATACAATGGTCACCAATATGGCAGAACTGATGGATAGCAGACATGCCGCCGACAATCGCTTGGTTGCCCACTTTGACGTGGCCCGCCAACGTGGCGTTATTGGCAAAAATACAGCGATCGCCAATCACACAGTCATGTGCAACGTGAGCATTGATCATAAATAGGTTGTCGCTACCCACGATAGTGATGCCTTTGTCTTGTACCGTACCACGGTGCATCGTCACGCTTTCACGAATGGTATTGCGATCGCCAATGATGAGTTGAGTATCTTCACCTGCGTATTTCAGGTCCTGACACGCTTCACCAATCGAAGCAAACTGGAAAATACGGTTGAAACAACCGATTTTCGTTGGACCTTTGACCACAACATGAGACATAAGCTCGGTGCCTTCACCGATCTCCACCTTGCCGTCCACATAACAAAAAGGGCCAATTTTTACGTTAGCGCCAATAATGGCACCGTCTTCCACTACAGAAGTTGGGTGAATTTGTGCTGATTCGTGAATCATCTTAAAACTCTCGACGTGCGCATTTAAGTTGAGCAGAGCAAACGACATCACCATCGACTCTGGCAACACCGTTAAACAGTGCAATACCGCGGCGCTCTTTTAGAAATTCAACTTCAATCATCAGTTGATCGCCTGGGGTAACTGGCTTACGGAACTTCGCTTCATCAATGCTTGCGAAGTAGTACAGTTCATTTTCTTTTGGCGCACCAAAGGTTTTAAACGCCAATAAGCCAGTAGCTTGCGCCATGGCTTCTAAAATCAGTACGCCGGGGAAAACCGGCAGTTGTGGAAAATGACCGGTAAACTGAGGCTCGTTCACTGAAACATTTTTCAAACCAATCAGGTACTTGCCTTCTTCATAATCGGTCACGCGATCGATCAGCAAAAATGGATAGCGGTGCGGAAGAAGCGATTGAATTTCAGTGATGTTCATCGTTTTCTTGTCAGTAGTCAAAGTCATCATCCTGTTTGTGTAAAAATAAATAAGGGGATACCCAACAGCGAAAAGACTCGCAAGATGCGAGCCTTTGGTGTCAGCCAATTACGCTTGTGAATTATCAGGCTGCTCAGTGTCTGATTGCTCAAGCTGTTTTTCTAGAGCTTTCAGTCGCTTATGCATATCTTCAATGCGGTGTACTCGGGCAGCGGTTTTGCGCCACTCTTTATTGGTTTGCAGAGGAATACCAGAAGAGTACATCCCCTTTTCCTCAATGCTGCGCATCACCATGCCCATGCCAGTGATGGTTACCCCATCGGCAATCTCGATATGGCCGTTAATCACGCTAGCGCCACCTATAATACAGTACTTACCGATACGTGTGCTGCCGGCGATGACTGTACCACCCGCAAGCGCGCTACCATATCCGATGTGCACGTTATGCGCGATTTGCAGTTGGTTATCGATAATCACGTTATCTTCAATCACCGTGTCATCCAACGCACCGCGATCGATGGTGGTGCAAGCACCGATTTCTACACGATCACCAATACGAACGGAACCCAACTGAGGAATTTTGATCCATTCGCCACGTTCATTCGCATAACCAAAACCGTCAGCGCCAATCACAGTACCCGATTGAATTAAGCAGTCTGAACCAATTTCCACCTTATGATAGACGGTGACATTGGCCCAGAGTTTGGTGTTATCACCCAAACGCGCCTGCTTACCAATAAAACAACCCGCGCCAACCACCACGTTATCACCAAGCTGTACGCCTGACTCAATCACGGCATTGGCACCAATCGAAACGTTACTACCTAACTTCGCATCTTCAGCAACCACCGCACTAGGAGCAATACCATGTGCAGGTGCAGGGGTAGAATCTAACGCCTGAGTCACTTTAGCAAAAGCCACATAAGGATCGGCAACGACTAAAGCATTGCCCGGGCAAAGTTCACGCTCACTGGCTTTAACCATGATGACGGTGGCTTTACACTCACTTAAGTGCTTACTGTATTTAGGATTAGACAGAAATGTCACATTTCCAAGCTGTGCCTTATCCATAGGCGCAACCGCACTAACCAGTGCGGTTGGATCACCGTGTAACTCCCCCCCGGTGATGGTAGCCAATTCGGCTAAAGTTAATGTAGTCATAATGTTCGATTATTTAATGGCTTTAATCACTTTTTCAGACAGATTGTGCTCAGGCTTGCCGTATTGCATTGCGCTGGTATCAATCACGATGTCGTAGCCTTCTTTCTCTGCGACTTTCTTAACTGCATCTTGAATGACTTTGAACAGTTTTTGCTTCTCTTCGGCTTCGCGACGGGCTGAAGCTTGCTCAAGTGCCTGAGATTTAATTTTGAATTTGCTGTCTAGTTGGCCAATTTCAATACGCAGTTTTTCAATCTCGTCTTGACCCATCAACTGACCATCACGCTTGAGCTTTTCAATTTTGGTTTTTGCATCGGCTTGAATCGCTTGCAGTTCAGCCGCTTTATCTTTGAACTCTTCTTGCATTTTTTGCAAAACGACTTCGCGCTGAGGCAAGGCTTGGAACACCTGCGCAGTATTGATGTAGCCAATTTTCTGCGCTGCATCAGCCGCATTAGCCACCATAGATGAGCTAAGAATAATTAGGCCAAGACCGGCTGCTTTGATCATGTTTTTCAAAATATGTTCCTCTCCTAGAAGGTTCTTCCGATAGTGAAGGTGAAGAATTCCTCATTGTCACCCTCATAAATTTTAATAGGTTTAGCCAGTGAGAATACCAGAGGCCCCATTGGTGAAACCCACTGCAAAGCAACGCCGTAAGATGAGCGATACTTCGTTGGATCTGAGTAGTCGTAGTAATACTGGTCGCCATAGGCTGCATGATTACGATAATCGAACTCGGTATCCCACACGCTCGCCATATCGTAGAAAATGCTGGTACGAATTTGATTACGTACTTCATCCGAAGCAAATGGGGTTGGCACAATCAGTTCCACGCTCGCCAAAGCGATGGCGTTACCACCCACTGAATCATCCGTCGCTGTATCCGAACCATTATTTGAACCGGAATAATCACGGTATACCGCTTTAGGACCTGCAGAGTTTGACCCAAAACCACGTAATGAGGTAAAGCCGCCCGCATAGAAGTTCTCATAAAATGGGAACAGGTTATCTTTTCCATCGGTTTGCCCGTAGCCATTTCCATAACCTAAACGTCCACGCAGTAGCAAGGTAAACTCATGCTTCTTGGTTAACGGGAAGTATTGGCGCACATCGTATTGCAGCTTGAAGTACTGAGCATCAGAGCCCGGCACAGTCATTTTGTACGAAGCACGTTGATGGTTACCTGCTGTCGGGAAATAACTGCTGTTTAGGTTATTACGCGTCCATGACAGGTTGAAATCAAAATCATTGGTTAACAGGTTGCCTTCTGAATCGATATTATTCGACTGCGCCGCAAGGAACTTTTCCACCTGTAAGTAAGGCGTTAGGTTACCCAGTTTATTGTGGGTATATCCGACCCCGAACTCGAAACGGTTCAACTCATCAAATGGGAAACCCCACGTCAGATTCATACCGTAGCTTTCGTTGGTATAGTCAACGATCCCCGCTTCAGAAGCTTCGAACTGGTTATAGAAAACTTTACCACCTAAACTAACACCATCAAGGTTCCAGTAAGGGTCTCGGTATTCCAAGGTCAGGTTTTTCTGGTAATCGTTGATCATCGCGTTGATGCCCACCAAGTTACCGCTGCCTAGGAAGTTATCTTGTTTCAAACCGACTTGGAAACTCACGCCTGATTCCGTGCCGTAACCGATGCCAAAGTTAACACTGCCGGAGTTCGCTTCTTTCACGCTGTAGACTAAATCAACTTGGTCTTCGCTGCCGGGGACTCGAACGGTTTGTACTTCTACGGTTTCAAAGAAGCCTAGACGATTAAGACGAGTTTTACCCGTTTCAATATCTTTCGAGTTCAGCCACGAACCTTCCATTTGACGCATTTCACGGCGTAGCACTTCATCACGTGTGCTGTTGTTGCCGACAAAACGAATATCACGCACATAAATACGCTTACCCGCTTCAACATGAACCACCAGTGATACTTGCTGCTTTTCATCATCAAATTCAGGAATAGTGCGCACTTGAGGATAGGCATATCCTGCCTCACCCAGCACTTTCTTGACACTTTCCTCAAGCCTTGTCACCGAAGAACCATTGTAGGTTTCTCCGATTTCAAATGGGATGAGCGAGGTGAACTCTGCTTCTTTGCCCATCAGTTCGCCACGGAACTGCACTTTGCTCACCGTGTACGGCTCGCCCTCATTCAGGTTGAGCGTAATGTAAACACCCTTTTTATCGGGAGAAATCGCGACTTGTGTGCTATCGACCTGAAACTTCAAATAACCACGATCCAAATAGTAGGTACGCAGTGCTTCAATATCACCCGCCAATACCTGCTTCTTGTACTTATCGTCAGCTAAGAAGTTCCACCAAGACACATCCACATTGAGGTTAAAACGAGACAACAGTTCTTCATCGCTAAACACTTGGTTACCGATGAAGTTAATTTGCTGGATCTTGGCTGACACGCCCTCAGTAAAGACAAACTTGAGGTCCGCACGATTACGAGGCAGTGGTGTCACAACCGCTTTCACAGTCGCGTTGTATTTACCCACGCTGTAGTAGAAATCTTCTAAGCCTTTTTCGATATTGCTTAGCGTGGTGCGATCGAGCGCCTCACCCACTCGGATATTAGAAGCTTCCAAGTTTTGTTTGAGCTGCTCTTCTTTGATCGCTTTATTGCCAGAGAATGACACGCTCGCAATCGTTGGACGCTCTTTCACTTGAACGACCAAGGTATTGCCATCACGCAGCACTTTGACATCTTCAAAGTTGCCGGAGGTGTACAACGCCTTGATAATGTTAGCAACATCTTGTGAATCAACACTATCGCCAACCCGAACGGGCATTTTCAGTAATGCAGCACCTAACGCCACCCGTTGCAGACCATTAATCTGGATGTCCTGTACCACAAATTTTTCGGCACCATTCGCCGACACGCTCGTGGCAAGTAATGTCGCGAGCAGAATCTGTTTCATCGCCATATTGTTTTGAGTTCTTCCTTACTACAACTCTTGCCTAATGTTTATCAATCACAGGCGAGTAAAATCGTTAAAGATTGCAACGGCCATTAAAGAGAAAATGATGGCACCACCAATCCGGTAACCCATTTCCTGAACCTTTTCAGGTACCGGACGACGGATCACCGCTTCAATCATGAAAAACAGCAGATGACCCCCATCCAACATTGGCAGTGGCACCAAATTAATAATGCCAAGGTTAATGCTGATCAACGCTAAAAAACCTAAAAAGTAGACAAAGCCATAGTCCGCAGTTGTTCCTGCCCCTTTGGCAATAGAAATCGGGCCGCTAAGGTTGTTCAACCCCACATCCCCTACTAGCAGTTTTTTTAACATACTGACCGTCAGGTCAATCACTTGTCCACTTTTTTCAACTGCTTTGCTCAGCGACTCAAATACACCAAATTGCAATTCAAATCGATAGCTTTGCGGCCATTCTGCGACTTTTGGTGCGATTCCCGCAAAGCCGATCACTTTTCCTTGCGAAAGTTCACGACTATCCGGTGTCAGTGAGAGCTCGATTTTTTGCCCAGCGCGCTCAACCACGACAGGGAGCGGCGCGTTAGGATGGTTTTGAATCGCATTCACAACTTGCTGCCAATGTTCAATTGCTTGGCCATTGATTTGCAAAAGAATATCACCCACTTGCAACCCTGATCGCTCACCAGCACCTTGTGCTGCCACACTGACCAATTGGTTTGATATTTCAGGGGTAAATGGCTTAAAGCCAAGCGCCCTCATAGCAGACTCTGTTTCTGGGTCAAAGTTCCAATCACGCAGATTAATTGTCTTGATTTCGTCGAGCCCAACGCCTTCTGCTGATGAAACGGTAAGCGTCATACTGTCATCACCAATATGACCAACCAAGCCCATATTCACCGATTCCCAGTCTGGGGTAGTCACGCCAGAGACCGCTTTAATCTCCATGCCCGACTCAAGCCCCGCTTGAGCTGCAATCGAGTATGGTGTGACTCCGCCAATCACAGGTTTGACCGCTGGGACACCGATCATAAACATCAGCCAATAGGCAAAGATAGCGAACAGAAAATTGAAGAGAGGGCCTGCGCTCACAATTGCCGAGCGTTTCCAGAGCGACTGCTTATCAAACGCCATAGCCTGTTGTTCGGCAGGTACATCATCGACCCGTCCATCCAACATTTTGACGTAACCGCCAAGCGGGATCATAGATAGGCTATATTCGGTGCCATCACGCCCCATGCGTTTCCAAATCGATTTACCAAAACCGATGGAGAATTTTTCGACTTTTACACCGCAACGTCTGGCAACCCAGAAATGTCCAAATTCATGCACTGCCACTAAAATGCCTAGCGCAACAATAAAGGCGATGAAGTTCCATAAGATGTCGTTCATGGTTGACGCTCTTTCAATACTTGGTGGGCAAAATGTCGGGCCATTGTATCTAGCTCAAGCAGGCTTTCCAAGTCACGGCAATGTAACTCGGTATTGGTCGCACAGACCTTAGACAATACCTGATCATTGATCGCGGCGATGTCAGTGAAACGTATTTTCCGTTTTAAAAAGGCGTCAACCGCGACTTCATTCGCCGCATTGAGCGAGGTCGTCGCATGTTGGCCAAGGAAACAAGCATCCATAGCCAATTGCAAACATGGGTAACGAGCAAAATCGACATCCATAAAAGTCAGTTGCTGCAAACGCGTAAAATCAAGCGCTGGTACACCGGCTGTCACCCGTTCTGGATAAGCCATAGCATAGGAGATCGGGGTTGCCATATCAGGCTCCCCCAACTGCGCAATCACTGAACCATCTTGGTATTGCACCATAGAATGGATCACGGATTGAGGGTGAATCAACACCTTAAGCTGTTCACGCGATGTATTAAACAACCACTTGGCTTCAATGTATTCGAGGCCTTTGTTCATCATGGTGGCCGAATCCACGGAGATCTTAGGCCCCATCGACCAGTTAGGATGAGCAATCGCCTGTTCGGGAGTCACACTCTCTAGGATCGAAAGATCACTGTAACGGAATGGACCACCTGAACCCGTCAGTAAAATATGGCTAATACCGTGCTGCGATAAATCACAGCGGCCAAGCTGTGTTTGGATCTCACGCGGTAAACATTGAAAAATAGCATTATGCTCACTATCAACCGGCATTAACTCCGCGCCCGATTGCGCCACAGCATCAATAAACAGTTGGCCAGACATGACCAATGCCTCTTTATTGGCGAGCAACACTCGTTTGCCCGCTTTCACCGCCGCCATCGTGGGTAACAAACCCGCCGCACCGACAATCGCCGCCATGACCGTATCCACTTCATCCAGCGCCGCGACTTGGCACATCGCTTGTTCACCGTATAAGACTTCAGTGGGGATCGCATGACTTTTTAGTAACTGTTGCAACTCGGCTGCCGCCTGAGCCGTTGCCATCACCGCATATTTAGGTTGCCATTGCTGGCAAAGCTGGTGCATTTTGGCCACATTGCCCCCAGCAACTAAAGCAACAATCGAAAACTGCTGTGGATTTTGGGCAATCACTTTAAGGGTGCTGGCTCCAATCGAACCGGTGGCGCCTAAGATGGTTAGTTTACGCATAGTGAAAACCGCTATTGTGCATCAGGCTGCCTGGGCAGCCCGATGATTAGAACAAGAAATAGAGAAGTGTAAACACTGGGAAAGCAGCCGTCAGGCTATCAATTCGATCCAAAATGCCGCCATGTCCCGGTATGATATTGCTGCTGTCTTTAATGCCAGAGACACGTTTAAACATACTTTCGACCAGATCGCCCAACACTGAAATCACCACGGTCAGCAAAATAATCAACAACATTGCCGGCATAGAGCTAAATTGAAGGCCAAACCCTTCAGCAACCCAGTACCCTACGAGCATAGCCGTAACCACGCCACCGACTAACCCTTCAATAGTTTTATTGGGACTGACTGCGGGCGCCATTTTGTGTTTACCTAGACTTTTTCCCACAAAATAGGCCCCGCTGTCTGCGGCCCAAACCAGAAAACAGACGAAGAGCACAAGTTTTGCGCCATAAAAAGGATCGGCGAGGTAAGAATGAGCGCGCAAAAACAGCACACTCCAAAAGAATGGCACTAGCGTCAGCAATCCAAAGAGATGACGTACACTGCTTGAGTGTTCCCATAACGGACGAGAGCGTGGATAAGTGATCGCTAAGCCGCTCGCCACCAACCACCATATACCACCGAGACCAAGCACGGCAAAATGGGGCGCACTAATATTACCGATGGCTGGAAATTCAAAATCAATCAATGCAAGACTGATCCCACCACACACTAGCGCAGGGATCATTGCCAGAATCCGTGATGGCTGGTTCACGAACTGAGTCCATTCCCAGAACCCAAGTAAAGTCACCACGGCAAGCGCCAGCATAAACCAAGCAAAAGGCAAATAGATAATGCCAAGGATCACCAAAGGCGCGAGAACAAGCGCTGTAATGATTCGCTGCTTCAAATTGAGAAGTCCTATATTCAGTTTTCCATCAATGCCTTGATTTGTTCACCAGTGCAGCCAAAACGGCGCTCGCGATTAACAAACCAAGTCACTGCTTCAATCAGGCAGTTTTCATCGAATTCAGGCCAGAAGACTGGAGTAAAATACATTTCTGCGTAGGCAAGTTGCCAAAGCATAAAATTACTAATGCGGCACTCTCCGCTAGTACGGATCAACAAGTCCACATCCGGCAGATCGGCCATTGTGAGATGTTGCTTAAACACGGCTTCATCAATATCGGTTGGCTGTAATTCACCTTGTGTGACTTTTTCTGCTAGTGCTTGGGTAGCTTGCAAAATGTCCCACTGACCACCGTAATTCGCAGCAATGTTCACCACCATGCCCGTATTGCTAGCCGTTAATTGTTCGGCTTGCGCTATTTTCGATTGTAAGCGCTCACTAAAGCGGCTTTTATCTCCAATCACGCGTAGACGAAGGTTATTTTTATGCAGTTTTTTTATCTCGGTGGAAAGCACCGTGATAAAGAGTTCCATCAGCACGCCCACTTCTTCTTCTGGTCGACGCCAGTTTTCACTGCTAAAGGCAAACAAGGTAATCGCTTGGATCCCTAGACGAGCAGAAGTAGAAATTGTTTTGCGAACCGCAGCAACACCATTTTTATGGCCAAACACTCGCGGTTTTCCCTGTGCTTTCGCCCAGCGACCATTCCCATCCATAATGATGGCAATATGCTTAGGTAATACATCTTGGGAAAGAGATAGATTTTGCATAAGAAACACAACGAACAATCAAAGAGGCGCAGAGTAGCATAAAAAAACGCTGTGCTGCGAGCACAGCGTTCTGTTCACCAAGCCAGTGGATTAAACTTCCATCAGCTCTTTTTCTTTTGCAGCAAGAACATCATCGATCTTCTTCACGGCTGCATCAGTCAGCTTCTGAATGTCTTCTTGTGCACGACGCTCATCATCTTCTGAAATTTCTTTATCTTTTAGCAGACCTTTTAGATCGTTGTTCGCATCACGACGGATGTTACGCACCGCAACACGACCGCCTTCCGCTTCACCACGCACAATTTTCACCAGATCACGACGGCGCTCTTCCGTCAGAGGTGGCAGTGGAACACGAATGATAGTGCCTGCTGACATTGGGTTTAAACCCAGATCAGACATTAAGATCGCTTTTTCAACTTTTTGAGTTAAATCACGATCAAATACGGTGATCGCCAAAGTACGTGCATCTTCTGCAATCACGTTAGCAATCTGATTAAGTGGAGTTGGAGCGCCGTAGTAGTCAACAGAAATACCTGTGAGCAGACTTGGGTGAGCACGGCCAGTACGAATTTTAGACAGGCCATTTTTCAGTGCTTCTACACTTTTCTCCATACGCTCTTGCGCATCTTTTTTGATCTCATTAATCACAATATCACCTTAATTCTTGTTTTCGTTTCGAGAGCGTTCAGTTTCAAGACTGATCACAGCGCGTCGCTGATCAATGTACCTTCAGTTTCACCCATAACGACGCGACGAAGTGCGCCAGGTTTGTTCATGTTAAATACACGAATTGGCATTTTATGGTCACGAGCCAGAGTGAACGCGGCTAAATCCATCACTTTCAGCTCTTTATCAAGCACATCGTTGTAAGTCAGCTTATCATACAGTTGTGCATCTGGGTTGGCTACCGGGTCAGCACTGTAAACACCATCCACTTTCGTCGCTTTGAGAACCACGTCTGCTTCAATTTCAATACCACGCAAACACGCTGCTGAGTCTGTAGTAAAGAATGGGTTACCTGTACCTGCCGCGAAAATGACCACTCGGCCTTGACGTAATTCACGAATCGCATCAGACCAGCTGTAATCGTCACACACACCATTTAGCGGGATAGCAGACATCAAGCGCGCATTCACATAAGCACGATGCAACGCATCACGCATTGCCAAGCCGTTCATCACGGTTGCCAACATCCCCATGTGATCACCTACAACACGGTTCATGCCTGCTTTCGCAAGACCAGCACCACGGAACAGGTTGCCCCCACCAATCACAACGCCCACTTGTACGCCCAGCTCAACCAGTTCTTTTACTTCCTGAGCCATACGCTCAAGTACCGTAGGATCAATACCAAAACCTTCAGAGCCTTGTAGCGCTTCACCACTTAGTTTTAACAAAATACGTTGATAAGCTGGTTTAGGGTTCGTAGTCATGGGAGTTTACCTTCCAAAGAGAGTTGAGGATTAACAGTCATGAATAGATTTGAGTGTGTACTTAAATCTATTCATCACGGCTAATCAAGGTGTCAGCTCTAGCCACATTTAACGAATCAACGCACTCATCGTAAAAAGACCGCAGCCATGGCCACGGTCTTTTTTTGAGCAATTGCGCTAGGATTAACCTTTTTGCACCAGTGCTACTTCTTCAGCAAAGCTCAGGCCTTCTTGTTTCTCGATGCCTTCACCTACTTCAAGACGAACGAACGCAGTCACTGCTACGCCTTTCTCAGCCAGAATTTCGCCAACAGTTTTCTTTGGTTCCATTACGAATGGTTGACCAGTCAGAGAAACTTCGCCAGTGAATTTCTTCATACGGCCTTCAACCATTTTCTCTGCGATTTCTTTTGGCTTGCCTTCGTTCATTGCGATGCCAACTTGAACTTCACGCTCTTTGGCAACAACTTCAGCTGGAACGTCGTCTGGAGTCAGGAATTCTGGACGAGAAGCAGCAACGTGCATTGCAACGTGCTTCAGAGTTTCTGCGTCAGTAGAACCTGCAACTACTACACCGATACGATCGCCGTGACGGTAAGTAGCCAGAGTTGCGCCTTCAACGTACTGAACGCGACGGATGTTGATGTTCTCACCAATTTTCGCAACTAGAGCAACACGAACTTCTTCGAATTGCGCTTGTAGTTCTTCTACAGAGGCTTTAGAAGCAACAGCAGCGTCAGCAACTTGGTTAGCAAATGCTACGAAGCTGCCGTCTTTTGCTACGAAGTCAGTTTGGCAGTTTACTTCAACCAGAGCCGCAACGCCTTCGCCTTCTTTGATAATGATGGTGCCTTCAGCAGCGATGTTGCCAGCTTTTTTAGCAGCTTTAGCAGCACCACTCTTACGCATGTTTTCGATCGCCAGCTCGATGTCACCGTTAGTTTCAACAAGGGCTTTCTTACATTCCATCATACCTGCGCCAGTACGCTCGCGCAGTTCTTTTACTAGAGCAGCAGTAACAGCCATTCTCTATTCCTCAGTTAATTCTGGATTGGGTAAAAATTGAGGGCCTACATTATCGGCCCCCAATGCTAACTATAACTTGGCCTATGCTGCACAATTATGGCAGATAGCCTAAGTTTCACTCAGAGCCGAGATTATTCCGCTTCTACGAAACCGTCTTTTTCAGCTACAACAGCGTCTTTGTTACGACCTTCATTGATCGAAGCAGCAGCCGCATTCAGGTACAGTTGAACAGCGCGGATCGCGTCGTCGTTACCTGGGATGATGTAGTCAACGCCGTCTGGGCTAGAGTTAGTATCAACAACAGCAAATACTGGAATACCTAGGTTGTTCGCTTCTTTGATAGCGATGTGCTCGTGATCTGCGTCGATTACGAACAGAGCGTCAGGCAGGCCGCCCATATCTTTGATACCACCAAGAGACTTTTCAAGTTTCTCCATTTCGCGAGTGCGCATTAGAGCTTCTTTCTTAGTCAGCTTGTCAAAAGTACCGTCAGTTGATTGAACTTCCAGCTCTTTCAGACGCTTGATTGACTGACGAACAGTTTTCCAGTTAGTCAGCATACCGCCCAACCAGCGGTTGTTAACGTAGTATTGGTTGCTTGCTAGAGCAGCTTCTTTAACAGACTCAGATGCAGCGCGCTTAGTACCTACGAACAGAACTTTACCTTTTTTCTCGCCAACTTTTGCCAGCTCAGCTAGAGCTTCGTTGAACATTGGTACAGTTTTTTCTAGGTTGATGATGTGAACGCGGTTACGAGCACCGAAAATGAATTGCTTCATTTTTGGGTTCCAGTAACGAGTTTGGTGACCGAAGTGTACGCCCGCTGTCAGCATATCGCGCATTGATACAGATGCCATTTTAAATTCCTCTATGGGGTTAGGCCTCCACATTCCCCGTATATCCGACTCCTCAATTGGAGCACCCCGGAACACGTGTCGGAATGTGTGTGATTTAAACAATTAGGTTTGCGGTTCCCAATCCTTTTCGCCGACAAGGAGAACAAGGACCCGGATTCCGGCGCGCTTTATACCATATTTTGCCCCTGTGTGGCTAGAAAAAATTCGTCGGAAGTCGATCTGCGATGAGCCAATTCCCCATCGTTTCTAGCTCAAGACTGACTGTTTTCTTGCGCTTCATCTGTCCATTGTTACAATAGCGCTACTAGCACCTTGTGTGCTCACAAGTCAGTAGAGAAAGCCGATGTCTATAAAAATCAAGAATGCCGTAGAAATTGAAAAAATGCGCGTTGCGGGCCGCTTAGCCGCTGAAGTTCTAGAAATGATTGAACCTCATGTGAAAGCAGGCGTGACCACTGAAGAGCTGGATCAGATATGTCATAAGTACATTACTGAGGTTCAAGGCGCGATTCCGGCACCACTGAATTATCACGGTTTTCCAAAATCGATTTGTACGTCGATCAACCATATTGTCTGTCATGGTATTCCAGCCAGTGAAGATTCTTACTTTGGCCAACTGCAGCGTCCTGCGGTACTGCGTGACGGCGACATCCTCAATATTGACATTACGGTGATCAAAGACGGTTACCACGGCGATACATCAAAAATGTTCATGATTGGTGAGGTGTCACTCGAAGACAAGCGCCTGTGTCATGTGGCACAAGAATGTCTGTACTTGGCTCTAAAACAAGTTAAACCAGGCGTGCAACTTGGCGAAATTGGTAGCACGATTGAAAAACACATCAAGACCAACAACAAAAATAATCCACGCTTTAAGTTTTCTATCGTGCGTGATTACTGTGGTCACGGCATTGGTGCTGAGTTCCATGAAGAGCCGCAAGTGGTGCACTACAAAAACAGTGATCGCACCGTGTTGCGTGAAGGGATGATTTTCACCATCGAGCCGATGATCAACGCCGGTAAATTTGGCTGCCGCCTTGATGATGAAGACAGTTGGACGGTTTACACCGCCGACGGTAAAAAATCTGCGCAATGGGAACACACTATTCTCGTTACGGCCACTGGCTGCGAGATCTTAACCCTGCGTAAAGATGAAACACTGCCGCGTTTGCTTAACAACGCTTAAGCTCTTCAACGCTGAAAAATATCCCTGCCAGTCAGGGATATTTTTTTATCTGCTGCCATCTGCTAGATTGGCTCTATTCGTGTTAACGCTTGCATGGACGCGCTATGCTGTATCAATCGCCCCTTACACTTCAAGAATCACAACTGACCGTTGAGAGTTTAAAGCAACAACTGGAAAGTTTTACGGAATATCAGAAACAGGAGTTTTTCGATCACCACCCTGTGACAGATTTGGTCTTAGGCCGCTCAGAATACATGGATTTGTTGCTGCATCGCCTATGGCAATCTTTTGGGTTTGATGAACTGCTCGAAGTGAGTTTAGTTGCAGTCGGTGGTTATGGTCGCGGTGAGCTGCACCCCCTTTCTGACATTGACTTATTGGTGCTTTCTCAGCAGCCGCTCAGTGATCAAGTCGCGAGCAAGATCAGCCAATTTTTAACTCTATTATGGGATTTAAAATTAGAGATTGGTCATGCGGTTCGTACGGTTGAACAGTGTGCTGAAATCGGTAAGGCCGACTTAACCGTCGCAACTAACTTACAAGAAGCGCGTTTACTTTGTGGGTGTGAAGAGACGTTCCATCACTTAAAAATGGTGATTCATTCTGAATCGTTTTGGCCCAGTGAAGTGTTCTATCAGGCCAAAGTGCAAGAACAAAAAGAGCGTCACGCCCGTTATCACGACACTACCTACAATTTAGAACCCGATATTAAATCAACGCCCGGCGGGTTGCGCGATATTCATACCCTAAGCTGGGTTGCTCGTCGCCATTTCGGGGCAACCTCCTTGTATGAAATGAGCCGCTTTGGCTTTCTCACTGATGCTGAATACCGTGAATTGGTTGAGTGCCAAGATTTTCTGTGGCGCGTACGTTTTGCGCTGCATATTGAGCTAAAACGTTACGACAACCGTCTCACCTTTGCTCATCAAGTTCAAGTTGCTCGTCATCTGGGCTATTTTGGTGAAGGTAATCGTGGCGTAGAAATGATGATGAAAGAGTTCTTTCGCACGTTACGTCGCGTGGCAGAACTGAACAAAATGCTGCTAAAAATCTTCGATAAAGCCATTCTCAATAACGGGGAAGAAGAAGATGCAATCATTATCGATGAAGATTTTCAGCGCCGCGGAAACATGATTGAGGCGCGTAAACCAGCCCTATTTCAAGCGCGCCCAGAAACCATTCTGGATATGTTTTTGCATATGGCGAACGATTCCACCATCGAATCGGTAGCGCCTGCGACCATGCGCCAATTGCGTACCGCTCGCCGTCGTTTAAATAAATTCCTGCACACCATTCCCGCAGCGCGAGAGAAATTTATCGAACTGGTGCGTCATCCCAATGCATTACATAAAGCCTTTAGCCAAATGCATAAACTCGGCGTATTGGCCGCTTATCTACCACAATGGCATCAAATTGTCGGCCAGATGCAGTTCGACTTATTCCACGTGTACACTGTCGATGAACACAGTGTTCGTTTGCTCAAGCACATCCATCTCTTTAGCGATATAAAAAATCACGAAAGACACCCTATCTGCTGTGAAATTTATCCTAAAATCCAGAAAAAAGAGCTATTAATTCTCGCCGCTATTTTCCATGACATCGGAAAAGGCCGAGGAGGCGATCACTCCGAAATCGGGGCTGATGAAGCCTTTGATTTCTGTATTGAACATGGCTTATCTAAGCCAGAAGCTAAACTCGTCGCGTGGTTGGTTAAAAATCATTTGCTGATGTCGGTCACCGCGCAGCGGCGTGATATTTATGACCCAGATGTGATCATCGAATTTGCCAAAAAAGTACGTGATGAGGAGCGCTTGGAATACTTAGTGTGCCTCACTGTCGCAGACATCTGTGCCACCAACCCTGAACTTTGGAACAGTTGGAAACGTACGCTACTGGCGGAGCTGTTTTACTCTACACAACGGGCTTTACGCCGCGGCTTAGAAAATCCGGTTGATATTCGTGAGCGGATTCGCCACAACCAGCAAATGGCTTCTGCACTATTGCGCAAAGAAGGCTTCACTAGCCGAGAAATTGAAGTGCTGTGGCAACGCTTTAAAGCCGACTACTTCCTACGCCATACCCATAAACAGATCGCTTGGCACTGCACCCATTTACTGCGCCATGAAGACAGCAGCAAACCCTTAGTGCTCCTTAGCAAAAAAGCCACCCGTGGGGGGACTGAAGTCTTTGTGTATACCAAAGATCAAGCCGCGCTGTTCGCGACCGTGGTTGCCGAACTCGACCGGCGCAACCTCAACGTACACGATGCACAGATCATGGCGAGTAAGGATGGGTACGTACTTGATACCTTTATGGTACTCGATCAAAACGGTCAAGCGATTGAAGAAGATCGTCATCAAGCCCTCATTCGCCATCTCGTGCATGTGTTAGAAGATGGCCGCCCGACCACGTTAAAAGCGCGGCGCATTCCGCGTAACTTGCAACATTTTAAGGTCAAAACACAGGTGGACTTTCTACCGACCAAGAGTAAAAAGCGCACTTTAATGGAATTGGTTGCCCTCGATACACCAGGTTTACTCGCCACTGTCGGTGCAACATTTGCAGAACTCAATCTCGACTTACATGCAGCAAAAATCACCACGATTGGGGAAAGGGCAGAGGATTTATTTATTCTGACCAATTCACAAGGTGCTCGCCTCAATGAAGATGAAGAGCAGTTACTGCGCGAGAAATTGATCGAAAATGTCTCTCAACTTGCACCTAGTGCTCAATAGCATCGTGTCGAACAGCGGGCGATTGAGCTTTACATGCCTGACGAGATCAGGTGGGATCTTGAGCACAACTTAACCTATTGAACTGTCAGGCACATCAACCTACTGCTACAGTGAATAGAGTCCATTACGAGTTTGACAAACATATGCTTGTGCTCAGTGATGGTAAACAGGTTATTTTGACTAAGAGGTTGCCTATGTTTCCCCATCTCGTCGGCTTGGGTATTAATGAACCTACGCAAATTGAACGTTATTCGCTGCGCCAAGAAGCGCATAAAGACGTGTTAAAAATCTACTTCAAAAAGCAAAAAGGCGAACTGTTCGCAAAAAGCGTTAAGTTTAAGTACCCAAGACAAATCAAAAATGTTTTGGTGGACAGTGGCAGTCATCAATACAAAGAAGTGACTGAAATTAATCGTAATTTGACGCTGGTGATTGATGAGCTGAATAAGATCACTAAACCTGAAGTGATGGGTGAAGTGGACGTAAAACAGAAAATTCTTAATGATTTACGTCACTTAGAAAAAGTTGTCGCCAGTAAAATTGCAGAAATTGAAGCGGATTTAGAAAAACTCAATTAGCCAGTCAGGTTCCCTTCAGGGAACCTGCTTACTAAAGACTCCAACCGAGCCAGTGACCGACGGCCGCTAAGCTGATCGCCGCCATCACCCCTGCCACTAAATCATCAATCATGATGCCGAAACCGCCATGTACGCGTTTATCCAACCAACTGATGGGCCAAGGCTTCACCATGTCGAAAAAGCGAAACAGCACAAAACCCGTGGCGAGCCATTTCCAATCGAAAACCGATAATTGGTATAACGGCACAATCAACATGGTGATCCAAAATCCAGCAAACTCATCCCATACGATCGAACCATGATCATGCACCTGCATATCATCCGAGGTCACTTGGCAGATTTTAATCCCTATCACGCTGGCTATCACAATCACTGCGATATAGAGCATGAAAGGCAGTTGAGCGAGTAACAGATAAAATGGTACCGATGCTAACGTACCCATCGTGCCGGGTACCACGGGAGATAAACCACTGCCAAAGCCCGTGGCCAGTAAGTGCCAAGGATTACGTAATGAAATTTTGCTGCGCGGATCGCTCATGCCTTCACCTTGAAATGATCATACCCTGCCAATTGCCAATCCAACTTTTTACCTTGATTATGCAGCTCAAACGTACCAGCAGGACGAATCTGACCAATACAAGTGACTTTGGTACCACAATGAGCCAAGGCATTTTCCAACGATCCACGATTCTCTTCTGGAATGGTGAAACAGAGTTCGTACTCTTCCCCGCTCGTCAAAGCATACTGCTGCGCGCTGGTAACACTATCAACGAACTGTAAGAGTTCTTTTGAAAGAGGCAGCAAGCTGACATCAATACTCGCTCCAACATTGGAGCGACGCAAGATGTGTTGCAAATCCGCAATCAAGCCATCAGAAATATCGATCGCCGATGAAGCCAAATGGACTAAGGCTTGTCCGGCCACAATCCGCGGTGTTGAAAGGTAATGACGCTGTTCGAGAATATCCGCAAACGGAAGTTGACGCTTTTCAGGGTGTAAAATCACATCCAGTCCCGCTTGGCTATCACCAAGATCGCCTGTGACATACAGCCAATCGCCCACTTTTGCCCCACTGCGCAACATCGCTTGCTCTTTAGGCAAAAAACCCTGCACGGTTAACGTGATACTGAGTGGGCCTTTGGTGGTATCACCGCCAATCAGCTGTACATTGTAGTAATTGGCTAACTCGAAAAAGGCATCGCAGAAAGGTTTTAACCACGTCTCATCGATTTCAGGCAGGGTCAGCGCAAGAGAAACCCAAGCAGGTGTTGCACCCATCGCCGCCAAATCACTGATGTTCGACGCTAAGGCTTTATGTGCGACCCAAGCCGGATTGGCTTCAGGAAGGAAATGGGTGCCGGCAACGAGAGTATCCGTGCTGATCGCCACACGTGAGTTTTCAGGAACTTTGACAATCGCACAATCATCACCCAACGCTAAATGCACGTCTTTACGCTGTGGTTGTCGGTTAGAAAAGTATTTATCGATTAAATTAAATTCACCAAACATCATCCAGACTCTTTGGTTAATTAAGCCAACGCAAGCAGCAGCTTATTAAGAAAAAAGGTCAGCAACTGCTGACCTTCTAGTGGAAAACGGGTTACGCTTTCTTACGTACGTGCGGTGCGGCTTTATCCAGTACACCGTTAACGAATTTATGGCTATCTTCAGCGGCAAACACTTTTGCCAACTCAATCGCCTCGTTAATCACGACTTTGTATGGTACGTCTTCACGACGCGTCATTTCGTACATGGCCAAACGCAGCAGCGCCAGTTCCATCATGTCCAGATCTTGCATTGGACGAGAAACGAAAGGACGCAGTTTGCTGTCTAGTTCAGTATGGTTCAAAACCACACCGGCTAACAGGTCACGGAAATAAGAAACATCGGTTTCAGGAGCAGCAAGAGCTGGCTCAGCGGCACGATGTTCTTCTTCATCGTATTTACCGCTGGTTAGAAATTGCTCTTCAATAGTCGCAACATTCTCTTTAGTAATTTGCCATGAATAAATTGCTTGTAGCGCAAATTGACGTGCATTACGACGTGCGGCTGGTTTCACACTGGCCCCCATTAGGAATCAATTTCAGAAAGAACGTTAATCATCTCAAGTGCGCTCAGTGCTGCTTCAGCACCCTTATTACCAGCCTTGGTTCCTGCGCGTTCAATAGCTTGATCGATAGTATCAACAGTCAGCACACCGAATGCGACTGGAATGCTAAATTCCAGAGACACTTGTGCCAGACCTTTATTCATTTCACTGCAAACATAGTCAAAGTGCGGTGTACCACCACGGATCACACAACCCAGTGAGACAATCGCATCGTAGTCGCCTGTTTTTGCAACACGTTGGGCTACCAGAGGCAACTCAACTGCACCAGGGCAACGAACAACAGTAATGTTGTCATCACTGATCTGACCGTGACGCTTAAGAGTATCGATGGCACCAGACAGTAAACTTTCATTGATAAAACTGTTGAAACGAGAAATCACAATCGCAATTTTCGCATTTGGTGCTGGGAAACCACCCTCGATCACTTTCATAGCTTTCCTTTAACTCTGTTCATCAAGTGAGAATCGCCGGATTCTAGCACAATTTTGTGAGCAATATCTAACAGAAATTTGGGCTAAAAGCCGCGCCCCACCTTCAAGGTAACACGCGGCAAACCGGCAATTTGCTGTGATTATTCACAGACGTATTCGACCACATTGAGGCCAAAACCGCCCAATGCGTGGTATTTTTTGTTCGGCGAAGAGAGCAAACGCATCTCCTTAACCCCAAGATCGGCAAGGATTTGTGAACCCACACCCACACGGCGCGAAGTGCCTTGCTTTTTCGCCATTGCCGGTGCTTCACCTTTATCTTGCAGCTCAAACATTTTCACGCGGTGCAGGAGCAGATCGCTTGACTCTTCATTGCCAAGAATCACCAATACCCCACCTTCTTGACCAATACGCTGCATGGCGGTAGTCAGCGTCCAACTACGCTCGGCGGTACGGTCACTGTGTAGCAAATCGGTAAAGGTATCTTGCAGATGAACACGCACCAAAGTGGGCGATGTAGTGACATCCCCTTTGCGTAGTGCGAAGTGAATTTGCTTATCGATGATGTCACGGTAAGTCACCAGTTCAAACTCACCGTATTCGGTCGGCAATTTGCATTGCGCCACACGCTCAATCGTAGTTTCGGTGTGGTTACGGTATTCAATCAAGTCAGCAATCGTGCCGAGCTTTAAACCGTGTTTTTCAGCGAACACTTCCAAATCCGGACGACGCGCCATCGTGCCATCATCGTTCAGAATTTCCACAATCACCGAAGCTGGCTCAAAACCGGCCAATCGTGCCAAATCACAACCCGCTTCAGTGTGGCCTGCACGCGTCAGCACCCCACCTTCTTGCGCGGCAAGCGGGAAAATATGCCCCGGCTGAACCAAATCGGAGGCTTTCGCCTCTTTGGCTACCGCCGCTTGCACCGTACGTGCGCGATCCGCCGCCGAAATGCCAGTAGTTACCCCTTCAGCGGCTTCAATCGAGACGGTGAAGTTGGTGGTGTACTGCGCATTATTGTCTTGCACCATAGGATTTAAGCCCAAACGGCGGCAACGATCTTTGGTCATGGTTAAACAGATAAGGCCGCGACCATGAGTCGCCATGAAGTTAATTGCTGCTGGCGTAATGTGCTCCGCCGCCATGATCAAATCACCTTCATTCTCACGATCTTCATCGTCCATCAGGATGACCATTTTGCCCTGACGAATATCTTCAATAATTTCTTGTGGGGTACTAATTGGCATGATCTCAGTCCTATCGTTATTCGTATTCGTGGCGAGCCATTAAGCGAAGCCGTTTTGCTGCAGAAAATCCATCGTCAATCGTGACTGAGGCTCGCTCTCTTTGCTTCCTTGGAGCAAGCGCTCCATGTAACGCGCTAACACATCCACTTCCAGATTCACTCGACGCCCCACTTGGAACTCATCCATTGTGGTTTCTGCACTGGTATGAGGAACAATGGTCAGTTTGAAGGCATTTTTGCGTAAATCATTCACCGTCAAACTGATCCCATCGACGGTAATTGAGCCTTTCTCCGCGACGTATTTGCTCAGATCCGCAGGCATGTTGACCCACAGTTCTACCGCACGACCAACAGGAATACGCTCAACGATTTCGCCTACACCATCCACATGCCCAGAAACAATGTGGCCACCAAAACGGGTAGTGGGTAGCATCGCTTTCTCCAGGTTGACGCGATCACCAACCTGATACTGAGCAAAGCCAGATTTCTTCAAGGTTTCCATCGACAAATCCGCGCTGAAACTGCGCGCATCAAAGGCCACAACAGTTAAACAGACGCCATTGGTCGCGATACTGTCACCGAGTTTAACATCGGCCATGTCCAGCTTACCCACATCTACACTGATGGTGACGTCGCTGCCTTTAGGGATAATAGCGGTCAGCTTGCCAACCGCTTCAACAATACCTGTAAACATAATGCTAATCTTTTGTTTTTGGGGTGGCGATGATCCGCAAATCTGCCCCCACCATTCGACAATCTTCTATTTTGAGTTCAATGGCCTCAACCATTTCCGTCAAACCGAGCGCGCCAAATAAACCACGGCCATCACTGCCCATCAGTTTCGGCGCTAAATAGAGAATGATTTCATCCACCAACTTTTGCTCAATCAAAGATTGAGCCAGTTGGCTCCCCGCCTCTACCCAGAGTTGATTCACATTGTGTTGCTGAGCGAGTAGTGCCAAAAGCTCACGCAAATCAAGCTTTCCGTTCTCAGCAGAGATACAGAGTTCGGCATTCTCGCTGGCAACTCGCAGCACGGGTGAAGGTGTTTGGTATAACGCTAACTCTGGATGCAATTGATGTTGGCGATCCAAAATCACCCGCAGTGGCTGGCGCAAATCCGCTTGTGCGTATTGCGCCTGTACCGATGGTGGTAAATCGTGCCAACGTACCGCCAGAGAGGCGTTATCAGCCAGCACAGTTTGACTGGTGGAAAGAATCGCGCTGGCTTGCGCGCGAAACCGCTGCACATCTTTACGTGCTGCGGAAGAGGTGATCCACTGACTTTTCCCGTTAGCAAGCGCTGTTTGGCCATCAAGACTTGCCGCCATTTTAAGCTGCACATAAGGCATGCCCGTTTCCATCCGTTTCAGGAAACCGCGGTTCAGCGCTCGCGCATCGGCTTCAAGCAACCCTACTTCAACCTCAATGCCAGCATCACGCAACATTTGTACACCACGACCAGCCACTTGCGGATTGGGATCTTGCATCGCGCAAATCACTTTTGCCACGCCAGCCTTGATGAGTCCCTCGGCGCAAGGAGGTGTGCGGCCGTAGTGAGAACAAGGCTCTAACGTAACGTAGGCAGTAGCGCCGCGAGCGAGCTCGCCCGCTTGGCGCATCGCATGCACTTCAGCATGTGGCTCGCCTGCTCGAAAATGGAAGCCTTCACCCACAATCTGCTCACCGCGTGTCATCACGCAGCCAACGTTGGGATTAGGGGAAGTGGTAAAACGTCCGCGCCGAGCAAGCTCAATCGCGCGGGACATCATTTGATGATCAAAAGAGGTAAACATAGGCATAGTCGCTGTGCATTAATCCTGTAGCTTGGCGATCTCTTCACCAAACTCACGGACATCTTCAAAGCTACGATATACGGAAGCAAAGCGAATATAGGCCACTTTATCCAGCACTTTTAATTGCTCCATCACCAAATTACCAATCAATTTGCTTGGCACTTCGCGCTCACCCGTGGCGCGCAACTTGGATTTGATGGTGCTGATCGCCAGTTCAATCGCATCGGAGCTTACTGGGCGTTTTTCTAAAGCACGTTGCAGACCGCCAATCATTTTCTCTTCATCAAATGGCTCGCGATTACCGTTCGATTTAATCACACGCGGCATCACTAATTCCGCACTTTCAAAAGTGGTAAAGCGCTCATTACAACCTAGACACTGACGACGACGGCGTACTTGATGTCCGTCAGCCACCAGACGTGAATCGATCACTTTGGTATCGTTTTCAGAACAGAAAGGACAATGCATATTACCTCCATAACAAGGCAATCAGTGTAGCCGATGTGCTGTTGAGAGCCAAAGAAAAAGGGGCATGAAGCCCCTTTACATCACATCTTACTGAGATTTTTTAGCTGCGAGACAGGTAATTAGCCTTACCAACCCATTTGTAACTGGTGAGTTCTTCCAGCCCCATAGGACCACGCGCGTGCAGTTTTTGCGTGGAGACCGCTACTTCTGCGCCCAAACCAAACTGCGCACCGTCGGTAAAACGAGTTGAAGCGTTGACATACACCGCTGCAGAACCGGCGGTATTCACAAACAGTTCAGCATTGTAGAGATCGTTGGTCATGATCGCATCAGAGTGGCTCGCATTGTGTTCACGCATGTGATCAATGGCTTCTTGCACGTCTTGTACCACTTTCACCCCTAAGGTGTAACTGAGCCATTCAGTATCAAAATCTCCGTCTTGCGCATCACGCAGCTCAGTCGCTGAACTCATTAACGCCTTGGCTTTTGGTTCCGCCACAAACGTCACTTTGCCATTCAGTTCTGCGACCAATTTTTCCAGTAACGGTTTGGCAATCGCTTGGTGCACCAATAAAGTATCCAATGCATTACACGCTGAAGGGCGTTGCACTTTGGCATTTTCAATCACGGCAACGGATTTATCCAGATCGGCACTTTCATCCACGAAAATATGGCTAATGCCAAAACCGCCAATGATCACAGGCACAGTGCTGTTTTCTTTGCACATTTTGTGCAGGCCCGCACCGCCACGTGGGATGATCATGTCGACATAATCGTCCATTTTCAGTAGTTGAGTGACCAATTCTCGATCCGGCTTTTCAATGTACTGTACGGAAGCTGCAGGCAAACCAGCTTTATCCAACGCCGACTGGATCACTTTGACCAGTTCCATGTTAGAGAAAAAGGTCTCTTTACCACCACGCAAAATCGCAGCATTACCAGTTTTTAAACACAGTGCAGCAATATCAATGGTGACGTTCGGGCGAGCTTCATAAATCACGCCCACCACACCAAGTGGTACGCGACGACGCGCCAGCGACATGCCGTTTTCCAATACGCGGCTATCGATTTCGCTGCCCACCGGATCGTTTAACTTGATCACGTTACGCACATCATTGGCGATCGCTTGTAAGCGAGCCTCATTGAGCAGCAGACGATCCAACATGGCGTCAGACAAACCCGCCTCGCGTCCGAGCGCAATATCTTTATCATTCGCGGCGAGAATACTCGCGCTTTGCGCTTCCAACTGCTCGGCCATAATCGCGAGAGCCTGATTTTTTTGCGCGGTACTGGCCGTTGCCAGTTGAAAAGAGGCCGCTTTGGCCGCTTTACCGAGTACGGTTAAATCCATCATTCTCTCCTTTATTCTTGAATCACGACCATGTCGTCGCGGTGGATCACTTCTGAGCCGTGATCGTAACCTAAAATATCGATGATCTCTTTACTGTGCTTACCCGCAATTTCGGCTAACGCATCATGGGCATAGGCTGAAATGCCACGCGCAACCAAGTGGTTTTGTTTGTCCAGAACACGTACCACTTCACCACGATTGAAATGGCCTTGTACGCGTATAACGCCTTTGGCTAACAAGCTACTGCCTTTGTTGAATACGGCTTTCACCGCACCATCATCAATCACAATGTCACCAGAAGCCGCAGGTCCCGCTAAAATCCACCGTTTACGGTTTTCTAAGGCTTCTTCCAAGGCTAAGAAACGCGTACCTTGTGGCTCCTCGCTCAACGAATCAAAAATCACATTGGGCGCACGACCTGCCGCAATGATGACTTCAATCCCAGCACGGCGTGCAATATCTGCCGCTTGCAGTTTGGTCGCCATGCCACCGGTACCGAGTGTAGTACCACTGCCACCGGCAATTTTGCGTAGTGTGTCATCAATAGTGGTCACTTCTTTGATCAGTTGAGCATTGGGATCTTTACGCGGGTCGGCCGTGAACAAGCCTTTTTGATCGGTCAGTAGCAGCAGCTTATCCGCGCCACACAAAATCCCGACCAATGCCGATAGATTGTCGTTGTCACCGACTTTGATTTCGTTGGTCGCCACCGCATCGTTTTCGTTGACCACAGGCACAATACCGTTTTCAACCAAAGCATTGATGGTGTCACGCGCATTAAGGAAACGTTCACGATCATCAAGATCGGCACGTGTTAGCAGCATCTGACCAATTTTGATGCCGTAAATCGCAAACAGCGATTCCCATACTTGAATCAAACGACTTTGCCCAACAGCGGCCAGCAGTTGCTTGCTGGAGATCGCGTTGGGCAGCGCAGGGTAACCTAAGTGCTCACGGCCTGCCGCAATGGCACCCGAAGTCACGATCACTACTGAGTGACCTTGTTTTTTCAGTTCTGCACACTGGCGTGCAAGCTCAACCATATGAGCTCGATCCAGCGCAAGAGTACCACCGGTCAGAACACTGGTTCCCAGCTTCACAACAACCGTTTGTGGAGCCTTTGCGCTTCGTTGATTTGTAGTCATGATTGCTTCTGTCGAGAAAAACTTTAAGAGACGATGTTTTAGCAATCCGCACTGCATTGCACAAGCAGAAAAAGGTGCAAAAGCACCTTTTTCTTTAGGTTAACGATTGAACTGGGTCAATTAAGCAAAATCGGCTGACTCGCTAGCAACAGCTAAGGTCATTTCGAAACGTTCGCGTAACGTTTTCTCCAACTTTTTGTGAAATTCAGCCTGAGTGTGCTTCACTTCGTTTTGTGCCGCTTCGGGAATGTCTTCCGCTATCCAATCTCCTGAGAGCGTATAGCGGCCAATATGGTAACACGCAGACATTTCCTGCTCGTGGTGGGTCAATACCATCCACCAGCCCCAAAACTCTCGTTTTTCAGGGGATTTTTTATCGTTAACACACGAGGCGAGACAATCAAATAAATAGACTTGCTCACTACACTGCCCTTCCCGTAAATAGGGGCCAATAGCTTTCAACGTTGAAAGTAGACGGTAGTGGGTGGGGGTTTTGGTCATCTCTGACATAGTTCATCTCCATAAGCAGCAATCAAGAGCCATTTTCATCCCCTAGCAACTTGGCGTGGCAACACCAAGTCATTGGGAAAATTTAATTATTGGACGAACAAACATTCGCCACTTAATGTTTAATCTTGATGACTTTTATGAAAATGTCACTTGCAAAGTTCATCTTCTAGCCAGTTTATTGCCAAATCGAGGGATTGCTCATATCCCTGTGAAATGGTTTTACTTTTTACTTTCTTTGCTTGTCCACCATGACTAAACAGTGCCACAAGTTGATTGTCTGAATAAGGTGATACCGGATCCCCTTCTAACCCGAGTGCCAAGATCGGCGTTTTAGTTCTACGGCCAGACATGAACCCCTGTACTTTCAGCGACCACGCCATCAATTGCCCCGCTAAGCTGCGCACATCGACTACGTTTTTCCCTAAGCGTGATGCCAGAACATCAAGATACATTTTCGGCATACCCGCTAATTTGTTCGGCGAGGTAAAAATATCGTGGATCGGAGCCCCTAACGCAACACAGGCTTTTATTTTGTCCGATTCGAGAAAAGCAAGGCGGGCCATTGAGTTACCACCAAAACGAAAACCGATTAGCCCGACACGGAAATGGTCGACCCAAGGCAGATCGGCCAACTGATTCAGTACGGCTTGATGCAGGCAGGACGAGTCTTCCGTCAGCGGCCATTGCGAGCTCGCTCCAAGTGATGGCATATCAATCGTCAGCATAGCGATGTCTCGCTTAGCTAAATAATCGCGAAACAGACGCCACATATCGGTTTGTAGGCTGTCTAACCCCGCACTGACCAACACCACAGGCTTAGGCGAATCCGTATTACACAAGTGCAGATAGCCTGCTACTTTTTTGTTTTGGTAAGAAAATTCTAAACGCTTAACCACAAAACCGGTGAGCTTAGCGCCCTCTTGATAGGCGTTATTGGCCAGAACTTGCGCTTGTAAGGCCAAATTATCATTTTTAAGGTGCGGATAACCTGCGATGCTATAACACAGTGCAGCAGTGAACATTTCATCAGCCGCCTCTTCGCCTTGACGTTCAGCCGCTTGCTTTTGATGCAGCATGCCAACACGTGTCCACTCGTAAGTCCAGTTACCACTGCGGTAGCCCATTACAGTATCTAACCATTCATCATGAGTACGCGAATGAGTGGATGACGCAATCCGCGCGAGCACTTCTTCCTGTTCAACCGGATTAATCCCCTGCCACACCCATTGCAAACGACGTAAGTTACGATACCAAGCGGAGGACGATTGCTCACGACGCGCATCTAACAGCTCTAAACTGCTTGGCATGTATTGAGTAAGCGAAGACGTTTCTTTGGCTTGTTTATGGTTTTGGAATAGGGTCTCAGACAGGTTTTTGCTGATCGCTTCTGACATGGCAAGTCTCTATGCTGGCATTACGCTAAGTTGGCCTAACAGTAGTAAAAAAAAATGACCCTTGAAAGGGTCATTTTCAAATTCTATGCAAAAAGACTACTTTTGCTTACGATTGACTGGCTCAACATAGGACAGAACCATATCCCATGGCTGTTCAATCCAAGTGTCTTGTGGAATATCAACTACATATTCATCAACCAAGTCTTTACCAGCAGGCTTAGCACACACAGTGACAAATTTAGCTTTTGGATACATTTCGCGAATTTTACGCGCGGTATCACCGCTATCCACGAGATCATCAATGATCAGGAAACCTTCCCCGTCATGCTCAGGTGCTTTTAATACTGTCATATCACGCTGGTGATCATGGTCATAGCTAGAGATACACACAGTATCTACATAACGAATACCCAATTCACGAGCGAGAATTGCAGCTGGAACTAAGCCACCACGGCTGACACCCAAGATACCTTTCCATTGTTCTGCAGGCATTTGACGCTGTGCAAGTTCACGGCAGTAATGCTGCATATTGTCCCAGGTGATAACGAATTTTTTGCTCATGTGATAAACCTAAATTGAATTTTTATAATTTCTTCTCTTACGCTGCCAAAATGTATTTGATGACAAAAATGGCTGCCATCACCCATACACTGAGGGAGACGCTGCGTCCTTTACCACTGAAGAGTTTGATCGCCGCATAAGCAATGAAACCCAGTGAGATACCTTCGGCAATTGAGAATGTCAGAGGCATCATCAAACAGGTGACAACAGTGGGTGCCGCTTCAGTCAGGTCACGCCAATCAATGCTCACTAAACCTGACATCATCAGAATAGCTACATAGAAAAGTGCACCCGCTGTTGCATAAGCTGGGATCATACCCGCTAGTGGCGAGAAGAATAATGCAAGAAGGAACAAAATGCCAACCACCACAGCGGTTAACCCCGTACGTCCACCTACCGCGACACCGGAAACACTTTCGATGTACGAGGTAGTATTTGAAGTACCCAGCAATGCCCCAACGGAAGTCGCGGTAGAATCCGCTAACAGTGCGCGATTTAGGCGAGGAATTTTGCCATCTTTTTCAATCAAATCTGCTTTTGTCGCTACGCCCACCAAAGTGCCTGCGGTATCAAACAAGTCAACAAATAGGAAAGCAAACACCACTGAAATCATCCCCAATTCAAAGACTGAAGAGAAATCCAGTTGCAAGAACGTCGGCGCAATGCTTGGTGGCGCTGACATCACACCGCCCCACTGTACATCACCGAAAACTAAGCCAAGGCCTGTCACCGCTAAAATGGCAATCATCACCGCACCTTTTACGCCACGGTATACCAAGCCAATCGTCAGGAAGAAACCTACCGCGCCCAATACCGCATGCAATGAGGTGATCGCACCGAGTGAAACCAGTGTCGCTGGGTTATCGACGACGATACCCGCATTTTTTAATGCGATGAAAGCCAAAAATAAGCCAATACCCGCTGAGATGCCGGTACGTAAAGAATGCGGAATCGAATTGATGATCCATTCACGAATTTTGAACAGGCTGAGTAGGATAAACAGCACACCAGAGCAAAACACAGCGGCCAGTGCCACTTGCCATGTATGCCCCATGCCCAGAACCACACCGTAAGTAAAGAAGGCGTTAAGCCCCATACCTGGTGCTTGGGCGATCGGATAGTTGGCGATAAAACCCATGATAAAACAGCCAATCGCTGCAGCCAAACAGGTCGCGACAAACACAGCTCCGCGATCCATGCCAGCATCCGACAAAATCGCTGGGTTAACAAAAATAATGTAAGCCATGGTCAGGAAAGTGGTGACCCCAGCGAGGATCTCAGTACGCACGTTAGTGCGATATTCACTGAGTTTAAAAAGCTTTTCCAGCATGTTCGAATCCTTTAAAGATAAAAAGTAAACGGTTGCGTAAACGATTGGCGGCGATTATAGAGTTATCAAATAACAAATTCCAGACACAATTCTGACTGCACGCTGGTTTTCTAAGCAAACGAGGAAAAGGCCGAGGGCTAGGAAGGAAAATTGAGCTTCACAAACAAAATGTTGCGATCAACATCGACAGTTATCTCTGTATAGCGCAAAAAAAACGCCACCTCAACTGAGATGGCGGTGAATCATATCAACCAAATTTGGTTGCCAATAAATTCTAATTTAGGGGTGAACAAAACTTGTTCGAGACGCAAAAAATTTGCGTATTAGTAGCCGAAGCTACGAGGGTATGCAAAGTTACCGGTATACACAGCGTGTTGATTCCAGAACATTACAGACGATAAACCTTTATTCATAACTATCACCATTAAAATCAAAAACTGTTTACTTGATTTCTCGGTTCCATGGAGGCGATAAATCGGACTCATCCTTTGAGCGTTTTTTCTTCGCTAGCGAAGTTGTACACAAATATACCACTAAGAAATTTAATTACAATAAAAATGGTGATTAAAATCACAAAAATCATTTTATTTGATCTCCATCAGCATAATGAAGTAATTAAATTACAGTTTTATAAAGTTAAATTACACCAAAAGTGCATAGCGATGCATTGCATTAGCCAACCAAGAGGCTTTGCGCTGTTCAGCGGCATAATACCAAAAACGTAAAACCCACATTCCTAGCACTTTTTGACCTACACCACCGCCTAGCTCGGTGATATGCTGTGCAGCGAAAGTACCCACCTGTTATAGGTAAATTCTCTACCATGAACGAACTTGGCTAAGAGAATAAATGGGAAAACCTACAGTAAGGAGTCATCTGTGTCTGAGTTCCAAACCGAAATCAGTAAGTTATCGTCAAATCCTATTTGGCCTTTTTTTGCGACCATCTGTTCCATTCCACACCCTTCAAAACATGAAGAGGCGTTAGCTCAATACATCATTGGTTGGGCAAAGGAACAAGGTTTCGCTGTACGTCGTGATGAAACAGGCAACGTCTTTATTAAAAAGCCAGCGACACCAGGCATGGAAAATCGTAAAGGTGTGGTACTTCAAGCACACATTGATATGGTGCCGCAAAAAAATGAAGACACAGTGCATGATTTCACCAAAGATCCGATCCAGCCTTATATTGATGGTGAATGGGTTACCGCTCAGGGCACTACGCTTGGCGCGGATAATGGTATCGGCATGGCTTCTTGCCTAGCAGTACTGGCCTCCAAAGAGATCCAACATGGTCCAATTGAAGTTCTGCTGACTATTGATGAAGAAGCGGGCATGACCGGCGCTTTTGGCCTCAAAGAGGGTTGGCTGGAGGGCGACATTCTGCTCAATACCGACTCTGAGCAAGAGGGCGAAGTTTACATGGGTTGCGCTGGTGGCGTGAATGCCGAGTTTGCTTTCCCTATTGAACGTGAAGCAGTTCCTGCTGGCTATGTGGGTCGTCAACTGACCTTGAAAGGCTTGAAAGGCGGCCATTCGGGTTGTGATATTCACACTGGCCGCGGTAACGCGAACAAACTGATGGCACGCTTCTTAGCGGGACATGCCAAGGAGTTAGAACTTCGTTTAATCGAATTTCGTGGCGGTAGCCTGCGTAACGCTATTCCACGTGAAGCGTTTGTGACGGTGGCACTGCCAGAAAGCCGAGTCGCCGAATTAGAAACACTGTTTAACCATTATACTGACTTACTCAAAGCGGAGTTGGGTAAGGTTGAAACCAGTCTGGTGACTTTCCTTGATACCAAAGAGATCAACGCTCAAATGCTGACATCTGGTACACAGCAACGTTTTATTGCCGCGCTCAACGCTTGCCCCAATGGCGTGATCCGCATGAGTGATGACATCGCTGGTGTCGTGGAAACCTCACTAAACGTAGGCGTGATCACGACCGAAGCTTCGCAAATCAAAGTGTTGTGTCTTATCCGCTCGTTGATGGATTCGGGTCGCCAGCAAGTGGAAGGTATGTTGCAATCGGTCGCTGAGCTGGCAGGTGCCGAGCTTGAGCTTTCTGGCGCGTACCCAGGCTGGAAACCGGATGCCGATTCCGAAATCATGCATATTTTCCGTGATATGTATGAAGGTATTTACGGCCACAAACCGAACATCATGGTGATCCATGCAGGCCTTGAATGTGGGTTGTTTAAAAAACCTTATCCTAATATGGATATGGTTTCGTTTGGTCCAACCATCAAGTTCCCGCATTCACCTGATGAAAAAGTAAAAATTGATACCGTAGATCTTTACTGGCAACAAATGGTCGCATTATTAGCGAACATCCCTGTGAAAGCCTAATGCGATAAAAAGCCGAGTGAAATCACTCGGCTTTTTTGTATCAATTTTTTTTGTCGAAAAGGAAAATTTAATTCATTAGCTTGAATTTAAGGTTGGCTGCTAGAGTTCGCCCCCTTGAAGTTCCCAGAGTTATTCACCAAACTCTCTTCAAGCGACGACTTGCCAAACGCAGGTTGTTTCGAGGGTGCTGCTTGTCCTTAGCGGTATCTGAAATTCTCAAACTAATGAAATTGCGATGAAAGAAAAAATGATTGTCGGATGGCGTGAGGAACTCAGCCTTCCAGGGTTAGGTATTGAGCGCATTAAAGCGAAAATCGATACCGGAGCCCGAACGTCTTGCTTGCACGCGTTCAAGGTAGAGAGCTTCACTAAGGAAGGAGCTCCGTGGGTTCGTTTTTGGATTCACCCGATGCAAAAGAATGACGAGCTAGTGAATGAATGTGAAGCTGCGGTAGTGGACGAACGAGTGGTTCGTGATTCCGGTGGCCACGAAGAAAAGCGCTACGTCATTCGATCGGAACTTAGCTTTGGAGGCCAAATCTGGCCAATTGAGATCACGTTGACCAATCGAGAAAATATGGCATTTCGTATGTTATTAGGACGTACCGCCATGCATCACCGAATCATCGTTGATCCAACTAAATCGTTTTTAATCCCTTTCGAGGAGCCGAGTAAATGAAAATTGGTATTCTGTCGCGTAACGCTTCGCTGTATTCGACCAAGCGTTTGATAGAAGCGTGCAAACAGCGTGGCCATGAAGTTCGTGTGATTGATGCCTTGCGCTGCTACATGAATATCAACTCCGAAAAGCCGGAGATTCATTACAAAGGTGAAGAACTAGCGGGTTTTGATGCCATCATTCCTCGGATCGGGGCTTCCGTGACCTTTTATGGCACTGCGGTATTACGCCAATTCGAAATGATGGGGGTTTATCCTGCGAATGAATCGGTCGCGATTACTCGCTCACGCGACAAACTGCGCTCAATGCAATTACTATCACGTAAAGGGATCGGCATGCCGATCACTGGTTTCGCCAGCAAACCTGATGATGTGAAAGACTTGCTCGACATGGTCGGTGGTGCACCGGTGGTGATCAAACTACTGGAAGGCACACAAGGGATCGGTGTCGTTCTCGCCGAAACTCGTACCGCGGCGGAAAGCGTGATTGAAGCCTTTATGGGACTCAAAGCCAACATCATGGTCCAAGAGTACATTAAAGAAGCCGGCGGTGCGGATATTCGCTGTTTCGTGATTGGTGATAAAGTGATTGCCGCAATGAAGCGCCAAGGTGCCGATGGCGAGTTTCGATCTAACCTGCATCGTGGCGGCACGGCATCACTGGTTAAAATTACCCCACAAGAGCGCAAAACTGCGATTGACGCTGCAAAAATCATGGGCTTGAATGTCGCAGGTGTTGATTTGCTCCGTTCCGCTCGCGGTCCACTGGTGATGGAAGTGAACTCTTCGCCCGGATTGGAAGGCATTGAAGCGGCAACCGGCAAGGACATCGCAGGAATGATTGTCGAATTCATTGAGAAAAACGCAGCCAGTAAAAGGACAAAAACTCGTGGCAAAGGCTAAAAAGCACAGCGCATTTTCATTTTTGGGGGAAACAATTTCCCCCTCTTCCCGACGAGTTATCGAACTCGAAGCCGCAAAACTGTATACCGACTCCCCTCTTTCCATTCCAATCGAAGTGCTCCATGGTTCGGCTCCCGGCCCAGTGTTGATGATCAACGCCGCCATTCATGGGGATGAGCTCAATGGCGTAGAAATTATTCGCCAACTGCTCAACACTCTCGATGAGAAAAAACTCAAAGGCACACTCATCGCCGTTCCAATTGTTAACGTGTTCGGTTTTATTCATAAATCCCGTTATTTACCCGACCGTCGTGATTTAAACCGCTGCTTTCCCGGCAGTGAAAAAGGCTCCCTTGCTTCACGCATGGCACATACTTTTTTCTCTCAAGTCGCCGAGCGTTGTGATTACATTCTCGATCTGCATACCGGAGCAATTCACCGCACCAACCTACCGCAAATTCGTGCGGATCTGAGTAACAGCGAAACTCTACGCATTGCACAAGCGTTTGCCACTCCAGTGATCATTGATTCGCCCTTACGAGATGGCTCGCTACGTAGCGAAGCCGAAAAACAGCAAATCCCTGTATTAACCTATGAAGCGGGTGAAGCGCTGCGTTTTGACCCGATTGCAATTAACGCTGGAATTATCGGTATTAAGCGGGTCATGCAGGCGATTGGTATGCTCAGAGCCAGCCGCAAAAAAACACCAGCCTCGATCATTGCTAAATCCACAAGCTGGCTGCGTGCGGAAGCCGATGGCATTCTACGCACTCTGGTATCTCTGGGGGATAAGGTCGAAAAGGGGCAAATACTCGCCTACATCAACTCACCACTTGGTAAGCTGGAAGTGGAGATCCTCGCCAATAAAGGGGGGATCGTGATCGGTCAGCAAACCCTACCATTAGTCAATGAAGGTGATGCCGTATTCCACCTTGCTTACTTTGATCAAGATGATGATATTGTTGAACAAGTAGTCGAAGAATTTATTGAAGAGTTAACTGAAGCCGATGTAGAACCGCTCACCACAGGCCATATCGTGACTCAATAAATGGCCGATCGAAAAGCCCTCATGACGAGGGCTTTGTTATGACTGTACGCTGTCTTTTAACCAAAGGAAGCCCAGATAACTGTCGCCACCAAAATTGGGCAAACAAACTTCACATACCAAGGCCAAATTTTGCCAAAGAGGCTCTGTTGCAACTCTGGGAATCCAGCTTGTAGCTCCTTCATTTTAGCGTCACGCTGCCATACCCACCCACCAAACAGACAGAACATCAGAGCAGCAGTAGGTTGTAAGTATTGCGTCGCTAATGTTGCGACCAAGCCAAATAACGCACCAAAGTTATAGACAATCACCACGCTCACTAGCGCAATCAAGCTACCTAACACCCAACTGGTTGGCGTGCGGCGTGTATTGAAACGCTCTCCAACTAGCGCGACTGGACATTCCAACATCGAGATTGAAGAAGTCAGTGCGGCAATGGTGAGCAACAAAAAGAACACCATCGCGAAAATCTGTCCAAGTGTACCTAAGCTATCAAACATCAGGGGTAACACAGTAAACACTAAAGTATCAGAGCTCAGTAGGGAGCCATCTTGAGCGTAAATCTCAACCCCTTTATGCATAGCAACAAACATGGCCGGCAATACCACCAAACCGGCAATAAAAGCCACAGCGGTATCGACCAACGTAACGCTCATCGCCATTTTTGGTAGGTTTTCTTTCTTACTCAGATAAGAACCGTAAATCAGCATCGAACAACCGCCAATGGTTAGCGAGAAGAATCCTTGTCCCATCGCCGCTAAAATCAACTTACGATCCCACACTTTGTCAAAATCAGGGATCAAGTAGTGCTTTAAGCCTTCCATCGCACCTTGTTGCGTCATGATGTAGACAAACAGGACGGCAAACAGCACAAATAATGCGGGCATCAGTCGTGTAGACCAACGTTCAATCCCTTTTTTCACTCCACCTTGCACAATCAAAATCGTCAGGACATAAAAAATGATCGTACCAAGCAAGTTTCGCTCTACACTAAAACCTTTTAGCCAAGCACTGATGCTTTCTAGGCCGAAGAGATCCGCCATCGCCCCGAATAAGAAGCAGATGATCCAACCACCCACAATACTATAGAAAGCCAAAACCGCACTCGGCACACTTAGCCCAACCCAGCCGACTAAGCCACCCACTTTCTTTGCGGTAGGATTTGCGGTTAGCGATCGCATACTATCAACAGGGTTAGCTTGACCATAACGACCAATGGCCATTTCAACGACTAACATAGGAAAGGCAACAACAACGATCAAAACCAGATAAACCAACAAAAACGCACCGCCACCATTGCTGGCAGCTTGGGTTGGAAATCCCCAAATATTACCTAACCCCACCGCAGCTCCAGCTGCAGCAAGAATAAAACCAAGACGAGAACTGAATGTCTCACGAGAATTTGATTGTGCCATGACGACGACTCACACGATACCAACACACTAGTTGACTAGTACATTAATACAAAGTGCCGTTTGACTCAATCGACAACAGAATCATTCGCTGAAAAAACGCACAAACACTTTGCTTTTATCGAGCTGAATCAAAATAAAACTAATTTTCTGTTTAAAAATCAAACAAAGTTACGCACAACATAGCGATCCCTACCGCTTGCCTTAGCATGGTACAGCGCTATATCAGCCTGATGAAAGAGTGACTGATAGGCATCCGTCAGAGGAGATAAAGCATAAATTCCACCAATGCTGACCGTGAGATATTGAAATGTAGAGTCAACTGGGTTGGTAATCGCAAGCTGAGCCACTTTGGCACGCATTTGTTGGGCATATTGTTCACCATCAAATGGCTGATCTGAAGCCAGCACCACACAAAACTCCTCACCACCAAAACGGGCTACAATTTTCTCTCCTGCAAAATCCACCGATTGCAAGATATCCGCCACTGAGCACAATGCCTCATCACCGGCTAAATGCCCAAAACTGTCGTTGAAACGTTTAAAATAATCAATATCAATGAGATACAAAACTAAATAACGAAAAGGGCGATCACTCAAATAGCTTTTAAGTTGCTTTTCTAAGTAACGGCGGTTTGAAATCCGAGTTAGAGGATCATGCTCAGACTGCCAACGCAACACTTGTTGGCTGTCATCAAGTTGGCTCACGATGTGATTGATGGTATTTGCGAACTCTTTCATCTCTGAAGAAATAAAAGAGTTTGCATCTGGTACTTTACCACCCGATGTTTTGAACTGTTGCAACACATGATTTGCCCTTGTGATAGGGCGAATCAGCGCCTGTACCACCCATAGGTTTATCAAGTACATCACTAGCGAAAAAAACAAAAGAGCGAAGACTTCATCATTACGGATGAAAGGTGGATGTTTAACTTGGTGGTTGATTTTAAACAGCACACTGGACTGGCCGCTGTAATCAAGCTGTTTTAAATAGGAGACATCCTGCTCATCTTCAGGTAATGGGGCATTGGTTGCACACGTTAATACCTCAATATCGATGCCTGTCGCTTGTTCAACCACATTGGTAAATTGTGCTCGGACTTTTTTAATAAAGATGAGGTAACCTTTATTACACGATTTTCCTTCGCTATCACACACTCGGGCAGTAGCCGCGAGATAGGGTTCATCATCCACCACCATATAGCGCACAGATGTTGAAACTTTGTCGGAGCTTAAACGTTGAGCCTGCTGCAAAATCCCAGAAAAGTCAGGTAACAAGTGTTCATAGCTGACACTTTTATTGAGTTCAGAATCGTATTTTTTACCCCAGACTAACGTTTTATTGGCATCAAAAATAAAAATGCCATCCAGAAATTGAGAGGTAAAAGCCAGTTCACCAATATTGCTCTCAATAAACTCCGCTGTCGGATGAGCAATGAAATTCGCCATATCGTCCCAAGCTGCATAATCAGCCAGAGAAGCCCCCATCGCTTTACGTTCCAACGACACTATGGTTTCAACACGGTGTAATTCTGCTTGTTGTAATTGCAGGGCTTGCGCAATATCGCGATCGTGTGACCAAAAATATTTGAAGATCAGATAAAAAAGCAAAAAGCACACCACTACTGCCAATGCATTGAGTGCAGTTAATTTGCGCAAACTAACATTATTTAAATTCATATCACCATCGTCATGACAAACCTTACCTAAAACAAAAAGAGCGTGGCTTTACGCTCTTTTAAGTTTAGATGGTGAAGACTTGATAGTTTTTTAATTGAGGGATCTTTTTGTGTAATTTCTGCTCTTGCTGAGTCATTTCGTTTAATGCGTCACACCATTCCTGCCCCTGCTTTTCAAAAGTCGAGGTTTGCTCTTTTAGCTTCACATCCAACTTTGTTTTCAGATCTGCCATATTTTTGCCTAGCTGCGTCAGATTCAAGCCGCCCTCTTTTTGCATCTTGGTAGACATCACATCAAACGCACTGGCAAAAAATTGCTGTGTGAGCACTTCCTTACCACGAGAAAACTGTTGTTGAAAACGGTTCTGCATTGCTTCAAACGTTTCGGCAGGCACGATCATATCCCCATTTTTAAAATACTGGGCTTTAGCATCCGCAAAAAACGTTGCCATTGACTGCTTTACGTTATCAAACGCCTGTGGTGCTTCTAGAGAAGTCGCCACCTCATCAACCAATTGATTGGCCGATTTTAAACTGTCATCAGCCCAACGCTGTGCCTTAGGCACCATGTTGACAAGCTGTTCACGATAACGACGCACTGCATTTTTCTGATCCGCGGTCAGCGCTATTTTTTGGCCTTGAATATAGAGATTATTTTGCTTATCAATCAATGCCGTATCGCTCGCTGTGCGCAGAATTTCCACTCGCTGAGTATTCAGGTGAACTTCATTTTGAATATCCACTCGGCACTGTGTAGCCCAAGTAGAGGAACTCATTAATACAGCGAAAGCTAAAATGGTTTTTTTCATGGTTTTCTCTGGCTAAGTTTTGCCAACTATAATCAATCCTGGCGAATGATACGCCAATAAATCGTCAAAAATAGCGCATTACTGATAATTTTTACCCAAGCACTTAACGATCAGATGGACTTCTTCGGTTCAACGCATTTTCTGAGTGTAATGGCTCTAATCCAATTCGTTAGGAAACATAGATAACTGCTTCATTTGCAATTCTGGTTTTAACATCACACTTAAGCCGAGCAAGCGAATCTCTCGCCCCTGTTGACGAGTTAATACTTGTTCAAGCAGTTCATGGAAGTACTCTAAGTCCAACTCGGGGTGAATATGTTCAATTGTCGTCAGTTGAAAATCGGCAAACTTCACTTTAATTCCCTGTTTGATAATCGCTCGCTGTGAATTTGCACGCTTCAAGCGAGCATCAAGCTCAGGATAAAGTCGTTGTTCAATCACCTGCCAACATTCATCAAAGGTGGTGATATTTTGGCTAAAAGTGTATTCCACCCCGACTGATTTACGCTCACGCTCGGTGATGACCTCTCTTTCATCAATACCATGGCTCTTTTTCCATAAAGACGCCCCCAAACGACCAAATTGATGCAGTAGCTTCCTATAATCCGCGTTTTTAACATCAGCCCCGACATAAAGACCGGCTTGATGCAGTTTTTCTAACGCCACTTTGCCAACTCCCGGAATTTTTTCTAAGGGTAGGGAATCGACCATGATCTGCACTTGCTCAGGAGTCACCACATACAGTCCATTTGGCTTATTGATATCAGAAGCGACTTTGGCCAGAAATTTGATTGGAGCAACACCTGCCGAAGCCGTTAGGTTCAATTCTTGCCAGATGTCTCGACGAATCGCCTGTGCAATCAGAGTGGCGCTTCCTTGATAAGCCGTAGATTCTGTGACATCCAGATAAGCCTCATCCAAAGAGAGCGGTTCAATCACCGAGGTATAACGTTGAAAAATGGCACGAATTTGTTGAGAAACTGTTTTGTAAACAGGCATTCTTCCCGGAACAACATGCAGTTGAGGGCATAGTTTCAGAGCTTGAGCCGTCGGCATTGCAGAACGCACACCAAACTGCCGAGCTTGATAGTTACAAGTGCTGATCACACCACGTTGCTTTTCATGCCCTCCCACAGCAAGTGGAATATCACGATAAGCAGGATTATCTCGCATTTCCACTGCTGCGAAAAAGCAATCCATGTCCACATGGATTATCTTGCGAATTCTGTCTTGCATAGCCCACCAAATACTGTATACATAAACAGTATAATAACAAGCCATCGATAAGGAAAGTCTGATAAACAAAAAGCCCGCCGAAGCGAGCTTTTTACTTGAGTAGCCTTGATTACGCGATGCGATCTTTTTCCCAAGCGGCAAGGCGTTCTGCTCGCGCTGCTGCTTTTGCTTCACGCTTTTTGCGTGCATCACAAGGTTCTGGGCAGTTGCACACTTTTTCGATGCCGACGGCACCTAAGCCACCACAACTCCCTTTCACTACTTTACGTTGGAAAATGTAACCAACGGCCATCGCTGCAATGACAGCAAGAAAGAAACCAAAAGTAATCAAAAATGTGTTCATTGTTTTATGCTCACTATTACTTATTTAAAAACGGTTTAAAGCTGCTTGATGCGTATTCTTTGAAACCGTCATCGGTTTTCACAATCATCAAGACTGGGATCTGGTTGGCTTCAGCGACCGCCATACCACGCTCTTCACCCATGACCATTAAACCGGTCGCTAGCCCATCTGCCGTCATGCATGATTTATCCAATACGGTGACTGAAACCACTCGATTGTTGATCGGACGTCCTGTTTTTGGCTCAATAATGTGTGAATAACGCACGCCATCTTGCTCAAAGTAGTTGCGGTAATCTCCTGATGTCGCAATCGCATATTCACCCGGTTCAATAATTTCTTGCACGCTGCGCTGATCAACACTGGGTTTTTCAATCGCAATACGCCAAGCGACACCTTCACGGTTCAAGCCTTTCAAACGGATTTCACCACCGATTTCGACCATATAATTTTCGATACCTTGTGATTGAATATAATCCGCGATCACATCAACTCCCCAGCCTTTTGCAATGGTAGATAGGTCGACGTACAGCTCAGGAATATCTTTACTCAGCGTATTACCTTCCACCGTCAGATGCTCAATACCGGTAATTGCACGGCGAGTATTCAACTCTTCATCCGTCGGTACGATATCAGGGCGAGCCTCAGGCCCAAATCCCCAAAGATTCACCAACGGTCCTACGGTCACATCTAACGCACCCTCAGTCAGACCGTTCAAACGAATGGCTTCTTTCACAACAGTCGCGGTTTGTGTTGATACCGTAAACGGCTCCGCATTGGTGTGTTGATTAAAACGACTTAATTCAGAGTCTTTACGATACGTCGACATCTGAGCGTTCACTTCCTCCAACAAACGGTCGATTTCAGTTTGCAAGGTTGTGGAATCAGCAACGCCAGGTTGTTGAATGTATTTAATATTGTAAGTGGTTCCCATGGTTGGGCCACTGATATGCACTTGCTCAACCGGCTTTTCACAGCCAGCCAACAAGAGAAGAGAAGCTAATGCAACAAGCCAATGTCTCACTTGTTTACTCCTTTCATCGTTAAAAATTGATATGGGAAATACCGATACCAACACATTCTAGCTGTAATGGGATCGACACTTTCAATATCCGATTTGCAAAAAACAATGGCTGACTCTAATGAGCCAGCCATCATGATGTAGCAAATGATTAATTAACCACCGAAGTCATCCAACAGGATGTTTTCTTCTTCTACACCGAGGTTCTTCAGCATGTTGATCACAGCCGCGTTCATCATCGGAGGTCCACACATGTAGTACTCACAATCTTCTGGTGCTTCATGGTCACGCAGATAGTTTTCGTACAACACGTTATGGATGAAACCGGTGTAACCCGTCCAGTTATCTTCTGGCTGAGGATCAGATAGAGCACAATGCCATACGAAGTTGTCATTCTCAGCCGCTAGGCCATCGAAATCTTCTACGTAGAACATTTCACGCTTAGAACGCGCACCGTACCAGTAAGACATCTTACGTTTAGACTTCAGACGCTTCAGCTGGTCAAAGATATGCGAGCGCATTGGCGCCATACCTGCACCACCACCGATAAAGACCATTTCTGCATCCGTATCCTTCGCGAAGAACTCACCGAATGGGCCAGAAATTGTACATTTATCACCGGCTTTCAGTGACCAGATGTAAGAAGACATTTGGCCTGGTGGCACGTTTGGATTATTTGGCGGCGGAGTCGCGATACGCACGTTCAGCATGATGATACCGAACTCTTCTGGGTAGTTCGCCATAGAGTAAGCACGGATGATGTCTTCATTTACGATAGACTCATAACGGAACAAGTTAAACTTGTCCCAATCACCGCGATACATTTCTGGCACATCGAAATCAGCGTACTTAATGTGGTGCGCAGGCGCTTCAATCTGAATGTAACCACCCGCACGGAACGGTACTGATTCGCCATCAGGAATCTGCAGTTTCAGCTCTTTGATGAACGTGGCTTTATTATCGTTAGAGATAACCGTACATTCCCACTTCTTCACACCAAAGATTTCTTCTGGCAGTTCTAGATCCATATCGGTTTTCACAGCAACCTGACACGCCAAACGCTCGCCTTCACGGGCTTCGCCTTTGCTGATGTGATCCAGTTCTGTTGGCAGAATATCACCGCCACCCGATTTGATTTTTACACGGCATTGGCCGCATGAACCACCACCACCACAAGCAGAAGATACGAATACACCGGCACCAGCCAATGCACCCAGCAACTTACCACCCGGTTGGGTTACGATCGCTTTTTCAGGATCGCCATTGATTGAGATTGTAATGTCACCTGTTGGTACTAGCTTGGATTTGGCGAACAGAATCACCAAAACCAACGCCAGTATAATCAGGGTAAACATCACTACACCAAAAATAATAGTAGACATTAACTATTCCTTTATTGCTGCGGTTTACCCGACTTACAGTTGAACACCAGAGAATGACATGAAGCCCAACGCCATCAAGCCAGCGGTGATAAAGGTAATACCCAAACCACGCAGACCAGGAGGAACGTCTGAATACTTCATCTTCTCACGGATACCTGCAAGAGCGACGATAGCCAGCATCCAACCCACACCAGAACCGAAACCGTATACCACAGATTCAGCAAAGTTGTAGTCGCGCTGCACCATGAAAGACACACCACCGAAGATGGCACAGTTTACTGTGATCAACGGTAGGAAGATGCCCAGTGCGTTATACAGAGGCGGGAAGAAGCGATCGAGGATCATTTCCAGAATCTGTACTAATGCCGCAATAACACCGATAAAGGTAATAAAGTTCAGGAAGCTTAAATCTACCCCTTCAGCCAGTGCATCTGGTTTTAGCACTAAGTTGTACACCAGATTATTGACTGGTACAGAGATAGTCAGTACGACGATAACCGCAATACCTAAGCCGAATGATGTCTTAACTTTTTTCGACACCGCCAAGAATGTACACATCCCCAAGAAGAAAGAGAGTGCCATGTTCTCGATGAAAATCGATTTCACCAGCAGACTAATATAATGTTCCATGACAACCTTACTCCTTCGCTTCTACTTGTTCTGGTTTGAACGTACGAATCGCCCAAATCATGAAGCCGATCAGGAAGAATGCTGAAGGCGCGAGTAGCATCAGGCCATTTGGCTGATACCAACCACCGTTGCTGATAAGAGGAAGAATTTCCAAACCAAACAGTTTGCCTGAACCCAAAAGCTCACGGAAGAAACCAACCGACATCAGCACGAAACCATATCCTAGACCGTTACCAATACCATCAATAAATGATGGGATTGGCGCCGACTTCATCGCAAATGCTTCTGCACGGCCCATTACGATACAGTTGGTGATGATCAGACCAACGAATACCGACAGTTGCTTAGAAATATCGTACAGATACGCTTTCAGAATCTGGTCTACCACAATTACTAACGACGCGATAATGGCCATCTGCACGATGATACGTACGCTGTTAGGAATGTGGTTACGGATCAGAGAAACGAAGAAGTTAGACAATGCAGTAACAAACATTACCGCTAGCGTCATAACAAATGCCGTTTCCAGCTTAGTGGTTACCGCCAGCGCCGAACACACACCCAGAACTTGCAATGCAATAGGGTTATTGTCCAAAACTGGGGCTAACACACTCTTTTTCAGCTCTTTTGCGCTAGACATTAGTTAAGACCTCCGTCACGAACTTTTGTCAGGAATGGACCAAAGCCCATATCACCCAACCAGAAGTCGAAGGTATGTTGAACACCATTACTGGTCAGCGTTGCGCCAGACAGACCGTCTACGCCATGCTCAGAACCTTGTGGTGCGCCACCTTTGACAATCTTGATCGCAGGTTTGTGATTTTCATCAAACAGCTTTTTACCAACCCATTGAGCACGCCAAGCTGGGTTTTCAACTTCGCCACCCAATCCCGGAGTTTCGCCTTGTTCGTAGTAGGTCAAACCTGAAACGGTGTTACCGTCAGTTTCAACGGCGACAAACGCGTACATCATTGACCATAGGCCATTACCATGTACAGGCAGAATCACCTTGCTAGTTTTATCGCCATCTTTCACGAGATAAACCACACCAACATTCGCACGACGCTGGATCTTGGCTTTATCTTGTTCAGCCGTCAGCTTAATTGACTCAGAGGCGGCTTTCGCTGCTTTACGTTGATCGTAGTTCGCTGCATCGCCTTCAACAAAGTCACCCGTGCTGAAATCAACCAGACGTGGTTCAATGCTCTTATTAAACAGTTCAACGATTTGTTTGCTGCCTTTCGCTGGAATACCAGCCACTTGCAGAATTTTGCTCTGCTTGTCTAATGCTGCATTCTCTTTTTGCTTATCACGCAGACCGACAGCCGCTGCCGATACAATGATTGAGCACACTAGGCTCAACGCGATAACAACAAACAGCGTCTTTTTAATGCTATCGTTATTGCTTGCCATAGCGCGCTAATCTCCGCTTGATATTTCTCTCTACAACCACGTGGTCAAACAGTGGTGCAAATAGGTTCGCGAATAGGATCGCCAGCATCATACCTTCTGGGTACGCTGGGTTCACGACACGGATCAGTACACACATTACACCGATCAAAATACCGTAAGCCCACTTACCGCCATTGGTAAAAGAAGCTGAAACTGGGTCAGTCGCCATGAAGAACATACCGAATGCAAAACCACCTAAAACAAGGTGCCAATGCCATGGCATGTTGAACATTGCATTGGTATCAGAGCCAATCACGTTAAACAGTGTTGACAGCAGAATCATACCAACCATCACGCCGCCGATAATGCGCCATGAAGCAATGCCCATGTATACGATAAACGCCGCACCAATCATCAGTGCCAGTGTTGAAACTTCACCGATAGAGCCTGGGATATTACCGATGAACGCATCCATCCAAGTAATCGTTTGGCCAGTCGCGTTGTTAATCAGTGCACCTGCACCACCTTGCGCCCATTGGCTCAGTGCTGTTGCACCTGAGAAGCCATCCGCCGCAGTCCATACTAGGTCACCTGAAATCTGTGCTGGGTAAGCAAAGAATAGGAAAGCACGGCCAGCCAACGCTGGGTTAAGGAAGTTACGGCCAGTACCACCAAACACTTCTTTAGCAACAACAACACCAAAGGTAATACCCAGTGCTGCTTGCCACAGAGGCAGAGTTGGCGGAACAATGAGAGCAAACAGGATTGAAGTGACGAAGAAACCTTCGTTGACTTCATGCTTGCGCACCATACAGAACAACACTTCCCAGAAACCACCCACAAGAAACACAGTGGCATAAATCGGCAAGAAGTAAGTTGCACCGAGTAGCATTTTACTGCCCCAACCGGCATCGCTTGACATGGTTCCGCCAAGCATTTCAGTCAGCCAGTAGTGCCAGTTACCCGCTACCATCGCAGCAAGTTGATCACCTGAATACAGATGATTAAGCGCTGTAATCGCTTGGCCGCCAGCATTGTACATACCCCAGAACATCGCTGGGAATACGGCTAGCCAAACCATGATCATGATACGTTTTAGATCAACGCTATCACGAACGTGTGAGCTTCTTTTAGTAACCAGACCTGGTGTATAGAACAGCGTTGCCGCCGCTTCATACAATGCAAACCACTTCTCGTGTTTGCCGCCTGGCTCAAAATGATGCTCGATGTCTTCAAGAAACTTTTTAAGGCCCATGGAAATTACCCTTCTTTCTCGATCTTGTCTAAGCACTCACGCAGGAGCTGACCGTACTCATATTTGCCTGGGCAAACGAAAGTACACAGTGCCAGATCTTCTTCATCTAGTTCCAAAGCACCTAGGCGAATCGCGTTGTCACTGTCGCCAGCACACAGATCACGAAGCAACAAGGTTGGCTCCATATCCAATGGCATCACTTTTTCATAGTTACCAATTGGAACCATGGCGCGATCACTACCATTGGTGGTGGTGGTCATGTTGTACACTTGACCTTTGAACAGATGTCCAAGGAAAGAGCGAGTTACAGAGAACTTATTCTTACCTGGCATTGCCCAACCGAGCAGCTCTTTATCGCGTCCTTCACGTAGGACTGAGACTTGTAAGTGGTAACGGCCTAAATAAGCATGTGGTCCAGTGGCTTTAGTACCAGACAGCACAGAGCCAGAGATAATACGCACTTCACCTGGCATGATTTCGCTATCAACCAGTTGCTCTAGAGACGCCCCCATTACGGTACGAACCAAACGAGGTTTGTTCACAACAGGACCCGCAAGAGAAACTACACGCTGATTGTATAGCTCACCCGTCAAGAACAACTGACCCATCGCGATCACGTCCTGATAGTTGATGCTCCAAGCCACATGGTTTGCACTTACTGGGTAAAGAAAATGCATGTGAGTGCCAACAAGACCTGCTGGGTGTGGGCCGTCAAACACATGTTCTTCAACATTCGACTGCTGAGAACGCGGCAAGCTAGTACCTTTTTTACAAACGTACACTTTGCCTGTGGTCAACGCAGAAAGAACATCAAGACCGGCTACGAAGGCTTCCGATTGTTCATTGATCACGACAGTCGGCTCAGCCGCCAACGGATTGGTATCCATGGCAGTCACAAAAATGGCTTCAGAAGTGGAATCAACGGCTGGAACCTTGCTGAACGGACGAGTACGTAAAGCAGTCCAAAGACCAGATTCAACCAGCTGAGTTTTGATCGCATCGCGATTCAAACTGGCTAATTGATTGGCTTCAAACTTGTCGAATGTCACTTGGTCATCACCCGCCACTTCAATCACTACAGACTGAAGAACGCGCTTAGCACCACGATTGATTTCAACCACTTTACCGCTGACTGGTGAAGTAAACTTCACACCCGGATTCTTCTTGTCTTCAAAAAGAATCTGAGCTTTTTTTACTTCATCACCTACGCGAACATGCATAGTAGGACGCATGCCAACGTACTCTTCGCCAAGCAAGGCGACTTTTTTGATGGCTTTGCCATCACTAATCACCTGGGAAGGAGTTCCTGCGATAGGAAGGTCCAATCCCTTTTTTATTGTAATCATACGCACTTGCACTACTTTTATCGGGAAAAAGATTCTTTCATTGCGCAAATTCGAGGCGCACTCCGTTTGCCTTGTTCTTACAACTGAACAACGCTAGCGGAATCCTTACCTCGGTAGACACGACATTGTTTGTGTCCGTTTTAATGACCTTGGCCATTAAAATCGCAACATCCTTTTAAAAATCCCATCACAAATCATGTGGGGGATTTGTCAGGTGCTGTAGTCTAGCATCTTTTAGGAACTCGATGCCATGACCAATGCCCTGAATCACTGTTTAATTTCAAACGAATCCTGAGTGAAAGGCTAAGAAATCATCATATTTTTGAAGCATCGCACAAACTCATTAAGGCCTATTTTGTGTAGGCTTATCTGTCATCTTGCTGCGCTAAACGCTCGCTTAACTCGATTTACCGCAGTCCATTTGTTTAAACAGTGTTAACAACTTGCTTAAAAAGCGACCAGGGATAATGAATTAATCCTGTTTCATTGAGCGCTTTTTCTTGACCCACCCAAGCACATTGGGCTTTCTGGGATCTCTTTATTCATCTGTTGCCACTCTTCACGAGTATAGGTATGGATAGCCAAAGCGTGAATATGGTTAGCTAATTCGTCAGCCAAGGTTTGATTAACTAAACGATGACGTGCAACCGGACGCAATCCATTAAAGCGATCGCTCACGATAGTGACTTTAAAATGGCTTTCCGAACCTCTTGGCACGTTATGCATATCACTTTCATTAATGACTTTAAAAAAATCTGGCTGTAGCTCGCTACGCAACTTCATTTCAATAACATCTTGAATCATATTGCTTTCCTTGTTGAGCACTTGTGTGTCGACAACATGACAAATTGAGAATAGACCATGGAAGGCCTGACGTGTGGTTAAAAATACAAAAACCTAGGTTTTCGTTTGCTGTTTTATCGCCATCTGAGACAATGCGCCGTCAATTTACTAAAAACACGAGCAATATGAAAACTGAGCTTACCTTGCTTGAGCAAACGCTCACTCTTCATCGTTTCCCTAAACGCAATAATGAAACCCTGCAAGCTTGGGACGCCGGCGATGAGTACCTCATTCAGCATGTCGCTGAACTCAATCTGCCTGATCATCGTCATGTGGTCGTGATCAACGATCATTTCGGGGCGTTGAGTTGTTGGTTTGCAAGACAACATAAAGTCAGCATGATGAGTGATTCCTATATTGCCCACCAAGCTACTCAAGCTAACTTGCAACAAAATCACTGCACCCCAGTGACGATGCTCACCACGATGGATCCAATTCCAAGTGATGCGGATCTCGTGTTATTGCAGCTGCCTAAAAGTAATCGCCATTTGGTTTGGATACTGAGTCAACTGCGTAAAAGCTTGCCCGCTAATGTCCCAATCATTGCTGTCAATAAAGCAAAGGAAATCCACACTTCCACCCTGAGTCTATTTGAAAAACACTTAGGTACTACTACAACATCATTAGCTTGGAAGAAACATCGCTTAGTCTTCAGCTCTGCAACCGTTACCCCCTTGATTGAGGTCAATCAGGATTGTTGTTGGAAGGTTGAACCTTATGCTATCACTCTCGCCAATCTACCGAATGTGTACTCTGGTGAAAGTTTAGATCTGGGTGCCAGATTTATGCTTGAGCATTTGCCGCCCGATCCTGCTTTAGAGGATTTTATTGACTTGGGTTGTGGAAATGGCGTGCTCTCTGTTCGTCTGGGGCAATTAAATCCTCAAGCGTCGATCACATGCGTCGATGAAAGCTTTATGGCGATTGCCTCAGCTCAAAAAAACCTGGCCAACAATCTCGGTGAACGGAGCGCTCATTGTGTGACAAACAATTGTTTAGACCAATTCCCCGCACAAAGCAGTTCGATGATTGTGTGTAATCCGCCTTTCCATCAACAACAGACGATTACAGATCACATTGCTTGGCAGATGTTCTGTGACTCAAAGCATGTTCTGAAAAAAGGCGGGAAATTATGGGTGATCGGCAATCGCCACCTCGGCTACGATGTAAAACTGGCAAGATTGTTTGGCAAAAGCCATGTTAGAGTGATCGCCAACAACAGTAAATTTGTTATCTTACAAGCTATTAAATCTTGAGCCTTGCGGCTGTATGCACAATAAACGAAAGGAATTAACCATGAAAAAACTGGTTCTTGCGGCTTCAATCGCTTTACTTACCGCTTGTTCTGCTCCTCAGCAGACCCAAATCAACGTGACACCTCAAGCAACGTTAAGTCATAACGCGATTGTGAAAAACAGCAGTTTTTCTCTTGTCAGTAAAGACGTGCGCTCGGCGCAGTATGTGGCATTAGTGGACAGCGGTCGTAACAATATCGAGCCCATCCATCCGCGCCAAAATGTTCGCATTACTCTAGAGAATGCGCTGGCTGAACAGTTTGGTTCGCAAGGCTTCCGTGTCAATGTGAACAGTGAAAACACAATTACGCTGGAAATCCAAGAGTTGTTGGTTTCGGTGAAGCACTCCATGATTGAAAACCAAATGGATGGTAGCGTAACACTGGAAGTGACTGCTGAAACTCCAAAAGGCAAGCTAGTAAAGAGTTACAACGGCACTGCTAAGCGCACAGGCATGCTAAGCGCTTCAAATGATGAGATCGAAATGGTCCTCAATGATGTGATTAATATCGTACTCAAAGAGATTGCCAACGATACCGAACTGCAAAGCTATATGCAGGAGCGTTTCAATGGCTAAATCATGGCTGTTGGCCGCCACCGCACTGCTAAGCAGCTGGGTTTGGGCGGGTCCCAAAGTCGCGGTGGAAACCTCGCTTGGCAACTTCACCATCGAACTTAACCAAGAAAAGGCGCCAATTTCAGTCGCCAACTTTTTGCGTTATGTCGATGACGGTAGCTATGTAGGCAGTCAATTTCATCGCGTGATCCCAGGGTTTATGGCGCAAGGTGGCGGTTTTGATGCAAGTATGAATCAGCTGCAAACCTATGCACCGATTGAAAATGAAGCCAGTAATGGTCTGCGTAATGATACTGCGACGATTGCTATGGCTCGCACTCAAAACCCCAACTCGGCGACTCGTCAGTTTTACATCAACTTGGTGGATAATAACTTCTTGAACTACGCGGCACAACCTCCGGGTTATGCCGTGTTTGGTCAAGTCATTGAAGGGTTTGATGTGGTTGAAAAGATGGCTCTGCAACCAACTAAAAATCAAGGCCGGATGCAAAACGTTCCCGTGACACCTATCGTGATCAATAAAGTCACTCGTCTGCCTTAAATCACCTCTTCGCACTCCTCATCGCAGGAGTGCGACTCTCTTTCCGAATCACTCTCATAAAGGACTCGTTATGGTTCAACAGCCCCGGTCCCATTCTTGGCTAGAATTGATTGTTAGCTATTTTGATCGACGCTTGCTGTGGGTATTTATGCTGGGTTGTGCCAGCGGCTTCCCATGGGTATTGATTGGTTCTAACATGACTGGCTGGTTGAAAGATGCCGGACTCAGCCGCACTGCCATCGGTTATTTCGGCAGTATATTTACGGTGTACGCGATTAACTTTCTCTGGGCTCCGCTAATCGACAGAGTCAAGTTACCCATTCTGCACTCGATGCTTGGTCAGCGCCGAAGCTGGATCTTTTTTTGTCAGTGCATCATTTTAATCGGTACTTTGCTGATCGCAGGCATTAACCCTGCCAATAATCTCATACTCACCTCCATGTTTGCTCTGGGGATTGCCATCGCTTCAGCCACGCAAGATGTCGCAATAGATGCCTTCCGAATTGATTCCTTCTCAAAAAGTGAATCGAACAAGCTACCCCAAGCTTCCGCAATGGCGGTGATCGGTTGGTCTACTGGGTACTCTCTGCCAGGCTATTTTGCGTTCGTGAATGCCGATAGCATGGGTTGGAATGGGGTTTACTACATTATGGCAGCAGTGGTTGGGCTATTAATGCTGTTTACTTTGCTGGTCGGTGAGCCACACACTCAGCGAGATCAATTACAGCAACTTGCCGAAGAACGCCACCAACAGATCGTTAGCAATCGAATTCTTCGTTGGTTAACCGTTACGGTATTCGAGCCGTTTATCGATTTTTTCCGACGCAACGGTTTCCGTGTCGCCTTAACACTGTTGTTGTTCGTATTCCTGTTCAAAATCGGCGAAGCTTTCTTGGGTCGTATGTCGATTGCCTTTTACAAGGAAATCGGTTTTAGCAACGAACAGATCGGCTACTACTCTAAGCTGCTCGGTTGGGGTATCACCATTTTGTTTACCTTACTTGGCAGCCTAGTCAATATCAAATTCGGGATTGTGCGAGGCCTGATGATTGGTGGTATCGCTATGGCGTCGAGTAACTTGATGTTTGCCTGGATCGCCAAAGTCGGTCCTAATGAACACCTGTTTTTGGCAACATTAGTCGTCGATAACTTTACTTCGGCCTTTTCCACAGTGGCCTTTGTGTCGTTTCTAACCTTAATGACCGGGCAAGCATTTTCAGCAACCCAGTATGCTTTGCTTGCCTCTCTGGGTAACTTAGGCAGGACAACGATCGCTTCATTTAGTGGAGAATTAGCGGATTACCTTAATGATTGGTCGCTGTTCTTTATTTTGACCGCGGTAATGGTGATCCCGAGTTTGATCATGCTTTATTCACTGCGCCATGACTTTACCTTGATGTTGGAAAAAGCCAAACAGCATAAGGAAGATCCAACACCAGAGGATAACATCGCCCAATAGAGCGCTTATCTATCTTGTTAAATGGACTCAATGAAAGGGAGCCAAGCAGCTCCCTTTCAACTTTCCATGACATCGCCCCAATTAGGGATAGAGCCCTTTGCCAAAGAGGTTAAAGATCCGCGCCACCCCTTGGGTGAACACCATCGGCTCAGTCAGTACCGTTAAACAGAGGCAGTCTTGCCCTTGCGGCGTACGAGGTGAGTGGCAAACTTGCCCGTCATGCTGAATAAAGTCACCCACTTCATAATGACCGTTTTCATCACTGAATCCACCATGCAGCACCAAGGTTGACTCAAATCCCTTGTGAGTATGTTGCGGAATCGAAACACCTTGGCTGATGTACATCAGATTCATTCGTACATTTTCTTCTGATCGCAAAGGTAAACTAAACACTTTGCCGCCATAACTCCGCCACGCTTGTTCTTGTTTCACGAGGCGAGCCAGAGCCTTGGGAATAGCGATCTGCTTACCGTTGACCTTTACCAAGATTGGACACGTTTTTACCGTTATCGGTGCAGTTGGGTGTTGAGGTAACGCCACGATCGAATCAAACATATGTTGCCAATCAGCTTCTGCAGGCAAAGCTGCGGCCAGTGCTGATTGTTGATTGAGCCGCTCACCCAATTCGCCTTCAATTTCATGCACAATATCGCGGCAATGTGGGCAAATCTCTAGATGAGCCGTAATGGCAAGACCATGCGCACAATCTAAATCGCCCTCAACGTAATTGGCGAGCAAAGCATAATCGGGGTGATAACTCATACAGACTCCGCATCCATTGATAATCTTAACTTTTCGACTGCAAGGCGCAGACGTGACTTCACCGTGCCCAAAGGGATATCGAGCATATCAGCCACATCCTGTTGTGGTATTTCCTCTAAATAAACCGCTTTGATCACCTGTTGCTGAGATTCGGGTAATCGGTCAAGAAACTTCCTAACTTGTTCTTTGAGAAGATCTTGTTCTGGGGCGTAGTAGTCAACTAAGTCGGGAGGACAATATTCGTCAGGCCAGATATCATCGGCAAGCACATAGGCATCACGCCCTTTTTGTCGACGTAGCAAGTCATAACTCAGGTTACGCGCTATGGTATAAATCCAAGTCGCTAATGAGCTTTTCTGTCCATCAAATAAACTCGCTTTTTGCCAAACCGTGGCCATGGTTTCTTGAACCAACTCCAGCGCCACCTGCTCACTCCCGACATGCTTCATCACAAACTGCTTCAGTTTGGGCGAGTAATAGCTAAAAACCAGAGCAAACGCCTGCTTATCTCTGGTTTTGACCTTTTCCATACAGTCGAGCCACTCTTGGCGACCAAACGTATGAGGTGATGGATTAAACATAGAAACGCATCCTTTATGACTCACGCAGACACCCTTGCTAGCCTATACGTCAGGGTTACCACTCAAGATCAATCCTAACCAACAAATTTATTCAAGTATCCAAATACGATTCGATGGTACGTTGCAAAAAAGCCAAGGACGCATGGCAATCTGTTTGTCCCACTAATACATCAAATTGATCGTTACTTAAAGGTAGCAGCTCAAGCCAACGTTGACAGACCCAACTCGCATCATCGAAAAAACATAAGCTATGTAGTTCCCCGATTTGTGGAAACTGTCGATACACTTCTTGCAGTTGTTCACCTAAAAAACGCTCCCTCGCTAACAACTCCTGACTCGGCCAATCGGGCAACCACTGCACCGTTGCGATACGTAAGCCATCATACTCAACCCGAACTTTACGAATCACAAAGCGACGCATGCCAACCACGGTGATACCCAGCAGCCCATCGCTTAACGTTTCAAAATCAACGATTTTGACTAAAGTCCCAAACTTAGACAATTCGTTTGCATTTTTATTCGACTTACTATTGAACAAGCAAAGGCCAAATCCACTGCCCGTTTTACTGCATTGAGCCACCATCCGCTGGTAGCGGGGCTCAAAAATACGCAGCTTCATTTTTCCTTCAGGAAGTACGACGGAGCTAAGTGGAAACAACATTATCTCTTCCATTACTCACTCCTTTTCATAAATTCACTTAGGTATACGAAAAGAGTCCATTTGCCGATCACTCACCAAATATGTTGGTTTATCGATCCCCCTATACGTTTGATAAATTCAGAAATAAAACGATAAAGATCACAATAAAAATGCAATTTTATGAAATACAAAATAAGTTCAAAATTAATTGATAAAGGTGTGATTAACATCACTCAATAGGTCTAATTTTGCATCCTTTATCACTTTTAATTGCGATTTTTATCGCTATCATGCCCGCCAGTTGAACGAGCTGCAGTTTAGCGGCCGCCATACACAACACACTTAAAGAGAGTTCCCCTTATGCGTAAATCACTTCTTGCTTTGAGCCTATTGGCAGCAACTTCAGCACCAGTTATGGCCGCTGACTATTCTGATGGCGACACTCACAAAAATGATTTCTCTTGGATGCAATTCAACTTAATGCATGCAATTAATGAGAAGCCTGGGAATAGCGATCATACCTATTTAGAGATGGAGTTCGGTGGTCGTTCTGGTATTTTTGACTTGTATGGCTATCTTGACGTATTCAATTTGACAGATAGCGATAGCAGCGATAAAGCAGGGAAAGACCAGCTCTTTGTGAAATTTGCTCCTCGTATGTCAATTGATGGACTAACAGGAAAAGATCTCTCTTTTGGTCCTGTTCAAGAAATTTATCTAGCAAACTACACAACCCTCGATGGGGGCGCAGATTATAATCTTTATGACAAAGATGGTAATGAGAAATCTAATACTCCAGGATTCTTAACCAAATGGGGTATTGGTTCCGACGTTATGGTTCCGTGGTTTGGCAAGATGCAGTTTAACCTCTATAAAACCTATGACGTAAAAGCAAAAGAATGGAACGGATACCAATTTTCAACTGTCTGGTTTAAACCATTCTACTTCTTTGAAAATGGTTCATTTATTTCTTACCAAGGCTACATTGATTACGAGTTCGGGATCGACAAAGTTCATATCCCAGGAGTTGGTCAGCTAAAATCGTCTCATGGTGGCGCAATGTTTAACGGTATCTACTGGCATAGTGATCAATTTGCTGTAGGTTATGGTTTAAAACTTTACGACGATGTGTATGGTTTAACGGATGAAGGTGTTGCAGGACGTACTTCAGGAGTAGGTCATTACTTAGCCGTAACATATAAGTGGTAATTATCTTTTAGTAAAAATGGCGCGACTTCGCGCCATTTTTTATTGCTTTCAAAACTTCCCTCGCTATCCTTGGCGCATTCGATTTTCAGCAGGGGATAGAGATGAATATTGTGGTACTTGGCCCAGGTGCGGTCGGTTCTCTTTGGGCATTGCATCTGCATCGTGCGGGTCACCAAGTGGCACTCTGGAGCCGCCAATCTCAACCAACGTTAGAGTTACAACTTGACGATGGTGAGCCAGTTCTGTTCAGCAATCAAAACAGAGACACGCTAACCAACGCCGATTTACTGCTGATCACCGTCAAGGCATGGCAAGTGGAAGCCGCACTATTGCCTCTCCTGCCCCATTTGAATCGCGATACTATGCTGTTGTTTATGCACAATGGTATGGGCGCAATCGAAGCCATCAACGAATCTTTGGTTCATTTTCCGGTATTGCTCGCCACTACAACTCACGGTGCTCTCAAGACCACACTCCATCAAGTTTGCCACACGGGTTTCGGCCAAACCCAAGTTGGGCCGTTTAATGCCCTCGGTGCACGGTGTGATTTTATCGCTGATGTTTTACAGCACGCACTGGCTCCAGTGACATGGAATCCAGAAATCCGGCAGGCTCTGTGGCATAAACTTGTAGTCAATTGCGCGATTAATCCGCTGACTGCGATTCATCAATGCCCAAATGGTGTGTTACAAGCCTCAGAATTTCAGCCACAAATCACCGCAATTTTAGATGAGGTGATAGCAGTAATGCAGGCTGAAAACGTGCACAGTGATAAAGTTGTATTGCATGAGTTGGTTTATCAAGTCATCCGAGCGACTGCGGCTAATCGCTCCTCGATGCATCAAGATGTTTTCCACCAACGGCCAACCGAGATAGACTTTATTACCGGCTACGTGGTGCGTAAGGGAGAACAGCATGGTATTGCCACCCCAGTAAATAACCAGTTATATCAGCAGATCAAAACGTTAGAGCAGAGTTGGAGCAAGGCATGAGCAAACGAATTCTAGTCCCCGTTGCCAACGGCAGCGAGGAAATGGAGAGTGTCATTATTGTTGATACTTTAGTGCGGGCTGGCTTTCAAGTCACTATGGCAGCGGTCGGTGACAAGTTACAAGTACAAGGCTCACGCGGAGTCTGGCTGACAGCACAGCAAACACTAGATACCCTCTCTGCGCAAGATTTTGATGCACTGGTGCTGCCTGGTGGCGTTGGCGGCGCACAAGCCTTTGCCAGTAGTGAATACCTACTCACGTTACTGGATGCCTTCCAACAACAAGGCAAGTTGGTTGCGGCGATTTGCGCCACTCCCGCACTGGTTTTCACCAAACAGCAGAAATTTGTTGGCGCACGCATGACCTGCCACCCCAACTTTTTTGACCAGATCCCGAGTGAACGCTTAAGCCGTCAGCGCGTCTGCTACTATGCCACACAACATTTACTGACCAGCCAAGGACCGGGCACGGCGCTGGAATTTGCTCTGGCCATCATAGCACTGCTTGCTGGCGCAGAATTGGCTCAACAAGTCGCCACCCCAATGGCGCTTCATCCTCAACAACTGACCGAACTTTCAGGCTTTATTGATGCTCAATCTTGATGCAATCCGCGCGCAATTTCCGGCGCTGCAACAAACCGTCAACGGCAACCCACTGATCTATCTCGACAGTGCTGCCACTACGCAAAAACCGCAATGTGTGATTGATGCGATCAGCCACTACTACAGCCAGCACAATGCCAATGTGCATCGCGGTAGCCACAGTTTGACGGCGCAAGCCACCAGCCAATTTGAAGGCGCGCGTGAACAAGTCGCACAATTTATTGGTGCGCCAAGCAGCAAAAATATTATCTGGACACGCGGTGCTACCGAAGCACTCAACCTCATTGCGCAAAGTTATGCCCGCAACACATTACAAGCTGGGGATGAGATTTTGGTCAGTGAAACTGAACACCACGCCAATATCGTGCCGTGGCAAATGGTCGCTGAGCAAACGGGCGCGAAAGTGGTCAAAATCCCGATGACAACAAGGGGTGAATTTGGCCTTGCTGCCTTTCGGCAATTGCTGTCACCACGCTGCAAAATCGTTGCCCTAGCCCATATCACCAATGTCACGGGAACTCGCCAGCCGATTGAAGCGGTCATCCAAGCCGCACATCAACAAGGTGCGATTGTGGTGATCGATGGCGCTCAAGGCATAGTCCATGAAACCGTCGATGTTCAAGCGCTGGATGCGGATTTCTATGTATTCTCCGGCCATAAGCTGTATGCGCCAGCGGGCATTGGTGTGCTGTACGGCAAAACAGCGCTTTTAGAAGCGATGCCACCTTGGCATGGCGGCGGCAAGATGGTTGAAAAGGTCTCGTTTGATGGTACAACCTTTACCGGCCTGCCCGGAAAATTTGAGGCAGGCACGCCGAATGTGGCAGGTGCGATTGCCCTCGCTACAGCGATTGCTTGGTATCAGAATCTTGGTCGTGAAGCCGTTGAAGCACACTTACACCAACTGCAACAGCAGGCTTACCAAGCCATTTCGCAAATCGATGATATTCGCGTGCTCGGTTATCAGCCTAACGCCAGTGTGCTGAGCTTAGTGATGGATGGCGTGCATCATCAAGATCTCGCCACCTTGCTCGATCAGCAAGGAATTGCCGTTCGTGCCGGGCATCACTGTGCTCATCCTTTGATGGATGCGTTTGGCGTCAAAGGGACGGTGCGAATCTCGTTTGGGGTATACAACAGCGCAGAAGAGGTAGAACGTTTGATCGCCGCCATTCATAAAGCGGTGGATCTGCTGTAAACCTGAGCATCAATAGCAAAAGAGCCTCATCACGATGAGGCTCTTTTCATTGGAAAAGTAGGTGGTTAGTTCTTGGCCTTAGCCTGAATTGTCGCGACTATCGCTTGCAAGCCATTACCGCGTGATGGGCTTAAATGCGCCAGCAAGCCAAGCTCGGCAAAGTAGTCATCCATAGAAAACGCGCTAATTTCTGCAGACGTTTTGCCATTCAGCGCCGCCAACACAATCGCAATCAAACCGCGCACAATCCGCGCATCGGAATCGGCGCAGAAAAACCACGGCTCACCTTGCTGCTCTGCCACTAGCCACACTTCACTTTCACAGCCAGAGACAAGAACCTGCTCACTTTTCAGCACTTCAGGCATCACAGGCAGCAGTTTGCCCCATTGAATGATCTGGCGATAACGATCTTCCCAACCGTGCAGTGTTTGCATGGTTTCTAAGACGGTTTGTGCATTAATTTCATCACCAAAGGGATGAGCAGGAAATGAACTCATCATGCCCTTACGCCTTCACTTTATGCTTTTGAATGAGTTTATCGACGATGCGTGCTACCGCGACAAAACCAAACGTCGCCGTCACTACCGTCGCAGCGCCAAATCCACTGGCGCAATCCATACGTTTGGGACCTTCCGCGGTGGATTTGGTGGCGCATACTGAACCATCCGCTTGTGGGTATTTGAGTTGCTCGGTCGAGTACACACAATCAATCCCAAATTTACGCGCTGGATTGGTTGGGAAGTTGTGGTGCTGACGCAGGCGGTCTTTGAGCTTTTTCGCCAGTGGATCTTGAATCGTCTTGGTCAAATCCGCCACGGTAATTTGCGTTGGATCGGTTTGTCCACCCGCGCCGCCTACCGTGATCACTTTGATTTTATTGCTGCGGCAATACGCGAGCAGAGAAGCCTTAGCTTTCAAGCTATCAATTGCATCTAACACATAATCAAACGATTTACTGAGATAAAGATGTTGATTATCCGGCGTGATGAAATCATCAACCAAATTGACTTTGCACTCTGGATTGATGAGCTTAACGCGCTCCGCCATCACTTCGATTTTGCTTTTGCCAATCGTACCGGTCATGGCATGGATTTGACGGTTGATGTTAGTGACACACACATCATCCATATCGATCAGAGTCAGCTCACCAATGCCCGTTCGAGCTAACGCTTCAACCGCCCATGAACCTACACCACCAATTCCAATCACACATACGTGCGCGGCACGTAAAATGTCGACTTCGCTATAACCATACAAACGGCGCGTACCACCAAAACGTTGGTTGTAACTGTCGGAGGCAGGAGTATCGAGTTCACGCATAACCACATTTCCACTCTAGCTGAAAAATAAAGAGTGCGATTTATACGCACTCTTCACAAAAATGTCCAGTTTGCTGCCTACGCAATGGAGGCAAAACTATTGTTGTTTTTCTGGCGGCAATGCCCACGGTGCTTGGGTAGGTGAATTTTCTAATCCGAGCTTCCACACTCGGCCAAAGTGCTTATAATGCCCCGCCTCTAGCCCCGCTCGTGGCCCCATGCCGTGATACAAATCAAGATGGTTTTGTTTTACCGCACCACCGGTATCGAGCACGATCAACAAACGCAGTTGATGTGCACCAGACCAAGTACCATCAGCATTCAGTAGTGGCACTTCTGCCAAAATTGGTGTACCCATCGGCAAGATTGAGCGATCCCCCGCGACGGATGCCATGGGCAGTAATTCAATACCTGCACTTCCGGTCACAGGAGCTGCCGCTCGTGGTTTGAAGAACACGAAAGAAGGGTTCTGTTCTAACAGTTCACGCACGGTTGCTTCATCATTAGCGAGTACCCAATCTTTGATCGCTTTGAGCGACATTTTTTCACGTTCAACCAAGCCGCGCTCAATCAGTACCTTGCCAACGCTGACGTACGCTTTGTTGTTTTTGCCCGCGTAAGCAAAGTATTCCAACGTGTCATCATCACCAAAGTGCACAAAGCCGCTACCCTGCACTTCCATAATAAATGGATCGATCAAATTCGCCGCATAGCCTAATTCCAGCCCTTTACCTTCCAGTGCGCCTTGGTAAATTTCCGCACGGGTTGGGCAATTTTTATTGCACTTAGGCAGACTGTACACTGGGTACTTGAATTGATGGTCAGGTTGATGACGCAGTTCAATCACTGGTGAAAAATAGCCAGTAAACAACACGTTGCCTTGTTTATCGCCACCGCCCAATTGCGCAGTTTGAATACCGAATTGAGCGAGTGTTGCTGGGTCTCCGCTTTGCAGCACCCATTCATTGAGCTGTTCGTACAGCGGCTGATAGAGCTTGGCTAACGACGCCGACCCCTGCACCACCAACTCACTTTGCTTGCTGAATTCGGTATAGTCGCGGGGTTTGTTCGATTCAACCACATCGACACGGTTGAGAATTTGCGGGAAGGTTTGTTGCGGGTATTGCTGCGCGCGATCCGTCGATTGTTGTGCACAACCAAATAACAGCGCCAAACTGACAAGAGAAAGAAGACGTTTACTCACAAATGAAGTCCATGGTTTGAGTTTGCCAAGAGGATGACAAAGTCGGCGTCACTGTGCAATTGGCGTTTTGTTAATGGAAGTTTTTTTTCGAATTTTCTGACAATTGATAGACAGGTTGGTAGTGCGCGGATGAGCGTTGCTTCATCTGTTTTTTCTCCAACATGATTTCAAACCGATAAGGTTGCCCATTCACCATAAATTCAAGTTGAGCACCATCGTAGTCAAAATGGGTAGTCACTAACCGTCCATTAAGGATCACGCCCTGCGTGCCAATAGTGATTTTTTGTGCTGAATAGGCTGCCACATTTTGCTCAACCCATACGCCATACAATTCAGACTTTGGAAACCAATGCTCTTGTAATCGACCAAAAATATTGCTGTACAACATAAAGACATAAGCCGTCCCTAACACGGCCAGCAACAGCAGTAAACGCTCTTTGCTCAAGGCTCCATTTTTTCCATTTGCTTGACGTTCCGCTTTCACCATTTCAACTCAACTCATCTTCAGCCCGACTCATCACAACCCGCACAATTCATCGTTTCGTCATCCCACTGTTTTGCATTCGTTCTAATTTGCAGGAACAGGATTTGAAATGGGTTGATTTCTCATCCGGTCATATAAAAAACCGCTTGCTCAAAAAAGAATAAAAAGTCATTATTTGCGCATATTTAAACACCAAGGATGTTCAGCCGTGAAAATTCGCAGTACCGCTCTCGTCAAAGGATTTCGCCAGTCAGCGCCCTATGTTAATGCCCACCGTGGAAAAACCATGGTTGTCATGCTCGGTGGGGAAGCCATTGCTGATAAAAATTTTCCCAACATCATTAGCGACATCGCGTTGCTGCACAGCCTTGGCGTTAAAGTAGTACTCGTGCACGGTGCACGTCCGCAAATCAATCAAATCCTTGAGAAAAATCATCGAGATACGCCGTATCACAAAGGTGTACGGATCACTGATGAATCCTCACTGGGTTTAGTGATGCAAGCGGCAGGGCAACTACAACACGCAATCACCGCACGTCTTTCGATGAGCCTCAACAATACCCCGATGGCGGGAACTCAGCTCAACGTTGTGAGCGGCAATTTCATCATCTCTCAACCACTAGGTATAGATGAAGGTGTCGATTACTGCCACAGTGGACGTATTCGCCGGATTGATGTGGAAGGCATCAACCGCATGCTGGATTTAGGCTCGATTGTGTTGCTTGGCCCGATTGCTAGCTCCGTTACGGGCGAGTGTTTCAATCTGCTTTCCGAAGAAGTAGCGACCCAAGTGGCGATAAAACTTAAAGCCGACAAGCTGATCGGTTTTTGCCCGCAGCAAGGGATCATCGATGCCAAAGGCAACGCGATTGCCGAACTCTTCCCAAGCGATGTAGAGCGCCTCGTCAAAAACATGGAGCAAGAGTGTGCGCCAGATGATGAAGAGTGCTTTAGCACCATGCGTTTTTTGCGCGCCGCTTTAAAAGCATGCCGCGCCGGTGTGCCGCGCAGCCACTTGGTGAGTTACAAAGAAGATGGTGCATTAATCCAAGAGCTATTTTCATTTGATGGTATCGGTACTCAAATTGTGATGGCGAGTGCCGAGCAGATCCGCCAAGCCACGATTGATGATATCGGCGGTATTTTTGATTTGATTCGCCCACTAGAAGAACAAGGCATTCTGGTGCGCCGCTCTCGTGAGCAACTGGAACAAGAGATCCACAAATTCACTATCATCGACAAAGATGGCTTAGTGATTGGCTGCTCTGCACTCTACCCTTATCCAGAAGAACGTATGGCTGAGATGGCTTGTGTCGCGATTCATCCTGAATATCGAGATGGTCACCGCGGCCTGCATTTATTGGTACACACCAAGCATCAAGCCAAGCAAATGGGCATCCGTCACCTATTTGTACTCACCACTCACAGCACGCACTGGTTTCGTGAACAAGGTTTTAATGAGGTCGATGTGGAAGCGCTACCGGTGGCGAAAAAGAGCTTATATAACTACCAACGTCGCTCGAAAATTTTGATGTTGTCGCTTTAAATTCAACAGCTTGAAATACATATGAACGTAAGTGAAAAAAAGATGCAATTTGTTGCATCTTTTTTATTCGATTTTTGCTTTTATTTTGTGCGAGAGATCGGTAGAATGCGCGCGTTTGATTAAATGTTGTTCAACATTTCTTGTCAGGATTTGACGCTTGAGATTTTTCTCAATTCACGCATGGATTGCTTTTACTACTAAATTCAGTATCTAAGAGCAAATCGTCTATGAAAACCGTTATTTGTAATTCTCTACAAAGCTTTTGGGACATGGCTGACGCTGAGTTCCTCTCTGGGCTTGATGTGCACTGTGTATTCCCAGCCAGTGACAACCTAAAAACGTTCCTACTTCAGTCATGTGAACGTTACCAGATTCGCAGCATTACCTTTACCAAAGCGTTTGCGAAAATCTAATACCGTGCCGCCATGGATTGGCGGAGCACTTACTGCTCCAACCTCGCCACTAACCCACTTGCCCTTTGTGTTTTCACTTTAATTGCCCGCTGCAATACTTGATTATCACAATACAATTTGAGCTGTTTTTTCGCACGAGTAATGCCGGTATACACAAGCTCGCGCGTCAAAATCGGGCTGTAATCCGGCGGTAAAATCAGCAAGGTCAAATCAAATTCACTGCCTTGCGATTTATGTATGGTCATCGCATACGCCGTTTCATGTTGCGGTACTCGGCTCGGTAACACGGCTTTGATGCTGCCATCCGGCAACTCAAAATAGACTTTCAGTCTCCCCTGTTCATCTTCGCGATCGCGCATACACAAGCCAATATCGCCATTGTATAACCCTAGACCATGATCGTTGCGCGTGACCATGATCGGCCGTCCGTGATACCAGATCTCTTCTTGGGTTTTAATCAGCTTATGAGCATTCAACGCCCGTTCAATACGAGTGTTCAGCCCCATCACCCCAAAATCGCCTTCACGCAGCGCACAGAGCAATCGGCAGCGACTGAACGCATCAAGTGCTGATTTGGCAAGTGTGAGCATGGTTTGCTTTGTCGACTCAAATTGCTCAGTCGATTGATTGAGTAAATTCAGATAAGGACGATAAGCCTGCACTAAGGTTTGCAGCAGTTGCTGATAATGCTCGCCACTGAGCGCAAAGTGTTCAATATCGCTGAACGATTGCTGCCACACAGTTTCAACGCGCGCCGGAGATCCACTGTTGATCGCTTTTGCCAGTTGACCAATGCCAGATCGCGCATCAAAACGGTAGCTTTTTTGCAGCATACATAAGCAATCCGCCACCGGATTCACCGCTTTACTGGCAGTTTGGCGCAGAGTAGCAAAGCCTGTCAGTTCAGCCAACTGCGCGCCCTGCTCATTGCCGTAACCTTGGTTCAGGAAGGTACAAATATCACCGAGCACCGCCCCCGCTTCCACCGAGGCCAATTGATCTTTATCGCCAAGCAAAATCAACCGAGCGCGCTTCGGTAGCGCTTCGACCAGTTTCACCATCAAAGGCAAGTCAACCATGGACGCTTCATCGACCACCAACAGATCAAGATGGAGTGGATTACGTGCGTGATGACGAAACTCAGCACTGCCCGGAATCGCACCAAGCAAACGGTGAATGGTGCTGGAAGTGCTTGGGATCGCCGCGGCGATCTCTGGTTCTATCGCCAGTTGGCTTACCGCTTTACCCATCGATTCTGTTAAACGCGCCGCGGCTTTACCGGTTGGGGCGATCAATTTGATTTCCGGCACTTTGCCTTGCGCCATACTCTGGCTAATCAGCGCCGCCAGAAGCTTGGTCACTGTGGTGGTTTTGCCGGTTCCCGGCCCACCGGAAATCACCGCAAAACGGCGCGTCAGCGCGACGGCGGCCGCCACTTTTTGCCAGTTTAAGCAGTGAGTAAGCGGAATAAGCTGCTCTAACGGTTGTAAATCCGCGGCGCGCTGCGCTTTTTCGACTACAGCTTCAATCGCTGGCCAATCCAGCGCATCCGACTCCACCACATCCAATCGATCATTCAGCAGTTGAATCCGCTCGACCGAACTTAGCGGCTTTTGTTGTAGTGCTTGCCACAAGCCTAAATAGTCGCGGGCAAATAAGGTATTCAGGCGTTCACGCAAGTTAGCCAATTCAGCAGGGCTTAAACGTTGGGGGGCGGCCAACTCAGTCAATCGCGCCGCCAGTTGCTTTTCATAATGCCAGTAGCGATGTAGATAGAGCCTTGCGCCATCAAACATCAACGGCACCGCTTCACCTTGCTGCCCCACCAGAGATGAAGCTTGCAGTAAGGCTTGCCAATCTACCGCTAACCAGCGTTCACAGTGCTGCAAACTCGCGTCACCATAAAGACCAATCAGCGCCGCCAGATCGCAGAGATTGCCGTGTGTATCACACAGTGGCAAACAGATGTGCCCACGCCCAAGTTCTGCACTGAGCGCCGCGCTCAGTACACTCAAAAGCTCGCTTTCTGCCACGCTATGTCCTGCTAACGCGGCTTGTTTACCAATAAAGCGAGCAAACTGCACATCCAAAGGACGAAGCGCACCTTGTGCCAGCAGACGTTTCGCTACTTCGCTATCCCAAAACATCATAAATCAAGCTCCATCTGCCCAGCTTTACTCGCTCTTTGTGCCAGCTCACGCCCTGCAATCAACCCATCCAACTCATCTAACAAGGCCAAGCTTGGCTTGGTATGGAACACACCTTGATCGCTGCGCCCATCCATCCCGCGTAAGAAGAGATAAAACACGCCGCCGAAATGCTGCTCGTAATTGTAATGGGCTAAACGGCTGCGCAAAAAGCGATGCAGCGCTAACGCGTAAATCTGGTATTGCAGATCGTAACGGTGATCGGCCATCGCACTGCCCAAACGCTGTGGATGATACGCCGCAGGATCGTCACCTAAATGGTTGGATTTCCAGTCCAGCACGTAATAGCGCCCTTGATATTGAAACACCAGATCGATAAAGCCTTTGAGCATGCCTTGTACTGAGTGAAAACCGAGATCACCCGCGTGTGCCGAAAGCGGATCATGGCGCTGGGTGATGCGATTCAGGGTTGGCGCATCCAACACTTCGATTGGCAGTAAAAATTCCAACTCGGTCAGACGCTGGGCGGCCATAATTTGTTGTAAGCGCAGCGCTTTACCATCCAGTGGCGTGCTCAATACGGTGTCAACCAACTGTTGCAACACCGGCAGCCACTCGCTTTCAATCTGCTCACTTTCCATCAGTTCAAGGATGATTTTAGTATTGGGTTCACTGTGCGCCGATTGCTGGAAATCCACCTCTTCAAACAGCGAATGCAAGAACGTGCCGGGGCGTGCGCCACGCGGGAAATTGAAAATCGAGCGCTCGACAGATTCCAGCGCCGCTCCATCGCGCTCTTGCGCGCTATCAAGATCAAAACCGCCCACTTCAAGTAGGGGAAACTCTTGCAAAGGATCGTGACGAGCATGACTCGATTGCATCACCAAACCTGAGTAACTGGTGACTCGCCAACGGCGATCAATCGCTTGGCTTAACTCACGGGCAGTCAGCTCTCGCTCGTCCAATTGGGGTGGCTGATACACTTGCTCAAAACGCTTCGGTGGCGGGCATTGCGCGACATCTGGCAAGTTTTCACACTGTTTGAGCAGCGCTTGCTGCAGATCCGCGATACCACCCTCTTGACCATCTTGCAGCAGGAAACCGATCGCACTGCGATGCGCCGAGGTTGGCTCTTGGCTCGAATTGCCGTTGCGCAGCGGCGCAATGCCAATAAAACAGCCATACACAGCGCGAGTGAGCGCTACATACAGCAAGCGTAAATCTTCTGCCAAGCGTTCTTGATCGGCTTTGGCTAATGCCTCTTCATTGCCGGTTAAATCGACCCAAGTAGTGGCCGATTCAACGTCGTAATATTTGCCTTCGCTGCTCTCGCGATAACTCATCACAAACGGCAAAAATACCAACGGGTACTCAAGCCCTTTTGATTTGTGGATGGTGACGATCTGCACCAAACGGCGCTCAGATTCGAGGCGCTGGATCTGCTCATCACAGCCCCCCAATCCTTGCGCAGCATCCGCCATCGCCTGAGTCAGAAAACGCAGTAAGCCCTGATCGCTATCAATCTCACGCGTCGCTTGCTGCAAGAGTTCGCTGATGTGCAGATAGTCGGTGAGCCAGCGCTCACCTTCACTTTCCGCCAGCCAACGCTCGGCAATATGGCGCTGTGTCAACACCGCACGCAGCATCGGCAATACGCCGCGCTCACTCCACAAGCGGCGATATTGACGAAACTCCGCAATCAACTGTTCCCATTCGTTTTCATCGTTATTCAGCGCATCCAGCTCGCTGGCGGTTAACGCAAACAGATTCGAGGCGACAGCCGCACGGAGCAAGCGTTCATCTTCTGGCTGCCACACGGCAAGCAGCAAGCGTTCAATATCTTGTGCCACATCGCTGGCAAACACGCTGTCACGGTTGGAAAGGTAAACACTGGCGATGCCTTGCTGACTGAGCGCATCGCGCACCATGCGTGCTTCATTACCGGTGCGCACCAGCACCGCCAGATCGCCCGCTTCAATCGCCTCGCCGCGGTGAAAAGTCGCCGCGCCAGAGGCCGAAGCAGTCAAAATATGCTGAATTTGCGCCGCACACGCTTCAGCCATTTGCGCGTAGTAATCGGTTTTGCTTTGTGGTTTATCGAGATCTTCCGGCCACCAATAGGTCAAGGCTGGTTGTACTTGCCCCTCCAGTGTCCAGTGGCGTTTATCGGCACCAGGGCTTGCCGCCACGGGCTGAAAGGGAATGTCATCACTGTAAATAAACGGATGCGTCGCAAAGCTGAACACTTGGTTAACTGCCGCCACCATAGCCGCGCTGGAGCGCCAGTTCGTACCCAAGGTGTAGTGAGCGCTCACCTGATTGCGCGCTTTGATGTAAGTGAAAATATCGGCTCCACGGAAAGCGTAAATCGCCTGTTTCGGGTCGCCGATCATCAACAAGCCACACTGCGGATGGTCCAGATACAGCCGACTGAAAATGCTGTACTGCAGCGGATCGGTATCTTGGAATTCGTCGATCATCGCTACCGGATACAGCGTGCGAATGCGATCGCCCAATAGCCCTTGTTCATCATTATCGAGCGCAGCGCTGAGTTGAGTCAGCAAGTCATCAAACGAGAGCCAATGATGGGTGGATTTGGCTTTCGCCAACCAGTGGCGACAGTGATGAATCGCATGCACCAAAAGCGGCGTTTTGAGTGACACAGGCTCAGCAAGAAACGCTTCTATCCGTTCAAACAGCGCTAATTGTGGCGGATTGCCTTTCTTCGATTTGGCAAGCAACCCGCTTTGGGTGAACTCTTCAAGCTCTGACGGTACTTGCAGATCGTGCGTTTCACTTTGCGCCCAAGCATCCAGAATCGGCAAACGGCGCAGCAGCGCATTTTGGCTATTTTTGTGCAGGTCAGAGCCAGTTACTGCGGACTCAATCTCCTCTCGCTCCGCTAACCAGTGCTGCTTAATCTCGCAAATGCGCGCTATCTGTGCTTGTTGCAGCGCGGCCAAATCCCCTTCCATCAAAGGTGTGGTCAGTTTGACTGGCGGCCCAGAAAGATAACCGGCAATCTCAGCCAACAGCGCAGAGGGCGCCGGCCATAAGCGGCGCACTTCGCTCGCGAGGGCAATGGGCAAAGGGTAGAACTGTCTACGCCAATAATCGGCCACCACTTGCGCTTTGAGGCGACTTTCATCAGTGACGAATTCATTTTCAAAGCGACAGCCCGATTCAAACGCATTTTGCGTCAGCATGCGTTGGCAAAAACCGTGGATGGTGAAAATGGCCGCTTCATCCATCTGTCGCTCGGCACTCAGCAACAAAGAGACGGCTAAGTTGTGATCGGTAAATTCAGCCAGCAGGGAGCAAAGCAGTGGATCGTCACTTGCACCGCGGGCAAAGGCGAGGCGCGCATCGTGCAAGCGGCGACGAATACGGTCACGCAGCTCTGCGGTGGCCGCTTCGGTAAAAGTCACCACCAGAATTTGATCCACGCTTAGCGGATGCGCGTGGCGAGTTTCCGCGCAGCCATGCCCAAGCACCAGACGCAGATAGAGTCCGGCAATGGTGTAGGTTTTTCCGGTGCCTGCCGAGGCTTCAATCAGCCGCGCTCCATGCAAAGGAAAGCGCAACGTATCGAGCGTAACAGCGAGCTTATTTGAATCGGCACTCATCAGCCTTAATCCTTCTATCTACCGACGACAGAGATGTGACCCCAAACGAATATTTCTCTGCATTAAACTAAAAACCGTGATTGAGTATGGGCTTATGGGATCCACTTCACGGTACAAGCCAAGGCGGCACTTTACACTGCGCGCACGTTAACAAATTCATTTGTTACACAAGAATTTAGGTCCCTCTGACCTGTGGCCGTACAGCGAACGCCCTACACCAATAATGATTTTCTGGCGGCCACCCACTTCCCACGTCATTCATGATTAAACCTGTTCGGCATCTTGCACTTGTAAACGCGGTGTTTGCAGCACTGTGATGGCCAATTGGCGCAGCGTTTTTGCCAGTTCATCACTCCACTGCGGCCAAATACGCGCGATGTAGCGATTACCGCCTTCACCCTTGATGTAAAAGCTATCGTTGAAGGTGTCCGCCATTTTCTTGTAGGACTTCTCTTCATCTTCCTGCCATTTGCCACGGGAAAATCCGGCCTCAACGCAAGCCAACGCCGTTTTCGGAAAATAAGCCAAAGGCTGGTTCATGCCTTGGCAAAACAGCGTCACCAGTTCACTCAGTAGCGCCTTGGCTTGCTGCGTGTCATTAAGTGGCCGCAGCATCTGGTGCTGCACTCCTTCTTTGCGCTCATAACCAATCAAATGGGTCGTGACGGCTTTGCCGCTCGCCGCCAAGCAGAGATGATCAATCCATGCGGCTAATAAATCTTCCGAGCGAATCGCGCCACTGCGTGCGCGCACCAAGCCAGATTGATAACGCTTCACGAGCCAACCACGTAGTAAGACTTCTCGGCCATCGTCAAAGGGCTGCAAGCGTAGATCAATCTCTTCATCGTCCAGTGGTTGGTGACACAAAAAGCCAATTTTTTCCGCCAGCGCCAAAGCTTGTTGCGCACTTTGCGCCAATTCAAGATCGCCAAACGCCGCCACCGGCAACTTGCCTTGCGCTCGTTGCTGCTTAGCAAACTGCGCCACCACTTGGTCACGCTCTGCGCCATCGCGGCAAGCGAGCAGATTTTCCACCAACTCATCACGCAGCTGATACGCGCTCAATCCATCCAAAGCAAACGGCTCATCATCATCCAGCACGGCAAGCGGCGGCTCAAAGCTCACTTTCAAGCGACGTTTGAAGAAATACTCAACGGGCAGACGCCAAAAACGTTGCAACTCGACCAGATCCAGTTCCATCGGCCAACTCACTTCGAGCAGATAATCACTGAGTGGCGTGAGAAAATCGGCGCTGCTCTGCCCTTGGCGGCGCGCGGCAGGCAGCCATTCGCGGGCAAAACTGCCAGCGATAAACGCCTGCGGGCTGAACGGCACCATAGGATACTGGGTGGTTAAGTGCTCAACCAAGCGGCGTCCGGAGTCATCACTTTCTAGGTTTTCATCGCCAGCCAAGCAGTAGTTCTGCTCGCAATATTCCAAAAGCTCACTGACCAGCACTGAAGGCACGCGCTCGCTGTTATCTTGAATCGATCGGCCGACATAGCTGATATAAAGCTGCTCTTTGGCTGACAACAAGGCTTCGAGGAACAGGTAGCGCGACTCTTCACGCCGCGAACGGTCACCGACTCGGCGCTGCACATTACGCAGGTCAAACCCCTCCACCATTTCATTGGGTGGATAAACCCCATCATTCATGCCAAGTAGGCACACTCGGCGAAACGGGATCGAACGCATCGGCATCAGAGTACAGAAGTTCACTTGTCCCGCTAAAAAGCGCTGGCTAATCCGCGTGCCGGAGAGTTTATTGGTCAGCACTTGGCGAATAATGGCCGGTGAAATCGCTTGTTGGTAGCCCGCATCGGCCAACTGCTGTTTTAGGTTTACCAAACTATCGCGGATGGTTTTCAGCGCCAGCTCACCTTGCAGATCGACACTAAAACAGCGCTCCAACAGCTCGTTGAGCCAATAACGCCACTGCTCCATGCTTTGGGTTTGCGCCAGTTGGCTACGCAGCTCGCTGAGCGTTTGTACAAAGTGCGCGAGCTTACCCGCCAACTCAGCGCTCATACCTTGGACTTGGTTATAAGGAGCAAGCCACTGGCCGCCAAGTTCATACAATCCCGCTTCAGCCGGCATGGCGTAACCCAGTAACATACGTTCAATGCCAAACTGCCACGTATTTTGTTCACTGGCGGGCAGTTCAAACTCTGCGCCCGTGTCGCTATTGAGTCCCCAACGAATGCCCGCTTCTTCGACCCAACGTTTGGCAGTGGCAAACTCTTCTTCGTCAATTGCAAAACGCGCCATAATCGCCGGGGTTTCAAGTAGCTCAAGCAATTCAGACGCCAGACAGCGTGATTGCGGCAGCGCTAACAACTGCAAGAAGGCGGTTAAGATAGGGCTTTCCTGATCGGCGCTGCGATCGGAAATTGAAAACGGAATAAAACGCTCACCGGGCGCGTTGCCAAACACCGCCTGAATGTAAGGCGCGTAGGCGTTAATGTCAGGCACCATCACAATCACATCGCGCGGTTTCAGGCTAGGGTCACGCTCAAACTCGGCCAGCAGTCGGTCGTGCAGCACTTCCACTTCACGAATTGGGCTGTGACACAAGGCAATCTGCAGGGAATCATCCTGCGCGGCAATGCTGGGTTTATGGCTGCTGATGGCGAACTTGGCATCGTCTTGATGCTCTTGCAGATGCAAAATATCCGCTTGGATGTGATGCAGCAGCGAGTCGCGTTGAATGTCAATAAACAGCTCTAATTCGGACTGATCGTTTTGTGCCAGAAGATAGAGATTATCGCGCCCCATTTTGCCCATCGAGGCCAGTAAGCTATTGCCTACCGCGTGACTTAGGTGCAGCGACTCTTGCAGATAGTTTTCCACATCGCCTTTGAGCGGCGAAACTTCACTGCCGATGGTGACTTGTTCACCGTTAATGTGCAGGAGTTTGCGTTTTTGCGCTGCCACTCGCGCCAGATATTTGCGGTCACGAATGTCGCCCCAATAGTGCTGACAAGGGTTGGTCAGCATCAGGTGCACATCGATATGCTCACCCATCGCGCGCAGCGCATCAATATAACGGGGCGGCAGCGCAGAAATACCGAAGATGAACAAGCGCTTAGGCCATGTGCTGCGATCAAAATCGCCACTCGCCAACTGCTCAATGAAACGCTGATAGAGGTTAGCACGGTGATAAATCGAGTGCCCTTGCTTATGCGTGTAAGCGTAGAGTTCACGCCACAAAATCGGCTGCCACGGGTGTTGGTCAGCGATTTCCGCCACCTCTTCCCCCGCTTCCCAACTTAAAATCCAATCGGGGCGATACACTAAGTAACCATCGAAAATATCGGCAATTTTTTCCGCTAATTGGAAGCGCTTAGAATCATCTTCATCGTCTTGTAAATAGCGTTGCAGCGGTTGGAATTCTTCACGGTCAAGCAGCTTAGGCAGTAGCTCCATCAAACGCCAACTCATGGCTTCTTTATTGAAGGCACTGCGCTGCGGAACGTCTGGCAACACTTGAGTAAACATCTGCCAGATAAAGGTTGCCGGTAGAGGAAACTCAAGATTCGCGGCAACCCCTAATTCACTGGCCATCGCCATTTTAAGCCACTGCGACATACCGGGGCTTTGCACCAAAATGCTTTCAGGAATAAAGGGATCGTCCAACGGCTCATTTTTGATTAAATGCACCAACAGGATCTTCAGCGTTTCAACTTGGTTGGAGTGGTAGACAGTAAACACAATGCACTCATGCTGCTCGACTCATCATGAGCTGAGAGTAGCATAAGTGCATGTCGGGAAGGATAAAAAAGCTCTGGGCAGGATCTCAATTGGTTAACGAGAACCCACTAACACTTTATGTGGTTGATAAAAGGCCAGATAACGAATCGCAACATAGCTCACCACCACCGTGGCTACGATCAACTCAAGGCTCGCTAACCAATGCACTTGTGCTACGTAATGCTCTGCCACGCCGATATTTTCCATCCAGTGCGCCATTTTAAATAGCGCGGTCGCGCCAATCACCATCGGGAAGGTGAATGCCGCGTAGCCGGGGCTAAAAGGCAGACGCAGTAAGCGTGTGAATGCTAAGTAGATGATGGCGGTCATCAGTACCGCTATCCCAAACAGCAGCGCCACAATCACAGGTGAAGGATCTGCCACGACGGTCAGATACCCCGCCAGAGAGAGGCTGGCAGGCGCGGCCATGATCGCCAACGTTGGCTTCGCCGCATCTGGGATCTCTTGAGTGAAGATAAAACGATAGATCATCATAGGCAGCATCACGGCGTAAGCCAGCATGCCAAACACTAAACACGCGTAGGCAATTGGCGCTAACGCAGGATGGCCCGAGAAAGAAACGTCAGCGACAATAATGCCGACGGGAGGCACAAACCAGCTTGGCACCATGTGGTGCAGCTCAAACGCTTGGGCGCGGTGATACAAAAAACTCACCAAAAACAGAATGTGTAAGCCCACGGCAAACAGCCACAAAGCATCGCCAGCCACAGGGTAAAAATGACCCAGCGACGCCGACACCACCATGGTTGCCATGGCAAAGGTTGGCACCACACTGCCCACTACCGGATGTGCCAAATCTTGGCGTAACAAGTGGCCGTGCCATAGAAATTTAAAGGCCAGCACAATCAATAGCACACTGGCGATTGCTGCCCCCACCCACTGCGCGACACCGTGTGCCGCAATCATATTTTCCCAACTCCATCCCAAGCTCGCAATCCCTAGCGCGAGGCCGGCCATTGGGGTCGGCGCTCCCATCACTTTTGCTTTTGCTGCTCGAATCATACTGTCTCTCTATTGATGGTTATCGGTTAATAAGCGCATCTTACGCTTGCACTTTGTTTTCAACTATCTAATTATTTCTAACACATGTTCAATAAAACTAAACGATCGCCATGGCTAGCCATATTTCACTCAAACAATTGCGGGTTTTCACCACCATCACTCAACATAAAAGTTTGACTGTCGCCGCAGAAGTGCTGTGCCTCTCCAAAGCCGCGGTCAGTGTCGCTCTGTCAGAGTTAGAAAAACAGCTTGGCCATGCACTGTTTGATCGCGTCAACAACCGCTTGGTGCTTAACCAAGAAGGGCAAAAACTGCTGCCAATGGCCGATGAACTGCTGCAGCGCGCCAAAGATATCGACCGCCTGTTTGCAGAGCAGCAGGTGCTCACTGGCAAACTGCGCATCGGTTCGAGTGACACTATAGGTAATCAAGTTGCACCTTATCTGATCAGTGCCTTTCGGCAGTTGCATCCGCATCCGTCACAAAGCCTGTTTATTTCCAACTCAGCGCAAGTGTGCCAGAAACTGGTTGATTACGAACTCGATATCGGCCTAATTGAAGGCAAAACGCAGCATCCGGAACTTATTTCCACTCAATTTAGCCAAGATGAGATGTGTATCATCTGTGCGCCCGATCATCCTTTTGCTCAACGTGAACGCTTGGTGATGAGCGATTTTGAACACAGCGATTGGGTGCTGCGCGAAGCTGGCTCAGGCTCGCGCGAATTTTTCCTACGCGTGATTGCTCCGCGCATCGAACATTGGATTGAAGCCTTTGAGCTCAATACCACCGAAGCGCTAATCAATAGTGTCTCTTCCGGTTTAGGGCTAGGCTGCTTGTCTCGATTAGCCGCGAAAACGCCTCAACAAGATGGGCGTGTGGTGATTCTCAATGTCCCTCTTGATATGAAACGTCGCTTCTGGATGTTGGTTCATAAAGAGAAATACCAAAATCCCCTGCTGCGCCAATTTATTGAATTTTGTCCACAATGGGCAAACGAAAGTGCTCTGCTGCAACTCGATTAATTCCAACCCCAAAGGGATATGACTTAGCACGCATTTTGGCGGTCATAACTGGACTTTAATGACTAGAAACTGTATAAACAGCCAGTTATTTTTAGCGACAAACTAGAGGATTAACCATGGCTGTTATCGTGAAGTACGTGGTGGAGCGCAACGGAGAAGAGAAAATGACTTTTACCTCGAAAGCCGAAGCTGACGCTTATGACAAAATGCTGGATATGGCAGACGAGCTGTTCGAACTGCTGGGTAAAAGTGCTCTGATCGAAGATGAAGCCAAGCAAGAAGAGCTAGCCATGTTCTTGGCTCAAAACAAAGAAGACGTACTGTGTGCACTGGGCGCCAAACGCAAACCGGCTCCAGCAACGGGCAAAAAGCCGAAAGCAGTTGCAGACAGTGATGAAGATGAGTCTATCGACGACGCTGCTTAATTCAAAAAACCGCTGAGTGAAACCAGCGGTTTTTTATTTGCTGAGGTTGACTCACAAAGGAAGCACTGCGAAAAACGAACGGGATTCTTTTTATACCCAAACTACTTGGAGTTGCAGGTAGGCGGCAAGAGAGTTCATCCCCATGAGCATAGATAAACTATGTGATTGGGGTGAACGAACGTAGCTAACACCGCTGCAGCTTCAAGTAGGAAGGGGAAACGCAATATCTCTTTAAAAAGACAAAATGCATTCTTCTACAGACGGATTGCCTTTGCGGTCTTTTATCCTGCTCATCCACTCTTTATGATGAACTACCTATCGGTTGAGCGGTGGATGCTCAACTTACTGCCTTTGCTGCTGCAAAACACAACAGTAAACCGCTCACTTTTGATGATGGAGAATAAACATGGCGTACTTTGCTTTAGGTCTAGCAACCGCGACCAAAAATCGTGATGGAAAAATTATTGAAGCCTTCTTCCCAACCCCCATTCTGGCTCCTAGCGACGCTTTGGTTGCGGCATTGGCACCGATCGCAGGTTATCAAGAAGGCAATCAAGCGCTAGAAATCACCGCGGCACAAAGCGCGCAATTAGCCGCTGTTTTCGCCGCTCATCAACAAGCCGCAAGCGCAGCATTTGCTGATAAAGCTGCCAATGCCAAACAGCCTCTCGTACTGGTGATTCTGGCCAGCGATGACAAGCCACAAAGCGTGGCTGAAGGCTACCTAAAGTTACAACTGATTTCTCACCGACTGGTTAAACCACACGGTACTGTGCTGGATGGCATTTTCGGCTTACTGCACAACATCGCATGGACCAACGAAGGCCCCATTGATCTGCCAGAACTAGCGGAGCGCCAGATCGAAGCGCGTTTGGCTGGCCGTGTGCTAACGGTCGATTGCGTCGACAAATTCCCGAAAATGGTCGATTACGTGGTTCCAACTGGCATTCGTATCGCGGACACTTCTCGCGTACGTCTGGGCGCACATGTGGGTGAAGGTACCACTGTGATGCATGAAGGCTTCATCAACTTCAACGCGGGAACCTCTGGCGTGAGCATGGTTGAAGGCCGTATCTCTGCGGGTGTTGTGGTGGGCAATGGCTCAGACATCGGCGGCGGCGCATCCATCATGGGTACGCTGTCTGGCGGCGGCAAAGTAGTGGTATCGATTGGTGAAAACTCACTGCTTGGTGCCAACGCAGGCTTGGGCTTCCCACTCGGCGATCGCTGTACTGTGGAATCAGGCTTGTACGTGACGGCCGGCACCAAAGTGCGCACGCTGGATAAAGATGGCAACCAAGTCGATATCGTAAAAGCACGCGATCTGGCTGGCGTTTCGGATTTGCTGTTCCGTCGTAACTCACTGACTGGACAAATTGAGTGTCTGGCCAACAAATCGGCCGTGGAACTCAACAGCGAACTGCACAAGAACAACTGATCTTGATACGTTCGTGATGCAAGAAAAATGGCTTGGATTTCCAAGCCATTTTTTTATCTCAAATCTTGCATTTCAATACGCTTAACCGGGATGACCATCCACTCTTGGTTTCAGCAACATTGCGCCAAAGCGCAGCACAAACAGTGCAAACGCAATCACCCACAGCGCAGCGCTCAGGTTCACCCAAATCAGCAACTGCTGCGGTAGCAAACCCACACCGACACCACGCACGACAGCGGCAAGCAGCAAAGCGATAAATGCCCATTGCATGTTAGGGCCTTGATAAATCGCTCGCCCCGTGTGCCCCATAGTGACACGCGCAATCATGCTTAAAACTAGGCCTGAGAGCGCACCTATCGCAAATAAATGCAGTAAGTTGTGGTTCAGCCAAGCGTTACTCACTCCCCCACGCAGCAGCAAACTCAGCGGGATACACAGATAGGCAGCATGCAGTGACCACACCAAAGGCTCACTGAAAGTACGCCAAGGCTGCCAACGTAAAAAGCGGATCAATTGCGCGACGCTAGCTACCAGCATCAAAGGCTGGCCGAGTTGTGCCATGGTCAATGGGAAGAAACTAAGTACAAACAGAGCCAGTAAGCTACCGTTAGCGATCACATCCAAAGCCAAAATCGGCTCCGCTTTTGTAAACTGGAAACGTCTTGCGGTGAAAAACGGAATCACTCGCCCGCCCATCACTGAAAGCAGCAACATAAACCACCACAGCATGGCTTGCCACACCGCACTGCTCGGGAATGGCGGCATGCCTTTAATGGTGGCGTAGCTGGCAAAGTTAGCGGCAATCGCCAACAGAAACAGAGGGATAAAAAATAGGTTGCGCCAACCTTTGGCTTTTAGCACCCGTAACCCCACTTCATAGGCCACCGCCAGAAGAAATAGCGCTTCAATACTCGACGTTAACCACAGCGGCACAGGCAACCAAAACAGAATCCGCACCATTAGCCACAAAGCCACAATGAGAGCTAAACGGTGGCTTTTCGTGCCAGTCATGCCCGTCCAGTTTTGCACCGCCGTGAGCAGAAATCCGGCCACAATCGCCATCGCAAAACCAAACAGCATTTCATGCACATGCCACCACAGCGCGGGGACTTGCAAGTGTGGCGGTTGTCCGGTTTGAAACATCCACACCCAAGCCACAATCGCCACCACGGCATAAACACTGCCAAGTAAGAAGAAAGGACGAAATCCCAACCGCAGTACGGCAGGAATACGCTCTTCGACACGTTTATCGATAATGTTGATCACTTTGGCTCCTTCGCCGACTTCATCACAGACCGAACCAGTGATGAGCACAAACCAAGCCAAGATAATTCATATTTAAAATCAATAGACTAGAAAAAGGAAAAGTCATAATGACACCGAAAAATCGAGTCATTATGACTTTTTAATGTGTGTTTCACTCAAACTCTATAGGCGAGGTGTGATCACCACACAAGCGATCTGCTTTTGCTTACCAAAGCCGATGATTTGCGACAGTGCCGCTTTGCCCACCGGAATATAACCCGAACCGCTCACATGCTCTTCCGATTCGGCATGCGGATCATGGAAAAAGAAGAACTTATCACTCAAACCACTGAGCACAATCCAGTGCGGCTCTTTCTTACCATCAAAACGGTACGTGCTAATGAGCAGCAGCACACAGGCACCTTGCCGTACCCACTCTTCGAGCTGGGCTTGCGATGGTGGCGCATCAATCATACTCACATCTTGCTCAGCAAGTTGCTGGCAAAAATCTTGGTGCACTAACTCAATGATCTGCTTTTTGTTGGGGTCACGTACGCTATCAATAAAAGGCGTTGATCGAGATTGGTTCCATAGCTCAACATGATAGCCACGTCTTGCGGCGGCCAGAGCCAAACCTTGCCCACTGCAGCCACCATGCCCAGCCGCCATAAAAATCGTGGTGGCTTCACGCCACAGCTGCATCTCTTGCGTGCGGCTCGGCTCAAAGGTTTTATCCAAGCAGGCAAAACTCATTAACAGACAGGCTGCACCACACGTAAATGGCGTGGTTTGCACATATAAAGGCATCGGCAGCAAGACTTTGGACTCTTGAGGCGTTAACCTTTTCTGCATTCTGCGCCCATCGCACAAATCGTCATAGTAATGGATGAGCAACTTCAAGGTTTTATAGCCCATCTTTTCATATAATTTTAGGGCGGCGGTATTGTCTTCACGCACTTCCAGCCGTAATGTAGTTGAGCCTTGATCAAGAGCAGCACGCTCGCATTGCTCGACTAAACTCTGAGCAATTCTCTGCCCTCTGAATTCAGGTTTTACGGCAATCGAATACAATCTTGATAGCTGTGTACCTTGATGAAATAGAAGCAATGCATATCCCGCCAGCTGGTCGCCGGCATCTGCCACGAATAACGCCGCATGGTCGGAATGTAAAAAACGCTTCATTTGGCGAGGAGAGATTCTATCCCCGTCAAAAAGCTGTTGTTCTAACGCATTGAGCGCATTGAGATCAGCGCTATTGGCACGACGAATGTCCATTCAACATCCTTAGTAATGAGTGGATTGACGAGATTGCGACTCACATAATAGCCCCAAACGACTTGAAGTTGCAGGTAGGCAGCAAGTGAATTCATCCCCATGAGCATAGTTCACTCTATGTTTGGGGTGAATGAACCTAGCCAACACCGCTGCCATGACAAGTAGGAAGGGCATAAACCTATGACAATAGGAAGAATATACCGATGGCTAACCTTTTAATCGTGACCGATCAGGTCAGTGACTGGCAACAATATTTCCCTTCAGAACAAGTTGTTAGTGTCGATCAATATCTCGATACTGACTGGAAATTCAATCACCGCAGTGTACAGGTAGTCAACCTGTGTCGCGATTACGGCTACATGAGTAGCGGTTACTATGTTTCCTTGATGGCCGAAGCCCGTGGCCACCGCGTGATCCCGCGCGTGATGGCGATCAATGATATCAATCAGCCGTTTTTCCTCTCTTCCGGCCTGATCAAGATGCACAAACTGAACAGTGGTACTGACGTAATCAACACCAAAATTTACTTTGGCCGCACTCCACAAAAAGGCTTAGAAAAACTGGCGCGCCGCCTGTTTGAGCAGTTCATGGTGCCCGTGATTGAACTGGAAATGCACAAATACCAAGGGCAATGGCAGATCATCAAAATCGCCCCCTTCCCGTTTCAAGACTTAGAAGACCCCGAGCAGGATTTCTTCATTGAGTCGCTAGAAATGTTCTCTACCAAAGTGTGGCGTCGCCCAAAACAAGAGAAGAAGTACCGCTACGACATCGCAATGCTGGTCGACCCAGATGAAAAAATGCCACCGTCTGATGCTTCTGCGCTCAAACGTTTCCATCGCGCCGCCAACCGTTTGGGTATGAACTTGGAAACTATTTCACCGGATGATTTGTCGCGTTTGGGGGAATTTGATGGTCTGTTTATTCGCGCCACCACCAACATCAGTAATTACACCTATCGCTTCGCGAAAACGGCCGAGAAGATGGGCTTAGTGGTGATGGATGACTCTGAATCGATCATGAAATGCACCAACAAGGTATTTTTGACTGAGCTGTTGGAAACCAACAAAGTACCTGCTCCGAAAAGCGTGATCATCCGCAGTTTTGACCCTGAGTGGAAAACCGGACTGATGGAACAGTTGGATTTCCCGATGGTGCTGAAAATCCCAGATGGTGCTTTCTCTCGCGGTGTGGTGAAAGTGCGTAATGAACAAGAGCTGGAGCAAGAAGCCGGCACCCTGTTTGAGAAAAGTGCGCTGATTTTGGCGCAAGCCTTTATGCCGACCGACTTTGACTGGCGTATCGGGGTGATGAACCGCCAAGCGATTTTTGCTTGTAAGTACATGATGAGCCGTGGCCACTGGCAGATTTACCAGCACCACAACAGCGGTCGAGTGACTGCGGGCGGCTTTGAGACACTGGATCTCAAACAAGTACCCAAAAATGTCGTCGATGTGGCGGTGAAAGCCTCAAACCTGATTGGTGGCGGCCTCTATGGTGTGGATCTTAAAGAGATTGATGGTCAAGTTTACGTGATTGAAGTGAACGATAACCCAAGTATCGATCACCATGTGGAAGACGCGTTTTTGGGCGATCTGCTGTATGACCGCATCATGACCGAGTTCTTACGCCGTATTCAGATGCGTGGTTTCTAAAGCATTTTTACCCTTCTCAACTAAGCCCGGAGATATTCCGGGCTTTGACTCTTTATCGCTCCATTGTTACTTTCTTGCCATCAACGTTTTGTAAACAAGGATAACCATGGAGTTTCTCATCGATCACTGGCGCTTTGGTGATGCAGCGCCACAACGCCATCCCGCTCAATTGCAAAAGCTACAAGCCGGTGATTGGTATCACTGTCAACGAGATGCGGAAGGGCTGCGTGAGTGGCTACTCGAACAGAGCATTCCCTCATCGGTTATCGAAAGTTTGTTGGCCGAAGATACTCGCCCCCTGTTTGAACAGTATGATGAACAAAACTTTCTGCTGATTCTGCGTGGCGTGAATCTCAATGACAATGCAGATCCAGCCGACATGCTTAGTGTGCGTATTCTTTATTATCACGGGGCATTGATTTCAACCCGAAAAACACCGTCTAAAGCGATCAGCACTGTGCGTGCAGCGCTAGAAGCAGGCCAAGGGCCTTCAAACTTAGCTGAATTGATTGTGCGAGTGGTCGATGAACTGAATAAAAATATCGACGTCTATCTCGATCAAATCGAAGACAAAATCGCTCAATTTGATGAGGAGTTAGAGCTCAGTAATGAGTTGATGGAAACCCATAAATCCTTGCTCAAACTCAAACGTTTTATTAAACCCCAGCAATACGCCTTGGATGACTACCTCAACTCGGAGGTTACCCCCGCGAAAAACCAGCATTTACGTTTGCGCCACAGCGTCAACACGGTAACGCGGATTAACGAAACCTTGGACTTCTTCTTGAGTGAGCTGGAAATCATCAAAGGTGAGCTGCGCCAGTACCATGCAGAGAAGATGAACCAGAACACGTATTTGTTTTCCGTGATCGCGGCAATTTTCCTGCCGACCAGTTTCTTAACGGGTTTGTTAGGCGTGAACGTTGGCGGCATTCCGGGGACTGAATCGCCCATCGCCTTTGGGCTATTTTGCGCAGGACTTGGGCTAATTTTCGGCTTAGAGTTTTGGATTTTGCGCCGTCTGCGTTTTTTTGAAAATCAATCGTAAATCGCTACAGGAAGTCATCATGTATATCTTTGGCTATGGAAGCCTAATTAACTCTGCCTCACGCCGTTTAACTGGCCAGACTGGACGTGCTATTCCCGCCAGCGCAACCGGATTAGTGCGCTATTTTGGCAAAATCGATGACAGTTACATTCTTTCGCCCTTAGTGGTTCATCAAGGTGACGGGCAAATTAACGGCGTGCTGTTGGAAATTAATGAGGTTGCGTTAGCGGAATTTGATCGCCGTGAGCGCGGTTATCAGCGCATTGCACTGAACGCTGATCGTATTCATGCAGAAGACCATTTTGATCATGAAAAACCGATTTGGATTTACGTCACTGAGCAGCATCAACCGCCCTGTTCACAAAGCCCGATCGTGCAAACCTATGTCGATACCGTGCTCAGTGGCTGCCTTGAGTTTTCCGAAGCGTTTGCACGGCAATTTGTCGAGCAAACTTTGGGCTGGCAGCATCCGTTAGACAATGACCGTCACGCCCCCAAATACGGCAACTTGGCGGGGGTGAATCCAGAACATCACTCATTGATTGATCAATTAATTGCTACCGTGCGTTAAACAATTCTCACCCCGCTTGCGATGGCGCGCTGTGGGGTGAGTAATACACTCTCTTCACCATCTTGCGTTTCCGCGCACAACAACATGCATTGTGATTGCACTCCCGCAACTAAACTTGGTTTGAGATTACACAGCACCACCACTTGCTGATGAAGTAAGGCATCTGCTGCGTAATAAGGTGCTAACGCCGTGACAGTTTGCAAAGGCTGCTCTCCAACTTCGATTTGCACAATATAATGGCGTGTTGAACGAGGATGAGGTTTTACCTCAATAATTGTTCCAATACGCAAATCCAATCGCGCAAAATCATCGTACCCTACCGTCAAAAACGCCGAGTCCATAGCAATCACCCTTCTTATCATTAAAAACGTTTACACTTTACGCCAATCCCTGTTGAACAAGCGTGATGGCTCACAATTCACTCTTATGTACTCAGTTACAATTGCGCTGTTTTCACAGAGAGCGCTACTATTGCGCCTGTGACAGAAAAGGAATCTTATGGCAACCATAAAAGACGTAGCGCGTGAAGCCGGTGTATCTGTGGCAACGGTTTCACGCGTCATCAACAAATCCCCGAAAGCTAGCCAAGCCTCGATTGATGCGGTGACCAGTGCGATGCACAAACTCGGCTATCGTCCGAACGCCGCCGCTCGCGCTTTAGTCAATCAAAGCACCAATACCATAGGGGTCTTGGTCAGCGATGTATCTGATCCCTTCTTTGGAACTTTAGTCAAAGCCGTCGATACTGTCGCCCACCGCGAAGGAAAACATTTGCTGATCGGCAACGGCTACCACCGAGCGGAAGAAGAGCGCCGCGCGCTGGAACTGCTCATCAACAGCCGCTGTGATGCCTTGGTCATCCACTCCAAAGCGCTTCCCGATGAAGAGCTGATTGAGTACGCCAACGAGGTAAAAACGCTGGTGTTGATCAATCGCCATATTCCTCAGCTCGCCGATCGCTGTATTTCACTCGACAACCAGAAAGGTGCTTATTTAGCAACCGATTTTCTCATCCGTCAAGGACATAGAAACATTGCTTGCATCAGTTCCTCTCATCAAATTGAGGATGCCGATCAGCGTATTGCGGGCTATCAACAAGCCTTGAACGAACATGGCATAACCCTAAGCAGCAGCTACATTGAAAAAGCCAGCCCAGACAGTGAAGGCGGCGAACAGGCGATGACTAACCTACTGGTGAAATCACTGCCTTTTACCGCAGTGGTCGCCTACAACGACAATATGGCCGCTGGAGCCCTGTTGGTACTTGAGGAAAATGGGCATTCGGTTCCTGAACATGTCTCAGTGATTGGTTTTGACGATGCCCTGATTTCGCGCTACTTACGCCCACGCCTGACGACCGTGCGTTACCCAATCCAACTGATGGCAGAAAAAGCCACTCAGTTGGCTCTTGCTTTGGCAACCGATGCACCGCGTGAAAATGATCCGATGATCTTTTCGCCCACCATCGTTCGCCGCGACAGCGTGGCACAAAAAAGAGAGCCTTAAGGCTCTCTGGCTTATTGTGGGGATGACGCTTTCACACGTAAGGTGAGCTGATACTGATAGTGCGGCTGAGTGAGCAAAAATTCAGGGTGCACACTTTGGCTCCACGAATCATCACCGCCCACCCCCATATGCTGCGCATCCAGATTGAGATACCACTTATCGCCCGCCACCAACTCGTTGCTGTGTTTGGCTTTATCCAACATCGCTTGTGAGTAGCGACTAAGCGAGAAGTGAAAATGCCCTTCCACCGCCAAAGTGCCCACTTGTAGCTGGCGAGTATCACAACGCAAACCATTTTCGCTCGGGAAAATGTACGGTGTATGCAGCTCATCCACCGTGGCGGTGTATCGCCCCACATGCGCCGATTGCAAACGATCTGGATAATTCTCATGCGGCCCGCGACCAAACCAAGACACTGGGGTTTCTGCCACTGGCAATGCGAGCGTTAATCCCACTCTTGGCAGCGGCGGCAAATCGGCACAGACCCTCACCTCAACATTCAGTTCTACCCGCGCATCACCGAAGATGTGGTAACGCCAACGGGTACGAATCGCTAACGCTTGCTGATGGTAATGGGCGACATCGACCACCACTTCAACACTCTTGGCCAAGGTGGTGACGCGAAGATCCTCACATTCCACACGCAGCTTATCTAAGCCTGCCGCATGCCAACGTGCAATCCAGCTATTGGGGTCAAGATGCTGTGCTTCGCTGGTACCAATATCGTTATCCAATACCGCACGGTAAAAGTTATCGCGCAGCGGCTCACTCAATACGGGCTGACCACTTTGCCACCACTGCTCCAATAGCCCAGTTTGGCGGTTAAACTGCCATTGCTGATTGGCCGCCTCGATGCGCAACTTATCCCCATCTTGCTGCCATTGAGGCAGCGGAGCGTGTGTGATTTTAGGTAACATGCTTCTTCGTGGCTGCAAACACCACTGCTCACTAGCAATACAGTGCCCAGCCTGAGACCAAGGCTGATCCTCACGACACAATAAGACTGCATTGAGGTGGTATTCATGCTCTGGCAACATTGGCATCAACGCTAAATCCAACGTGATTGTAGCGCGCGGCGCAATATCAAGCGGCTGACGCTCTTGCTTAATCTCTTGCCCATCGCACAGCACACTGACTACCAACTCCAGCGGCAGCGCTGCAAACAAGCGCTCATTGTGAATGGTGAGCTTGGGATAGTTCAGCGTGAACTGGTACGGCTGCTGGACTTTTTTGACTTCATGCAAAGCAGGATGCGGCGTGCGATCTGGGAACAGCAAACCGTTTATGCAGAATTGGCGATCGTTAATCGTATCGCCAAAATCACCGCCATAGCCCCAATAGTGGCGCCCCTCGCTATCCCATTTGGAAATGCCCTGATCGACCCAATCCCAAATAAAGCCACCTTGCAGACGAGGAAACTCACGAAACGCCTGCCAGTATTTATAAAACGCGCCCAAGCTGTTGCCCATCGCATGAGCATATTCACACAAGATGAGGGGGCGGTTTTCCTGCGGCAAACTGATCCAATTTTTCAGCGCATATTTGGGAACCGCAGGATGTGGCTGATGCTGATCGACCCGCGCGTACATCGGGCAAACAATATCGGTCGCCGCCGTATTAGCGCCGCCCCCTTCGTACTGCACAGGACGCGATGGGTCGCGCTGTTTCGTCCACTGATACATGGCGTGATGATTGGTGCCAATCCCCGATTCATTGCCGAGCGACCAAATGATCACACAAGGGTGGTTTTTATCGCGCTCCACCATGCCAATCATGCGCTGCAAATAGGCATTCACCCATTGTGGATCATTGGAAAGTCGGCTCATTGGAAATTGGCCGTGAGTTTCGAGATTGGCCTCATCCACCACATACAAACCGTACTCATCACACAATTCGTACCAACGCGGATGATTGGGGTAATGGGCGGTGCGCACCGCATTGAAATTGCTCTGTTTCATCAATTCAATGTCGCGGCGCATGCTTGCCTCATCCATCACATGCCCCAATTCGGGATGATGCTCATGACGGTTCACCCCGCGGATCAACAAGGGCTGACCATTGAGCTTCAGTAGCCCATGAGCGATTTCTACTTTGCGAAAACCGACTGCCGCACTTTCAAACTCGATCGGTGCGCCATCTTCATCAAGCAAACTGATCACGCAGCGGTAAAGGTAAGGTGCTTCATCACTCCACAGTGTCGGAGAGCAAATCGCTAAACTGTGTTCGGTTTTATCGTGCCATGCTCCTTTTTCATCCACCACACGCTGGCCTGTATTTAAGGCTTGTGAACGCGCCACGCATTCACCTTTTGCATCGAATAAAGCCACTTGCACTTGATGATGACGAGTCACTTGGCTTAGGCGAGTTTCTACTCGCAATTCAGCGTGTTGATAAAGCGCATCCAATTCAGTGCGGATAAAAAAATCTTCAATCGCGAGTATCGGCTTGCGGTAGAGATACACATCGCGAAAGATGCCACTCAGCCACCACATATCTTGGTCTTCTAAATAAGAGCCATCAGACCAACGCAGCACCATGGCCACCAACAGGTTTTCACCCTCTTGTAGATAAGGGGTGAGCTCAAACTCGGCAGGCAAGCGGCTATCTTGCGAATAACCGACCCAATGACCATTGCACCACAGATGAAATGCCGAATTGACCCCATCAAACACGATGCGAGTGGACTCGGTTAGCGCTTGTTTTTCCAGTGTAAAACGGTGGCGATAACAGCCGGTGGGGTTGTCTTGCGGCACGTAAGGCGGTCGATCCGCAAATGGATATTGGATGTTGGTGTAAATCGGCTTATCAAAGCCTTGCATCTGCCAGTTACTCGGTACAGGAATGTGTGCCCAAGCGCTATCATCGAAATCCGCGTCTATCACCGCAGGCTCAACCGCTTCTGGTTTATCAAACAGAGCAAATCGCCACTGGCCATTTAAAGATTGGCGAGTGCCCCCGACAGCCACACAAGCCTCCTGCTCACTGCGATAACTGTGCAAAGGTACATGCGCGGTTCGGCAGTGCCATTTAACGATTTGAGGGTTTTGCCAATCTTGGCTGAGAAGAATATCGGAGAAGTTGCGCATGGCGTCCTCTTGTTCGAGTTGAGCAGCATTTCCTTGCCTAGCCGCCGTCAGTAAGAGAAAAGTCTAGCAGGTTTGTGATTGGATAGACTGTGAACAGCTCTGCATTTGTGTAAACGCTTACACCACTATAAAAATTGGCATAGGCGAGATTTTCAGCCTACAAGATTGCTTTGATTTACACCTCATTCCCATCCATTGGTATCGTGAGCACGGTCATCTCATTGTCACTTAAACGATGTATTTTCTTACATCTTGTCGATTGCAGCGAACTCTCTTCCCCTCTACTTTATTGACCATTAGATTTTTACTCACAATCACTATGTTGACGATTTTTAAAACTTTTTTTGCTTTAGGTTGGGTGAGCTTTGGTGGCCCAGCGGCACATATTGGCTATTTTCGTCATACTTTTGTGGAAAAGTTGGGTTGGCTTAGCGAGCAAGAATACGCACAATTGGTAGCGCTGAGCCAGTTTTTACCAGGCCCCGGCTCTAGCCAAGTTGGTTTTGCGATTGGTTATCAGCGTGGAGGGCTAGCTGGCGCTTGGGCGGCGTTTCTCGGTTTCACCCTTCCTTCTGTGCTCATCATGCTGCTACTCGCGGGACTGAGTAGCCATATCCTTGATACACCGTTGTTTGAACAGGTGATTCATGGCTTGAAGCTACTCGCTATCATAGTGGTGGCCGATGCCTGTCTGACCATGTATCGCAATTTTTGTCAGCGGCGTCTTACTGCAACATTGTGCGTTCTGACTGCGGTTGCGATTACGCTGGTTCCCAGTCTCATCACTCAGTTTGCGGTGCTTCTGATCGCAGCCTTAGTGGGCCAAGCCCGCTTGGCACTGCCACCGTCTTCTTCGCTAGAGACTTTTCGCCCCTCTTGGCTTTCACTGCTGCTCTTTGCGAGTTTATTACTTGGACTGCCGCTCTTGGCTGCAAGCTCACCGCTGGTTGAGTTGTTTGGCCATTTCTTCCAAGCGGGAAGCTTAGTGTTTGGAGGCGGTCATGTGGTATTTCCCTTGTTACAGAATGCCTTGAGTGACAGCCTATCCACCGATCAATTTCTGACTGGCTATGCGGCTGCCCAAGCGGTGCCGGGGCCAATGTTTACCTTAGCCACCTACCTTGGCTATGTGCTCACACCAGAGATGCCAGTGCTTGGCGCGTTAATCGCGACTTTTGCTGTCTTTCTACCTGGCTTTTTATTGCTACTAGGCGTACTAAAAAATTGGTCGACATTAGCTCAGCGTCCGAAGGTTGCAGGAGCCATGCAAGGGGTAAACGCGTGTGTGGTCGGTTTACTACTTGCGGCGTTATATCAGCCCGTTTGGAGCAGTACGGTACATGCCCCTCTCGATTGGGCAGCCCTGTTAGTCGGCTTCTTCTTGTTTAAAGTCATCCGCTTACCCTTGGTGGGCATGGTCGCCAGTGCTTTGCTGTTTGGTTTTATCAATGGCTTGATCTAAAACACAGAAAAGCACCGCCCTAATGCGGCAATACGCCAAACCTTGTCTAAACTTATTAAGTAGCTAGCAAGGAATACGATGACATGCACATGCAACCCAAAGTCGGTCAGTTTCGCTATTATCCATCGGTAGGCTCATTGAATACTTACTTTGTCAGTATGCATGAGAAAATCCGTGTGGAATTTCCTGATATTCAGAGAATTTCCTTTGCTCTGTATGATGAGAAACATGACTCAATAAAGACCTACGCAGACAGCTCACCTGTCAGCCATGACTTTGTGCATTACGAGTTTCAACTCTCGGGGTTACCATCGCTACAGCAGGTCAAAGAATCGGGCTCGGTACGCATAATTCATGACATGCCTAACCAGTTACAAAGTCAAACTCGCCACAATCGCTGGCTGCTAGAACACCAATACCGTTCATCGTTTGTCCAACCCATATTCCATCACCAAGAGTTTGTTGGCTTCTTGTTTTTTAACTCCTCGACAGGATCCTACTTCTCGCCGAGCGTGGTCAAAGAGTTGCAACCTTATATTGATTTGATTCAACAAGCCGTCTGCAGTGAATACACCTTAATTCATCATCTGATTCAAAATGTAGAGCAGATAGAGTCACAATCGCCTGAACATTGGGCGCAGCTCAAACAACACAAAGAACGAATTAGCCGTTATGCGCATATCATCGCCATAAACATTGCAGAGCAATACGCGCTTGATGATGAGTTGATCGAGAATATCAGCCAATTTGCTACCTGCCACGATATTGGAAAACTTGCTTTGCCCGTCAATATCTTGCAGAAAAACACAACGTTAGCGAGCAATGAACGTGAACAAGTGCATAACCATATCGAATCTGGCGTCACTCTCCTGAATGATGTGATTGAAAAATTAGGGACACCTCACCACCCTTGTTTAGCAGTGCTCCGAGAAATCGTGGCTTACCATCATGAATTCCTAGATGGCAGCGGATACCCTTTCGGCCTCACTAGCGAGCAAATTCCCATTCCCGCGCGCATCATTAGTGTCGCGAATATTTTTGATGCACTGACGACTCATCGTCCATACAAACAAGCGCAATCCATCCCACATGCACTTTTAGAGCTTGAGAAAATGGTCAGTGAAGGCAAATTAGATCGCCATTGCGTAAACGCTCTACGTGAGAGTCAAGAAGAGTTAAAAACGATTATTGAACAGTTTCCAGAGCGGGATCCGAAAGACAGCGGTGTAACACACTAACAGAACGAAACTTCTCCTTTGATCTCGGCGACAGATTTACAAGATTTACAATTCTCTACCGCAAAAAGGTTCGATGCGCTGAACCGCTCATGCTATGGTTTACAACAAATTAACATAAAAACAACATAATCCGGAGTTTGAGAATGATCCAGCCGAATCAATTCAATCACCCTCCTTGTGCTCTCCCACCTCCCAATGAAATGTTACTCCGTTGGGCTCAAGAGCGCCCCAATGAGGTGTATTTAAAACAAATTATTAATCGTAAGTTCGTTGAATTTACTTATGCCGACGTAGCCGATCAGGCACTGCGCCTTGTCTCTGCCTTACGTGGATTAGGGGCTGAACCGGGAGATCGAATTGCGCTGATTTCCAAAAACTGTGCTGAATGGTTTATCTGCGATTTGGCACTGATGCTCGGGGACTACATCAGTGTACCGATTTTCCCCACCGCAGGTAGCGAAACCATCGATTACTGCCTTGAGCACAGTGAGAGCAAAATCCTCATCGTGGGCAAACTTGACGATAATAAAGCCACCACGCAAGTATTAACTAACAGACCAAACCTGCTCAGCATCGCGTTGCCCTACCCATCTGCCGCTCAATGTCAATATGAGTACCGCACGCTACTCAAACAACATCAACCCAGCACCGAACGCCCCAATCATTTTGATGAAAAAGTGATGTCTTTAGTTTACACCTCTGGCACCTCGGGGCTTCCGAAAGGCGCAATGCTGACCTATGGTGCATTTACTTGGTCAGCCCAACAGTTGATTAACCATATTGGGATAGAAGAAGGCGATCGACTCTTTTCTTATTTACCGCTCGCCCATATTACCGAGCGAGTCTACATTTTTGGATCTTCGATTTTAGGCGGTGTACCAACAGCCTTTCCGGAATCACTCGATACCTTTATCGAAGATGTCAAAATGCACCGTCCAACCCTATTCATTTCTGTACCACGGCTATGGACGCTGTTCCAACAGCGCATCCAAGATAAACTGCCACAAAAGAAACTCAACATTCTACTCAAAATCCCGTTCATCAACTCACTCATCAAACGTAAGTTGGCCGATGGCTTAGGGCTAGATCAAGCTCGGGTTCTTGGTTGTGGTTCCGCCCCTGTGTCTCCGGCATTATTAGAGTGGTATCGCAGTGTCGGGCTCAATATCACCGAAGCATGGGGGATGACCGAATCTTTTGCTTACAGCACCCTCAACTACCCTTTCCGAGCCGATAAGATTGGTACTGTGGGTAATGCAGGTCCTGGCATTGAACTCAAAATTGCCGAAGATGAAGAAATTTTAGTGCGCAGCAAAGGGTTGTTTGCTGGCTATTATAAAAATGACACCGCTACCGCCGAAAGCTTTAACGATGACGGCTGGCTACATACAGGCGATATCGGATTTATTGATAGTGAAGGCTATCTGACTATTCAAGGTCGTAAAAAAGACACTTTCAAGACGGCCAAAGGCAAGTTTGTTGCCCCTGTACCTATCGAGAAAAAACTGTTTGAGTACAGCCGAGTGGAAATGATGTGTTTGATTGGTTCCGGTTTACCTGCACCAATCCTATTAGTCATCCCTCACCAGTTCCCAGATTTTGATCGCGCACGTTATGAGCGTACGGTTCAGAAAGTCATTACTCGAATGAACAGGGAATTGGAATCTCACGAACAAATCAAAGGGGTTTTGATGATTAAGGATCCGTGGAGTATTGATAACGGCATTTTAACGCCAACGCTAAAAATCAAACGTCATGTATTAGAGAAAAAATATCATGATGTCGGCCAAGATTGGCCTAAAGGGCAATTGGTGGTGTGGGAAGAGTAAGAAGTCGGATCCGTTGATTATCCAAAGCGTATACCCTTCAAACAACTCTACAGCCCAAAACAAAAGCCCCGTAAGCTTTCACTTACGGGGCTTTTTTAAGCTTTAAAACAAAGAATTACTTCTTCGCGTTACGCTCTTTAACTTCAGCAATTACTTGCTCAGCTACGTTGTTTGGACATGGTGAGTAGTGTGAGAACTCCATAGAGAACTGACCACGACCAGAAGTCATTGTACGTAGAGTACCGATGTAACCGAACATTTCAGATAGTGGAACGTCAGCTTTAACGCGTACGCCTGTCAGACCCATTTCTTGGTCTTTGATCATGCCACGACGACGGTTCAAGTCACCGATAACGTCACCAACGTGATCTTCAGGAGTGAACACGTCCACTTTCATGATTGGTTCAAGAAGCTGAGGAGCCGCTTTTGGAATTGACTGACGGAATGCGCCTTTCGCTGCGATTTCAAATGCGATTGCAGATGAGTCAACTGCGTGGAAGCCACCGTCGAACAGTTCAACTTCAACGTCAAGTACAGGGAAGCCAGCAAGAGTACCGGTGTCCATCATAGACTTGAAGCCTTTCTCAACTGCTGGCCAGAATTCCTTAGGAACGTTACCACCAACAACGGTTGACTTGAAGGTGAAACCAGAGTTTTGCTCTCCTGGCTTGATACGGTAATCGATCTTACCGAACTGGCCTGAACCACCAGACTGTTTCTTATGCGTGTAGCTGTCTTCAACTGCTTTAGTGATAGTTTCACGGTAAGCAACTTGAGGAGCACCCACTTCAAGCTCAACGCCGTAAGTACGCTTAAGGATGTCTACTTTGATATCTAGGTGAAGTTCGCCCATACCTTTCAGGATGGTTTCGCCTGAATCTTCGTCAGTCTCAACTTGGAATGATGGATCTTCTGCAACCATTTTACCGATCGCGATACCCATTTTCTCAGAACCGTTCTTATCTTTAGGCTTAACAGCGATAGAGATAACTGGTGTTGGGAAAATCATCGGCTCAAGAGTACATTCGTGCTTAGGATCACATAGAGTGTGACCAGTTTGAACGTTCTTCATACCAACGATCGCGATGATGTCACCAGCTTGTGCAGATTCTAGCTCGTTACGGTCGTTTGCATGCATCTCAACCATACGGCCAACACGCTCAGTTTTACCCGTTGCGCTGTTAAGAATGGTATCACCCTTCTTAATTTTGCCTGAGTAGATACGAACGAAGGTCAGGGCGCCAAAACGGTCATCCATGATCTTGAACGCAAGCGCTTTTAGAGGTGCATCAACAGAAACTGTTGCTACTTCGCCAGTTGGCTCACCTGTTGCTGGATCAGTCAGTGGTTGAGGCTCAACTTCTGTTGGAGAAGGTAGGTAGTCAACAACTGCGTCAAGAACAAGCTGCATACCTTTGTTTTTGAATGCAGAACCACAGAAAGTTGGGAAGAATGCTAGATCACGTGTACCTTTACGGATACATGCTTTGATTTGCTCAACAGTTGGCTCTTCGCCTTCCATATAAGCCATCATCAGCTCGTCATCTTGCTCAACAGCAGTTTCGATCATCATTTCACGGTATTCTTCTACCTGATCAACCATGTCTGCTGGAACTTCTTTGATCTCGAAGTTTTCTGGAAGACCTGAGTCATCCCATACGAACGCTTGACGAGTTAGAACATCAACCACACCAACGAATTCATCTTCGCGGCCGATAGGTAGAGTCATAACCAGTGGGTTTGCGCCAAGAACTTTCTTCACTTGCGCAACTACGCGGAAGAAGTCAGCACCCATACGGTCTAGTTTGTTTACGAAGATCAGACGAGATACTTCTGAATCGTTCGCGTAACGCCAGTTAGTTTCTGACTGAGGTTCAACACCGCCAGAACCACAGAATACACCGATACCACCGTCAAGAACTTTCAGAGAACGGTAAACTTCAACTGTGAAGTCAACGTGTCCCGGGGTGTCGATTACGTTAAAACGGTGACCTTTCCAGAAACAGGTAGTCGCAGCAGACTGGATAGTGATACCACGCTCAGCTTCTTGTTCCATGAAGTCCATCGTTGAAGCGCCGTCATGTACTTCGCCCAGACGGTGGATTTTACCAGTCAGCTTCAGGATACGCTCAGTGGTAGTGGTTTTACCCGCGTCAACGTGCGCGAAGATACCAATGTTTCTGTATAATGATAAATCTGCCATTGTCTTACTCTGTTAATAAGGTATAAAGTGCGCGCAGAGTATATCACAATCTGTCAAGACTGATACCCCTGCATGCATTTGCTGAAAAAAAATATACCCAAACTACTTAGCGTTGCAGCCAATACAACCGCGCTTTCAAGTAGCAAGGGACATGCACCCGTGCCTATCGCTGAGAAACTATAGGCGATCCTCTAACCGCTCGCGAGGCGCAATCATGATATTTTTACGCTTCGTTTTTTCGTGTTATTGGCTTTGAATATTCGCAGCGCGTTACAGCTCGTCAAAAGCCTCAATCGCATCCGACAATTTCTTCACACCATGAATTTGCATTCCGGCGATACCACCTTTCGGCATGTTGGCAATCGGCACAATCGCTTTCTTAAACCCATGCTTGAAGGCTTCGTTGAGGCGCTCTTGACCACTCGGTACGGGACGAATTTCACCGGCCAATCCGACCTCACCAAAAACCACGACATCTTTGGGTAGAGGGCGATCGCGAAAGCTTGAAAGTAGCGCCATCAGCAATGCTAAGTCAGCACTGGTTTCTGTCACTTTAACGCCGCCCACCACATTCACAAACACATCCTGATCGGCCATCTGTAAACCACCGTGTTTGTGCAATACCGCCAGAAGTAAAGAGAGGCGATTTTGTTCTAAACCAACGGCGACGCGTCTTGGGTTGGCCAGTTGTGAGTAATCCACTAAGGCTTGGATTTCCACCAACAGTGGACGCGTTCCCTCCCACACCACCATCACCGAGCTACCTGATGTGGCTTCTTCTCCGCGAGATAGGAAAATCGCCGATGGGTTACTCACTTCACGCATCCCTTGGCCTGTCATTGCAAACACACCGAGTTCATTCACGGCGCCAAACCGGTTTTTATGGCTACGCAGGGTACGAAAGCGGCTATCCGTATCACCATCAAGCAAAATCGAACAGTCAATAATATGCTCAAGCACTTTCGGCCCCGCCAAAGTCCCGTCTTTGGTTACATGACCCACAATAAACACTGCCACATTATTTTGTTTAGCATAACGAGTCAGTGCGGTTGCGGATTCACGAACTTGCGCGACACTTCCCGGGGAAGATTGCACATCCGCAACATGCATCACTTGAATGGAGTCGATAACCATGATGCGCGGTTTTTCTTGCTCTGCGATTTGGCAAATCCGATCCACATTCGTTTCAGAGAGCATTTTTAGATGCTCTTTCGGCAAACCAAGCCGCGAAGCACGCATCGCAACTTGTTGCAATGACTCTTCACCGGTGACGTATAGTGTCGGCATTTGTGCGGAAAGCAAGCACATGGTTTGCAGTAGTAAGGTGGATTTACCCGCTCCCGGATTACCGCCGATCAAAATCGCCGCACCAGGTACAATCCCGCCCCCAAGAACTCGGTCTAGCTCTTTAAAACCACTGGTAAAACGAGGAACCTCTTGCAGATCGATATCGGCCAAAGTTTGTACTTTCGCTTCCACAGCTCCAGCGTACCCCACTAGCCGTTCATTGCGGGCGACTTGGGGAGAAGCCGCTAAACGAACTTCCGAAATCGTATTCCACGAACCGCAGGCATTACACTGCCCTTGCCAGCGTGGAAAATCGGCTCCACATTCGTTACATACATAGGCGCGCTTTGCTTTCACGATCAATCCTCGAACTTGCTCTCACTTATCAGGCGTAATACTTTAAGAAAAAGTGGAACGGCTGCAACATATCGCTAAAGATTAGTATGTTGATGCCGATGCATCAGAATGGAAGACACTTTAACAGAAAAGTATGCAGCAAACCGAAATTCTCTCTCTGGTTGAAAGGCTTATCCCCGTTTACCGTTCCGGTGACCTTGACTACCTTTTGTCGCAAATGACCGAAGGGCAGCCCCCTTCGGCCAAATTATTGGTCAAAATGGAACTGAACCGCATCATGGCACCTTGCAGTAAAAACATTGATTTGCGAGGCAAAGTGCAAGGAGAGTGTCGGGAATACAATTTCGATGGTCGCCAACACTGGCTTGATGATGTGGCATTCAACTCTTACCAAAAATGCCTCAAAAAATTTGGGGCTTATACCGAAGGGGTTTGGGAAGCGGTCAATAACACGCGCAATAATTTCCGGGTAATGAAGCAACAAGGCAAGCTCGACCCGAAAACGGACCAACCGAAAGACACCAGTTTTGAAGTTGAACCAATCAAACTCGGTTACGATCTTAAACGCCAAGAAAACCGCTTAAAAATCTCAAGCCAGATCGAAATCCATCTCAAGAACGAGCAATTAGTACACGGACTGAGTGTTGACCTCTCCCCTTCCGGTGCCAAGTTAAAAGTGCCAGCAGCGTTTGACTATAAGCTGGGTGAGGTGATTCAAGTCTATTTTTCTGATTTGAATAAGACCTCAAACGTGGTTGGACTGCATAAAAGTATCGATTACCGAATTCTCGGCGTTGATGAATCTTATGACAGTGATGCGATTAAATTTCTCCGCGTTCTAAAACTCAGTGAAACGGATGTGATCGAAAAGGTCATTGAGGAAGCCATTCAAACCAATACTCAAAAAGCACGCCACGATAACCAAGATAAGATCATCCGCGCACGTACTCGTGGCTATGAGCATATGTATCTTAAACACACTTGCAACCTACCGCTGTTTTTTAGTGGTAACGAACTCAAGCTGGCGTTGCTCACCGAAAATAACCGCCCCATTTGGCAATACTGGCACGATGAGCGTAATCAACAAGCCCTCGGCACCTTATTCAAACCTGAGCGAATGGCACACCTTACCGCTCCTGGGGTGCGAGGCAGTAATAATGTGTTGTACGCCTTTAAACATGAGCATCACCACAAAACTCTATTTTTCTCTATGTTGATGCCAGAGGCCACTCAAGAGCAACGTAAACTGTTTTGGCATATTGGTGCCAAGCGTGACACTTGGAAGGCTTTTCGTTTGTTTGTTTTTGAGTTGTCAGAAGAAGAGCGACAAGCGTTGGCGCAGCACTCTCGCGAGTTGGCAAATCAATCCAGCGCTCTGACACATTGTGGGGTGCTACAAGAAATCAGTGATACAGAAGCCGCCTGCGATTATTTGTTGGTTGAAAAACCCAACCTGCCCAGCAGTGCATTGAATGACTTTCGCCATCCAAGACAAGTTGTCGGTAGCCCGATGGGGGTCTATTTTGACGCTCGTTCACGACGTAAAGAGCCACGCTATCGTTTTAGAACGCCGGTACAAATCAATAAAGATGCACAGAAAGTGTCCGGAGCCACGGTGGATCTTTCCAAACGGGGTCTGAGCCTGATTTTGGATACTCCACTGGATGTCAAAGCCAACGATCAGGTTTGGGTCGATTACCTCGAACTCAAACTGTATGACAAAAATCTTCCGTTAGGGAATGCGCCCTATAAGGTGGTACGCATTGGGCCAGAAGGACGCCGCCTGCAACTGATGATTGAGGAGACATCTCAAACACTCAAGACGATAGCCTTTTTCAATAGCATCATTGAACACAATCAAGATAAGTTGCTGCCTAAAGAAGAGATCCTGCCCAGTAATGCTCTGCTCGAAAGTCTGCATAATATTCTGTTGGACAAAATGGTCAGTACCCCTATCTTCGTTGAGAAAGTCGGCAGTAACCTTAAACCGAAAGTGATTGGGGTTAATTATCCTCTTCCCCCACATCTGGCTTTGCTGGCTAAACTAGGCAGTGAGAATCGTATTACCCTGCAGCCTATTTTCAAAGGTCACACCAACTCTCTGCTTGCTACACCGATGAAGCGGATTGAAGGCGCGGTACCGCAGTATCATGACGTGTATATCAGCGTGGTGAAATATGGCACTCGCATTCAATCGGTAGAATCTCGTCTGTTGAGCGATTTTACCGACACGCGAGATCGGATCCGCTTTATTCAACAAGGACAAGAGATGGGAGAATTTTACGCACTGCGTGTGAGTGGCGTTCCCGTGTTTGCACCGATTACGAATTTGTTGCGTAGTGATTTAACCGAACTGGCTTCGATCAGCCCACATCATGCCAAAAGTTTAGAAAAAGAGATGCTGGCACAAGTTGGGTATGGTGAACTGGTCGATATTACTGAAGAAGTGTTAATCCGCCTTGAATTGACTCGTTAACGTATTAAAGGTGCGCATCCCGCAACACAGATTGAACGCCCCCCCAGATCAGCAAAAGCCACGTTTTCACGTGGCTTTTTTGTGCTTCCCCCAAACCTTCCAAACTTAAGGCTTCGATTGCCAACTCAGTTTTTGCTGACGAATCAAGGCAGCAGAAAGAATACACACGACGCCCCCTAATCCAGCAAAACGAACCGCGGTTTGCGCTTTGGCTTCCACTTTGGGTTTGGCATGAAATGCCACGCCCAATCCCGCCGCAGCCATCATCACCAGATCATTCGCGCCATCCCCTACCGCTACCGTGTTATGAATTTCCACATCGTATTGTTGAGCTAGCGTCAGCAAAATATCGGCTTTGGTTTGCGCGGAGACTACCTCTCCCAGCACCTGCCCAGTCAGCTTGCCGTTCACAATTTCTAGGGTGTTGGACTGTGCATAGTCTAGAGACAACTGCTCTTTGAGATAATCAGAGAAGTAGGTAAAGCCGCCTGAGGCGATCGCCACTTTCCAACCAAAAGCATGCAGCGTCGCCACCAATTCAGGTAATTCAGGCATTAACGGCAGAGTTGCTCGTACTTGGCTGAGGATCAGCTCCGGAGCATCTTTAAGTTTACTGACTCGCAAGCGTAAACTCTGCTCAAAATCCAGCTCACCTTGCATCGCACGCTCAGTGACTTCAGCGACCTCTTCCCCGACTCCCGCCAGCTTAGCAATTTCATCAATGCATTCGATCTGGATCGCGGTCGAGTCCATATCCAGCACAATCAACCCTGGTTTGGTCAAATCCGGCACATCTTGAATTCGAGCATAATCAAGTTCTAGCGCTTTTAAGATGGTTTCATGCTCTGAAGTCAGCTCTCCCTCCATCAACGCGACTTCATAATTGCCCACTTTCCACGCCTCTAAAATCGCATTAAAACGATTGGTGAAGAAATCCATATCTTCAAATTGTGCAGGCGTTAAGTAATGACCGAACACAATCCAGCTCGCGCGATTTTTCGCAAGTTGAGTGACAAAACGCGTTTCAGGGAAACGGTTAAGCAGCGCTGTGTGTTTTTTGATCGATAAAGTTGTCAAAGCATCCATGTCCACTTTCCTTATTCTGTATAGCCAGACGTTACCCTATTGCAATTTAAAAACGCAAGTCTCAAACTGAGTGCAGTTGGTTTTTTGCAGGTTTCTTTCAACATGGATGGTTCACTTTTTTCATTCAAAGTCGTGGTTCGAGTGACCACAGTGCTCGCTGTCGCGGTGATGTTTTTTATCACCATCCAAAACAGCGTGGTGATCAGTAAAGGTAACGAACGGATCCAAGCCAACCAGTTGGAGACACTGACTAAAGTGCTGATCACACAAGCGGCAATGTCTGCTGGCAGTATGATTGCAGACCAAGATCAGGAACGTCTGTTAGCACTCACTAACCAACTCGCAACCGAGCGTCTGGTATTTGATGCCTCCATTTATGATTCTGAAGGCGTATTACTGGCTGCGAGTGACTCTGCGCTCAGTGTGCGTGAAGTGCTAGGTTTAGATACGCCACTGCATACTGCCAGTATTGGCCGCCAACAACTGGTTGAGCCGGTCGTTCACGATGGTAGCGTGATTGGCTTTGTACGCATTACTTTTGAAACGGGTAAAGTGACGGCGATTTCAGACCACCACTATCGTAAAAGCGATCACAACATGTACTGGATGCTACTGATGAGTTTTGTCAGCGGTGTGCTACTCACGCTTTTGTTGCGACGCAGACCCCAAAAGCCAACAGGTGAGAATTTATTACTCAAGCAAGCCGAACAGTCTTTGAATGAGTAAATGCGATAAAACGCTATAAAGATAAAAAGTCGAGTGATAAAAAAACCTCAGCACCAGCTGAGGTTTTTTGTTTCAGCGATAACACTAATACAAAGATTAGTAACCCGCTTGGTCGCCAATCAGTACCGAATCGAGCGCAATTTCAATCATCTCATTGAAGGTGTTTTGACGCTCTTCTGAGGTGGTTTGCTCGCCCGTTTTGATGTGGTCAGACACAGTACAGATCGCCAGTGCTTTCGCGCCGTATTCCGCCGCTACACCGTAAATGCCTGCGGCTTCCATTTCTACGCCAACGATGCCGTATTTATCCATCACATCGAACATGGAAGGATCTGGCGTGTAGAACAGTTCTGCTGAGAACAGGTTGCCCACTTTCACGTCAATGCCACGTGCTTTAGCCGCTTCTTCTGCTGCCTTCACCATTTTGTAGTCCGCAATCGCAGCAAAATCATGATCTTTAAAGCGAATACGGTTCACTTTAGAGTCAGTACATGCGCCCATGCCGATCACCACATCACGCACTTTGATGCCTTCATTCACAGCACCACAACTACCAACGCGGATGATCTTTTTCACGCCGTAATCTTTGATAAGCTCGGTCACATAGATTGAGCAAGATGGGATACCCATACCATGTCCCATCACAGAGATCTTGCGGCCTTTGTAAGTGCCTGTGTAGCCGAACATATTGCGCACATCACATACTTGAACTGCGTTATCGAGGAAGTTTTCTGCGATGTATTTCGCGCGCAGCGGATCACCCGGCATCAGTACAACGTCAGCGAAATCACCCATTTGCGCATTAATATGTGGAGTTGCCATGTTTTCGTTCCTTTGGTTTGTTGGCTCAATCGCCATCATTCAACAAAACCCTAAGACTGAAGCTAACCTTAGGGTATGCGTATTATAAAAAGTTCTTACCGTAATCCATTGGCGAAGTGCCAAAGTAGCTTGCCAGAGTTTGCCCGATATCTGCAAAGGTGTCACGACGACCTAATGAGCCCGGTGCCACTTTCTTGCCATAAACCAGTACCGGAATGTGTTCACGAGTATGGTCAGTGCCCGGCCATGTTGGGTCACAGCCGTGGTCGGCAGTTAAAATCAGAATGTCATCTTCCTGCATCAGCGCTAGAACTTCAGGTAAACGCTTATCGAAATACTCCAGTGCCGCCGCATAACCCGCAACATCACGGCGGTGACCGTAAGCCGAGTCAAAATCCACAAAGTTAGTGAACACGATGGTGTTATCACCGGCTTGCTTAATCTGATCTAAAGTCGCTTCAAACAGATCTGGAATGCCCGTCGCTTTGACTTTGTCGGTAATGCCACAGTACGCGTAGATATCGGCAATTTTACCGATAGACACCACTCGACCTTGCTTCTCTTCCACCAGCTTTTGCAGCACAGTCGCTGAAGGTGGCTCAACCGACAAGTCACGGCGATTACCGGTACGAGCAAATTGGCTTTTACCTGGGCCAACGAATGGACGCGCAATGACGCGACCGATGTTGTAATCCGCCAACTCTTCACGAGCAATCTGGCACAACTCCAGCAGACGATCTAAGCCAAATGTCTCTTCATGGCAGGCAATTTGGAATACGGAATCTGCCGATGTGTAGAAAATCGGCTTGCCAGTACGCATATGCTCTTCGCCCAAGTCATCCAGCACTTGAGTACCTGAAGCGTGGCAGTTGCCTAAAAATCCGTCCAGACCCGCGCGCGCTAAAATGCGATCGGTCAACTCTTTCGGGAAGCTGTTTTGCTTATCGCTAAAGTAGCCCCATTCAAACAGCACAGGCACACCAGCAATTTCCCAGTGACCTGACGGTGTATCTTTGCCCGATGACAGCTCTGCGGCATGGGCATAAGCACCGATGATGTCGGCACGCTCATCCAGCCCTGGCGCAAAACGTCCGGTCGACTCTTTATGTGCCATCGCTAAACCCAGCTTAGAAAGATTCGGCAGTTGCAATGCGCCTTTGCGCTCTGCGTTATCCGCCAAACCTTGCGCACATTGATCCGCGATGTGGCCTAAGGTATCAGAACCGACATCACCAAAGTCTTCTGCATCGGCTGTTGCGCCAATGCCAAACGAGTCTAAAACTAAAATAAATGCTCTTTTCATTGCTCACTCCCCCGAACTTACACGTCTTGTGCTCGAATTTGACGGTAAACATCCGGTGTTGGTACGTAATCACCGCCCACTTTAATCGCACTTTGTAGTGCATTGGCAGCTTGTTGCCACTGCTCTTCATTGCGGGCATGAATCATTGCTAAAGGTTTGTTGCTGTCGGCGATTTCACCCAGACGGATAAACTGATCAAAGCCGACAGCGTAATCGATACGATCGGTCGCTACGCGGCGGCCACCGCCCATTCCCACCACCGCCATACCGATGGCACGGGTATCCATCGCAGAAATAACGCCAGATTGCTGAGCGTAAACAGGGCGAACAATCTCAGCTTTCGCAAGATACTTGTCGTAGTTTTCAACAAAATCGCTTGGGCCACCGAGGCCTGCCACCATTTTGCCAAAACGATCGGCGGCTTGGCCGTTATCCAGCACTGCTTGCAGTTTCTCACGTGCTTGCGCGGTATCTTTTGCTAATTTGCCAAGTACCAGCATTTCGGCACACGACGCCATCGTGACTTCCAGCAGACGCGGATTGCGGTATTCGCCGGTGAGGAAACGTACTGCTTCACGCACTTCCACCGCGTTACCTGCAGAGGACGCCAGCACTTGGTTCATATCCGTTAAGATTGCCGTGGTATTGGTGCCTGCACCGTTGGCCACTGCCACGATCGATTTGGCGAGTTCTTCAGACGCTTCGTAAGTTGGCATGAAAGCACCAGAGCCAACTTTCACATCCATCACGAGCGATTCAAGGCCGGCCGCCAGTTTCTTAGAAAGAATCGATGCGGTGATCAGCGAGATGTTATCCACCGTCGCGGTAATATCACGCGTTGCGTACACACGCTTATCAGCGGGTGCCAGATCGCCAGTTTGGCCGATGATCGCCACGCCAGCTTGTTTGGTCACTTTGCCAAACACGTCATTGGTTGGGGTAATGTTGTAGCCGGGGATTGCTTCAAGTTTGTCGAGCGTACCACCGGTATGACCAAGGCCGCGACCAGAAATCATCGGCACATAACCACCACAGGCTGCCACCATAGGACCAAGCATCAGTGAAGTGACATCACCCACTCCACCCGTGGAGTGTTTATCGACAATCGGGCCATCAAAATTCATGTGGCTCCAATCAATCACCATACCGGAATCGCGCATCGCACACGTCAGTGCAATACGCTCAGGCATGGTCATTTCACGGAAAAAAATCGCCATCGCAAACGCGGCAATTTGCCCTTCAGAGACGGTGTTATTCGCTACACCTTGAATGAAGAAGTTGATTTCATCGTTGGTGAGAATTTCACCATCACGCTTTCTGCGGATAATTTCTTGAGGTAAATACCTTGCTTGAGATAAAGACATAGCTGCCTCCCAGTTCCCAAAGAAACTGCGTAGTGTAAAGAGGTTAAGCAGCGCGAAGCCTCGCGCTGCTCTCAGACACAATGGATATTAGTAAGCGGCAGGATCTGCCTTTTGGTCTGTCACATCTAATGTATTCAGAAGGTTGGTCAGTAGGCTTGATGCACCAAAGCGGTAATGACGGCTGTCCGCCCAATCGCCACCAAGGATCTCATCGGCCATGGCCAGATATTGCTGCGCATCTTCTGCAGTACGCACACCACCGGCTGGTTTGAAACCAACGGTTTTGGCTACGCCCATATCACGGATCACTTCCAGCATCATGCGCGCATATTCTGGTGTCGCATTTACTGGCACTTTACCGGTTGAGGTTTTGATGAAGTCAGCACCCGCTTCAATACAGATTTGAGAGGCTTTTTTGATCAGCGCTTCTTCTTTCAGCTCACCGGTTTCGATGATCACTTTCAGTAGCACTTTGTCGCCACAAGCCGCTTTACACTGTTTCACTAGATCAAAGCCGATTTGCTCGTTACCGGCGATCAGAGCGCGATATGGGAATACCACATCCACTTCATCTGCGCCGTAAGCTACAGCCGCTTTGGTTTCAGCAACGGCGATTTCAATATCGTCATTACCGTGAGGGAAGTTAGTTACCGTAGCAATACGGATTTCAGGGGTTCCTTGCTCGCGAAGTGTCTTCTTAGCAATAGGAATAAAGCGAGGGTAAATACAGATGGCAGCGGTGTTGCCGACTGGACTTTTCGCATCATGACAAAGTTGGATCACTTTGGCATCCGTATCGTTGTCATTCAGCGTGGTGAGGTCCATCAGTTTCAGTGCACGTAGAGCTGCTACTTTTAATTCGCTCATTTCTATCTCCGATCAATATAGTCATATAGTTCACTGTTCAGCCGATTTTCGATTCAGCTAAACAGCCACAAATGAACGGACTTGGTTCCTTGAAGACTCGGTGCTCATGCACCAATTGCTATCCTTGTCACCGCACAGTACCAGTTTGGTCAATGGCACAACAATCTGCGTTTGCGGTATCTTACTGCATACAGGCAATGCGATTGCCTCCGGCGCTCATCATACTCCTTGTCATGTTGAGAGCCAGCGAAAACTCATCCATATTCCACTGGATAAGTCCGCCATCTGAGCCTCAGCTCAGTGGTCAAAACGAGTTATTCATTCAATCTTGATTCAACCCGCTTTCTATCCATGGCTACAATATCGATATTTGTCGCAAAACGGTAGCGTTACGCTAAGAGCAAACGGTTTGTATCTCAAAAAAACTGGCTGAAATTTACGGTCAATCCCTTGCTATACAAGGCTTCAGCACTGCAATCCATTACAAACATTGTGACGCATCAGGGGATATTGAACTCGCCCTAAATGCAAAACACCCCGCAGCAATTACTTGCTACGGGGTGAATTTAAACGGCGTCTATAAAACTCTGTCTCTAACTTAGAAAGAGAGGAAGAAGCCAGCGATGGTTGCGGCCATCAGGTTCGATAGAGTACCAGCGATAACGGCTTTGATACCCATGCGAGCGATGTCACCACGGCGTTTAGGCGCCAAGCTACCCAAACCACCCAGCAGGATTGCGATAGATGAAAGGTTCGCAAAACCACACAGAGCGAAAGAGATGATCGCTTTAGTCTTCTCAGACAGAACGACTGGTGCAGCTTCAGTCAGGTAAGGAGCAAACTGAGAGTATGCAACGAATTCGTTGGCAACGGTTTTTAGGCCGATGAACTCACCCGCAACGGTGGCTTCGTTCCAAGGAACACCGATCAGGAAAGCAAGAGGAGCAAACGCCCAACCCAGCAGCATTTCCAGTTTCAGTTCAGGCATACCGAACCAACCGCCAATACCACCCAACATACCGTTGATCAGAGCGATCAGACCGATAAAGGCAATCAGCATTGCACCTACGTTCAGAGCCAGTTGCAGACCTGCAGAAGCACCGCCCGCCGCAGCGTCGATTACGTTAGCTGGTTTGTCGTCACCACCATCAATTGCGATTTCTTCGCCTTCTTGTGGTTTTTCGGTTTCTGGCATGATCAGTTTTGCGAACAGCAGACCACCCGGTGCCGCCATGAATGACGCCGCTACCAAGTATTCGATCTTAACGCCCATAGAAGCGTAACCCGCAAGAACACCACCAGCGATAGAAGCCAAGCCACCACACATTACCGCAAACAGCTCAGATTGAGTCATTTTTGGAACGAATGGACGCACCACTAATGGCGCTTCAGTTTGACCAACGAAAATGTTTGCTGCTGCAGACATTGATTCCGCACGTGAAGTACCTAGTGCTTTTTGTAGGCCACCACCAAGAATGCGGATAACCCATTGCATAACACCCAAGTAGTACAGTACAGAAATCAGCGCAGAGAAGAAGATCAGTGTTGGTAGTACGCGGAAGGCAAAAATGAAACCGCCGCCGCCAAACACTTCAAACATTTTGCCTGATACCAGTCCGCCGAAGAGGAATGAAGTACCATCGTTACCGTAGTTAATTACGTTAGATACGGCGTCCGAAAAGCCACGAAGCAGCTTTTGGCCCCAAGGCACATACAGAATAAATGCACCCAGTAAAAATTGGATAGCAAAAGCGCCACCCACAGTTCTGATTTTGATAGCTTTACGGTTACTTGACAGAAGTACTGCGATTCCCAGCAGGACTGCCATGCCGATGAGGCTCATAAACAGGCTCATAGTTTATGACTTCCTTATTAGTTTAATGTTGGCGTGTTACAAAATGGAGCTATTAAGCGGGGGCAATTATACTCACGGGCACTGCGAGAAAGTAATGCAGGATTCACACTTTAGGATAAGATTCATCACGCGTTCACTAATATATGTGACGCCACTCAACTTTTAGTGACAGATACGTCATTAACGCTACATCTTGTTTCGGTTTTGTTCACACAAGCCAAACAGAGTTTGGCTGCTTTTCCAGAGAATTGGCGCCAGATATTGTGCCGAAACGCCTTTTAACTCAGCAAGTGTTTCTAAAACTTTAGGTAATTGAGCCGGATGGTTGGCTCGGCCTTGGAATCCGTTGAGCGGCATATCGGGAGCATCGGTCTCCAAGACTAGGTGCTCGGGTGCTAAAGCGGCTATCGCTTGACGCGTTTTATTGGCTCTAGGGTAAGTGATCACACCACCGACCCCAATCTTAAAACCCAAATCCACAAACTGCTGTGCCTCTTGCAAACTGCCGGAGAACGCATGCAACACGCCACCTTGTCGAAAGCGTTGCTGTTTCAATAACTGTAGCAATCGGTTGTGAGTACGGCGACTGTGTAAGATGACGGGCAATCTGGCCTGTGAAGCTAAAGCTAACTGCGCAATGAGCATTGGCTCTTGCAACTGAGCATCCACATTAATCATGCCATCTAAGCCACACTCTCCGACGGCCACACAAGCGTGTTCAGCTTTCATCAGAGCCTTTTCTAACTCAGGTAAATGTGCAGGAGAAGAGGAATCTAAATAGAGAGGATGAAAGCCTAACGCATAGTAAATCGTTGATGGAAAACGCTGAGCCAACTCAGCCGCGGCTTGCCAGTCTTGTGGGCCAACCGAAGGAACCAGCAAACGTTGAACCCCTTGTTCTGCTGCTCGTTGTAATTCAAGCTCAGGCTCAGCAGTAAAAGGGGCAAAGTCAAAGTGGCAATGAGTGTCAAATAATGCCCACTCAGGCTGATTTGGTGTCATCACGTTCATTGGCCGGATCTTTTCGATAAGGAACACAACTGCGTTTCTGTTCTGGGGTCAATCCTAGGCTTTTACACCAAGCATCGTATTTTGCGATCCAACCTTTTAACCATTGCCACATTGCGCGCCCCTTCCCTTAAATGCCACAGACTACTACTCTTCACGTTTAAACACTAACTCCGTTGGTGTCGATTCTTCGGCAACAAAATAGTAGCCAGCCGTGTTAAAGCCTTCCAAATCCTTAACAGAATCAATTCGGTTTTCAATAATGTAACGAGCCATCATGCCACGCGCCTTCTTAGCGAAGAAGCTGATGATTTTATATTGCCCGTTTTTGGCATCTTTGAAAATTGGCGTCACGATTTGCGCATCCAATCGCTTCGGATTTACCGCTTTGAAATACTCATTAGAAGCCAGATTTACTAGCACATGGTCACCTTGCGCTTGAATGGCTTGATTGAGTTTTTCCGTGATGATATCGCCCCAAAACTGGTACAAATTGGCACCGCGCTCATTCGCGAGCTTGGTGCCCATTTCCAGACGATAAGGCTGCATTAAATCGAGCGGACGCAGCACGCCATATAAGCCAGAAAGCATACGCAAATGTTGCTGAGTAAACTCTAACTCGGTTTCAGACAGTGTTTCTGCTTGCAACCCTGTGTAGACATCGCCTTTAAAAGCAAAAATCGCCTGCCGCGCGTTTTCTAGTGTGAAATTTTCACTCCACTGTGCAAAGCGCGCCACGTTGAGCCCAGCTATTTTATCGCTGACACTCATTAACTCTGAGATATCACTAGGTGACAAAGTGCGACAAACCTTGATCAGCGCTGCCGAATGCTCGGTTAATTCAGGCTGCGTAAAGTTTGAGGTAGAAACGGGAGATTCATAATCCAGCGTTTTCGCAGGTGAAACGACAATCAGCATACTAATTCCTATCTTTTGTTGAGCGTGTTCCTAACCGACTTGAAGTAACACTACTGACAGCAACTACAAGTGATATAGATATTTATAAGATGATGTGGGCTAGGGTACAAAAAAAGCCATGTAGTGTCTGCATGGCTTTTTCAATTTCTCGCATCGGTAATTTCTATGACGCTTTATTGTTATCCCAAATACCATCTTCAAGTTGAGATTTCAGCTCTGGGTAATCGTTCGCATCAAAAGTCGGGACTTTGCCTGCATCCAATTGGCGGTTGTAATCTTTAGCCAACTTAATCACGATGCCTGAAAGCAGCAGAATCGCCACGAGGTTAACAATCGCCATTAAGCCCATCGACACGTCAGCCATCGCCCATACGGTCGGCAAGGTCGCCAATGAACCAAACATCACCATGCCTAAAAACACCAAACGGAACAGCACTAAGCCCTTCTTGTTATTGTGCTCAAGGAAAATCAGGTTAGTTTCTGCGTATGAGTAGTTCGCAATAATTGAAGTGAACGCGAAGAAGAAGATCGCAAACGCGATGAAGATACTTCCCCACTCACCCACTTGTGAACTTAAGGCACGCTGAGTCAATTCAATCCCTGTCAGCTCACCATGAGGTACGTATTCGCCGGACATCAGAATAATCGCTACAGTCGCAGTACAGATAACGATAGTATCAATAAATACTCCCAACATCTGAACGTAACCCTGTGACGCTGGGTGTGGTGGGTAAGGTGTCGCTGACGCTGCGGCATTAGGTGCAGAACCCATACCCGCTTCGTTAGAAAACAGACCGCGTTTCACGCCGTTGATCATGGCTTGTGCAATGGCATAGCCCAAACCGCCCGCTGCCGCTTCTTGTAAACCGAAGGCACTTTTGAAAATCAGGCTAATCGCATCAGGGACTTTTTCATAGTTCATCAGCACAACGAACAGGGCAATCGCAAGGTAAGCAAACGCCATGAAAGGCACAATCAGCTCAGCCGTACGTGCAATCTTACGAATACCACCAAAAATCACGAAAGCGGTCAGCAACACGATACCGACACCGATCAGCATTGGCTCAAAGCCAAAAGCAGTTTTCATTGCGTTAGTAATGGAGTTGGCTTGAACGGCATTAAACACCAGACCAAAGGCAATGATCAGGAAGATGGAGAACAGCACGCCCATCCAACGCATACCAAGGCCTTTCTCCATATAGTACGCAGGACCACCACGATAGTTACCATCTTTATCACGGGTTTTGTACAGTTGAGCTAGCGTACTTTCCGCAAAAGAGGTAGCCATACCAAGCATCGCAATCAACCACATCCAGAAAATGGCACCAGGACCGCCCGCGGTTAATGCAACCGCTACACCAGCCATATTGCCAGTACCTACACGAGCCGCCAAACTGGTACATAGCGCTTGAAAAGAAGAGATGCCCGCATTATCGGCTTTGCGGCTATTTTTAAGAACGGTGAAAGTATGAGTGAAATGGCGAAATTGGATAAAGCCCAATCGTAGAGTGAAGTAGATACCGACCCCAACCAATAGGTAAACCAGAATGGAACCCCATAGTAGGTCGTTCATTAAATTAATTAAGTCTGTCACGGGAACCTCGCATTGAGTGATGAGCTGCTCTTACCCCGATGAGTAAGAGTTTCTGTTACACGGATACGGTATTGAGATTATGTTTTTGCCGTGTATGTCTTGGTGCTATCGAGCAGGAAAGGCCTCAAACAGCACCCAGCCTATTTTTTGACGGGCGGATAATGCAATCTCACCGGACAAAAATCAATATGATAACAATTGCATTAAAATGTTATTTTTCACCTTAAAGTTACGTTCGCGCAACATCATTCAAACCAAACTCGACACAATTGCAAAATAAAAACAAAACAACAAATTTACAATTCAGTGCATTTATTCACCACAAACTCTTTATTGCATAAACAGAATCTCACCCCTTGGGAATCGCAACATCCCTGTTCAGCTAAGCAATTTTTGTCAGAATAACGTCATATTTTGCGATCGCTCGAACAAAAAACACTCACCCACACTCCTCTTAACGCGAAAATCAACATTCTAGCAACATCGACAAATGCACAATTTAATCGTTTGCTTGAGTTTTTTGTTTGGTTTTTCATCGATAACAGCGGGTCAAAAATGTGAAATTCTATTCAAAAGCTCATTAAAGCTTCATTGAAACGAAACAAATGAGAAACAAATCATAGTTACGCTTCGCCAAGGTGTGCTATTTAGAGAGCACTCAAGGAATGATGACAACAATAATGAGGCTACTTATGGACGAACTGCACTTTGATGAGCTGTTGGAAATGGAAATCTCCAAAATTCGTACTAGTCGTTCAAAACCAGTAAAGCGTATGTGGCGCGAAATCGAAGCGATTCGAGATCGTAAACGGCTAGAAAAAGAATTATTGGAAATGGATGTGTGTCTTGATTTAGATAGCATCAAAATCTGAAGAATTGAATAATAAAGGCACGTATCACGTGCCTTTATTATTTTTACCTATCTCGAAAACTCACACCTCAAGTTAGGTGTATTCGTTTTCACTTTTACGCACTCGTCTTGCCAAATGAGCATAACGTTCAGCGATTGTTTCACCAAAAACAGGGTCATCATCGTTGTCCTGCCATTGTGCTTCAACGCTCTGCCAATCTTCCAATACAAAGGTTTGATTAATCAGAGGTAAAATGGACTGCTCTTCCAACTCTAGATGGCTTTTTTGGCCTTGTAAGAACGTTTCGAGCTGTTCAATAAAAACATCCTGAGGCACCACAGCATCGTTTAAAATCATCTCCATAATTTCAAGAAAATGATGAGTAGTTTGAGCCAGCGTTTGATGTTCCTGCTCAAGATTAGCGACAACTTTCTCATCACCATAGCACTTCATATAGTGACGATAGAGAATATCCTCTTTTGGGTGATGCACCTTTTCCGAGTGACTCGCTAAGTAGTCAACGATCTCTTTCAACAAACTGTAGTTAATCGGTTGTTCGTTTTTCACCAGATCCAATTTATGGCGTAAAATCGACAACAAACGCACCATGTAGCTGTGCTCGCGGCGAATTCGTTCCATCATCATCATATCAATCTCCATACTGTACTAAGGTAAAGTGTACATAAGGATTGATAGATCGGCTTTGAGACTGGTCGAAAAAACGCCAATTCAATTAAGATTCGAGCTCGGGCTGCCAGTGAATTGGAGCGATACCTTGCGCTTGCAGCAATTGATTGGTTTGAGAGAAATGTTGGCAACCCAAAAAGCCACGATGAGCAGAAAGTGGCGAAGGATGGGGCGCCATTAATACATGGTGACGCTGGCGATCAATCATGCGTCCTTTCTTCTGTGCATGAGATCCCCACAGTAAAAAAACCAAACCGCTACGATGTTGATTTAGTGCATCAATCACGCGATCGGTAAATGTTTCCCATCCCGTATTGGCGTGCGAATGCGCCATCCCTTGCTCAACGGTCAATACGGTATTTAATAACAATACGCCCTGCTGCGCCCAACTTTGTAAGTAGCCATGCGAGGGAATTTGAAATCCTGGAATATCTTGCGCCAACTCTTTATAAATGTTGACTAACGAAGGGGGCGTTTTGACACCGGGTAAGACTGAGAAACACAGCCCATGAGCTTGATTCGGGCCATGGTAAGGATCCTGTCCTAAAATCACCACTTTGACATCACCAAATTCAGTAAAGCGGAAAGCGTTAAACACCTCTTTAGCCGGGGGATAAATAACTTTTCCGGATTGACGCTGGCTTTCAACAAATTGTAGTGTTTGTTGAAAGTAATCCTGCTGCTTTTCATTCCCGATGACATCATGCCAAGTCAGTGATTGCGACATATCAGTACCTTAAATCTATTTTCTAGCGCGGTATTGTATACCCAAACCACACGAAGTTGCACAAGCATGGCACTATCGCTTTGCCCCCCCCTTTTTTTTGAACAAATGGAGAAACCGTCAGGGTCCTTACGCACCCTGACGGTAAAAACTTTAGAACCATAAAGACGACAAACCCTTCTTAATGAGGTTTTGTCGGCTGTGGAGCGCGGTTATGCCCCTGTCCATTGACATGCCGGTTAGGCACAGGACGGCGAGCGGCAGGTCTAGAACTGGGAGAAGCTGGCGGAGCAAATGTGTTCATAGCGGCATCCTTCTTACAACGCTGACATGAGCATGATGAAAAAAAGATGCCAAATCTGTGAAACCCGCCGATTATTTTTACTTTTCCTCAGAAAATTTGCGCAGTGTTGCGATCTCTGTCGCCCAGATATCAGGGTCAATCGTTTCTAAAATCAGGGGGATACCGTTAAATCGTGGATCTTTAGCAATATATTCAAAACACTCCCAACCAATCTCCCCCATACCTAGTGAATGATGGCGATCAACTCGGCTTGCATGTTTACCTTTTGAATCATTGATATGCATTGCGCGTAAATAGTGCATCCCGACCACCCGTTCAAACTCAGCGAATGTCTCATCACACGCCGATTTTGTACGTAAGTCATAACCTGCAGCAAAGGTGTGGCAAGTATCGAGGCAAACTCCAACCCGTTCTTTATCCTCAACTTGGTCAATAATTGCCGCCAGATGCTCAAAACGCCAACCTAAATTACTGCCTTGTCCTGCCGTATTTTCAATCACCGCGATGACATTCGGCACTTGCCGATGAGCTAAGTTGATCGACTCAGCAATCGTCGCTAAACACTCATCTTCCGATACCAACTGCAAATGACTGCCCGGATGGAAGTTAAGCAAGGTGAGCCCTAGCTGTTCACAACGCACCATTTCATCAATAAAAGCAGCACGTGATTTCTCTAATTTTTCAGGCTCTGGAGCCCCTAAATTTATCAGGTAAGAGTCATGCGGCAAAATCGCCTCACTGGTAAAACCCAACTTACTACAGTTTGTTTTGAACGTACGAATACTGCTTGTATCTAGAGGCTTGGCAGCCCATTGGCGTTGGTTTTTCGTAAACAGAGCAAACGCATTCGCTCCGATTTCGTGAGCTCTAACAGGTGCCAGTTCAACACCACCAGAGGCCGAAACATGCGCCCCAATTAACTTCTCATACATAACACGACTTCTTATTGTTGCTAAATGACTTCGGACTTTCAGTTCACGCCGCTAACTTTCTGATTTTATCTATCATGGGTCAAGTTCAATTGTAAAATGTAGTAAAATTACAACAAAATCACATTTAACTTTTTTTGATTAGTTAAAATAAATTTAATTAGCATTGTTTTTAAAGCATTTATTGATGCAAATCAAAAATCAAACCTTAGTTTAAAAATGGTTTTTTGTTGTAATTTGACCTAAATCAATATCAGCAGTATGGATATTTGCTATATAATAGCCAGCTCAACAAGATCTGAAAATTAACACCAATAACGCCACTTGATGTGGACTAGGAGAAAGCGATGATCCAAGGTATCCAAATCACTAAAGCTGCTAACGACGACCTACTGAACTCTATCTGGTTGCTGGACAGCGAAAAGAATGAAGCACGTTGTGTTGCAGCCCTGAATGGCTTTGAAGCTGATCAAGTGGTTAGCATCAACGATCTAGGCCACTTTGAAAGCCGTGAAGTCGCTATTGAAACCACGCCACGTATCGAAGGTGGCCAACACCTGAACGTGAACGTGCTGAAGCGTGAAACTCTGGAAGATGCAGTCGCACATCCAGAAAAATACCCACAGCTGACTATCCGTGTTTCTGGCTACGCCGTGCGTTTCAACTCACTGACTGCAGAGCAACAACGCGACGTTATCGCGCGTACTTTCACTGAATCTCTGTAATCGTCAGTAAAGAATCCAGACTAAAACGGTGCTCAATGAGCACCGTTTTTTATTATCTTGATTTCGCCAATCCGCTGATTATTTCACACTCACGAGTAACGCACGCAACGCCGCGAAATCGGCATTCAGTTCTTGTGAGAGCAATTCCATCGCCGCATGTTTTGCCAATGGCGCTGGTAAATCAATGTCTGTACCTAAAATCTCATCCACCACTTCTTTGAATTTAGCGGGATGCGCGGTACATAAGAATAGCCCCGTTTCTTGCGGCTGGCGCTGCTCTTCCAATACACGATAAGCAATCGAACCATGCGGCTCACACAAGTAACCTAGATCATAAAGTTCTTGTACGGCTTGCGCACTTTCCTCGTCAGAAACGGCGCCTTTGCCTAACGTTTCTAAGCCCCATCCCATACGTTGGCAGAGCTCTTCGATACGCGGCCAGTTGTTCGGTTGGCTCACATCCATCGCATTTGACGTTGTCGCTACCGTGGGTTTGGGTTCCCAACGTCCTGTTTCCAAGTAACGTGGCACCGTATCATTGGCATTGGTTGCCGCAATAAAGCGCTTCACCGGTAAACCCAGTGCTTTGGCTAACAGCCCCGCGGTTAAGTTACCAAAGTTACCGCTAGGCACTGAAATCACCAGATTTTCACGCTCAGCTTTGCTCATCTGCGCAGCGGCTTCAAAGTAGTAGCATATTTGTGCCATTAAGCGGCTGATATTGATTGAGTTGGCCGAGTTCAAACCGATCTGTTGACGCAGATCTGCGTCATCAAAAGCTTGTTTCACTAGCGCTTGGCACGCATCAAAATCACCATTGATCGCCACGGTGTGAATATTTTTACCTAATGTGCAGAACAGCTTTTCTTGCAGTGGGCTGATTTTGCCTTTCGGGTAGAGGATCACCACATTGATGTCTGGCATGCCATAAAAAGCATGCGCAACAGCAGCGCCGGTATCCCCTGAAGTTGCGGTCAAAATCGTGATTTTGCCACCATTTGATACTGCAGCAAGAGATTGCGCCATAAAGCGGCCACCAAAGTCTTTAAACGCGAGCGTTGGACCATGGAACAGTTCTAATGCGTAAACACCCTCTTTCACTTTGGCAATCGGTGCTGCGAATTGAAAAGCGGAATCCACCATAGAGCGAATTTTATCCGCTGGGAGTTCATCGCCAATCAACGCCGATAAAATCTTGCTGCTACGAGAGACAAAATCTTCGGCTAATAGGGCATCAATATCATCAAACTTCGGCAATTGTGCCGGAAAAAACAGGCCTTGATTGCGGCCTAACCCTTGGCGAACGGCTTGACCAAAGGAGACTTGTTCATCATTTTCTTTTATGTTGTACAGCTTCATAGCTCACTTCCTGTTACTTTCGAACCTTGCTTGTCTAGGCGACAAATATGGACGAATCCTTCTTCATTTTGCACATAGTTTTGCTCAAGCCAACGTGCCACACGTTCAGCCACTGCTTGTTCTTTGCACACGCTAAACAAAGTCGGACCACTGCCCGAAATGCCCGTTGCCAGTGCGCCAGCCGAAGCGGCGTAGCTGCGTGCTTTGGCAAAACCCGGCAGCAGTTTCTCACGATAGGGTTCGGCAATCACGTCTTTGATCATTTTTGCCGCTAATTCAGGCTGCTGAGTATGGCAAGCGTGAATAAATCCTGCCAGATAGCGGCCATGCGCCACGATATCTTGGCGGCGATACTGGGCTGGCAAAATGGCACGCGCTTCCGCTGTGGACACCTTGATCCCCGGATAGGCCATCACCCAATACCAGTCATCAAAACTCGGTACGGATTGACTGATGATGCCAAGCTCTTCAAGCATGAGCTGCACACCGCCTAAATAGCAGGGGGCAACGTTGTCATAGTGAATACTGCCAGAGATCTTGCCTTCCATTTCCCCCATCAGAGCCAGAAGCTCGGTTTCATCCAGCGGACTGGCGTGAAACTGATTCAATGCATCCAATGCAGCGACAATCGAGCAAGCACTGGAGCCCAATCCTGAACCAATCGGCATGTTTTTTTCTAGCGTCATGGTCAGCGGCTTCAGTGCCACCGATTTTTTCTCTAGCTCGCGCGCAAAGACTTGCCAGCAGTCATACACAATGTTTTCTTGCGGATTCGCGGGCAGTTTATCGACAAATCGCCCCGCCGTTTTCAGTGTGAAAGCCTCTGCGCCTGCTTCTACTTTCACTCGGTCGCCGAGTAACGTGCCATCAATCGGGGACACGGCGGCCCCCAACACATCAAACCCAACACTGACATTACCAATAGAAGCGGGTGCGTACACCACAACACTCATGTCACCTGAACTCATTTCTATTAAACCCCTAATTTCCAACCGAGTGTACGCATTACATCTGAGAATACGCCTGCCGCAGTCACTTCTGAACCAGCACCATAGCCACGCAGTACCAGTGGAATTGGCTGATAGTAACGGCTGTAGAAAGCTAGCGCGTTTTCACCTTCTTTGACTTTGAACATAGGATCGTTTTCATCGACCGCGACAATCCGTACTTGGCACTGGCCATCGACGATTTGCGCCACATAGCGCAGCACTTTGCCTTCGGCTTTGGCTTGCTCCACTCGCTTAGCAAACGCCGCATCCGCTTGGGGTAAACGTGCGATGAACTCCTCAACACTGCCTGAAGCATCAAAGCCAGCGGGCAGTGCTTGTTCAACATCCACATCACTCAGCTCCAATTCGTACCCTGCTTCACGCGCCAAAATCAGTAACTTGCGCGCCACATCCATACCAGAGAGATCATCGCGCGGATCTGGCTCTGTAAAGCCTTTCTCTTTAGCAAGCTGCGTGGCTTGGCTCAAGGTCATGCCTTCATCCAATTTACCGAAGATAAAGGAGAGAGAACCAGAGAGAATACCGCTGAATTTTTCCAGCTCATCCCCTGCTGCAATTAGGTTTTGTAAGTTTTCGATAACGGGCAGCCCCGCACCAACCGTCGTTTCGTACATCAGTTTGCGACGTGAATGACGCGCCACATTACGCAGTTGATGGTAGTAACTCATACTGGCGGTATTGGCTTTCTTGTTTGGTGTCACCACATGGAAACCTGCTGCAAGAAAATCCGCATACTGGTTGGCAATCTCATCACTGGAAGTGCAGTCCACCAATACTGGGTTAATGATGTGATTACGCTGCACCAAGGCCACTAGGTTCGCTAAGCTAAAAGCTTGATCAGCATTGACCATGCGATCACGCCACTGCTCAAGAGGCAGGCCACGGCTATCAAGCAGCATGCCTTTACTGTTAGCGAGGCCACAAACGCGCATCATGATGCCTTTTTGCGCAAGCTTGGCTTGTTGACGCTGAATTTGATCGACCAGCTCACCGCCCACACCGCCAACACCGACCACAAACACATCTAAGAAGTGTTTAGAGTTAAAGAGGTTTTCGTGACAAGCTTTGATCGCTTCCGAAATTTTATCATCAGGGATCACTGCAGAAATCGCGCGTTCAGAGGAACCTTGGGCAATCGCAATCACGTTAACATGCACTTCAGCAAGTGAAGCAAAGAATTGCGAGGCCACGCCGCGCGAAGTGCGCATACCGTCACCAACTAGAGTGATGATGGCGACGTCATCCACAAACTCAACTGGCTCAAGCAGACCATCTTTGAGCTCCAATTCAAAGGTTTCCGCCAGTGCTTGCTGTGCCAAAGCTTTATGTTGCGCTTCAATACAGAAGCTGATGCTGTATTCCGAAGAGGATTGAGTGATAAGCACAATCGACACATCGGCCGCTGACATCGCCCCGAACACACGGCTCGCCATCCCCACCATGCCTTTCATTCCTGGACCAGAAACGTTGACCATAGTCAGATTGCTCAAAGTGGTGATGCCTTTGATCGCGAGTTTATCTTCGCCAGTGTCTTGACCAATCAGCGTTCCCGCGCCTTGTGGATTAAAGCTGTTTTTGATTAAGCAAGGGATTTGAAATTGAGCAATCGGTGCAATCGTCTTTGGATGCAATACAGATGCCCCAAAGTAAGAAAGCTCCATCGCCTCTTGGTAGCTGAGCGATTTCAGAAGACGCGCATCATCGACCAAACGTGGATCGCAGTTGTAAACACCATCCACATCCGTCCAAATCTCGCAGCAATCCGCACGTAAACAGGCTGCCAGTACAGCGGCTGAGTAATCCGAACCATTACGCCCTAAACAGACCAATTCACCTTGCGCATTACCCGCGGTAAAGCCCGGCATAATATTGACATGCTGTTGCGGTAATGGAGATTGTCTAAAACGCTGAGTGGAGGTTTCCACATCCACCATAGCTTCAAGATGATCCCCTTTCGCGAGCAGGTATTTCACGGGGTCAATTAAATTCGCAGGCAGGCCTTTCGCTTCCATTACGGCCTTCATCAATTGGATGGAGACTCGCTCACCTTTACTGATAATGCGTGCATTGACGTTATCAGGGCACATTCCTAGCAAGGTAATGCCGTGTACAAACTGGCGCAGTTGAGTCATCGATGAGTCGACTTGCTGCTTGTAAGCACTGTCATTCAAATTCGGTAACTGGGTTTTAATACCATCAAGCAAGGCATAAAAAGAACTTTCCAGCTCTACGATTTGCGCTTCCGCTTCACCGCGGGCTAACGCACTTTCAATCACCGCCACCAGTTTATTGGTGGTTTTGCCCGGAGCTGAGAGCACAACGGCCACCTCTTCCTGCTGGGCATTATTGGCGATGATGTCAGCGGCGCGTAGAAAACGCTCCGGATCCGCCAGCGATGAACCTCCAAACTTTAATACTCGCATCCCTTCCTCCAAATGCTCTAAAAGCGGGTATAAAAAAAGGCCTGTATCGGTTGGGATACAGGCCTTTTTTGTGAAATTTTGCGCTCAGCAGCCTGCCCCAACATGCGACGTGTCGGTAATGGTAATAATGGTGGTCATTACGATTAGGCTGTGATTCAACATAACGGTTTCTGTTTATCTGTGTGTTTGCTTGCAAATACGTTTAACCCATTTGTGTTCAATTCGTCAACGAAAATCTGATTTATTTATCTAGGATTTAAAAAATCCGCGAGACGTTAAAGATTTTCTCAATCGGATGAATCAGATAACAAGCGACCAATGAAATGCCTATATATAAATAACAAATTGCTATAAAACCGAGTCTGTACTGTCGGTATTTTTGTGCTTAAATTGAGCTTACCCATCAATGTCAGCTAGCCATACAAGGAGCCGTTGTGAAGATCAGGATGCTATATCTGGCGCTCTTCATGAGTCCGCTTTGCTGGGCCGAAACACTCCCAGCTCTACCTTCGGAAAACACTCCATCGGCGCACAAACTATTTTTTGCTAGCGATAACAGCAGCCAACACTTTGATAGTTGGACCATTGATAGTGGTTACGCCTACAGCGTGTTTGAGGATATTGACTTGTATGTCGGTGCGCGGATCAATAATAACAAGCAAGGTGAGAATGGCTGGCTTAGTGGTATTCGTTACCAGTTTACTGAGCGACTCTCGTTCAAAAGCACTCTACTGAGCACAGCAAACCCAGACAAAACCAAAAGTAAAGAGGCGGCTCTTTCGGCAGAGCTTTCTAGTCGATTGAAGCTAAGTGAAAATCTCGACTTGCATGCCACACTGGATTACCAAGAATGGCAGCAAGGTGTCGAGTTCGGTATTGGGTTCCGTTTTTAGATCACATCAAGAGGGGACTCAGACATCAAGATGCCATTCCAATCGGCATAAAGGTAATCGCCAGGTTCAACGATTTGGTTCTGCATGGTCAATGTCACATTGACTTGCCCTGCACCACGTTTTTCTGTTTTGAATGGGCAAGCACCTAACGCTTTGATGCCTAAATCCATCTCAGACATCGCGACCACATCACGCACCGCACCATAAATGATCACACCTTCCCAATCATTTTTGATGGCTAAAATGGCCAATTGATCACCCATCAATGCCTTATGACATGAGCCGTGGCCATCAACCACCAATACTTTGCCTTTACCATTTTGGCTCAACACATCGCGTACTTTCGAGTTATCGTGATAACAACGAACAGTCACAATCTCCCCCCAAAAGGCACTGCGTTGACCAAAGTTTTGTAACGGTAGGTTGAGTAAAGTGACTTGCGCTTCGTACTTATCGCAAAGATCTGGGGTTATATCTCTCATCATTCCTCCATGATTTTATTTTTCAGATTTGTTGATTTTGGATTGGCCCGAGATAAAGCTCGTGATCATCAACACATGAACAGAGGTAAAGTTCTCTATCTTGCACATAATAGATCGCGTTTTGAGCAAACCTCTGTGCCAGTAATCGGGCTTCTGAAAGCGGCATCGCGACCGCAAAACTGTCTTCAAACCAGTGAAAATGAGCGTCTCCTACCCTCACTTTCACCCAATCATAATCGATCAAGCATTGCTGTAAACGTTGATTATTTACGCAATTCTCATCATCTGACAAGTGAATACTCCTAGGGTTCCATGCGGTAATTATGCAGTAAAACGACCAATTTACTGGCTTTTCGAAGGAAAAACTCACTGATTGGTAGGCCTGCCAAAGGCTCGCGTCGATCGTCATCATTTGGTAATTTTACAACTCGTGATTGTTCTTAATATCTGTTACATTCTAACTCTTGATGTAAATCAACAAAGTGATTGGAATTAACATTCGGGCGTTGTTAGCATGCTGTTAACATTATAGAATCCGCCCCATAGACTAGTAGAACCTCTTGAGAATGGGAGTCCTCATACACTAGTTACACCAAGGATGGCGGACAAAAAGTGGTGATGTTAATTAGATTTTTTACTTTATTGTTAACATCACTAACCGATATGTAATCTTTTTGCCTAGAATGAGTTCTACTAGCACGATTTTTTCACAAGTTTAGGTAACGCTAATGCAAACCCCGCAGATCCTTATCGTCGAAGACGAGCAAGTAACTCGTAACACTCTTAAGAGTATTTTTGAAGCAGAGGGATACGCTGTTTTTGAGGCCAGCAATGGTGAAGAGATGCACCAAGTGCTGTCCGATTATCCAATTAACTTGGTGATTATGGACATCAACCTGCCAGGTAAAAATGGCCTACTGCTAGCACGCGAATTGCGCGAGCAAGCGGATGTAGCGCTCATGTTCCTGACCGGTCGCGACAATGAAGTGGATAAGATTCTGGGCCTAGAAATCGGCGCAGATGATTACATCACCAAACCATTCAACCCACGTGAATTAACCATTCGTGCGCGTAACTTGTTGAGCCGCTCAATGCATGCAGGCACCACGCAAGAAGAAAAACGCAGCGTTGAAAAATATGTGTTCAATGGTTGGGAATTGGATATCAACAGCCGTTCACTGGTTAGCCCAGATGGCGATAGCTACAAGCTGCCACGCTCAGAGTTCCGCGCTCTGCTGCACTTCTGTGAAAACCCAGGCAAGATCCAGACACGTGCGGATCTGCTGAAGAAAATGACCGGCCGTGAGCTAAAACCACACGACCGTACTGTGGATGTAACAATCCGTCGTATTCGTAAGCATTTCGAATCGGTATCAGGCACACCTGAAATCATTGCCACCATTCACGGTGAAGGCTACCGTTTCTGTGGTGATTTAGAAGACTAATTTCTTCTCTGCCGCTGATTAGATAAGACCCTAGCCATGGCTAGGGTCTTTTTTTTTGTCACTTGTTTGAGCCTGCTTGCTGACTCAACCACTGCTTTAACAACGCAATATCGGACTGGTATTCATTTTTTATTTCTTCAACCCAATCACTGATGTTTTCCCACCATGCCGGAGCTTCCGGTGATTGCGCCTTTTGGGCAATTTTTTGGATCCGCTTAAGCCCTACCGAGCCTGCCGCCCCTTTTATTTTATGCGCTTCACTGACTATCCCCTCTTTATCTTTGGCGACCATATTGGAGTCCAATACTTCGAGATAAGCTGGCATCGAGTGCTCAAATAAACTCACGCTATCGATAACAGGCTGAGTGCCCACAATTTCAACGTAAGATTGCAGCATCTCAAGATCGAGCAACTGCTGATAAATGTCTTGCTCTTGAGTTTTCTGAATCGAGCTCGGCTCATGTAAATCAGCATCATCCTCAAGCTCATGCGTTACTTTACCAATCACTTCACGTACCGCCGCCACAGACAACGGTTTACTGATCGCCGCATCCATACCTTTTTGGCGATACTCTTCTTTGTCTTTCAATACATTGGCAGTTAAAGCCACCAAAGGCGGAAGTTCGGTGTAGTGAGCACGATAATATTGAGCGATATCGAACCCTGTCATATCCGGTAGCTGAATATCGAGAAACACCAGATCGTAATCAGTCGGCGTAAAACGTTGGATCGCGTCTTCTCCGGTCATCGCCACAGTTACTTTATGTCCCATGCTTTCAAGTAACGAACGAGCAACCGTAATATTGAGTTCAATGTCCTCAACCATGAAAATGTTCAGCTGGGTTTGTGATTCTTGAGGCTCCTCAGTCAGTGGCGCTTCCTCCAAAAGCGGTACACGCATCGTAACGGTAAAGGTGCTGCCGAAGCCTTCTTCACTGTTTACACTGATATCGCCCCCCATCAATTTAATCAATTGACGAGATACGGCTAGGCCAATCCCCGTGCCTACTGCATGTAAGTTGTCTTTGCCTGACTTAACCTGATAATACATGGCAAAGATTTTTTCTTGCTCAGCTTCAGGAATACCAATCCCAGTATCTTCAACTTCAATAGTAATATCGGCATGCTGCTCATCGCACTCCGCACTCACCGTCATCACAACGCCACCTTCTTTGGTAAACTTCATCGCATTACTGATTAAGTTCCACAACACTTGGCGCAAACGCGTAGCATCCACTTCCACCAATGAAGGTAAATCGGTCAGACGTTCTAAATCAAACCGCAGCCCTTTTTGCTCCGCCATCAAAGCAGCTAACACTTCAATTTCTGCCACAAACTCTTCAAAGTTTAGGGCGGCAGGGAACAGCTCAAGCTTGCGGCGGTCAAACTTATCCATATCAATGATATCGTTGAAGATATTACCAAGCGTCACAGCACTCACATTGATGGTTTGTAAATGCTTACGTTGCTCACCGCTCAATGGTGTATCCAGCAGCATACGGCTCAAACCAACAATGCCATTGAGCGGAGTGCGCAGCTCGTGGCTGATGGTGGAAATAAACGTGGTTTTGTCACGGCTGGCTTTTTCCAGTGATTCTTCGTGGCGTTTGCGCTCGGTAATATCACGACCAAAACCGACCAAACCAAGATGACGCCCATCTTTGCTATAAAATGGCACTTTACGCAGTTCAAAGAAGCTCTTGCGACCGTCAGGGTACTCAAGCCACTGCTCATAAGTAATCGCTGTATTATTGTTAAAAACTCGCTGATCGGTTTCGACAATCGATTGTGCGATTTCTTTGCGGTACACATCCCAAGGGGTTAGCCCGACCAACTCGCTTTCGCGCTTGCCGGTCAGCTCTTCCATCGCTCGGTTGCAGCCGGAAAACTCACCTTTAGCGTTGCGGTAATAGATCAAATCTGGAGAGGCATCGATGAAGGAGCGCAGTAATGCCGTACGTTCTGCGAGCTCCACTTGGGTTTTTTCACGTTGATACACTTCATTTTCGAGATCGGCCATCGCCTCTTCACGAGCTTCTTCTGCCTTGATCCGCTCTTCTATCTCTTGATTCAGTTTCACGATGTTTTGTTGCAGTTTTTGGTTAAGCTCTTGATCGCGAGAGCGCATATCTTTGAGCTTGGAAACCAATTTCGACAGGCGTTGGCGTGATTCTTCCAACTGATCAACCACCACAGAAAGGAAGTACACCGCCCAAGGTGTAATGAGCAAACCAAAGAAAACCGATCGAATTATGTCAATGTCATCAACAAAACCGTTGAGAATCAATGTAATGCCAACCTGCACCACCACAGCTAACGCTACGAGCGCGAGAGCTAATAAAATCGAAAAACGCAAAATACCCAGTTTGACTAACAAATCGACATAATACTGGGCCAGATTTTTCATCGGTTTCATTCACTGCTCCGTCAGATAAAGAGCCACTAGTCTAGCCTTTTTCCCGAGCAAACGTTAGCGACGAGGATCCATTTCCCATACCAAGCCATCCTAGGCATCGCATTATCGTTAAGTTGGGCGGTCGTATTTCAAGCAATTGAAAATATTGTATTAGTCATTTTTTTCATAAATAGAGGTTTGATTTCGACCATTAGCTTTGGCTTGATACAAGGCTTGGTCGGCCAAAGAGACAATCTGCTCTGGAATGTCTTCCGGATGAGGAATGTGCGTAATGACCCCAAGGCTCACCGTAAGGCGATCCGCGACTTTAGAATGGACATGAGGGATCGCCAGCGAACGGATTTTTTCGTGAATACGATCGGCAATCAAAATCGCCCCTGATTGAGGGGTATTGGGTAATAGGATGCCAAACTCTTCACCACCATAACGCGCAACACAATCGGATTGACGATTCGCAACTTGAGTAAAGGCCATTGCGACTTGCTTTAACGTTTCATCGCCCATCAGATGACCATAGGCATCGTTGTAATCTTTAAAATAATCCACATCACAAAGAATGATACTCAGTGGATTACCTTCACGCACATGCAGGTGCCACAATGTGTGTAATTGCTCGTCAAAACGACGGCGATTGGCGACGTGAGTCAGGCTGTCTAAGAAGCTTAACCGTTCAAGTTCAAGGTTTGCGATTTTTAATTGCTCGGCAGCCAAATAACGATCGGACACATCTCGCGCCATGATCAATACCCCATTGGTACCCGAGGCCGGATCACGAAAAGGAGATTTAACCACATCAAACCAGACAAACTCCCCATTCGGGCGCGCGATTTTATCAATCCGACGTACCGACTTTCCTTCATGCAGCACTTGGCTATCCGATTCCGCTAGACGAGCATAAATATGTTCTGGGATCACATCTTGCAAACGCTTACCCACTAAATCGGAAACTTCAGCAATCCCCAATGCTTCAACAAAGGGCTGATTACAAGCCTGATAAACCATGTTTTCGTTAAAGATACCAATCGAATCAGGGCTAGATTCAAGGATGTTTTGTAAGATGGTATCACGCTGCGCCAATGCCACTTCGGTATCACGTCGCTTGTCCATCTCTTCTCTTAATTGGCGCTGCATGTTGTACCAGTCGGTCACATCATGGCTGATACCCAGTAGCCCAATATTTTCGCCTTCTGGTGACATTAGTACCCGTTGATAGGTTTCTAAAAGACAGCTACGCCCGTCGGGAGTCACCGTCCAACAACGCTGGCTCGTGCGCCCTTTCATAATGCCTTTGAAGGTCGCGCTGCCCTCTTCGATTCGGTCTTGCCAGAACTGATCAAACGCACGGTTGGTCGCCATTAATGTCCCTTCCGTGCTTTTAATAAAGATCAACTCAGACAGAGAATCGAGTGCCGTACGCGCCATCGCTAATGAATGGCGCTCTTGCTGCATATCCGTACTCGGACAATCAAATCCAATCACGTTCACTAGCCATAATTTTTTCGGCCAATGGCGTAATAGTGATGCTGATATTTCTAAGGTTTGCGCGGTTTTACCCGCAACAGGCCAAAGTAAAGGCACTGATCGTTTTTGCCGTACACTGCTTTCTAGGGCTCGATAAAAGGCATGCTCTCCCTCCTCACCTTGCTCGCTAGCAAACAAATAGTGTCGTCCAACCAAACGAATCCCAAGCAGTAAATACGCAGCGACATTAGCGCGCAGAATACGTTGCTCGCCGACGAGCAGTACTCCAGAGGGAGCATGATGAAAAAACTGAATCAATCTTTGAGGTTGAAGGTAGCTGTACCAGCCAAACCAGAGTAATAGTCCACCACCAAGCATGAGCCCAGTGGCGAACAAGGTCAGTACAAATTCAGAGAGAAATTCAGGCATGCATTCAGATGTGTTATTGATGATTCTTTAAATAGTACAAAAGATTATCTGATTTTGCTGCGGATTATTACTTTAAGTTCAAAGGAGAATACTCAAAAGGCGTGCCGAGTAACGAGCCCTGAACCCCTTCTTTTTCCAATTTTTGGCCAATCGCAGTCATTGCCCACCAGCGGTTTTCACACCACAACGGGGCAAGTAGCGTTGGTCTACGGGCCGCCGAAGACACACGATGATAAATAATCTGCGGAGGCGTCGAACGAATCATTTCGCAAGCAATTGAAACATATTCGTCTTGTTCGAGCACCGTTAAACGCCCAGCTCGCCACGCTTTCGCCATGGTGCTGCCTTCCACAATGTGCAAACCGTGCAACTTAATACCATCCGTTCCCACCTTAAGCACTTGCTGTAATGTGGCAAGATTGTCACTGCGCCCTTCACCGGGTAAACCGACAATCAAGTGAGTACACACTTTGATGCCTAGTGATCGAGCTTTTGCGGTGATCTCTGCGTAGCAGGCAAAATCGTGCCCACGGTTAATGCGTTTTAAAGTCTGGTCGTGCGCCGTCTGTAAACCCAATTCAAGCCAAATCTCGTAACCTTGCTGCACATAATCGGCGAGCAGCTCAAGCACTGCATCCGGCACACAATCAGGCCGAGTGCCCACACACAGCCCCACAATATCCGCTTCTTCTAGAGCTTGTTCGTACATAGATTTCAGCACTTGCACTTCCGCATACGTGCTGGTGTAAGCCTGAAAATAAGCGAGATATTTCTTGGCACGCTTGATCTCTCCAGCCCGATCCTTCAACTGCTCTTGAATACTTTTCTGCTGGGTTTCTTCATTGGCAAACGAGGCCACGTTACAGAAAGTACAGCCACCACGGCCAATCGTACCGTCTCGATTTGGGCAACTAAACCCACCGTGGAGCGTTAGTTTGTGAACCTTTTCGCCATAGCGACGCTGTAAGTCTTGACCTATGGTGTTCACCAGTTGATGTAGATGCATATGCCTGCCCAATCTAAATACAAATATCTCTCACTACCATCCGTGTAATTTAATTACATTTCCAATCAAATTCGTCACAAATTTTAATCGTTCGTGTTTGATTTCAAACGGTGCGAAATCAATAAATACGCACAAACTAAACACTATTTGCATTTTGTTGCTGTTTTGTTAAACAAAACATTCATCTTACTGTAAAAAAATAAACCAATCCGCAGACTTTTCGTTGGAATTTGCGCCAGCAAAATTGTAGGATACTTTCAGTTTTCCGTGCTTTTTTGCTCAATTAATTACAAAAAACTCGGCAGACTATCGGTGATATTCCATACCTACCAAAAGAATCCACTAGTAAAGTGGCTCAACAACAGGAATGTCACTAAGGATTGTCTTTCTCACAATATATTTCCTGTGAGAGACGGAAAGGACGCGGATCTGCTCCCTAAGCAGATTTCACTCAAAACAAAAAAGGACAGGGCGTATCACCCGAGCACTTGATACAGCGAATGCTGCTTGATGTGTGAAGGGAATAACTGAGTGCAAACTCAGTGCTGTTGCGTCCTCAAGAACTGGAAGGATGTATCTATGGTAGATAAAGCGCAGCGTTCGCGGGGTCTTTATACGCCTGAGTTAGAGCACGATGCTTGTGGTATCGGCTTTGTTGCTCACCTGAAAAATCGCAAATCTCATCAGGTAGTCACTCAAGCTTTGGACATGCTAGCACGCATGGAACACCGCGGCGGTCAGGGTTGTGACCCTTGCAGCGGTGACGGTGCAGGTATTTTGTTGCAAAAACCTCACGAATTTTTACTCGAAGAAGCGGTTAAGCTTGGCGTTAAACTGCCTTCATTCGAAAAATATGGCGTGGGTGTAGTGCTGTTCCCGAAAGACGAACACAAACGCGCCCAATGCCGCGATATTCTAGAACGCAATGCCAAACGCCTAGATCTGGATGTGATTGGCTATCGTGTTTTGCCAACCGACAACAGCATGTTGGGTGCCGACCCACTCAGCACAGAGCCACAATTTGAACACGTGTTCATTTCTGGTGGCCCAGGTATGCAGCCAGATGAGCTAGAGCGTAAACTGTATGTGCTACGTAACTACACCGTTCGCGTCTGCCTTGAGAGCGTCTCTAACATCGGCGATGATTTTTACATTAACTCGATGTCGTACAAAACCTTGGTCTACAAGGGTCAGCTGACCACAGAGCAAGTACCGCAATACTTCCTCGATTTGCAAAATCCGACCATGGTCACCGCACTGGCGCTGGTGCACTCGCGTTTTTCTACCAACACCTTCCCGAAATGGCGACTGGCTCAGCCTTTCCGCTACATCGCACACAACGGTGAGATCAACACCGTTCGCGGTAACTTGAACTGGATGAAAGCGCGCGAGGCGATTTTACAATCCAAGCTCTTTACCCAAGCTGAAATCGACATGCTGCTGCCTATCTGCCAAGAAGGCGCATCCGATTCCGCTAACTTTGACATGGTACTCGAACTGCTGGTGCTTTCTGGTCGCAGCTTACCTCACGCTCTGATGATGATGATCCCGGAAGCATGGCAAGAAAATAAAGCGATGGATCCCAAACGCCGCGCCTTCTACCAGTACCATGCCAACGTCATGGAACCTTGGGATGGCCCTGCATCCGTGTGCTTTACCGATGGGGTACAAGTCGGCGCAACGCTGGATCGTAACGGTCTGCGTCCGTCTCGTTATACCGTGACCAAAGACGATTTTCTGATCATGGCTTCCGAATCTGGCGTAGTGGAAATTGATCCTGCCAATGTGGAATACCGTGGTCGTCTGCAACCGGGACGTATCTTTGTGGCTGACCTAGAGCAAGGCCGTATCATCTCGGATGAAGAAGTCAAAGACGGCATCGCTTGCGCGCAGCCTTATGAAAAATGGGTAGAAGAAAACCTACTCAGCTTGAAAAAGCTGCCGGATGCCGACAACGTACATAGCCAACCGTCGCCAGAGCGTCTCCTCCACCGTCAACAAGCGTTTGGGGTGAGTAGCGAAGAGGTCAATGACATCATTCTGACCCTAGCACAAACCGGTTATGAGCCGCTCGGTTCGATGGGTGCAGACTGGCCAGTGGCCGTGCTGTCGCACCAATCTCAGCATCTCTCAAACTACTTTAAGCAGTTGTTTGCTCAGGTGACGAACCCACCGATCGACCCGATCCGTGAACGCATGGTGATGTCGCTTAACACCTATATCGGTCGCGATCAAAACTTGCTTTCTGAAACGCCTGCTCACTGCCGTAAGGTTGAGCTGGAATCACCTGTGATTTCTAACGCTGAGTTGGAAAAACTGCGTGCAATTGATAACGAGCACCTACAAGCCAAAACGTTGGACATCGTATTTCGTGCCAGCGACGAACCAGGCAAGCTAGAGCGTGCTCTGAAACGTATTTGCCAATACGCGGAAGATGCGGTGATTGATGGCTACTCGATCATTTTGCTGACCGACCGCGCGGTGAACTCCAACCATGCCGCCATCCCAGCGATGCTGGCCGTGGGCGCAGTGCACCATCACCTGATCCGCAAAGGTCTGCGTTCTAAATGCGGCATTGTGGTCGAAACTGGTGATGCGCGTGAAACGCACCACTTTGCTACCCTACTCGGCTACGGCGCGAACGCTGTTAACCCGTATCTTGTGGTGGAAACCATCGTTGACCTCAAACGTCAGAAGAAACTCGATGCTGATATTTCGGTTGAGAAATACTTCGAAAACTATCGTAAAGGCGTTAATGGCGGCTTGCTGAAGATCTTCTCAAAAATGGGAATTTCAACGCTGCAGTCTTATCACGGTGCACAGATTTTTGAAGCGCTCGGGATCAGCAAAGCGGTGGTGGACAAATACTTCACCGGCACCATCACCCGTATTCAAGGTTTAACCCTCGATGACATCGCCAAAGAAGTGTTGGTTCGTCATCGCATTGGTTACCCAACGCGCGAAATCCCACTGCAAGTGTTGGATGTCGGCGGCGTGTATCAATGGAAACAGCGCGGTGAACAACATCTGTTTAACCCAGAAACCATTCACCTGCTGCAGGAGTCCACTCGCCATAAAAACTACCCGCAATTTAAGAAATATGCGGCAGCGGTTGATAGCCAAGGCGATAAAGCGGTGACTCTGCGCAGCCAGCTCGATTTTGTGAAAAATCCTGCGGGTTCGATTCCGATTGAGGAAGTGGAACCGATCGAAAGCATTGTGAAGCGCTTTGCAACGGGTGCAATGTCGTTCGGTTCTATCTCTTACGAAGCGCACTCCACACTGGCGATTGCGATGAACCGCTTAGGCGCGAAATCCAACTCCGGTGAGGGTGGTGAAGACCCAATGCGTTTTGAACTGAATGCGAATGGCGATTCAGAACGCTCAGCGATCAAGCAAGTGGCTTCTGGCCGTTTCGGTGTGACCTCTTACTATCTGACCAACGCGGATGAAATCCAGATCAAGATGGCGCAAGGGGCGAAACCGGGCGAAGGCGGTCAGCTTCCTGGCGACAAAGTCGATGAATGGATCGGTGCAACTCGTCACTCCACACCAGGAGTGGGCCTGATTTCGCCACCACCACACCACGACATTTACTCAATCGAAGACTTAGCTCAGCTGATTTTCGATTTGAAAAACGCCAACCGTAAAGGCCGCGTCAACGTCAAACTGGTTTCTGAAGCTGGTGTCGGCACCATCGCTTCAGGTGTAGCCAAAGCCAAAGCCGATGTCGTTCTGATTGCAGGTCACGATGGTGGTACCGGTGCATCGCCGATCTCTTCTATCCGCCATACAGGTTTGCCTTGGGAATTGGGTCTGGCTGAAACTCACCAAACTCTGCTCAAAAACGGTCTGCGTAACCGCATCGTGGTGCAAGCTGATGGACAGATGAAAACCCCACGCGATATCGCGATTGCGGTACTGCTGGGTGCAGAAGAATGGGGCGTCGCAACCGCAGCACTCGTGGTTGAAGGCTGTATCATGATGCGTAAGTGTCACAAAAACACTTGTCCTGTCGGTATCGCGACGCAAAACAAAACCCTGCGTGAGCGTTTTGCTGGCCGTGTGGATGACGTTGTTACCTTCTTCCAATACATGGCTCAAGGTCTGCGTGAAATCATGGCTGAACTGGGCTTCCGCACCATCAATGACATGGTTGGCCAAGCGCACAAACTCAAAGTGCGTGATGATGTGGGTCACTGGAAATATAAGAATCTTGATCTGTCGCCCATCCTCTTTATTGAGCAGCCGCGCAGTGTCGATGGTATTTACTGCCAGACTCAGCAGAACCATCAGCTTGAAAGCGTACTGGATCGCACCTTAATCCAATTGGCGACGCCTGCCCTTGAGCGTGGTGAAGCCGTCAAAGCTGAGCTGCCGATTATCAACACCGATCGCAGTACCGGTACTATGCTGTCGAACGAAATCTGTAAAGTTTACAAAGACCAAGGCTTACCACAGCCAATGCAGGTGAAATTCAACGGCAGTGCGGGACAATCTTTCGGAGCCTTCCTCACTAAAGGCGTTTACTTTGAAGTGGAAGGCGATGCCAACGACTACTGGGGTAAAGGTCTTTCTGGTGGCACGCTGGTGCTCTACCCGAACCGTAACGCCACCATCGTTCCGGAAGAGAACATTGTGGTCGGTAACGTCTGTTTCTACGGCGCAACCTCTGGCGAATCTTACATTCGTGGCCTAGCCGGTGAACGTTTCTGTGTACGTAACTCAGGTGCCAAAGTAGTGGTGGAAGGTATCGGCGATCACGGCTGTGAATACATGACAGGCGGTGTCGCGGTGATCCTCGGCTCAACCGGTCGTAACTTCGCAGCGGGTATGAGTGGCGGTGTGGCTTACGTTTGGGATAAATCTGGCGACTTCAAATCTAAGCTGAATGCTGAGTTAGTCGATTTAGATCCAATCGAAGCGGAAGACAAAGCCCTACTCAAAGAAATGTTAACCAAGCATGTTCAATTCACAGGAAGTGAAGTGGCCAAAGCTTTCCTTGCCAACTTTGACGCAAGCCTAGCCACGATGGCCAAGGTGATGCCGCGTGATTACAAAGCGGTACTGCAAAAGCGCAAAGAGCAGGAGCAACAAGCCACATTAGCAGCGGAGGCGGTATAAATGGGTAAAGCAACCGGATTTTTAGAATTTGGTCGTGAACTGCCGAAAAAAATCGACCCGGCAGAGCGGATCAAAAACAACAAAGAGTTCGTTCTTAACCAAGAGTTTGGTAAGAAGATCAATCAGCAGGCTTCACGTTGTATGGATTGTGGCGTGCCGTTTTGTCATAACGGCTGCCCGATTGGCAACATCATTCCCGAGTTTAACGATGCGGTGTATCGCGACAGCTGGGAAGAGGCTTGGAATATTCTGAGCTCGACCAATAACTTCCCTGAGTTTACCGGTCGTGTTTGTCCTGCTCCTTGTGAAAGCGCGTGTGTGTTAGGTATCAACCAAGATCCGATCACCATCTGCAACATTGAAAAAACCATTGTGGAACGCGCTTACCAAGAAGGTTATGCCAAGCCGAAAACGCCACGTTCACGCACAGGCAAAACGGTCGCGATCATTGGCTCCGGACCTGCGGGGCTTGCCGCGGCTGAGCAGTTGAATGCAGCGGGTCATAGCGTGACCGTGTTTGAACGTGATGAAAAAGTCGGCGGCTTGCTGCGCTTTGGCATTCCGGATTTCAAACTCGGCATGGATGTGATTGATCGCAAAATCAATGTGATGGAGCAAGCGGGCGTTAAGTTCGTGGTCAATGCGCATATCGGTGTAGACATCAACGCTCAGCAACTGCGTCAGGAGTTTGATGCCGTGTTGCTGACGGGCGGATCAACCGTACCACGCGATCTGGGGATTCCGGGACGTGATCTGAAAGGCGTTTACTTCGCGATGCAATTCCTCGCGCAAAACAACCGCCGCGCCAATGGAATGGATCTGAAAGGCGAAGAGATCCACGCCAAAGGCAAACACGTGGTGGTGATTGGTGGTGGCGATACTGGCTCTGACTGTGTGGGAACTTCTAACCGTCATGGTGCTGCAAGCATTACTCAAGTTGAGATCATGCCGATCCCATCAAAAATGCGCCCAGTGAATATGCCTTGGCCGCAATATCCGATGATTCTGCGCACTTCCACTTCTCACGAAGAAGGCTGTGAACGTCACTGGAATATCCTCACCAAAGAATTCATTGGTAATGAGCAAGGTGAAGTAACGGGTCTACGCATTGCTGACATCGTGTGGAAAGATGCGGCGCCCGGTGAGCGTCCAAGCTTTGACGAGATCGCAGGCAGTGAGCGCGTCATTCCTTGTGATATGGCGTTTCTGGCGATGGGTTTCTTGCATCCTGAACCACACGGTGTGCTTGCTCAGCTCGGCATTAAACTCGATGAACGTGGCAATGTGGCAACGCAAGACTTTGCGACCAACCAAAAAGGCGTATTCGCCGCAGGCGATATGCGCACAGGCCAATCACTGGTGGTGCGTTGCATCAACGAAGGACGTGAATGTGCGCGAGCCGTTGATACCTTCTTGATGGGCAATACCCACCTTGAAGCTAAAGCTGACTCATTAATGCTTTCAGCGTAAGTGAGTACCAAGGCGTGAGTCATACATCCTGACCCACGCCTTAACGTGAACGTTTCCTTCCATATTGTTTTACTTCGGCCAGCATTCCCTGCTGGCCTTTTTTACGCCTATTCTCATTGCACGGGATAAAACCTTGAGTTATCTGTAACTGAGAGAAAACTATCCCATTGAATATAATGACATTATTTGAAGAATTCCTCGGCAAATCTCCCTCAAACCCTATTTTTAACCAATAACTTGACCTTTTGCACAATAAGCTATAGGTTGTGAATTCGGTGAAAATAAAACCCCGCAAAAATGTTAATTAATTAACCTTAAATGTTAGTTAAATATTCAAAATATAAAAATTCAAATGAATAGTTAGTCATTTACTGTCTGGATGACAGAGAAGCAAAGGGAGAATTGCAATGGCTCTATACGATCCAAGTCTTGAAAAAGACAACTGTGGATTCGGCTTGATCGCGCACATGGAAGGGCAAGCCAGCCACAAACTCGTTCGTACTGCGATTTCAGCACTTGATCGCATGACTCACCGCGGCGGTATCGCTGCCGATGGCAAAACCGGTGATGGTTGTGGTCTGCTGCTGCAAAAACCAGACTCTTATTTGCGCCTGATCGCAGAAGAGCAACATTGGAAGCTCAGCAAACAGTACGCGATCGGGATGCTGTTTCTCAGCCGAGATCCGCAAAAAGCGCAACAGGCACAACAGATTGTTAATCAAGAACTCGCCAAAGAAACCTTAAGTGTTGCGGGCTGGCGCAAAGTACCCACCAACCCGAAAGTGCTTGGCCCGATTGCTCTCGATTCTTTGCCAGACATTCAACAAGTCTTTATCTCCGCGCCTGCAGGTTGGCGCGAACGCGATGTTGAGCGCCGCCTTTATATCGCGCGCCGCCGGATTGAAAAACAGATCACTGATGATCGTGATTTCTATATCTGTTCGCTCTCCACACAAGTGTTGGTCTACAAAGGCCTGTGCATGCCCGCAGATTTGCCACGCTTTTATCTCGACTTAGCAGACCTACGTATGGAATCAGCGATTTGCTTATTCCACCAACGTTTCTCCACCAATACTCAGCCACGCTGGCCTCTGGCTCAGCCGTTCCGCTATCTGGCACACAATGGGGAAATCAACACCATTGATGGTAACCGCCAGTGGGCGCGCGCGCGTGCTTATAAATTTGCTTCACCATTGTTGCCCGATCTACAAACCGCCGCGCCTTTCGTGAATGAAACCGGTTCTGACTCCTCAAGCTTAGATAACATGCTGGATCTGTTTTTAGCCGGCGGGATGGATATTTTCCGCGCGATGCGCATGCTGGTTCCGCCCGCATGGCAAAACCATCCGGATATGGATCCGGATCTGCGTGCATTCTACGATTTCAACTCTAAACACATGGAGCCATGGGATGGTCCAGCTGGGATCGTACTTTCCGATGGTCGCTACGCCGCGTGTAACCTTGACCGTAATGGCCTGCGCCCTGCGCGTTATGTGATCACCAAAGATAAGCTCATCACCCTCGCCTCCGAAGTCGGGATTTGGGATTACGCGCCGGATGAGGTGTCCGAAAAAGGCCGAGTTGGCCCCGGTGAACTGCTGGTGATCGATACTCGCAAAGGCAAAATTTGGCAATCGAGCGAGATCGATAACGATCTGAAAAGTCGCCATCCGTATCGTGAATGGATGGAAAACAACGTTCACAAACTGACACCATTCTCAGAATTGCCTGACGATCAGGTCGGTGAGCGCAGCTTCGAACAAGATCTGCTCAAAACTTACCAAAAGCAGTTTGCGATGAGCAACGAAGAGATCGATCAAGTGCTGCGTGTACTTGGTGATATGGCGCAAGAAGCGGTCGGCTCAATGGGCGATGACACGCCGATGGCGGTGCTTTCCTCAAAAGAGCGCCTGATCAGCGATTACTTCCGCCAAAAGTTTGCTCAGGTGACGAACCCACCGATCGATCCATTGCGTGAAAAACATGTGATGTCGCTGGCCACCAGCATTGGCCAAGAGATGAACGTGTTTTGTGAAACCGATGGCCATGCGCATCGTGTGACGTTTGGCTCGCCGGTATTGCTCTATTCAGATATGCAGCAACTGCTGACATTGAGTGATCAACACTATCGCAACACGATTCTCGACATCAACTTCGATCCGCAAGAGAAAGATCTCAAACAAGCCGTGCTCGATTTGTGTGATAAAGCAGAGCAAGTGGTGCGCGAAGGTACGGTATTGATCGTGCTTTCCGACCGCGCATTAACGGCAGATCGCTTGCCAATCCCTGCCGCGATGGCGGTGGGTGCAGTACAAGCCCGTCTGGTTGAAGCCAATCTACGCTGCGATGCCAACATCATTATTGAAACTGGTGCCGCGCGCGATCCACATCACTTTGCGGTGCTGATCGGCTTTGGTGCCACGGCCGTTTATCCTTACCTTGCCTACGAAACGCTGGGCAAAATGATTGATGATGGCGCACTGCAAAAGAGCTATCGCGAAGTGATGCAGAATTACCAATACGGCATCAACAAGGGTCTGTACAAGATCATGTCCAAAATGGGCATTTCGACCGTTGCCTCTTATCGCTGCTCACAACTGTTTGAAGCCGTAGGTCTGCACCGAGATGTGGTTGATCTCTGCTTTAAAGGGGTAACCACACGCATCCAAGGTGCGAACTTCGACGATTTTGAGCAAGATCTGTTCAACCTATCACGTAAGGCATGGGCAAAACGTAAACCTCTCGAACACGGCGGTTTACTCAAATACGTCCACGGTGGCGAATACCACGCCTACAACCCAGATGTGGTTGGCACACTACAAAAAGCGGTGAAATCTGGCGAAACGGTGGATTACCGCGACTTTGCTAAACAAGTCAACCAGCGCCCAGTGGCCATGCTGCGTGATTTGCTGCGTTTGAAAACCTCGGATAAACCGCTGCCACTGGAGCATATTGAGCCCGCCAGTGATCTCTACAAACGCTTTGACTCCGCCGCCATGTCGATTGGCGCGTTAAGCCCAGAAGCACACGAAGCGTTGGCCACTGCGATGAACCGCTTGGGCGGTTATTCCAACTCAGGTGAAGGTGGTGAAGATCCACGCCGCTTTGGCACCGAACGTAACTCGCGTATCAAGCAAGTCGCTTCTGGCCGCTTCGGGGTAACACCGCACTATCTAACCAATGCCGATGTGCTGCAAATTAAAGTCGCTCAAGGGGCAAAACCCGGTGAAGGCGGTCAGCTTCCGGGGCACAAAGTCACCGCTGAGATCGCGAAACTGCGTTACTCCGTTCCCGGAGTAACCTTGATTTCACCGCCGCCACATCACGATATCTACTCGATTGAAGATTTGGCGCAGCTGATTTTCGATCTCAAACAGATCAACCCGAAAGCCTTGGTCTCAGTCAAACTGGTGTCTGAGCCGGGCGTTGGCACGATTGCAACTGGTGTTGCGAAAGCTTACGCCGACCTTATCACCATCTCAGGCTATGACGGCGGCACCGCAGCTAGCCCGCTGACTTCCGTAAAATATGCGGGAAGTCCGTGGGAGCTCGGTTTGGCGGAAACGCAACAAGCACTGGTCGCCAACGGTCTGCGTCACAAGATTCGCCTGCAAGTCGATGGTGGTTTGAAAACCGGACTCGACGTGATCAAAGGGGCAATTCTAGGGGCGGAAAGCTTTGGTTTTGGTACTGCGCCAATGGTCGCGATGGGGTGTAAATTCTTGCGTATTTGCCACCTCAACAACTGTGCAACTGGTGTGGCAACGCAGGATGAAACGCTGCGTAAAGACTACTTCAAAGGTCTACCAGAAATGGTGATGAACTATTTCAAAGGGTTAGCTGAAGAAGTGCGCGGATATCTGGCCGAATTAGGTGTTGAAAAGCTCACTGATCTCATCGGCCGCACCGATCTACTGGAAGTGGTAGAAGGCATGACCGCGAAACAGAGCAAACTGGATCTCACCGATCTGCTTGAAGCACCAGTGTCACCACAAAATCTGCCGTTGTATTGCACCGAACCGAACACGCCGTTTGATAAAGGGGCACTTAACCAGAAGATCGTGGAAGATGCGTTAGCGGCTGTGGAAAACCAGCAATCGCTGGAGCTGTATTACAACGTGATCAACACCGATCGTTCAATTGGCGCGCGCCTGTCTGGAGAAATTGCCAAACGCTACGGTAACGTGGGTGTGGCCACCTCCCCGATCAAGCTCGTACTCAACGGCACGGCTGGTCAATCGTTCGGAGTCTGGAACGCAGGTGGTCTTGAGCTGTATCTCACCGGTGATGCCAACGACTATGTCGGCAAAGGCATGGCGGGTGGCAAAATTGTGATTCGCCCTCACCAAGGCACCGCTTTTGTGTGTAACGAAGCGACCATTATCGGCAACACCTGCTTGTATGGTGCAACGGGCGGTAAACTGTTTGCCGCAGGTAAAGCTGGCGAGCGTTTCGCGGTACGCAACTCCGGCACGATTGCGGTGATTGAAGGCGCTGGCGATAACGCCTGCGAATACATGACCGGCGGTATCGTCGCCATTTTGGGCGCAACGGGCGTGAACTTTGGCGCCGGTATGACTGGCGGCTTTGCTTACGTACTGGATGAAAACGGCGATTTCCAAGGTCGTGTTAACGATGAATCCGTTGAAGCGGTAGCCTTGACTGATCTGTATATCCACCAAGAACATCTGCGTGGCCTGATTGCAGAGCATCTTGAAGAAACCGGTTCAGCACACGCTGAGCAGATTTTGGCGAACTTTGATGAATGGATTCCGAAGTTCTATCTGATTAAACCACAGGCAGCGGACTTACGTACCCTGCTCGGCCATCAGAGCCGCAGCGCAGCTGAACTGCGCGTGCAAGCACAATAATTGGAAGGAGCCTGATTGATGAGCCAAAACGTTTACCAATTTATCGATGTCAGTCGTGTGGATCCGGCGAAAAAGCCCCTGCAAATCCGCAAGATTGAGTTTGTCGAAATTTATGAGCCCTTTACTAAGCAACAAGCCACCGCACAGGCCGATCGCTGCCTCGATTGTGGTAACCCTTACTGTGAATGGAAATGCCCAGTGCACAACTACATTCCGCAGTGGCTGAAACTGGCCAATGAAGGGCGCATTATTGAAGCGGCTGAATTGTCGCATCAAACCAATAGCCTGCCAGAGGTGTGTGGCCGAGTATGCCCGCAAGATCGTCTGTGCGAAGGTTCATGCACTCTGAATGCTGACTTCGGTGCCGTCACCATTGGTAACATCGAAAAATACATTACGGATACCGCCTTCGAAATGGGCTGGAAACCGGACATGTCCAACGTGGTCTGGACCGATAAAAAAGTGGCGATCATCGGCGCGGGCCCAGCAGGTCTTGCCGCAGCGGATGTTCTGGTGCGCAACGGGGTACGACCTGTGGTGTTTGATCGCTATCCAGAAATCGGCGGCCTGCTCACCTTTGGTATCCCGTCGTTCAAGCTAGAAAAAGGGGTGATGGAGAATCGTCGCCGCATTTTTAGCGAGATGGGTATCGAGTTTCGTCTTAATGTCGAAGTTGGCCAAGACATCACACTGCAACAACTGTTGGATGAGTACGATGCCGTCTTTCTCGGCGTCGGTACCTACCAATATATGCGCGCAGGCTTAGCCAACGAAGATGCTTCTGGCGTTTACGATGCACTGCCGTTTTTGATCTCCAATACCTATAAAGTGATGGAGCTAGCCAGCAATCAACCCTTCATTGATATGGCAGGAAAAAACGTGGTGGTACTCGGTGGTGGTGATACTGCGATGGACTGTGTACGAACCTCGATTCGCCAAGGTGCGTCTCGCGTGATTTGTGCTTATCGCCGCGACGAAGAGAACATGCCCGGCTCACGCCGTGAAGTGAAAAACGCCAAAGAAGAAGGCGTGGAATTCATGTTTAACCTGCAGCCATTGGGGATTGAAGTGAATAACCAAGGCCAAGTGACCGGCGTGAAAGTGGTCAAAACTGCGCTCGGAGAACCCGATGCAGCAGGCCGTCGCAAACCTGAACCGGTCGCCGGTAGTGAACACGTATTGCCTGCCGATGCCGTCATCATGGCATTTGGTTTCCAACCGCACAAAATGGCTTGGTTAGAGCCGTTTGATGTCGAGCTCGATCAATGGGGACGTATCAAAGCATCCGCGCAGCAAACTTATCAATATCAAACCACCAACCCGAAAATTTTCGCCGGTGGTGATGCGGTTCGTGGTTCTGATTTGGTGGTGACGGCGATTGATGAAGGACGTAAGGCAGCCGAGGGAATTCTCGACTATCTTGGAGTCTAGCTCACACTTTTACGAGAACATTGACGCAAACAACAAAGGATTCATAGTGTTATGGATCCTTTTTTATTTTTGCTACCTATAATGAGCACAAAATATATTCATATATGCCCTTCCAACCGAATATTGCAGGGAAGAAGAGCATAACTAAAGATGAGAGTGAACTTATCACCATGCATCCATCATTTTATGCTGCTATCGCTGCCTTTTCGCTTACCGCCTGTAGTCAGGGAGTTGTTCCAATGGAAGATCGCACCGCCATCCCTTGTGCCAACAAACCCAACTGTGTCTCGACTCAGGATGAGCGCGATAAATTTAACCTTGCGCCATTTATCTTGCGCCCCGGTGTCACCATGGAACAAGTTGAGCGTGTTGCCCTCTCCCTCTCCGGTGCCAGTACCGCTGAAAAAAATGCGCAATATTTGCGCATTGAATGTACTTCAAGTGTGTTTCGCTTTGTTGATGACCTTGAATTGAAGATTCAACAAGATCATTTATGGGTACGCTCCGAGTCGCGGATTGGTTATAGTGATTTCGGTGTGAATCGCCGCCGCGCAGAAGCGTTGCGTGAAAAGCTAACTCTATCAGGCCTGCTTGAGCAACCCTAATCTCGATCCATTTAGGAAGCTCATGCTACACTGCGGCCTGTTTTCCTATTGATAGATGAAAGAGAGCCCTTATGAAAATCGGCATCATCGGCGCCATGCAACAAGAAGTCGCCATCCTGAAAGATCTCATTGAAGACGTGCAAGAAGTTAACCAAGCCGGTTGTACTTTTTACAGCGGTCAAATCCAAGGTGTCGACGTTGTCTTACTGCAATCCGGTATTGGCAAAGTGGCGGCAGCCTTGGGCACAACGTTACTCCTCAGCCAGTATGCACCAGATGTCGTGATCAATACGGGCTCAGCTGGCGGCTTTGACGCAAGTTTGAATGTGGGTGATGTGGTCATTTCAAGCGAAGTGCGCCACCACGATGCGGATGTGACTGCGTTCGGTTATGAGATTGGTCAAATGGCCGGTCAACCTGCGGCGTTCAAAGCCGACGAGAAATTGATGACGGTGGCTGAACAAGCATTGGCTCAATTGCCAGATACTCATGCGGTGCGTGGCCTTATCTGTACCGGTGATGCGTTTGTGTGCACCGCTGAACGTCAGCAATTTATCCGCCAACACTTCCCAAGCGTTGTTGCGGTGGAAATGGAAGCCTCTGCGATTGCGCAAACTTGTCACCAATTCAAGGTGCCATTTGTGGTGGTTCGCGCGATTTCTGACGTTGCCGATAAAGAATCTCCACTGTCGTTTGAAGAGTTCTTGCCACTGGCAGCACAAAGCTCTTCTGCTATGGTGCTGAAAATGGTTGAACTGCTCAAGTAAGCGAGCCGATTAATGGAAACGTGGTTTTCCCACCTTTATGCTAATGGTGCGCTCCTCGTAATGTGGGGCGCACTCTTATTTCATCTGCTGCTGCCTATTCCTCATGCTGCGCACCCAGTCACTTTGTGGCACAAATTTGCCGAACTGCTGGCAAGTAAGGTCAACACACCAGCCAGTTATGCGCAAAATCTCTTGTCAGGCTCCCTCGCATGGGGGGTGATGATTTTCCCGACGATGGCACTTCTTTGGGCGCTCAAACCTCTGGTGTGGCATCCTCAATTATTTGATTTGGCACTGCTGCTACTCGCCTTGGATTGGCGACGCCAAGAAACCCTAGCCAATCAACTGACACAAGCCTTGGCAAAAGAAGATAAACCACAAGCAAGGGCTTTATTGCAACCTTTTGTCAATCGACAAACCACCACACTTTCAGCGCTTGGGTTGGGTAAAGCCGGTGTTGAAACTCTCGTTATGGGATTTGGTCGTAATGTGGTGGGCGTGTTGTTTTGGTATGGGCTGCTTGGGGGCAGTGGCGCTTTAATGTATCGCTTAATCGCGGAATTGGCTCGCGCTTGGTCACCTTCGCGTACCACCTTCCAACCTTTTGGTTTACCTGCCATAAGAATGCTTGCGTTACTCGACTGGCTTCCTCTGCGCCTATTTAGCTTACTCATTATCACAGGCAAACAAGCCGGGAGCGTTTTCAACGCGGTGTTAGTACAAAGCCGCAGTTGGCCACTACCGGGACCGGCTTGGCTACTGTGTGCGGTTGGCAATAAATTGCAGCTCTCTTTAGGCGGACCTGCGATTTATGGCGAACAAAAAAGCGTTCGAGCAAAGATTGGCGGACGCATCGCTCCAGCCGCGATACATATTGCTCAAGTACAAAGTTTGATTGCGTGGCGTATTTTCGTTTGGATAGCGCTGGAAAGTTTACTGTTATTGCTGATTTATCGCGGAGTATAAATGCCTGTTATCCGGCTCATTACCTTGACTTTTCTGTTTATCGCGCCAAATGTATTGGCAGCCCCCTTTGCGGCAGAGCGTGTAATTAGCCTTGCCCCTCACGCTACAGAAATTGCTTATGCGGCGGGGTTAGGTGATAAGTTGGTCGCAGTCAGTGAATACAGTGACTACCCGCCAGAAGCCCTAAAACTGGATCGCGTAGCCAATCATCAAACCATCAATATCGAGAAAATCCTGACTCTCAAGCCGGATTTGATCATCGCTTGGCCAGCGGGTAACCCACCACGCGAACTCGCTAAACTGCGCCAACTCGGCATCACTATCTATGATTCGCAAACCAAAACTCTGGATGAAATCGCTGACAATATCGAAGCCCTTAGTCAGTATTCGAGCAATCCTGCGGTAGGTAAAAAAGCGGCCAACGATTTTCGTCAACGTTTGCAGAATTTACGTAAACAATACGCCAGCAATCAGCCCGTCCGTTATTTCTATCAGCTCAGCGAAAAACCAATCATTACGCTGGCTCAAGGACACTGGCCTAGCGAAGTATTTAGCCTCTGTGGTGGAGTAAATATTTTTGCCGACAGTGCCGCCCCCTACCCGCAAGTAAGCATTGAACAAGTTCTGGTAAAACAACCCGAGGTTATCTTTACTTCTGAACATGCCATCGCTAATGGCCATATGTGGCAAGCTTGGCGAGCCCAGCTCAGTGCGGTTCAAAAAGAGCAGGTATGGCCACTCACTTCTGACTGGTTAAACCGCCCAACCCCCAGAACCTTAGATGCCGTAGAACAAGTGTGTCAGTACCTCAAAATTGCACAAAAGCAGTAACTTTAGCGGATAAAATCTCGTAAAATCCGCCCCAATTTGCCGTTCTATATTTTTAATCGTTCTGTTGATAGTGAGACAGCCTTGGATACTTCCCTGCTTTATCTGATTGATATGTTTGGTACTGCCGTATTTGCGGTTTCTGGTGTGCTCTTGGCTGGACGCCTAAAGATGGATCCCTTCGGGGTGATGGTACTCGCCAGTGTTACGGCGATTGGTGGCGGAACCATTCGAGATATGGCGCTAGGTGCTACCCCTGTTTTCTGGATCAAAGACACCAACTACCTATGGGTAATTATGATCACCTGTGCACTGACTATGTTGTTGGTGCGCCGCCCAAAGAGACTCGCATGGTGGATTCTACCGGTCAGTGATGCGATCGGTTTAGCCGTATTCGTTGGGATTGGAGTTGAAAAAGCACTGATTTATCAAGAATCCGCACTTATTGCAGTCATTATGGGAGTGATCACTGGCTGTGGCGGCGGCATCATTCGTGATGTATTAGCCCGAGAGATCCCGATGGTATTGCGTAGTGAAGTCTACGCAACCGCCTGTATTATCGGCGGTATTTTCCATACCACTGCGTTAACCATGGGTTATAGCAGTTCAACGGCACTATTATCTGGTGTTTTCACCACGTTGCTCATTCGGCTTGGTGCGATCCGTTGGCATCTTTCTCTGCCCACGTTTGCCCTGACCAAATAATTCCCTAAACACCCATCACGCCAAGATGGGTGTCAGTTCTTCAGCACCTCTCCGGCACGGCGATCAGAACTCACTTTGTGACCTTTATGCACGACCTCACTTAAGATTCCACATACAATCCCTGCATCTATTCCCATTTGTCATCAACACATGTTACTCGAAGGCATTGAAACCCTGCTGGTGCTCAGCAAAGAAAAAACCATGAGCCGAACCGGTAGCCAGCTCTATATCAGCCAATCGGCGGTTAGCAAACGTATTGCCAATTTAGAAAAAAAACTGGGAAAAAAACTGATTGTTCCTGCGGGAAGACACATCAAATTAACGGCGGATGCCGAGCAATTAATTGCCAGCATCGGCCCCACCTTTAATGAGTTGCATGGCTTGATTTTCGAGCAACAGACACTGGAAGATAACACGCTGCTGCGTATGGATTGCTCGGAGACGTTAGTCGCGGGTTATCTTGGCCAGACGATGGGGCAACATCGCAAGCAGGATCCGCATTGGGTGATCACCACCAACCACACACCGCGAATTGTCGAGAATGTGCAGTCTGGCAAAGCCGCCTTAGGCTTTTGTGCCGGTTATCTACCCGCCAATCATGGCTTATTAACGTTCCACTTAGGGGACGAGCCTTTTACTGTTGTCAGCAAAGAGGCTCTGCACTCACTGCCAAGCGAGTTGATTACCAATGATTTAACTAACCCCTCGAATACCTATCAAGCCGCAATGCTGCACAAACAAGGTATTCGACCAGCGATGGAGATGGACTCTTACACCGCCGCTGCGCAGCTCGCACTCGGCGGCATGTTACCAGCCTTAGTGCCACGCTCGATTGTCAGCACCCTAAAAATTGAGCCCCAGCACTGCTTTGATTTTGCTGAATTAGCAGACCTTACTCGGCCCATCCATATTTGTCTGCGTGCCAGTCGGTATCGCAGCTCTAGGGTCCAAGCATTGATAACAGCGCTGCATGATGCTGTTCCCAAAGCAGTTTTAGCGCCATCAACATAGACATGGTGATCACCAGAGGCCGAATCCAACGCTGACCTTTGCTGATCACCACTTTTGCCCCCATACGAGCACCGATAAATCCGCCAACCGCCATGGTTAAACCTATCTGCCAAATCGGTAGACCCGCGATTAAGAAAAAGGTCAACGCGGCTATGTTGGAAGTAAAATTGAGAACCTTAGTGCGAGCGGTAGCTTCCACCAAACTAAAATGCCCCAAAGCGACAAAACAGACGGTAAAAATTGAGCCAGTACCGGGGCCAAAAAAGCCATCATAAAAACCGATACCAAAACCCACCGTGAAAGCAAACGCGGTTTCGGATAAAGGCGCAGGCCCTGTGTGCGTTTTGGTGGTCGGTGCCAATAAGAAATAGAGCGAAATTCCGAGCAGTAACAGGGGGATGAGGCTGGTTAGCAAAGTGGCATCAATATATTGCACCGCTTCTGCACCAAGCGCCGCGCCGACAAAAGTACAAGCAATCGCCAGTCGCATCGCTTTTAGGCTCACAACGCCCTTGCGCACAAAATAGAGTGTGGCCGAAAAGCTACCAAAGGAACTTTGCAGTTTGTTGGTCGCCAAAGCCTGAGTCGGCGGCACCCCTGCTGCCAGCAAGGCTGGTAAGGTCAGCAAACCACCACCGCCCGCCATAGCATCAATAAATCCCGCAACTCCCGCCACTAAAAACAGCAGGCCTAATACTTCCAGTGAAAGTTCCATTTCTTATCAACGCATTGAACAATAAAACCCAACAGTAACACTGCTGAAAAAGTGAAAACAGCGAAACACAAGACGACAACCTATTCCCATTTTTCATCAATCAGCACTCAAGGTGAAATCAGCAAAGATCGAGGGATTCAAAAATAAAAAAGCCCGCTGACGAGCGGGCAAAGAGGTTGTCAGAGAGGCCTTGAGCCTCTCTTATTGTAATACCAATTAAGCTTGGCTAGCTTTTACACGCGCATGCAGCTCTTGCACTGAAGTGACGGATGCTTTGGCATCTGCCGTGTGTGACATACAAGTTGCGAAGGCGGCGTTCAGTGTGGTGGTATAGTTCACTTTGTGTGACAGAGCACCACGGCGCAGCACTTTTGAGTCTTCAATTGCTTGGCGGCCAGAAGCCGTGTTCACAATGTAGGTGTACTCATGGTTTTTGATGCGATCCAGAATGTGTGGACGACCTTCATGCACTTTGTTGACCAGGCGTGGGTTGATACCCGCTTCGCCCAGAATCACCGCAGTACCGTGAGTCGCATCCAACTGGTAACCCAGTTTCACTAGCTTAGAAGCCAGATCCACCACACGTTGTTTGTCACCTTCACGAACCGAAAGCAGCGCACGGCCACCTTCAGGGTAAACAGAGCCACTACCCAATTCTGCTTTGGCGTACGCTTCAGCAAACGTCGCACCAACACCCATCACTTCGCCAGTTGAGCGCATTTCAGGGCCAAGCAGTGGGTCAACACCTGGGAACTTGTTGAACGGCAGAACCACTTCTTTTACTGAGTAGTAAGGTGGAATAATCTCTTTAGTGAAGCCTTGTTGCTCCAGCGTTTGTCCAACCATCACTCGCGCAGCGATTTTCGCCAGCGGTGCACCCGTTGCTTTTGATACAAACGGTACAGTACGCGCGGCGCGTGGGTTAACTTCAATCAGGTAAACTTCGTTGTCTTTGACCGCAAACTGAATGTTCATCAAACCACGAACACCCAATTCAAATGCCAGCTTCTCAACTTGCTCACGCATCTTGTCTTGGATCTCTTGGCTCAAGGTGTAAGCCGGCAGAGAACAGGCTGAGTCACCAGAGTGAACACCCGCTTGTTCGATATGCTCCATGATGCCGCCAATCACGACGCGCTCACCGTCACAGATCGCATCCACGTCCACTTCGGTGGCATCATCAAGGAAGCGATCCAGCAGAACTGGTGATTCATTCGATACGCTCACCGCTTCGTTGAAGTAACGACGCAGATCTTGCTCATCGTACACAATCTCCATCGCACGACCACCCAGAACATAAGAGGGGCGAACCACAAGTGGGAAACCGATTTCACGCGACTTCTCAATCGCTTGCTCGATGGCTGTTACGGTTGCGTTGTCAGGCTGTTTGAGGCCTAAACGCTGTACCGCTTGTTGGAAACGTTCACGGTCTTCAGCGCGGTCAATCGCATCTGGGCTAGTACCAATCACAGGTACGCCAGCCGCTTCAAGCGCGCGAGCCAGTTTCAGTGGAGTTTGACCACCGTACTGCACGATAACGCCTTTTGGCTTCTCAACACGCACGATAGCGAGCACATCTTCCAGAGTTACAGGCTCAAAGTAGAGGCGATCTGAGGTGTCGTAGTCAGTTGATACGGTTTCTGGGTTACAGTTGACCATGATGGTTTCGTAACCATCTTCACGCAGGGCAAGTGCTGCGTGTACACAGCAGTAGTCAAACTCAATACCTTGACCGATACGGTTTGGACCACCGCCCAGCACCATGATCTTGTCTTTGTCAGTCGGATTAGCTTCACACTCTTCATCATAAGTAGAGTACATGTAAGCCGTGTCTGACTTAAATTCTGCCGCGCAGGTATCCACACGCTTGTAAACTGGGTGGATGTTGTATTGGTCACGCAGACGACGGATTTCGTTTTCGCTCACACCGAGCAGTTTGGACAAACGCGCATCGGAGAAGCCTTTGCGCTTCATCTTACGCAGTACGTCTTGGTTCAAGCCCGCAAAGCCACCGGCTTTTACTTCCGCTTCCAGCTTCACCAGTTCTTCGATTTGCACTAGGAACCAGCGATCAATGTTGGTCAGGTTAAATACCCCATCCACTGACATACCAGCACGGAATGCGTCAGCGATGTACCAAATACGCTCTGCGCCTGCTTCTTTCAGCTCATAACGAATTTTGGTCAGGGCATCTGGCGCGTCCAGATCCACTTTCTCATCCAGACCAGCCGCACCGACTTCCAAGCCGCGCAGTGCTTTTTGCAGTGATTCTTGTTGGTTACGACCAATCGCCATCACTTCACCTACTGACTTCATTTGTGTGGTCAGGCGGTCATTGGCGCCGGCGAATTTTTCGAAGTTGAAACGAGGGATCTTAGTCACTACGTAGTCGATGGTCGGTTCGAACGAAGCTGGCGTTGCGCCGCCTGTGATGTCGTTCATCAACTCATCGAGTGTGAAACCCACCGCCAGTTTGGCCGCCACTTTAGCAATTGGGAAACCGGTGGCTTTGGAAGCCAACGCCGAAGAGCGTGATACACGTGGGTTCATCTCGATGATCACCATGCGACCATCTTTCGGGTTGATACCAAACTGAACGTTTGAACCGCCGGTTTCTACGCCGATTTCACGCAGTACCGCCAAAGAGGCGTTACGCATGATTTGGTATTCTTTATCAGTCAGCGTTTGCGCTGGAGCGACTGTGATCGAGTCACCAGTGTGGATGCCCATTGGGTCAAAGTTTTCAATCGCACAGACGATGATGCAGTTGTCGTTCTTATCACGCACCACTTCCATCTCGTACTCTTTCCAACCAATCAGTGATTCGTCGATCAGCAGTTCATTGGTCGGTGAAAGATCCAAGCCGCGAGTACAGATTTCTTCAAACTCTTCACGGTTGTAAGCGATACCACCACCGCTGCCGCCCATAGTGAAAGAAGGACGGATGATACATGGGAAACCCACCATATCGAGGACTTTGTACGCTTCTTCCATGCTTTTCGCAGTATCAGCGCGAGGACACTCCAGACCGATTGATTTCATCGCTTTATCAAAGCGTGAGCGGTCTTCCGCTTTATCAATCGCATCGGCGGTTGCGCCGATCATTTCCACGCCAAACTCGGCTAATACACCATGTTTTTCCAGTGCCAGCGCACAGTTCAGCGCTGTCTGGCCACCCATGGTGGGCAAAATCGCATCTGGACGCTCTTTTTCAATGATCTTACGCACCACTTCCCAATGGATTGGCTCGATGTAAGTCGCATCGGCCATTTCTGGGTCAGTCATGATGGTCGCTGGGTTTGAGTTGACCAGAATAACGCGGTAACCCTCTTCGCGCAGGGCTTTACACGCTTGCGCGCCTGAGTAGTCAAACTCACAAGCCTGACCGATAACAATTGGACCCGCACCAAGGATAAGGATGCTTTGAATGTCAGTACGTTTTGGCATTATCTACTACTCCAAATTAAGCGCGGAATTGTTTAATCAGTTCAATAAAGTGGTCAAACAGCGGTGCTGCATCGTGTGGACCTGGGCTTGCTTCTGGGTGACCTTGGAAGCTAAACGCTGGCTTGTCGGTACGATGAATCCCTTGCAGTGAACCATCAAACAGCGATTTGTGGGTTGCACGCAGGTTGTCAGGCAGAGTCGCTTCATCGGCTGCAAAACCGTGGTTTTGTGAGGTGATCATCACCACACCGCGATCCAAATCTTTCACTGGGTGGTTTGCACCATGGTGACCGAACTTCATTTTTACTGTTTTCGCGCCGGAGGCGAGTGCCAGAATTTGGTGACCTAGACAGATCCCAAAAACAGGAATGTTTTTCTCAAGGAAAACGCGTGTGGCTTCAATCGCATAAGTACATGGCTCTGGGTCGCCTGGGCCATTGGATAGAAACACACCGTCTGGATTAAGGGCGAGCACGTCTTCTGCAGAGGTTTGCGCTGGCACCACAGTTAAGCGGCAACCACGATCCACCAACATACGTAGGATGTTACGCTTCGCACCAAAATCGTAAGCCACAACATGGTAAGGCAGTTCGCTGTCCGCTTTCGCTTCAGGTAGGCCGCCTTCTAGCGTCCATGAGCCTTGTTTCCACGCATACGCTTCTTTGGTGGAAACCACTTTCGCGAGATCCATGCCTTTCAGGCCCGGAAACTCTTTCGCTTTCGCCAGTGCTAATGCTTCATCCAGATTATCGCCCGCCATGATGCAGCCGTTCTGTGCGCCTTTCTCACGCAAGATACGAGTCAGTTTACGGGTATCAATATCAGCAATGCCGACTATGTTTTGCGATTTGAGGTAATCAGAGAGGGATTGTTCACTGCGGAAGTTAGAAGCGATAAGAGGGAGATCACGAATCACAAGGCCTTGAGCATGAATCGCAGTGGATTCTTCGTCTTCGGAGTTGGTTCCGGTATTGCCAATGTGAGGATAAGTAAGAGTAACGATTTGCTGGGAATAAGAAGGATCAGTGAGGATTTCTTGGTACCCCGTCATCGAGGTATTGAAAACAACTTCACCAACGGAAATACCATCTGCCCCGATGGACACTCCGCGGAACACTGTCCCATCTTCTAGGACTAACAGTGCTGATTTACTCAAGACAACCTCCAGAATAAAAATGCATAAAAAATAAATTATTTTGCAAACTCGTCTTCCTACTAGCCACTAAATCATGCATTAGGATGCTATAGACAAATTGGCGATATTCTAGAGAGCAGAACGAGACCTGTCAACACAAGCCTAAAAAATTAATTTATCTTTACGAGCTCTCGATAGATTTATTCAACAAAACCATCAAAAACCCACCTTTATCTGGCCGATATCATCTATTCATTAGCCATTCAATGAGAATGGAGATTTTACAATCGAGAATAAGTGGCAAAAAATTAACCACCTACAAAGCAAACGTTAACTGGCAATTTTTAGTTAAAAAAACAAAGGCCACACGAGCAATTGGCAGCCTAAGCCATAAAAAAATAACAAATCAAGCATCAAAAACACCTAAAAATGGTAAGAATAATTTTTATAGGATTTTGATAATAAAAAAAACGCCAGCAGTTTGCTGGCGCATAATTATGTATTTAGAGGTCATTCAATCCGAGCACATCGGTCATGGTGTAGAAACCGGCGGGTTGCTCCGCGAGCCAAATGGCGGCTTTGACCGCACCATTGGCAAAAGTCATTCGGTCGGTCGCTTTATGGGTAATCTCGACTCGCTCACCAATGTCAGCAAACATCGCAGTATGCTCGCCAATGATGTCTCCAGCACGAATAGTGGCAAAACCAATCTCATTACGTGAGCGCTCGCCGGTGATCCCTTCTCGCGCGTAAACGGCCACATCACTCAGTTGATTGCCCATCGCATGAGCAATCGCTTCACCCATACCAATCGCCGTACCTGAAGGGGCATCGACCTTATGGCGATGATGGGCTTCAATGATTTCGATATCGCAGTAATCGCCCATTACCTTGGCCGCTTTTTCTAGCAGTTTAAATACCAAGTTCACGCCAACGCTGTAGTTCGGAGCCATGACAATTGGGATATTTTTTGCTGCTTGTTCAATCGCTTGACGCTGAGCATCAGAAAAACCGGTCGTACCAATCACCAGTTTTTTACCATGCAGTTCACACAGGGCTAAGTTAGCCAAAGTACTGGCTGGCGCAGTAAAATCAATAATCACATCAAACTGCTCAACGGCTTGCTCTAGATTATCGACCAAAACAATGCCTTGCTTACCGATACCGCACAGCTCGCCAACATCGACACCGACTAATGAGGATTCTGGACGCTCAGAGCCCGCGCCCAATTCGGAAAGCGGATTCTGGTGCGTTGCTTTTACCAGATTGCGTCCCATACGTCCTGCGGCACCCGCAATCGCAATTCTAACCATGTTGCTGTCTCCATTCTCCACTGCCTTAGGCAGTTCCAATTTGTAGACTTAAACTACCAACTATCTTCCACTCTGGCTAGCCTCACGGCTTTGCCGAGCGAGGAAAAAACCACTTAACCAAACTGTGCCACCACTTGATGCAGTACAGGCTCATTCGCTTCAGGAAAACGGTAATTAGCCAAATCGGCAATTTTCACCCAACCACCTTGCTGACCTTCACGGCCATGAGGCTGCCCTTCAAAAGCCGTGATTAACATAAAATCAAAGCTTAGTGATTTGTCCGTATAGTCATAATCGAAATGTTGGAAAGCTTGCTGTTCTGTCACCACAATACCGACTTCCTCCTCCAATTCGCGAGCCATGGCTTGCTCAATATGCTCACCCGCTTCGACTTTACCGCCGGGAAACTCCCAGTACCCACCTTTATGAAGATGATCTGGACGTTTGGTGATGTAAATTTCGCTCTGCTCTGGATTAAAAATGATCCCCGCAACAATGTGGATTCGTTTCAAGGTGTCGCTCCTGTGTTTCTGGCTGACATATATTTCAGTTGTAAAAAGAGTCGCCTTAGCGACTCTTTTCTTTAATGAGGTGAAACAGGTTTAGTTAATTTGCCCGTGACACTGTTTGTATTTTTTACCGCTACCGCATGGGCAAGGTTCGTTTCGACCCACTTTGCGCTCATCACGCACCATCGGCTGATTCGATTCCTCTTGCTCAATCTCATCCGCGCTTGCGTGTTGTGCATGAGCATGACGAGCCGCCTCTTCAGCTTGAGCACGGCGTTGAGCTTCCATGCGCTCAACTTCTTCTTGCTGTTGAACACGCACTTTTGACAAAACTGTGATCACATCTGATTTGAGTGATTCAAGTAACTCTTCAAACAACTCAAACGATTCACGCTTGTACTCTTGTTTAGGGTTCTTCTGCGCATAGCCACGTAGATGGATACCTTGGCGCAAGTGATCCATCGCCGCCAAATGCTCTTTCCAAAGAGTATCAAGCGTTTGTAGCATCACAGATTTTTCAAAGTTACGCATCACCGCAGGACTAACCGCTTGCTCTTTGGCTTTGTAAACCTCAACAGCTTGTTCGATGATGCGCTCACGTAGCGCTTCTTCATACAGCTTGTTGTCAGCATCTAACCAAGATTGGATCGGCAGTGGCAGATCGAAATCGTTCTTCAGGCGGTCTTCCAAGCCTTTGATATCCCACATATCTTCCAGAGATTGTGGCGGAATGTACTCATCCATCACCGCATTCAGCACATCTTCACGGTTTTGCGCAATCATATCGCTGATATCGTCTGCGCTCATCAGCTCATCACGCAGTTCATAAACCACTTTACGCTGATCGTTTGCCACATCATCGTATTCCAGCAATTGCTTACGAATGTCGAAGTTACGGCCTTCTACTTTACGCTGTGCTTTTTCAATTGAGCGAGACAGCATTTTCGATTCAATCGCTTCGCCTTCATCCATACCGCTTTGGATCAATGCCGCCATGCGATCTGAGGTGAAAATACGCAGTAACGTATCTTCCATTGAGAGATAGAAACGTGAAGAACCCGCATCACCTTGACGACCAGAACGACCACGTAACTGGTTATCGATACGGCGAGATTCGTGACGCTCAGTACCAATGATGTGTAAGCCGCCCGCTTGCAGCACTTGATCGTGCACTTGCTTCCATTCAGCTTTTATTTCATTGATTTGATCTTGTGTTGGGTTTTCTAGCTTCTCAACTTTGGCTTGCCAACTACCACCCAGCACGATATCTGTACCACGACCCGCCATGTTGGTTGCGATAGTCACCGCTCCGGGTTTACCAGCTTCGGCAACAATTTCCGCTTCTTTTTCGTGGAACTTCGCGTTCAGAACATTGTGCTTAATGCCCGCCTTTTTCAGCGCGTTAGACAGTAGCTCTGACTTTTCAATCGAAACGGTACCCACCAGCACGGGTTGACCTTTTTCAACACGGAGTTTGATGTCTTCAATGATCGCAGCAAACTTTTCTGCTTCGGAGCGATACACCACATCTGGCATATCGTTACGCACCATAGGTTTGTTGGTTGGGATCACCACCGTTTCCAAACCATAGATTTGTTGGAATTCGAATGCTTCGGTATCGGCAGTACCCGTCATACCGGATAGTTTTTCATACAGACGGAAGTAGTTTTGGAAAGTGATCGAAGCCAGCGTTTGGTTTTCGTTCTGGATCTTCACCCCTTCTTTCGCTTCCACCGCTTGGTGCAGACCGTCAGACCAGCGGCGACCAGGCATGGTACGGCCAGTGTGTTCATCGACGATCACGACTTCACCATCTGGTGTCACGATGTAATCAACGTTCTTTTCAAACAGCACATGGGCACGCAGTGCCGCATTCACATGGTGCAGCAAGCTAATGTTAGCCGGAGAATAAAGCGTATCCCCCTCTTGCATCATACCGTTTTTCACCAGCAGCTCTTCAACAAACTCTTGGCCGGTTTCGGTCAAATGCACCTGTTTAGATTTTTCATCAACAGTGAAGTGACCATCACCGCGGTACTCTTCAGAATCTTCTTTATCTTGCTTTTCCAGTTGTGGGATCAGCTTGTTGATACGGATATAGAGATCAGAACTATCTTCCGCAGGACCTGAGATAATCAGTGGAGTACGCGCTTCGTCGATTAAGATCGAATCCACTTCATCGACCACAGCGAAGAAACGAGCGCGTTGCACACGATCTTCAGGGCGAAATGCCATGTTATCGCGCAGGTAGTCAAAACCAAATTCGTTGTTGGTTCCGTAAAGAATATCGGCTTGATAAGCCTCTTTTTTGGCTGGCTGTGGCATGTTTGGAATATTCACGCCCACCGTCATGCCTAAAAATTCAAATAGAGGTCGGTTAGTTTCAGCGTCACGTTTGGCCAAGTAGTCGTTAACCGTAACAATATGTACGCCTTTACCAGGTAAGGCATTCAGGTAAGCAGCCAACGTTGCGGTTAAGGTTTTACCTTCACCCGTGCGCATCTCGGCAATTTGGCCGCCATGCAGCACCATACCGCCAATCAGCTGTACATCGAAATGGCGCATACCAAACACACGCTTAGAGGCTTCACGAACGGTCGCGAACGCTTCTGGTAGAAGTTGGTCTAGGTTTTCACCTTGTTCAATACGTTGACGGAATTCTACTGTTTTGGCTTTTAGCTCTTCATCGGAGAGAACTTCAAAGGCAGGTTCGTAGTTATTAATCTCTTTTACAATCTTGCGTAAACGGCGCAGTGTGCGGTCATTGCGACTGCCAATCACCTTTGTCAGTAGCTTAGTTATCATTTGTTGTGAATCTCTCTGTGCTAAATCGCTGTCTATCGACCTTGGAATGTCTTTAGTCTCTACCTATTTTCAACTAAGGATACTGAGATAAGTCATCTGTGTGAGATATTGTGATGACAGCGTTTATTTTCAAGGCACGCAGTTAATTAAGTGCTGCCTAGTTTAAGGAATTTTTGTCTCAACAACCAAGGTTCTCGATGATTTGTTGAATACGAGCTTGCGGTTTTGTGCACTAAGCCCAATGTTTACAAGGTTTCTGCTGCTTTTTAAAGGAACGATGCAATCTAAGATGTACGTTTCGATGCGCTAAGAAGCGCGCTAGAATAACCGTACCCCAATCAAAGGAGAGTCCGATGCGAGATCATCGACCGACGGCCACTGATGACTTGATTCAGGCATCCAAACTCAAACAGCTCCAAGAACATGCTAAAGCGATTTTGCAGATCAATCGCCAATTACAAGAAATCCTACCCAAAGGCTTAAAAGCACAAGTGAGGGCTGCAAATGTACGAGGGGGAAATTTGGTACTCGAAGCCGCGAGTGCAGCACTTAAAATGAAAGTGGATTATGAGCGATTACACATTCTGACTCAGTTACGGCAAAACGGATTTGGCCATTTGATCAGCATCGAGGTACGAGTCAACCCAGAGCTGTATCGGCAAACCAAACTGCCTTCTGGAGAGGCCTCGACGGCAAATCCTCGCCCACCTTTATCTGAAAATGCCGCTCATGTACTGCTCGCGATTGCCGATCAAGCCTCAGATAAAGTGAAAAAACGCTTACAAAGCTTGGCACGTTTAGCGAAAGCCAATCAGAAAGACGAGTGAGAAGATTGAACTTATCTAGCCCTCCACGTCAATATAATTGAATTTAAAAGAAAAAATAAAGCCAGACATCAGTCTGGCTTTATTATGCTTGTTCTTTATGAATGGCTTATGCCAGTACCATGTTCGGCTCAGCAAAAGCAACAGGTGAACCCACTTCTTCTTCGAAAGTAGCCCATTCCCATGCTTCTTGATCGGCCAACACTGCACGCAGCAGTTGGTTATTCAAACCGTGACCTGATTTATAAGCACGGAACTCACCAACAATCGCATGACCAGCCATGTACAAGTCACCAATCGCATCCAATACTTTGTGAGTCACAAATTCGTTATCGAAACGCAAGCCTTCTTCGTTCAGGATACGATAATCGTCCAAAACGATCGCACAATCAAAACTACCACCTAAGCAGAGGTTTTGAGACTGCAGATATTCAATATCACGCATGAAACCAAAAGTACGCGCACGAGAAATTTCTTTCACAAAACCTTGTGAAGAGAAATCAAACACAAGACGCTGATCATCGCCTTCAATCGCTGGGTGATTGAATTCGATTTCGAAATCCATACGGAAGCCGTTAAATGGTACAAACTCCGCCCACTTATCGCCATCTTCAATACGTACTGGTTTCTTGATACGGATGAAGCGTTTTGGTGCATTCAACGTTTCAATGCCTGCTTGTTGTAGCAGATAAACAAACGGACTTGCACTGCCATCCATAATAGGAATTTCAGGTGCATCGACTTCGATAATCGCGTTATCAATCCCCATACCCGCTAAAGCGGCATTTAGGTGCTCTACGGTAGAGATTCGAATACCTTGGTCATTAACCAAAGCCGTGCAAAGCATGGTGTCACGCACAGAAGCCGGATCGGCAGGGAAATCAACCGGTGGGTTGACGTCAGTACGACGATATACAATCCCCGTATTGGCTGCGGCCGGGCGAAGAGTCAGCGTAACTTTACGACCAGAGTGTAAGCCCACTCCAGTTGTTTTCACTATTTCTTTCAGAGTACGTTGTCTGATCATCTAGTTGCCTCGAAAATTTTAGCCACAATGCACGGTCGGCACAACACCGACCGTCATCCTACCAGAATTTTGAACACTGTCAAATTGTGCTGATATTTTAGTCAGCTTGACGTCTCAGGAAAGCTGGAATATCAAGATATCCGCTCTCTTTCTCTGGCTTTGGCGCGACACTCTGACTTGCAGATGAGTGCGATGGCGCTGCTGCGGGTTGAGTTTTCACTTCAACTCTTTCATGCAAAGGCTGTGCCGCTTTCTCTTCCACGCGAGAAGTCACCGGAGCCGATACAGGTGCAACTTTAGATTTGCCACCTGCAACGAGAGTGATATCTGGCTTTTTCTCGTTACCGATACCGGTTGCCACGACAGTTACGCGGATTTCGTCTGCCATATCTGGATCTAACGAAGTACCAATAACCACAGTTGCATTGTCAGAAGCAAAGGCTTTAACAGTATTGCCGACAGTTTCGAATTCATCCAGTCGCATATCTAAACCTGCAGTGATGTTCACAAGAACACCACGCGCACCGGCGAGATCGATGTCTTCCAGCAGCGGGCTAGAAATTGCCATTTCAGCAGCTTCTTCCGCGCGGTCTTCACCTCTTGCAACACCACTACCCATCATGGCGTGACCCATTTCTGACATCACAGTACGTACGTCCGCAAAGTCGACGTTAATCATGCCTGGGCGAGTAATCAGTTCAGCGATGCCTTGCACTGCATTTTTAAGTACGTTGTTCGCGCTCGCAAAGGCTTCCAGTAACGTGATACCACGACCCAATACTTTGAGCAGTTTTTCGTTTGGAATGGTGATCAGTGAATCAACGTGCTTAGATAGCTCTTCAATTCCCTGCTCAGCAAAAGCCAAACGCTTTTTGCCTTCAAAGCTGAAAGGTTTAGTTACCACAGCAACCGTCAAAATGCCCAGCTCTTTTGCCACTTCGGCAATCACTGGTGCAGCTCCGGTTCCTGTACCGCCACCCATACCTGCTGCGATAAACACCATATCGGCACCAGTAAGGAATTCTTTAATGCGTTCTTTATCTTCTAGTGCTGCATCACGCCCCACTTGTGGGTTAGCGCCCGCACCTAGACCTTTGGTGATATTGCCACCAATCTGAATAACAGTACCAACGCTTGTTTTGCGCAGTGCCTGAGCATCGGTATTGATACTCATGAATTCCACACCTTCGATGGATTCACGCACCATGTGTTCAACCGCGTTACCGCCGCCACCACCTACTCCAACGACTTTGATTACCGCATCGTCAGACATTTCCATCATCGGTTCAAACATGTGTTATCTCCGTTTTTCCTGTCTCTCAGGTTAAAACTCTTTTTGTATCCAGTTGCGCAAGCGGCCAATCCAACCTGTCATTGACGGGCGTTTGGGTTCTTGATATTCAGTATCGTCGCTGATTTGACTATCTCTTGCGTAATGAAGTAATCCCACTGCCGTAGAATGATACGGCTCTTTTACGTAGTCGGTAAGGCCACTCACTTCCAGCGGCTTACCTACCCTAACTTGATTGCGGAATACGCGTTCTGCGCATGCCACTAAACCTTCAATTTGTGCTGCGCCACCAGTGAGCACTACACCGGCAGCCAAATGATGCTTGATACCTTCTTTACGTAAGGATTCTTGCACCGAATCCACCGTTTGGTTAACTAAACCCATTAGCTCAGTGTAGCGAGGCTCAATCACTTCCGACAAGGTTTGTCGCTGTAAACTTCGCGACGGACGTCCACCCACACTGGGAACATTAACCGTATCGTCTTTGCTGACCAATTCACTCAACGCGCAGCCATATTTTACTTTGATCTCTTCCGCATCACTGACTGGCGTACCAAAAGCAAACGCGATATCGCTAGTAACGGCATTTCCTGCATAGGAAAAGACCTCGGTGTAACGTAATGCTCCACCGGTCCAGATTGCGATATCCATGGTACCTGCGCCGATATCAACCACACAAACACCCAGTTCGCGCTCATCTTCGGTAATCACAGCATTACTTGCGGCTAAACCAGAGTAGACTAATTGTTCAACTTTTAGCCCACAGCGCTCAACCGCTTTGATAATGTTTCTTGCCATATCATTATGACAAGTGATCAGGTGCACACTCACTTCCATGCGAACCCCGGATAAACCGAGCGGGTTCTTGATGCCTTCCTGATAATCTATGGTGAATTCTTGCGGAATCACATGCAGAATACGCTGCTCTTCACCAATTTTGATCGATTTTGCTGTATGGATCGCGCGATCCATATCTTCTTGGGAAACTTCTTCATCTGAAATCGTCCCCATTCCTTTCTCAATACGGCTAGCAATATGTCGCCCAGAAATCGAAAGGAATACGTGGCTGATTTTACACTCAGCCATCATCTCTGCTTGATCAATCGCGCGTTGAACCGATTTCACTACCGATTCAAGGTCGTTTACACCACCTTTATCCATCCCACGGGATGGGCTACTACCCGCGCCAATAATATTGATTTGACCATCAGGGAGTATTTCACCCACGAGAGCGGAGACGGTGGCAGTGCCTATATCTAGACCAACAATAATGTTGTCATCGGCAGTCTTAGTCATCGTTTTTCTCTTGTGTTAACTCTTGTTCAGGGAACCAACCCACCGCGGCTCCAGTATCATACCTGAGGTCGATATAGCTGATTTGTTCAGCTTTATTACCTAATTGTTTATAGAGCAAAAAGAAGCGCGATATTCGCTCTTCTAATGACTCTTTCCCCAATTCCAGACGAATACCATTGTCGAGAATAATTTGCCAAGCTCGTCGGTCATTTAATACTAATGAGGAGATATTTAAACCTAGCTGAGCAAATTTCGGGTTGTAATCTCGCCATGCTTTTAATACTTGTGGCGCAGTGCCATCAGGCCCATATAATTTAACGTGTTCGCCTTTAACTTGCGCAATATCACCATAAAATACTGTGCCATTTTTATCTAATAACGCATTCGCATTCCATAATGCTTCGACCTGATATTCGGTTAAATAGACTTTAATCGTATCTGGCCACTGTTTCCTTATCGATGCATGTGATACCCACGGGATCGACTGCACACTCTCTTGCAGAACATTAATATCTTGCGACATAAATGTCCCGATATGATCCAAGCGCGCTAATACTCGTTGCACATCGAGGGAGGAAACATATTGTAAGTCACCCTGTAAAACGAGTTTCGAGAGAGGAAGACGTTGTTCGTCCCACATCCAACTGATCGTCGAATACAGCAAACCACCTATCAGCAATAGCACCACCAGAAAAAAACTCGCACCACAGGCATGTTGTTTCACTTGTGGTGAGCGGGTGATTCTACGGCCTTCTAAAAGTACCTTGTTGATCAAAGCCCGGTGTTCCTGTTAACGACTGGCAATTTGATTCCCTATTTCGTTGCGTCATAGAGGTAAAAGCAATGACTTTAACCTCCGGATTATACTGAGGTGATCCAAAGTATCAAATACCCAACATCAGAAATCTGGGCTTGATACCAAGGAATTCACCAATGAGACAACCTTTCGGTTGCTTATATCTGTTGCATGTTCGCAATATTGAGTTCAAGAGCCGCTAAATGTCTTGCTACTTTCCCGACATCACCCGCGCCTTGCGTCAATACTAAGTCACCATCTTGCAAGATATTGGCAAGCACCGCAGGCAATGTCTGGCTATCCGGCACAAAGATCGGGTCAATTTTACCTCGGCTACGAATCGTACGACACAAGGATCGACCATCAGCACCAGCAATTGGCTTCTCTCCCGCTGAATACACATCTAGCATGATCAGCACATCGACTTGCTCAAGTACGTTGGCAAAATCGTCATACAGATCGCGAGTTCGTGTGTAACGATGCGGCTGGAAAATCATCACTAAACGTTTTTCAGCCCAGCCATTACGCGCGGCTTTAATGGTCACATCCACTTCGGTTGGGTGGTGACCGTAATCATCCACCAACATTGCCACTCCATTGCCAGTTTCAAACTCGCCCAAGTGGTCAAAACGGCGCCCTGTGCCTTGCGTATTAGCCATCGCACGTAAAATCGCTTCATCACGGATGTCATCTTCGGTCGCAACCGCAATAGCCGCCGAAGCATTGAGCGCGTTATGACGTCCAGGAATATTCAATGTGATATCCAAATTCGCTTTGCCTTTACGCACCACGGAAAATTGGCCTTGCTGGCCATTTTGGCGGTAATTCTCAATACGCACGTCGGCATCTTCCGAAAATCCATAGGTGATGACTTGGCGACTTACCCGTGGAATAAGCTCACGAATCACCGGGTCATCAATACACAAAATCGCTTGACCATAAAAAGGCAGATTGTGCAAAAAGTCGATAAAGGTCTGTTTGAGGTTTTCAAAATCGCCGCCGTAAGTATCCATGTGATCGGCTTCAATATTGGTGACAATGGTGACCATCGGTTGCAGATGCAAGAATGAAGCATCACTTTCATCGGCTTCAGCGATCAAAATACGGCTAGAACCCAAACGGGCATTGGTGCCAGCACTTTTTACCAAACCACCATTCACAAAGGTAGGATCCAATCCCGCTTCAGAATAAATCTGAGTCACCAGTGCCGTGGTAGTGGTTTTGCCATGGGTTCCGGCGACTGCGATACCGTGACGAAAACGCATCAGTTCAGCCAGCATTTCGGCGCGGCGTACAATCGGGATGCGCTTTTCACGTGCAGCTTGGATTTCAGGATTCTGTTCATTGATGGCGGTGGAAACCACCACTACGCTGGCACGTTCGATATTCTGCGCTTCATGGCCAATAAAAATCGTCGCACCTTTTTCCGCTAATCGCTCAGTGACTGGATTTGCCGCTAAGTCGGAACCTGAAATTTGGTAGCCTTCGTTGAGCAGCACTTCGGCAATCCCGCTCATTCCTGCCCCACCGATACCAATAAAGTGGATCGCTTTAACACGGCGCATCTCTGGCACCATAGCGCGAATTTGGGCAAGATCTTGAGTGTGTTTAATCGTCATAATTCTGTTCTCGTTATTCGGTAATGGCGATGATCGCTTGCGCCACCACCTTGTCAGCATCTAATTTGGCAGCTTGGCGCGCCTTCTGTGCCATAGACAATAATTGTGTTCGATCGAGTTGGCGTACCATTTGAGCGAGCTTTTCCACGCTCAAATCGGGCTGTTCAATCATTTTGGCGGCTCCACAGGCCACTAAATGATCAGCGTTGAGTGCTTGCTGGCGATCTTTATGCATGAAAGGGATAAAAATTGCACCGACTCCCGCTGCCGACACTTCAGAAACCGTCAATGCACCTGAACGACAAATCAGTAAGTCCGCCCAGCTATAGGCCTCTGCCACATCGTCGATAAATTCGGTAACTTGTGCGTCCACAACATCAGCTGCCGCATAAGCCTCTGCGACTTCTTGTTGGCTGTTTTTTCCTGCTTGATGACGGATTTCATACCCCTCACCTAACGCTGCCATTACCGCTGGCATAGTTTGATTCAAAATGCGAGCGCCTTGGCTACCGCCCATCACCAAAATTCGGATCGCACCACTACGCTGCGCAAAACGTTGCTCTGGCTCGGCAAGTTGCACCACATCTTGACGTACTGGGTTACCCACTACAGGCGCGTCAGTGAATGCTCCTGGGAAAGCTTGAAACACACGGCGAGCAATTTTTGCCAACCATTGATTGGTTAAACCCGCAACGGCATTTTGTTCATGCAGCACCACGGGAATACCCAGTAGCCAAGCGGCAATACCACCAGGACCACTCACATAGCCGCCCATACCGAGTACCGCATCAGGCTGATAGGCCAGTAAATGGCGGCGCGCTTGCAAAATCGCATTCACAATTTGGAACGGCGCTTTGAGCAAACGCATAAATCCTTGACCACGCAGCCCTTTGACCTGAATAAAGTCAATCTCAATGCCGTGTTTAGGAACCAAGTCCGCTTCCATTCGGTCAGCCGTTCCCAACCAACGAATTTGCCAGCCTTGTTGCTGTAGTTGTTTCGCCACGGCTAAACCGGGAAACACGTGACCGCCAGTACCTCCGGCCATCACCATTAATTTTTTATTCTTGTTCATCAACTGTGATTTCTTCTGGTGTGTGGCGATCCGCTAAACGGCATTCATGATCGATACGCAGTAAAATCGACACCGCCACTGACATAATAATTAAACTAGAACCACCGTAACTGATCAGCGGTAGCGTTAGACCTTTAGTCGGAACCATACCTGCCGCTGCACCAACGTTAACCAAGGTTTGGAAAGCAAACCAAATACCAATACCAAACGCGAGATAACCGCCAAACTGCTGATCATGTTGGAAGGCTTTCTTACCAATAAAAATGGCTTTCAGTACCAAGCTAAAAATCAACACCAGCACTAATACCACGCCAACAAAACCCAGTTCTTCTGCCAATACGGCAAACACAAAGTCGGTGTGCGCTTCGGGTAAGTATTCGAGCTTTTGAATCGAATTGCCCAAGCCTTGCCCAAACCATTCACCACGGCCAAACGCCATCAAAGATTGAGTGAGCTGATAGCCACTGCCGAACGGATCTTCCCATGGGTCAAGAAAGGAAGTCACACGACGAATACGATAGGGTTCTGCAGCAATCAGGGCGACCACCGCCAGTACGCCTGCGACCATTAATGCCAAAAACTGGGAGAGTTTCGCACCTGCGATAAACAACATACCAAACAGCGTGACCAACATTACGATCACCGTTCCCAAGTCTGGCTGCCCAAGCAGCAATACGGCGAGCGTACCAAACACCATGATCGGTTTTAAAAATCCGCCAAAAAACGTCTGACGAACTTCGTCATGTTTGCGCACCAAATAGCCAGACATGAAAATAAATAGTGACAGCTTGGCCACTTCCGCAGGTTGAAGGTTAAACAACCCTAACGGGATCCAACGTGATGCACCATTTACTGACTTACCAGCGACCAAGACCACCACCAACAAGAAAAAGGAGATCCCGAGTAGCAGTGAGCTGTATTTCATCCAACGCTCTAACGGAACCTGCAGTACCAAACTGGAGGTGACAAGAGCCAATAATAGAAAGATCGCGTGACGGAACATAAAGTGGAAAGGTTGATCAGTCAGGCGAGAGCTGATTGGGAACGAAGCAGATGTCACCATTACGAGACCAATCAGCATCAAGCCAAACGCAATCCAGACCAATTGGCGGTCAAACAGAGCCTCTGGCGAAGCCGAGCTCAGCCAGTGGCGAAGTTTTGTAAAAGGTCTGGATAAAAACAAGCTGAACTACCTGTTGTTAGGCGTATTGCCGAGCGAGTTGGGCAAAAATATCCCCACGCGCCATAAAGTTTTTGAATTGATCAAAGCTCGCACAAGCAGGAGAAAGCAGAACCATATCGCCACTTTTCAACTGTGGACGAATCGAGCGAATAATGCTCTCCATCGAGTCATAAAAACGAGCTGAAGGGTGCAGCGACATAAACTTGTCACCATCCACACCAAAGCAGCATAATTGCAGAGGCAGAGTCGCAAATACCGGCGCTAACGGCGTGAAATCCGCCCCTTTACCGACACCACCCACCAGCAAATAGAGCTGACCTTCAACTTTAAGGCCTGACAGAGCCGCAAGCGTACTCGCTACGTTGGTCGCTTTAGAATCATTGACCCATTTGATGCCGTGATTATCGGCAACCACTTGGCAGCGATGTGTCAACCCGGTGTAAGACTTCAGTGCATCCAAAGCTAAACGAACATTCACTCCTGCCGAATCAAGTAAAGCCAACACGGTCAGTACGTTTGCCACGTTATGACGGCCAACCAAACTCAGCTCAGCACACGCCATCACGGCTTCATCGCGTGCAAAGAGATATTCACGACCTTGATGTTCCGCTACGCTAAATTGCGCAGGTTGCTCAACACCAAACGTGACCACTTGCAGATGCGCCGCATGGTCAGGAAACGTCTGCACATCATCGGCATTCACTACTGCGGTTTCAGCATGATCAAAAATGCGCAATTTTGCTTGGCGGTAGTCCTCCATCCCCTGATAGCGATCCATATGATCTTCAGAGAGATTGAGAAACGCAGCGGCTTTCAGTTTTAAGCTAGAGGTGGTTTCAAGTTGGAAACTCGATAGCTCAAGCACATACAGTTCAACTTCTGGAGAAATCAAATCCAGTGCAGGCACACCAATGTTGCCGCCTACTGCGGCCTTCACACCAGCAGCATTGGCTAACACACCACTTAAATCAGTCACCGTGCTTTTGCCATTTGATCCGGTAATCGCAATAACGGGCGTATCCACATGCCATGCGAACAGCTCAATATCACCGACCACGGGAATCCCTACCGCAAGCACTTGTTGAATCTCAGGAGTCGCCAACGCAATACCCGGGTTAGTGACCACCAAATCGGCACTGAGTAACCACTCAAGATTCCAACCGCCACGATGCAGTGCAACGTCAGACGAAAGCTGCTCTTGCCCCGGAGGCGTTGCACGGGTATCAATGACCTGCACGGTCACTGACGGGTGATATTTTCGCAGATAATTAACGACAGAGAGCCCGGTAATCCCGAGCCCTACGACGACCACATGCTGTATGCCTTGCCAACGGTCCATTGAAATTTACATCCTTAATCCACTTAGCGAACTTTGAGTGTCGCCAAGCCAATCAAAACTAAAACGATAGAGATGATCCAAAAACGTACGATAACACGTGGCTCTGGCCATCCTTTTAATTCGTAGTGATGGTGAATCGGTGCCATACGGAAGATGCGTTGTCCACGCAGCTTGTACGAGCCGACTTGCAAAATCACTGACAGGGTTTCCATCACGAACACGCCGCCCATGATCACTAACACGAACTCTTGGCGAACCAGTACCGCGATAGTGCCTAACGCACCACCTAATGCCAACGCGCCGACATCGCCCATAAATACTTGGGCTGGATAGGTGTTAAACCATAAAAAGCCTAAACCGGCACCGACCATCGCGGTACACACCACCACCAACTCAGAAGAGTGAGGAATATAAGGGATATGCAGATAGTTCGCGAAGTTAACGTTACCGGTCGCCCATGCAATCGCCGCAAAACCAGCAGAAACCAGCACAGTCGGCATGATCGCCAAACCATCCAGACCATCGGTCAAGTTCACCGCATTACTGGTGCCAACAATCACAAAATAGGTCAACACGATATACATCAAACCCAGTTGTGGCATCACGTCTTTAAAGAAAGGCACCACCAACTGCGTCGCCGCCGTATCTTGACCGTGGGCATACAGCGCAAAGGCAACCACCAAGGCAATCGTCGATTGCCAGAAGTATTTCCAACGTGCGATCAAGCCATCGGTATTTTTGCGTACTACTTTACGGTAATCATCCACAAATCCTACCGCACCATAACCGAGCAATACCGCTAAAACCGCCCACACATAAGGGTTGGAGAGATCCGCCCACAGCAGCACGGTGATCGTAATCGCAGCCAGAATCATCACCCCGCCCATGGTCGGAGTGCCGCGTTTGCTAAAGTGAGATTCAGGCCCCTCATTACGCACCACTTGGCCAATCTGCAACATTTGCAGACGCTTAATCATGCGCGGCCCCATCCACAACGAAATCCCAAGCGCAGTCAGGATGCTGACGATGGCGCGAAATGAGAGATATTCGAACAGACGGAAAAAAGAAAAATATGGCTGGAGCAGTTCAGCAAGCCAAATAATCATGCAAATTTCTCCTTGAGAGCAGCAGCAATCTTACTCATCCCTGCACTGTTGGCACCTTTCACCAACAATACTTGAGCGCGACCCTGTTGTTGTTCTATGTGCTGCTCAATAAATGTCATCATGTCCTGATGGGTAGCAAAGTGATGCCCTTGGCAAAGGTCGCTGATCACTTTTGCGTCCTTGCCATACGTCAGGACAAACTCAAAACTGAATGGTGCAGCATGTTCACCGACTTGTTGGTGAAGTGCAAGGCTTTCATCACCTAACTCCGCCATATTACCCAAAATTAACCAACGTACTGCTGAAAAGCTACCCAACAAGTCCACTGCGGCTTTCATGGCCGGCACACTGGCGTTGTAACTGTCATCAATCAGAGTGATATCGTCACGCAGGTGAGTCAGATCAACTCGGCCTTTCACTTTGGATAAATGTGCCAAACCTTGACCAATTTCCGCCAAGCTTGCGCCCATTTCCAGTGATAACGCCGCCGCCGCCAAAGCATTGGCTACATTGTGTTGACCTATAATACCCAACTCAACGTCCACTTCACCGATCGGCGTAACCAAAGTAAAGCTAGCCACACCAAGCGGATTTAACCGCACATCGCGTGGATAAAAGTCAGCATTGTGATCGGTCGCGGAAAATGTTTTCACGGTTTTGTCAGCCAGAACCGCTCTCCAGTGCTCGCCACCATGGCTATCTAGGTTCACAATTGCGACCGCGCCTTCGCGTAGGCCTTGGTAAATCTCACCTTTGGCACGTTTTACGCCATCGATAGAGCCAAAACCTTCTAAGTGTGCGGCGGCCACATTATTGACTAACGCCACATCCGGTTTAACCAAAGCCGTGGTGTAAGCAATTTCACCAATATGATTGGCACCAAGCTCAATCACCGCATAATCATCTTCGGCTGTTGAACGTAGCAAAGTCAGTGGAACGCCGATGTCATTATTGAAGTTCCCTTGGGTATAAAGCACTTGGCCTTTCTGGCTTAAAATGCTCGCTACCATCTCTTTAACAGTCGTTTTACCGCAACTGCCAGTGATCGCCACGGTAGGTGTTTGGCACTGCGCATGTACCCAAGCCCCCAGTTGACCTAAGGCTTGTTTGGTATCCGCCACTACCAGCTGTGAACAGTCAGCATCGAGCTCACGCTCAACCAACAGCGCCACTGCACCGCCGATGACGGCTTGAGAAGCAAAATCGTGCGCATCAAAACGTTCACCGACCAGAGCGACAAACAGTGCTTCAGCGGGAATCTGACGACTATCGGTTGATACCGCGCTGATCGCGCGATCAGCGCCGATTAAGCGAGCATTCAATACCGAACAAAGCTGTGAAAGCATCACGCGGATCATGGGTGTAACTCCAATAACTGTTGGGCGGTTTCCCGATCCGAGTAATGGATCGTTTCGTTGACCAGCACCTGATAATCTTCATGTCCTTTGCCGGCGAGCAGGATGATATCTTGTGCACCGGCCTGTTGCAGTGCATAGCTCGCGGCTTGAAAACGGTTATGTTCAATATGAGCAAGCTCGGGATGATTCAACCCTGCCACCATATCCGCCACAATCGCTTGTGGAGACTCGCTGCGCGGGTTGTCATCGGTCAAGATCACCCGATCAGCAAACTGCTCAGCAATCGCGGCCATCATCGGACGCTTGCCACGGTCGCGATCGCCACCGCAGCCAACAATCGCCCACAACTGACCAGCACAATGCACACGTAACGCGCGCAGAGCTTTTTCCAGCGCATCAGGTGTGTGTGCATAATCGACCACTATTTTGGCTTTTTGCTCACGTTGGAACAGCTCCATCCGCCCTAAGACAGGGCGCAATTGTGGCGCTGTGGCGAGCAATGCGCTTTTCTCAAAACCCAAGCTAAGCAAGGTTGCGAACGCGAGCAATACGTTACAGGCGTTGAACTCACCAATCAGTGGCGCGTGCAGTTCGCCTTCTCCCCACGAACTGTCAAAGTTCAGCGTGATACCGCTTTCAGCGTATTCCACTTGGCGCGCCCAGATGGCTTGCGCCGTATCTGGTTTCGTCACTAAGGAAACCCCGATCGCCTGCGGCAAGTGTTTTACCCATTGTGCGCCGACGGCATCATCGACATTAATAATCGCGTTTTGGCAGGCATGCTCACTAAATAGGGCGAATTTCGCGGCGGCGTAAGCCTCCATCGTTCCGTGATAATCCAAATGGTCACGGCTCAAGTTGGAAAATACGCCCGCGAAAAAATGGAGCTTTTTCACTCGCCCTTGCACTAAACCGTGTGATGAGGTTTCCAGTGCCGTATAGTGCGCGCCGCGCTCAGCTAAATCCCGCAGTGTGGCTTGAATTTGTAACGCGTTACCTGTGGTGTTCGCCGCCGGCTCAAGCGCATTTAAAAAGCCATTGCCTGTCGTACCCATCACTGCTGCCTTATGGCCCAGTAATTCTAGCCACTGAGCAATCAGTTGCGTGATGGTTGTTTTACCATTGGTACCCGTTACGCCAATCAGTTGATTGTGGTGGCCGCCATAAAGACGTCCTGCCATTTCCGACAAATGCTGACCAAGCTCGCTCAAATACATCACTGGTACTGCTTCACGGTACTCAATCTGCCCGTGAGCGTGGTGAGCATCCGCTTCTGCCAACACGGCATTAGCACCTTGTGCAATGGCTTTATCAATAAATTGGCGACCATCGACCGCATGGCCTCGAATCGCAACAAAGGTATCACCGCTCTTAATCTGGCGACTATCCAGTTCTAGATGAGTAATGACCAGAGACGCCAATTTAGGGTCAGTCAACTCTAACCAAGGAGCGATCAGTTCGGAGAGCGCTGTATGCGTGTTCATGTTCCGTCTCACACTATTATTTGTTTTGGAAGCGGTTTTCATCTGGAGCAATATTGAGGATTTGTAATGCGCCTTTCATGATTTCCGAGAAAACCGGACCGGCCACCGCGCCGCCATAGTAAGAGTCGCCTTGCGGCTCGTTAACCATGACCACCAGTGAAATTCTTGGGTCGCTTACCGGTGCTACCCCTGCGGTATAAGCAAAATATTCATCGCTATAACCGCCCGCAATCGCTTTACGTGACGTCCCTGATTTGGCCGCAATCCGATACCCAGGAACCGCCGCACGGGTTGCTGTACCGCCGGGTTGCGTTACCGTCTCCAACATCTCAAGCACTTGATTGACGTATTTAGCATCCACCACCTGACGAGGCTCACCAAGCCGGTTACCTTCCACAACATGAATCGGCTGATATTTACCGTGGTTACCTAAGGTTGCATAAGCGTGTGCAAGCTGAATCGGCGTGATTGCCAAACCATAGCCAAACGACAAAGTGGCAATTTCAAATTGTGACCAACGGCGACGGTTAGGGAAAATACCTAGCGTTTCGCCCACTAAGTTGAGCCCAGACATTTCGCCTAAGCCTACCGAGTTATACATGCCGAGTAAGGCTTCTAGTGGCATTTCGAGAGCCAATTTAGCCACACCAATGTTGCTCGATTTTTTCAAAATCAGCGTGAGATCGGCTTTGCCCACTTTGGAAGTATCCCGCACACGGCTACCACCAATTTGCATGGTGCCATTGCCAGTATCGATGATGGTATTCTTATCCGCGACCCCATTGGCGAGCGCCGCCAAGACTACAAAAGGTTTGACCGTTGAACCGGGTTCAAACGCATCCGTGATCACTCGGTTACGCATTTTAAAACTTTGCCAATCATTGCGATTGTTTGGGTTGTAAGAAGGCGCATTGACCATCGCCAACACCGCCCCCGTTTTCACATCCAACATCACCGCCGATGCCGAGGTTGCGCGGTAATCCGCCATGGCTTGTTTCACGGCACGAAAAGCGATCGCTTGTAAGCGCTGGTCAATGGTGAGCTGAATTGGCTTACCTTCTTCACGCTCTTCCAAAGCGATATTTTCGACCACGCGGCCAAACTTATCTTTACGCGTCACGCTTTTGCCTGATTCGCCAGTGAGCGTGCTATCAAAACTGCGCTCTACCCCTTCAAGACCATGGCCGTCAATTCCGGTCACGCCGACTAAGTGTGCACTCACCTCACCTGCTGGATAATAACGGCGAGACTCTTCTTTTAGGCCAACGCCCGCTAATTTCAATTCGCGGATGTATTTCGCCATTGCAGGGCTCACCTGACGTTGCAGATAGATAAATCGCCGCGCACGGTTATCCTCGATTTTTTTCATCATTTCTTGACGATCCAAACCAAGTACATCGGCGAGTGCATACCAGCGTTCTTTCTCGACCAGCCCACCTGCTTTATAGATCGCTACAGGGTCAGCCCAGACCGCTTCCACGGGTACACTCACCGCTAATGCTTCACCATTACGATCGGAAATAATCCCGCGCGCAGACTGCAACGTTTTAGCGCGAATCGAGCGCAAATCGCCCTCTTTAATCAGGTTGTCAGGTTCAATGATTTGGATATATGCCACCCGTGCGACCAAAGCGCAAAAAGCGGTTAGCACAAAAAACAGCAGTAGGTAAAAACGCCAGCGGATAAAAATTGGCGCGGGTTCAGCCGTGGTGACACGGGGAGAAACGCGAGAGGATTTGGCAGGGGTTGCTTTCTTCTTCATTTAAGATTGATCACGACTTCTTTGTCTGAATCCGGACGCTTCATCTCCAGATCTTGTCTAGCCAATTGTTGTACTCGGCTGTGCTCAGCCAAAGCAGTTTCTTCCAAAATCAGGTTACGCCATTCGTTATCAAGCCGCTCACGCTCCATAAAGGCTTGATCTTTAGCACTGATCGCCTGTCTGGTATGGTGAGTCATAAACACCACGCCCATAGCACAGCTAAAAATCAGCACTAAAAGCAGCAAGGGCACCCGACCTACCGTCAGTAGATCGAGGGCAATTAACTTCGCGAGGTTCGGCGGCGACTGACGAGGCATAGTAACCCTCTACAGTTTTTCTGCCACGCGCAGAACAGAGCTGCGTGAACGCGGGTTAAGTTCGACTTCTTGATCCGATGGCTTGAGTGCCTTACCCACGGTTTTCATCTTGGCACTGCCGAGCGCACGAATTTGCTCTTGGGTCAAAGGAAGGCCGTGTGGCACTTCTGGGCCTTGGCTCTCTTTACGCATAAAGCGTTTCACCATGCGATCTTCCAGTGAATGGAAACTGATCACGGACAGGCGGCCTTGTGGAGCCAGAATGTCCGAAGCGCCGCGCAATGCGGTATCAATCTCTTCTAATTCACTGTTGATGTAGATCCGAAAAGCTTGAAAAGCGCGGGTTGCGGGGTGCTTTTTCTCTTTGAAACTTTTAGGCGCCGCGTCGGAGATGAGTTTTGCTAACTGGCTAGTACGCGTCAAGGGCTCGTTGAGCTCGTTTTCCCGATATTCGACAATGGCTTTAGCTATTCTGCGCGCATGTTTATCTTCACCAAACTCGCGAATCACCCAAGTGATGTCATCCAAGTCGGCTTGTGCCAACCACGCGGAAACTGGCATACCACTGGTTGGATCCATACGCATGTCGAGTGGACCATCTTTCATAAAACTAAAACCGCGCTCAGCATCATCCAACTGCGGTGAAGAAACGCCGAGATCAAACAACACACCATCGACTTTACCCACCAGATCATAACGCTGTGCGTATTCCGCAATCCCTGAGAAAGGACCATGGACGATGGTAAAACGCGGATCATCAATCTTCTGCGCTTCAGCAATCGCTTGTGGGTCACGGTCGATGCTGTACAGACGACCTTGTGGACCTAACTGCGCAAGAATGGTACGACTGTGACCACCGCGGCCAAAGGTGCCATCGATGTAAATGCCATCCGGCTTAATCGCCAATCCTTCAATCGATTCGTTCAGTAGTACAGAGATGTGTTGGAAAGATGCAGTCATGATTTTCTCGTTGTGCTGGGCATGCCCGTCATATGGGTTAGTGTACCGATTTCAGACACTACCGCTAGCCATAAGCGTATACAGGACGTGACTTTGCGCTAAGTTTAATGGTTTTGCTGTTAGCTGAGTCAGCAAAAAGCAAAAAACCCACCATAACACGAGGCTATGATGGGTCTGCAATAGGTGGAGTCGACGTATAAGCCGGGTTCTGTTCCGCTTGCGCGGTAGTAGCCATTCCTCTAGGCCAGCAATCACTCACTGGCTCAAGCAACCTACCCGCCTCCTAACGCGAGCAACGCTATGTGGAGGCCTATTTGGTCTTGCTCCGGGTGGAGTTTACCCTGCTACGAACTGTTGCCAGTCGCACGGTGCGCTCTTACCGCACCCTTTCACCCTTACCTGATCCTATCCCGAAGGAGAGGCCATCGGCGGTTTGCTCTCTGTTGCACTTGTCGTAGGCTTGCGCCCCCCAGGCGTTACCTGGCACCCTGCTCTATGGAGCCCGGACTTTCCTCCCCCTTATCAGTCTCCCTGGCGATAGGCCAAGGGACGTCAATAAGGCAGCGACTACCCAGTCAACTCCGCGGCGGATTGTAGCGAGAAGTGTGAGCAGAGTCCAGAAACAATCGGCCAGTGAGTCAAATCTCGGTTTGACTGCTTACTTTGCATTCAATTAGGAATCAAAGACGAAAAAAAACCGCTGCAAGCAGCGGTTTCTTCAATCAAACACTTTTTAACCAAACAAGTGAATCAGAAATTACTTTTTCTTTTTCGCTTTTGCATTTGGCAGGTCAGTGATGGTGCCTTCGAATACTTCAGCAGCCAGACCAACAGACTCATGCAGAGTTGGGTGAGCGTGAATGGTTAGTGCGATGTCTTCTGCATCACAGCCCATCTCGATCGCCAGACCGATTTCACCCAGCAGTTCACCACCGTTAGTACCTACGATAGCACCACCGATAACACGGTGAGTCTCTTTATCGAAGATAAGCTTAGTCATACCGTCTGCACAGTCAGAAGCAATCGCACGGCCAGAGGCTGCCCATGGGAAAGTAGCAACTTCATAGTTGATGCCTTCTGCTTTCGCTTCTTTTTCTGTCTTACCAACCCAAGCCACTTCTGGCTCAGTGTAAGCGATTGATGGGATCACTTTTGGATCGAAGTAGTGCTTCTTACCAGAGATCACTTCTGCCGCTACGTGGCCTTCATGCACGCCTTTATGTGCCAGCATTGGTTGACCCACGATGTCACCGATCGCGAAGATGTGCGGAACGTTAGTGCGCATTTGCTTATCCACGCGGATAAAGCCACGCTCGTCCACTTCCAGACCCGCTTTCTCAGCATCCAGCAGTTTACCGTTTGGTACACGGCCAATCGCAACCAGAACCGCATCGTAACGCTCAGCTTGTGCTGGTGCGCTCTTACCTTCCATTGAAACGTAGATACCATCTTCTTTCGCTTCAACGGCGGTCACTTTGGTTTCCAGCATCAGGTTGAACTTATCTTTGATGCGTTTGGTATAGACTTTAACCATATCTTTATCCGCAGCAGGGATAAGTTGGTCAAACATCTCAACCACATCAATTTTAGAACCCAGTGAGTGGTAAACGGTCGCCATTTCCAGACCGATGATACCGCCGCCCATGATCAGCAGTTTTCCAGGCACTTCTTTCAGTTCCAGCGCATCGGTTGAATCCCAAATACGTGGGTCTTCATGCGGAATGAATGGCAGTTTGATTGGACGAGAACCTGCTGCAACGATCGCGTTATCGAAAGTTACGACAGTTTTGCCCTCTTCGCCTTCCACTTCAATAGTGTTCGGGCCAGTGAATTTACCGTAGCCGTTCACTACGTTCACTTTACGCATTTTTGCCATACCAGCCAGACCACCAGTCAGCTGATTGATCACTTTTTCTTTCCACAGACGAACTTTGTCGATGTCTGTTTTTGGCTCGCCAAACACGATACCGTGCTCAGTCAGCGCTTTAGCTTCTTCAATCACTTTTGCAACGTGCAGCAGTGCTTTAGAAGGAATACAACCAACGTTCAAACACACACCACCTAGCGTGTTGTAACGTTCGATGATGACGGTATCCAGACCTAAGTCTGCACAGCGGAATGCGGCGGAGTAACCAGCAGGACCGGCACCAAGCACCACGACTTGGGCTTTAATTTCTTTGCTCATTTCGACCTCTTGTAGTCAATATCCCTAACAGGCTGATGGGTGTTCTATCTAGTTGTTTTATTTACAAACGAATCAAAAACGAATGTTTCAAATCAAGCATGTAAAACGATTACTTTCAGACCGCAACAGTTTACAGAGATGTTAATGGTGTGAAAAGTAAATCCATGTAGCCTGTGAGCTAGACAACAATTCAACGGAAAATCAGTTTCAACGTCAAATTGGGAGATAACCATTAAATCGGGTGGCTTTCGCCACCCGAGAATGCGCTTACAGTACCAGACGACGGATGTCGCTTAGACACTCGTTCAGGTAAGTAATGAAGCGTGCACCTTCTGCACCGTCGATCACGCGGTGATCGTAAGACAGTGACAGTGGCAGTTGCAGACGTGGCGCGAACTCTTTGCCGTTCCACACTGGCTTCATCTCAGACTTAGACACACCCAGAATAGCAACTTCTGGCGCGTTAACGATTGGGGTAAACGCAGTACCGCCAATGCCGCCTAGGCTAGAGATAGTGAAACAGCCACCTTGCATGTCAGCAGCAGTCAGCTTACCGCCACGCGCTTTCTTCGATACTTCAGCCAGCTCTTTTGACAGCTCGTAGATACCTTTCTTGTTCACATCTTTAAACACAGGAACCACCAGACCATTTGGTGTATCCACTGCGATACCGATGTTCACGTATTTCTTCAGGATCAAGCTTTCGCCGTCGTCAGACAGAGAAGAGTTGAACGCAGGGAAAGCTTCCAGCGCTTTAGCGGCTGCTTTCATGATGAACACCAGCGGAGTGATCTTCATGCCTGTGTCGCGCTTCGCTTCCATCGCGTTTTGCTCTTGACGGAATTTCTCTAGCTCAGTGATGTCTGCATTGTCCCATTGGGTCACGTGCGGGATCATCACCCAGTTACGGTGCAGGTTAGCACCCGAGATTTTCTTGATGCGAGACAGTGGTTGCACTTCGGTATCACCGAACTTGCTGAAGTCCACTTTTGGCCAAGGCAGTAAACCCAGCGCTGCGCCATCACCTTTACCTGAAGCCGCCGCTTGCGCGCCAGATTCCAGACGTTTCAGCGCTTCTTTCACGTAGTTCTGTACGTCTTCTTTCAGGATACGGTTCTTACGGCCAGAGCCTTTGACTTTGGCTAGGTTAACGCCAAATTCACGAGCCAGACGACGCACTACTGGAGAAGCGTGTGAGTACTCATGGTTTTCTTGGAATTCACCACTTGTTGCAGGTGCAGCCGCCGCAGGAGTCGCTGCTTGAGCAGGCGCTGCCGCAGGTGCTGGTGCTGCTGCTTGGACTGGTGCCGCGACTGTCGCTGCGCCAGCGACTTCAAACACCATGATCAGCGAGCCAGTTTTCACTTTATCGCCTGCAGCCACTTTGATCTCTTTCAGAGTACCAGCAAATGGTGCTGGTACTTCCATAGAAGCCTTATCGCCTTCTACTGTGATCAATGATTGCTCTTCGCTGATGCTGTCGCCCACGTTAACCATGATTTCAGTTACGGTCACTTCGTCACCGCCGATATCAGGTACTTGAACTTCTTTCAGTGCTGCAACGGCTGGAGCAGCGGCTGCTGGTGCCGCAGCTTGAACTGGTGCTGCAACTGGCGCAGCGCCGGCTACTTCAAACACCATGATCAGTGAACCTGTTGATACTTTGTCGCCCGCAGCGATTTTGATCTCTTTAACCGTACCTGCGAAAGGTGCGGGCACTTCCATTGACGCTTTGTCGCCTTCAACGGTGATCAGAGATTGCTCTTCCGCAACCACATCGTCCACTTTGACCATGATTTCAGTCACTTCAACTTCATCACCGCCAATGTCTGGTACTTGCACTTCTTTCAGTGCAGCTGCCGCTGGAGCCGCAGCAACCGGTGCTGCCGCTTGAGGCGCAGGAGCTGGTGCAGCCGCTGCTGCACCTTCCGCTTCAAAGACCATGATCAGAGAGCCAGTAGACACTTTGTCACCTGCCACTACTTTGATCTCTTTAACGATACCCGCTTGAGACGCAGGAACTTCCATAGAAGCTTTGTCGCCTTCAACCGTGATCAGAGATTGCTCTTCAGCCACTTTGTCGCCGACTTTGACGAGAATCTCAGTGACTTCAACCTCATCCGCACCGATGTCAGGTACATAAATTTCGATTGCCATTACTTTTCCTACCTTCAATTAAGCGTACAGCGGGTTGGTTTTTTCAGTATCGATGTCGAATTTCTTGATTGCTGCTGCAACCACAGACTTCTCAACTTCACCACGTTTTGCCAGTTCATTCAGCGCTGCAACTACCACGTAGCCAGCATTCACTTCAAAGTGACGACGTAGGTTTTCACGGCTATCTGAGCGGCCGAAACCATCCGTACCCAGCACTTTGTAAGACTGTGCAGGAATGAACGCACGTACTTGATCCGCGTAGTTCTTCATGTAGTCAGTCGCTGCGATAGCAGGCTCAGTACCCATCACTTGTGCGATGTAAGGTACTTTCACTTCTGCTTCTGGGTGCAGCATGTTGAAACGATCACACGCTTGGCCATCACGCGCCAGCTCGTTGAATGAAGTCACAGAGTAAACGTCAGACGCTACGCCGTACTCTTCACTCAGAATTTGTGCCGCTTTACGTACTTCGTTCATGATGGTGCCTGAGCTCATCAGTTGAACTTTTGCTTTGTTACCAGCGTGCGTTTCTAGCTTGTAGATACCTTTACGGATACCTTCTTCAGCGCCAGCAGGCATTGCTGGGTGAGCGTAGCTTTCGTTCATCAGCGTCAGGTAGTAGAACACGTTCTCTTGCTCACCGTACATGCGACGGATACCATCTTGCAGGATTACCGCAACTTCGTAAGCGAAGGTTGGATCGTAAGAGATACAGTTTGGTACTGTGCCCGCCAGAATGTGCGAGTGACCATCTTCGTGCTGTAGACCTTCACCGTTCAGCGTGGTACGACCCGCAGTAGCACCCAGTAGGAAGCCACGCGCTTGTTGGTCGCCCGCCATCCATGCCATGTCGCCAACACGTTGGAAACCGAACATAGAGTAGTAGATGTAGAACGGGATCATCGGCAGGTTGTTGGTGCTGTATGACGTTGCCGCCGCAACCCAAGATGACATGGCACCCAGCTCGTTGATACCTTCTTGCAGTACCTGACCTGACGTCGCTTCTTTGTAGTAAGAAACGATATCGCGATCTTGTGGAGTGTAGTTCTGACCATGCGGGTTGTAGATACCGATTTGACGGAACAGACCTTCCATACCGAACGTACGCGCTTCGTCCGCGATGATAGGAACGATGTTTTGACCAATGTTCTTATCTTTCAGCAGGATGTTCAGAGTACGTACATACGCCATAGTTGAAGAAATTTCGCGGCTCTGCTCTTCCAGCAGTGGCTTGAACTCTTCCAGCGCAGGGATCACTAACTCACCCGTGAAGTTAGGTAGACGCTGAGGCGTGTAACCGTGCAGCGCTTTACGACGAGCGTGCAGGTATTCAAACTCTTTTGAGCCTTCTTCCAGTTTCAGGTACGGCAGGTTCTTCACTTCTTCATCAGAGATCAGATCTTGCAGGCCTAGGCGGTTACGCATCGCTAGAACATGGGTCATATCCATCTTCTTCACTTGGTGCGCAATGTTCTTACCTTCTGCCGCATCACCCATGCCGTAACCTTTAACGGTTTTCGCTAGGATAACGGTTGGACGACCTTTGGTGTCTTGAGCGTTCTTGAACGCCGCGTACAGTTTAGATGATTCGTGACCACCGCGTTTCAGAGCGAAGATCTCATCGTCAGTCATGTCAGCAACCAGTGCTGCAGTCTCTGGGTACTTACCGAAGAAGTGTTCACGAACGTAAGCGCCATCTTTCGCTTTGAACGTTTGGTAGTCGCCGTCGATGGTTTCGTTCATCAGTTGCAGCAGTTTACCTGTGGTATCTTTCGCCAGTAGTTTGTCCCAGCCATTACCCCAGATCACTTTCACAACGTTCCAGCCTGCGCCACGGAACAGACCTTCCAGTTCTTGGATGATCTTGCCGTTACCCATAACAGGGCCGTCCAGACGTTGCAGGTTACAGTTGATCAGGAAGCATAGGTTATCCAGCTTCTCACGCGCTGCGAAAGAGATCGCGCCGCGTGATTCTGGCTCGTCCATCTCACCGTCACCAAGGAAGGCGTATACGCGCTGCGCCGTGGTGTCTTTCAGGCCACGACCATTCAGATACTTCAGGAAACGAGCTTGATAAATCGCAGAAATTGGCCCCAGACCCATAGATACGGTTGGGAATTGCCAGAATTCAGGCATCAATTTCGGGTGTGGGTAAGAAGGAAGACCTTTGCCATCCACTTCCTGACGGAAATTGTCCAGTTGCTCTTCGGTCAAACGGCCTTCAACGAAAGCACGCGCGTAGATCCCTGGAGAGATGTGACCTTGATAGTAAACCAAGTCGCCACCGTCTTTCTCGTTTGGAGCACGGAAGAAGTGGTTGAAACAGGTTTCGTAGAAAGCAGCGGAAGATTGGAAAGAAGCCATGTGGCCACCCAGTTCCAGATCTTTCTTCGATGCACGCAGCACGATCATGATCGCGTTCCAGCGAATGATTGAACGGATACGACGTTCGATCGTGGTGTCACCTGGGTAAGCAGGCTCCTGCGCCGCAGGAATCGTGTTGATGTAGTTGGTGGTCACGCCTGTTGGCATGTCTACACCATCCAAACGCGCTTTTTCCAATACTTGCTCAAGCAGGTACTGCGCGCGCTCTACGCCTTCTTCACGGACAACGGATTCAAGGGCAGCAAGCCACTCCTGAGTTTCCAGTGCATCTACGTCATGCTTCATGTCAGACATGGCGATCTATCCTTCTGTTGGTTGGATTTAAGTTGAATCGCAATGGCCGCTATTGCGGCTCATTACCTTGTTGAATTCGACGCAGAGATCGCTCACGGCGAGTCTGTTCACGAGTCAAATCCAACAACGTTTCTTCGATATAAGCTAAGTGAGAATGGGACATTTCACGTGCCTTTTCCGGCTGACCCGAAACTATCGCATCCACAATGTTAGCCCGGTGTTTGCTTACTTTCTCTACCGCTTCAGGGCGGCGATGTAAGAGTTTAAAATTCTGACGAATATTCTGCTCCAGCAGTGGACTCAGGCTGCGTACGATGTGCAGTAGCACAACGTTGTGCGCGGCTTCAGTAATGGCAATCAGAAAAGCCATCACCCGCTCTGCTTCTTCATCCACATTATTCAATGCCTGAGCTTCCGCGATACGCGTGACACAGTGTTGAATACGAGCAAAATCTTCTTCGGTACCACGCAACGCCGCAAAATAGGCGCAAATGCCTTCCAGCGCATGACGCGCTTCCAGCAGATCCAGTTGAGTTTCGGAGTGGCTAGACAATAAATTTAGCAGAGGATCAGAAAAGCTCTGCCAAATTCGGTCACTAACGAATGTACCGCCACCTTGACGGCGGGTAAGCAAGCGTTTGGCTTCCAAGCGTTGTATGGCTTCTCTGATCGAAGGGCGAGACACTTCAAATTGTTTGGCCAGTTCGCGTTCCGGAGGAAGTTGCTGACCGGGTGAGAGTGTTCCTTCCACTATCAGTCTCTCCAGTTCTTGTTCAATCACATCGGAGAGCTTTGGCTGACGGATCCTTTGATAAGCCATAATTTATTGTTCTTCTACTCTTATTCTTCTTGCTGGCAATTGGTAATACCAATTTTAAGTTGGTGCAGAAATTAACATAATTAAAACGCCAGTGTCCAGCCGAAAATTGACCTAAATCATAGAACAGGTCACGCCCTAACAATCCAGCAACAATAGTTGATTAAAACAGCAAAATTATTGGTCAGACCAATTACAAAATAGATACAGATGGGGTATTGGCGGGCTAGAAGTACCAACTCAAACGAAGCTCAAGATTGAATATCAACCACTTAGAAATCTGTTCCTCCAGATGACAGCGAAATAATATTGGTGATAACCCACCATCAAAAACCACCTCACTTCGCACAATTTCATGCAACAAATGTTCACATTCCCGTCATTTATCAACAATTATCACATTAAGTAATGATTCCATTGATTACTATGCATATGGTTTTAACCAATGACGTGACGAACAATGAAAAAAACACTCCTCACCAGTGCAATTGGATTGGCACTGACTTTTCCAGCCCTCGCCGCGAATGGTGATATTCATAATGTAACCATTCTCGGGACTTCTGACCTACACGGCCATTTCATGCCTTGGGATTATGCTGCGGATAAAAAAGAGATGAGCGGCAGCCTGAGCCAAATTGCGACTCAAGTAAAAACGATTCGCCAAGAACAACCGAACGTGATTCTGGTCGATGCCGGCGACACCATTCAAGGCAACTTTGTGGAAACGTTCAAAGAGGAAGCGACTGATCCGATGATGTTGGGCTTCAATGAGATGAAGTACGACGTTTGGGTGTTAGGTAACCATGAGTTTGATTTTGGTCTCAAGGTGCTCAACCGCTCTCTAACGCAATTTAAAGGACAATCTCTGGCAGGTAACATCCACCATGCCGATGGCAACCCGTTTCTCCCCAGTTACACTATTATCGAGCGTGATGGCATCAAGATCGGGGTTATTGGGATGGATACCCCAATGACCCAAGTGTTTGCTGAAGGAACCAATCGACTCGAAGGCATGACCTTTACTAACCCTACCCTTGAAGTGCAAAAGGTCATCAAACAAATCGATCCACAGGTGGATGCGATTATCTTAGTCGCGCATATGGGGCTAGAGAATGAAAACGACATCGCCAATACCGGTGTAACCGACATTGCCAATGGCAACCCAGAGTTGGATGCCATTGTGGCTGGCCACATGCACACCCGGATTGATAAAGCCGTGGTGAACGGAGTGATCATCACTGAGCCAGACAAATATGGACGCGCGCTATCGCGCATTGATCTGCAATTTGAAGAGCAAAACGGCCAATTCACTCTCATCAATAAAGATAGTCTGACCTACAAAATCAAAGACATCGCCTCCGACAGCAAAATGGAGTCGCTCTACCAGCCTTACCATCAACGTCTACGTGAGATGGCAAACCGCGAAGTGGCTCAGCTCAGTGGAGTGAATTTAGTGCCAGAAAACGAAATTCGCGGTATTCCACAAGTGCATGTGCAGGACACCGGCATCAGCGCACTCTTCCAAGAAGCGAGCTTCTTTTATGCGCCCAAAGCCAATGTGATTGCGCTGCAAATTGATAACGACAATGCCAAGTTAGAGGTAGGGCCGATCAAGGCCAAAGATATCGCCTACAACTACCAATATGCCGGCGGCGAAATCACGGTTTACCAAATGACGGGCAAAGAGTTGAAACAATATATGGAATGGTCAGCGGGCTATTTCAACTCCGTCAAACCGGGGGATGTCACATACAGCTTTAACCCTGAACGCCGAGCCTCAAAATACTCCACCAACGATTTCTTTGCAGGTGTAACTTACATCATCGATCTGACTCAACCCGCTGGGGAACGCATCACCGATTTGAAATTTGCAGATGGTACGCCAGTGACTGACAACAGTGAAATTCGCTTGGGTATGAACAGCTACCGCATGGGGCATCTCACTCAGAAAGGGGGCGTATTGGAAGGACAACAATTCCCTGTGTTGTTTGATACCGAAGCCGAATACGGTGAAGAACAAGGCACCATCCGCAACCTCACCATTCGTTACCTGACCGAACAAAAGCAAGGTAAGTATCAAGGTAAACCGATGCAACGCTGGAAACTGTCGGGATTAGAAGGATTTGAGAAGGAACGGGAGATCGTTAAAAAGCTGATTAACAGTGGCAAAATGGATGTGCCAACCAGCGCCGATGGCCGTTACACCAATATTGAATCGATTAATGTCCAAGACCTGATTTTAGACGATTCAGCAGCAAAAAATGCGGCGATCATGCAGCGTTTATCGCGCTTGGAAACTGCGCCAAGTGACGAAAAAGCCACACTCAAACGTGAGCTCATTTTGTTGGAAGCGCTTAATCCTTAATAACGAAAACGCCCTCTTTTTATGAGAGAGGGCGTTGTTTTCAATCATTTCGCTTCCAGATGGTCAATCATGAGTTGTAATGACTGATTACCGCGAAACTCGTTGATATCGAGTTTGTACGCCAAGCGTACCGTTTTTACAGAAGCGTCCGGCCAGCGGCGCAGATCAACGTTAAACGCAATGCCGTCGATCATCACATTAGTTGGGAAGCCTTTATACAACGGTTCAAGCATCAGTTTGAGGTGTTTTTCGCCAACCAGTTTTTGGTGTAGCACTTTAAATTCACCATCAAACAGCGGCTCAGGAAACGCTTGTCCCCACGGGCCACCGGCACGCAGTAATTCGGCAGTATGCAGCGAAAACTCTTCTGGTTTCAGCTCACCATCACTGAGAATAATGCCTTTAAGTGCCGCTTCATCCAGCTCTTCACGCACCACTTGGTCAAACAGTCGGCAAAAACGCTCAAAATTCTGTTCTTCAATGGTGAGACCCGCCGCCATCGCGTGGCCACCAAACTTGAGAATGATGCCCGGATTTTGCGTATCAATTTTATCCAACGCATCACGCATATGCAGGCCAGGAACCGAACGACACGAGCCTTTTAGCTTGCCATCACCGCCTTCAGCAAACGCAATCACGGGGCGGTGGTATTTTTCTTTAATACGCGAAGCCAGAATGCCGATCACCCCTTGGTGCCAATCGCGCTGAAACAGCACTAAACCGTAAGGCAGCTCGCGATCATCGCTTAGTTGCAAACGCTCACAGAACGCGACAGCCTCTTGCTTCATCCCCTCTTCAATATCTTTACGGGTTTGATTGAGGCCATCCAGTTCACTCGCCATGCGCCGCGCCGCGTGAATGTTATTACACAGCAAAAGCTCAACGCCGAATGACATATCATCCAGACGCCCTGCTGCATTAATTCGTGGTCCAAGCGCAAAGCCAAAATCAGCGGCGACCAAACGGCGCGCATCGCGCTTAGCCACTTCAATCAGAGCTTGAATCCCGGGACGCGCTAAGCCCGCACGAATACGCTGCAAACCTTGATGCACCAGAATCCGGTTGTTGTCATCCAACGGCACCACATCGGCAACGGTGCCAAGCGCCACTAAATCGATCAACTCCATCAGTTTCGGTTCAGCAATGCCTTGTGCAGCAAACCAACCTTGCTGACGCATGTGCACACAAAGCGCCATCATCAAATAAAACGCCACCCCTACTCCGGCAAGCGCCTTAGAAGGAAAAGCACACTGCTGCAAATTCGGGTTCACCATGGCATCGACCTCAGGCAATTGCTGCCCCGGTAGATGGTGATCGGTCACCAACACTTGCAAGCCTTTCTGCTTGGCGTAACGCACACCTTCCAGCGAAGAAACGCCGTTATCCACTGTCATGATCATCTCTGCGCCGCGCTCAATCGCTTGATCAACCACTTCGGGGCTCAGGCCATAACCATCTTCAAAACGATTCGGCACTAAGTAATCCACATTGTGGCTGCCGAGCATACGTAGCGCGAGCACCGAAAGCGCCGAACTGGTTGCGCCATCGGCATCAAAATCCCCCACCACTATGATGCGTTTTTGCTCGGCAATCGCGGCAAACAGCAATTCGACCGCGCGTTCAATCCCATGCAGTTGCTTAAAGGAATGCAGTGCTTTGGCGGCTTTTTCGAGCTGCGCGATATCACGCACACCACGGTTGAGGTAAAGCCTGCGCAATAGCGGGTCGATATGGTCAGGAAGAAGAGAAAGATCGGGGTCTGGACGTCGCTGGATTTCTATCATGCTGTGACAGGCCAAAGTTGCCTTTGGCCTGATTCCTTTATCGGTTGGAGATTATTGAGTGGCTTGCAGGCGTTGCAGTAGTTGTGGCGCAGGCAAGTAACCGCCAACCATCTCGCCATTTGGCAGGAAGATCGCCGGAGTACCGCTAATGCCAAGCTCATGACCTAGCATATAGTGCTGCTCAATCGTCTTCTGGCACTGAGCAATATCTTTATCGGCAGTGATGGTTTTACGATTGGTTTTCGCATCGTGCATTGCCGCTTTCGGATCATTTGAACACCAGATGGCCGCCATCTGATCAGCCACTTGGCCTTTAGGCCCTTGGCGTGGGTAAGCCAAATAGCGCACGGTAATGCCTAAGTCATTGTATTCTTTGAGCTGGCTGTGCAGTCGCACACAGTAACCACACGTGATATCGGTAAATACGGTGATTGCGTATTTTTCATTCGGCGCTTTGTACTCAATCATAGTGTCTTGCAACGCGGCCAACTTCTTCGCATTCAATGGCGCTTGGCGTTGAGCCACAACATCGACGTAGCCGCCATTGGCATCCAGTGCGTACAGCGTCCCCGCGATGAAGTGCTCTCCATTCGGCGAAGAAAAAAGAATACCGCCTGACGTTTGTATTTCGAGCAAACCATCCATATCTGCGGGTTTAATGTCTTGAATCTGTAATCCCAGTTTGGCAAAGCGCTGCTCAAGTTCGGCTTTATTGAATTGAACTGGCGCGCTGCTCGCATGCACGTTGAATGCAATGCTCAGTAAAGGAAATGCCAGCCATGTTAATCGGCGCAATACGCTCATGAAAATCACCTTTTTTTCAAGCCCTTGGATGGTGCTCATTGTGGAGTTGTTTAAGTCGCTCAGTGGCGACATGAGTATAAATTTGTGTGGTGGATAAATCACTATGCCCAAGCAGCATCTGCACCACGCGCAGATCCGCCCCGTAATTGAGCAAGTGAGTGGCAAACGCATGACGCAGTACGTGTGGTGAGAGTTTTTCCACATCAATGCCTGCAATCACCGCATAGTGCTTAATACGATGCCAGAAGGTTTGCCGAGTCATTTGTTGCCCTCGGCTGCTCGGGAAAACAATATCCGACGTCTGCTCCCCCAGAAGTAAAGACCGCCCCTGCTGCAAAAAAGTTTCAATCCATTCAATGGCATTTTCACCCATTGGAACTAGCCGTTCTTTGCCGCCCTTACCAATCACTCGCACGACCCCTTGGCGTAAACTCATGTTTTCCATGGTTAGAGAGACAAGTTCCGTCACCCGTAACCCTGTGGCATACAGCAGTTCAAGCATGGCTTTATCACGCAGTTCGATTGGCGTTTGAGGGTCTGGCGCATTGAGTAAAGCATCGACTTGCGCTTCACTCAAATCTTTCGGTAGCCGGATCGGTAATTTAGGGCTAATCAACAGTGCGCTAGGATCATCCGCGCGCACCTTCTCGCGATGCAAATACTGAAACAAACGGCGAATCGCCGAGAGCATACGCGCTTTTGAAGATGGCTTGTAATTCTGCTCCGACAACCAGCTTTGGTACTCCTGTAAGCCGGAGAAACTAATAAAATCCAGCCGATAGTGGTGCTGATCCATCCACTCCAATAGTTTACTTAAATCATTACGATACGAAGCAACGGTATTTTCGGCCAAACCACGTTCTAACCACATCGTATCTAAAAATTGTTCTACCAACCCGTGATCGGGAGAAAAGGCATCGCTCACCGCATCCTCAGCTCTTGCTTTGTCATTACAGCGCGTTTAATAGCATAAAAAAGCCGGCGATGCAGGATATTGGCTGCATTCCGGCCATTTTTATGGTTAGAATTTGCCATTCCTTCGCAGACAGATACAAATAATTAATGAAGATTGGTCTATTTTATGGCTCAAGCACCTGCTATACCGAAATGACCGCGGAGAAAATTCGCGCCATTCTTGGTGAAGAGTTGGTGGACATCCACAACGTAAAAGAATCCCCCCTCACTTTAATGAGTGATTACGACCTTTTACTGCTGGGCATTTCAACGTGGGATTTCGGTGAAATTCAAGAAGACTGGAGTGCGGTATGGGATCACATCGATGGCGTGTCGCTAAAAAACAAGTACGTCGCGTTATTCGGCTTAGGCGATCAAGAAGGTTATGGCGAATGGTATCTGGATGCGATGGGGCTGCTGCACGACCAGATCAAGAAGAGCGGAGCTAACATGATTGGCTACTGGCCAAATCAAGGCTATGAGTTTGAGGCTTCTAAAGCACTGACCGAAGATGGCCGCCATTTTGTCGGTCTCGCGCTGGATGAAGATTCGCAGTACGACTTGAGTGATGAACGCATCGCGACTTGGATTGAGCAAGTGCTGACCGAATATCACGACGCGATTTAAGAACATTCGTCATCACCGCATCTTTTGCCCCTCCCTTACCAAGGGAGGGAACTCAGTCGGGTTCTAAACCTCTGGCTGCAAACCCGCCCGAAAACGTCGCCAATCAAACACCAAACCGGGGTCGGTTTTACGCAGCGGCGCAATATATTGATGCCCTGTAATGCGCGGTAGAGTGATGTGCGGGTAATGCACCATCAAAGCTTGGGTCAGCTCAGTCAACGCCTGATATTGCGCATCGGTGTACGGAACAAAATCGCTCCCCTCTAGCTCAATGCCAATCGAATAATCGTTACACTTTGCCCGTCCCGCAAACGAAGAAACACCTGCGTGCCACGCGCGCAGATGAAACGGCACAAATTGCACCACTTCACCATCACGGCGGATCACACAATGCGCCGAGACGCGCATCTTGGCGATCACCTTAAAAAACGGATGCTGATGAGCGTCCAACTGGCCAAGGAAAAACTGCTCAATATACGGCCCACCAAACTGGCCGGGGGGCAAACTGATGTTGTGCACCACCAACAATGAAACATCTTCCCGATCACTGCGTGCATCACAATGCGGAGAAGGGACTTTTCTGGCATGGCTGTACCAACCTTGGCTATCAATCATTTTTTCTCCTTGCCTTGAGCTTTCATCGAATGGCCACCTTATTCGTCTATATATCCTCAAACAACGGAGAGTTGCAGGTAGCTGACAGTGGGTTTATCTCCAACATCGACCAACGCGATGATCATGAAAAAACCTAACCAACACCGCGGCAACTTCAATGAGAAACGGATACTTGAATGACGCTGATTTTACCTAGCTAACAGCGAAATGCGAGATTAGAGGCTGAATTCTTAGGCAACAGTCAGTATCATGGCGCGGTTATGTTTAACACGGAAATTCGACTTGCGATGAAAGAAACTCACAACAGTCAGGATCGCCTTGCGTACCTGAAACAGCAACTGCCTGCCGATATTACTCGCAGCGTGATCGACACATTAAAAGAAGACTTAGGGGGAACGCTCGATCCAGCCGCGGACATCACGGCTAGCCTCATCCCCGCCGATCGCATCAATACGGCAACCATCATCACTCGTGAAGCGGGCGTGTTTTGTGGCCAGTTGTGGGCGGATGAAGTGTTTAAACAGCTCGGCGGCCAAGTCACCATTGAGTGGCATGTGCAAGATGGTGATACCCTCACGCCCAACCAAACCTTGTGTACCTTAACCGGGCCTGCGCGTATTCTGCTCACCGGTGAGCGCAACGCGATGAACTTTATTCAAACCCTTTCCGGTTGCGCCACGGCTACGGCGCGTTATGTGCAAGAGCTCAAAGGCACCCAGTGTCGATTGCTCGATACTCGTAAAACCATTCCCGGCCTGCGCAGCGCACTGAAATACGCCGTGGCTTGTGGCGGCGGTTATAACCACCGCATCGGCGTGTTTGATGCTTACCTCATCAAAGAAAACCACATTATTGCTTGTGGCGGGATCCGTCAGGCGATTAGCACAGCGAAACAGCTCAATCCGGGTAAACCAGTGGAAGTGGAAACCGAAACCTTGGCGGAATTGGAAGAGGCGATCAGCGCCGGTGCCGACATCATTATGCTCGATAACTTTAGCCTTGAGATGATGCGTGAAGCGGTAAAGATTAACGCTGGGCGTGCGGCGCTGGAGAACTCCGGCAATATCACGCTGGATAATCTCAAAGAGTGTGCCGAGACCGGCGTAGATTACATCTCAGTCGGCGCACTGACCAAACACCTCAAAGCCCTTGATTTGTCGATGCGTTTTAAGTCGTAACCCTTGAGGCTAACTTCAAACATTTCAAATAGTTAACAGGAAGCGAGACGCTTCCTGTTTTGTTCTTTATTTTCAGATGATCAACCCACCTTTTTTAACTGACTCGTAATATTTTGTATTCACTATGCAAATCAGTTGGTTAAATCCATATTTGCCTCGCAGCCTCCTTTCAACGGCATTCCCCCTTTGCAGCACACTGCTTATGCTCATTGCGCTTAATACGCAAAGACCTACGGAGGGAATCATGAAAGCGTATAAAAACAAACAACAGCAAGGTTTTACCTTAATTGAATTAATGATTGTGGTAGCGATTGTTGGTGTACTCGCTGCATTCGCGGTGCCAGCTTATCAAAATTACACTATGCGTGCTCATGCTAGTGAAATGGCAAGTGCATCATCTGCATTTAAGACAGCTGTGAGTATCTGTTTACTTGATGGTACACAGCTCTGTACTGCGGGTAATGGTGGAGTTCCAGCTCAACAGCAGTTCCAAAAAAGCGCCACTGACAATTTCACAATAACATCAAACGTAGAGCAAGCAGCGTTAGGTACTGCAACTGGAGCAGTTACAGCTACTGTTGTTGCAAAAGGAGCCCTACCCGTAGGAGGTACTGTTGTACTAACTCCAACAATTAGCACCTCTGGTGTTACATGGGCTATGACATGTAATGGCGCAAGTTCTAATGACTGGTGTCCTGAGCGTTAATGCTCACCAACCTTGTTGCTATCTTGCGTCAGGCTGAGTTAATCAGCGCAACGCAAGAACAAGCGGTGGTTACACAGGTTAGCGCTTCGGGAACTTCAGTGCCCGAGGCGCTGCTTGGTTTAGGGATTTTCCCCCCCCAAGAGCTGACCGAGCAACTGAGCCATATTTTCGGCTTGCCGGAAACCGACCTTAGCCGCTACGACTACGCCCCCCTGTGCCAACAGCTTGGGCTACGTGAACTGATAACCCGCTACGATGCACTGCCGATTGCCAAGCAAGGCAATTTACTGCTGCTCGCCGTCTCTGACCCGACCTTACTGCAAGCCGAAGAAGAGTTTCGTTTTGCCACAGGATTACAAGTTGAACTGGCGCTAGCCGATCACCGCGCGCTGCAAGCCGCGATTCGCCGTTTGTATGGCCGCTCGATTCAAGGCGCCGCCAATCAGGGTAAAGAGATCAGCCAAGATGAGCTCGCCAATCTGGTTAAAGTCAGTGATGACGAGCTGCAATCGATCGAAGATCTCAGCCAAGATGAGTCCCCCGTCAGTCGCTTTATCAACCAAGTGTTACTCGATGCGGTGCGTAAAGGCGCTTCGGATATTCATTTTGAGCCTTATGAAAACCAATACCGAATTCGCCTGCGCTGCGATGGGATCTTGGTGGAAACTCAGCAACCCGCCAGCCATTTAAGCCGCCGTTTAGCCGCGCGGATTAAAATTCTCTCCAAATTAGATATTGCCGAACGCCGCTTGCCGCAAGATGGGCGAATTAAACTGCGCCTGAGCCGCGATACCGCGATTGATATGCGCGTTTCAACACTCCCGACCTTGTGGGGTGAAAAAATCGTGCTGCGTCTGCTAGATAGCAGCGCCGCCAATCTGGACATTGATAAGCTCGGTTATAACCCGCAGCAAAAGCAGCTCTACCTCAATGCTCTTAAAAGACCGCAAGGAATGATCTTGATGACCGGCCCCACCGGCAGCGGCAAAACCGTTTCGCTCTATACAGGGCTGCGCATTCTCAACACGTCACAGATCAATATCTCCACCGCGGAAGATCCGGTAGAAATTAACCTCTCTGGGATTAACCAAGTGCAAGTGCAGCCGAAAATCGGCTTTGGCTTTGCCGAGGCACTGCGCTCGTTTCTGCGCCAAGACCCTGATGTGGTGATGGTCGGCGAAATCCGCGATCTGGAAACCGCAGAAATCGCGGTCAAAGCGGCGCAAACCGGCCACTTAGTGCTTTCCACACTGCACACCAACTCAGCCGCCGAAACCGTGATTCGTTTAGCCAATATGGGGGTGGAGCCATTTAACCTCGCGTCATCACTCAGTTTAATCATCGCCCAACGCCTCGCGCGCCGCCTATGTAAACACTGCAAAATCGCGGTGCGCCCTTCTGCCCTTCTGCAAAGCCAATTTGCGTTTCAACCGAATGAAATCTTGTATGAAGCCAATGCGGCGGGGTGCAACGAGTGTACGGGCGGCTACTCAGGGCGCGTCGGCATCTATGAAGTGATGGCGTTTAATACCGAACTGGCAGAAGCCATTATGCAACGTGCCACCATTCACCAAATTGAACGTTTAGCCAAAACCAATGGCATGCAAAGCTTGCAAGAATCCGGCTTAGAAAAACTACGTGAGGGCATTACCAGCTTTGCCGAGCTACAACGCGTGCTCTATTTTTAACCGTTTAATTTTTTATACCTTGTAACTCTACCCATGACATGGCGAGCCGAAACATGAAAGCAACCAAACATGTAGCCTTAAAAAACTATCGCTGGAGAGGCATCAACAGCAACGGCAAAAAAGTGTCGGGCCAAATGCTTGCCTTAAACGAATTGGAGGTTCGCGATAAGCTCAAAGAGCAGCATATCCAAATCAAAAAACTCAAGAAAGGCAGCGTTTCTCTCCTCTCTCGCCTGACCCATCGTGTCAAAACGAAAGACATCACCATTCTTACCCGCCAATTAGCCACCATGCTGACTACCGGCGTACCGATTGTACAAGCCCTCAAATTGGTGGGCGATAATCATCGCAAAGCGGAGATGAAATCGATCTTGGCACAAATCACCAAAGGCGTAGAAGCCGGTACGCCGCTTTCCAAAGCGATGCGCACAGCTAGTCCCCATTTTGATGCCTTGTATGTGGACTTAGTGGAAACGGGAGAAATGTCAGGAAATCTACCCGAAGTGTTTGAGCGTCTAGCCACCTACCGCGAGAAAAGTGAACAGTTGCGCGCTAAGGTGATTAAAGCGCTCATCTACCCCAGCATGGTGGTGTTGGTGGCGCTTGGGGTTTCCTACTTGATGTTGACCATGGTGATCCCAGAGTTTGAAAGCATGTTTAAAGGCTTTGGCGCTGAATTACCGTGGTTTACGCAGCAAGTGCTGAAACTCTCACACTGGGTGCAGGCTTATAGTTTATGGGTGTTGATCGTTCTCGGTGCTGCACTGTTTGGACTAAAAACCCTGCGCAAAAACTCGTTACAAATCCGATTAAAAACCAGTCGCTTGGGGCTGAAATTTCCGATTATTGGCAATGTGCTCGCCAAAGCGTCAATCGCCAAATTCAGCCGTACGCTTGCCACCAGCTTTGCAGCGGGGATTCCGATCCTCGCCAGTTTGAAAACCACGGCAAAAACCTCAGGCAATGTGCACTTTGAAACAGCGATCAACGAGGTACACCGTGACACCGCCGCTGGTATGCCCATGTATATCGCCATGCGTAATACCGAGGCCTTCCCTGAGATGGTGCTACAAATGGTGATGATTGGTGAAGAATCTGGCCAATTGGATGACATGCTCAACAAAGTCGCCACCATCTATGAATTTGAAGTCGATAATACGGTCGATAACTTAGGCAAAATTTTAGAGCCGCTGATCATCGTTTTTCTGGGCATCGTGGTGGGCGGCTTGGTGGTGGCGATGTACTTACCTATCTTTAACTTAATGAGTGTATTGGGTTAGTATGGAATCAAACGGCGTGCCCTTGAGCGCGCCCTCAATTTGCTTAGAGCACAATGGATGGAACTGTTTTACTACTACCCTTGGTTATTTCCTGTTTTAGCCACTTTGTTTGGCTTGATTGTCGGTAGCTTTCTCAATGTAGTGATTTATCGTTTACCGAAAATCATGGAGCGTGAATGGCGTGCCGAATGCGCAGCCAGTTTTCCTGAATATGGCATCACGCCACCAGAGGGTAAACTGACCCTCAGTTTGCCGCGCTCCACTTGCCCACACTGCCAAACACCGATTCGCGTCATTGATAATATCCCGCTACTGAGTTGGCTGGCTCTGCGCGGCAAATGCTCACACTGTAAAGCGCCGATCAGCGTTCGTTATCCCCTGATTGAGCTCCTGAGCGCCGTGATGAGTTTGGTGATTGCCATTCATTTCCCTTTTAGTGCATTTGCTGTTGCGGTACTGTTTTTCAGCTACATTTTAATTGCCGCGACCTTTATCGATCTCGATACCATGTTGCTGCCCGACCAATTAACGCTGCCTTTACTGTGGGGCGGTATTGCGCTGGCACTGCTTGGCTTTTCTCCAGTCTCACTCAGTGATGCAGTGATTGGAGCCATGGCGGGCTATCTCTCGCTGTGGTCGATTTATTGGCTGTTTAAACTGCTGACTGGTAAAGAAGGCATGGGCTATGGCGACTTCAAATTACTCGCGGCACTGGGCGCTTGGTTGGGTTGGCAGCAGTTGCCGGTTATCGTGCTGCTCTCATCCGTAGTCGGCGTAATTTTCGGTTTAATCCAACTGCGCCAACAGAAAAAAGGCATAGATATGGCCTTTCCGTTTGGTCCTTATTTAGCTATCGCCGGATGGTTTGCCTTGCTGTGGGGCGAGAAGGTGATTAATTGGTACTTCACCGTTTGGGTAGGACAACCGCTATGAGTTTTGTCGTGGCATTAACTGGCGGTATCGCCAGTGGCAAAACCACCGTCGCCAACCTGTTTCACGAACAATTTGGCATTGATCTGGTCGATGCCGATGTGATCGCACGTGAAGTGGTTGAACCGGAAACTGAAGGATTAAAAGCGATTGCCGCCCATTTTGGGCAATCGGTCTTACACTCTGATGGCTCTCTCAATCGTGCCGCGCTGCGTGAACGCATCTTTGCCGATCCTAATGAAAAAGTCTGGCTAAACCAACTGCTGCATCCAATGATCCGCCAAGGTATGCGCCAAGCGCTTACCCAAACGACCTCACCTTACGCGCTGTTGATTGTGCCACTGTTAGTGGAAAACCAACTGCAAAGCATGGCCGATCGCGTGTTAGTGGTCGATGTGGATGAAAAAATACAGATTGAGCGCACCATGGCGCGTGACAATGTTTCACGCGAACAAGCGCTAGCGATCCTTGCTGCGCAAGCCTCACGCGCACAACGTTTGGCGATTGCCGATGACGTGCTCAAAAATGACACAGAAAACCAGAAACTTTTGCCTCAAATCACACTATTGCACCAAAAGTATCTAGCCATGAGCGGGCAAAATTTGTGAGAATAAGTGCAAAGAATCCAAGGCTAGCTCAATGACCACGCACCAGTTTGAACACCCTCTCAATGAAAAGACACGTATCTACTTGCGTGTGGAAGCGCTGCTTAACCAGATGGAGCGATCCTCCACTTTCAGTGATGGGATTCAACATCAACTTTTCTTTCGTTCGTTGTTCGATATGCTCGACATCTTTGAGCAAATCCAACTCAAAAGCGAACTGGCGAAAGATATGGAAAAACAACGCTTAACCTATCGCAGTTGGCTTAACGTCGAAGGGGTCGACCAAGAGATGCTTAAATCTCTGTTAGCCGAGGTGGATGAAGTTCATCGCGATTTGATGGGAGCGGAGCGTTTTGGCCAATCACTCAAGGAAGATCGCTTCTTGAGTGCGATTCGACAACGTTTTAATCTGCCCGGCGGATCCTGCTGTTTTGATCTGCCTGCGCTGCATTACTGGCTGCATTTGCCGCTTGAGCGAAAAATGCACGATGCCCAGCAATGGATGCAAACGCTCACGCCACTTTCCAATGCGCTGAAACTGTGGCTTAAATTGACCCGTGAAACCGGCCATTACCGCTCACGCATGGCAAGCAACGGTTTCTACCAAAGTGACGCGGAGGATGCCAACATTCTGCGCCTTGCGATTCCTCTTGAATACGGTGTGTACCCGATGATTTCTGGGCACAAAAACCGTTTCGCCATCAAGTTTATCGACTTTTATAGTGGGCAAGCTTGCACCCAAGATGTGGCGTTTGATTTGGCAGTTTGCTGCTAAACCCTCGCTACTTTTTCTCGAAAGAATTTTGCGAACTTGGCTTTGCTGAACAGTAAGCCATTGCTGTTATTTTCAATAGGACAGTGTTATGACCAAAAAACTCACGATAGTGAAATGCCCACAATGTGGTACCGATGTGGAATGGGGCGAACAGAGCCCACACCGCCCTTTTTGTAGTAAACAATGTCAAATGATTGATTTTGGTGAGTGGGCAGATGAAGAAAAAGCCATTCCCGGCGCACCGGATATGTCCGACAGTGATGGTTGGTCAGAAGATCAGTATTAATTCTCGGGTTTGAGAGTAAAAAAAATATCCTCCGGCATAGCCGGAGGTTTTTCATATGCGCCTATAAGGCTTTCTTACAAGCAGCACCCTAACAGGCGCATTACGATCTGACATTTGCATATGACGATTAATTACGGCCCGTAAACGGGCTTCCTGCATATGGGATCGACAATTGCTCTCCCATTTTATCCTGCTCCAACTGATGCTTTATGTAGTTCTGTATCTTGGTCGTATTTTTACCAACCGTATCTACATAATACCCTCGGCACCAAAATTCCCGATTCCGATATTTAAATTTCAAATCTCCGAATCGTTCATAAAGCATTAGGCTACTTTTACCTTTCAAGTATCCCATAAAAGCTGAAACGCTCATTTTCGGCGGAATTTCTAAAAGCATGTGGATATGATCCGAACAGCACTCTGCTTCAAGAATGTTCACATTTTTCCATTCACATAGTTTCCTCAATATTTCTCCCACTGCTCTACGTTTTTCTCCGTAGAACACCTGACGTCGATATTTCGGTGCAAAGACTATGTGGTATTTACAGTTCCAGCGCGTGTGCGCTAAGCTCTTTTCGTCCCCCATTGGGACCCCCTTTCAATTTCTGTTTAACTCTCGCAGTTGCCAGACCGCAAGAGTGTTTTAACAAATTGAAAGGGGCTTTATAACTGACTTATAGCTGAAAGCTTTACGGAACCCCCAGCCTAGCTGGGGGTTTTCTCTATACAAAAAAGAGGAGCCAAATGGCTCCTCTTGTCTATTCATCTTCCGAATGCTGGGTTGACTCTGGCTCAGCTGAAGTTTCAATCTCAATCGCGGTCACGCGTTGCAAGCCACGGGGCAACAAAGCGCCACGGCGGCCGCGTTCACCACGGAAGTTATCCAGATCGCTCACCTTCAAGCCTAGCTTACGTTTACCCGCATACAGAGTAATTGAAGCGCCTTGTGGCAACACCATCAGGTTAGACAAGACTTCCTCACGGGTTTTGGCTTTCGCCGCAGGAATGTTGATGATCTTGTTGCCTTTACCTTTGCTCAGTTGCGGCAGATCCTTAATCGGGAACAGCAGCATACGGCCTTGGTTGGTAATCGCGAGAATCTCATCCTTATCCAGATCGGCAATCACTTGTGGTGTCATCACTTCCGAGTTTTCCGGCAGGTTGATCAAAGCTTTACCGCTGCGGTTTTTCGACAGCAGGTCATCGCCTTTACACACAAAGCCATACCCGGCATCTGAACCCACCAGCCAGAGCTGATCTTCTTCACCCATCACCACCTGACGAATGGTAGTGCCTTCGGCGACGTTCAAACGTCCGGTAATCGGCTCACCTTGACCACGCGCCGATGGCAGCGTGTGTGATTCAAGCGAGTAACTGCGGCCATCGCTGCCCAAGAACACCGCTTGCTGATTACTCTTACCACAAGCATGGGTCAGGTAATTATCCCCCGCTTTGTAGCTCAGGCTTTGGCCATCCACGTCATGGCCTTTAGCGTGACGGATCCAGCCTTTTTCAGACAGTACCACGGTGATCGCTTCACTTGGCATCAAGTCACGCTCGGTTAGCGCTTTAGCTTCTTCGCGTTCGACTAGTGGTGAGCGGCGATCATCGCCAAACTTGTCGGCATCGGCTTTGATTTCTTTCTTAAGTAGATTGTTCAAGCGACGTTCAGAGCCGAGTAGCTCTTCCAGTTTTTTACGCTCTTTTTCCAGCTCATCTTGCTCACCGCGGATCTTCATCTCTTCCAGTTTAGCCAAGTGGCGTAACTTGGTATCTAAGATCGCATCAGCTTGAATATCCGTCAGGTTGAAACGCGCCATCAGCACCGCTTTTGGATCGTCTTCGGTACGGATGATTTCAATCACTTCATCAAGGTTGAGATAAGCGATCAGCAAACCTTGCAAAACGTGCAAACGAGCCAGCACTTTATCGAGGCGGTATTGCAGACGTGAGCGTACCGTTTCACGGCGGAAAGTGATCCACTCACTCAAGATTTGCACTAAACCTTTAACCTGAGGACGATTGTCGAGACCAATCATGTTCAGGTTAACGCGGAAGCTCTTTTCCAGATCCGTTGAAGCGAACAAGTGGTTCATCAACAGATCGCAATCGACTCGATTTGAGCGCGGCACGATCACGATACGGGTTGGGTTTTCATGATCCGATTCATCGCGCAAGTCTTCCACCATCGGCAGTTTCTTCGCACGCATCTGCGCGGCGATCTGCTCCAGCAGTTTCGCACCAGAAACTTGATGCGGCAGCGCGGTGATCACGATGTCCGACCCTTCTTTGCACCACACAGCACGCATTCTTACGCTGCCACGGCCGGAGCGGTAGATTTTCTCTAACTCCACCGTTGGGGTGATGATTTCCGCTTCAGTCGGGAAATCTGGCCCTTTGACGTATTGCATTAAATCGGTCAGCGGCGCGCTTGGGTGATCGATCAAGTGAATGGTCGCCTCCGCCACTTCACGCACGTTGTGCGGTGGTATATCGGTCGCCATACCTACCGCGATACCGGTGACACCATTCAGCAAAATATGTGGCAGACGCGCAGGCAACATTTTCGGCTCTTGCATCGTGCCATCAAAGTTCGGTTGCCAATCCACCGTGCCTTGGCCTAATTCGCTAAGCAGAATCTCCGCAAACTTAGAGAGCTTGGCTTCGGTATAACGCATGGCTGCGAACGATTTTGGATCATCCGGCGCACCCCAGTTACCTTGACCATCCACCAACGGATAGCGATAGGAGAATGGCTGCGCCATCAATACCATCGCTTCATAACAGGCTGAATCGCCATGCGGATGGTATTTACCCAGTACGTCACCCACGGTACGTGCCGATTTTTTGTATTTGGCCGATGCGGAAAGACCCAGCTCGGACATCGCGTAGATAATACGTCGTTGAACCGGTTTTAAACCGTCGCCAATGTAAGGCAACGCACGGTCCATGATGACGTACATCGAATAGTTGAGATAAGCGTCTTCAGTAAACTTGCGCAGCGGCAGCTGTTCAACACCATCGAAACTGATTTCTGTAGACATTCGTTACACCTCTGCCATATCGCCGTTGCGTTGCAGCCAAGTACGGCGATCATCCGCACGCTTTTTACCCAGCAGCATATCCATCATCTCGTCGGTCGCTTCGGCATCATCAATGGTCAGTTGCACCAAGCGGCGAGTGTTGGGATCCATCGTGGTTTCACGCAGTTGCAGCGGGTTCATTTCACCCAATCCTTTAAAGCGTTGCACGTTCACTTTGGCTTTTTTCTGGCTCAGGCGCTCTAACACGCCCTCTTTTTCCTGATCATCCAGTGCGTAGAACACTTCTTTGCCACAATCGATACGGTAGAGTGGCGGCATGGCAACATAGACATGACCGGCTTTCACCAACGCTCGGAAATGGCGGGTAAATAGGGCGCACAATAGCGTGGCGATGTGCAGACCATCCGAGTCCGCATCGGCAAGAATACACACTTTGCCGTAGCGCAGTGCTTCGAGGTTGTCGTTGTCCGGATCAATCCCCAGAGCAACCGAGATGTCATGCACTTCTTGTGAAGCCAGTACCTGATCGGCAGAAACTTCCCACGTATTGAGGATTTTACCGCGCAGCGGCATTACCGCTTGGAATTCACGATCCCGCGCTTGCTTCGCCGAGCCGCCCGCAGAATCCCCTTCCACCAGGAAGAGTTCGGTGCGGTTAAGGTCTTGCACAGTACAGTCGGTCAGTTTGCCCGGCAAGGCAGGGCCTGAAGCGATCTTCTTACGCACCACTTTCTTGCTGGCACGCATTCGGCTGTGTGCGTTGGCAATACAGACTTCAGCTAACTGCTCTGCCAGTTGTGGTTTTTCGTTCAGCCACAAGCTGAACGCGTCTTTCACCACACCGGATACAAACGCCGCCGATTGGCGTGAAGAGAGGCGCTCTTTGGTTTGGCCAGCAAACTGCGGATCTTGCATTTTGATCGACAAGACATATGCGCAGCGATCAAACACGTCTTCGCCCGTCAGTTTTACCCCGCGTGGCAACAGGTTGCGGAACTCACAAAACTCGCGCATGGCATCCAGCAAGCCTTGGCGTAAGCCGTTAACATGGGTACCACCTTGCGCGGTCGGGATCAGGTTAACGTAGCTTTCCGTGATCAGCTCGCCACCTTCGGGTAGCCAAATCACCGCCCACGTTGCCGCTTCGGTTTGCGCAGTAAATTCGCCTGTAAACGGCTCTTCCGGCAGTAAGGTATAACCTTTCACCCCTTCGGCCAGATAGTCTTTTAGGCCATCTTCGTACAACCAGCGGTGCTCGTTGTTATTCACCTTATCGGTAAAGATGATTTCTAAGCCAGGGCAAAGTACCGCCTTGGCTCGCAAGTTATTAATCAGGCGCGATACGGAGAAATTCGGTGAGTCAAAGTATTTGGTGTCTGGCCAGAAATGGACGCTAGTACCGGTGTTACGACGACCACAAGTGCCAGTAACTGTCAGCTCAGTCACTTTATCGCCATGTTCAAAAGCGATTTCATACACTTGGCCATCACGACGCACCGCCACTTCTACCCGTTTGGAGAGCGCATTCACCACCGAAATACCCACCCCGTGCAAGCCGCCAGAGAATTGGTAGTTTTTGTTGGAGAACTTGCCGCCCGCATGCAGTTTGCACAGGATAAGTTCAACCCCAGAAACTTTCTCTTCGGGGTGAATATCCACGGGCATCCCTCGCCCATCATCAATCACTTCGAGTGATTGATCGGCATGGAGAATTACCTGAATTTTGGAGGCGTATCCGGCCAGCGCTTCATCGACGGAGTTGTCGATCACTTCTTGCCCAAGGTGATTGGGGCGCGTGGTGTCGGTATACATTCCCGGTCTGCGACGCACTGGTTCTAAGCCATTGAGTACCTCAATGGCGCCAGCATTATATTGTTCAGTCATAATACGGAATGCTTTATTTGCTCATGATTGGTAACTTTATCAGCGCTGTGTGAAAACCCGTTTTTTTGTGTATGAATTGTGCGAAAAATCGCATTAATTTGGGGCAGTTCATCCAACTCAACCCAAGCTGAGTATTTAGGCCAAACGCATGAGTTGATCACGCGGCAAGCCACTCAGTCACTGGGAACTTTCACGCTAAAGTCTAAGGGGAACATAGTCTGGAAGCCGCCCTCTGATGTCAAGGGCACAGCGCAAGTATCAAGTAAATTTATGAAGCTTTGCGCAGCAAAACGCGGATTGACTCCGCAAACAGTAAAAGTCGGCTATCAATCAAAGGTCGAGAAATTCAATGATCTGCTTTGGATATCGCTCAAAATCGACAAAACTGTGGTCGCCATTTTCTTCCAGCGTCAGCTTGGCGGCTCGGTATTTGTCCACCGCTTGTCGGTAATCGAGCACTTCATCGCCTTTTTGCTGCAGTAACCAAAAATCGCTTGGCTGCTTAAGAGTGGGGGTGTCCAAGGCTTTCAACTCATCAATATGACAAGCCTTGAGCACATAGTGCTCTTGCGTATAAGGATTGATTTGCTCACCAAGGAAATCGGCTAATAGCTCGTAAGGTTTGACGGCGGGATTGATCAGGACCGCACGAAAGCCAAATTGGGCATTTAACCAAGTGGAGAGATAACCGCCTAACGAGCTACCCACCAGCCCGATCCGATATTGCACACGATATTGTTCCACCACCGATAGTAAATGCTGCGACGCTTGCGCAGGAAAGCTCGGTAATTTGGGCACTACGACTTTGATATCAGGCCGATACTGCAGGCAATACTGCTGCATCACTTGCGCTTTGTGTGACAAAGGTGAGCTGTTAAAACCGTGGATGTAAAGCAGCAATGCTGGGCGGGCAGTCATATCAATATCCGTTCGAGTTAAAGTCAGGTAAGAAGCGGCCTTGTTTAAGTCGCTTCACTTGGGTGCTCACTTGCCCATCCGCGTGAAGGGTTAATTCACGCCAGCCGGGTGAGCAGTTATCTAACGCGAAATCTTGTGAATTAGGCTTAAACTGCACGCAGGTGGATGGGGTTGCCATCACACGCGCGCCAAGATGAAGACGATCCATATCCTGATGCACATGGCCACATACAATCGCTTTCACATTACGGTGCTTGGCGACGACATCCCAAAAACGCTCGCTCTCTTTGAGTGTGTGTTGATCAAGCCAAGCGCTTCCCACCAAGAGCGGATGATGATGCAGCAGAACTAAAGTGTGGCGTTCTGGATACTCGGTCAGTTTATTATCCAGCAGTTGTAACTGCTGCTCACTCAGTTTGCCATGCGGTACACCTGTCACTTGCGAATCAAGCAACACCATTTGCCAATGCTCACCGAGTAATACTTGTTCTTGTGCTTGAACTTGATCCGTAGGCAGCACACTCTGCATGCTAGGTTTGTAATCATGATTGCCCGGTAACCAATAACAGTTTTTTTGTAATGGCTGAATCCCCGAGACAAAACGCTGATAAGACTCAGCGGTGTGGTCTTGCGAGATATCGCCCGTGGCGAGAATGGCATCAAACACCACCTTTTCTTCACCAATGGCCGCAACCACAGCAGCAAAACTGTCAGCCGTATTCACGCTAAGCAAGCTCCCATTCTCAGCGGCGAACAAATGTGTGTCCGTGATCTGAACAAGCTTGACGGATGAATCCTCTGATTGAGACGACACTTTCAAAATCGGTAAACCTAACTCTGTTATTTATTGTGATAGGGAGATCGGGCTACGGCTAATGCCATGCTTAAGGCAAAAAGTTAGCCAATCACCTAAAAAACGATTCAGTTGTACTTTTTCGTCGGGTTGCACCATGTTTTCGTTCGGATAGTCATAACGTGGTAGCACTCGCCCTAATTGTTCACTGGCGCACACCTCGGCCACGCGAGCATCGTGGTACAGCCTGACAGACATAGTTGGCAATGGAAATACTGACAAGTCATCACTTTGACAAATCTCCAACAAAGTTGTGTACTTTGTGACCTCTAGCACTTCCAGTTGATAAGTCATTTGAGCAGCTTGATAACAACGTACATCACCGACCTCCGGCTGCACAGGCAACAGAGCATTCAGTTTGGCGTAGTTGGTCTCATATACCCGCATTAATTCAGGAAGATCAACATGATAAGGTTTTCTTGCTGTCAATTGACTCATCACTTATTACTGCCATTGCTGTTGTAATGGCTGATAATTCAGCTCCAACCACTGTAAGGCAATGATTGAAGCACCATTTTCAATTCGTCCTTGCAAAACCAATTGGTAGGCATCCTGACGGCTCATCACATGCACTTTAATGTCTTCACCTTCACAGTCTAAACCATGAAGACCACCGGCTTGTGAACAGTCGACCTCACCAATAAAAACATCCAACTTTTCAGAACATCCCCCAGAAGAAGGATAGTAAGAGGTGATTTTCTCAATTCGCCCCACTGCTAGCCCCGCCTCTTCCATCGCCTCACGGCGTACGACTTGTTCAGAGCTTTCTTCGGTATCAATAACCCCTGCAACAATTTCCAGTTGCCAAGGCTGTTCATGTTCTAACGCTCCCACGCGGATCTGCTCAATGATCACTACTTGGTCACGAATAGGATCGTACGGCAGCATCGCGGCGGCATGACCTCGTTCAAACATCTCTCGCTCGATCGGCTCACTCCAGCCCCCCGCAAAGCGTTTATGCTTGAAGCGATACTTAATCATGCGGAAGAAACCTTTAAATAGTGTCTCTTTATTAAGGATTTCGACATCTTTCTTATTAAAAGAGACTGGCTGCTGATTCGCGTCTTGCATTCGTACCTCCTATATAGAGAATTTTATAGTTTACTCGCGGAATTTGCCGACCACCAAGTGGTGACTCAACTTTTTATATAAAATTTATTTTATTTTTTAAGTGGGTCATAAATTTTATTGCACAAGTGGATAGTTAAGTGTAAAAAAGTGCAAAGTTTCGGGTGAATTACCACCAATTTGAGTTAAACTCTTGAGGAATAAATCCTTTCACATCACGTCAGGAATAGGACCGATGAAAAAACTGCTTCCATTATTTGTTAGTGCTGCGCTAGGCACACTAAGCTCTGCCGTTTGGGCAGAAAACCTGGCAGAGATTTATAACCAAGCGAAAGAAAATGATCCCCAGTTACTTAGTGTAGCGGCTCAACGTGATGCAGCGTTTGAAGCGGTTACCTCAAGCCGCAGCTCTCTTTTGCCACAAATCGATTTGAAAGCTGGCTACAATGTAAACCGTAGTGATCAAGATCCACGCGAAAGCGATCTCTTTACCGCGGGCATCAGCTTCTCGCAAGAGCTGTATCAACGTTCAAGCTGGATCAGCCTCGATACTTCTGAGAAAAAAGCCCGCCAAGCAGACTCTCAGTATGCTGCAGCGCAACAAGGCTTAATCTTACGTGTTGCAAACGCTTATTTTGAAGTGCTACGCGCTCAAGATAACCTAGAATTTGTGCGTGCAGAAAAAGCCGCCGTAGGTCGTCAACTTGAGCAAACTAAACAGCGTTTTGAAGTCGGTTTGTCAGCGATTACTGACGTGCATGATGCACAAGCACAATATGATGGTGTATTAGCCGATGAAGTGTTGGCAGAAAACAGTTTGACCAACAGCTACGAAACCCTGCGTGAAATCACTGGCCAGGAATATTCGAAGCTAGCGGTATTAGACACCAAGCGTTTTGCGGCAAGTCGTACTACTGACTCAACAGAAGCACTGATCGAGAAAGCCCAGCAGCAAAACTTGTCACTATTGTCGGCTCGTATTAGCCAAGACGTGGCGCGCGATAATATCTCGCTTGCTAGCTCAGGCCACCTGCCATCGCTCACTCTAAATGGCGGCTATGACTATGGTAACAACAGTAACGACAATGCCAAAGGCAGCTCTAGCGAAGAGTACAACGATTTCAAAATCGGTGTGAATCTGTCGGTTCCTTTGTACACAGGTGGTAATACAACTTCACAGACCAAGCAGGCTGAATTTGCTTATGTGGCTGCGAGCCAAGATCTGGAAGCAGCTTACCGTTCAGTGGTTAAAGATGTACGTGCGTACAACAACAACATTAATGCTTCAATTGGTGCACTGCGTGCCTACGAACAAGCAGTGATTTCAGCCAAGTCAGCACTGGAAGCGACCGAAGCGGGTTTTGATGTGGGTACACGTACGATTGTTGACGTACTCGACGCTACACGTCGTCTGTACGATGCCAACAAAAACCTGTCTAACGCTCGCTATGATTATATTCTGAGTGTGCTGCAACTGCGCCAAGCGGTTGGTACTCTGAGTGAGCAAGACATCATGGATGTGAATGCGGGTTTGAAAGTCGCGAAAAAGTAATTCGTGACACGAATTAGACTAGAAAAAAAATATCCTCCGGCATAGCCGGAGGTTTTTCATATGCGCCTATAAGGCTTTCTTACAAGCAGCACCCTAACAGGCGCATTACGATCTGACATTTGCATATGACGATTAATTACGGCCCGTAAACGGGCTTCCTGCATATGGGATCGACAATTGCTCTCCCATTTTATCCTGCTCCAACTGATGCTTTATGTAGTTCTGTATCTTGGTCGTATTTTTACCAACCGTATCTACATAATACCCTCGGCACCAAAATTCCCGATTCCGATATTTAAATTTCAAATCTCCGAATCGTTCATAAAGCATTAGGCTACTTTTACCTTTCAAGTATCCCATAAAAGCTGAAACGCTCATTTTCGGCGGAATTTCTAAAAGCATGTGGATATGATCCGAACAGCACTCTGCTTCAAGAATGTTCACATTTTTCCATTCACATAGTTTCCTCAATATTTCTCCCACTGCTCTACGTTTTTCTCCGTAGAACACCTGACGTCGATATTTCGGTGCAAAGACTATGTGGTATTTACAGTTCCAGCGCGTGTGCGCTAAGCTCTTTTCGTCCCCCATTGGGACCCCCTTTCAATTTCTGTTTAACTCTCGCAGTTGCCAGACCGCAAGAGTGTTTTAACAAATTGAAAGGGGCTTTATAACTGACTTATAGCTGAAAGCTTTACGGAACCCCCAGCCTAGCTGGGGGTTTTCTCTATACAAAAACAAAGGGGCCGTTTGGCCCCTTTTGCTATTGGTTTATTCACGAGAGTGATAAACGGCGCATGATTTGTGGCGCAGTATTAACCGCGGCCACCTTTGATCGCTTCAATAATTTCGGTTGTTGAACAACCTTCTTCAAAGTTCAGAACTTTGACTTCACCGCCAGCCGCAATCACTTCTTGCCCGCCGGCAATATCTTCTGGTTTGTAATCGCCACCTTTAACCAATAAATCAGGTAAAACGGCTGCGATCAAACGTTGTGGTGTATCCTCACCAAATGGCACTACCCAGTCTACAGCGCCAAGACCTGCCAATACCGCCATACGACGATCGGTGCTATTCACAGGACGGCCAGGGCCTTTCAGGCGTTTTACCGATTCATCTGTGTTAACGGCAACTATCAGGCGATCGCCCAGTTCTGCTGCATGGTTAAGATAGGAAACATGACCAGCATGCAAGATGTCAAAACAGCCGTTAGTCATCACCACTTTTTCGCCACGAGCTTGCGCTTTCTTCACGGCTTCAATCAGTGCATCTTCGCTGATCACGCCATAGTCGGTGTCTTTGCTACCGTGTACAGCTTCTGCCAATTCAATCGTTGAAACGGTTGATGTACCCAGTTTACCGACCACAACACCGGCAGCGGCGTTAGCCAGAGCGCAAGCTTCATCGAGCACTTTGCCTGCCGCAACAGAAGCAGCTAGCACAGAAATCACCGTATCGCCCGCGCCCGTCACGTCATACACTTCTTTGGCTTGGGTTGGTAAATGGAAAGGCTCCATACCACGGCGGAGCAGTGTCATACCGTGTTCACTACGAGTGACCAGTAATGCCCCCAGATCAAACTGTTCAATCAGCGCAAAGCCTTTTTCTACCAGCTCTTGCTCTGATTTCACTTTACCCACTACCGCTTCAAACTCAGACATATTTGGCGTGAGGAGTGATGCACCACGGTAGCGTTCAAAATCGCTGCCTTTGGGATCGATAAACACGGGAACACCCGCTGCATTGGCTTTTTGAATGAATTGCTGCACGTGCTCTAGCGCACCTTTAGCATAGTCAGACAAGATCACTGCACGAACGTTAGATAAGGCACTTTCCATGCGCGATAAGATTAACTGCGCATCGGTATTTTCAAACTTATCTTCGAAATCCAGACGGATCAGTTGCTGACCTCGGCTCAATACACGCAATTTAGTGATGGTCGGGTAATTCGGCAGCGCGACAAAATCACAATGAACCTTCAACGAGGTCAGCTTATCGGTTAACACACTCGCCGGTTCATCTTGCCCAGTCAGGCCAATGATATGTGCATGACCACCTAAAGAGGCAATGTTCATCGCAACGTTAGCTGCACCACCAGGACGCTCTTCACTCTGCTCTACTTTTACCACTGGCACAGGGGCTTCCGGTGAGATACGGCCAGTAGGGCCATACCAGTAACGATCAAGCATCACATCACCGACAATTAACACACCCGCTTTGCTGTAGTCAGGTAGGACTGGTTTCATTCTCAATCTCCAATAATCCGATTGGGGCGGAGTTTATCACAGCCGCCTAGGCGGCAGAAGCGCTCAACTGAGCCACTGCTGCCAAGCTTGTATCACTTGTTCACGTTCAAGCACAAATTGGGAATCACGCACATCCGCCGATTGATTGAGTAGGTTACGACGATGAATTTGGTCGCGCATGCTGGTATACGCATGGGTCAATGCCAAGGCTTGTGATTCCTCCATCACTTGATGATTCATCAAGGATTCAAAAATGCGCACATTATCTGACCAACGGGTCAGCTTAGGTTGTTGATGACTAAAGCGTAAGACCAGATATTGCGCTAAAAATTCAATATCGGTAATTCCCCCTTCATCTTGCTTGAGCATAAAACGCCCCGCTTTTTTGCCGCCGAGGTGATCGCGCATTTTGATCCTCATCTCCACCACCTCTTGTTTGAGTTTTTGTTCCTCACGCGGCAAACAGAGAATCTCATGGCGTGTCGTTGCAAAGGCTTGTTGCAAAGGGGCATCCCCATAAATCATGCGGGCGCGAACCAGTGCTTGGTGCTCCCATGTCCACGCCTCTTTGCGTTGATACTCATCAAAAGCTTGGGTGGGGCTTACCAGTAGCCCAGAAGCGCCAGAAGGGCGCAGTCGGGTATCAACTTCATACAAAATGCCAGATGCGGTACGAGTAGAAAAAATATGGATGATGCGCTGTGCTAAACGCAGATAGAACTGGCGACCATCAATACTTTTCTCACCGTCGGTGTTCACTTCAACCGGGCAGTCGTGCATAAAGACAATGTCGAGATCGGAGTTATAACCTAGCTCCCAGCCGCCGACTTTGCCATAACCCACCACGGCAAAACCTTTGCCATCACGATCTTTAAGATGAGTCGGCTCGCCATATTTACTGCTCACTTGTAACCACGCTTGGCTGATCACCGCTTCCACAATCGCCTCGGCAAGGTAAGTTAAGTGATCACTGACTTTCATGATTGGTAACGCGCCCGCAATATCCGCCGCAGCAATGCGCAGAATCGAGATCTGTTTAAACTGGCGCAGCCCTTCCATCTGCTGCTCCATATCGTCTTCCGGAATACGTGCGAGGAAATCACGCAACTCCGTTTTGTAGGATTCAAGCGGGATCGGGTTATACAGATGCTGTGGATCAATCAACTCATCGAGCAAGATCGGATAACGAGCCAATTGCTCTGAAATCATCGGGCTGGCGGTACACAAGCGCACCAGCTGCACTAATGCGGCAGGGTGTTCATCAAGCAGTTCAAGGTAAGTGGTACGCGTGGCAATGCTATGTAGCAGTGCCAACACGCGAGAAACGCCAAACTCCGCTTCTGGATGAGCAAAGATCGCTTGATAGACTTTGGGCATCAGTCGGTTAAGCACCTCACGCCCACGCGGGCCAATAGTGCGTTTAGCGAGGTCCTCTTTAAATTGAGTGATCGTTCGGATCTGCTCTGCGCCATCAAGCAAGCCAAGATCTTGTTGGATAATGTGTTCAATCACCTCAGGCTTATGTGCCATATCCCACAATTCATGGAAATGACGAGCCACCGCTTGCTCTTCATCCTCATCTTCTTCACCAATCAAGGTCGCAAACACGTTATGCACACGCTGCATTTGTTCACTCACTTGTTGTTGCAAGTTCGGCCAGTCAGCCAAGCCCATCGCTACCGCAAGGCGCAGTTGATCATCTTCTTTATCGGGCAGAGTTTGGGTTTGCTTATCCGCCATCGCTTGCAACAAATTTTCCAAACGACGTAAAAAGCGGTAGGCATCACGCAGATCTTGGACTTGTTCCTTCGTCAGCAGCTCAAGCTCCGCAATCGCATCAAGTGTTTCTAGCAAGCCGCGTTTACGTAAGCTTGGCTCACGTCCACCACGAATCAATTGGAACACTTGCGCGATAAACTCCACTTCACGAATGCCGCCAGCACCGAGCTTGATGTTGTTGCTCAAACCTCGGCGGCGCACTTCGCTGCTGATCATGGATTTCATTCGGCGTAGGGATTGAATCGCGCTGAAGTCAATGTAACGACGAAACACGAATGGGCGCAGCATCTGGCGCAGCTCTTGGTATTGCGGGTACATTTCCCGCCCCATCACTCGCGCTTTGATCATCGCGTAGCGTTCCCAATCACGCCCCTGCTCTTGGTAGTAATCCTCTAACGCGGCATAACTCATCGCGAGTGGGCCGCTGTCACCAAACGGGCGCAAGCGCATATCGACTCGGTAACAAAAACCATCCGGCGTGGATTGATCGAGCAGTTTGATCAAGCGCTGACCTAAGCGTGTGAAAAATTGCGCATTGGCAATCGAGCGGCGCGCGCCTTGCGTCTCGCCATTCTCTGGATAAGTGAAAATCAAATCGATATCGGAAGAAAAGTTGAGCTCACCACCACCGAGTTTACCCATGCCAATGATCAGCATGGGCTGCGCTTCCCCTTGCGCATTGCATGGCGTACCCATTTCAAGGCAACAGCGTTGATAAAGCCATTGGTAGCTTTCAAAAATCAGTGCTTCCGCCAGTTGGGAAAGGTGAGAAAGGCTCTCTTCTAATGTCCAACTCGCACAGAAATCACGCCACGCAATATAAACCATTTCTTGGTTACGAAACTGGCGTAGACGTTTTTGTGCTGCCGTTTCATCCTGACACTCGGTTAACCACTGGGCGAGCTCTGTACGGTAGTCCTGCTCACGGCTTGGTTGCGCCAATAAGGTTGGGAGCACCTGACACAAGTGCTCATCACGCTGTAAGGTTTGTGCCACAAATTGACTCAAACCGAGCACATAATGCAATTGACTCACTAAAGTCGAAGGCCAATTCGCGACTTGCGGATGATCAGAAATCAATGATTGATAATGCAACTCGGCGGTAGGCAAAAGCGCGCTGGGCAGTGACATGATGCTTCCTTGTCTTTGAATGTTCACTAGTTATATCGCAAACTCAGGCTTAAAAAAAACGCCCACAGAACAGTTGTGGGCGTTTTACTCGAAATATTTTCAGTTGATAAGCATCGTGATCAGTTACACACGAAAGGCAGTGATCTTGCGGTCCAACTCTTCGGCGTTGTTTTGCATGATTTCTGAAGTTTCCAGTAGCTCGGTCATCACCGTCACGGAACCTTCCACCAACTCACGCACATTATTGAGATTTTCATTCATCTCTTCTGCCACGCTGCTTTGCTGACCCGCCGCCGCCGCAATTTGGAAGTTCATGTCGTTGAGCTGCTGAACTTGGTTCACGATGCCATCCAATTCACTGCCCGCGTTGGTGATCAGCTCAACCCCATCGGCGGCTTGCACCACGCTTTTCTCCATTAAATCCACCGCACTGTTGGCGCTGTTTTGCAGTTGAGAAATCATCTCTTGGATTTCCACTGTCGCATTTTGCGTACGTTGAGCCAAGTTACGCACTTCATCGGCAACCACCGCAAAACCACGTCCTGCTTCACCAGCACGCGCAGCTTCAATCGCCGCGTTAAGCGCAAGCAAGTTGGTCTGTTCTGAAATACCGCGAATCGTCCCGACTACGCTGCTGATCGCCACCACTCGCTCTTCCACCTGATTGACGGCTTGCGCAGAAGAGCTGATGTCTTTCGACAGTTCACTCATTTTGCTGATGGTGCTTTTGACAAACTGTTGCCCAGTTTTAGCTTGCTGCGAAGCATTTTCCGTGAGCGAAGAGGCACTCTGCGCATGTTCTGCCACAGTTTGTACCGTTGACGACATCTCACTCATCGCCGTCGCCAGTTGGTCAATTTCGTTGAACTCTTCTTGCGCCGAGTCTTTGGTTTCCGACATGCTCATCGTCATGACTTCCGTTAGCGAAGTCAGCTCTTGTGAGGCATTCATCTGCATACGGATCAAATCTTGTAGCTGGCGGCGAGTTTTTTCTAGTTCTCGTGCCACATCGCCGTACTCATCTTTACAATCCATATTGATCGGTTCAGATAAGTTGCGTTGTGCCATCAACTTGATCGCATCATTGAGATACTGGGTTTGTCTTAACATGACGCGAGCGGCAAACAACAAGAGCACCACGAATACCGCAATCAACAACAGCGTTTGCCAAAACACTTGCACAAGGTAGTTATCGTAATGCTGCTGCGCGACTTCAACGCTATTGGTTGCGGTCAATAAGGATTGGTAAAAAGTATGGGCATCCCAAAGTTGTTTGCCAACGATCAACGCCGTACTGAACACCATTAACATCACCATTTTAGGCACAAGGCGAATATCGGTGATCAGGCGCTCCCACGGTTTAAACGACATCGTTGTCATTATCCTTACTCCATATTGTTGAGACTGAGTGACAAAACAGTTGGCAGCCAAACATGGCCCCTTAAATAAATCGACGGTGATGATAACAAAGATAAAGCCAAGCCAATGCGCGGAATATCGCTAATTCTTTCGTTTAGGAAAATAATTTGTGATCTTTGCCCGCTTCCGAACAACGCTCGCCCTCGACTTTACTATCGTCTTACCTTGCTATCGGCCTAAACCGCTAAAGCTAAAGTCTTTTTCATCCTGTGATAGGCATTGTTAGCCCTTTGATCGCAATCAGGGAGGCCTAAGCCTCCCAGATCCATTTGCGCACGATTATTGAGTTGATCTCAATATGAGAAGGCTTATTCACGCCAATAAGGATGTGCTTCAACACCCATAGTGCGGCTTTGCTCCATGGCATGCAAAATCGAGTTCTCTTGGCGAATCAACCAACGCTTAAGTTGATCTTGTTCTTCATCTTGCAGTAAATCGACCAAACGCTCTAAGGGCTTCAAGCGCAATAAATCATCGATACCATGCAATAAATCCGCCCATGGCATACGGAATGCTTGGCGATCCTCTGCATCATACAAGCCCGCAAAACTGACGCCGGTGTACAGGTTACGCATTAGGCGATACTGCTGATCCACATACTCTTGTACGGTTAACGCTTTACCCGGAGGGAAGGCCTCCATCAGCTCAGCCCATGTGCGGTCGAGTTGTTTCACTGAAAACGCTTCCAACGACAGCGCCATTTTCTCACGTGCTTTGTCATCCAAGAACGGTTGCCAACCACGAGTGAGTACCCAGCGACTTAAATCAAGCAACAAGCCGGTGTAGCGAGCACTACTGAGCAAACGGAGTGTATCCTCACGCTGCGGTAGGCTTTCTTGTAAGGTTTTCAGTGCAGTGACAAGAAACTTACGCGCATCCAGTTTACGCAGTGCATAACCTTTATCTTCTTGCAGGCTTTCCAGATACTCAAACTCTTTCAGCCACTGCAGCTCTTGTTCTAACCATTTCAGCTCTTGACGCAAAATGGCGCTGGCACGGCGCGGAATAATGCCTCCGTAGACAGAAAGCAGTTGGCGCAGGTAACTCACCGCATGGCGAATCTCATGCAGCGCAGCCACCGCTTCACGCTCAGTGTAAATCTGTTCATGGTAATGCCAGTGCGCTAAAGCATGTTCCAAAGCACGAATAAAGCAAGATTCTGCGGTGTCATTCTTATCAACACTGACCAACGCCATCGGTTGGATTTCATCCCCCGAATAATTGGCAGCTAAGCGATAACCGCGCGCAGCTTTACTAAGGTTACCTAAACGCATACCACCGTGTTCACACAGCTGGCGCGCCAGTGTAAATAGAGCATCCGTTTGGCCTGACTTAAGCTCAAGCTCTACTTCACAAATCGGTTCTTGGCGATCGCCCGCCACCACCACACCTTGGTCAAAGGCGACTTCGACTTGGCTACCATCAGCCATGCCAATCAGCCATTGTTCACGGGTAAAGTTGGTTGAGAAAAGCGGCATAAGCTCCGCTTGTAATTGAGAGAGGTCTTTTCCTTGCGGCCAGATATCCGCAGGATGCAAAGAGAGATCAGGGTCGTTGCTGTGATGTTCAGCGTTGAACTCTGGGCGCTGATGTAAACCGGCGACCACACGACCTGCGGTTTTCACCGTTTGGACATAGACGTCATCAAAACGACGGATGCGCAATCCAATATCATGCTGACGTAACCAGTTATCGGGGGTATCAAAGTAAGTGTTTCCTAACTCCCGACAGCTATGCTGAAGTACTTTGGTTTCAGAAATCTTAGCGCTTAAAATCGTTGAAAATTCTGGAGAAACAAAAAACTTCAGTTCTATCTCGGTTTCCATAGTTATACCTTTCGATGCAGATGCCGACAGGATATTGCCTTATAGACAGCGGAGCAAGAGAGAAATATCCGCCCAATCATGATCTAAAACAGTTTTATTGCGACGATGTTTGGGTTAACATGCGCGCCTTTATAGCCAACGCTCAACATTTCACCATATTATGGTGTATGTTATTTCAAGGTTATAGCTATTAGGTTGAATGACCATGCCAGTAAATACAATCATGGGGTTATTTGCAAAGTCCCCGATTAAGCCTTTGCAACGCCACGTTGTGTGCGTGAATGAATGCTGCTCTCATCTGATCAACTTCTTTGAAGTCTGTAACAAAGGTGATTGGGAAAAAGCAGGTGAAATTCGTGCACAGATTTCTCATCTTGAGAAAGAAGCTGACGTGTTAAAGCGTGAAATTCGTCTTAAACTTCCTCGCGGTTTGTTCATGCCTGTTGATCGTAGTGACATGCTTGAGCTTCTTACTCAACAGGATAAACTCGCAAACCTCGCCAAAGACATTGCGGGCCGTGTATATGGCCGTCAGCTTGTCATCCCTGAGCCTCTCCAAGAAAACTTCATCGCTTACGTTAAACGTTGTTTAGACGCGGCTAACCAAGCGCAGAATGTGATCAACGAGCTCGACGAGTTATTGGAAACTGGATTCAAAGGTCGTGAGGTAACGCTCGTGGCTGAAATGATCCATCAACTGGATGTGATTGAAGATGACACCGATAGCATGCAGATTCGCCTGCGCCAACAATTGATGGCCATCGAATCGAGAATGAACCCTATCGATGTGATGTTCTTGTACAAAATTCTGGAATGGATGGGCGGCATTGCCGACCAAGCGCAGCGCGTTGGCGCTCGCTTAGAGCTGATGCTCTCTCGTTCTTAAATTTAAAGTTAAAGTTAACCAAATAACGAAGAGCAACCACAGTATGACGACCTGCTAGGCGATGAGTATTTTCTACGCTGAAGGTCGTTATGTGCGTCAAAAACAAGCCAAGGTTGCTCCGCTTGTTATCAACAACTAGGTATTACGATGGAAATCCTTGCGAACTACGGCACCGTCTTGATTATTGTGGCAGCAGTCTTCGGTTTCTTGATGGCAATTGGTATTGGTGCGAATGACGTCGCCAATGCAATGGGCACTTCCGTAGGGTCAAAAGCGCTCACCGTTAAACAAGCTATTATTATTGCGATGATTTTTGAATTCGCAGGCGCTTATTTAGCCGGTGGCGAAGTAACAGAAACTATCCGTAATGGGGTTATTGAAACCTCTCTTTTCGCCGATAAGCCTGATGTGCTGATTTACGGCATGATGTCAGCATTGCTGGCTGCAGGTACTTGGTTGCTCGTCGCCTCTTACATGGGTTGGCCAGTCTCTACCACTCACTCTATCATTGGTGCCATCATCGGTTTTGCTTGTGTGTCTGTGGGCACTGAAGCGGTCGATTGGAGCTCAGTACAAGGTATTGTCGGTAGCTGGATTATCACTCCGGTGATTTCAGGCTTCTTTGCTTACCTCATCTTCGTGAGTGCACAAAGCCTCATTTTCGATACAGAAAAGCCGCTAATCAACGCGAAACGTTTTGTGCCTGTGTACATGTTTATCACCACCATGGTGATTGCACTGGTTACGATCAAGAAAGGTCTCAAGCACGTCGGTTTGCACCTGACTAACCCAGAAGCTTGGATGTGGTCAGCTGTCGTTTCTGCCATCGTGATGGTTGGCGGTTACCTTTACATTCAAAAGAAATTCGCTAACCGCGATGAAGACCATGGGTTTTCAGGTGTGGAAAGCATTTTCAGCACACTGATGGTCATCACCGCATGTGCGATGGCTTTTGCTCACGGTTCAAACGACGTAGCAAACGCGATTGGTCCTTTGTCTGCTGTGGTTTCAACCGTTCAACACATGGGTGAAGTGACCGCGAAAAGCTCTATCGCATGGTGGATTCTGCCACTGGGCGGCTTCGGTATCGTTGTGGGTCTTGCGACATTAGGCCACAAAGTGATGGCAACTATTGGTACCGGTATTACTGAACTAACACCAAGCCGTGGTTTTGCAGCTCAGCTAGCAACCGCTTCAACCGTGGTGTTGGCTTCAGGCACAGGTCTCCCTATCTCAACCACGCAAACGTTGGTAGGTGCAGTGCTGGGTGTAGGTTTTGCACGCGGAATTGCCGCACTGAACCTCGGTGTAGTACGTAATATCGTTGCGTCTTGGGTTATCACGCTTCCTGCGGGTGCCCTACTGGCCGTCGTTTTCTTCTACGCAATTCAGGCCGTGTTTGTCGGCTAAACGACACGTAAGCGTAGTGTTAGCGAACTGTCATTATTGACTCAATCGCACAGAAAGGGAGGCTTTGCCTCCCTTCTTTGTTGCAGCGCTTGCCAAAACTGCATACTATTTGCCACAAACTTTATGAGACTTACCGCCAAATCTATCTTTAAATTAAGGGATTTACTGTGAAAAAACTGATCTGCATGGTGCTCTTATCCATGTTGGCCGCACCAACGTTCGCGCAAGACCGCTACATCGCGGACAAACTCTTCACTTACATGCATTCAGGCCCAAATAACCAATACCGTATCCTTGGCAGCATTGATGCGGGGGAAAAGGTTAAGCTGCTCGACGTTAACAAAGAGAGTGGTTACAGCCAGATTGCTGATGAGCGCGGCCGTACAGGTTGGGTAGAAAGCCGTTTTGTGACCCGTGAAGTCAGCACGGCATTGCGTTTACCAGCTCTAGAAAAAGAACTGGCAGAAGTGAAGAATCAGCTCGCGAATGCGCGTCAAAATGCCGATAGTGAAAAAACTGGGCTGGCGGAATCACTCGAATTACGCAATCAACAAATCGCCGATCTAGAACGCAGCTATGGCGATATCAGCAAGCAGTTGACGGAATCACAAACAGAAATTCGTGAACTGCGCGCAAAGCTCGATACGCAAAAAGAAGACCTATTGCTGAAATACTTCACTTACGGTGGTGGTGTTGCTGGTATTGGTTTGCTGCTTGGTCTTGTATTGCCACATATCATTCCACGTCGTAAACGCCACCCTGCAGGCTGGGCATAATAGCCCCTTACGACGCAAAGGTATAAAAAAAACGGTCACTTCTGTGACCGTTTTTTATACTTCCACTTTATCGCAGCTTAGCCTTTCCAATCATGCAGTGCGGGAATTTCTATCTGCTCGCCAGCAAATAGAATCACACTGCTTTGCGGTTTAATGCTTTCTAACTTCACATCGGGAGCTAACATCTCCCCCTCACGATGTTCAACACCATTTACTTTCACCCAGCGTTTTTGTTCATTACTGGAAAAGGCATGCATCTGGAAATTCAGTGCGGGTAAACGGCCTTGGTAACGATCGCTGTGCTGAGTGAGCGCCACCACCGAAGACTCTGGCTTAGCGGCGGCTGGCACCGGTTGATCACGCATGATGGCTTGAACTCGCAATGCTAATTCCGGCGAGAGCTGGGTTAAATCCAGATCGCCCAAACCATCATTTTCTGCCGGTTGCGGTGATGTTTCTAAAGTTGCGGGGGGCGTTATGGTCTTTTCCTCAAGAGAGATGGAATCCTCCACACTGCTCGTTTGGGTCAATACAGGCTCAATAAAAGTGGGTTGCAGATCGCTCCATTCTGGGTAAGCCAAACGCTCCAACGGGGCATCGACCTGTACAATGCTCGGCTCGGTTTGCCGTGTTGCGACTTCCTGCTGCACTTGCTCATAACGTTGGTAAATCATCACTCCCGCAGTGACTACCCCCGGCACTAGCCACAGCATTAAGTGCAACCAGCGCGATGAGGTCGAGGTACTCAGATCTTGTTCTGTAGAAGTGCGATAGGTGGCTGGCTGAGCCTGCAGATACTCTTGCTGAGATTGCTTCAAGGCATTCATCACTTTTGACATTAGCCTTCCTCCTTCAAACTCGGCGCTTGCTGCTGAGTCAACAGTTCTAAACGACGCAGAGTTTGTTTTCCCGCAATGCCATCAACATGCATACTCTGCCAACGTTGAAATAACTCAACCTTACGCGAAATATCCTTATCAAACAGATCGGTAGAGCGTTCTGGCTCACCTAATACTTGCGCCAATTTACTTTCCAACAAGGCCACATCATCTCCTCGCATTCCTTGCTTTAAAGTGCGAGAAAATCCGCCTTGCCATAACAGTGCATATTGGCCACGCCATAATGGCTCAAGCCACTGGCGAGCAATCCGATAACGCTGACCACCCACCAAGAGTTCTGCATCATCACCACTTAACCGGTACAACACCGCATAAGTGCGCACTTCATCAATCACTAATGTCAGTACCGCAGGCAAATCATACGCTTGTAAACTCGCCCAATCTCCGGTTTGCTGCTCACACCAGAGCAAGGCATCCGGCTTCGATTGACAAAATCGATCCATCACCGAGGCTTGAAAACCCCACACGGCGTATAGTGTTTCTACAGCATCTTCACTACTGGTCGCATCAAGTAACGCGCTGCGCAGAGCTTGTGGAAATACCGTTTGTTCGGTTGGTGGCACAATCTCTGGCGCAGGGAAATAGTCTTGTACAGCTCGCTCAAGCTGTGGCGGTAATTGCCATGCTAGTAACACGGCAAGGGCAACACCGCCTAATGCGCTAGAGAGATAAGATAACTTTGGTGTTTGTGATTTAGTGGGTGTGACTTGGTAGACGGAAGATTGAAAGCTCATCACCTCTTGGCAGGCACGTTTGATTCTGTCCAAACTCAGTTCCTGCTCGCCCGCTTGATAAGCCTGCTTTAAAGCGGCATCACACACCAGATTGATTAAGCGCGGAATACCGTGAGTTTGTTGGGCAATCCACTGACAGGCTTTGCGTTTAAACAGCTCGACATTACCACCCGCTTGCTCAAGCCGGAAACGGATGTAGTCAGCACTTTGCGCCTCACTCAGCGGTAGTAAATGGTAGCGTCCGGTAATGCGCTGCGCGAGTTGACGCAACTGCGGCATTCGCAGCTTCTCTTGCAATTCCGGTTGGCCAATAAGCAGCACTTTGAGCAACTTATGATTTTCGGTTTCCAGATTGGTCAATAGGCGCAGCTGCTCTAACACATCAGGAGCCAAATGCTGCGCTTCATCAATCATCAAGAGCACTTGTATGCCTTGTGCGTGCTCGGCCAACAAAAACTCATGCAGCACTTGGGTGAGCTTTTTTAAGGTCGCTTTTTTCGGATAGCTCAGTTCGAACTCATCACAAATCGCTTCCAACAGCTCCAGATCCGAGAAAGTGGGATTGAGGATCATCCCCGCGCGCGTTTTGCCCGGCAAACTCGCCAGAATCGCTCGCGCTACCGTGGTTTTTCCCGTCCCGACTTCTCCGGTGAGCATGGCAAAGCCCCCACCATCGCCCAATCCGGCTTGCAGGTGTACTATGGCTTCCTGATGACGCTGACTCAGGTAGAGATAGCGCGCATTGGGGACGATAGAAAACGGTAATTCGTCAAACCCAAAGAAGTTCAGATACATGCTTGTTGACCCTATTCATCGCAGTGGGTGCAACGTATCATTGCTGACTAAGATTAGCCAATGCCATTCGCGCAATTTTTTGAGACTCTACGATGCAAATTTACCTCGTTGGCGGCGCAGTGCGCGATCAATTGCTGCAACTTCCAGTTTATGACCGTGATTGGGTGGTGGTCGGCAGCAGCCCACAAGCTATGCTCAGTGCTGGCTTTCAAGCCGTGGGAAAAGACTTCCCAGTGTTTTTACATCCGAAAAGTAAAGAAGAACATGCCCTTGCTCGTACCGAGCGCAAAACGGGCGTGGGTTACACCGGCTTTGCTTGCCACTATGCTCCAGACGTGACTTTGGAAGACGATCTGCTGCGCCGCGATCTGACCATCAATGCGATGGCGCAAGATGACTCTGGACAACTTATTGATCCTTATGGAGGTCAGCGCGATCTCGCCGCGAAAGTGCTGCGCCATGTTTCGCCCGCGTTTGTGGAAGACCCCTTGCGTGTGCTGCGCGTGGCGCGCTTTGCGGCCAAGCTGCATCACCTAGGTTTCATCGTTGCCGAAGAGACGATGCAGTTAATGGCGAAGATTGCGCAATCGGGCGAATTACAGCACTTAACCGCTGAGCGCGTTTGGCAAGAGTGGCATAAATCGCTCTCGACGAATCATCCCGAAGTGTTTTTGCAGGTGTTACGTGATTGCGGCGCATTGGCTGTGGTGCTGCCTGAAATCGATCGCTTGTTCGGCGTGCCACAACCGGAAAAATGGCACCCAGAGATCGACACCGGTATTCACACGTTAATGGTCGCTAAACAAGCCGCACAACTTTCTGATTCCCTTCCCGTGCGTTTTGCCGCGCAAGTACATGATTTAGGAAAAGGCGTGACGCCACCTTCTGAATGGCCAAGCCATAAATTGCACTGCCATACTGGGCTTAACATCATTGAATCATTGTGCGAGCGCATTCGCGTGCCTAATGAGTTTCGTGATTTAGCGCTCGCGGTGTGCGCACAGCATTCCAATGTTCATCGTGCCGACGAGTTAAAGTCTGCTACCAAGCTTAAAGTGCTGGGGCTTTTGGATGTGTGGCGCAAACCGGAGCGACTTGAGCAAGTGCTACTGTGTTGTGAAGCAGATCATCGTGGCCGTTTAGGTTTAGAGGCAGAGCCGTATCCGCAGCGTGAGATTTTCCTGCGTGCCTACCAAGCCGCCCTTGGCGTAGAAGTTCAAGCCGTGATTGCGGATGGCTTTCAAGGCAAGCATATCAAAGAAGAGTTGGATAAACGGCGCGTATCGGCAATCGAGGCTCTGTAGTTCGTTGCCTGCAACCGTAGAAAGCAAAACGCCCTGCAATGCAGGGCGTTTTTTTATCGCGAGACTGTTATCGTCAACAGTCGCGAAGGCGCTCGCTTAAAATTAAGCTTGGCCTTTCACTTCTTTCAGACCGTTGAAAGGAGCACGTGAACCCAGTGCTTCTTCGATACGGATCAGTTGGTTGTACTTAGCAACACGGTCAGAACGGCTCATAGAACCAGTCTTGATTTGACCTGCAGCAGTACCTACCGCTAGATCAGCGATAGTTGCGTCTTCAGTTTCGCCTGAACGGTGAGAGATAACTGCAGTGTAGCCAGCATCTTTTGCCATCTTGATCGCAGCCAGAGTTTCAGTCAGAGAACCGATTTGGTTGAACTTGATCAGGATAGAGTTAGCGATACCGTTGTCGATACCACGCTTCAGGATCTTAGTGTTAGTTACGAACAGATCGTCACCAACGATTTGGATTTTCTTACCCAGTTTCTCAGTTTGGTACGCGAAACCTTCCCAGTCAGACTCGTCCAGACCGTCTTCGATAGAAACGATTGGGAACTTCTCAGTCAGCTCTTCTAGGAAATCAGAGAAACCGTTAGAAGTGAAGATACGACCTTCGCCTTTCAGGTTGTATTCTTTCTTCTCTGCGTCGTAGAACTCAGAAGCAGCACAGTCCATCGCTAGAGTGATGTCAGTACCCAGTTTGTAACCTGCAGCCGCAACTGCTTCAGCGATAACTTCTAGCGCTTCTGCGTTAGATTTCAGGTTAGGAGCAAAACCACCTTCGTCACCCACTGCAGTGTTGTAGCCTTTAGACTTCAGTACTTTAGCTAGGTTATGGAACACTTCTGCGCCCATACGTACTGCTTCTTTCAGAGTTTTTGCGCCAACAGGTTGGATCATGAACTCTTGGATGTCTACGTTGTTGTCAGCGTGCTCACCACCGTTGATGATGTTCATCATTGGTAGAGGCATTGAGAATACGCCAGGAGTGCCGTTCAGCTCAGCGATGTGCTCGTACAGAGGCATGCCTTTTGCTGCTGCTGCTGCTTTCGCGTTTGCTAGAGAAACCGCTAGAATCGCGTTTGCACCGAAGTTTGACTTGTTCTCAGTACCGTCTAGGTCGATCATGATTTGGTCAATAGTTGCTTGATCTTTTGCATCTTTGCCAACCAGAGCGTCTGCGATTGGACCATTAACCGCAGCCAGCGCTTTCAGAACGCCTTTACCTAGGAAACGAGACTTGTCACCGTCACGCAGTTCAAGCGCTTCACGAGAACCAGTAGAAGCACCTGATGGAGCTGCTGCCATACCAACGAAACCACCTTCCAGATGAACTTCCGCTTCTACAGTTGGGTTACCACGTGAGTCGATGATTTCACGACCTAGAACTTTAACGATCTTAGACATTAATGTTTCCTCTCAATTGAATTTAAATGTCAAAACTAAAAGGGTAGCCACACTGCTAAAGTGGCTACCCGTATCCTTTTACTTCAATTCACCGCGTTGGTACTGACCTGCTGCTTTGACAAAACCAGCAAACAGAGGGTGACCATCGCGTGGGGTTGAAGTGAATTCTGGGTGGAACTGCGCTGCCACAAACCATGGGTGAGCAGGGTTCTCAATCACTTCAACCAGCTTCTTATCTGCTGACAGACCAGAAACCTTCAAACCTGCTTTTTCAATCTGAGGACGCAGCAGGTTGTTGACTTCATAACGGTGGCGGTGACGTTCATGGATCGTCGCGCTACCGTACATTTCGTACGCTTTAGTGCCTTTCTCAAGGTGGCATAGCTGTGAACCTAGACGCATGGTGCCGCCCAGATCCGATTTTTCGCTACGCTCTTCGACATTGCCTTCGCCATCTACCCATTCCGTGATCAAACCAACCACAGGGTATTTGGTGTTTTTATTGAATTCGGTTGAGTGTGCACCTTCCATACCCGCTACATTGCGCGCGTATTCGATCAGTGCCACTTGCATACCCAAGCAGATGCCAAGGTAAGGAATTTTGTTTTCACGTGCATATTGCGCTGCACGGATTTTGCCTTCGATACCACGATCACCAAAGCCACCCGGTACCAGAATCGCATCCAGCCCCGCTAAAACATCAACACCTTTGGTTTCAACGTCTTGTGAATCCACGTATTTGATGGTCACGCTCAGGCGGTTCTTCAGACCCGCATGTTTCAGAGCTTCGTTGACGGATTTGTAAGCATCTGGCAGCTCGGTGTATTTACCAACCATACCGATAGTCACTTCACCGGTTGGGTTCGCTTCTTCGTAAATCACTTGTTCCCATTCAGACAGATCCGCTTCTGGCGCGTTAATGCCAAAACGTGCACACACCAAATCATCCAAACCTTGAGAACGGATCAGTTGTGGGATCTTGTAGATAGAATCCACGTCTTTCATAGAGATAACGGCTTTTTCAGGCACGTTACAGAACAGAGCGATCTTCTTACGCTCGTTGGCTGGGATCATACGATCGCTACGGCAAACCAGAATGTCTGGCTGAATACCGATAGAAAGCAGTTCTTTTACTGAGTGTTGAGTTGGCTTCGTTTTTACTTCGCCTGCAGCCGCTAGGTAAGGAACCAGCGTCAGGTGCATAAACATCGCGTTTTCACGGCCAACTTCGATTGCTAGCTGACGGATCGCTTCCATGAATGGCAGAGATTCGATATCACCCACAGTACCACCCACTTCAACGATAGCGATATCGTGGCCTTCTGAGCCAGCAATCACACGATCTTTGATCGCGTTAGTGATATGAGGGATAACCTGAATGGTGGCACCTAGGTAGTCGCCACGACGCTCTTTGCGCAGTACGTCAGCGTAAACACGACCTGCCGTGAAGTTGTTGCGTTTGGTCATTTTGGTACGAATGAAACGCTCGTAGTGACCAAGGTCTAGGTCAGTTTCCGCGCCATCTTCCGTAACGAACACTTCACCGTGTTGAGTTGGGCTCATTGTGCCTGGGTCAACGTTGATGTAAGGGTCAAGCTTCATCATGGTCACTTTAAGACCACGAGCTTCGAGAATCGCTGCAAGGGATGCCGCTGCAATACCTTTACCTAGAGAGGATACAACCCCGCCAGTAACAAAAATATAATTTGTCGTCATGTTTAACCTGAAAATGGTTGAATGAGGGAAATGGATTTCTTCTGGACGGGACAAAACTATACCAGAAGGCCCCCATTGCCACAACGTGAAATCTATCACACTCAATTTTTTATTTTTTGCTTCAAATCAAACCAAATTGAAGCGAAGCACACAAGCGGCACATTATCTGAGTCAATTTTGTCCCAAACGGGACTCTTTTTCAGCAATTGAGAAATTAGCAGTTTAATCAACCAGTAAGCTCATCAGTGAGTTTGCTTTGTTTTTTAATGCTCAGCGATTAAAACGACTTTATCGCCTGTTTTTCTTCAAGTTTTACCTGATCCCAAAACGCGTCCAACTCAGCCAAAGTAAAGTCTTGGAGTGGCTTATTTTTCGCTCTCGCTTTGTCTTCAACACCTTGAAAGCGGCGCACAAATTTGGCGTTGGCTTTGCTCAGAGCCATCTCAGGGTCATGCCCTAAATGGCGCACTAAATTGACGGTGGCGAACAATAAATCACCTAACTCTTCTTCTACTTTTTGCGTATCCACATCCACTTGCAGCGCTTCTTCCATCACTTCTGAGACTTCTTCGTGCACTTTGTCGACAACGGGACCTAAGCTGTCCCAATCAAATCCGTATTTGGCGCACTTTTTCTGGATCTTGTGAGCACGCGATAACGCGGGCAATGAACGTGGTACAGAGTCTAGAATACTCTGCTCGTTTTTGCCTGCTTGCGCTTTTTCTTTGGCTTTTTCTGCCTCCCAATTGGCGTGAATTTGCTCGTCATTTTCAAAGGTCACATTTCCAAATACATGAGGATGACGGCGCGTCAGCTTTTCATTAACCGTGTCTACCACATCGCGAAATTCAAACAACCCTTGCTCTTTGGCCATTTGGCTGTAGAAAATGACCTGAAATAGTAAATCCCCCAACTCTTCACGCAAATTAGGCCAATCGCGTTGGGTGATGGCATCCACCACTTCGAAGGTTTCTTCTATGGTGTATGGCGCTATAGTGTCAAAGGTTTGCTCTTTATCCCACGGGCAACCTAGCTCAGGGTCACGTAGGCGAGTCATGATCTGTTCGAGTTGTTCAATCGGGTGTGACATGGCTTTCCTCACATCAGGCATTGAGCGCCTAAACTTATTGAAGTTGAAAAAGCAACGAGGTGGAAGTTTTCACTTCACACCTCGCTGTTTGAGTTGGATTTAACCTAAGCGCTTGACCAACATAACATCTTTGATCTGCTCGATGCGTTTAGAAACGCGCGCTAAAGCTTCGACGTTGTTCACTTCAAGATCGAAATCCATGATGATGATTTGGCGTTTATAGTCGGAGCGGCTTTTCATGCTCGCCACTTTAACTTTCTCATTAGCCAATAAGGTCGTGATGTCTTTGAGTAAGCCACTGCGCTCCATCGCTTCAACGCGCACGGTCAGCAGGTAAGAACCCACAAAACCGCCGCCCCAAACGGTATCAATGATCCGCTCTGGTGCATGGAGGCTCAACTCTTCCAACTGTTCACAATCGCTACGGTGCACGGAAATACCACGGCCTTGGGTAATGTAACCGCGGATTTCATCCCCAGGAATTGGCTGACAGCAACGCGCAAGGTGAGTCATTAGGTTATCGACCCCTTCCACCACCACCGCATCTTTATGCGGACGATTCGGCGTTAGGGCTTTGTTTTCCTGCAGTTTTTCCAGGACGAGCTTATCTTCTTCCTCGGCGGTCGGCTTATTCACTAACGCGTTGATGTGATTAACGATTTGGTTAATACGCAGATCGCCACTGCCGATACCGACGTACATTTCATCGACGCTGTTAACGTTGAAACGCTTAAGTGCATACGCCTCGGCATGTTTCAGATTGGCGCCTACTTTGGCTAATTCGATTTCGAGAATTTCACGTCCTGCTTCGAGGTTTTTCTCGCGGCTTTGCTTGCGGAACCAAGCATTGATCTTGGCGCGCGCGCGCCCTGAATGCACAAAACCGAGTGATGGGTTTAACCAGTCACGAGATGGGTTGGGCTCTTTAGCAGTGATGATTTCGACCTGATCACCCATCTGTAATTTATGGGTAAATGGCACGATGCGGCCAGCCACTTTGGCGCCAATACAGCGATGCCCCACTTCAGAGTGGATGTGGTAAGCAAAATCGAGCGGGGTCGCCCCCATCGGCAGGTCAACCACATCACCTTTCGGGGTAAAGGCGTAGACGCGATCATCAAACACTTGGCTACGCAGCTCGTCGAGCATTTCGCCCGAATCGGACATCTCTTCTTGCCAATCGAGCAGTTTACGCAGCCAAGTGATCTTCTCATCGTAACCACTGCGGCCAGCGCTGCTGCCTTCTTTGTATTTCCAGTGTGCCGCCACCCCAAGCTCTGACTCTTCGTGCATCTGCTTAGTACGGATCTGGATTTCGATGGTTTTGCCTTCTGGCCCCAAAATCACGGTATGGATTGACTGATAGCCGTTCGGTTTCGGATTGGCCACATAGTCATCAAACTCGTTCGGCAAATGTTTGTACTTGGTATGCACAATGCCAAGTGCGGCATAACAATCTTGCAGCTTGTCGGCAATAATCCGCACCGCGCGCACATCAAACAGCTCATCAAAAGCGAGGCTCTTTTTCTGCATTTTGCGCCAGATGCTGTAGATGTGTTTCGGGCGACCGCTGACTTCAGCGTTAATGCCCAGCTGTTTCATCTCGGCACGCAAGTCGCTGACAAAATCACGGATGTACTGCTCACGCACAATACGGCGCTCAGAAAGCTGTTTGGCAATCTGTTTGTAGGTATCCGGTTGTTGGTAACGGAACGCGTAGTCTTCAATTTCCCATTTGAGCTGACCAATGCCTAGACGGTTAGCCAGTGGCGCGTAAATGTTGGCACACTCTTTCGCGGCGATGCGGCGCACTTCATCCGGTTCATTTTTCACTTCACGCAGGTTACAGATCCGCTCGGCAAGCTTGATCACTACGCAGCGGAAATCATCCACCATCGCGAGTAGCATACGGCGCACATTATCCACTTGCGCCGAGGCTTCACTGCCATGCATGGTCACATTGAGCTGACCAATTGCCGCCATCTCTTCTACGCCGAGGATCAGTTTGAGTACTTCTCTGCCGTAACTCTCTTCGAGCGACTCATTATCCAACACGCCACTGGTGGCGATGGGAAATAGCAAAGCCGCCACCAGCGTTGGGCGATCCATAGATAAGGTGATCAAGATTTCGATCATTTCCCGCCCACGCCACAGCAGCAATGGCCCTTGTGGATTACCGGCAAGCAACTGTTCACACTCACGGTACACAGCGGTCAATTTAGCGGCCGTTTTACCCTCTTGGGCAAGACTGGCTATCCATGTTTCTAGCTCAAACTGTTGGTCTGGGTTTAAGTGTGCGCTTCGTACCGCAACCATTGATATCGTCCTAATATAATCATTGTATTTTTTAGCTTTCGACTGACGCTTAGATGAAGAGTTCAGTCGCTAGCGTTTTTTCACAAATAAAGCCATGGACTCAAGATGACTGGTGTGCGGGAACATATCCAGCATGCCCAGTTTCTCTAAGTGAAATCCTTGGCTCAGCAAGCTTTGGCTATCACGCGCCAGTGTCGCGGGGTTACACGACACATACACCACTCGTTCAGCGCCAAGCGCTGCGAGCTGATCCACAATCCCTTCTGCGCCTGCTCGGGCAGGGTCGAGCAGTACTTTAGCAAATTTCTGCTGCGCCCATGAGGCGTTCGTCATATCTTGTTCCAAATTGGCCTGATAAAACGCCACATTGTTGATTTGGTTCAATTTGGCGTTATGCGTGGCGTGTTGCACCATTTCTTCCACGCCTTCAATCCCCACCACCTCTTGCGCTTGTGCGGCTAACGGCAGAGTGAAATTGCCTAAACCGCAGAACAAATCAAGCACACGATCCTGCTTGTTCACTTCAAGCCAGTTGAGGGCTTGCTCGACCATCTGTTGATTCACCGAACGGTTCACCTGAATAAAGTGATTCGGCAAGAAGCGTAAACAACTACCCGTTTCTTCGCAGTAAGGCGGTTCACCTTGCACATGTTGCAACGCGCCCGCTTCCAACGTTAGGTATAAGGTTAGCCCCTTTTGCGTAGCAAAGTCAGATAAAGACTGTCTATCTTGCTCAGCCAATACGCCCAAATGGCGTAACACCAATACTGGTGTGTTGTCACCTTTCACCAATTCAACATGGCCAAGCAACTCAGGCTGACTCCATTGGCTCAATAAAGTGTTCAATTCCGGTAAAAGCGCATTCAAACTCGGCTCTAATACAGGGCAATGCGTCACATTGACAATCGCTTTGCTCTGCTTACGGCGAAAACCAAACTGCAGTTGCTGGGTTTTCTTATCCCACATCAGGCTTAATCTTGCGCGGCGACGATAGCCTTGATCATCAGAACAAACCGGTGCCGACAGAGCAAGGCTCTGCCCTGCAAACTTCACCATTAATTGACTTAACGCCTGCTGCTTGTGGTTAATTTGACCGGCTCGGTCAAGATGCTGTAAATCACAGCCGCCACATTGTGCGTAGTGAGCACAAAAAGGAGCAACACGCTCAGGGCTAGGTTTGAGCACTTTGATCAATTGCCCACGCGCATATTTACTTTTGCTTTCGGTGAGCTGGATCAGCACCTCTTCACCCGGCAAAGCACCATCGACAAACAACGGTTTCTTCTGCAAAAAGGCCAGTCCACTGCCTTGGTGATCCAACCGTTCAATGGTGACCGGTTGATGCTTTTTGTCTAACGTGCTGTGCTTTTTCGGTTGAAAGAAACGTGCCATGCTCTGTGCTCAAGTGTTGGAGTAGAATTGTTTTTGCCCCGGCATCACTATTCTGCACGGGGGTGATTGTCGAAGGTCAGGGAGTTGATTAAGCTAACGCCAATGTTTCCCCATGCAATCCGATTTGTGCGGGGGTATTTTCCCATATCCACACCACAATGTTTAGACAATAATGAATCGAAGATATGGCTTGCGCGCCCGCGTCGTTACGCTCACTCTGGCTCCAACCCTGATTATTGGCCTGCTGCTTAGCGCACTATTCTCTTTTAACCGTTATCACGACTTAGAAAACCAAGTGATAAACTCGGGTGCCAGCATCATCGAACCACTGGCGATCGCCAGTGAAGATGCGCTACGGATGCAAAGCCGCGAATCTGTGCGGCGTATCATTAGCTATGCGCATCGTAAAAACTCTAAGTTGGTGCGCAGCATTGCAGTGTTTGATGCGAATCACGAGTTGTTTGTCACCTCCAACTTTCACCCCAATTTCGAAAAGCTCATGTACCCCAAGGATAAGCCGATCCCATTTCTGAGCAGTTCGGTGATTGATGAGAACACCCTAATTTTGCGCACGCCGATCGTCTCTGAACGAACGATTCTCGAAAACGGTGATGCCAACCCTGCCACACCAGTGATGGGTTATATCGCCATTGAACTTGATCTCTCCTCTTTGCGCTTACAGCAGTATCAGGAAATTTTCTCAGCGGGCTTAGTGCTGGTGATTGGGATTTTGCTCTCTGGTGTGTTTGCATTTCGTTTGATGCACGATGTGACTCGCCCCATCACGCACATGAAAAACATGGTGGATCGCATTCGTCGTGGACATTTGGATGTACGGATCGAAGGCAAAATGCATGGCGAGTTGGATTCACTGAAAAAAGGCATCAATGCGATGGCTGTGTCGCTCTCTGAATACCATGTCGAGATGCAACACAGCATTGACCAAGCCACTTCCGATTTGCGGGAAACCTTGGAGCAGCTAGAGATTCAGAACGTCGAACTCGACATCGCTAAAAAACGAGCGCAAGAAGCAGCGCGCGTAAAGTCAGAATTTCTGGCCAATATGTCGCACGAGCTGCGCACTCCACTCAATGGCGTGATTGGCTTTACCCGACAAATGCTGAAAACCCAGCTCACCAACAGCCAAACTGATTACCTGCAAACGATTGAAAAATCAGCTAACAACCTCCTTACTATCATTAACGACATTTTGGATTTCTCCAAACTCGAAGCCGGTAAATTGGCTCTGGAAAACATTCCATTTGAGTTCCAAGAAGTGTTGGAAGAAGTGGTTAACCTTCAAGCGACGAGCGCCCATGAGAAAGGGTTAGAAATCACCCTCAAAATTGACCCGAAAATTCCACGCGGCGTGGTGGGCGATCCACTACGTATTCAACAAGTTTTGACTAACTTAGTCGGCAACTCGATCAAGTTTACTGAGCGCGGCAATATTGATGTCAGCGTGGAAATGCGTTCACTACGCGATGATGTGATTGACCTGCAATTTATGGTGCGCGATACGGGCATTGGTATTTCAGAGCGCCAACAAGCCCAGTTATTCCAAGCCTTTAGCCAAGCCGATGCCAGTATTTCTCGCCGTTATGGCGGCACAGGATTGGGGCTGGTCATTACTCAAAAACTGGTGAGCCATATGGGGGGCGAAATCAGCCTGACCAGCCGCTTACACCAAGGCTCTACGTTCTGGTTTACCCTGCGTTTGCACACAACGGAGCTGCCCGTCAATGATGGTTATGATGCGCAACTGCTCAACCATCGTCATCTATTGTTGATTGAACCCAACATGCAAGCTGCAGCTATTGTGCAACAAACGCTAGTGCAAAGCGGGTTAGAAGTGATTTATCGCTCCGCGATACCGGAAGAGGAACAGAGTTACGACTATGTGTTACTCAACCTCGCCCCAAGCAAAGAAACCAACTATGCAATGGTCGAGCTTTGGGTTAAGCGTGCGCTTGCCATGACACATAACGTGATTGTCGGTGTGCCGAGCACCGAGTTGGCACTGGCCGATCGCTTGATGCAACACTATCCGGTGAAATGCATCAGTAAACCGCTTTCACGTAAAAAGCTGCTGCAAACGTTAGCCGCACAACAACCGCTTTCACTCCATTCGGCACAACCTAAACCACAAGCCGATAAGTTGCCGTTGTGTGTTATGGCGGTCGATGATAACCTAGCTAACCTCAAACTGATTACGGCGCTGCTTCAAGAGCGAGTTGAATGCGTTATCGCCTGCGCCAGTGGCCAGGAAGCAATAGAGCAAGCACAAGAACGCCACTTCGATATCATCTTGATGGACATTCAGATGCCGCACATGGATGGGGTAACCGCATGTAAATCGATTAAACAGCTGCATGGCTATCAAGAGACTCCTGTCATTGCCGTTACGGCCCACGCCATGGCGGGCGAGCGAGATCGCCTACTGAAAGCGGGAATGGACGACTACCTCACCAAACCGATTGAAGAGCATATTTTGCAACAAGTGTTGGTCCATTGGAGCCCACACACGCGCAGTAAGCAGGTAGCAAAAATTACCCTGCCAGATGGCGCTGCGGTACAAAGTGCTTTGCATACGGCAGAGCAAGATGATGCGATCATTGATTGGTCAGCCGCATTGCGCCAGTCGGCCAACAAAGAAGATCTCGCTAAAGAGATGCTGACCATGCTGGTCAATTATTTGCAGGAGGTCGAGACGGTCGTCAACATGGCTTTAGAAGATGAAGAATACGCCACGAGCGATTTATTGCATCATATCCACAAACTGCACGGCAGTTGCTCATACAGTGGCGTACCACGGCTCCGCAAAGTCTGCGCGAGTCTGGAACAAGCTCTGCGCAGCGGAGCCGCCATACACGAATTGGAGCCGGAGCTCTTCGAGCTACAAGATGAGATGGAGAAAGTTAGCGAAGCTGCGACGGATTATCTGGATTGATCGCGTTTCATGTCTTGCTGATGGGGCAAAGGATGTACCTCTTGCCCCGTCACATAAACATGATAGCCATGCTTGCCGCGATGTTTAACCCAATACATTGCTTTATCCGCTTGTAAAAGCAGTTTTTCTAAGTCGATGTGCACACAATCCATATGACTGATCCCGATACTGCACCCAACTTGAGCGCTCTGTTTTCCCAATACGATCGGCGTCCCCGAGGCGTCGATCACATCGGCGGCAAGAGCTTCCACTGACGTCTGATCATAAACGTCGAGTGGGATATAAATCGCAAATTCATCCCCACCGAGTCGGCCGACGACAGAGTCGGTAAAGTGAGCCTGCGCAAGAGCCAAAAAGCGTTTGGCGATTTCGCGCAATACGTCATCACCGGCACCATGTCCTAACGTATCATTGACCTGTTTAAAACCATCCAAGTCGATAAGTAGCAACACCATGGTTAAACTGGCGCGCTTTTTATTCAGCACATATTTTTCACACCCCAACCGATTTTTTAGCCCAGTCAACGTATCTTGCTCAGCAATGGTTCGGTAATAGCTTTCCCAACGTTCAATTTGTTGGCGTAATTCTCGCTCACGGATCAGCGCTTGATGCGAAGCATCAATAAACTCATTGATGCTTTTCGCCACCAAACCGATCTCGTTATGCTTATTTTCCTGAGCCACTGAGACTTTTCGATCATGGTCAGGGCGCACTTCCGATAATGCTTCATAAAGCTCAGTCAACGGTTTACCGACCAAACGGCGTACAATCCAAATTAACGCCACAAAGGTAACTAAAAACTGGATCAACACCACGGCTATTTGATCGAGGATTTTGCTCGTCGCCTGCTGCCTAATCACTTGGTGATCCTCATGAATCATCAAGTAGCCAATCAAATTGCCATCCACAGGCGACACTAAGCGATAGCGGTTAGCATCTTCCCAAATATCATGCTCCTTGAGGAGCTGGGGAATGCTAGTTCGTTCAAAGACAATCCCATCGATACTCGCCAGTTTGACGGCATTGATCTCTTTATGCAGCAACAGGGCATCCATCACCTCAGAGGCGATATCGTAGTTATTCACGTACAGAGCAATCGCCGCCGAGTTGCTCAAAGAAAGTGCTAATTTCTCTTCCAGTTCTTGTTTCTGCAATTCAACACTCTGCAAACCTCGCGGAATAATGACCGCAAGAATGATCAGCAGATAGCTAAGCGCACACAGCGAAATCATCTTCAATAATCGATTGACCAGAGGAGAAGTTCGCGTTTGATCAGTCATAAATCACCAATAGCACTTTTAATGCTTTATCTGGCGGCTCAGCCATGTAACCAATCGAGAATGGGTTAGCCTCAAGTTTAATCGCTAGCTCTTGATCACTAGGCACCGACTCCGGAGCACGGAGCCGTCCCGAAAATTTTAACTTCGCCCAATACGCATTAATCTGGCTTTCTTGCATGTTAGTGACTTGTAAGAAAAAGCGTTGGCGAACGTCACCACTACGATCCAATATCTGATTAATGTAAGTATTCCCCACAACCCTATTGCGCCCAAGATATAACGCAGAGAGCTCTTCTTTGGTAATGGCAGAGACCGGGCTCTCTTGGCCTGCAACAACATACAACTCGGCAGAGGCCAATGGCGATACCAACATCATTAGGAGTAACCAATATTTCATTCAGTCCTCCTAAAATACAAAATTGACGCTTAACGAAAACAGATGCACATCGCGTCCTTGAGGATTTTCCTCTAATGGTATCGACCACAAGCCATAACCATTATCCGCAATCTGGATGAAATCGTATTGTGCTTTCAAGGCAACTTGCGCACTCACATCCCAACGAACCCCTAGTGAATAGGTTTGCTGATCGATGTAAGTCGAATTGATCCCTCCAATCAACCATTTCTGAATTTCCGCCAGTTGAGCGCCGTTCACGGGCGATAATCCCCAATCGGATTGAGCTTGGTAAGGCGGATTTTTCGGATTAAATTTGCCGTAGATGACATAAGGCGTCACGCTACCGAACGTATACCCTGCCATGGCATAGCCGCCAATCCCTTCTGGCACAACGGCTTTTTCCCCGAAAATAGTGTAGATTTCCGATTGCAGTGACCATTGAGTACCGCGATAACCAAAGCCTAATTGCCAGTACTCGATGGTTTCCGATGTTAAATTGATCTGCTCGGCGAGCTGGTTGGCTTCAGAACTGAGCATACCTAAATCAGCTTGTCCGAGCTGTTGAACCGCTTTTACTGCCAAGAGTGAATTGCCATCCAAATCCACTTGCAACTGCCCGACATGGACATAAGAGAGGCGCCCGAACCAATGTTCTTGCTCCAAAGAGAGCACAATAGCTAAGGTTTTATCCGATTGTGTACCCGAAATTTCGCCCGACGAGGTATTTTGCAATTTCTGCTTAATCTTTCCGTATTGAGCGCCTAATGACCAGCTGATGTCGTTCAGCTGGCTGCGATACGTCACATCAATCCCATCAATCGAATCGTAGAAGATACCGCCATAAAACTCTTGGGGAGGACGCACCCAAAGATGCGCGTAGTCAATCCGTCGGCTGTCAGCGGCGATATAAGCGTTAAGGCCAAGGCGCCCAACGCGAAGATCCCAATGTTCATCCGGCGTATATCGCGCAAAAGCTAACTCAGTGACATCCTCAAAGCGCTGCTCGACTCTATCTTCCAACACCCATTGTGCCGTCACGGACCACTGCGGATTCAACTGCAAATCAAACTGCACCCCGATGTTCGAATCTGGCTTAAATGATCCATTACGTCGATGGTCATCTGGTTGAGCGATATTACGCAAAAAACCAAGATTCTCTTCGTTCTCGTAACTGTAACCGAGCGAACCGTACCCAGATATCGCCCAATCCGCAGCAAAGACCGGAGAGCTAATGATCGCCAATAGGCTTAAAACTCGGCTAACAAGCAAAGTTCGATAAGGATTTCGCATCATTGGGGCATTCCTAAACTCGCACATACTGCACCAAAGCGCAGACGTCTACGCCAAGTGAAACTTTCTCCATTTCGATGGTCATCAGTGATGACATCGCCCAATTACTCTTATTCTAGTGGTTGATGAGCTCAATCATGTGGCAGAGTGCTCAAGGTAGAGCAAACTCATTCTTCCGTTAAGAAAGAATCAGCAGATAGAGAAAATATAGTCAGAAAATGAAAGATTTGAAATGACCGAAAGCACGAACGCCGCATCAGCGACGTTCAAGGATCACGGTAGCCATTGCGTAATGGCGCTCATCAGAGATGGAAAGATGGATATTCGCCACCTGCAGTTGTGCAGCTAACTGAGCGGCCTTGCCACTCAAACTTAGTAAGGGCTTACCTAATGCATCGTTGCTAATGGTGAAATCGTGGAAAGACACGCCCTGCGCAATTCCAGTCCCTAGGGCTTTGGATGCGGCTTCTTTCGCCGCAAAGCGTTTAGCTAAAAAACGCCCCTGTTGCTTTAAAGCCTGAAATTGCACAAATTCTGGATCACTGAGCACTCGGCGCGCGAAGTGTTCACCTGAGCGCGCCAAGGCCTTCTCAACCCGTTCAATTTCAGCAATGTCCGTGCCGAGTCCAACGATCATAGTGTTAACGGCGCGCTGCAACCATGATGGCTTTCATGTCTGCCACCGCTTTCGCTAAGCCATCAAATACCGCGCGACCAATGATCGCATGGCCGATGTTCAGCTCGTAGATTTCAGGGATCGCCGCAATCGCAGCAACGTTGTGATAAGTCAATCCATGACCAGCATTCACCGTAATGCCCAAGTCGTGAGCATAAGCCGCTGCTGCCGCGATTTTTTTCAGCTCATTTTGCTGATCGACTTCACTTTTTGCATCCGAATAATGACCGGTATGCAGCTCAATGAATGGTGCACCACAGGCTTTGGCTGCATCAATTTGCTCGCGATCGGCATCGATAAACAGAGATACCTTAATGCCTGCCGCGGTGAGTTTTTCCGTGGCCGCTTTTACGCGCTCAAGCTGACCAAGTACGTCTAAGCCACCTTCTGTCGTCAGTTCTTCACGTTTTTCAGGCACTAAGCAAACGTATTCAGGTTGAGTTTGCAGCGCAATCTCAACCATCTCATCGGTCACCGCCATTTCAAGGTTCATGCGCGTTTGCAGCGTTTCACGCAAAATACGTACATCGCGATCAGTAATGTGACGACGATCTTCACGTAGATGGATGGTGATACCATCTGCACCCGCACGTTCAGCAATTTCTGCTGCATGCACAGGATCGGGATATTGCGTGCCGCGTGCGTTACGCAAAGTCGCCACGTGATCGATGTTCACACCAAGATAAATTGAGCTCATTCTTCTGTACTCCGTGCTCTAGGTAGAGTTGTTTGACGAAACAACTCACGACTCTTTAAAGGTTTGCCGCCAAGATACGGCTTTAAGGCTAAACGTGTAAAGCGTTTTGCCGCTTGCAGTTGTTCTTTGCTGGTAAAACGTCGCTCGCTGATCGCAATCAGCTCGTTACCGAGAAAGGTGAGATTATCGCGGCGCACCGAGGCAATAAAGCCTTTTTGCTCACGGTAACGATAAGTCATGTCTGGTGAAACTGGCTCGCCCGTACCTGCACAATGCAGAAAATCCACACCGTAGCCCATCGCGGCAAGCAAAGCGAGTTCAAAGCGGCGTAACGCGGGCTCGGGATTAGTGCTTTGCGCCAGTTCAGTGAGCGCAAACAGATAATCATGGAATAGCCCAGGGCTGGCGACTTCTGGCATTAGCACTCTATCCACTAGCTCGTTGATGTACATCGCCGAATAGAGATAGACGCCGGAAAGCGGCAAACCAAGGCTAATTGGTTCAGCTTGGCGCAAAGTTTTCATCGAGCCATTGCCCGACCATTTCAGCAGTAAAGGAGTGAAAGGTTGCAGCGCCCCTTTGAGATTGGAGCGTTTTCCGCGCGCACCTTTAGCCATCAAGGTAACTCGCCCGTACTCCTCACTGAACACATCGAGAATTAAGCTCGATTCACTGTAAGGGCGGCGGTGCAGAACAAAACAGCGTTGCAGTCCGTCTGACATTTTCCCTTTCTATCATGCAGTTGAAGGTAGAAATGAAAAAGGTGGCAACTGGGTTGCCACCTTTAGCGTTTAGAGATCGTCGATGTAACCGAGTGAACGCAGGGCGCGCTCATCATCCGCCCAACCGGATTTCACTTTCACCCAAGTTTCTAGGTAGACTTTGCGGCCAAACAGCTCTTCCATATCCAGACGCGCTTCGCGGCCGATGGTTTTGATTTTTTCGCCGTTTTTGCCAATCACCATTTTTTTCTGGCCGATACGCTCAACCAAAATCAGGGCATTGATGTGGAAGCCATCGGTATCTGGGTTGTAATCGAAACGTTCGATTTCAACGGTCACCGAATATGGCAGCTCTTCACCAGTAAAACGCATCAGCTTTTCACGCACGATTTCTGACGCCATAAAGCGCTGTGAACGATCCGTCACATACTCTTCAGGGAAATGGTGCACGGCTTTCGGTAAATGGTCGCGTACATGCTTTTTCAGCACGTCGGTGTTTTTACCCTGCTTAGCAGAAATCGGTACGATATCGACAAACGGCATGCGCTTAGAAAGCTCCAGCATGTGCAGCATCACTTTGTTACGATCTTTCACCTGATCGACCTTGTTCACACAAAGCACCACAGGGAAGTTCGCCTTTTGCAGCTTAGTGAATACCATCTCGTCATCGGCGGTCCAGTGCGTACCTTCAACGACAAACAGCACTAAGTTCACATCACTCAGCGAGCTTGATGCCGCGCGGTTCATCAAACGGTTGATGGCGCGTTTTTCTTCAATGTGCAGCCCTGGGGTATCCACGTAAATGGCTTGATAATTGCCATCGGTCTCCACGCCCATAATACGGTGGCGAGTGGTTTGTGGTTTACGCGAAGTGATAGAAATCTTCTGCCCTAGAAGATTATTGAGCAGGGTTGATTTACCTACGTTTGGACGCCCCACAATCGCGACAAAGCCACAATGTTGGTTTTCCGGTGTCGATGCTGCCACAGATTGGCCTTCGCTTTGAGAAGCAAAGTATGCATCGATATCAAATTCTTGATCAGCCATTGGTCAATTGCTCCAGAGCCGTTTCTGCAGCCGCTTGCTCTGCCTTGCGGCGGCTGGTGCCCTTACCGATCACAGGCGTATCCATACCTGCTACTTCACACGCAACGGTAAACTCTTGGTTGTGTGCTTCACCTTTAATATTAGTCACTGTGTAGACAGGCAGCGGTTTTCTTCTGCCTTGCAAAAACTCTTGTAAGCGAGTTTTCGGATCTTTTTGTGATGCGCCCGGTTTGATCTCTTCCAAACGGCAGTGATACCACTCAAGCACGATACGGCGTGCCGTTTCTAGCTCACTGTCGAGGTAGATTGCACCGATGATCGCTTCTACGGCATCGGCCAGAATTGAGTCTCGGCGAAAACCACCGCTTTTCAACTCACCTGGACCTAATTTTAAGTAATCTCCCAGATCGAATTCACGACCCAGTTCCGCCAACGTGTTACCACGCACTAAGGTGGCACGCATGCGGCTCATATCACCTTCATTCACTTTCGGGAAGCGGTGATACAGCTCGTCAGCAATGACAAAACTTAAAATTGAATCGCCCAGAAATTCAAGACGTTCATTGTGCTTACCATTGGCGCTGCGGTGTGTCAGCGCCAGATTAAGCAGCTCGATCTCCTTAAAGGTATAACCGAGCTTACTTGTTAATTTATTCATTGGAGGTGTCATAATCTCAACGTCATTGCCAGCTCATGCTGGCTTAATGGATCCCACCAACACGATTAAATCGTACGCCGGTTGGAACCCAACTTGGAAGTACGCTGTCTTCAGCGCGTTCAAACTCGAAACTGATCCAAATAGCCACGGCTTTTCCGACCAGATTCTGCTCTGGCACAAAGCCCCAGAAACGGCTGTCAGCACTGTTGTCACGGTTATCGCCCATCACAAAATAGTGCCCTTGTGGTACAACCCACTCATTCACGCCACTGCGTGGACGATAGTCTGCTACGTTATCAATGCGCAGTGGATTGATCAGAATATTGTGCTCAACTTTCCCTAACTGTTCGTCTAATTGGATCAGCGGAATATTGTTTTGGTAAAACGCACTTTCTTGCACATTCGATAGCTTAACGGTTTGACACTCGTTCTCACCTTGGTGCTGAATGCACAACTCTTTACCTGCGCTGTAACGTACCGTATCACCCGGCATGCCCACCACGCGTTTGATGTAGTCGATATTCGGATTCATTGGGTATTTGAACACCACGATATCGCCGCGCTCAGGTTTACCCGTTTCTACCAGTTGAGTGCGCCATACCGGATCTTTCAAACCGTAAGCGTATTTTTCAACCAGAATAAAATCACCCACCAGCAGTGTTGGCATCATGGAGCCAGAAGGGATCTGGAATGGTTCATAGATAAATGAACGCAAAACCAGAACAAAGGCAATCACAGGGAAAATAGAGACACTGTTCTCAACCCACCAAGGCTGAGCCACCGCTTTATTCACCGCCGACTCTGGCAGATCCGGAGTTTGCGCCTGTAACTGAGCCTGTTTCTGCTGGCGTTTTTTCGCCCACACCAGCTTTTCCAGTGTCCAGACGATACCGGTGACCAAAGTTACAATCACCAAAATCAGTGAAAATGTGTTCGCCATTGACTTCCCTTATCTAAAAAATACGAAAGTGAAAGAGCCGAAACCCTTTCACTCATGTGTTAAACCAATAAGATTGAAGTCGCCAAAGAAATTAGTCTTTGCCGACATGCAGAATCGCAAGGAACGCTTCTTGTGGCAGCTCAACGTTACCGATCTGCTTCATACGTTTCTTACCTTCTTTCTGCTTCTTCAACAGTTTCTTCTTACGACTCACGTCACCACCGTAACATTTCGCCAGTACGTTTTTACGTAACTGTTTCACGGTTGAACGCGCGATGATGTGGTTACCAATCGCCGCTTGAATCGCGATATCGAACATTTGGCGAGGAATGAACTCTTTCATCTTCTCTACCAATTGACGACCACGAGTTTGTGACAGATCACGGTGAGTGATGATCGCAAGCGCATCCACTTTGTCACCGTTGAGCAGTACATCCACACGTACCATGTACGACATTTCAAAACGCTGGAAACCGTAATCCAATGACGCATAGCCACGTGACGTCGATTTCAGACGGTCAAAGAAATCGAGAACTACTTCAGCCATTGGAATGTCGTAAGTCAGTGCGACTTGGTTACCGTGGTAAACCATATCCACCTGAGTACCGCGTTTTTCGATACACAGAGTAATCACGTTACCCAGATAATCCGAAGGAACCAAAATGTTACAACGCGCGATTGGCTCGCGGATCTCTTCAATATCGTTGATCGCAGGCAGTTTGGCTGGGCTATCAACGTAGACGATCTCTTTGTTGGTCTTCAGCACTTCATACACTACGGTCGGCGCTGTAGTGATGAGGTCGAGATCGTATTCGCGCTCTAAACGCTCTTGGATGATCTCCATGTGCAGCATACCCAAGAAGCCACAACGGAAACCAAAGCCAAGTGCCGCTGACGTTTCTGGTTCATAGAACAGCGACGCGTCATTGAGGCTGAGTTTACCCAGCGCATCACGGAAGTTGTCATAGTCATCAGAAGAAACCGGGAACAAGCCCGCATACACCTGAGGTTTTACCTTTTTAAAGCCCGGTAGTGCTTTGTCACAACCATTTTTCGCCAAGGTTAGAGTATCACCCACCGGTGCACCCATGATGTCTTTGATACCACACACTACCCAGCCAACTTCGCCAGTATCCAGTGAATCAGTATCCACTTGTTTTGGTGTGAAAATACCTAAACGATCCACACCCCAAGTTTGGCCGGTGCTCATCACTTTGATCTTGTCGTTTTTCTTCAGGCTACCGTTTTTGATACGAACCAGAGAAACCACGCCTAAGTAGTTATCAAACCATGAGTCGATGATCAGCGCTTGCAGCGGTGCGTCAGGATCGCCTTGTGGCGCAGGGATCGCAGAGACGATCTTTTCTAAAACGTCATCGACACCCACACCGGTTTTGGCTGAACAACGCACAGCATCAATCGCATCGATACCGACGATATCTTCAATTTCTTCCGCGACACGCTCAGGCTCTGCTGCAGGTAGGTCAATCTTGTTCAGAATGGGGACTACTTCCAGATCCATTTCGATCGCGGTATAGCAGTTTGCTAGGGTTTGCGCTTCTACGCCTTGACCTGCATCCACCACCAACAGTGCGCCTTCACACGCCGCCAATGAACGTGATACTTCGTACGCGAAGTCAACGTGTCCTGGGGTATCGATGAAGTTCAGTTGATAGGTCTCGCCATCTTTTGCTTTATAGTCGAGAGTCACACTCTGCGCTTTAATGGTGATGCCACGCTCACGTTCCAGATCCATAGAATCAAGAACTTGCTCGGCCATTTCACGATCGCTCAAGCCGCCACAGACTTGGATTAAACGGTCAGATAGAGTCGATTTACCATGGTCAATGTGGGCGATAATCGAAAAGTTACGAATGTGCTTCATAGGTTTGGGATGACTAAACTCTTAAATAATAAGGACATAGAAAAGCCGCGTTGGCGGCTATTCATTCAAGTTGGGCGATTCTACCCAATTTCGTTGGGGTTCGCATCATAATTTAGGCAACCGGTATACCCAGTTTTCGTAACAAAACCACTTGTTGTTCTGAGCGCAGTTCGAGCACTTTCGCGTAACGTTTGGCGACCCACACACCTAATCCAATGAAGAGCAGTGAAGTAAAGATCACGATTCCCTCCCCCAGATCCAACATAGGAGCTAGCCATTGAGTACCAAGCCAAGCGCCCAGCATCATGAAAAACAGCGGTAATAAGTAGACCAACGCAGCCGACTGCAACAGGCTCTTCTCTGGCAAACCAATTTCAACCACTTCTCCAGCTTGTAAAGCCTGTGTGGTTTGCAAACGCCAGAAAAGCGTTTTATTGCCCAGCGCTTTGGAAACCACGCCAGTGCCACAACTTTGTGAGGATTGGCAATGACTACAACTGGTTTGCTGCTCGCAACTCAGTGTGACTTGAAATCCTTGTTGAGCGGGTACCACTTTGGTTACCGTGGCTAATGCAGTCATCATTGCGCTTTCACGCCTCCCACGCCAAACATGACGGATTGAGCAATACGCTGCGCAGTAGAAGGAGGAATATCACCAACGACGGAGATTTCATTCTCGCCTTTGACTAAGCTGTGCAAAGTGCGGCGACCTTGTCGAACCAATTGTCCCTTCAATGAGTAGTTATCACTGGCGGAGACGTATACCGAGAAGTTAAAGAGTCCGTCGGAATACATTTGGCTTTCGACTAAACGATCGGTCATCGCCATTCGATAGCGGTTCAGTTCCATCGCTTTAAACCCTTCAGGCACCCAGCTGACTTGCCAAAATGTCTCTTGTACGCTGCCTTTAGGCAGTTTAAGCACTTCCGGCAGTTGAACCTTGTTCAGCCCAGCCATCAATTCAGCCAAACGCTCACTAACAGAGAAGGAGATGGTGCGATACTGCTCCAGCACCTCACCATCGCGATCGAGTAAATCGGCACGCAATGGTAAGCGGCTCTTTTCATCTACCCACAGAACATAGGAATAACGTAAGCCATCTTTCGGTACAATACGCAATACCTGACATGCAGTGCCGGCTTCACGTGCTCGCCCTACTTTGACAAAGTCATAGTACTGGCTCAACTCGGTCACATCGCTATTGATCATCGGAATGGTTGGCGCCACCATGCTCCCTGACTCAATAGTAAACGGCTCGACGCCAGGTTCGATGTAACTGACCTCATCACCACGACGGATCACTTCACGCACAGGGCCGCTCAAATAGACTAAATGCGCCAGTTGCTGCTCTTCTTGCCGTGCATGGCGATAGAGCAAAGGTTCAATACTGTTTTTCTTAACTAAGATGTACGAAAGTTCGTAGTTGAGATGTTGGCTGGCTTCGTTCATCTGAGACAACAACGCCTCTGCAGACTCTTCCTCTGCAAAGGCGAACGTTGAATTCACACAGAACAGTGTCAGCGCACTGATCAAAAATTTATTCATTCCACAACCGATTCAACTGGATGTTGGTGAGAGAGATCCTCACTATTTAAGCGTAATTGCAGTTCGTAGTCCTGCAGCAAGGCGTTTACGCGACGACGTTGTTCTTGCATGGTGCTGTCTGATGAATGCTTTTCAACCGAATCACGAGTCAAGCTCACGGGTTCAGCGCTTCCCGCCAGCGGGATCGTTTGTAACACTGGTAAATCATTTTCAGCAGAGCTTTGAGCGCCATATTGTTGCACACCAAAGATGACCGCGAGAGAGACACAAGCCGCAATCCCTACCTGACCAAACTGAGTCAACCATGTAGGCAATTGACGCTTCGCCTGTTGCGGTTTCGGCTGAGCCTCCAACCTTGCTTGCTGCAGGTCGATCACTTTTTGTGAATGGGTCAGCGGATTATGCGCGGGTTCATTTTCTAACGCCAAGGCCACACTTTCAGCAATATTCCATTCTTTTTGCATCGGAATGTCACCACGGAGCACATCACCAATCAGATGATAATTTTTCCATGTTTCACGAGCATCTTGATCCTGAGTCAACCCTAAAATCAACTCATTGTCGATCGTTTCGCCATCCATGAGTGCTGAAAGTTTTTCTTTGTCAGCCATTCTATTCACCATTGTCATTACGGAATTTGCGTTAAAGCAGAGGTTTAATTCTCTTCTCTACCGCCTCACGAGCGCGGAAAATTCGGGAACGCACTGTACCGACAGGGCAATCCATCACTTCCGCAATTTCCTCGTAACTCAAGCCATCAAGCTCGCGCAACGTCATTGCCGTTCTTAAATCATCAGGTAACGCATCAAGCGCATCGAACACCGCCTGCTTCAACTCTTTGGACAACGTAATGTTCTCCGGGTTCGATAATTCTTTTAATGCATCACCACCTTCATAAAATTCAGCTTCTTCAGCATCAACATCGCTTGCGGGTGGGCGTCGGCTTTGCGCAACAATGTGATTTTTCGCGGTATTGACAGCAATACGGTACAACCAAGTGTAAAACGCACTCTCACCACGAAAGGTTGGAATGGCTCGATACGCCTTAATAAACGCTTCCTGCGCTACATCAGCCACATCGCCGGAATTGCTCACATACCGGGAAATAAGGTTGCACACTTTATTTTGATATCTCAAAACCAAAAGGTTAAATGCTTGCTTATCCCCATTCTGAACTCGCTCAATCAATACTTGATCGGTCAGTTGCTCGTTCATTCGAGCGGTCACTCCTATTGTTATTTCCCCTACCTTCTCAGATATGGGTACTCATTATGCGAATTGTAATATTGACACCACTACTAGCATGAGCACCTTTAGAGACTCGGCATCTTCGAGAAAGTTCATTATTTGGTGAAATATTTTACTCAAAACCTTACCAATGCAGCATTTCACCCTTTGTTTCTAGCTTATATGATGCATTTACCATTCACCACTCCACGCCCATTCTTTATATAAGGGTGAAAATGGCAGATAAATAGGGCGTGATAGCCAAGATGACAATAAGATTTACAAACTATTGCATTTAGCGCGATGATAATAGCAGGACTAACACCGTATCAACGATCCGATTTTACCGTTAATTTCTTGCCACTTGATTGTGGAGAGAGACATATTCGCTAAACGGAAGGGGTGTTTATTGCTCAAACTCAGTTCAGCCGTTGTCTGTGTTTGAGCAATTTAAAGAAATGTCGAGTTAGATTACTCGCTACTGTTTGGGAATTGGCAATTTTATGAACGCAGACCGAGAGCATCAATGTGATGTATTAGTCATAGGAAGTGGCGCAGCAGGCTTATCGCTTGCTTTACAGGTCGCTCAATACGGAAAAGTGATTGTATTAAGCAAAGGGCCGCGCAGTGAAGGCGCAACCTTTTATGCTCAAGGCGGCATTGCCGCCGTGTTTGATGAGTCAGACAGCATTGAATCACACGTACAAGATACGTTAATTGCTGGCGCAGGGATTTGTGATGAGCAAACCGTGCGCTTTATTGCCGAGCATGCCAAAGAGTGCGTGCAATGGCTGATTGATGGTGGCGTGCCATTCGATAAAGAAGATGACAGTGATACAGAACATCCACGCTACCATTTGACTCGCGAAGGCGGTCACAGCCATCGCCGTATTTTGCACGCAGCCGATGCAACTGGCATGGCAATGCAAACTTCATTGCAAGATAACGCCCATAACCATCCCAACATTACGGTACTGGAACGGCACAACGCACTCGATTTGATCACTGAAGATAAGATTGGGGGCGATGTAAACAAAGTTGTTGGGGCTTATGTGTGGAACCGCAATGCGGAGCACGTAGAAACCATCCGCGCTAAATTTGTGGTACTGGCTACCGGTGGTGCGTCTAAGGTATATCAATACACCTCCAACCCCGATGTGTCCTCAGGCGATGGCATTGCCATGGCATGGCGCGCGGGTTGTCGGGTCGCCAACTTAGAATTCAATCAATTCCACCCAACTTGCTTATATCATCCCGAAGCACGTAACTTCCTGCTCACCGAAGCGCTGCGTGGTGAAGGCGCCTATTTACGCCGTCCGGATGGTAGCCGTTTTATGCCGGACTTCGATGAGCGAGCTGAACTTGCCCCGCGAGATATCGTGGCGCGCGCCATCGACTTTGAAATGAAGCGCTTAGGGGCAGACTGCATGTATCTCGACATCAGTCATAAACCTGCGGATTTTATCGAGAAACACTTCCCAACCATTTATTCACGCTTGATGGATTTGGGAATCAATATGACCAAGGAGCCTATCCCTATCGTTCCAGCCGCGCACTACACTTGTGGTGGTGTGATGGTCAACCCACAAGGGCAAACCGATATCAAGCAGTTGTATGCGATTGGTGAAGTCAGTTATACCGGCTTGCACGGTGCGAATCGTATGGCCTCCAACTCTCTGCTTGAGTGTGTGGTTTACGCGTGGTCTGCATCGCAAGACATCATTGCTCAGTTGCCTAATGCATACATGCCACAGTCACTCCCCGCTTGGGATGAAAGCCAAGTGACCTGTTCCGATGAAGAAGTGGTACTGCAGCATAACTGGCACGAACTGCGCCTCTTTATGTGGGATTACATGGGGATTGTTCGTACCAATAAACGTTTAGAGCGTGCGATGCGCCGAATTCAGCTGCTGCAACAAGAAACCCATGAGTATTACAGCAACTTCCGAGTCTCCAATAACCTGCTTGAGATGCGAAACTTACTGCAAGTCGCAGAGTTAATGGTTCGCTGCGCAATGCAGCGTAAAGAGAGCCGCGGATTACACTACACGCTAGACTACCCAGATCAGCTCGCAGACAGCGGCCCGACGATTCTCGTGCCAGAAAAATAACGCTCGCGATCATCGCGAGAAAGCACAATCAAGAGATCGGCACATTATCACGGGAGCTATTCAGCTCCCGTTTTAATCTCACCAATAGCTGTCGATAAGTCGCATCATCACAGCTATCACGCCAGATAAACCAACGCTGACGCGGCCCTTGTAAGGTGATAAACAGCGGTGCATACAAGGTTTGAATGGTATGGAATGTGAAATGCTGCCCATTGTGCTCCAACGAACCGCAAAACGTGAGTTCAACATCCCCCGTAAGGCTGCTTGGCATCCATTGTCTAAGATGATGACCACGCCAGATCCAAGCACTAAAAAAGGGGACTAATACGAGAGGAATAGAAGAAACGAATAACGCCCAGAGCATCAACATTAGAATTAAGCATGCGATGAACTGAGCGTAATAAGAAGACGTTAAAATCAGCTTAACGGACTTTGCTGAGGTTATGAGCGACAATCTTATCCACCATCGCAGCTAGGCCTAAATTCTCACAGCGACCATGTCCCATAATCCAAGAAAAAAGGTCTGGGTCGTCGCTTTCCAGTAGCGCCACAAAGTCGTTTTGTTCAGATTCAGTCAGAGAATCAAAACACTCTTCGAAAAATGGCATGATGACCACATCAAGCTCCAACATACCACGACGGCATGCCCATTTGATTCGCGCTTTTTGTTCAGCGGTGTACATCAGTATTCCTCACCTTATGGTTTTTATTTGCACCGGAGTGTAACAAGGGCTTTCGCGGACAACTAGTAACTCAGTCACAGTCCCTGTTCAAGCTGACAAAAAAGTTGATCCAGATTAACATAGCGGGACTTTTTTCCTCACTGGTGAACAACATGGACTGGCAAAATCGCTTTTCAGTACACAACCTCTCATCTCACGATTCTCTCCCCGAATTGATGCTCTCGCATCTGACTGAATGGGGAGCCATCACTATGGTCGGTGCAGATAAAAAAGCTTATTTGCAAGGCCAGGTCACCTGTAACGTGGTTTCTTTGCAAGAACAACAAGTGATCTTTGGTGCTCATTGTGATGCTAAAGGCAAAGTATGGTCTGTATTTCGTTTATTCCATCATCACGATGGTTACGCGATGTTCCAACCTCGCTCTGCGATTGAGGCTGAGCTACGCGAACTCAAGAAATACGCCATTTTTTCCAAAGTCACGATTGCCGAGAGCTGCGATATCGCATTCGGTGTGATGGGTAGCCAAGCCAACGCTTGGATTGATAGCTTGACAGAGCAAACTGGTGATGTACGTCGTATCGAAGGTGGAACCGCCGTACGCATTAGTGAATTGCGTTGGTTGCTACTGGTGGATGCACAGCGAGCAGAGCAATACGTGAATGCGTGGCAAGGTCTGTGTGTTGAACAAGCCCTGTGGACATGCATGGATATTGAAGAAGCCGTACCTGTGGTCACGCAAAACGCTCAGAATGAACACATTCCACAAGCGCTCAACGTACAAGCAGTAAATGGCATCAGCTTTACCAAAGGCTGTTACACAGGACAAGAAACCGTCGCGCGAGCCAAGTATCGCGGGATCAATAAGCGAGCCATGTACATCGTTAAAGGCAACCTGACTAAAGCGCTTAGCCATGACGCCCCGGTGACCCTCGAACGTGCAGTTGGTGAAAACTGGCGTAATGCAGGAACCTTACTCACCCATTACAGCTTCACAGACTCAATGGCTATCGGTCTCATTGTACTACCTAACGATCTGGAGCAAGAGGTTGAGCTGCGCTTAGCCGATCAACCCGACACGCGCTGGCATATTCAAGCACTGCCTTACTCTCTCAACGACGAATAAATAACCCCATCACAAGCTTGAGCGGTATATTCGTGCCACTCAAGCTTGTGATGAAGCGTTTCTTATCGCATCCTGCATGTAACGCCCAACCAAAGTTACATATCCACGCGAGCCTCTTCAAACAAACCAATACTTATCAATGAATTTAAAGTCATAACAAAAACATAAATAGTCAAAACAATCATAATCCTCTACGCTATGTAAAGTTGATGGGACATCGAGTAACCAAGTTCGCTCTTTTTTCATCAACTCAAAAGTGAATCAACTAAGCATTCAAGTTATCCACTTTTTGTGTAATGCATCTGTGACTATTTGCCCGCCTAATTGCGGGCATTTTTTTACATTTATTTTACAATCAACTTGCCTAATCGGAATTTTTACCACTATTCTTTAAAGTGTCACAAGAGGGTGGCTTAATATTCGCGTTCACAGGGAACCCGTTTTTAGAGGCCAGAAGAATTTGTAAGTTTGGTCACATGATTCTGGATATTTCACTGCAGATTTGTTTGCTTCTGCACAGATATTCCAAATAATCCGTTAGCACTGCGTTTTTCACCAAACCTATCACACTATTTTTATTCAGGTTTTTTTATACTTAGCAGTGCTAGAACAACGCAAGGATCGAAGTATGAGACTGTTTAAGCGCTATACCCCAGGTATGATAGCTAAACACGTGAGTCGGCTGTTTAAAGGTAGAATTTATATCTTTGGTGTCGGTAAATTCGAGTTTGATAACGGCAAGTTAAAGCTGCCGGAAAAAGCCGAACAACGTCACTATCAGACCGTTAAAGAGGTCAATCAAGAGATCATGAAACTGCGTTGCGCTTATGCATAAACAAGCAAACACTCAATAGCATACGATTCAATGTAAAGATTCAATGTAAAAAGGGTTGGCAATGCCAACCCTTTTTATTTGATCAACTTTTTATTTAATCAATAAGCACGCTCTAACCAAACTTGCTTCGCCAGTTCAGGCAAATCGCCCTTCAAACCCAAAGCACGCTTCATGATTTCATCTTTTGCTCCCGGCAACTGACCGACTAGACGCATACCGATCCCACGGATCAGCTTTTTGGCGGGATTATCGCCCTCAAACAGATCGCGGAAACCTTGCATCGCAGCAATCATTTTTGCCGCTTCCGCCTTACGCCAGCGCTCGTAATGACGCAAATTACGCTCATCACCAATATCACGATTTTGTTCCCACAAGCTCAGCAGCTCTTGAGCCAAGCAAGCAGCATCCAGCAAGCCTAAGTTTACGCCTTGCCCCGCCAAAGGATGTATGGTGTGCGCGGCATCCCCCACCAAAGCAACCCGAGGGGCGACAAAATCACGGGCATAGCGCATCTTCAGTGGAAAAGCTTGTCGCTCACCAACCACTTCACAGCGGCCTAATCGTGCATCGAATTCTGCGGTCAGCGCTTTGTTAAACTGCGCATCATTCATATTGAGCAAAGCCTCAGCGCGTGAAGGCTCCGTTGACCACACAATCGAGCTCATTTTCGGCTCTGACATAGGCAGAAAAGCCAAAGGACCTTGCGCCGTAAAGACTTGCCGCGCGACTTTGTTGTGTACTTCACTGGTACGTACGTTAGCCACCAACGCACTGTGTCCATAATCCCAATGCGTTAAAGGAATATCCATTTGACGACGTAGCCAAGAATTCGCCCCATCAGCCCCAACAACGAGCTTCGCACTTAAGGCTTGGCCATTACTCAGTGTTAGCCACGCTTCGCTCTCACCAATCGCAATGCTTTGGCAGGTCGCTGGCACATGTAAGGTAACATTAGCTTGCTGCTGTACTTGTTCTAACAGCGCCAACTGAATCACTCGATTCTCAACAATATGACCAAGATTCGGTTGAGTCATCTCATTGGCTTTAAATTCAATGCGCGCAAAGCTGTCTTGCTCCCACACCTCCATTGCTGTGTAAGGCGCAGCACGGCGCGCTTCAATATCCGCCCACGCATTCAGGTTACGCAGCACAATTTCACTTGAGCGACTCAAGGCAGAAACGCGTACATCCGGCAGTGGGTTTAAAGAGTCTTCCGGAAAATGGTTTTCGACCACGGCAATACGCAGATCACTCTCTTTCAGAGCGGCCGCTAGCGCAAGGCCAACCATGCCGCCACCGATAATCACAACATCAACACTTTGCATCATTTTCTTACCTATTAGCGGTTAACTATGCCGAGAGTGCGGCGCAATAACGGGGTTTTCAAGACAGGCAGATTATCCATCGCCATCAGACCAAGGTTACGACCGATCCGCATCGGTAACCAGTCGTTGGAAAAGGTGTGTACTAAGCCAGTCGTCAGCGTGATAGTCGCGGTGCGATCGGCTTGCCGACGCTGATAAAAACGCTGCAGCAAAGCATAATCACCCGCATCATCACTTTGGGTTATTTCTTCGGCCAGCGTGGCGACATCGCGGATACCTAAGTTAAACCCTTGCCCTGCAATAGGGTGTAAGGTTTGCGCAGCGTTACCCACCATAGCAAATCGATGAGAGATGGTTTGTTCTCGATAACGTAGAATCAGCGGATAAACACTTCTCTCCCCTGCATGCGTAAGCTCTCCGAGTCGCCACCCAAAGGCTTGTTGTAAACCTTGCAAGAATTCAGCGTCACTACAATGCTGCCAATGCGCCACTTGTTCTGGCGGCAAACACCACACCAAAGACAGGCGATCTTGACTCATAGGCAGCAAAGCCACAGGGCCATGTGGCGTAAAACGCTCGAAAGCTCGTCCTGCATGAGGTTGCGAGCTAATGATATTGGTGATCAGCGCAACTTGCTCAAAATCGTGTTCCTGCATCGTCAAACCAAGCGCTTGGCAACAGGTGGACATTGCACCATCCGCCGCAACCAACAACTTGCCTTGTAAGACTTCACCACTATCAAGTTGTACTGTAACCAACTCTTGTTCACGAGTAATGTTCACGACTCGACTCGGCACAAATTGTTGAATGGAAGAACATTGATCCATACGCTCAGCGTAAACTCGCCCCACATCAGCAAGCTCAACCACATACCCCAATGCTTCCACTCCAAGTGACTTACGACGAATCTCCGTCATCCCTGCATGGGACTGATCCGACACATGAATGTGCTCAATCGGAGTCGCAAAAGGACGCAAACTCGTCCAGAGTTGCAAATCTTGCAGGATCTGCACTGTGCCATAGGACAGAGCAATACTGCGTGCATCAAATCCGGGGTGCGCAGAATGATCGGTGGCAAACGCCTCAATAACCGCTACTTTAAGTTTGCCTTGGCTCAGTTGATGTAAAGCCAAAGCTAAAGTCGCGCCCGCCATCGCTCCACCCGCAATGATCACATCAAAATGGTTCGACTTACTCAAAGTAGGCTGCTTGCTTTCCGTCATTGCGCTTCCTTATTAATGCACTGTTGGCTTGTTATCTTGTTCTGGTTTTACGCCAAATTCAGCATGCAAAATAAACACGCAGGCTTTCATATGCTCAATCACTTGTTCAAGAAGCTCTGCTTGCTCTGTCAAATCATCCTCTTCATCAATGCCCAATTTCGACATTTCTTCAAGGTCTTCTAGCGCTTCTTTGGCTTCTGCTGAGGCATGTTTAAGATTGGCACCGATCAAGCCTAATCCAGAGATAAAATGGTTAATCCATTCAGCAACGGCATCCGCTAATTCAAACAACGCTTCTTCGCCTTCTCCTTCTGGCAGTAGCAAAGAAAGCTCAAGATCGGTATCCACCAACTCAGCATTCATCGCGAGCAGAATGTGCTCGGCACTGGCTAGTACCCCAATTGGCCAGCCCATGCCGTCATTGGTGTAATCAAAGATCAACGCTTGCCAGCTTTTATCGTTGAGGCTCAAACCGCCAGACAACATCCCCGCCAGTAGCCCTTGTAGCTCAGCAGGATTGATACCGAGAGAAGCGGTACGCAGCTCGTTTGCCAAAGCTGGGTAAGCAGGAAGTGTGTTTTTGCTCATATTGGATTCACTAACCGAGAAATTTAGTTCAATCCTACCACTTCATCGCCAGAGCGAAAACGCTCGCTTGCAGTTGGTGCTTAGCTTTTGCACAAATTGTCCAAATCCTGAGTTTTCAAACGCCCAATTACGGGGTTGCGACGGGAAAGGCTTGAATCTTGTTTTAGCTTTACCTATAGTTCCACCTCGATGGTCACCTGAGCTGATTCATCTTTTAGTTACGCCAAAAGAGTTCATTTATCATGAGTAATCAAGCGGTTGACATTGAAATTTTGGGCAAGGTGACCCGGGTAAACTGCCCTGCGGGTCAAGAGGCGTCGTTGCTTCAAGCCGCGCAAGATCTCGACAATCGTTTGAAAGAAATGGCTGAGCGGACTAAAGTCACCAATGAGGTGAAGTTATTGACGATTGCCGCACTGAATATTTGCTACGAGTTACAAACTAAGCAGCAAGAAAATGCAGGTACTCAGTCACAGCTCAGTGAGCGCATGGAACAGCTCACCTCTTCATTAGAAGTCGCATTGAAAAATGTGAAACCAGCAAAGCAATAAGCAAAGAATTGATTTACCCTGGGGTGTTCGTCAGCGGATTTATGTCCCTGAGCCGATAAGCAACATAACAGGGTTGGTATTGGGTAGCTATTGAGCAGGCTCGGCTTGTACCGAGAAGCCTACGGTTACCATTACTGATCCGCCTTGAACCTAATGGTTCAAGGGCTACGATCCTCAACGGCACCCCGGGGTTCCCTTTATGACTGATTCTCGCACACTCCTCCGCCAGAAAATTCGTCAACGTAGGCAAGCGCTCTCTCCTGCAGAGCAGCAAACCGCCAGCCAGCAACTTATTCAAACCTTTTCAACGCAACCAGAGATTGCCTCAGCACAGCGGATTGCCCTGTATCTTGCCAATGATGGTGAGCTAAATACCCAACCACTGATCGAATGGCTTTGGCAGCAAGGTAAACAAGTGTATCTCCCCGTTTTACACCCTTTCGCAAAGGGTCACCTGCTGTTTCTGCAGTACCACGCACAAACCCCGATGACCAAAAACCGTTATGGGATTGATGAGCCGAAACTCGATCAGCGCTTGATCTGCCCAGTTCGGGAACTCGATATTATCGGTACCCCACTGGTGGCTTTTGATGGTTCAGGACAGCGTTTGGGGATGGGTGGCGGTTACTACGATCGCACCTTAGCGCCATGGTTTCAAACCCAGCAAGGCCCGCTCCCAATTGGATTAGCACACGACTGCCAATATGTGGAGGCCCTCCCTACAGAACATTGGGATATTCCACTGCGTAAAATCGTGACACCGAGCAAACTTTGGCAGTGGTAAGCTCACTCTCCGCCGTTTTAGTCGCATGCGAATGATTACTTCTGCTTTCGATTTGGGGTTATAATCGCGCCGCGCAACATACCCTCAAGTCGATATTCAGGAGATAGGCATGACTCAAGATGAAATGAAAAAAGCCGCCGGTTGGGCTGCTCTAAAATACGTAGAAAAAGGCAGCATTGTCGGTGTCGGTACTGGTTCAACCGTGAATCACTTCATCGATGCTTTAGGCACTATCAAAGAAGAAATCAAAGGCGCAGTATCTAGCTCTATCGCTTCTACCGAGAAACTCGAAGCTCTCGGCATCCGCGTTTATGACTGCAATGAGGTTGCTGCACTCGATATTTATGTTGATGGTGCGGATGAAATCAACCCAGAACGTGACATGATCAAAGGTGGCGGCGCCGCGCTGACGCGTGAGAAAATCGTAGCTGCGATTGCCAAAAAATTCGTATGCATCGTTGATGGTACCAAAGCGGTTGATGTTCTAGGTAACTTCCCACTGCCTGTTGAAGTCATCCCAATGGCGCGTTCTTACGTGGCACGTGAACTGGTGAAACTAGGTGGCGATCCTGTGTATCGTGAAGGCGTCATCACCGATAACGGCAACGTGATCCTCGATGTACATAATATGAAGATCACCCATCCGAAAGATCTGGAAACTAAGATCAACGGCATCGCGGGCGTTGTGACGGTAGGCTTATTTGCCCACCGCGGCGCGGATGTCGTGATCACAGGTACACCACAAGGTGCAAAAATCGAAGAGTAATATCGGCGATTTCACACATATTCCGTTATTTGATTACAAACGGCACCCATGGGTGCCGTTTTTATCCTTTTCTCTCAGAAAAATATGCCTTATTCCGTAATTTTCTTACCCAAAGCAAAAAAAGTTTGTTAATTTAGTGAACAGAAGGCGCACAAGGAAAACGTTTGCTTTTCTAAATTACGACTTAAATTCGATCAATTTCGAACAACAGCGCCTGTTAGCCCACCTTTCCATAGTTTTAAGGACGATAAAATGGCCAAAGTTTCACTGGAAAAAGACAGAATTAAGATCCTCCTTCTTGAAGGACTTCATCCCTCTTCGGTAGAAGTTCTGCAAGCAGCCGGTTACAGCAACATTGAATACCATAAAGGCTCGCTTGAAGAAGCTGAGTTGATCGAAGCCATCAAAGATGTGCATTTTGTCGGCATCCGCTCGCGCAGTAACCTGACCGAGAAAGTGATTAATGCGGCGGAAAAACTGGTGGCCATTGGCTGTTTCTGTATTGGTACCAACCAAGTCGACCTTAATGCAGCAGCAAAACGCGGTATTCCAGTGTTTAACGCGCCATTCTCCAATACTCGTAGCGTGGCGGAACTGGTGTTAGGCGAAATTCTACTGTTACTGCGTGGTATTCCAGAAAAGAACGCTCTTGCCCACCGTGGAATATGGAAGAAAAGTGCCGACAACTCTTATGAAGCACGCGGCAAGCGTTTAGGCATCATTGGTTACGGCCATATCGGTACTCAATTGGGGATCATTGCTGAAAACTTGGGGATGCACGTTTATTTCTATGACATTGAGAGCAAGCTCTCTCTCGGCAACGCCACTCAAGTGCATACGCTAAGCGACCTACTCAACAAATGTGATGTAATTTCGCTGCATGTCCCAGAAACCTCAGGTACCAAAAACATGATGGGCGCAGAAGAGTTTGCACGTATGAAGCCCGGCTCTATCTTCATCAACGCAGCACGCGGCACTGTGGTGGATATCCCAGCCCTGTGTAGTGCACTTGAGTCTGGCCATATTGCAGGCGCGGCGATTGACGTATTCCCAGAAGAACCGGCATCCAACAAAGAGCCGTTTGAATCTCCGCTGATGAAGTTCGATAACGTAATTTTGACTCCACACGTGGGTGGTTCAACTCAAGAAGCACAAGAAAACATCGGTATCGAAGTCGCTGGCAAACTAGCTAAATACTCAGACAATGGCTCAACGCTCTCTAGCGTTAACTTCCCAGATGTATCGCTACCAGAGCATCGCAACTGCTCTCGTCTGCTGCACATTCACGCCAACCGTCCGGGCATTTTGACTCAAATTAACACCATCTTCGCAGAAGAAGGCATCAACATCGCTGCTCAATACCTGCAAACGACCGCAGAAATTGGCTATGTGGTCATCGATGTCGAAACCGCTCGCTCTGAAGAGGCGTTAACTAAGCTCAAAGCGATCGATGGCACCATCCGCGCGCGTATTCTGCACTAATTGATGGGTGGGCGACATCGCTCACCTATCCAGAATCCTGAACACAAAAAACCAGCCTTTCAGCTGGTTTTTTATTTGCTTGTTATTGTGTTGGTAACGACTACGCTCTGAGGGCTCGCTCGCCACGCGCGATACCAACCACACCACTGCGTGCCACTTCAATCACTTCGGTAACTTCAGCAATCGCTTCAATAAAGGCATCCAGTTTTTCGCTCGTTCCCGCTAACTGAACGGTATATTGCGCTGCGGTTACATCCACAATCTGTCCACGGAAAATATCCGCTGTACGTTTCACTTCCGCACGAGCAAAGCCAGAGGCTTTCACTTTAACCAGCATTAGCTCACGTTCGATGTGCTCACACTCCGTCACTTCCTGTACTTTCAGTACATCGATCAATTTATGCAGTTGTTTCTGGATTTGCTCCAACTGCATTTCGTCGGTTTTGGTGGTGATGTTGAGTCGCGAGAGCGTTTCATCATCCGTCGGCGACACATTGAGCGTTTCAATGTTGTAGCCGCGCTGTGAAAAGAGCCCGACAACACGAGACAGTGCACCCGGTTGGTTTTCCAATAGCAGTGAAATAATGTGTCTCATCTTAGGTTCTCTCCGTTTTACTCAACCACATTTTGTCCATCCCTTCGCCTTTGATCTGCATTGGGTACACGTGCTCAGTTTCATCCACATTAATGTCGACAAACACCAGACGATCTTTCAGTGCTAAGGCTTTTTCCAGCCCCGCTTCCAGTTCATCTGGGCGAGAAATGCGAATCCCCACATGACCATAAGCTTCCGCGATCGCCGCAAAATCAGGCACGGAACTCATGTATGAGTTAGAGTGACGCCCTTGATAAATAATGTCCTGCCACTGTTTTACCATTCCAAGGAAACGGTTATTCAGGTTGATAATTTTTACCGGAATATCGTATTGCAGGGCGGTCGATAGCTCTTGGATATTCATTTGAATACTGCCATCCCCCGTCACCACCAATACCTCTTCCTCTGGCATAGCGAATTTCACCCCCATCCCCGCAGGCAAACCAAAGCCCATCGTCCCTAAGCCGCCAGAGTTGATCCATTGACGTGGTTGAGAGAAGGGATAGTAAAGTGCCGCGAACATTTGGTGTTGGCCTACATCGGAAGCCAAAATCGCTTTACCTTCTGTGATTTTGTAAAGAGCCTCAATCACTTGCTGCGGCTTGATGCGCTCAGCAGACTTATCATAAGCCAAGCATTGGCGATCACGCCACACTTGGATCTCATTCCACCAACTATCTAGTGCTGCCGCATCATTGCGCTCTGCACTCTCTTCCAGAAGCTTGAGCATGCCATCCAACACTTGGTCAGCGGACCCGACAATCGGTAGGTCGACTTTCACGTTTTTCGATATCGATGAAGGATCGATATCAATGTGCATGATTTTCGCATTCGGGCAGTATTTCTCTAAGTTATTGGTCGTGCGGTCATCAAAACGCACCCCAACACCAAAAATCAGATCGGCATTGTGCATCGCCATATTGGCTTCATACACACCATGCATACCCAGCATACCTAGCGCGTTTTTATGTGTACCGGGAAATACACCCAGCCCCATCAAAGTGCTCACCACAGGCAGATTCAGTGCTTCGGCTAACTGGCGTACCTGTTGATGTGCATTCGAAATCACCGCGCCACCACCAATGTAGATTACAGGTTTTTTCGCTTCCAATAATGCGCGCAACCCTTTTTTGATCTGACCTTTATGGCCAGCCGTGGTTGGGTTGTAAGAGCGCATTTTAATGGTTTCGGGATACTCATAAGGCAGCTTATTGAGAGGGTTCATCACATCTTTTGGCACATCAATGACCACGGGGCCCGGACGGCCTGTTGAGGCAATGTAAAATGCTTTTTTGATGGTTTCAGGAATGTCTTCCGCTCTTTTCACCAAGAAACTGTGTTTAACGATGGGGCGTGACACACCAACAATATCGCACTCTTGGAACGCATCGTTACCAATCAGATTGGTCGCAACGTTACCCGAGATAACAATCATCGGGATCGAATCCATATACGCGGTTGCTATCCCCGTGACCGTATTGGTGGCACCTGGGCCTGAACACACTAACACTACGCCCGGTTTTCCGGTTGCGCGCGCATAGCCATCGGCCATATGCGTTGCGGCTTGTTCGTGACGAACGAGGACGTGTTTAATTTGATCGGTTTTTTCGTGAAGGGCATCATAGATGTCGAGTACTGAACCACCGGGATAACCAAAGATTTGCTCAACACCTTCATTAATCAGAGATTGGACGATCATCTCTGCGCCAGATAGCATTTCCATCTTGTCTCCTTTTACCAACATACCTAATGCCCGGTCGGCAAAAGGGTTGGTTTTACATAGTTTAGGGCTTATTTGTAGCCTAATTCGAAAACGCTCCGCTTTCGGCTATGTCCTGCGCCTGTCATAACAGCCGCGAGGTTACGCAACAAATGTAACGCTTTCTTAGCAACTGGTCTAACCCCAATTTGCACACTTTTACAGCAGAATCGAAAATAAGACGGTGATTAAGCATTCCATTTCGCTCTGCCATCAGGTTTCAGGTTGAACAACCATTGAGCTATTTAAAAAAAGTAGATTATTTTGTCATCTAGAGGCATAGCTGTGCATCATAGCTTCAACTCTTCCGCCCTAACCCATTCAGGCCAGCTTAAAGATAAAAAAACACCTCTGAGCTGATTAGGCTTAGAGGTGTTCAACAGAATCAAGCTAACAATTTGATGATGTTATTTCTTCGGAGAATCTTGGTACATTTCTTCAATTTCATCCTGATAACGGTCGTTAATCACTTTGCGACGCAGTTTTTGCGTCGGAGTCAGCTCTCCGCTATCCATCGAAAATGCCTTAGGTAATAGTTTGAACTTCTTCACCTGCTCAAATTTTGCCAGTTCTTTTTGCAGCTCGTTAACTCGTTTTTCAAACATTTCGAGCACTTGACTGTGTTTGATAAGCTCTAAACGATCGTGATACTTGATGTTCAACTCTTTGGCATACTCTTCCAACGAATCAAAACAAGGCACAATCAAAGCCGAGACAAACTTGCGAGTATCGGCAATCACCGCGATCTGCTCAATGAAATGATCTTTGCCGATCGCGCCTTCTATTACTTGTGGCGCAATGTATTTGCCACCTGAGGTTTTCATCAGCTCTTTGATACGATCGGTAATAAACAGGTTGCCATTTTCATCAATATGACCTGCATCACCCGTTTTCAAAAAACCGTTTTCATCAAAACTTTCCGCGGTTTCTTTCTCTAACTTATAGTAGCCGCGCATCACCATTGGACCACGCACTAAAATTTCGTTGTTCTCGCCGATTTTCACTTGCGCTCCCGGCATCGAAAGACCAATCGAATCAGGGTTAAAACAGTGATCATCCCAACACGAAACGGTGGCTGTCGTTTCGGTCATACCATAACCGAGCTTAACGTTAATTCCGATCGCATGGAAAAAACGACCTATCGTTTCATCCAGCTTGGCGCCGCCACAAGGCATAAAGTTGATCCGCCCACCGAGCAGCGCGCGCAATTTACTCAGTACGAGTTTGTCAGCTAACTGATGGCTTTGTTTGAGTAACCACGAAGGTTGACGCTGCTGCTGACGGCACACCGCCATTTTTGCGCCCATATTCACCGCCCAAGTAAATAATACTTTGCGAATCAGTGGTGCTTTAGCCACTTTTTCATGGATCGCCGAGAAGATTTTTTCGTAGAAACGAGGCACGGCACACATCACGGTCGGGCGAACTTCACCTAGCGCATCGCGTACATGAGAGACATCATGCAGGTAACAATTGGTTGCCCCTTTGTACAACACATAGGCCGTCCAAGCTCGCTCAAAGACATGTGACAGTGGTAAGAAGCAAAGTGAGACATCTTCTTCAGTGAGATTGAGACGCTGATCATGCCCCTCTAACTGTGCACCAATATTACGATAATCCAGCATTACGCCTTTCGGCGTTCCGGTGGTTCCTGAGGTATAAATCAGTGTGAAAAGATCGTCAAAATCAGCTTGCTCAATCAGTTCCAAAAGCGGCGCGCGATCTTGTGTTTGATGCGACGTGACAAAATCATCCCAATGCATCGCACAGTCAGCTTGCTTAAGCTCGATGTTCGGATTCATCGCTACAATCAAACGTAGCTCTGGACATTGTTCAAACTGGCTCAAGGCGGCATCAAATTGAGGCTGATCCCCCACAAAAACCACTTTAGCATCGGCATTTTGCAAAATGTAAGCGGCTTGTTCAGGTGTGTTGGTAGGATAAATGGGAACCGTCACAGCACGGATCTGTAACGTGGCGAAATCTGCTACAGTCCAGCGCGGCATGTTATTAGCGAAAATCGCGATTTTATCTTGTACGCCAATACCTTGAGCGAGCAATGCCATCGAAAGTGCATCAATTTGGCTACCGAATTGCTGCCAGCTGATTGCATGCCATGCACCATTCTCTTTATGCTTCAGCGCCGCTCGATCACCACCTTGGGCAATGCGCTGACGGATCCGTTTAACGATGTGAAAATCTAAGTTCGTCATATCTCTTACCTATAGCTTACACATGTAAGCCTTTTTTCAGCGCACAAGTGTACATTTCAAAGCCCAAAACACAACTGACTAACGTCAAAGTTATCGATTAAAACTCATTCTGTAACAAAAAAGCCTTGAGCAGCGTTTACTACTCAAGGCTTAGTAACTCGGTTTACTGAGAAGTTAGCGGTTTGCGACCACTTCTCCACAAATCACCATCAGTTGATCACGCAGCCAAATATGGCCTTTGTCTTTCTCACTCGACTCATGCCAGCTCAGATAACCCGAGATTTTTGCATCAGTAAATGGGAAATCAAGGATCTGTAACTCATCACGATTCGCGGCATTTTCTGCCATCCAACGTGGTGCGATAGTGACCAATTCTGATTGGCCAACAACATACAGCACGTTGCTCAAGCTAGTACCTTCGTAGTAAGACTGACAATCAAATTCACGGTATGCCAATTCAGAGAAGCTGCGCTGGCCGTGTACTTTCGAAAGTTTAGCGTGTTTTTCTGCAGTCAGTTGCTCAGCGGTGATGTTGCTTTGAATGCGTGGGTGTAATTTTGATGCAACTACCACCAACTCATCTTGGAAAATTTCAGTGCTTGAGAAGCCCTGATCATCAAAACGAGCATAGTCGATAACAAAATCAATTTCTTGATAACGCATACGTTCCGCAATTTGACGATCAAACTCTGCATCCAAATGCAGTTGTACGCTTGGAGCTAACTCATCAATCGATGCCATGATTTGAGGTGCAAAACGCAGATCGCAAGGGCTGCAAATCGCCAGTTTAAACAAACGAGTTGAGGTTTCTGGGGTAAACACTGAGCTCGGAAGTTCATTGCGGATCAATTGCAGAGCCTGACGGATCGGACCAAACAATTGGCGAGCACGCTGAGTAGGCTGAATACCGCGACCTTGGCGCATAAACAACTCATCATTAAACATCACTTTTAAACGCGCCACGGCATTACTTACCGCAGGCTGTGACATACCTAAATTATGCGCAGCACGTGTGATGTTTTGCTCTTGCATCACGGCGTCAAAAACGGTTAACAGGTTGAGGTCTACGCCTCGAAGGGTGCTTTCCATGCGGTAACTCGCAATGGCACTCATTGCGTCTTTTTTATCTAACATTTGCATGCCTCACAGTGTTATCACCAACGATAGATATGCATAATTCGCAGGTGAATAGATAAGCGCTGTTTTTAATATTTACCGCCCAGATACTTGGTGGATGGCTATTAATATCGACTAATCATTTGAGGCTATGCAATAGCATTGACAAAAAGTCAGTTAATTTTAGTCATTGCATCAAAAAAACCTTATTAATCAATACGATTAATTTTTATAAAAATCTATAAAAATGCACTTTTAATGGATTTTTATTAATTATTAATCTGAACAATAGGTTCTCTCTTTATCACACACTAATATTCACGTTAAAAATGATTTAACGGAGAATTCATTGAGCTCGTCATTTCATTGCTTAATATTGTGTAACTCGGTAAATCCACTTTTTGCCAAAGTTGACGACAGAGATCTTCACTATCCTCCCATTGACCATTCAATATCCACTCAACTAAAGAATTGGCCACATCAGGATACACCACTCGTTCTGCCTGCTTTTCGTCCAACCATTTGCGCAAACTAGCCGGATCCAGAAATTCCATAACACTCGCCAGACCAAGCGTTTCAAGGGTTGCCGCATTACTCACTTGCTCAAATTGACCATGTAACGGCTTGATAAGTAGCTTTTTCCCCAACGCTAATGCTTCTGATGGCAGTTCAAAGCCACCGCTGGTGATCACTCCATGACATTGATGTAAGTGATGTTGGAAGTCACCGTGATGTAATCGACGCAACTCGACATTTTCCACGAACTCATTATCTGGCACATCAGGGTGATAACAGATGAAATGGACACTCATGAATCCATGCAGTAACTCACAGATTTCATTCACATTTTCAAAAGGGAGGTACACTAAAACAAAATTTTGGTCATCAATGGTCTGCTCTGGCGTATAGACAATTGGCGGTAAGATAGGCTGTTCAAAATGATACCAATGTAAACCTAACTGATGTCGTGCTGGAGCAAAATAGCGCAGGATCGCCTTATCTAGCCAAGAAGCTCCTTTTAACGGCACCGGATAAAGGAAGGCATTTTGATGGCTGATGCTCAAACAAGGCACATTTTGTTGCTTTGCAGCCCAAGCGGTTATTGGTTCAAAATCATTCAAAATCAAGTCATAAGCGCTTAGATCCAGAGCTTGTACATCTTGCCAAAATTCCCACAAACTATTCTTACACAAAGTTTTGACGTAATTAACGTGACCATTTTCGGTCACAAACGATAAACCCCGTCGAGTAGCAAAATCGCCAAAACACTCCATCGAAAAGTAGTTTGCAGCAGGCCGTCCAGAAAACAAATAATCTACTTCAACTTGGTGCTGTTTCAATGCCGCGCACATCGCTCTAGAACGAGCAATATGCCCATTGCCCGTGCCTTGTATTCCATAAAGAATTTTCAAATGGTCTTCCCCACCACGCTGATCGCATAAGTTGCACTACTGATACCAAGTAAAGCTCCAGCCAATACATCACTCAGAAAATGTACTCCGAGCAATACTCGCGCAAAACCAATCAAACTCGCCCAACTGACGGCTAGGGGATACCAATGTGGGTAGATGTAGCCAATCACTGTCGCCATCACAAAAGCGGCTGCGGTATGACCGGAAGGTAAACTGTAGCGATCACTGGGGGTGATGTAAGCGGTCACTAACGCGGAGAGTTCTTGGGGGCGGCGACGTTGAAAACCATTTTTCAGCACCCAATAGATTGGGAGCTCGATTGCAAATGCTAACAATCCGATGGTCAGGAAAAGCAAACCATGGCTACTATCCAACAGCCAAGCCAAGCCGCCCATAACCGCATAAAGATGACCGTCTCCGGTATGTGAAATCGACTTACTCAGCCTTGCAGCAGGTAAATTATATCGGTGCTGCAAACAGAGTAGTGAAAAAGCCAAATCCAATTTAGCAATAGGTTCAATCACTCGCATCACGCATCCTTTTTCATAAGGTGATGCTTTGAGCTTATCGAGAGCGCATGACAGTCAGGTGAAAATTGTTTGTCGAAATGGTGACACATCAGTGGCAAACCTTCGCCAAGCATGGCTAAACGGCATTATTTATCTCGCTATCGTGATAAACCCTTGCTCCATCAACTGAATATTATGCTCGACCAACTTTTCGAGAAATGCCTGCGATAGTTCTACACCATGGATTTTGAGCAGTGCAGGAGGTGCAACAAAAGGAAAAATCATCAAGCTCAGGTAGGAAATTTTACACAAGTGCGGATCCATCCCCTCTCGAATCACGCCTCGCGCAATTAACTTTTCAAACAGCGTTTCTTGAATCGGACGCGTAATATCTAAAACCACTTTTTCAATCAGTTGCTTTTTGATATCACTCCCTGGGGTACTCATCACTTGCATAATGAGACGAGGAAAATGCGGGATATTGAACATTTCCCGATAATACGTTCGCATTAAATCGGTGAAATTTTGATGGCTACTTTCTGCTACCAATAAGCCCAATTGTGCTTTCATAGGCATTAAAGTTTCTCGTAACATCGCCTCAAATAGCCCCGCTTTGTTCGCAAAATAATAGCGAATCAAACCAATATCGACACCAGCTTTACTGGCGATCAAGCGTGTTGAAACCTTGTCATAAGGCATCACAGAAAACAGTTCTCTGGCATGAATAATTAGCTGTTCACGTGCTTGTGTCTGTTGAGTTGGCCGTCCTGCTTTACGTAATGGCATGTTATCTCCTTATTCATCACTCGATGAATTATAAGTAACTTCACCCTTTTTACTCAAATCGACCCGACTTTCCATCTTGGATTCTACAGGGCGACAGACTCAACATTTTGTTCAAATGCTTAGCAAGATGAATAAAAAACCAACTTTGGGGTTGACGCATTGTGTCGAGTACGGTACTAATCTGTTAACTTAATTTGGTGGATTGTTAATGATGACAATGCGTTTTTCTCTCCTGCTAGGCCTACTACTGATCGTGGAACCATCACGCGGGTAGGTTGTGGACGAAAAACACCACACAAGATAAAAAACCCGCAGCCGATGCGGGTTTTTTTATAGCCGATTTTTACAACAATATTCAGGAAGTTAGTCGTTAACTCTAGTGCGAGGAAGCAAACATGAACGATCAGGTGATTATATTCGATACCACATTGCGCGATGGTGAGCAGGCGTTGTCTGCCAGCCTGACGGTAAAAGAGAAGCTACAAATCGCCTACGCACTGGAGCGCTTAGGGGTTGATATTATCGAAGCGGGTTTCCCTGTTTCTTCCCCAGGTGACTTTGAATCGGTACAAACCATTGCTAAACACATTAAAAACAGCCGTGTCTGTGCCCTTTCGCGAGCCGTTGCGAAAGACATCGATGCCGCCGCAGAAGCCTTGAAAGTCGCCGAAGCCTTCCGTATTCACACCTTTATCTCCACTTCGACTATCCATGTGCAAGACAAATTGCGCCGTAGCTATGACGATGTCGTCGAAATGGCAGTCAAAGCGGTGAAACATGCGCGCCAATACACCGATGATGTTGAATTTTCGTGTGAAGACGCAGGACGCACACCTATCGACAACCTTTGTCGTATGGTTGAAGCCGCGATCAATGCCGGTGCACGCACCATCAATATTCCAGATACCGTCGGCTACACAATCCCAAGCGAATTTGGTGGCATCATTCAGACACTGTTTAACCGCGTGCCTAATATAGATAAGGCGATCATCTCCGTGCACTGCCATGACGATTTGGGTATGTCTGTCGCCAACTCAATTGCTGCGGTTCACGCAGGAGCTCGTCAAGTTGAAGGCACTATCAATGGTATTGGTGAGCGCGCGGGTAACTGCGCACTGGAAGAGATCGCGATGATCATCAAAACTCGCCAAGAATTTTTGGGGGTAACCACAGGTATTAAACACGAAGAGATCAGCCGTACCAGTAAGCTAGTGAGTCAACTCTGCAATATGCCTATCCAAAGCAACAAAGCGATTGTCGGAGCCAATGCCTTCAGCCACTCTTCGGGCATTCACCAAGATGGTATGTTGAAAAACAAAAACACCTACGAAATCATGACTCCCGAATCGATTGGCCTGAAAAACCAAGCACTGAACCTCACTAGCCGTAGTGGGCGTGCCGCCGTGAAAAGCCATATGGATTCGATGGGTTACAACGAGAATGAATACAACTTGGATGCTTTGTATGAGGACTTCTTGAAGCTAGCAGATCGCAAAGGTCAGGTATTTGATTATGACTTAGAAGCCTTGATGCATTTCTCCAATTTGCGTGAAGAAGATGACTTCTACAAACTCAACTACTTGAGCGTGCAATCCGGCAGCGTAATGGCCACCACCAGTATCAAACTCCTGTGCGGCGATGAAGAAAAATGCGAAGCCGCCGTTGGTAATGGCCCTGTCGATGCGTTATATCAGTGTATCTACCGCCTAACTGGGTATGAGATTGTGTTGGATAAATTCGATCTCACCGCCAAAGGCGAAGGGGAGGATGGTCTTGGTCAAGCGGACATCATCGCGAATTATAAAGGACGTAAATATCACGGTACGGGTGTCTCAACCGATATCGTCGAAGCTTCCGGTCAAGCCTTGTTGCATGTTATCAATAGCATTCATCGCGCGGATCAAATCGCCCAAATTAAACAGAAAAAAAGCGTCGCTACGGTTTAATCTTCCTCAGTGCTTTGACGTTGCAGCCAACACGGCTGCCACTTTAATTACTAAGGGATAGACCGCGACACAAACACAACTTAAAAATCGATCATAAAGGACTCGCATGACAGACAAACATTACAAAATTGCCGTATTGCCCGGTGACGGTATCGGCCCGGAAGTGATGGCGCAAGCCCACAAAGTATTGGATGCTATTGAACAAAAGCACGGCATTCACTTCAGTCGTGAAGAACACGATGTAGGGGGTATCGCGATTGATAACCATGGTTGTCCACTGCCAGAAAGCACTCTGCATGCCTGTGAAGACGCTGACGCGGTACTGTTTGGTTCCGTCGGTGGCCCAAAATGGGAACATCTGCCGCCCAATGAGCAACCTGAGCGTGGTGCTTTGCTGCCTCTGCGCAAACATTTCCAACTGTTTTGTAATTTACGTCCTGCGCAGATTCACCAAGGCCTAGAAGCTTTTTCGCCATTGCGTGCTGACATTTCTGCTCGCGGTTTCAATATTGTGGTGGTACGTGAACTGACAGGTGGTATCTACTTTGGTCAACCAAAAGGACGTGAAGGTGAAGGCGCGAATGAAAAAGCCTTCGATACCGAGGTTTACCATCGTTTTGAAATTGAACGTATCGCGCGAATCGCTTTTGAGTCCGCTCGCTTGCGCCGCAAAAAAGTCTGCTCAATCGACAAAGCTAACGTGCTGCAAAGCTCAATACTGTGGCGCGAAGTGGTTAGTGAGATTGCCCAAGAGTATCCCGATGTCGCGCTTTCACACATGTACATCGACAATGCCACCATGCAGCTGATTAAAGATCCTTCCCAGTTCGATGTGATGCTCTGCTCGAACATTTTTGGCGACATCCTTTCTGATGAATGCGCGATGATCACAGGCTCCATGGGCATGCTCCCCTCGGCCAGTATGAATGAGAGCAAGTTTGGCTTGTACGAACCAGCGGGCGGCAGCGCGCCAGATATCGCAGGCAAAAACATCGCCAACCCTGTCGCGCAGATCTTATCTGCGGCACTCATGCTGCGTTACAGCTTAGGTGAAGAAGCGGCAGCGCGTGATATTGAAAACGCGGTTAGCCAAGCCTTAGCAGCAGGTGAACTGACGGCGGATCTCGCAGGCAGTAAACCAGCTCTATCGACCTCCGCAATGGGCGATAAAATCGCAAGCTATATTTTGAATTCATAAGTTTGAGAGTGGGGTTACCCCACTCCTCTTTAGCTCACTGAGCTCAAGGAAGAAGCAATGTCAAAAGCCAAAACGCTTTACGAAAAAATTTACGATGCCCATGTGGTGGTTGCCGCACCGGGTGAAACGCCGATTTTGTACATCGACCGTCATCTAGTCCATGAAGTGACCTCTCCACAAGCCTTTGATGGCTTGCGTGAAAAAGGTCGCCCGGTACGCCAAGTTAGCAAAACCTTCGCGACCATGGATCACAACGTCTCCACCACTACTAAAGACATCAATGCCTCAGGTGAAATGGCGCGCATCCAGATGCAAACGCTTTCCAAAAACTGCGAAGAGTTTGGCGTCACGCTGTACGACATTAACCACAAGTACCAAGGCATTGTGCATGTGATGGGACCTGAGCTTGGTATTACTCTACCCGGTATGACGATTGTATGTGGCGATTCACACACCGCAACTCACGGTGCATTCGGCTCGCTTGCCTTTGGGATAGGCACCTCAGAAGTAGAACACGTACTGGCTACCCAAACCCTAAAGCAAGGCCGCGCTAAGACGATGAAAATCGAAGTGCGTGGTAAAGTGGCTCCCGGCATCACCGCTAAAGACATCGTACTGGCGATCATTGGTAAAACAACTGCCGCTGGCGGTACAGGCTATGTCGTGGAATTTTGTGGAGAAGCGATTCGCGATCTCTCCATGGAAGGTCGCATGACCGTGTGTAACATGGCGATTGAACTTGGTGCGAAAGCAGGCTTGATTGCCCCTGATGCAACTACGTTCAACTACATCAAAGGCCGCAAGTTTGCCCCACAAGGCAGTGATTGGGATGCCGCAGTCGACTATTGGCAAACCTTAAAAACCGATGATGATGCACAGTTCGATGCCGTCGTGACGCTTGAAGCCAGTGAAATCAAACCGCAAGTGACTTGGGGTACCAACCCAGGCCAAGTGATTGCCGTTGATGAGCCAATCCCATCACCTAGCCAGTTTGCCGATCCTGTTGAACGCAGCTCAGCAGAAAAAGCTCTGGCTTACATGGGACTTGAAGCCGGCAAAATGCTCTCCGATTATAAGGTCGATAAAGTGTTCGTCGGTTCATGCACCAACTCGCGTATAGAAGATATGCGCGCTGCAGCAGCGGTAGCCAAAGGGAAAAAAGTCGCCTCTCATGTCCAAGCATTGATCGTGCCCGGATCCGAACAAGTGAAAGCGCAAGCCGAAGCGGAAGGCTTAGATAAGATCTTTATTGAAGCAGGATTTGAATGGCGCTTGCCGGGTTGCTCAATGTGTTTAGCCATGAACAATGACCGCTTAGGGCCAGGAGAACGCTGCGCGTCTACCTCAAACCGCAACTTTGAGGGACGTCAGGGACGTGATGGTCGCACTCATTTAGTTAGCCCAGCAATGGCAGCCGCCGCCGCGATTGCAGGTCACTTCGTCGATATTCGTCAGTTTTAATTCAAGGAGAACCCCATGTCAGGATTTCAGCAACACACCGGTTTAGTCGTTCCACTTGATGCCGCCAACGTCGATACCGATGCGATCATTCCAAAACAGTTTTTGCAAAAAGTGAATCGCACTGGCTTTGGCAAACATCTGTTCCACGACTGGCGATTTTTGGACGATGCAGGTGAAAAAGCCAACCCAGAATTTGTGATGAACCAACCTCGATACCAAGGTGCTAGCATCTTGCTCGCAAGAGAGAACTTTGGTTGCGGCTCGTCGCGCGAACACGCCCCTTGGGCATTAGCGGATTACGGCATCAAAGTTATGATTGCCCCAAGCTTTGCCGATATTTTCTATGGTAACTCGATCAACAACCAGATGGTGCCCGTTCGTTTAACCGAGCAAGAAGTGGATGAGCTCTTTAGCTATGTTCATGATACGGAAGGTGCAACGATTACCGTCGATTTAGAAGCGCTGAGCGTAACCGCGAATGGTAAAACCTACCATTTCGAGATTGACGATTTCCGTCGTCACTGTTTACTCAATGGCTTAGACAATATAGGCCTGACTTTACAGCACGAAGCAAAAATAGCGGAGTATGAAACCAAAATACCGAGCTTCTTAAAATAAGCATGACTAAGCTGCCTTAATGGCAGCTTTTTTATCGCGAAAGAAAATGCATTGCCATCGGGTCTAGCTAATCACAATCTCACGATAAGGTTACTCTGATATGAAAACACTCTTCGCTTTCTGTCTTCTGATTTTTTCGAACATTGTTTATGCAGCACCAAAGGCTGAGCTTTGGGCTTATTGGCAAGCAAATAATGACAGTAATGCGGCAAGCATCTCCCACCAAGCTTGGCAAAGCATCCTCGATCGCAATCTTGTCCAAGTGGGAGAGAACGCCCTCTTTCGTTATGCAGAAGTAACAAAGGAAGATAAAACGCTACTCAATGATTACTTAGATCAACTGTCAAAATTGGATCCAAGAGAATTTAACCGCCAAGAGCAATATGCTTATTGGGTTAATCTCTACAACGCTCTGACAGTGAAATTAATTTTGGATAACTACCCAGTCGCGTCCATAACCAAACTAGGGGGCCTATTCAGTTTTGGGCCGTGGGATGAGAAAGTTTTTACTGTGGCAGGACAAACCCTAACCCTCAATGACATCGAGCACCGAATTTTACGCCCTATCTGGAAGGAGCCACGAACCCATTATGCAGTCAATTGTGCCAGCCTAGGCTGCCCAAATCTGCAATCCCAAGCTTTTACCGCACAAAACACAGAACAACTACTTAGTAATGCAGCACATACCTTTATCAACAGCAGTAAGGGAGCAACATTGAACAATGACACCTTAATCCTCTCCTCTATTTATGACTGGTTTGCCGTTGATTTTGGTAATAAAGAAGATCTTCTTATTCACCTTACGCAGTATCGTCCTGAGCTATCTCTTTATTCGGGCAAAATCGACTATCAATATGATTGGAAACTGAACGATGCGAAAGAAAAGAAATAATACAGAAAAGTGAAATAGCAAAAAGCCGCTGTATCTCTACAGCGGCTTCGTAAATCAAGCCTGGCGATGTCCTACTCTCACATGGGGAAACCCCACACTACCATCGGCGCTACTTCGTTTCACTTCTGAGTTCGGGATGGAATCAGGTGGGTCCAAAGTGCTATGGTCGCCAAACAAATTTTGTGATCTCAGCTTTGAGCTAAGCATCGAAATAAATGGTGCTGATACCCAGAATCGAACTGGGGACCTCATCCTTACCAAGGATGCGCTCTACCGACTGAGCCATATCAGCACACAAAAATTTAAAACACGTTATAAGTAACGTGTTTTGTAAATTAAAGCCTGGCGATGTTCTACTCTCACATGGGGAGACCCCACACTACCATCGACGCTGTTTCGTTTCACTTCTGAGTTCGGGATGGAGTCAGGTGGGTCCAAAACGCTATGGTCGCCAAGCAAATTCTGTTTTTGATTTCACTTTTTCTTAAAAAGTGATAACCAACAATTCTGGAAAGCTGTCTTCATTCTCTCAACACATTCTTATGCGCTTAACTTTGAGTCCACTACAAAACCCCTTGGGTGTTGTATGGTTAAGCCTCACGGGCAATTAGTACAGGTTAGCTCAACGCCTCACAACGCTTACACACCCTGCCTATCAACGTTCTAGTCTAGAACAACCCTTTAGGACAGTTAAACTGTCAGGGAAGACTCATCTCAGGGCTCGCTTCCCGCTTAGATGCTTTCAGCGGTTATCGATTCCGAACTTAGCTACCGGGCAATGCGTCTGGCGACACAACCCGAACACCAGAGGTTCGTCCACTCCGGTCCTCTCGTACTAGGAGCAGCCCCCTTCAATCTTCCAACGCCCACGGCAGATAGGGACCGAACTGTCTCACGACGTTCTAAACCCAGCTCGCGTACCACTTTAAATGGCGAACAGCCATACCCTTGGGACCGACTTCAGCCCCAGGATGTGATGAGCCGACATCGAGGTGCCAAACACCGCCGTCGATATGAACTCTTGGGCGGTATCAGCCTGTTATCCCCGGAGTACCTTTTATCCGTTGAGCGATGGCCCTTCCATACAGAACCACCGGATCACTATGACCTGCTTTCGCACCTGCTCGAACCGTCATTCTCGCAGTTAAGCGGGCTTATGCCATTGCACTAACCTCACGATGTCCAACCGTGATTAGCCCACCTTCGTGCTCCTCCGTTACTCTTTGGGAGGAGACCGCCCCAGTCAAACTACCCACCAGGCACTGTCCTCACCCCGGATAACGGGGCTAAGTTAGAACATCAAACATACAAGGGTGGTATTTCAAGGACGGCTCCAACACAACTAGCGTCATGTCTTCAAAGCCTCCCACCTATCCTACACATGTAGGTTCAATGTTCAGTGCCAAGCTGTAGTAAAGGTTCACGGGGTCTTTCCGTCTAGCCGCGGGTACACTGCATCTTCACAGCGATTTCAATTTCACTGAGTCTCGGGTGGAGACAGCGTGGCCATCATTACGCCATTCGTGCAGGTCGGAACTTACCCGACAAGGAATTTCGCTACCTTAGGACCGTTATAGTTACGGCCGCCGTTTACCGGGGCTTCGATCAAGAGCTTCGCTTACGCTAACCCCATCAATTAACCTTCCGGCACCGGGCAGGCGTCACACCGTATACGTCATCTTACGATTTTGCACAGTGCTGTGTTTTTAATAAACAGTTGCAGCCACCTGGTATCTGCGACTCTCATCAGCTCCATCCGCGAGGGACTTCACCGTCAAGAGCGTACCTTCTCCCGAAGTTACGGTACCATTTTGCCTAGTTCCTTCACCCGAGTTCTCTCAAGCGCCTTGGTATTCTCTACCCGACCACCTGTGTCGGTTTGGGGTACGATTCCTGACTATCTGAAGCTTAGAGGCTTTTCCTGGAAGCATGGCATCAATGACTTCACTACCGTAGTAGCTCGACGTCGTGTCTCAGCCTTAGAAAGAGCCGGATTTACCTAACTCTCAAGCCTACGCACTTGAACCAGGACAACCGTCGCCTGGCCCACCTAGCCTTCTCCGTCCCCCCATCGCAATAGTCAGAAGTACGGGAATATTAACCCGTTTCCCATCGATTACGCCTTTCGGCCTCACCTTAGGGGTCGACTCACCCTGCCCCGATTAACGTTGGACAGGAACCCTTGGTCTTCCGGCGAGGAGGTTTTTCACCCCCTTTGTCGTTACTCATGTCAGCATTCGCACTTCTGATACCTCCAGCAAACCTTACGATTCACCTTCAACGGCTTACAGAACGCTCCCCTACCCAATGTCTAAAAGACATTGCCGCAGCTTCGGTGTATTGCTTAGCCCCGTTACATCTTCCGCGCAGGCCGACTCGACTAGTGAGCTATTACGCTTTCTTTAAATGATGGCTGCTTCTAAGCCAACATCCTAGCTGTCTGAGCCTTCCCACATCGTTTCCCACTTAGCAATACTTTGGGACCTTAGCTGGCGGTCTGGGTTGTTTCCCTCTCCACGACGGACGTTAGCACCCGCCGTGTGTCTCCCGGATAGTACTTACTGGTATTCGGAGTTTGCAAAGGGTTGGTAAGTCGGGATGACCCCCTAGCCTTAACAGTGCTCTACCCCCAGTAGTATTCGTCCGAGGCGCTACCTAAATAGCTTTCGGGGAGAACCAGCTATCTCCGAGTTTGATTGGCCTTTCACCCCTAGCCACAAGTCATCCGCTAATTTTTCAACATTAGTCGGTTCGGTCCTCCAGTTGATGTTACTCAACCTTCAACCTGCCCATGGCTAGATCACCCGGTTTCGGGTCTATATCCAGAGACTGAACGCCCAGTTAAGACTCGCTTTCGCTACGGCTCCCCTATACGGTTAACCTTGCCACTGAATATAAGTCGCTGACCCATTATACAAAAGGTACGCAGTCACACCACGAAGGTGCTCCTACTGCTTGTACGTACACGGTTTCAGGTTCTATTTCACTCCCCTCACAGGGGTTCTTTTCGCCTTTCCCTCACGGTACTGGTTCACTATCGGTCAGTCAGGAGTATTTAGCCTTGGAGGATGGTCCCCCCATATTCAGACAGGATATCACGTGTCCCGCCCTACTCGATTTCACGCTCGATGAAGCGTCGGTTACGGGGCTATCACCCTGTATCGCCAAGCTTTCCAGCTTGTTCACCTACTTCACCGAGTGCTTAAGGGCTAATCCAGGTTCGCTCGCCGCTACTACCGGAATCTCGGTTGATTTCTTCTCCTCGGGGTACTTAGATGTTTCAGTTCCCCCGGTTTGCTCTGTTAACCTATGTATTCAGTTAACAGTAACTGCTTATGCAGTTGGGTTTCCCCATTCGGAAATCGCAGACTCAAACGGCTCTTACTGCCTTATCTGCGCTTATCGCAAGTTAGTACGTCCTTCATCGCCTCTGACTGCCCAGGCATCCACCGTGTACGCTTAGTCACTTAACCATACAACCCGAAGGAGTTTCGGGTTGTTGTTTAAACAACCTAAGTTGTCTCGCGTTTAATTTACATGAGTGCGAGACAGATTTTGCCGGACTCAAATTTGAACAAGACCGAAGTCTTATTCGATACCAAGCACACTTGAATGTGTTGTTGGTGTTTATCTTTCGATAAACATTGAGAACTTTACAAACAACAATAATTTGTTGTTTTGTCAGCTTTCCAAATTGTTAAAGAGCAAGATTTTCTGATGAAAACCATTTTTAAACATTCTCAGCGAAAACGCTTAAAGATGGTATCCCGTAGGGGAGTCGAACCCCTGTTACCGCCGTGAAAGGGCGGTGTCCTAGGCCTCTAGACGAACGGGACACTAAGATACTCTTCTCTAATCTAAACCGAATCAATCTGTGTGGACACTCATCACGATAACCATCGTGTAAGGAGGTGATCCAGCGCCAGGTTCCCCTAGCGCTACCTTGTTACGACTTCACCCCAGTCATGAACCACAAAGTGGCAAGCGTCCTCCCGAAGGTTAAACTACCTGCTTCTTTTGCAGCCCACTCCCATGGTGTGACGGGCGGTGTGTACAAGGCCCGGGAACGTATTCACCGCAACATTCTGATTTGCGATTACTAGCGATTCCGACTTCATGGAGTCGAGTTGCAGACTCCAATCCGGACTACGACGTACTTTGTGAGATTCGCTCCACCTCGCGGTATCGCTGCCCTCTGTATACGCCATTGTAGCACGTGTGTAGCCCTACTCGTAAGGGCCATGATGACTTGACGTCGTCCCCACCTTCCTCCGGTTTATCACCGGCAGTCTCCCTGGAGTTCCCACCATTACGTGCTGGCAAACAAGGATAAGGGTTGCGCTCGTTGCGGGACTTAACCCAACATTTCACAACACGAGCTGACGACAGCCATGCAGCACCTGTCTCTCAGTTCCCGAAGGCACAAGACTGTCTCCAGTCTCTTCTGAGGATGTCAAGAGTAGGTAAGGTTCTTCGCGTTGCATCGAATTAAACCACATGCTCCACCGCTTGTGCGGGCCCCCGTCAATTCATTTGAGTTTTAATCTTGCGACCGTACTCCCCAGGCGGTCTACTTAACGCGTTAGCTCCGAAAGCCACGACTCTAGGTCACAACCTCCAAGTAGACATCGTTTACGGCGTGGACTACCAGGGTATCTAATCCTGTTTGCTCCCCACGCTTTCGCATCTGAGTGTCAGTATCTGTCCAGGGGGCCGCCTTCGCCACCGGTATTCCTTCAGATCTCTACGCATTTCACCGCTACACCTGAAATTCTACCCCCCTCTACAGTACTCTAGCTTGTCAGTTTCAAATGCGATTCCTAGGTTGAGCCCAGGGCTTTCACATCTGACTTAACAAACCACCTGCATGCGCTTTACGCCCAGTAATTCCGATTAACGCTTGCACCCTCCGTATTACCGCGGCTGCTGGCACGGAGTTAGCCGGTGCTTCTTCTGTAGGTAACGTCAAATGATTAAGATATTAGCTTAACCACCTTCCTCCCTACTGAAAGTACTTTACAACCCGAAGGCCTTCTTCATACACGCGGCATGGCTGCATCAGGCTTGCGCCCATTGTGCAATATTCCCCACTGCTGCCTCCCGTAGGAGTCTGGACCGTGTCTCAGTTCCAGTGTGGCTGATCATCCTCTCAGACCAGCTAGGGATCGTCGCCTTGGTGAGCCCTTACCTCACCAACTAGCTAATCCCACCTGGGCATATCCGGTAGCGCAAGGCCCGAAGGTCCCCTGCTTTGCTCTTACGAGGTTATGCGGTATTAGCCATCGTTTCCAATGGTTATCCCCCTCTACCGGGCAATTTCCCAGGCATTACTCACCCGTCCGCCGCTCGCCACCCAAGGAACAAGTTCCTCTGTGCTGCCGCTCGACTTGCATGTGTTAGGCCTGCCGCCAGCGTTCAATCTGAGCCATGATCAAACTCTTCAATTAAAAGTTTTGTGAAGCTTTCGCTTCGGCTCAATGAATACTGATTACATTCTTTGCTTAATAAAAAGCGAAGTAATGTTGAATTGACTGTGCTGAATGATTGCTCATTCAAATGGTCACTCAGTTCATTGATAAATCTTTTTTGATTATCATCAACGAGTGCCCACACAGATTGATTGGTTTATATTGTTAAAGAGCGTTTTGCTTCGGCTTTCTTACCGAAGAGGCTGTGCATTCTAGCGAGATAATTGTCAGAGTCAAACTCTTTTTTCAACTTTCTTCATCGAAGCGTTTTAGCCTTACTGACTGGCTCTGAAGCCTTGCGGCGTCTGCCGTGTCAGTGAGGGCGCATTATAGGGATACTCGTTTTCGACGCAAGTGATTTTTTAAAATTTCCTTATAAAAAACGCCATTCGAACAACAAATAATCGCCTCGATGTTTTTTTTGATCGACCAGTGTTACTAAAAAGGCACTTCAAGATATGAAAGTGCTCATTTCCACTTTAGGCGAACAACGTTATGGCTACGAAAAACTCTAGAATTACGATCAGAAAGCTCATGTTTTCGACAGGGCTTATTGTGGTTGTCCTACTTTTATTGAGCAATACGGTCTTGTCCTACAATAGTCGTATGTTGTCTGAGCTGGAATCAACACAAGACTCTCTCTATAAAGCACGCACAATATTTAAAGATGTTCGTTACCATGTTGTTCAGATTCAGCAGTATTTAACCGATGCTTCAGCTGTCGGGGGAATTAGAAGAAGATCAGGCTTTAGCAGAAGAACACAAAACGGCTGCGCTTAATGCTTTAGACTCTTTGGCACTGTTAGTTCCAGACTTAAATAACCAAGTTAATGACGCGAAGTCTGGCGTTATGCAGTTATATGATGTCGGTATTTTGATGGCGAAAGCCTATATCGCTAATGGGCAGGAAGCGGGAAATCAGGTAATGCAGCAAGCCGGTTCTGGATTTGACGCTCGTGCTGATGTACTAGGCGATACAATGCAGTCTCTTGCCGAAACACTAGAGCCTAAACTTTTGTCCGTTTCGACACTGAAATCAGAATGGCAAGATAAGCTGTTCATGGCTTTTATCTTCAGTGGCTTTTTAACTCTTCTTATTTTTGTCTCCGCTGGGTATTTCATTTATCGGCAGTTGATCAGCTTGTTAGGCGGGGAACCCAGTTACGCACTTTGGGTAACTCAACAGATTGCGCAGGGAAATTTCAGTGTTTCGATTAAAAACCTCTCGCGCGATCCTCATAGTGTGTTGGGGAGTATGCAATATATGGCCAAAAGCCTAGCGAATTCCATGCAAGGGATTTCTATGGCCTCTGGAGCCATATCTGAGAGCTCGACCAAAATGGCTAATATTTCTCATCACATCGGTGAAGTCGCCGTAGAGCAACAGCAAAGCTCACAAGATGTTCAACAAGCCACCATCAACCTTAGCCATGCTTCCCAGCAAGTATTTAGCCTTGCTCAAACGGTTAACTGCAGTACTAAAGAAGTTAAAAGTAAAGCATCTTCAGCGATCAAGACGATCCAAGACAATATTCATGAGATGGGCCATGCCGCAGAATTAGTTAAAGGGGCAGAAGCAGAAGTAAAAGCACTCGGTGATGCAAGCCGGCAAATTCAAACCTTTACCACATCTATTAACGAAATCACTGAACAAACGAACCTTTTAGCACTTAATGCTGCAATTGAAGCAGCACGGGCTGGTGAGTCTGGTCGAGGCTTTGCCGTGGTTGCAGATGAAGTAAGAAAACTGGCTCAACGCGTCGGTGAGGCAACAAGCAATATTAATCAGATCGTGAATAACCTTAACACCTTGGTAGCAAGCAATAGTCAAGCGATGGAGAGTATTATCCAGACAACCGATATAAGCCATGAGAAAGCCCAACAGGTAAGCGATATTTTCCACTTAATCCTGCAAGCTATTGATAGCAACGTTCAATACTCTCAAAACATCATTGAAGTGATCAGTGAGCAAGGTAAAAAGCTAGAGCTGCTTCAGGAGACGCAATCCGAACTGATGCATGCGATGTCACATAATACGGAAGAGATTCATATGACAGAACATATCAGTCAAGAATTATCAGAAATCACTCAAAATCTGCAGCGCACACTCAATCAATTCCAATTGCAGGCCTAACTAAAGCAAGAAGGCATCTCATGATGCCTTCTTATTATTCTTCATTATCAAAGAAGTAAGAAATTCGTGAACGTGGATTGAGATAATCACGAACCTTATCCGGCAATTTGTTTGGCAAAATAGCATTAACGATTTTCAGATCGCGGTCCGCAAGGTCAATAATCGGCGCTTGAGAACGCGGTACTGATGGATCGTAGATCAAGACATTCGGATATAAAAGATTACCCGCATTCACTGAGATCACTAATCCCACCATATCATTGGAAAGCTGCACCACCGTCCCAGGAGGGAACACGCCCATAAACTTCACTAAAATGCCAAGGTTCTCAGCATGGTAAAGATGTTTACAGTTCTTAAATAAATAAGAGAGCGCGAGATAAGGGATCTTCTGCTCTGAAGGGATATTCGGATGACAAAGATTGTCGAACGCATTCGCGACCGCAACAATCTGAGCTAATTCATCAATATCATCCCCTTTCATTCCAAGAGGATAACCAGAACCATCTCGTAGTTCGTGGTGTTGCTCAATCACACGCTTTGCGCTCTCTGGAAAAGCGTCAATATTGTTCGCTAGCTCTATGCCATATTTGGTATGTAAACGTAAGTAGTTTTCTTCTGGATCGGTTAAAGGCGTTTTCTTTCGCACAATCGCCGTAGGAACCCGAACCTTACCGATATCATGAAATAAAGCTGAAAAGGCAAGCTCTTTAATTTTCTCCGCAGGAAAACCTCGCGCTTTACCTATCATCATAGCAATGACTGAGACATTGAGAGAATGAAAATAGATATCTTCAAATTCGCTTTTGCTGTTCATTAAATGCAAGGTGACATTATCATCACTCAACAATTGATCGACGATATCATCAACCAATTGCGTTGCCTCACCGACAGCATCCAAAGGACGATTACGGATTTTATTTACCACCGCACGCATACGCGCTAGAGAACGCTCAAATTCTTTCTCACAGGTTTGAACACGGCGTCGATACGCATTGAGCTTCTCAATCCGATTTTGTTTTTCTTGCCAGAGTTTTTCAGCCTCGCCATCAACAGATGGCTGAACGGCTTCAGGAGCATTCTCTTCAAGATTCGGGGGTAAAGGTTGTGCATCACTCAAACTTGGGTTTAGAAACACATGCTGAATGCCAAGGTGCTTGATCAATTGGATCTGATCTTGCGATTTAATTTTGAAACTATTGAATAAGAATGGGTGTTCGTTCCATTTTACTGGTAATCGAACATAAAGCCCTGGTTGCAATCTATCTACCGTGATTTTAATACTTGCCACAATCTTCATTACATCTCAGTGAATAACCTCAGTATCATAGAAGAAGTTAATCATAACTTCATCAGCCTTATCTTCGTAGAAACTGAAGGATCACGAAAATCACGCTCTTGCTAAGGCTGCAGAGAGCAAGCCTTCAACGTAATCTTCATTGGTATGAAAAGGGCTGTATCTTCACCAAGATTTGCAAAGGATGGAAATGTTCACCTACATATCAATATTCAGTGTGTCTGGATTTTGATGAGGACAATAATCAAATAAGGAAAGAAACTGAGCTAAATTTTTAGTTCAGAAACAACAAAGCCCCGACTTTCGTCGAGGCTTTGTCATATAAATTATGGTACCGATGGACGGACTTGAACCGTCACTCCCGAAGGAAACGGATTTTGAATCCGTCGTGTCTACCAATTTCACCACATCGGCATCTAGGCTGTTGCCCTTTGATGGAACGCATTATACGTAAGAAGTCGAAGCACGCAATAGCAAAAGATTGAAAATAAAATCGTTTGCCGATTATTTCACCACAAAGCGCGAAGCTGTGCGTTAGCTCTCTTTCTTTCGGATTTACCACTGGCTATGCTTGCCACCTTTGAAAATGACCAAGAATGACGATGATGAACTATGCAACACTTCCACCCGCTGGCTTTTTTCGGCGCTTAGGAGCCTGGACCTATGATGCCCTGATCGTAATAGCAATATTGATGATGGCGGGCGGTATTGTGGTCGCGATACTAGAAGCCTTGGTGGCTGCGGGGCTGCTTAGCTATGCGCCCTATCAAGATGCCAGCGATCTTCTCAGTGCTCATCCTATTTGGAGCCCGATCTATACGGCATATCTCGCTTTGGTATGGGTTTATTTTTTCGTTTACTTCTGGACTCGAGGCGGACAAACCTTGGGAATGCGCGCATGGAAACTGTATATTTGTACTGAAGATGGACGCCATATTTCGACAACACAAGCCCTGATTCGATTGGCAACTTCCGGTTTTGGGCTCGCCAATTTAACCGTCTTCTTTGACCCTAAGAAACGGGGCTTTCATGACATCTGGGCGAAAACTAAAGTCGTGGTGATGCCCAAAGCTAATTAGCCGCAGACTAACCCACTGCCCCATATAAAGAAAGGAAGGCAATGCCTTCCTTTCTTTATATGCTTCATCAACCAGTGTATTACAGCTTTCTACCTAACAAACCTAGCGCTATCGTTAAGAACACTAAACTTGGCGCAATCGCACCAAACAATGGCGGTAATCCATAAACCAAGCTCAATGGCCCAAAAAACTCACTGGAAATATAGAAAGTGAAACCGGCTATCACGCCAGATAAAATCCGCGCCCCCATCGTCACACTCCGCAATGGACCAAAGATAAACGACAACGCCATAAGCATCATAACGGCGATGGAAATGGGCTGAGTCACTTTACGCCACAGGGCTAACTCATAGCGTGAGGCATCTTGTTCTGAGGCTTTTAAGTAATGAACATAATCACTCAAGCCACTAAGCGATAGCTCTTCCGGCTTGACGGTGACCACAGCCAGCTTGTCGGGGGCTAATGAGGTATGCCAACGATACTCCGGCAACGCTTCTTTGCTGATCTCGATATCGTTCACCATGCGGGTTAAATGAACATCTTTCATTAACCACTCATTGTTACCGATGTAATCCACTTCCTCCGCGAAAATCACCGTACTGAGTTTCTTATTTTCATCAAATCGCCATAAATTCATGCCAATAAGCTGTTCATTATCCACTTTAGCAATGAAGATAAAATCGTTCGCATCACGCGCCCACACACCAGTACGCACAGACATAATTGCCCCACCAGAGGTCGCAAACGCTCGCATATCACGCGCCAATTTTTGAGCTTGTGGTGCGCCCCACTCTCCGAGCAAAGTGATAATAATCATCAGCGGAATAGCGGTTTTGAGGACAGAAAGACCGATATCAAGCTTAGAAAAACCAGCGGCCTGCATCACCACCAATTCAGAGCTGGAAGCCAAGGCACCTAAACCTATCAATGCTCCTAACAATGCCGCCATCGGGAAAAACATTTCTACATCACGTGGAATACTCAGCACTACAAATAACAAGGCTTGTAGCAAGTCATAACTTCCCTCACCGACTTTGCGCAGCTGCTCAACGTATTTGATGATGCCGGATAAACCAACAAAGGTAACTAATACGAGTGCTGTGGTGGCAACAATAGTGCGGCCAATATACCAATCAAGAATTTTAAACACGACTTAAGCTACCTTTCTCTGTTTCCATCGATCTTTAAAACGGCGCACAGGAATGCTATCCATGGTATTGACGATCAGCGCCGCAAACAGCAGTGCCGCATTCACTGGCCATAAACCAATGATCACGGGTAACGAGCCATCTTCAATCGCGGATTTGGTTGCACTGAGCGTAAGGAAATAAGTCAAATAGATCAAAATGGCTGGCCCCATTTTGGCAAAGCGCCCCTGACGAGGATTTACAGCCGATAGAGGCACGACCAACATCGTAAGCAAAGGAATACAAACCACTAAGGAGAGTCGCCATTGCAATTCAGCTTGAGCTTGGCGATCTGCATTCTTCAGCAAACTTAATGTGGGTAACGCTTCCCAATCACGCCCAGTAGATTTCACTTCGCGTTGACCAATCAAACCATCGTAAGAATCGAAGTTGGTGATCATGTAGTCGACCCGAGTCGGTACGCCTTCGTAGCGAGTGCCATCGTAAAGGGTAATGATCTGGCGACCATCACTGAGCTCTTTTACGGCTCCGGAGTTGGAAAACATCACGCTCGGCAGTACAGAATCTCGCGGCGCTAACTGTGCCACAAACACATTATGCAGTTTGCGGTTTTCAATGTTGTCGATAAAAACCACCGACGATCCATCAGGTGAGCGTTGAAAGTGGCCTTTTTGCAACAGATCGACACTGTTTTCTGCCGCAAACTGCTCCATCAATTGTGCTTCTTTGTCTTGGCTCCAAGGCGCAAGCCACAACGCGTTAAAGGCTGCGACGGAGGCAGTAATCAAAGCAAGGTAAAGCGCAGCTCGGATTAAGAATTTATTACCAATACCTGTCGCGTTCATCACGGTTATCTCACTCTCCGCGTACAAACGGCCGAAAGTGAGCAAAATTCCGATGTACAGGCTAAGCGGCAACATTAATAGCCCCATCGCCGGCATATTCAATCCAACGATGGATAAGATCATGCTGGTAGGAATTTCACCGTCAGAGGCATCCGCCAAAACACGAATAAACTTCTGGCTGAGAAACACTAAAAACAGCACGAAAAAGATCGCAAACTGGCTTTTTATTGTTTCTCGGATCAAATATCTAACAATAATCACGCTGAAATTACCTATGCAAAACTTGTTTTTTTGATTGAATCACTATAATTTCCCGATGAACCTTTTATTTTTTGAATAATTTCGCTAACGGTTAGGTTGCGCACGCAAAAGGTCGATCCTTCATGGGATCCAGCAAGTAAGAGCGCATTATCTACCATTTAGTTCTATTTGTCTTCAGGATGTAGGAGTACGCATGGAGTTCAGTGTTAAGAGTGGCAGCCCTGAGAAACAGCGCAGCGCATGTATCGTTGTTGGGGTGTTTGAACCACGTCGCCTTTCTCCAGTCGCAGAACAGCTTGATAAAATCAGCGACGGCTATATTAGTTCACTGCTACGTCGCGGTGATCTAGAGGGTAAACCGGGGCAGATGCTACTGCTGCATCAAGTACCCGGTGTGTTGTCTGAGCGAGTACTGCTCGTCGGTTGCGGTAAAGAACGCGAACTGGGTGAACGTCAGTACAAAGAGATCATTCAGAAAACCATCAATACCTTAAATGAAACTGGCTCGATGGAAGCGGTCTGCTTCTTGACCGAGTTGCACGTCAAAGGTCGCGATACCTATTGGAAAGTGCGCCAAGCGGTTGAAGCCACCAAAGATGGCCTGTACACCTTTGACCAATTCAAAAGTGTGAAACCAGAAACTCGCCGTCCACTGCGTAAACTGGTGTTCAACGTTCCCACTCGCCGTGAATTGAATCTTGGTGAGCGTGCAATTTCCCATGGCTTAGCCATCTCTTCCGGCGTGAAAGCCTGTAAAGACCTTGGCAATATGCCACCAAACATTGCTAACCCAGCTTACCTCGCGTCTCAAGCTCGTCGTCTGGCTGACGATTACGAGAGCATCACCACTAAAATCATTGGTGAAGAAGAGATGGATAAGCTCGGCATGGCTTCTTACCTCGCGGTAGGCCGTGGCTCACGCAATGAATCGATGATGTCGGTTATCGAATACAAAGGCAATCCAGATCCTGAAGCCAAGCCAATCGTACTGGTGGGTAAAGGTCTGACTTTTGACTCAGGCGGTATCTCACTCAAACCAGGTGAAGGTATGGATGAGATGAAGTACGACATGTGTGGCGCAGCATCGGTATTCGGCACTATGAAAGCCATTGCCAAACTCGGCCTACCACTCAATGTGATTGGCGTATTGGCTGGCTGTGAAAACATGCCTGGCAGCAATGCTTACCGTCCGGGTGATATTCTGACTACGATGTCAGGTCAAACGGTGGAAGTGTTAAACACCGATGCAGAAGGTCGTTTGGTACTGTGTGACGTACTGACTTACGTTGAGCGTTTTGAGCCTGAATGTGTGGTGGATGTAGCAACACTAACCGGTGCTTGTGTGATTGCTTTAGGCCACCACATTAGTGCGGTGATGTCTAACCACAACCCACTAGCACATGAGTTGGTGAATGCCTCTGAGCAGTCGAGCGATCGCGCATGGCGTCTGCCAATCGCTGATGAATACCATGAGCAGCTCAAGAGCCCATTTGCTGATATGGCAAACATCGGTGGCCGCCCAGGTGGCGCCATTACTGCAGCTTGTTTCCTGTCTAAATTTGCTAAGAAATACAACTGGGCACACTTAGACATCGCGGGTACTGCGTGGAAATCGGGTGCCGCGAAAGGCTCAACCGGTCGTCCTGTCTCGCTACTAGTCCAATTCCTGCTTAATCGCAGCGGTGGCCTAGACGCTGAAGAGTAATCGCAAAAGGGCCTTCGGGCCCTTTTTCATTACTAGACCTAAACTACCGCCACAGGCGTGGCGATTGTTTGCAAGAGACCAAGATGCCTACCGCAACTTTTTACCTGATTTCTCCAGATTCTGCTCAAGCAACACCAGAAGGCTTCGCGCAGTACGTGCTGTATTTGACGCGTCACTTTGCCGCGCAGGGCGCACGCATTTATCTACAATGCCAAGATAAACAACACGCCGAGCAGCTCGCTGAGCGATTTTGGCAAATCGAACCCGAACAGTTTTTAGCGCACAATCTGGTCGGTGAAGGCCCCAAATCTGGTACCGCGATTGAAATCGGCTATGTGGGCGTTTCCCCCTCTTGGAATCGTCAACTGGCAATAAATTTGGCGGATAATCAGACAACCTTTGCGCGTACCTTTGCCGAAGTGGTAGACTTCGTGCCCTGCGCAGAAAATGCCAAGCAGCTAGCACGCGAGCGGTATAAACTCTATCGACAAGCGGGTTATCAGCTGCAAACTGTTGAGATTCAGTACCCATAACCGTCCATCCTTATAGTTAAGCTCTCTTATCCAAGAGAACTCACTTATAGCGATAGACTGAATTAACCATCACAGCATCCATCAAAGAGCACTATGGAAAAGACATACAACCCAACATCAATCGAACAAGATCTGTATAAGACTTGGGAAGAGCAAGGCTACTTTAAGCCTCACGGTGACACATCAAAAGACGCGTACAGCATCATGATCCCGCCACCGAACGTCACAGGCAGCCTGCACATGGGTCACGCCTTCCAAGATACCATTATGGATACTCTGATCCGTTGTCAGCGTATGAAGGGTAAAAATACCTTGTGGCAAGTGGGTACTGACCACGCGGGTATCGCCACTCAAATGGTGGTTGAGCGTAAAATCGCTGCAGAAGAAGGTAAAACCAAGCACGATTACGGCCGTGATGCGTTCATCGACAAGATTTGGGAATGGAAAGCAGAATCTGGCGGCACCATCACTAAACAGCTACGTCGTCTTGGCGCCTCTGTCGATTGGGATCGTGAGCGCTTTACGATGGATGATGGCTTCTACAAAGCCGTGCAAGAAGTGTTCGTGCGTCTCTACAAAGATGACTTGATCTACCGCGGTAAGCGCCTAGTTAACTGGGATCCAAAACTGCACACTGCGATCTCCGATCTGGAAGTGGAAAACAAAGAGACCAAAGGTCACATGTGGCACTTCCGCTACCCGCTAGCAGATGGCGTAAAAACGGCCGATGGCAAAGATTACATCGTGGTTGCGACAACACGTCCAGAAACCATGCTCGGCGATACTGGTGTTGCGGTTAACCCAGAAGATCCTCGTTATAAAGATCTGATTGGTAAAGAGATCATTCTGCCGATCGTTGGTCGTCGCATCCCTATCGTGGGCGATGAGCACGCCGATATGGAGAAAGGCACGGGCTGTGTGAAAATCACCCCTGCGCATGACTTCAACGACTATGAAGTCGGCAAGCGTCATAACCTGCCGATGATCAATATTCTGACCTTTGATGCCAACATCCGTGATGCAGCCGAAGTCTTCAACTCCAACGGCGAAGCAAGCAATGCTTACGACACAGAGATCCCTGCTAAATACCAAGGCATGGAACGTTTTGCTGCACGTAAAGCGATCGTGGCGGAATTTGAAGAACTGGGTCTACTGCAAGAAATCAAAGATCACGACCTAACGGTTCCTTACGGCGACCGTGGTGGCGTGGTGATTGAGCCAATGCTGACTGACCAATGGTACGTTCGCGCCGGTATTCTGGCAAAACCCGCGGTTGAAGCGGTAGAAAGTGGCGATATTCAATTTGTACCAAAACAGTACGAGAACATGTACTTCTCTTGGATGCGTGACATTCAAGACTGGTGTATCTCTCGCCAACTGTGGTGGGGTCACCGCATCCCGGCTTGGTATGACGAGCAAGGCAATGTGTTTGTAGGCCGTAACGAAGAAGAAGTGCGTGCAGAAAACAACATCGCAGCGGATGTTGCACTTCGTCAAGATGATGACGTACTGGATACTTGGTTCTCTTCTGCATTGTGGACTTTCGGAACACTGGGCTGGCCAGAAAAAACGCCAGAGCTAAACGTATTCCACCCAACCGATGTTCTGGTAACCGGTTTCGACATTATCTTCTTCTGGGTGGCGCGCATGATCATGATGACCATGCACTTCTGTAAAGATGAAGATGGCAAAGCACAAGTTCCTTTCAAAACCGTGTACGTAACGGGTCTGATCCGTGACGAAAACGGCGACAAAATGTCGAAATCGAAAGGTAACGTGCTTGACCCAATCGATATGATTGACGGTATTGATCTTGAGTCTCTGGTCGCGAAGCGCACCGGCAACATGATGCAGCCACAACTGGCGGCAAAGATCGAGAAAAACACGCGTAAGACGTTTGAAAACGGCATTGAAGCCTACGGTACTGACTCACTGCGTTTCACCCTCGCGGCCATGGCGTCAACCGGTCGTGACATCAACTGGGATATGAAGCGTCTAGAAGGTTACCGCAACTTCTGTAACAAGCTGTGGAACGCAAGCCGTTACGTGCTGATGAACACCGAAGAGCAAGATTGCGGTTTTGCAGCAGGTGCTGAACTTGAATACTCACTGGCCGATAAGTGGATCGAATCACAGTTCGAGCTGGCTGCGAAAGAGTTCAATGGTCACATTGATAACTTCCGTCTGGATATGGCAGCCAACACGCTGTACGAATTCATCTGGAACCAATTCTGTGACTGGTACTTAGAACTGACTAAACCGGTTCTGTGGAAAGGTACAGAAGCTCAGCAACGCGCGACCCGTCGCACGCTGATCACCGTACTAGAGAAAACGCTGCGTTTGGCGCATCCAGTGATCCCTTACATCACCGAAACCATCTGGCAAAGTGTTAAGCCACTGGTGGATGGCGTGGAAGGCGACACCATCATGCTGCAAGCACTACCTCAGTACGATGCGGCAAACTTCAACCAAGAAGCCTTGGATGATATTGAATGGGTGAAAGCCTTTATCACTAGCATCCGTAACCTGCGCGCTGAGTACGACATCAACCCAGGTAAGCCTCTGGAAGTCATGCTGAAAGCAGCGAATGAGCAAGATGCCGCGCGTATCGAAGCGAACAAGCCAGTGCTGGTTTCACTGGCCAAGCTCGAAAGCATTCGTGTATTGGCGGATGGCGAAGCGACACCTGCGTGTGCAACCGCACTGGTTGGTAAGTCTGAGCTGATGATCCCAATGGCAGGTCTGATTGATAAAAACGCTGAGCTGGATCGTCTGGCCAAAGAGATTGCTAAGACGCAAGGTGAAATTGCGCGCATCGAAGGCAAGCTGGGTAACGAAGGTTTCGTGGCGAAAGCACCAGAAGCCGTAATCACCAAAGAGCGTGAAAAGCTCGCGGGTTACCAAGAAGCACTGGTGAAACTTGAGCAGCAGAAAGCGACCATCGCGGCGCTGTAAGCCAAGCTTTTCATACAAAAAGTCGATAGAAAAAAGGCAGCGATTTCGCTGCCTTTTTGTTTACGATGCTGAATGCTTTTACCTGAGATTAAGGCTGACGCGCCGCATCGATCCGCTGTTCCAGATCAGGATGGGTACTGAGCCAAGCCGGAACCTCAATCGTTTCTTGCTGCTGAAACAGTTCAAACATTTCAGCTAGCGGTTCACTGCTACCGTAAATCACCTGCATCGCTTGTTTCGCGTATTGATCAGCCTCTTCTTCCGCATCGCGGGATTGGCCGTTGGAGAGCGTAAACACCCCAATCCCAACCAGATTATCCACCACCCCAGAACTTTCACCTGTCAGCAGCGCCACACCAATCGAAAGCACACTAGAATGCACCAAGCGTTTAAGCATATGGCGATGATGTACATGCCCCAGCTCATGCAGAATAATGCTGTCTAACTGCTCGGGCGTTTTAGCCAGTAGCACCAACTCATCCAGTAACACCAAGGTTCCACCGGGCAAAGCGAACGCGTTAGCGCCAATATCTGAGTGACGAAACTCCACTTTGATCGGATAAGGTAGCGGCTCAAGTTGGTTAAGATGGGAGAAAACTCGTTGCTTTATCTCATCTTGTTGCGCGAGAGAAAGTTCACTCGGTTTTAAATCGCGATCTAACGTTTGCAGAATTTTCTCACCCAGCACCACAGCGGCAGATTCCGGAACTCGTTCAGCCACCTCTTTGCTTAGCCAAGGTAGAAATGCCACATAAGCCCAAACACATAAACCGATGCCAAGCACCACGGCGATTAGCCAAGCGCTCCACTTTCCTTCCAGCCGATCCACCCACCCCGGTTTATTGTGTTGTCCTAACCAATGGTTCAACGGCGCATTACGTTCACAAACGAAAACCCAGCCACTGGGTAATTGAAAACGAATCGGTAATTTTCCGACAGGAGCACTGATTTGAGCATCGCTCTGCGCACAGCTAATAATCTCACCATCGACATGCAAAGCGAGAAAATGAGTTTGTGAAAGATCGAGCTCGGCCTCGCAACGTAATGAGCTGCGAGGTGGGAAAGCGGTTCCGGTAATACGCATCAGCCGATCCCGATACCGAGATCAAACGCTTGAGCCAACTCATCCGAGATAGCCGATTTTACATCTGAAGATTGATCGGTCGATTTGAGCACATCCATATCGCCAATCACAGCTGTGCGTTCAGCCAGATAGCGCGTCGTTCTCACCATCACCCATGGGCGTGCGATACCCACAGTCACGGCTTGCAGTAAGAAGTTACTGATCACTAAGCCAGTATAACCACGAGCACTGAGAGTGGATTCAAAACGAAAGGCAGTGTCCTCGTTCAGCGCTTGCTGCATCACCAGTTGCGAGAAAATGTAATTGCGTACCCGTGAAGTAATATAAGCCGTCACCGCGATACTCATTACGATCATCCCTATGTACACAGTAACGATCAGCATAAACGGTGAGCCACTCGCCAGTAGCGAGCTCTCCCAATTGGTAAGGTTAGAGAAATCGATACTGCCGAACACCATGATAAGTACCATAGAGATGATCGCGAGCACCGAGGCAACCCCAATTGCCGCTGCTTTTAAATAGGTATGCAGGAAGAAGCGCGTAGTCAGTTGGGCGCTAAACTGCCAATCCCCATAACGGTAACCATTAGCAAAATAGTTTTGCACGCCAGCAATAACCCAAGCATAGAGCGCCGCCATCACTAAAAAAGAGCCAATAAACATGACGACGGAGAGACTTGCCGAAACAGATGCTGAGACCGAAGCAATAATAAAGTAGATCAGCAACGCGACTAATGCGCCAATCCCTCGGCCCATAAACGAGAAATAGGCCTCTTGCAGTGTGCCGTTAAAGGAGAAGTGCACATTACGAAAGCTGGTCATCGCAGAATCAAAGCGGGCGTTGCTCCAAAGCAGCCAAGGCAAAGCAAAATAAAACACCAAGAGCAGCAACAATGAAGCGATCGGGAATAAAGAGTTAGCCACGAACCACACGAGAACAGCGGCGAATGCGACCAAACGCCCTTTGAGGATTTGCATCGGCTGGGCATGATATTCAAAGTTATCGCCCGCAATGAAAGTATTGCCGTAGAAATAGCGCTTAGTACGCACCTTAGCCCATGCAGAGTAGATGCCCAAGGTAATAATGGAGAGCAGAAGATTGACACTCCAGATCCCAAAAAACTCTTTACCCTCACCACTGAAGGTGACGGTATGTTTATGTTGATTAACCATGAATGATTCCTGACGTTGTTTTTAGAGTAAAAAAGCGCTCCGAGTGTAACAACCTGTAAGAACCATTCACAACGCCAATTGAATTATGGCGATATAAATCACACACATAATCAATAAAGCAACTTCTAGACGACTCGATTTTTCGCTTCACCACGCATAAATACATTGATGTTGTCGATCAAGATAGTCGCCAGTTGTTGTATCGAAGAATCACTGCCCCACGCCACATGCGGTGTCAGCAGAAGATTAGGCAAATCACGGTTGGCAATCAGTGGGTTATCCATATCCGCAGGCTCAGCACTAAACACATCCACCCCAGCCCCAGCAATTTGACGTCTTTTCAGCGCATCCACCAGCGCTTGTTCATCCACTAAACCGCCGCGACTGGTATTGATCAGCAGAGCATTGGGCTTCATCTGCGCCAATTCCGCTTCTGAGATAATATTTCGCGTTTCATCGGTCAGCGGACAGTGCAGTGATAGCACGTCCGACTGCGCCAGCACTTGTTCAAATGGTGTGTACCCATCGCGGCATTCCACCTGACCTTTACGTTCAGCCAACAGCACATGCATACCTAATGCGCGAGCCAAATTCGCCGTCGCTTGGCCTAATGCACCACTGCCGATAATGCCCATGGTTGAACCCGCAATATCGCCAATCGGATGCGTGAAAAAACAGAACTGCTTATGGCGCTGCCACTCTCCGGCCGCAATATCATTGTGATAACCGATAAGATTACGTCTTAAAGCAAACATCATGGCGACAACATGCTCAGGGACAGAGCGCGTGGCATAACCCTGCACATTACATACCGCGATATTGAGATCTCGACACGCCGGCAAATCGACGTTGTTGGTGCCCGTGGCAGAAATGGCGATCAACTTGAGCTTAGGTAGCTGAACCAGCATTTCACGGGTGAGTACTACTTTATTGGTGATAACAATATCGGCCGCTAAGAGGCGCTCTACCACTTGCTGAGGCTCACAAGCATCATACTCAAGCCAATGGTGTTCAAAAGGCAGAGCAGGTAAGAGGATATGGCGCGGAATGGTCGCGCGGTCGAGAAAAACGACCGTAGGCAAAGAAGTAGTGGGTAGTGACATGCTGACTCCGAGTCTGATTATCCGCTACCCACCATAAGATTAGTCTTGGGATAGCTTTTTATAGTCCGGTAATTTTCGCTCAGGATCGAAATGCTGCAAAATCTGCTCCTCGGCTTCGGGATAGAAGTCACAAGGGACAAACAGAGTGCGTAGCCAATGGCTGCGAGGATGGTAGAAACAGAGCTCCGCGGCGTGCAGTTGCAGACGATCAGCAAACTCAACAGCTTCTGGTGGCGCGTAAAGATCATCACCGACAATCGGATGACCGAGCGATTGCATGTGCACACGCAATTGATGAGAGCGTCCAGTGATCGGGATGAGGCGTACGACTGTGGTTTTCTCTTCACGCTTGACGACTTGATAGCGGGTCAGAGAATCACGTCCCTCTTCAAAACAGACTTTCTGTTTCGGGCGGTTTGGCCAATCACAACACAGCGGCAAATTCACTTCGCCTTCGTCTTGCTCCATCACACCCCATACACGGGCATAGTAGATTTTATGAGTGAGACGATACTGAAACTGCTTCTTCAACGCCGATTCCATATGTTTGCCTTTCGCAAACAGGATCAGCCCAGAAGTCGACATATCCAAACGGTGTACGACCTTCACATCAGGGCAGTAATCCACCAAACGAGCCCACATACTGTCGTAGTGCTCAACAGGTCGCCCAGGAACAGATAACAAACCAGAAGGCTTGTTGGCTGCGATGATGTGTTCATCCTCATAAATCACATCAATCCACGGATCCTTAGGCGGATTGTACTCGGTCATTGCCATCGCTATCGTCTCGTATCACAAAAAACGGCGCATTATATACGCAAAATGTCGCCAACGGGGAATAAAACAAGGCCCTCGTTTTGAGGGCCTACGTCATCAGTTGTGTGCCACCACAATCAAACGCAGTGAATCCAACTGATACTGCGCCTGCGCAATATAGCCAGTCAGCTCTTTGATTTGCTGCTCCAGCACTTCGATCTCTTCATCACGAATGTTCGGGTTAACCGCTTTGAGTGCCAGCAAACGCTCCAACTCGCTATTTAGGCTCTGCTGCATATCACGCTGCGCTTGTTCACGAATCGCGCTCACTCGCGGTTCAACCGCCGCTTCGCTTGCCGTAATCAAACGATGCACGTCATGCTGTACTGAGCTCACCAACTTGCTGGCCAAATGACGATTCACTGGGCTAAGTTGACGGTTAAAGCTTTCAAACTCCACTTGCGAAGAGAGATCATTACCGCGCGCATCCATCAGAATTCGGATTGGCGAGACAGGCAAGAAGCGGCTGATGCCACTGCGTTTCGGCGCTTGGGCATCCACCACATACACCAGCTCCAGCAAGATGGTACCCACTGGCAGCGCTTTGTTTTTCAACAGCGACACCGCGCAAGTCCCCACCCCTTCACTCATCAGCAAATCAATGCCGCCTTGCACCATGGGGTGTTCCCAACTGATGAAGTGCATATCTTCACGCGACAGTGCGGTGTCACGATCAAAGGTAATGGTGGCGCCTTCATACGGCAGACCCGGATAGCTTGGCACCATCATGTGTTCGGCGGGAGTGACCACCAACGCATTCTCGCCACGATCTTCTTGATGCAGACCAATCGCATCAAACAGGCTCAAGGCAAACGTCACTAAATTGGTATCGCCATCGGTTTTTGCGATCTGCTCAGCAATCTGCTGCGCTTTTTCGCCACCGTTCGAATGCATTTCCAGCAAGCGATCACGCCCCACTTCCAGCTGCGATTTCAGTGTTTTGTTGAGCTTGGCTGACTCTTCGATGATCACTTCCAGCTCTTCACCGCCACCGGCGGCCAGAATGGGGATCAAGCGCTCAGCGAAGGCATCATAAACGGCACGACCGGTTGGGCAGGTTTCCGCAAAGGCATTCAAACCTTCTTGAAACCAGCGCGCCAAAATCGCTTGTGACGTTTCGGTCAGGTACGGCACGTACACGTCAATGTCACGTTTTTGGCCAATACGGTCTAAACGCCCGATACGCTGCTCCAGCAAGTCTGGGTTGAACGGCAGATCGAACATCACCAACTGGTTAGCAAACTGGAAGTTACGACCTTCAGAGCCAATTTCACTACAGATCAGCACCTGCGCACCGCCCTCTTCTTGGGCAAAGTAAGCGGCAGCTTTGTCACGCTCAATGATCGACATGCCTTCATGGAATACCGTTGCGCGAATGCCCTCACGCTCACGCAGTGCCTGCTCTAGCTGCAATGCGGTACTGGCACGTGAAGCGATGACGAGGATCTTCTCGCTGCGTTTGGCTTTGACTTTTTCGAGCAGCCAGTTGACGCGTGAGTCAAATTGCCACCAGCTTGACTCATCGCCTTCAAACTCTTGGAAAATCTCTTCTGGGTAGAGCATTTTCATCGCGCGCGCTTCTGGCGTCAGTTTACCGCCGAGCATGCCCGCGACACGCATTGAAGTCGTGTATTGAGAGGGAATATCTAATGGCAGCAAATGCACATTACGTACTGGGAAGCCTTTGATGGCCGCACGCGTGTTACGGAACAACACGCGACCAGTACCGTGACGATCCATCAGATTGTCGATCAGCTCTTGGCGCGCCAAAGCAATTTCGTCTTCACTGGCGTGGCTTTCCAACGCTTTAAACAGTGGCTCCACATCTTGCTCAGACAGAAGCTCAGTGATTTTGTTTTTCGCTTCATCACTCAGCTTCTCACCGCTGAACAGCGCAGTGACTGCATCGGCAACCGGTGCGTACTGCTCTTCTTCTTTAACAAAAGCTTCGTAATCGTAGAAACGATCTGCATCCAGCAAGCGCAGACGAGCAAAGTGGCTTTCACGACCTAACTGCTCAGGCGTTGCCGTCAATAGCAGTACGCCCGGCGTTTGCTCTGCGAGCGCTTCAATCACTTGATATTCGCGGCTTGGCTTCTCTGGGTGCCACTCAAGATGGTGAGCTTCATCGACGACCAACAAATCCCATTCCGCTTCCAACGCTTGTTCAAAACGCTGGCGGCTTTTACGCAAGAAATCGAGTGAACACAGCACATACTGCTGAGTTTCAAATGGGTTATCGGCCTCGCTAAAGGCTTCCACACAGCGCTCTTCATCAAAAATGGAAAAGTGCAGGTTGAAACGGCGCATCATCTCCACCAACCATTGGTGTTGCAGCGTTTCAGGTACCACAATTAGGATGCGCTCGGCACGCCCGGTCAGCACTTGCTGATGGATGATCATGCCCGCTTCGATGGTTTTACCCAAACCGACTTCATCGGCCAGTAACACGCGTGGGGCATGGCGACGACCGACTTCATGGGCAATGTACAGCTGATGTGGGATCAGCCCGGCGCGCATACCACACAAGCCACGCATTGGGCTTTTGTGCTGTTGATATTGATTGGCTAGAGCGCGATAACGCAGCACGAAGTTGTCCATGCGATCGATTTGACCGGCAAACAACTTGTCCTGCGGTTTATTAAAACGAATTTGGTTACTGAGGAAAATTTCACGCAGCGCGACACCGCTTTCTTCGGTATCCACTCGCGTGCCTAGATAGGTGTAGACGCCTTGGTCTTCCACCACTTGTTCAACTTGTAACGACCAGCCTTGCTGACTATCCACCACATCGCCGACATTAAAGATCACACGGGTGACCGGCGCATCTGAACGTGCATAAACACGATTTTCTTCCGATGCTGCAAACATCAAGGTCACTGTACGCGCATCAAGCGCCACCACAGTGCCTAACCCGAGATCACTTTCCGTATCGCTTATCCAGCGTTGCCCTAAAGCAAATGACATGAATGGACTACCTCATCAAATAGCGTTGCAGAGAATTTTTGCACTTCACTCCAGCCAGCTTTTTATTATGGATGCTGACCGCTTTGAGTGCAGAAAAAGGCCGCTAATCTTACTTGATGGCGTGACACAGGTCACGCCCATTCCCTGCCGTAACGCGCTTTTTTTTGTAGAGCTTTTGGGTGACATCAAATTGTCAAAAACCAATGGCATTTGTTAACAAGATGATTGCTATACTCGAATTGAAGGTGCGGGATTTGTGTCAAAAATTGGTTGGCACAAAGCCTGCAAGTTCAAACAGAGAGTATCAACACGGGTTTGCAGCAAGTCGACAATGATCGTAACGCTCACCTGAGCGTACGATCCTACAGGCCGCTTGTGAACATCCACGACAAAGCATGCTACATGTAGCAAGGAGACGCTTATGGGCGATACCGATCGGAAACTGTTTGTACTGGATACCAATATCCTACTCCACGAACCTCTCGCGATTTACTCTTTCAAAGAGCACGACGTGGTCATCCCGATGACCGTTCTTGAAGAACTCGACCGAATCAAAGACAGCAAACGCGATGTGGCGCGCGATGCACGCGTAGCGATTCGGGCTTTAGAGCACTTATTCCATGATGCCACTCCCGAAGAAATCACCGAAGGGATCCCGCTTTCTAAGCAAGAGGGCGCAACAGGAACCATCTCGATCCTCGCCGATTATGAACTGCATGAAACCGTCAAAGCCTTTACCGATAAAGAGGGCGATAACCGGATCCTCAATGCCGTACTTTATCTCCAAACTCAACGTGCGCCACGCGCCGTGGTACTGGTGACCAAAGACATCAACATGCGTTTGCGCGCCAAAGGAGCGGGCGTGCTGTATGTAGAGGACTACCGCACCGACCAACTGATTGATGATATTCAATACCTGACCAAGGGCTTTCAAACTCGTCCCGGCAGTTTTTGGGACAGCGTAGAAGATGTCGCGAGCTACACGCTCGGCGGCAAAACCTTTCATAAGCTGGATCGCGCGCCGTTCGATCCAACCTTCCTCAACCAATATGTGATTGATGAAGACAGCGACTTTGCCGCGCGGGTCGAAACCATCGATGGCGATAAATTGACGCTGCGCGATCTCAGCCGTGAACGCATGATGCATCGCAAAGCGTGGGGCATCACCCCAAAAAATATTTACCAAGGGATGGCGCTGGACGCACTGCTCGATCCGGATATTGATCTGGTGATCCTGACCGGAGCGGCCGGCAGTGGCAAAACCCTGTTAGCAATGGCGGCGGCGCTGGAGCAAACCGTCGAGCGCAAAATGTTCGATAAAATCATCGTCACTCGCAACACCCCTGATATCGGCGAATCGATTGGCTTCCTGCCCGGCACGGAAGAGGAAAAAATGATGCCGTGGCTCGCTTCCGTCACCGATACCTTAGAAGCGCTGCATAAAAATGATCACTGTACCGATGGCTCGCTCAAATACATCTGCGATAAAGCCAACATTCAGTTTAAATCGATCAACTTTATGCGTGGTCGTTCAATCCAAAACGCCTTCGTGCTGCTCGATGAGTGTCAAAACCTCACCGCCTCGCAGATCAAAACCATCATCACCCGCTGTGGTGAAGGCACCAAGATTGTCTGCTCAGGTAACTTAGCGCAGATTGATTCCCACTATTTAACCCCTGTCACCTCAGGCCTTACCTACATGGTTGAGCGCTTCAAAAACTTTGAAGGCAGCGCCAATATCCACCTCAATGGCGTAGTACGCAGCCGTTTGGCTGAATTCGCTGAAGAGAATTTATAATCACTTTTGGCGAGATGTTATGTGCATCTCGCCTCACAAAATCTATCTTCCCTTGCCTTTTCTTTATTTAATTAAAAATATTTATTCACTTTTATAACATTTTCATGCTTTACTAGCCGCAACTGGAATCGCCAAACGAGGATAGGGAAATGGCTTTCAATTTACGTAACCGCAACTTTTTAAAACTGCTCGACTTCACTCCAAAAGAGATCCACTTCCTACTGGATCTGTCTGCCGAGCTAAAACGCGCCAAATACGCAGGCACTGAGCAAAAAACGCTGCGAGGCAAAAACATTGCGTTGATCTTTGAAAAGTCATCCACCCGTACTCGCTGTGCCTTTGAAGTGGCGGCCTTTGATCAAGGTGCACAAGTTTCCTACATCGGCCCTTCTGGCTCGCAAATTGGTCATAAAGAATCGATGAAAGATACCGCGCGCGTGTTAGGCCGCATGTACGACGGCATTCAATACCGTGGCTTCGGCCAAGAGATTGTTGAGGTGCTCGGAAAATACGCGGGTGTTCCGGTGTGGAATGGCTTAACCGATGAATTTCACCCCACGCAGATTTTGGCCGATCTTCTGACTATGCAAGAGCATGGGCGCGGTAAACAACTGCATGAAATGAAGTTCGCTTACCTTGGTGATGCACGCAACAACATGGGCAATTCCCTGATGGTGGGAGCCGCCAAAATGGGCATGGATATTCGCTTAGTCGCGCCGAAAGCGTACTGGCCAAACGATACCTTAGTGGCAACCTGCCAAGAGATTGCCAAGCAAACCGGAGCCAAAATCACCTTGACGGAAGACGTGCATGAGGGCGTAAAAGGCTGTGATTTCCTTTACACCGATGTGTGGGTTTCGATGGGCGAAGCGGCGGATGCTTGGGATGAGCGGGTTGCGTTAATGAAGCCATATCAAATCAACATGGATGTGATCAAAGCAACAGGTAATCCGCAAGTTAAATTCATGCACTGCTTACCGGCATTTCATGATGACCAAACCAAAGTGGGTCAAGAGATTGCGGCCAAATACGGCATGCAAGGCTTAGAAGTCACCGAAGAGGTGTTTGAGTCAGAATACTCGATTGTGTTTGATGAAGCGGAGAACCGACTACACACCATCAAAGCGGTGATGGTCGCCACTTTAGGCCAATAGAGTGCCACTGATTTAATATCCCTGACTCTGTGATGTAATCGCTTGTGCTCACAGCCTTTCGGCGTATAATGCCGACCGTTTGTCTGAGGGGTAGCCAATGAAATTTGCACAGCGTGCAGCTCAAAGCAGTGTCCATCGTAGTAAGCAAATTGGCTTACTGGCTTCACTGTTTTTCCCCTCATCGATTTGTTAAAGCCTCCCTTATGGGGGGCTTTTTTATGGCTGTTAGAAAATATAGGGAAGACGATCATGGCGAATTCGCTTTACCAAAAGCACATCATCTCCATTGCTGAACTCTCACGCGCTGAGTTGGAGTTGATAGTGAAAACCGCAGGCCAACTGAAGGCACAACCGAATCCAGAATTGATTAAGCATAAGGTCGTGGCCAGCTGTTTCTTCGAACCCTCCACTCGTACTCGCCTCTCATTTGAAACGGCGATTCAACGTATCGGTGGCAGCGTGATTGGCTTTGATAACGGCGGCAACACGTCACTGGCGAAGAAAGGCGAAACTTTAGCTGACTCAGTACGCGTAATTTCTTCGTACGTTGATGCTTTTGTAATGCGTCACCCACAAGAAGGGGCAGCACGTTTAGCCTCTGAATTTTCTAACGGCGTCCCAGTGATTAACGCCGGTGACGGTTCAAACCAACACCCGTCGCAAACCCTGCTCGATCTTTATTCGATTTTTGAAACTCAAGGCCGTCTCGACAACCTCGATGTCGCGTTCGTCGGTGATTTAAAATATGGCCGCACCGTACATTCGCTGGCACAAGCACTGGCTAAATTTGATAACAACCGCTTCTACTTTGTGGCACCTGAAGCATTAGCGATGCCAGATTACATCTGTGAAGAGCTGGATGAAGCAGGCGTGAAATACCAAGTGTTTAGTGATATGGAAAGCGTGATCCCAGAGCTGGATATTCTGTACATGACACGTGTACAGAAAGAGCGTTTTGATGAATCGGAATACGCGCACATCAAATCCGCTTATATTTTGACCGCAGCCCACCTGAGCGATGCGCGTAGCAATCTGAAAGTGCTGCACCCACTGCCACGCGTGGATGAGATCACTACTGACGTAGATAAAACCCCGCACGCTTACTATTTCGAGCAAGTTGAAAACGGTGTTTACGCCCGTGAAGCCTTGCTGGCTCTAGTTTTGAACGAATCGCTGTAAGGAGAGCAATCATGAGCAAAGAGACGAAATTACAAGTTGAAGCGATCAAAAACGGCACGGTGATTGACCATATTCCCGCCAAAGTGGGGATTAAAGTGCTGAAGCTGTTTGATATGCACAACTCTGCGCAGCGTGTCACCATCGGCCTCAATCTGCCTTCTTCTGCCCTCGGCAGCAAAGATCTGCTCAAGATTGAAAATGTGTTCATCAGTGAAGCGCAAGCCAACAAACTCGCGCTGTACGCGCCACACGCGACCGTGAACCAAATTGAAAACTATGAAGTGGTGAAGAAGTTGGCACTGAAACTGCCAGAGCGCATTAATAATGTGTTTGCCTGCCCAAACAGCAACTGTATTTCACACAACGAGCCTGTGGAAAGCAGCTTCAAAATTACTGAGAAGAACAACGATATCCGCCTGAAATGCAAATACTGCGAAAAAGTGTTTGCGCGCGATGTAGTCACGGAAATCGAAGCGTAACCTTTGCTAGTCAGAAGGGGAGAAATGAGCGTGCGGTGCTTTACCTACCCCAGCTTTACAGGCAAACTGAACAGCGATTTTGGAACCACTAACGGATAAAAAAGATGACAAAAGTTCTGCATACTGACGCGGCCCCAGCTGCCATTGGCCCATACATTCAAGGTGTTGATCTTGGCAACATGGTGCTGACGTCTGGTCAAATCCCAGTTAACCCAACCACAGGTGACATTCCTGCGGATATCGCTGCGCAAGCTCGCCAATCACTGGACAACGTGAAAGCCGTGGTTGAAGCCTCTGGCCTAACCGTCGGTGACATTGTGAAAATGACCGTATTCGTGAAAGATCTCAATGACTTCGGCACGGTAAACCAAGTGTATGGCGCATTCTTTGATGAACATAAAGTGGCGCACTACCCAGCGCGTTCTTGTGTTGAAGTCGCGCGTTTGCCAAAAGATGTGGGCATCGAAATCGAAGCGATCGCAGTACGCAAATAATCCCACTCGTTGGCGTTAAAATGCAAAAAGGGTTGCCACTGGCAACCCTTTCTTTTTATTTGTTTTGCTCAAAACTGTGGCTAGGCTTTACGGTTCAGCTCAGCCACTTCGGCATCCAACTGCGCCAGTTTGTCTTTCATCAGATCATGGCAGTGCTGTGACAGCTCGCGGATATTCTCTTTGCTGTAGCCTTCGGTGCTGATTGGCGGTAACACTTCGACAATCACATGACCGTTGTTCCAACGATTAAACTTAAGTTTATCGGTCGAGCTGCACACGATAGGGATAATCGGCACACCCGCACCAATTGCCGCATGGAAAGCGCCGGCTTTAAATGGCAGCAAACCGCGGCCACGCGAGCGCGTACCTTCAGGAAACATCCACACCGAAACATCGCTCTGTTTCATCGAATCAACCACTTGATCAATGGTGCCTTTAGCTTTGGCTTTGTTGGCGCGATCAATCAGGATATTGCCCGTCAACCAGTAGAGCTGACCAAACAGCGGCATCCACGCGAGGCTTTTCTTACCGACGGTGACCACTTTAGGGGTTACCGCCTTGGAAACCGTAAACAGATCCCAGTTATTCTGGTGGTTAGCAATATAAATGTGCTGACCACGCTGATCAACATCGGCCGGAGCGCGGTATTCAAGCTTAATGCCGAACACTTTCGACATCGCCGCAAACTGCTTACCAAAGGTATAAACGTGTTTAGGGTTACGTGGGCTAAATAAACAGTAACCACAACCAAACACAAACATATAGACAGCGAACACTGCCACTGCCAAGATTCGCAATAACGCAATCATGCAACTTCTCCAAAAGCACTGGAAGAAAAAGGCCGAAACCCTTGGATTTCGGCCCATTCATGAATGAGGAGTTTAACGCTAGTCGCGGAAACGCTCAATATTGGCACCAAGCGCTGAGAGTTTGTCCTCAATTCGCTCGTAACCACGATCAATGTGATAGATACGATCGACAATGGTTTCGCCTTTAGCGATGCAACCCGCAATCACCAGACTGGCAGAAGCACGCAGATCGGTTGCCATCACTTGCGCACCGCTTAAACGATCGACATCCCCGCAAATCACGGTATTGCCTTCAATCTCCGCTTTGGCACCCATGCGTTTTAACTCAGGCACATGCATAAACCGGTTTTCGAAGATGGTTTCAGTGATCACGCCGCCGCCTTTTGCCATCATGTTCAGCAGTGTGAACTGCGCTTGCATGTCGGTTGGAAAACCTGGGTGCGGCGCAGTACGTACCGTAACCGCTTTGAGCTCACGCCCTGTCATGTCCAAACTGATCCAATCTTCGCCACACTCAATCTCTGCGCCAGCTTCTTCGAGCTTAGCCAAAACCGCTTCTAACAAATGAGCGTGCGTATTACGACACATGATTTTGCCACGCGATACGGCAGCGGCGACCAAGAAGGTGCCAGTTTCGATACGATCGGGAACCACAGCATGCTTACCACCACCAAGACGTTCTACGCCCTCAATGGTAATGCTGTCCGTGCCGGCACCAGAGATTTTCGCACCCAATTTATTGAGGAACATAGCGGTATCCACAATCTCAGGTTCACGCGCCGCGTTATCCAGTACGGTAGTGCCTTCTGCGAGTGTTGCGGCACACATGATGGTGATCGTGGCACCCACGCTCACTTTATCCATCACAATATGCGCGCCTTGCAAACGACCATCGACGTGGGCTTTTACATAGCCATCTTCCAAGGTAATGGTTGCGCCAAGCTGCTCCAAACCATGGATATGCAGATCCACAGGGCGCGCACCAATTGCACAGCCCCCCGGTAGAGAAACTTGACCTTGACCAAAACGCGCCACCAATGGACCTAAGGCCCAAATCGAGGCACGCATGGTTTTTACCAAATCATAAGGTGCGCAATATTGGTTGATTGGACCGGCGTCCACATGCACAGAGCCATTACGCTCAACTTTCGCGCCTAAACGCTCAAGCAGTTCCATAGTGGTATCGATGTCACGTAGGTGAGGCACATTGGCCACTTCAACTGGCTCTTCCGCCAAAATTGAAGCAAATAAAATCGGTAGGGCGGCATTCTTTGCGCCTGAAATGGTCACTTCGCCTTGGAGTGGCTGCGTGGACCCAATAACTCGAAACTTTTCCATAAAAACCTTAAAGGGACATCAACTTCTTATTGCGTGCCCACTCTTGTGGGGTAAACGTTTTCATTGTAACCGCGTGAATATCGTTGCGTTGGATGTATCCCATCAAAGGGGCATAAATCATCTGCTGTTTCTTCACGCGGCTCATATCGGCAAAACAAGCATCGACAGCGATCACTTCGTAATGGCTGCCCTCTCCTTTGACATGAATTTCTTCAAGATTAAGGGCTTGTTGTAAAATTTGTTGGACTTGTGCGCTATCCACAATTCACCTCTGCTGGTTTGGCTATGTGTTGAGACATCAGATGTTCAATATTGCTCAACTGAAACAGTGTGCGCAGTTGTTCTGGCACGAAGCTGAGCATTATATGACAGTTTCTCACTTTTGCATGCTCTATTAAGTGAATTAACAGCACCATTCCGGCCGAGTCAATTCTGACAACTTGTTGCAAAGAAAGCTCGATTTGCTTCACTTGCGGCTGCCAATTTTTGAGAAAGATCCACAATTCAGGCACAGTTTCTCGATCCAACTCGCCAATCAAACTGAACTTTCGTTCATTCTCAACTAACCATTGTGGATGAGTCATTACTTTTTGCTCTCAAAACGAATGGGTTGTTTAGCCAATTGTTCTAACTCTTGTGCTACCGCTAAAATGCCATCTTGACGAATTTTTCCGTTCCACTCCGATTGCTTACTGGAAAGCAGGCTCACCCCTTCAGCAATCATATCGAATGCTTTCCACTCACCGGATTTTTCTTGGCGTAGTTTAAATTCCAGTTTGATATTCGGACGAGGCGCATCAACGATTTCGACTTTGACACTGGTGATCCGACGATCATCTTCCAGAGGCATTTCAGGGCCAAACTCGATGGTTTGATTTGTATACTGCGTTAATACCTGTGCATAGTTGGTGACCAAGTAATCACGAAACGCTTTAACAAACTCTGCCACATCTTCACGTTTCGCACCCTTGAGGTTCGGGCCAAGCAACTTCAGGGCGGCGTATTGATCATTGACATAAGGCATCAATTCTTCTTCCACAATGACCTTGAGGTACTGCGGATCTTGATGCACTTTCTCTTGCTCGTTTTTCAGACGATCGAACGACTTTTCAGCCACCGCCTTCATCATTTGATAAGGGTTGCTGCTATCAATGGTGGCCGCGGTTGCGAACCAAGGCATGACCAGAACACTCACTAGGAGCAGGGCTTTCTTCCACATGACTTATTCCTTCTTGTCCTTATCTGATCCACCACCCACGCTGTACAGCACTTGGCCGATCAAATCTTCAAGAACCAATGCTGATTTTGTATCTTCAATGCGATCGCCCTCTTTAAGCATGGCTTCGTCATCCAACACAAACCCCGGCACTAAGCTCAAATATTGCTCACCGATCAAACCTGAGGTCAGGATCTGTAAGCTTGAGTTTTCAGAAAACTGGTTATATTGGCTATCGATCGCCAACGTCACGGTAGGCAGTAGGCTTTTTTTATTGAGTGCAATCGACTCAACCCGTCCAACCACGACACCACCGACTTTGACTGGCGAACGCACTTTCAAGCTACCAATGTTGTCAAACTCCGCCGTCAGGCGATAAGTATCGCTAGCACCCAGACCTTTCACGTCAGCGACCTGAAAAATCATCACCAAAATCGCGCAAATTCCTGCGAGTACAAAGCTGCCAACCCAAAATTCAATTTTTCGTGTTTGTTGCATGATCAGTTCCCAAACATCAATGCGGTTAGAACAAAATCTAGCCCAAGTACGGCCAGTGATGAGTGCACTACGGTGCGGGTGGTGGCTCGGCTGATCCCTTCTGAAGTGGGGATCGCGTCATAACCGTTAAACAGAGCAATCCAAGTCACGGTAAACGCAAACACCACACATTTGATGGTGCTGTTACCGATATCTTGACCTAATTCGACCGAGGCTTGCATGGCTGACCAGAAACTGCCGTGATCAATCCCTTTCCAATCGACACCCACCAATTGACCACCCCAAATACCAACCGCCATGAAAATCATCGCCAACAGCGGCATGGAGATAACGCCGGCCCAGAAGCGTGGCGCAATAACCCGTTTCAGTGGGTCAACCGCCATCATCTCCAAACTGGATAATTGCTCGGTCGCTTTCATCAAACCAATTTCAGCAGTTAAGGCGGATCCAGCACGCCCAGCAAACAGCAGCGCCGTGACTACTGGGCCTAATTCACGCAGCAATGATAATGCCACCATTTGACCTAGGCTGGTTTCAGCACCGTAATCGACCAGAATCACATAGCCTTGCAAGCTGAGCACCATGCCAATAAAAAGACCCGAGACAATGATGATGGCCAAAGACTGCACGCCAATACTGTACAACTGACGGACTAAAAGAGGGAAATGACGTACCGGCTGCGGACGCCCCACTAGTGCACCGAACAACATCAAACTCGCACGGCCAAAAGTTTCACTGACCGCCAGCGTGCGTTGCCCGACTGAGCTGACCCATCGCATCACATCATTTAGCACTAAACAGCTCCTGTTCTATCGGCTTGGCCGGAAAACGAAATGGCACAGGTCCATCTGCATCGCCGCATAAAAATTGTTGTACGCGCGGATCGGGATTATCACGCAGCGCTTGTGGTGTACCCTGAGCGATCACCTTACCATCTGCCAACAGATAAACCCAATCTGCAATGCTCATGACTTCAGGCACATCGTGTGATACCACCACAGACGTCACCCCCAAGGCTTGGTTGAGGCTGCGGATTAATTCCACTAACACGCCCATGGTGATGGGATCTTGCCCCACAAACGGCTCATCAAACATAATCAATTCAGGGTCGAGCGCAATCGCACGCGCCAGGGCGGCTCGGCGCGCCATTCCGCCTGACAGTTCGCTCGGCATTAAATACGCAGCACCACGTAACCCCACGGCCTCTAATTTAAGAAGTACCAAGGTTTTGATCATGGATTCGTCGAGCTCGGTATGTTCACGCAGCGGATAGGCCACATTGTCAAACACATTAAGATCGGTAAAGAGTGCGCCTGATTGAAACAGCATGCTCATCTTTTTACGCGCGCGGTATAGTTTGCGACGACTGAGAGTGGGAATGTTGTCACCATCGAACCAGATCTCACCCTGCTCAGGCAACAGTTGACCACCGATTAAGCGTAAGAGTGTGGTTTTACCTATCCCTGAAGGCCCCATAATCGCAGTTACTTTGCCTTTAGGGACATGCAGATCGATGTCATCAAAAATCACGCGCTGCGAGCGCGAAAAACGCAAATTTTTGATGGTGACTAAGTCAGATTGAGACATAGGGAGCACTTCACTGTTAGGTCGACATCCTGAAAGAATGCGCATGATAATGCACAATATGGTGCAATTAAAAGCATGCTTCAATGTGCATCTCGGTTATTGACCAAGATTTGTCAAAGCGAGGTTTAGCCTTCTATAACGCCAAATCGACATACAAACCTTCAGTGAGCATAGCCGATACCTGCCGAGAGGCAACCTTGATTTGTCGGGGTTTTAAGCCTTCACACTGCGGTTTCTCTCCTATTATTTCTGTTGCACAAACTGACGCAATCAGCAGCGAATTGACGCAGCATGGCGACAATTAATTGGAACTTCGACTTCCCTTTTAATGATCAACAAGTCAAAATTGGCGGTCAATTCTCTGCCTAAAACGCTGATGATGCATACAGAGTGGGCTTGATTCATCACTTGAGGACTTCGTTCTCTCACTGATAGCGCACTCTCTCTTGTTTCTAAGCATTAGGTATTCGTATTCATTTAATGTTTGGGAATCATCATGCTTGAAGCGGTGGTCTTTCTGTTTATCGGTCTTGCAATCCTAGTATGGGGAGCAGACAAACTCGTATTCGGTTCAGCGGCTTTGGCTCGCAATGTGGGCATCTCGCCTTTAGTGATCGGCATGACCATCTTGGCGATGGGTTCCTCAGCACCAGAAATGATGGTTTCCGCTACAGCCGCTTTAGAAGGCAAAACCGATACCGCAGTCGGTAACGTGCTGGGCTCAAACATTGCCAATATCGCGTTGATTTTAGGTATTACCGCCATAATCAAACCCCTCTCAGTTGGCTCGGCAGTACTACGTCGTGAACTCCCGATGATGATTGGGGTAACGTTGATTGCCGGCGCGATTTTGTGGGATAACCACCTTGGCTTTTATGAAGGCATTTTACTGATTACGCTTTTTGCCGCCTTTATCCTCGTGATGCTGCAAGTTAGCCGTAAAGAAAAACACAATGGTGATGCTCTACTGGATGAGCAAGAGTCTGAAATTCCGGTAGGCGTCAGCAACCCGAAAGCGGCATTTTGGGTGGTCGTCGGTTTGATCCTGCTCCCGATTGGTGCTGGCATGTTGGTCGATAACGCCGTGGTGATCGCCAAGTATTTTGGTATGAGCGATCTGGTGATTGGTTTAACCATTATTGCCGTGGGAACGAGCTTACCTGAGCTTGCTGCCTCTTTAGCGGGCGCACTGAAAGGGGAAGACGACATGGCAGTCGGTAACATCATCGGCTCTAACGTCTTCAATATTTTAGCCGTCATGGGCTTGCCTGGTTTACTCAACCCGTCACTACTCAGCCCAGAAGCGATGGGACGTGACTTTTGGGTCATGCTTGGCGTTTCGCTGTTGTTGGTTGCGGTCGCTTTAGGTAAAAAGCGACAAATTACCCGAGTCGAAGGCGTACTCTTGCTGTGTGCATTCGTCGCTTACATTACTTACTTGATGATGAATATCTAAGTGCATTAGAAGGGAATACCGAGCATGTCTAATACCTTTAATTACCAAGATGTCGCCAAGCAAGTTTTGCGCACTGAAATCCAAGCATTGCAGCAGTTAGAGCAGTACATTAACACTGATTTTGCGAATGCATGTACCACCATACTCGCCAATCAAACGGGTAAAGTGGTGGTGATGGGGATGGGAAAATCCGGTCACATTGGTAAGAAAATTGCGGCAACGTTAGCCAGTACGGGGACTTCAGCATTCTTCGTTCACCCAGGAGAAGCCTCGCACGGCGATTTGGGGATGATTGAACGTGGCGATATCGTGCTTGCCATCTCCAATTCTGGTGAATCATCAGAAATTCTCGCCCTACTTCCCGTGCTCAAACGCTTGAATATTCGCGTGATCAGCATGACGGGCAACCCCAATTCCAACATGGCAAAACTGGCGGACATCCACCTACAAATCACCGTACCACGTGAAGCTTGTCCACTAGAGCTAGCCCCAACATCCAGCACCACCGCCACTCTCGTTATGGGAGATGCGTTGGCGGTTGCGCTGATGCAGGCACGCGGTTTCACCGCAGAAGATTTTGCTTTGTCTCACCCAGGTGGCGCACTTGGGCGTAAACTACTCCTCAAGCTGAATGACATTATGCACAGCGGTGAAGCGTTACCTAAAGTTGCACCTCAAGCACTTATCCGTGATGCCTTGCTGGAAATCAGCCAAAAAGGGCTCGGCATGACTGCCGTGGTTGATGAAGACGATACCCTACTCGGCATTTTTACCGATGGGGATTTACGCCGTATTCTCGACAAACGTATCGACATTCACACCACCGCGATTGCTGACGTGATGACTCGCCAACCGACCGTAGCACAGCCTAATTTACTGGCGGTAGAAGGGTTGAATTTGATGCAAGCCAAGCGCATCAATGGACTGATGCTTGTTGAAAATAATAAATTGGTTGGCGCGCTGAATATGCACGACCTACTCAAAGCCGGAGTGATGTAATTAATGAGTTCAACCATCTCAACCTTATACGGAGAACTGGAACCTTCACTGCTGGAAATTGCCAAACAGATCAAACTGCTGATTTGTGATGTTGACGGTGTATTTTCTGACGGCCTAATTTACATGGGAAATCAAGGCGAAGAGCTGAAAACCTTCCACACTCGTGATGGCTACGGCGTGAAAGCCCTAATGAATGCCGGCATTGAAATCGCGATCATTACTGGTCGCCGTTCACAGATTGTTGAAAATCGCATGAAAGCGCTAGGCATTTCACTGATCTATCAGGGGCAGGATGATAAAGTGCAGGCTTATTATGACATTTGTCAAAAGCTCGCGATCGCACCTGAGCAAACCGGATATATTGGCGATGACCTTATCGATTGGCCAGTCATGGAAAAAGTCGCCCTGCGTGTGTGTGTTGCAGATGGCCATCCACTCCTTGCCAAGCGTGCTAACTATGTTACTCACATAAAAGGCGGCCACGGTGCAGTCCGAGAAGTGTGTGATTTAATCTTACAGGCGCGTGACGAATTGGATGTACATAAAGGCCTGAGCCTATGAATGTGCCACGCATTGTTTATGTCCTGCTGTTGTTTATCTGTTCTTGGTCACTCTATTACCTGCTAGAGCAAGAGCAAAACAGCACGATTCAGGTAGCCCCTAACTTGGAGCTGCCGATGTTCAGTGGCGAAAATTTAGAAAATATTTCATACAGCGAACAAGGCATCCGTAACTATGTGATCACCTCTATCCATTTAGATCACTACGCCAAAAGCGGCAATACCTTGTTCAAAGCACCGATACTCAAAGTGTATCGGGAAGGCACATTACAAGAGTGGGAAATTACCGCACGCCGAGGCATTTTGAGTAAAGATCAGGTGCTAACCCTGTACGATGATGTTCTCGCGAAGAATCTACTCCCCGACTCCGGTTTTGATACTCTTTCGACCAGTGAAATGAGTATCCAATTGAAAAGCCGTGATTTCTGGGCAGATAAACCGGTCGAACTACGCGGTCCACAATTTGAAACACATGGTCAAGCGATGAAAGGCAACTTTGCCGATCACTCGGCTGAACTTTATAACCAAGTACAAGGTAGATATGAAACGCTCACACCTTAGTCTTATTGCTTGTTTGCTTGCCTCGACTCAGGCTTATGCACTCTCTACCGACAGAGAACAACCGGTTTACATTGACTCCGACAGTCAACAACTGGATATGAAAAGCAACCGCGTGACCTTTATCGGGGATGTGAAACTCAAGCAAGGCAGCATCAACATCAATGCCGACAAGCTGATCGTGATCCGCAATGCAACGAACGGTAAGATTGAAGAAATTGAAGGCTACGGCGACGTCGCGACCTTTTCTCAGCTCACCGATGAAGGCAAAACCCTGTATGGGGAAGCGAATGAGCTGTACTACAAAGTTCGTGATGATGAATTGGTGATGATCAACAAAGCCATGTTGTCACAAGATGACAGTGAAATTCGCGGCAGAAAAATCCGCTACAAAATCAGCTCACAAAAGCTGATTGCCGATAGTGAAGGCAAAGGACGTGTGTCAACCGTTCTTCAACCACAAGCAGTACAACAAGAGTAACCATGGCCATTCTAAAAGCACAGCACTTAGCCAAGAGCTACAAAAAACGCAAAGTGGTTTCAGACGTCAGCTTACAAGTTGAGTCAGGCCAGATTGTTGGTTTGCTTGGCCCGAACGGAGCAGGCAAAACCACTTCGTTTTACATGATTGTGGGTCTGGTCGCGCGTGACGAAGGCACCATCACTATTGATGACAACGACATCAGTATTTTACCGATGCACAGCCGGTCACGCATGGGCATTGGCTACCTACCACAAGAAGCGTCGATCTTCCGCAAGCTCTCGGTCGAAGACAACATCATGGCCGTACTGCAAACTCGTGAAGAGCTGACCCATGAAGAGCGTCAAGACAAACTCGAAGATCTGCTCGAAGAGTTCCATATTCAACACATCCGTAAAAGTGCCGGAATGGCGCTATCGGGAGGTGAACGTCGCCGAGTCGAGATCGCGCGAGCCTTGGCCGCTAACCCACAATTTATTTTGCTCGATGAGCCTTTTGCCGGCGTTGACCCGATTTCAGTTATCGACATAAAAAAAATCATCGAACATCTGCGCGATCGTGGTTTAGGCGTCCTCATCACCGACCACAACGTACGTGAAACACTCGATGTGTGTGAAAAAGCGTATATTGTCAGCCAAGGACGTCTGATTGCGGAAGGCACCCCACAAGATGTTCTTAATAATGAACAAGTGAAGCAGGTTTATCTCGGCGAACAATTCCGTCTATGATTAAAACAGAGTAGAGTTCAAACAATACTAACAATAACAAGGCATCCATTACTGCATGAAACCGTCATTACAGCTCAAGCTAGGTCAACAGTTAGCCATGACTCCGCAGCTCCAGCAAGCCATCCGCTTGTTGCAGCTTTCGACGCTGGATCTGCAGCAAGAAATTCAGGAAGCATTGGAATCCAATCCCTTGTTAGAGGTGGAAGATAACCAAGACGATGCACCATCACTCGATAGCGTGCGATTGACGGAAGAAAGCCCACGCGAGCCAGAAGAACTCTACGAACCTGAGCCACAAGACAGCTCAGACTTGATTGAAAAATCCGAAATCAGTGCCGAACTGGAAATGGATACCACTTGGGATGAAGTTTATAGCGCCAATACTGGCAGTACAGGCCTGGCACTCGATGATGATGCACCGATCTACCAAGGCGAAACCACCCAAACCCTGCAAGATTACCTGTTCTGGCAACTCGATTTAACCCCCTTTAGCGATGTGGATCGCACCATCGCAACCGCCCTCATCGATGCCATCGATGACTACGGTTATTTGACGGTCTCATTAGAAGAAATCCAAGAAAGCCTACACAGCGATGAGATTGAGTTGGATGAAATCGAAGCGGTGCGTAAACGCATACAACAGTTTGATCCTTTTGGTGTTGCCTCACTCAATCTGCAAGATTGTCTACTGCTGCAACTCACCACCTATCCCATTGAGACCCCATGGTTGGAAGAGGCACGACTGCTACTCTCACAATACATTGATGATTTAGGTAATCGCGATTACAAAACCATTCTGAAAGAGACTAAGCTCAAAGAAGAGGACTTACGCGAGATCCTACAGCTCATTCAGCAACTCGATCCTCGCCCAGGCAGTCGAATCTCTGAAGATCACGCTGAGTACGTCATTCCTGATGTGTCAGTGTATAAAGAACAAGGTCGATGGTTGGTCACCATCAACCCAGACAGTGTGCCTAAACTGAAGATCAATCAGCAGTATGCCGACCTGATGCGCGGCAATAATGCGGAGAGCAACTACATCCGCACCAATTTGCAAGAAGCAAAATGGCTGATCAAAAGTTTAGAAAGTAGAAACGAGACACTGCTCAAAGTTGCCAAGTGCATAGTTGAACACCAGCACGATTTCTTCGAGTATGGAGAAGAAGCGATGAAGCCGATGGTGCTCAACGATGTCGCAATGGCCGTGGAAATGCATGAATCCACCATTTCGCGTGTCACCACGCAGAAATACATGCATACCCCACGCGGCATTTTTGAGTTGAAGTACTTTTTCTCCAGTCACGTCAGTACTGACAATGGCGGAGAGTGCTCGTCCACTGCGATCAGAGCGCTGATCAAAAAACTGGTGGCGGCGGAAAACCCAGCCAAGCCACTGAGTGACAGCAAGATCGCAACCCTACTGGCTGACCAAGGTATCCAAGTGGCGCGACGAACCATTGCTAAATATCGCGAGTCACTCGGCATTGCTCCATCAAGTCAGCGTAAACGCCTGCTATAGGCCTAAACTAGAAAAGGAAAGTCTATGCAAATCAACATTCAAGGCCACCACATTGATCTTACCGATTCAATGCAAGACTATGTTCACTCCAAATTTGACAAACTTGAGCGTTTTTTCGACCACATTAATCACGTTCAAGTCATTTTACGTGTTGAAAAACTGCGCCAGATCGCCGAAGCTACGCTCCACGTAAACCAAGCTGAAATTCACGCCCACGCGGACGATGAAAACATGTATGCCGCCATCGATAGTGTGGTGGATAAATTGGTTCGACAATTGAATAAGCACAAAGAAAAGCTAAGTAGTTATTAATCATGCAATTGAGCGAAGTACTTTCATTGGACTGCACCAAAAGTGCAGTCCAATGTTCTAGTAAGAAACGAGCACTAGAAATCATCAGCGAAGTCGCTGCCCTTCACACTGGCCAGAATGCCACCGAACTGTTCGAGTGCATGTTAAGCCGCGAGAAAATGGGCAGTACTGGTATTGGTAACGGGATTGCCATCCCTCACGCACGCATGTCCGACAGTGAAAAAGCGGTCGCGGTATTACTGCAATGTGAAGAACCGATTGAATTCGATTCGATTGATAACCGTCCGGTCGATCTCCTGTTTGCTCTCTTGGTTCCTGAAGATCAGTGCAAAGAGCATTTGAAAACTCTCGCTTGTATGGCAGAACGCCTCAACGATAAGCAGATCCTCAAGCAGCTTCGCAATGCAGAAAGCGATCAAGAGCTGTTTAACATCATGGTAAACCAATAGCAGGCAAACAGTATGCGTTTGATCGTGGTCAGCGGACAATCAGGAGCCGGTAAGAGCGTCGCTCTTCGCGTACTGGAAGACCTAGGTTACTATTGCGTTGATAACCTACCCGTCAGTCTGCTGCCCGCTTTTATTCAATCGGTACAGGGCAGTCAGCAGAATGTGGCTGTCAGCATCGACATCCGTAATTTGCCCAAAGAACCGGGCTTAGTGCAGGATGTGCTCGAACAGCTCAAGCAGAATAATGATGTCAGCATGCTGTTTCTTGATGCCAGCAAAGAGACACTGCTCAAACGCTACAGTGAAACACGGCGTATTCATCCTCTTTCTCTGAGTCACAGCAAGCCTTCGCTCGCACAAGCGATAGAGTTAGAAAAACAACTGTTGGGTCCACTCAAGGAACAAGCCGATCTGCTCCTTGATAGCAGCAATCAGTCGCTGCATGATCTGAGCGAAACCGTGCGTATGCGCATTGAAGGCCGTGAGCGCAAAGACCTCGTCATGGTGTTTCAATCGTTTGGCTTTAAGTACGGTTTACCAACCGATGCCGACTACGTGTTCGATGTGCGCTTTCTCCCCAACCCACATTGGGAACCGCAATTACGACCACTAACTGGGCTGGATGCGCCGATCAAATCCTTCTTAGAAGGCCATAGCGAAGTGATGGAACTCAAACAGCAAATCCAAAAATTCTTTGAATACTGGTTGCCCATGCTTGAGAAAAATAATCGCAGCTATCTCACCATTGCGATCGGTTGTACTGGCGGCAAACACCGCTCAGTCTATCTGACACAACAGATTGGCGAATACTTTGCCCAACTTGGTCATCAGGTACAAATCCGCCATACTTCATTGGAAAAACAGCAATCCTAGGAGTCCACCATGCCACAATTGAGCCAAACCGTTCTCATCCAAAACCGCCTTGGTCTGCATGCGCGCGCAGCCGTCAAATTGGTGCAATTGGCTCAGTCGTTTGATGCTGTACTAACCGTGCAGAGCCAAGATGGCCGAGAAGCGACAGCCGATAGTGTCATGGGGCTACTGATGCTGGAATCCGCGCAAGGGCAAAACGTGGTGATCTCCGCGGAAGGTTCGCAAGCCGAACAAGCACTACAGGCCGTTTGTCAGCTTATTGAACAAAAATTTGATGAAGATGAGTAAGGTTATTGGTTTTCTCTGACCTACAACTTATCGCTCTTCAGAACCCACTTACCAGATCCCAGTAAATAACAGTAAAGAAATCTTTCTTCCTCACTAAGATCTTATTAAATAAGCAGGTAAATTAAGTTACCATGCTGACCATTATTCCAATTCCAACCTAGGGGGAAGCCATGGCCGAGCAAATCGAATTTGACCAAGCTCACCTCACCCTCCAAGAAATCACTGAAGCCTTAGATAATGGCCGCTTTGTTCATGTTCGTCGCCAACTGCAGGACATGGAGCCAGAAGATATTGCTCATCTGCTGGAAGCCTCACCACGTAAAGCGCGTGAGGTGTTATGGCAACTGACTGACCCGGAAGATTACGGTGAAATCCTTGATGAGCTGAATGAAGACGTTAAGGATGCGCTGGTGTCGAAAATGGCACCAGAGAAACTCGCCGAAGCAACCGAAGGTATGGACATCGATGATGTCGCCTACGTGTTGCGTAGCTTGCCGGATGATGTGTCACGCGAAGTTCTGTCCCAAATGGATGCCGCGGATCGCATGCGGGTCGAAACCGCTCTTTCCTATCCGGAAGATACCGCCGGCGGTCTGATGAACACCGACGTGATCACCATCCGTGCCGATGTGGATGTCGACGTTGTACTGCGTTATCTGCGCATGAAGGGCGAACTACCCGAAGCCACCGATGCGCTGTATGTGATTGATGATGAAAGCAAACTGATTGGCCATCTTTCTCTTGTCACTCTGCTCACCACCCAACCGGATGTGCCCGTCAGTGAAGTGATGGACGATGCGGATGAAGCGATCAAAGTCGATATGAAAGACTCCGATATCGCGAATCTGTTCGAACGGCGTAACTGGGTTTCTGCCCCTGTGGTGGATGAAAATCAGCATCTGGTTGGCCGTATTACCATCGATGACGTGGTCGATATTATCCGTGAAGACGCCGAACACTCAATGATGAGTATGGCGGGTATGGATGATGATGAAGATACCTTCGCCCCTGTGGTGAAATCAGCGCGCAAACGCAGTATTTGGCTCGGTGCCAACGTGCTAGCCGCCCTTGCTGCGGCTTCGGTTTCGAACATGTTTGAAGCCACACTCGAACAAATGGCGGCGGTGGCCGTGTTGATGACCATCGTGCCATCTATGGGTGGTGTTGCGGGCAACCAAACCGTTGCTCTGGTGATTCGTGGACTGGCACTGGGTCATATCGGTGACAGTAACAAACGCGAATTGCTGATGAAAGAAGCGGCAATCGGCCTACTGAATGGCATTACGTGGGCATTGATCATCGGAGCCATCGTCGTGGTGTGGAAAGGCGAATGGATGCTAGGCGGGATCATTTCCGCCGCAATGATGACCAATTTGATCGTGGCAGGTATTGCCGGGGTAAGCATTCCTATTTTGCTGAAAAAGATGAACATCGACCCAGCTCTTGCCGGCGGGATGGCGCTCACCACCGTCACCGATGTGATTGGTTTATCCGTCTTTCTCGGTCTAGCCACTTTGCTGCTGGCCAGTTAATGTCTCATTTCCCAAATTGATTCGACAAAAAAGCCGACTTTCTGTCGGCTTTTTCATTCGATAGATCAGAGCTTACTCGCCCGCCACTTTCATTGATTCAATCAAAATAGAACCGGTTTGGATCTGGGAGCGTGTTTCCACATCACTGCCCACTGCGACAATCTGCTGCAACATCTGCTTGAGGTTACCTGCAATGGTGATTTCAGAAACAGGGTATTTGATTTCACCATTTTCTACCCAGAAACCGGCAGCGCCGCGCGAGTAATCCCCCGTTACCACATTCACCCCTTGTCCCATCACTTCGGTCACCAGCAAGCCGGTGCCCAGCTCTTTGAGCATCTGTTGGTAGTTTTGACCGGTCGATTTCACATACCAGTTATGAATGCCACCGGCATGACCGGTTGGCGTCATGTTCATTTTACGCGCGGCGTAGCTGGTCAGTAAGTAAGTCGCTAGTACACCATCGGTGATGATTTCCAAATCTTGGGTACGAACCCCTTCACTATCAAATGGGCTGGAAGCCAAACCACGCATCACATGCGGACGCTCACTGATATTGAACCACGTTGGCAGAATGGTTTTGCCAAGATGATCGAGTAAGAAACTCGATTTGCGATATAAGTTGCCACCGCTGATCGCCATCACCAGATGACCGATTAAACCAGTCGCCACATCTGCCGCAAACATCACGGGGAACTGGCCTGTTTTCAGCTTTTGCGGATCCAGACGACTGACGGTATTTTCCGCCGCTAGCAAACCCACGCGTTCTGGCGTCCATAGATCGTCACGGTGACGGGCAACGGTGTAGCTGTAATCACGCTCCATTTCACCGTTGCGGCCTTCACCAATCACACTACAGCTAATGCTGTGGCGGCTGGAAGCATAACTGGCTAGCAGACCATGGCTGTTACCGTAGACACGAATGCCATAGTGGCTATCGTAGCTACCGCCATCGCTTTGTTTAATTTTCTTGCTGTAACCTAACGCCGCACGTTCTGCCGCAATGGCAATTTGCGCCGCCACATCGGGATTCGGCTCATCAGGATGGAAGAGGTCAAGATCAGGAATATCCTGCACCATCAATTCTTTCGGCGCGGGGCCTGCATAAGGATCTTCAGAGGTGTACTGCGCAATATCCAGCGCCGCCAACACAGTTTGTTGGATCGCTTTTTCACTCAAGTCTGACGTTGAAGCACTGCCTTTACGTTGGCCACGATAAACCGTAATCCCAAGTGCACCATCGCTGTTGAATTCAACGTTCTCAACTTCGCACATGCGGGTCGAAACACTTAACCCCGTGCTCTTGGTGATCGCCACTTCAGCCGCATCCGAACTCGCCGCCGCCATCTCTAATGCTTTGGCAACCGCGGTTTCCAGCTCTTGACGCTGCAACGCAACTCGCTCTTTTACATCCATATTTCATTCAACCATTGGTTATTGATGTTATTAGGATAACAAGAATTTCGCTTTCTCCCCACGATTCTTGCTAAAATAGCCGACATAAGTAACTCATCATGATGAAGAAGATGGCACGTAAAAACCAAAAAGCCCCTTGGGAAGAGGAAGAAGAGATCATTTGGGTCAGTAGAACCGAATTGAAAAATGACATGTTGGCCCTGCAAAAACTGGGCGAAGAGCTGGTTGAGCTAAAGCCTTCCGCGTTAGCCAGATTCCCACTGCCAGAAGATCTGGCCGAGGCGATTAAAGATGCGCAACGTTTTAAAAACGAAGCTCGTCGCCGCCAACTGCAATACATTGGCAAACTGATGCGCCATATCGATCCGGAGCCGCTACAAACGGCGTTGGATAAACTGCGTAACAAACATTCACAAACCACCGCTTTGCTGCACAAACTGGAACAACTGCGTGATCGCATCGTTGCTGAAGGTGATAGCGCGATTGAGGTGGCGATGGAATTGTACCCTGACGCGGATCGTCAACGTCTGCGTCTGTTAGCGCGTCAAGCCACCAAAGAAAAAGCGGGCAACAAGCCGCCAAAATCATCTCGCGAGATCTTCCAACTACTGAAAGAAGTCATGTTGGCACAACAAGAGATCGAAGAAGAGAGTGAAGACGATCTGGATTCAGAGGAATAAAACGCAGGCAGCAAGCTATCTCGTTTTAAGTAAGATCATAAAAAGGTTAGCGCAAGCTAACCTTTTTCTTTACGGTCGATGTATATCCGTTCACTCAGCGTTATTTCGGCTCACTCAGTGCCGCCGCCACAAACTGAGCTAGCTCAGGATGAGGATGCTGCGCCGTCACCGCCGGACAATCGCTCACCACTTGCACTTTACCTTGGCTCAAAAACGCCACTTGGCTGGCAATGGCACGCGCATCGGTTAAGTGATGCGTCACCATCACTACGGTACGATTGCGCTCACAGGCTAACTGTTTCACTAGCGCAAGCATCTCTTCACGCAGTAAAGGATCGAGCGCCGAAAACGGCTCATCAAGCAACCAAATCGGATTCGGCTGCACAAAACAGCGCGCAAGTGCCACCCGTTGGCGTTGTCCCCCTGAAAGTTGCTCAGGCAAACGATCCAGATAGTCGGAAATTCCTACTTGCTGTGCGGCATCAATCACTTGCTGTTTCTGCTCAGCGTTCAATTTGAGGCCAGGGTGTAAACCTAAGCCGATGTTTTCACGCACGGTAAGATGGGCAAACAGGTTGTGCTCCTGAAAGAGCATCGAAAAAGGGCGTTGATAAGGCGCTAAACCGAGTACCGACTGATCATTGACCTTGATGCTGCCGCTCACCGGTTCAATAAATCCCGCCACCAGACTCAGCAAGGTAGATTTACCCGCGCCACTGGGTCCCATCAGCGCCACAATGTCGCCATCAGCCACGTTTAGATCAAACTCAAACCATTCGTGCTCATATTCGTAACGCACTTTATCTAGAGCTAACATGCTTTTCCTTATTAGCGTTTGGTAAGCGGACGCTGGGCAAACAGCCGCTCAATCACATAAAACCAACCCACACTCATGATCAGCATGGCCAACGCGACGACCGCCGCGGTATCCATCTGATAGCTGCCGAGCAGTTGATAAAGATAGAGCGGCAGAGTGCGAAAATCTTGGCTACCAAACAGGGCAATTGCGCTTAAATCCCCCATCGAGAGCAGAAAACCGATCGCAAACGCATGGGAAATAGGTTTGCGCAGCGCGCGCCACTCCACTAAACGAAATCGACGCCAACCAGACATGCCTAAACTGGCGCACAGCAATTCATATTGCTGAGCCAAGTGCCACATAGGTTGGCTCAAGGTTTTTACGACGTAAGGCAGCGCCATTAGCGCGTTGACTGCGACCACAATCCAGTAAGCTAAACTAAACACATCGGTGATATTACGTAGCAACAAAAACAGCCCGGTACTCACCACTAATCCCGGCGTCACCAGAATTAACGTCGCGATCCACTCCACGCCATTCGCGCGGTGATGGGCCGCTTTCAACCGCAAGGCTCGGCTGGTGAGTAACATCGCGATTCCACTGGCCAGAGCCAAGCTACTGGCTAAACTCGCCACTTGCAAAGAGTGGCTGACTGCCGACCAAAAATCGCCACTCGTCAGTACCTTGCCTAGCTTTGAATTGATCCCTGCCAATATCACCATCAGTAGCGGTGGCAACACCAAGACGCATGCGGCGACAATCCAGCTCGCGTCCCAAACTTTGGCGCGCCATGAATCACGCATCCAACGCTCAGTCACCTTGCTTGCGGTACTGTTCATGGGGCGGGAATGAGAAAAACGCTGCAGGGTAAAAGTCAGTAAGGTACACAGCAACATCTGCCAAATCGCCAATAACGCGCCAATTTGCAGATCGAAATCGAATTTGATCGCCTGGTAGATAGCGAGCTCAATCGTGGTTGCTTTAGGCCCGCCGCCGAGCGCCATCACGGTTGCAAAGCTAGTAAAGCAAAGCATAAACACCAAGCCTGCAACGTGCGGCAGTTGCTGACGCAAGCGTGGCCACTCGACCCACTTAAACTTTTGCCAGCGACTCATGCCGAGATGGGCGCACAGTTTGTGCTGCTCACAGGGGATCGCTTCTAAACTTTGCAGCAGCAAACGGCTGGCATAAGGCAAATTAAACAGCACATGGGCAAGCAAAATACCGTTCAAGCCATAAATGGAAAAGGGCAGCGAGAGCCCGACACTGTGCAGCATTTTTGCCAAAAAACCACTATTCCCGTAAATCGCGATTAAGCCAAAAATCGCCACCAACACCGGCAAAACTAGCGTCATCGCGAACAGTTTCAGTAGTAAATCACGACCGGGGAAACGGCGCTGACTGAGGGCATGAGCAACCGGAATGGCAAGCCCGACGCTGAGCACGGTTGACCAGAAAGCTTGGTAAAAGCTGAACTGGGTCACATGCCGATAATAGGCATCTTGCCAGATCAAATTCAGATTAAGTGGAGGCGCTTGCCAGAGCAGCGCCGCTAATGCCGCGAGGACAAAGGTCGCGACACCAGCCGCGACCCAAAAGCCTAATTGAGGAGTTCGATTCAACGCTTAACCTTAAAAGCTCAGCGCTTGCTGCCACTCACGAATCCATGGCTTACGCATTTGCGCCACTTCCTGTGCGCTGAAAGAAAGAGATTGTGTCGGTACCGCCAAAGTATCAAACCCTTTGGGCAATTCAACCGCCGTCACTGGATACATCCAGTTACCCGTTGGGATCACGCTTTGGAACTCATTACTCAGGATAAATTGCAGGAACTTGTCCGCTAGCTCGCCATTTTTAGTGCTTTTGACTTTGGCGGCCACTTCCACTTGCAGGTAATGCCCTTCGCTAAAGTTCGCAGTGGCAAAACGTGCATCATTTTCCGCAATCAAGTGATAGGCCGGCGATGTGGTGTAAGAGAGCACCAGATCCGCCTCTCCACCAAGAAACATGGAGTAAGCTTCTGACCAACCTTTGGTCACAGTGACCGTTTTGCTCGCCAACTGCTTCCACGCTTGTGGCGCTTGATCGCCATAGACAGATTTCATCCACAGCAGTAAACCTTGTCCCGGCGTTGAAGTGCGCGGGTCTTGGTAGATCACTTTCAGATCATCACGCTTTTCCACCAACTCTTTCAAGCTGGCCGGCGGGTTAGCCAACTTCTCTTTGTTATAGACGAAAGCGAAATAGCCATAGTCGTAAGGCACAAACGTGTTGTCACTCCAGCCATTGGGCAGAGTCACCTTGCTGGTATCCACACTGTGAGTCGCCAATAATCCGGTTTGCTTGGCTTCTTCGATAAGGTTGTTATCCAGCCCCAGCACCACATCGGCTTTGCTGTTACTGCCTTCCAAACGCAAACGGTTAAGGATCGACACGCCATCATCCAAAGCGACGAATTGCAGATCGCAGCCACATTGTGCTTCAAACGCTTTTTCAATCGCTGGAGCGGGCCCCCAATCGGCGGCAAAAGAGTCGTAAGTGTAAACGGTGAGGGTTGATGCAGCAGACGCTGCAGAGGCAACACATAGGGTTGCTAACGCAACCGCAGTCAGTGGAAATTTCAAGGCTCGCTCTCCTTAATGAGCGGCACAGGCTTGAGGGAGGCAGAGAATCGTCCATTATTCCATTCTGCAAACCTAGCTCAATTCCTACGCCAGCATTATCTGGTTCAGGTTCAACCGCGAACATCGCAGTCATTGCGGGTCCCAAGCAGTGCTTGATCTCAGCGCCATTCGAATGAATGGGTGGCCCCCCGTGAGTGGGTTGGATTGTAATGGGAAATCTTGTAATTAGCCAGCAGCGGAAAATTGCGACTGGCCATGCAATTATTCGCCGCGCGCGCGCTGGTCATAGCCCCAACGGGGCACAAGCGCTTGTTCGATGCCAAGATGATCGAGAATGCGCGCCACCATAAAATCGACCAGATCGTCAATCGATTGTGGCTGATGATAAAAGCCCGGCGCAGCTGGCATGATAGTCACGCCCATGTGTGAGAGCTTAAGCATGTTTTCTAGGTGCAAAGTGGAGAATGGCGTTTCACGTACCACAAGCAGCAGTTGTCCACGTTCTTTCAATACCACATCAGCGGCGCGTTCAATCAGATTATCTGACATGCCATGGGCAATCGCCGCTACACTGCCTGCCGAGCATGGACACACCACCATCTGCTTGGGGGCAGCCGAACCTGACGCCACAGGCGAAAACCAATCTTCTTTGCCGCACACCACCAACTTATCACTGGCGCAGCCCAGATGCTCCACCAAAGCCGCTTGCGCCGCTTCAGGGTTAGCAGGCAGTTTCAAGCCATGTTCTGTCGCTAATACTACTCGCGCCGCCGACGAGATCAGCAAATACACCTGATAATCCGCCGCTAACAAGCATTGCAATAAGCGTAGCCCGTAAGGCGCTCCGGAAGCGCCAGTCCAAGCCAGGGTAATGGTTCGATTGTTGTTCATGCTCACCTTAAATTATTTCTGTTGCAGTGCCGCGAGCAACTTGCCATGAATGCCTTCAAAACCACCGTTGCTCATCACCAAAATCTGGTCACCGGCTTGGGCTTCTTTGGCAATCATAGCCACAAATTCATCCATATTGGCGCTCACTTGCGCAGGCTGTTGACACTGTTTCGCGACCTCTTCCACCGACCAAGGGATGTTAGACGGCTGATAAAGGTAAACCGAATCGGCGCTGTGCAGCGAAGCGGCCAAGGTTTCTTTGTGCACGCCCAACTTCATGGTGGCAGAGCGCGGCTCCAGTACGGCGATGATTTTCTTATCACCCACTTTATTACGTAAACCGCCGAGCGTAAGTTCAATCGCCGTCGGGTGATGGGCAAAATCGTCGTACACCGTTACTCCATTGATTTCGCCTTTCAGCTCTAAGCGGCGCTTAGTGTTGACAAACAGCCCCAATGCCTCACAAGCCAGCTCTGGCGCAACCCCGACGTGACGGGCGGCGGCAATCGCCATCAGTGCGTTACTGACGTTGTGATCGCCCACCAAGCTCCAATCGACTTGACCAACGTGTTCACCTTTGAATAAAACATGGAACTGTGAACCATCAGCGGTGATTTTTTCCGCTTGCCACTCACCTTGCTCACCACTGAACTCGGTTTCGCTCCAACAGCCGCGCTGTAAAACATCGGCTAAAGCGGTATCTTGCTTAGGTGCGAGAATGCGACCATTACCCGGCACAGTACGCACCAAATGATGAAATTGGCGCTTGATCGCCTCTAAGTTATCGAAAATGTCTGCATGATCGAACTCTAGGTTATTCATCACTAAGGTGCGTGGATGGTAATGCACGAACTTAGAACGCTTATCGAAAAAAGCACTGTCGTATTCGTCAGCTTCCACCACAAAAAACATGCTTTCGCCTAAACGTGCCGAAATACCAAAATTGCCCAACACTCCACCGACTAAGAAACCCGGTTGATAGCCGCAATGCTCCAGTACCCAAGCAATCATGCTTGAAGTGGTGGTTTTGCCATGCGTTCCCGATACCGCAATCACCCAACGATCATGCAGCAGAAAATCTTGTAGCCACTGTGGGCCTGAGGTGTAGCGCAGGTTGTGGTTGAGCACGTATTCCACGCAAGGATTACCACGACTCATCGCGTTGCCAACCACCACCAGATCAGGCTTGGGCTCAAGTTGAGCAGGGTCAAAACCTTCAATGATCTCGATGCCTTGCGCCTCTAACATGGTACTCATTGGCGGGTAAACATTGGCATCGCTGCCGGTGACTTTATGACCCAGTTGACGCGCCAACACCGCCACGCCACCCATGAAAGTGCCACAAATTCCCAAGATATGAATGTGCATAAAAACCCAGCCTTTTTACTGTGCAATTAGAATGGCTCCATTATCCCGATCCGCTCGCTAAAAGCGAGTGCGTCCGTTCAGCGTGGTGTAAATTCGAAATTGTCGACAATCAAAGTGAGATCTCCGTCGGTTAGTTCAATACCCGTAAAAAGATCTAAGTTTTACAATCCACACCAGACAAGATGCATAGTGCAATCGATTCCACCAGAGAATCCCATCATCTTGCTCAACCTGTTTGTTGCATTAAAGCAAAGAGAACGCAACAAACTGGCATACCCCCGACAAAATAGTGTTAAGGAATCAACATGCAGAAAATGCGCACCCTCGGTGAATTTATTGTTGAAAAACAACATGACTTCCCCCACGCCAGCGGTGAACTTTCCTCTCTTTTAGCATCCATTCGTTTGGCTGCCAAAATCGTCAACCGCGAAATCAATAAAGCGGGACTGGCGGACATCATTGGCGCGTCAGGCAATGACAACATTCAGGGTGAAGAGCAGCAAAAACTCGACCTGTATGCCAACGAAAAATTCAAAGCGGCACTGGAAGCACGCGATCAGGTGTGTGGTGTGGCGAGTGAAGAAGAAGATGAAGCGGTCGCATTCAATAAAGAGCTCAACAAAAATGCCAAATATGTGGTGTTGATGGATCCGCTCGATGGCTCTTCCAATATCGATGTCAACGTATCGGTGGGGACGATTTTCTCGATTTACCGCCGCGTTTCGCCAGTCGGCACGCCTCCGACTCAAGAAGATTTTCTGCAACCGGGCAATAAACAAGTCGCTGCCGGTTATGTGATTTACGGATCGTCCACCATGCTGGTGTACACCACGGGCAATGGCGTAAACGGCTTTACTTACGATCCTTCGCTCGGCACTTTCTATCTCTCCCACGAGAATATGCGCATTCCTGAAAACGGTAAGATTTACTCGATCAACGAAGGTAACTACATCCGTTTCCCAACTGGGGTGAAAAAGTACATCAAATACTGCCAAGAAAATGTGCCGGAAGATGGTCGCCCATACACCTCGCGCTACATTGGCTCGCTGGTGGCCGATTTCCATCGCAACCTGCTCAAAGGTGGTATCTATTTATACCCAAGCACGCAAAGCCACCCGAACGGTAAGCTACGTCTGCTTTATGAATGCAACCCGATGGCATTTTTGATTGAACAAGCGGGTGGTCTTGCCTCGGATGGGGCGCGTCGCATCATGGACATCAAACCGACCGAACTACACCAACGCGTGCCGTTTTTCGTCGGTTCAAAAAATATGGTGCATAAAGTTCAAGAATTTTTAGAAACTTACCCTGATTAAGCCAATTCGCGCCGCGCAATGCGGCGCTTTTTCTCTCTACCAGCTTGGGGATCCTTTATTTTGAGAGTAAACTCACCCCTTTGCTGACGGGTGCATTTTGCGCCATAGGCAAACTTGAATAATAATAAATCCCGAATTTGAAGTCCGGCCAACAGAAAAGGAAACCGTTAATGAGCTTAAACAATGTGCCAGCGGGCAAATCACTGCCTGATGATATCTATGTAGTGATCGAAATCCCTGCCAATGCTGACCCAATCAAATACGAAGTCGACAAAGAGTCTGGCGCAGTATTCGTAGACCGCTTTATGTCAGCGCCTATGTTCTACCCATGCAACTACGGCTACGTAAACCACACTCTGTCACTCGATGGTGACCCAGTAGACGTTTTGGTTCCAACTCCATATCCACTGATCCCAGGTTCTGTGATCCGCTGCCGTCCAGTTGGCGTGCTGAAGATGACTGACGAATCAGGTGAAGACGCAAAAGTGGTTGCGGTACCGCACACCAAGATCTCTAAAGAATACGATCACATTCAAGATGTGAACGATCTGCCAACGCTGCTGAAAGCCCAGATCACTCACTTCTTTGAGCGTTACAAAGAGCTGGAATCAGGCAAATGGGTAAAAGTGGATGGCTGGGAAGATGCCGCTTCTGCTCGCGCTGAGATCCTAAGCTCTTACGAGCGTGCGCAAAACAAATAAGCCCACGTTTTGAGCATAAAAAAGCCAGCATTAAGCTGGCTTTTTTCTTTGTATGTCAGAACTAGACACGCTGGCACCAATCTCCGGAATCGATCAGCGAATGCAAGCGATGGGTTTCTTGATAAATATAGATCCACGCGGTACCAAACGGGGTCTCAATCGTGTCACGTCGATACTCGATGGGAACATCTTCCAAAATATCCAGTTGGGCGAGTGTATGTTCATCCACCAGATAGACTTCACCATGCACCGATTGATGCCCTTCCACTAATCCTGGATACGCGCCTAAATCATACAGGGCATACTCGGGTTTCGTTTCAAATTGGCCAAGCAACTGGCTCTGCTGTAAGTAAGTATGGTTGCTCTCTCCGTAACGCAAAGTGCCATACACAAAAACGAGGTGCTGCACATCTCTCTCCTTAGTTGAACTCGAACTGATAGAGCAAGTCCACGGCGCTGTCGACACCGGAGACGGCCTCCAGATACAGATCCTGCATCAAGCGATAACGAACGGTAAATTCGCCGACTGAGTTAAAAATACCTACGCCATATTTCACTTGCAAGCCGGGCAGAATATAACCGCTTACGGTCACTTGTGAATCATCCCCAGAGCCTGCGGTATCCAATTGTAAATCCTGCACGCCAAAGGCTTGGCCTATCTCGCCCACCAACTTGCCGCTTTGTGCCAAACTCAAACCAATCAATGTGGTGGTCATGGCGTTGCCGCCCGTTTCACCATCGATGTTCTGTCCACGCAGCAAATACGAAAGCGCATTCGCTTGCGGCATGGCTGGCTCAGAGAAAATAGTCAGTGAGGGCTCATCGGAGGGGCCACTCACTCGCACCCCAGCGATCACATTATCTTGGGTGTTGTCTGGGTTACGGATCGCCGTGATCGCCAAATAAGGCTGATCCGCAGGACCATTCATTAAGATCTTACCCTCTTTGATCTGTAGATCTTGCCCAAACGAGCGGTATTGACCGTTGCGAATATTCACCTCACCTAAAATGAACGGACCTTTGTCTTTTTGTGCGACATTCAGCCGCCCGACTAGGTTGCCTTGTAAGCCAAAGGCGTTGAGTTGGAAGTCGTCTCCAATTTGCACGTTCACATCCGTTTCCACAGTAAATGGTAACGACTCTTTCTCACTCAGAGGTTGCAAGTCCGCATTCAGCAACACTTGATCTTTCGAAACACCAATAGCACTCGGTGGCAGCTCTTCCACCACGATCCGCCCCCAAGGTAAAGCGATATTCCCCGTCACACGTGCCAGTTGCGGCTGCATCGCCAGTGTGAGATCCGGAATCACTTTGACTTTCACCATCGGAGGCAGATCCACCATCATGGAGGGAGCGTGCACTCGCGCTTTCACTCGCCAATCATCCAAGTATTGCCAGTTCGCATCCCCATCCACTTCCAGCAAGCCATCCGTGGTTTGGATATCGGCAGTTAACATTGCCTGATAACCGTTAAATTTGAGTGACACCTGTCCTGATTGCACATCGACTGGCGAAATGTCTCCTTTGACACGGATATCATTGACCAACACCTCCCCTTCCAGTTGAGGATGCAGCATCGGCCCATGGAATTGCACATCGGCATTAATGCTTGATTTCGCCTCGCTGTATTCCCCGATGAGTGGCTGCAAGAAATCAAAGTTAAACGTGGTTAGGTTGATAGCCCCAAGCATGGTTTTCTGCTCGGCACGCACATCCGCTATTTTGATATTACCGGTCAGGTCACCGTTATCAGTTGCGTCTAACAACCAACTGGCTTGCAGTTGGTTTTTGGCAAGATCAGCAGAAAATTGTGCTTTATCCCAACCAAATGTAACGCTTTTTTCTAATTTTTGCGTAACGTGACCCGATGTCAATGTGAGGTTGGCTTTTAATTGGGGGGCCGCTTTCGGAGCCCATTTCGCCCACACTTGCCCATCTAAACCACCACTGAGTGTCGTTTCCTTCGGTAATACGCTGGCTAGCTGTTTCAAGTCGAATTGTTTGATGGCTAAACGGGCTTCTCCACGCGCGCCCAATTCCGCCTCTTCCTCCAAACAGAGTGAAGCCTCGTCTTGTCTCCAACAATGGGCAGCAACCTTAACTCGTTCGGTTTTTTGATCGAACGACAGCGCTGTGGCCTGTTGTAACAACCATTGTCCTTGTGGTGAGGTTAGCCACATGCGTTCCAATTCACCTTGCCAACGCAGTGATGGCTCTAGCCGCAAGCGACCACTCAAAGCAAGGCTCGTCGACGCTAGCTCAGAAGCCACATCTAGCGTGACTGAATGCTTTTTCTGCGAGCCTTGGGCTTTCAAATCAACAGCGTCAATCCGCTGATCTTCATACTGAATATTGCGCACTTGCAGCGAGAGATCGCCTTGAGGTTCCGGTAGCGGCACCAGATTACCTTGCAAGGTTAAATGCCCAATCGAGACCAGATCTTGCCACTGCACACTATCGGCATCGAGCAAGAGTTTGACTCTCGGCTGCTTGAGATCACCACGCAGCAATACATCCCCAATGATTTTACCTTTGGCGTCCGGCACGGATTTGCTTAAATCTGGCACATCCAACTCAACCGACATACGCCACTGTTTTGTCAGTTGCCCTTTCGCCGTCAGCGAGTTAGGCCCGTGAATCAACGATAACCCTTTACTGATCAACGCAATATCGCCTTGACCCTTGAGGTCGGAAGCACTCACTTCACCCAGCACTTTCAGCGGGTAATCACGTAATATGCCGTTGATCGCTAAACGCGACACCTCCACTTGCCAACCGCCTTGCTCGGTCAACGATCCAGAGGTATCCAACTCGCCACTGATTTTCCCTTCTGCTTCAGGCCATTGCAGACCAGGCTGAATATTTTTCAGATTTAAACGAGCGGCCCAATTGAGCGGATTTTTCCAGTTTGCCACCGCGCTCCCCGTGACGGAACCGCCTAGCGATTCCACCTTTAACGATTGCAGAGCAATCTCATCGACATTGCCTTGCCCTTTAAGGACAAGAGCGATATCGGGCAGATCCTTTCCTTGCAATGCTGCTTGTAACGCCAACTGATAACTCTTCAATGACCCCGCCGCATTCAATTGCGGGATCTGAACTCGATAATCACCCTCACCCTGCATTGGCCATTGTGCTTTGACATTTGACAGTTCGAGGTCAAACGGCAACTCCGCATCCAGCAGATTAAAGTGGGCGTTGAGTTGCGCTTGCGCCAGTGTATCGAGGCTGGCTTGCAGATTGAGATCCGCCACACTGCCCTGTGCTGCCAGTGCTAACGTTTGTCCTTTGAAATCCTCTAAATGAATTTGGCTACGCAGATCCAACTGCAGTGGATAGTCGTTACTCAGCGTCGCTTCCGCACTTAATTGAGCATCCAACTCCGGCATGCTTAATTCCAGCGTTGAAATCGCCACTTGATGCCCAGCAGCATTGGCTTGCAAACCCAAGTGATTAACGATGATCGGCGTTTCTTGCTGCAAACGAAAATCGCGGATATCAAACCGCTCCAACTCAATTTGCAGTGGGATCAACACGTCAGGCAACACGAAGGGCTCGGTGCTATCCGTGGTTGTTGAGCTTGCGGGTTCATTAGCGGTTTCACTCTCTGCTAACGCAAGGCGAATCGCTTGCCACTCGGTTTGCCCGATACGTAGTCGGCTCCCTTGCCAAGACGCACGAGTACGAAATTGCTGCCACGCCACTTGGTTACCCAGAATATTCAGTTGGATGTTGTCTAGCGCGAGCTTACCGACTCGAATCGGGATTGGCGTGGAAAGCTCACTGAGCGGCTCCGCATCAGGCTCAACCGGAGGTTCTTCACTTTCAGGCAAAGAAGGCAAAGAAGGCAAATCCAAGGTTAAACCGTTAATCGCCAGCTCATTAATGCAGATACTCGGTTCCAGTAAGCAGTTAGGGTTAATCGCTAGACTCAATGTTTGAGTCGCCAACGTCAGGTTAAGCTCGCGATCAGAGTAAGAGACCCCTTGCAGAGTAAAGCGGGGAAACAGCGCGCCTTGGGCTTGTTCGACTTTCAACTGCGGCAGCGCTTGCTGCGCGCCCCACAATACCGCTTGCAAGCCGGGGTTGGTAAACAGCGCGCCCGCCAATGCCAGCACTAAGATAATCACCAACACCAACAGCAACATGGAGAACCATTTGGTCCATTTTAGAGCCCGTTTGATCATAGTTCAGGCCCCAAGGTGAAGTGGATTTTAAACTCTTCACCCGGGTTGGCATCGAGCCCCCATGCGAAATCCAAACGAATCGGGCCGACAGGAGAAACCCAGCGCACGCCGACCCCCGCGCCTTTTTTCCAGTCTGGGTTATCGTTAAACGCATCCCCGACATCCATAAACATCGCCGCCCACCAGTTACCCGTTAAGCGGTATTGATATTCGATCGAGCTCGTCGCAATGTATTTCGCCCCCGTTAATGCCCCACTGGCGTCTTTCGGTGAAATCGATTCATAGCCGTAACCGCGCAAGTTGTTATCGCCACCAGCGAAGAAACGTAATGAGGGGGAAAGTTGATCAAATTGGTCAGCAAGGTTAGCACCACCATCCACTCGAATTAAGCCACGGTGATTGCGTGCGTATGTCCGCAACCATGATGATCCCGCTTGCACACGCGCGACACGCGTTGAGGAAAGCAATGCCGGATCGCCATATTCAAGAGTGATGGTTTGTTTGTCACCCCAAGTGAGCAAACTGCCAGAGCTGCGAGTCCGCGTTCGGGTGTAAGTCACCCCCGGCAGTAAAAACTGGCTATTATCGTCTTGCAAACCTTGCTCATAGTTTTCTAACAGATAGCGGATAAATATCGTACGGTGCCATCCACCATCGAGCTGCCAATGCCGCTCTAACGCAAGGTTCGATTCCAAACTCTCGGTATCACGCTTATCGACATGCTTCATGCCATACTGAATGCGGTAATACTCATGCAACACATCATCCAAGGGTATTTTGTAGCCCGCCGTGATGGTTTGTTCCGGTGCCGAAAGGGAAAAGCTACTATCGAAACTGTGGCCTAAGCTATTGACCCAAGGTTTTTTCCACTTTAATGAACCACGTACCCCGACATCCGTCGAATACCCCAAACCTGTCTCCAATTGGTTACGCGCTTGTGGAGCAAGCGAGACCTTCATCGGTAACTCTCGACCTTGATCTAGCTGCGATAAATCGGGTTCCACAAACACCGAAGAGAACCAATCCGTATTGGAAAGATTTTGGTTAAATTCAACGACTTGCGAGACTAAATGCGGGTCACCTTGCTTAAAAGGGCGCAGCGACATCACTCGATTTTCATCAATTTGACTGCCTTCTACGGTTGTCGCACCAAATTGATAACGAATCCCGCTATCGAAATGCAATTTCACTCGCGCTTGATTCAGTTCAGGGATCACTTCCAGTCGGCTATCTTGAAAGTCACCATTGAAATAACCTTTTTGCAATGCAAGATTGCGGAGCCCTGATTTTAAATTGTCATACAAACTATGATTGAGCGACTGACCAACTTTTAAACCACTGCGTCGGATCAGCCGTTGGAAATCACGATCATTTTCCGCTTCACCGCTGATCACAATATCCACTTCACTAAAACGAGTCACTTCGCCTAAGGTGACCGCCACACTCAAGCGCTGATTATCTTCTGACACCGTAAAATGCAGGTTAGCATGATAATAACCGAGCGCATTCAGTGCTTCGGTAATGCTTTTTTCTAGCTGGGATTGAAAACGCAAGCTGGTGGAATAGTCCTGAGGAGCAATCGACGACAGATAGGCATCGACGTTATCTTTCTCTGCACCACTTAAGCCTGTGATCTCTAATTTCACATCGGCGTAAGATACGGCTGAAAACAACCAGAGCGAGAGTAAGGCGGGGAGTGATTTTCGTCTCATGCTTGATTTAAACTCGTTATACAACGGTGACATTTTTGCTACAGGGGCATCATAGCGTCAATGAATCGCTGCGTCTGTATGAAAACGGTTAAATCTCCGGTCTGTATCGAAGATAATCAGGACGTTGCTGCTTGCTATATTCAAAGAGACAGCGCGTCACCCACTTCAATAAGGAAATATCATGCTCGACAAAAACATTATGGTTACCGCGCACACCGCTCTTCCCGGTCGTGATACCGCGATGAACGTTGAAGATACCCACTTCGTCAATGGCAGCTCACTCTCTGCTGAGCCGCAAGATGGCCAACAACAGATTTTAGTTGGCATGGGATGTTTTTGGGGAGCGGAACGTCTGTTTTGGCAATTAGACGGCATCATTTCTACCTCAGTCGGCTACGCAGGTGGCTTTACGCCCAATCCAACCTATCAAGAAGTGTGTACAGGACAAACAGGGCATACCGAAGTGGTACGGGTGGTATTTGATCCACAACGCCTACCACTGAGTGAACTGCTGCGTGCCTTTTGGGAGCGCCACGACCCAACTCAAGGCATGCGCCAAGGCAATGACCGCGGCACACAATATCGTTCAGCGATCTATTACTTCACCGAGCAGCAACGAGAGATCGCCGAAGCCTCAAAAGCGGAGTACCAAGCCTTACTTGCAAGCCGTGAACGTGCATCGATTACTACTGAGATTTTGCCGGCAGGCCCCTACTACTTTGCAGAAACCTACCATCAACAATATCTGGCGAAGAATCCTAACGGATATTGTGGGCTTGGTGGCACTGGTGTGTGCTTCCCGCCACACGCCACACTCTAAAGAGATCCTGATGAGGGGAATTTCTCTTTCCCCTCATTTGTGTGCTATACCTTTGTTTGCTCAACCTGAGGAAACAAAACCATGAAAAATAAAACACTTATCGCCTTACTCTTGGCATGCTCTCCTACTCTGGCGTTTGCGCACAACCTCACTCTCGGTGGTGCGGTGCCAGCCGTTGGCGTCGACAAGTACGGCGAAATCGTACTACAAGACAAAAACGTCAATTATCAGAAATGGAGCTCAGCTGATCTGCTAGGTAAAGTTCGTGTCATTCAAGCTATCGCGGGACGCAGCAGCTCGAAAGCGCTGAACGCTCCGTTAATGACAGCGATTACTGCCGCCAAATTTCCTGCCGACAGCTACCAAACCACCACCATCATCAACCAAGATGATGCGATTTGGGGTACCGGATCATTTGTAAAATCGTCGGCACAAGACAGCAAAAAAGAGTTTCCTTGGTCTTCCATGGTGCTCGATGAATTCGGCTTGGTTGCCCAAGCGTGGCAGCTGCAAGCTGAATCATCCGCCATCATAGTGCAGGATAAACAAGGTAAAGTGCTGTTTGTCAAAGAAGGGGCTCTGAGTGATGCTGAAATCCAAACCGTACTCGGCTTGATTCAACAAAACTTGTAACCCCCGAACAGAACAAGGATAAAGGGTGAGTAAAGACTAACTTTCTCCCCTTCTTTCTCGGCTGACCACCCATTCCACTCCCTTTGAATCATCGCTTGCCTGATTTGAGAGTTGTTATATTATAACAACCGTCAATCACCCAAGGTCGCGCACTATGTCGGTATACCTGCTACGTCCAACTCGCTTATCCATAGTGGCAATGCTCACTGTGGTGCTGGCGCTTTGGTTCAACGTGGCGGTGATTGACCACCAATTGGATCTGCATCCTGAGCATCACTTACAGCACGATTGTCAGTTGTTTGCTAGTGCAGCTCACGGCCTTAAAACTGCGCAGTGGGTACTCCCCTGTTGGCGCCAACAGGCTCCACAAGTGAGCGTTGAACGCCCCATCCAACGCGCCCAGTTACTGCTCTCCTATTTTGCTCGCTCACCGCCAGCGGCTTAAAACAAACCAAACCGATTGTTTCTTTTGTTTTAATTAGGAGTTATTCATGCATTACCCAACATTCCTCGCGCTGATGGTCGGCGCAACCCTGTCTGGCAACGCCTTGGCTGATCATCAGCATCGCCAGCACGAAGCCCACGTTCACGGTCAAGTCGAGCTAAACATCGCCCAAGATGGTCACGATGTACTGATTGAAGTGACAGCGCCGGGGGCCGATGTGGTCGGTTTCGAACACGCACCACAAGATGACGCACAAAAGCAAGCGCTCGAAAAAGCCTTAGAGGCACTACACCACCCAGAAAAACTGTTTGTGTTGAACAGTAAAGCCCAATGTGAAACCCGTGATGTGCTGATCAAACACAATTTAGGTGGTGAGGAACATGAAGATCATCACTCTCATCAAGAGGGTGAAGCACATGACCACGATACTGCGCACGCTCATAGCGAACATGACCACGCCGCCCATGACCACCAAGGTCACGATCATGAAGCCGATGAGCATGATGATGAGCACCAACACGGCACATTCACCGTACAGTATCAATTCCACTGTGAAGCGATTGACGAACTAAAACAAGTAGATACCCAATGGTTCCAGCATTTCCCAAGCACAGAGAAAATCCAAGTTAATGTGCTAACCGAAAAGCAGCAAAGTGCGCTACAACTGAACGCGAAACAAACCCGCATCAGCTTGTAATAAACAGTAAGGGGTAAGTGACCACTTACCCCTTACAACGTTTGAAGTGCCAAAACATTAAGGAACCATGATGCCTGCTCACCGTTCTGATCCTACTTCATCCGTGATTGAGTTGAATGAAGTGGTTTTCGGCTGGCCGGGTGCCAGCACTCCCACCTTGGAGATTGCCCATTTACAGGTCGCCAAAGGGGAACATCTGTTTATCAAAGGCCCAAGTGGCTGTGGCAAATCCACCTTACTGAGTTTATTGACCGGTATTAACCTCGCAACCCAAGGCAGCGTCGCGTTGCTCGGCTGCGATATGCGTACCCTAAGTGCCAGCCAGCGTGATCGCTTTCGTGCTGACCACATTGGTTATATTTTTCAGCAATTTAACTTACTACCTTATCTCTCAGTCTTAGATAACGTGACCTTACCGTGCCATTTTTCCCCGCTGCGCAAACAGCAAGTCAGCGGTTCTTTACTGCAAAAAGCGCAATCGCTCCTAGAAAGGTTACACCTACCCACCGCGTTACTGAATAAACCCGTGACAGAGCTGAGCATCGGCCAGCAGCAACGTGTTGCCGCAGCGCGTGCATTAATTGGAGAGCCCAATCTGATCATCGCCGATGAACCTACATCCGCCCTCGATTTTGATAACCGCGAAGCCTTTATTGCCTTACTGCGTGAAGAAGCGGAGCGTGTCGGCTCAACTTTAGTTTTTGTTAGCCATGATCCAACACTCGAAAAACTCTTTGAGCGTAGTATCCACTTACCGACTCTGAATCGTGCGGGAGGTTGGCAATGAAAGTGATCCTGAATCTGGCGTGGAAAAGTTTACTCAATCGTAAAGCCACGGCACTGCTAACGGTGCTGACCGTTTCCATCGCGGTAGTGTTACTGCTTGGTGTTGAGCGAATCCGTACCCAAGCCAAAGAAAGTTTTGCCAACACTATCTCGGGTACCGATTTGATCGTGGGGGGACGCTCAGGGCAGGTCAATTTGCTGCTCTACTCGGTATTTCGCATTGGTAACGCCACCAACAATATTGATTGGCTAAGCTATCAAGAGTTTAGCCAACATCGCGCAGTCAAATGGACGATTCCCCTCTCCTTAGGTGACTCACACAAAGGGTTTCGCGTTTTAGGCACCAATCACAGTTATTTCGAGCATTATCGTTACGGAAGTAAGCAACCACTGACATTTTCTCAAGGTCGAGAGTTTAACGGCTTGTTTGAAACCGTGATCGGCTCCGATGTGGCCAAAGCCCTCGGTTATCAGGTCGGCAGCAAAGTGGTTATTGCTCACGGCATCAGTGATGTCGGATTTAGTCGCCACGATAATTTACCGTTTACTGTGGTCGGCATCTTGGCTCCGACGGGCACACCCGTGGATAAAACCGTGCATGTATCCTTAGAAGCAATAGAAGCCATTCATGTCGGTTGGGAGTCTGGCGCCAATCTTGGCCATCAACCAAGTGCTGAGCAGCTCGCCAAGCGTGATTTCACGCCTAAACAAATCACCGCGATGCTGATTGGACTTAAATCAAAAATCCAAACTTTTGCCTTGCAGCGGCAGATCAATGACTATCCGGCAGAACCGCTCAGCGCTATCATGCCCGGCGTCGCACTGCATGAGCTGTGGGGCATGATGTCAGTGGCAGAACAAGCCCTGATGGCCGTCTCGGTTTTTGTGGTGATAGCAGGACTGCTCGGCATGCTCAGTAGCTTGCTGACCAGCTTGCAAGAACGGCGTCGAGAGATGTCCATCTTGCGAGCCATGGGGGCAAGACCACAGCATGTGTTTGCTTTGTTGGTAAGCGAAGCCAGCGTGCTGACCCTACTTGGGATTGCGCTGGGAGTGAGTATTCTTTATCTGCTCCTCGCGGTTGCAGCCCCGATGATTGCAAGCCAGTACGGCATTCAAATTGCGCTGACCGGGCTCACGCCTTATGAGTGGCAATTACTCGGCAGTGTGCAACTGGCAGGTATGGTGATTGGCTTTATTCCTGCACTGCGCGCTTATCGGCAGTCGCTCAGTGATGGCATGACCATTCGCTTATAGAAATACAATGGGTGACAGACTCAAAATCAGTTCAGTCACAAGGAAGCATTTAATGAAAATTTTTATGTTGATCGCGAGCCTCGTCATGGCTCCGCTGTATTCAACGCCACTGTGGGCTAATCAAGAAACAACACCCGCTAGCGAGCAGGATGTACTGCAACTCGATTGGTTGGATTTGATCCCCGAGCAAGAGCGTAACTTGTTTGACCAACAAGGGATGCCAATGCCGGATCATAATGGTAATGAACCAGCCAAGCAGCAACACATTGGCAGTGTACGAAGCGAACTCAATGGCAGCCGAGTCAAAATTCCAGGGTTTGTGATCCCATTAGAGGGCGATGATAAAAAAGTCACCGAATTTCTATTGGTACCTTATTTTGGAGCGTGTATCCACGTACCGCCCCCACCACCGAACCAGATCATTTACGTGAAGTTTCCAAAAGGTGCACCCGTTCAAGAGCTGTGGGATGTGATTTATGTGATTGGGGAATTGAAAACAGAATCACTCAGTCATGAGCTTGCCGAGACCGCGTACACCATTCTAGGAACAGAGATCGCCGAATACGACGATATGTAAAACGGATCCTCCCTGCGCTTGCGCGGGGAGGTTACACCAAATATTTCGATAAATACGCCAGTACCGAAAAATAACCGATAAACAAAATGAATAGCGATAGGTACTTGGCCAATTTGCGCTCTTTCCAATACTTCATAGCCACCCCACAAACATTAATAACAACTTTAACAATTTATTATCATTTGTGATAGCACAAAATTGTGCGCTGAGTCCGAGAGTTTCACTGGCTGCTCAGCGGCGAACAGAGTAAATTTTACAGCAGACTATACCCACACTACTTGGAGTTGCAGGTAGGCGGCAAGTGAGTGAACGCCCATGAGCATAGCCAGTACCATTGCGGCATCAAATAAGAGGGAATAACAACCCATAGCAGAGGCTTTCAGGTAGCGCATGGCGGATAATATGACGCCTGTTGTGATCGAGCATGACTCTCAACAGAGCCAAGAGAAACGAACCCACTCCCATTATGTTAAAGACAGCGGTAGCCGAATTTTGGTGATCGCCCGTCATCACGGTTTGGATGCCCAGTTATTAACAGAAACGCCGGAAAACAGCGCGCTAGAACGCGCCGTACAGCGTGAACGCCAACGTAAAGAGCAGCGCCAGAAAAACTTAGAGCAGATCATTAAGCTTGCGCACAGCTCTTGCCGTAATGAAAGCGCTGGCGACCCAGACCAAGATTGGCTATATCGCTTTTTTGATATGGCGCAGGATATTCACAATAGCTCCATGCAGCGCCTGTGGGCGCAAGTGCTGAAACGTGAAGTGACTAATCCCGGCTTTACCTCCATGAAAGCACTGAAGGTGCTGCAGGGTATGACGCCCAAAGAAGCGCAGATTTTACAACGCGCCGCCGCGCTGGCGTGCAGTTTTGGCTCAGACACCAGCTTGAAATTGCTGATTGGCTACAAAGCGCAAAATAGCTTGTTTAGTCTCGGCAAGCGCATTACCACCCAAGCCATCAATATAGGCAATCATCAACTGCCTTATTCCAGCTTGTTGGTATTGATTGAGCTGGGTCTTTTGCACGCAACGGAATTGGAATCGGGCGAGATTGAAGCCGAACCCGCCCTACTCCTTAGCTATCAGGGTAAAAATCTGCATCTGCAGCCGACCAGCAAAGGCGTGCGCCTGATCTATTATCGTTTTAGCCCAACCGGCAATGAACTGTGTCGACTGCTCGGTAACAAACCCAATATGACTTATTACGATCAGTTGGTCGCACTTCTGACTCAGAAATTCACCGTACAGACTGAAGTGAGCAGCAGCTCGATTCACCACACCGTCTGATGACATGCCCTCAATAAAGAGATCAAAAAAGCGACCGGACGGTCGCTTTTGGTTTATTTTGAATCTAAAGAGTTATACCCAACGTTGAATGATATGACGCTCTGCTAACGCCTGTAGGCACTGCGCCACCAACTCATCCACGCTTTTTTCACCCGACGGTAAATCGATATCCGGATTGAGCGGCGCTTCATAGGCGGAATCAATCCCAGTAAATTGGCGAATTTCTCCGGCGCGCGCCTTTTTGTACAAGCCTTTCGGGTCACGCGCTTCGCACACATCGAGTGATGTGTTGACGTACACCTCTAGAAACTCGCCATTTGGCAACAAGTCACGCACCATTTGACGCTCAGCGCGATGGGGTGAAATAAACGCGGTCAGCACAATCAGCCCCGCATCCGCCATCAGCTTGGCAAGCTCACCAATGCGGCGAATGTTTTCCCGTCTATCCTGCTCAGAAAAGCCGAGATCGCTACACAAACCGTGGCGCACGTTATCACCATCTAGCAGATAAGTGTGATACCCAAGCGCCGCTAAACGGTTCTCAAGCGCCCCTGCCACGGTCGATTTGCCCGCACCCGATAAACCGGTAAACCAGAGTACCGCAGGGCGCTGCTGTTTCAGTGCCGCACGTTGCGCTTTATCCACCGCATGACGATGCCACACCACATTCTCTAGCTTGGCATCTTGTTCAAAGCGCAGGCTGTCTGCTTGCTTACTCATCCATCCTCACTCACGCTTTACCTAAGCGGCTTAAATCAATCGCTTGCCAATGTGGGAAGTGCTTACGCACCAAGGCATTGAGCTCAAGTTCAAAGGCTGAAAACGACTCGGTTTGGCCAGTGATATTTTGCAAACTGTCACGCACTAAACCCGCGCCAACGGTCACGTTTGTCAGGCGGTCGATAATGATGAAACCACCGGTATCGGCACAATCCAGATATTTATCCAGCGCGACAGTTTGGGTAAACGTCCACTCGCACAACCCAATCCCATTAAGCGGTAAACTCTCGGCATGGTAGGTCGACAAGTTATTGATGTCGTACTGATGACGCACCGCTTTTACTTGACCGACGGTTTTCTTGCCCGCGATTTTAATATCGTAATCACGCCCCACTTGCAGTGGCTGTTCTGTCATCCACACCACATCCGCCAACAAATGATTAGTGCTGTCGACTTGCGCACTTTCCAGCACAATCAAGTCACCACGGCTAATATCAATTTCATCAGCCAGTGTCAAAGTGACCGCCAAACCGGCTTGTGCTTGAGGCAAATCGCCATCAAAAGTCACAATCCTTGTCACGGTTGAGGTTTTCCCCGATGGTAGCGCTTTGATTTTATCGCCGACTTTCACCACTCCAGAAGCAATCGTACCCGCGAAGCCGCGAAAATCGAGGTTAGGACGATTCACATACTGTACTGGGAAGCGAAACGCGCCACTGCTCTTGTCGCGATCAATATCGACATTTTCCAGTAGCTCAAGCAGTGATGGGCCTTGATACCAATCCATCAAACGGCTTTTTTCGACCACGTTATCGCCTTCCAATGCCGAAAGCGGGATGATCTGAATCTCGGTCTCTCCCTGTAAATGCTTTGAAAACTCAAGATATTCTGCGCGGATCTGTTCAAAACGATCTTGCGAATAATCGACCAGATCCATTTTGTTGACCGCCACAATAAAGTGTTTCAAGCCAAGTAAGTTGGAGATAAATGAGTGACGACGCGTTTGATCCAGCACGCCTTTACGCGCGTCAATCAAGATCACCGCCAGATCACAAGTCGATGCGCCTGTCGCCATATTACGGGTGTACTGCTCATGCCCCGGTGTATCGGCAATGATGAATTTGCGCTTCTGAGTTGAGAAATAACGATACGCCACATCAATCGTGATGCCTTGCTCACGCTCCGCTTGCAAGCCATCCACCAGCAGCGCTAAGTCTGGGCGACTGCCCGTGGTGCCAACCCGCTGGCTATCGTTATGGACGGCGGCCAGTTGATCTTCATAAATCTGCTTTGAATCGTGGAGCAAACGACCGATCAGAGTGCTTTTACCATCATCGACCGAGCCACAAGTTAAGAATCTCAGTAAGGATTTGTGTTGATGCTGATTGAGGTAACCTTCAATACCGAGCTCAGCAAGCTGTTCTTTCACTGCATTGTTCATACGCTTTCCTTCGATCCTTAGAAGTAACCTTGACGTTTTTTCAGTTCCATTGATCCCGACTGATCGTGGTCGATCGCACGGCCTTGGCGCTCACTGGAAGTCGCCACCAGCATCTCTTCAATAATCTCGGTCAATGTATTGGCTTGTGACTCGATGGCTCCGGTGAGTGGGTAACAGCCTAAGGTGCGAAAACGCACGCTCTTGTGCTCAATCTGTTCACCTTCGCGCAGCTTCATACGATCATCGTCCACCATGATCAGCATGCCATCACGCTGTACGACTGGGCGGACATCCGCCAGATAGAGCGGAACAATCTCAATGTTTTCCAAATAGATGTATTGCCAGATATCCAGCTCCGTCCAATTCGAGAGCGGGAACACCCGAATGCTTTCACCTTTGTTGATCTGGCCGTTATAGGTGCGCCATAGCTCTGGGCGCTGGTTTTTCGGATCCCAAGTGTGGTTTTTATCGCGAAAAGAGTAGACACGCTCTTTGGCACGCGACTTCTCTTCATCACGACGCGCACCACCAAAGGCCGCATCAAAGCCATATTTGTTCAACGCCTGCTTCAAGCCTTGGGTTTTCATGATGTCGGTGTGCTTAGAGGAGCCGTGATCAAATGGGTTGATCCCCGCCGCCAAACCTTCTGGATTTTTATGCACGATAAGATCAAAGCCGTACTTTTTGGCCGTCGCATCACGAAACGTAATCATGTCACGAAACTTCCAGTCGGTATCCACGTGCAACAAAGGAAAAGGGATCTTGCCCGGATAAAACGCTTTGCGCGTTAAATGCAGCATCACCGATGAATCCTTGCCAATCGAGTACATCATCACCGGATTATCAAATTCGGCCGCCACTTCACGAATGATGTGGATACTTTCTGCTTCCAACTGTTTTAAATGGGTTAAACGTTGTTGATCCATTTTTCCTGCTTCCTTTTCGCTTGCCTGACGGCTGGGCACTGCACGTTGGCAACGCCATATCTTTTAAATCATGAGTAATGAACAAAGGGATGAACACTCACCCTTAAGCCGATTGCACAGCAGCAAGCGGCTCAGTTTGATGACGCTCACCAAACCAGTGCAGTTTGTTCGCCAGCGCCACCACTTCGCCCACCACAATCAACGCGGGTGATTGCGCCTGAATCGCCAAACTTGGCAAGGTTTGCAGTGTTCCAATCAGCACCTTCTGACTAGTTTGTGTACCGCGTTCAATGATCGCCACCGGCGTGTTAGCATCACGGCCATGTTGCTGGAGCTGCTCAGCAATCGCAGCGGCATTACTTAAGCCCATATAAATCACTAAGGTTTGCTGCCCACGCGCCAGTGTTGACCAATCCAAATCCTCGGCTTGGGCTTTTAAATGCCCCGTCACAAATAAAGCGGATTGAGCGTAGTCACGATGAGTCAATGGAATACCGGCGTACGCGGTTGCACCTGCTGCGGCGGTAATGCCGGGGACAATCTGGAATTTCACGCCTGCCTCAAACAGCACTTCCAACTCTTCACCACCACGACCAAACATGAAGGGATCGCCACCTTTAATGCGCACCACTCGATAGCCTTGGCGGGCAAAGTCCACCAACAACTGGTTAGTTTTTTCTTGCGGCACACTATGGTGACCCGCACGTTTGCCAACGCAGACTAAAATCGTTTCTGTCGGAATCAACGCCATGATGTCATCGGAGACTAAGTAGTCGTACAGCACCACATCCGCTTGCTGTAGGTAGCTGAGCGCTTTTACCGTCAAGAGCTCAGGGTCGCCCGGCCCTGCGCCCACCAATGCCACTTCACCCGCTTGCAGTTGGCTGCGCGTCGCACGCGAATAACTTGAGCCTTCCACAACGGCTAAGCGAGGGGTTTTACGAAAGGGGGTCACCGCATCCTGCGCCATAATCTTGATCCTAAATTGGTCTGTTACAGGCATTATGAGCAGTTCTATTTATTACCTGAAATTCTATAATTTCATTTTTTATTCCAAAAGCTGATATAAGCGGAGCGAAATGGGCGTATCGAAATAAGATCAGCCGATTGCTCGACCAACTCTGCGCAAGAGCAGCATGCTAACTGGGAGCAAGGGGGCAATTTTGGATAAAGGTATCGCGCCACATCACAAATTAGTGATGTGTGAAATCGTTGTTTCATAGACTTTTGTTACATTTATCGAGTTGTTTTGTATTTCCCCCTCTAACACTCATTTTGGAGCCTGTGATGACCATGATGATCAAACCTGTTTCTTTAGCAGTTCTCGGCGGCTTATTGGCCATGGCCGGTCCTGCAATGGCCGATACAATCAAACTGCGCATTGTTGAAACCACGGATATTCATACCAACTTGATGGATTATGACTACTACAAAGATAAAGCCTCCGATCAAATTGGCCTCACACGTGCGGCAACGCTAGTGAAACAAGCCCGTGCCGAAGTCGACAACAGCGTGTTGGTGGATAACGGTGACTTGATTCAAGGCAGCCCAATGGGCGATTACATGGCGGATAAAGGCATTAAAGCCGGCGAAGTACACCCGGTTTACAAAGCGATGAATCCACTGGGCTACGATGTGGGCAACATTGGTAACCATGAATTCAACTACGGTCTCGATTTCTTAAAAGAGACCATCAACGATGCCGCATTCCCCTATATCAATGCCAACGTATTGGATGCCAAAACCGGTCAGCATCTGTTCACACCCTACGTGATTAAAGAGCACAGCCTCAAAGATACCGATGGTCAAATGCATACCATCAAAATCGGTTATATCGGCTTTGTACCACCGCAAATCATGGTGTGGGATAAGAAGAATCTTGAAGGCAAAGTCACCGCAGCTGACATCAAACAGACCGCAGAAAAATTCATTCCCGAAATGAGAGCACAAGGCGCTGACGTGATTGTGGCCATCCCGCACTCTGGGATCAGCACCGATGAATACCAAGCGGGCGCAGAAAACTCGGTTTACTACCTGACTCAAGTGAAAGGCATTGATGCGATTGCGTTTGGCCACTCACACGCCGTATTCCCAAGCAAAGATTTTGCGAACGTACCGGGCGCGGACATCGATAAAGGCACCATCAATGGTGTTACTGCCGTAATGCCGGGGCGCTGGGGTAGCCATGTTGGGGTGATGGATCTGACGCTGGAAAAACAACAAGGCCGTTGGGCCGTCACTTCCGGTCAATCGGAAGCTCGCCCTATCTTTGATAAAGCCAACAAAAAAGCCCTCGTTGAAGCCGATGCCGCAATGGTAAAAGTGCTGCAAGACGATCACAAAGGCACTCGTGAGTTCGTCAATCAACCGATTGGTAAAGCCAACGATGTGATGTACAGCTTCTTGTCGCTGGTACAAGATGACCCGACCGTACAAATCGTGAACTTGGCGCAAAAAGATTATGTGGAACGCTTTATTCAAGGCGATCCAAACCTTGATGGTTTGCCAGTGCTGTCGGCTGCCGCGCCTTTCAAAGCCGGTGGCCGTAAAGATGACCCCAACGGTTTTACCGAAGTGGAAGCGGGTGAGCTCACCTTCCGTAACGCAGCCGATCTTTACCTGTACCCGAACACCTTAGTCACCATGAAAGTGAGCGGTCAGCAGCTTAAAGAGTGGTTGGAGTGTTCAGCAGGCCAGTTTAATCAAATTGATGTGACGTCTAGCGCACCGCAATCGCTCATCAACTGGGATGGTTTCCGAACTTATAACTTTGATGTGATTGATGGCGTCAATTACCAAATCGATGTGACTCAACCTGCACGCTACGACGGCGACTGCAAACTGATCAATCCTAAATCACAGCGTATCGTGCAACTGAGCTACCAAGGTAAACCGATCAATGACAAACAGACGTTCTTGATTGCCACCAACAACTATCGCGCTTATAGCAATAAGTTTGCAGGGACAGGTGCTAAGTTTGTTGCGTTTGATTCGCCCGATGAAAACCGCACAGTGGTTGCCGATTACATTGCGCGAGTAAGCAAGGAGAAAGGTGAAGTAACACCAAGTGCGGACAACAACTGGTCATTTGCTCCAATTTCCAGCAAAACCAAGCTGGATATCCGCTTTGAAACCTCACCAAGCGAGAAAGCAGCCCAGTTTATCAAGCAAAAAGGCCAATATCCGATGACCCAAGTTGCTACCGATGAGGTCGGCTTTGCGGTGTATCGTATCGACCTACAAAAATAAGCACCGATAACCCAATATTGAAGCGGCAACCAACACGGCTGCGGCTTCAAGTCACCAGAGTTATCACGTAAAGTAAACAGCCACCCTAAGTGGCTGTTTCTCTTTTTCTATGAGGCTTTTATGCAAGCGCAGTTTCAAGCTTATCTCAAACAGCATGGCTTTTCGGATGCCGAGTGCACGCAGCTACAAAGCGTTGCCCAACCATTAGAGTTACCCACCCGGCATATTTTGGTTGCGCAAGGCGAGCAAACACCGTTTGCGTATTGGGTGTTAGAAGGGCTGTGCCACGCTTGTTATCTCACCGAAGAGGGGAAAAGTTTCAGTAAAGAGTTCTACTGGGAGCAAGATTGGGCCATCGGTTTTGAAAACCTGATCCGCGGCCAAGGTTCGCCATTTATGTTAGAGACCTTATCCCCCGTACAATTGGTAGGTGTACCGATTGAAGTATTGCGGGAATGGCGTGCAAGTCACCACCCTCTTTATCAGCGTTTGCTGGAAACCCAACTGCTGTACAAGGAGCAAAAAGAGCGCTTTATGTTGCTTTATCGGCCTGAGCAGCGCTATCAAGTGATGTGCGCGCAATTTCCGGAGTTGATGGAGCGGCTTTGCGATCACCACATCGCCGCTTATTTGGGGATCACGCCGATCAGTCTCAGCCGCATCAAAGCACGGCTGAGAAATCATGCGTGAGATTATTTGAGTAAACGAGCGCGGAACTGGCGTCCCTTCATCTTACCGTTGGCGATTTTATTCAGTGCTTTATGGGCAATTTTCTTCTGTACGGCCACATAAGCGCGCATCGGGAACAGGTTGATCTTGCCGATATGCTCCGCAGTCAGTTCGCCATCACTGGTCAGCGCGCCAAGAATATCTCCCGGGCGTACCTTGTCTTTCTTACCACCATCAATCTGGATGGTCACCATGTTAGCGGCGTAAGGACGCGCACCCGCAGTAGGTTGTGGCAAGCTAGAAGGCACAATCTCGATATCCATGTACTCATCAATTTGTGCTACGCGGTAGCTCTCATTGTCGCTAAAGAAGCTAAACGCCAAGCCTTTACTCCCCGCGCGGCCGGTACGGCCGATGCGATGTACATGCACTTCAGGATCGCGTGACAAATCGTAGTTAAACACCGCATCGAGGTTATCCACATCCAGACCGCGAGCCGCGACATCAGTCGCGACCAGAATAGAAATGCTCTTATTAGCAAACTGCACTAGAGCTTGGTCACGCTCACGCTGCTCCATATCACCATGCAGTTCAATCACGCTAAAACCGCTTTGATGCAGCGCATCCGCAACATTCTGTACTTCACGCTTGGTATTACAAAACACCACGGAAGAGGTGGGTTGATGGTGCAGCAGTAAAGTTTCCAGCGCTTCATCACGCGCAGCACTGCCATCTACCTTGTAAAAATATTGGCGAATGCTCGAAGTATCATGGGTCGCCTCGACTTTGATCATCATCGCATTGCGAGTCACACTTTGTGCGATCTGCTCAATACTGGCTGGGTAAGTGGCACTAAACAGCAAGGTTTGACGTTGGGTTGGCGCGGCGGCGATGATCGCTTCCAGTGCTTCTTGGAAGCCCATTTCGAGCATGCGATCGGCTTCATCCAATACCAGTGTATTGAGTTCACTCAGATCGATACGATCTTTACTCAAGTGATCCAAAATTCGTCCCGGCGTGCCTACCAAAATATGTGCGCCATGCTCAAGGGAACCGATCTGCGGTCCCATCGGCATACCGCCGCACAGAGTCAGCACTTTGATGTTGTGGATAGTACGCCCCAAAGTACGAATGTCGGTTGCCACTTGGTCAGCCAACTCACGCGTTGGACACAACACTAGGGCTTGCACGCGAAAGCGTTTCACATTGAGATTTGATAATACCCCAAGACCAAACGCCGCCGTTTTGCCTGAGCCCGTTTTTCCTTGGCCAATCACATCCTGTCCATTGAGGATTGCGGGAAGAGATTGCGCCTGAATCGGAGTCATAGAAGCAAACCCCATTGTTTCAAGGTTAGCGAGTAATTCAGGCTTCAAATTCAAAGCTGCAAAAGAGTTGGCGTTCAAGGGGTGTCCTCAGTGTGACGAAAAAAGAAGCGCTATTATCGTCATTTTGCTCGCGAGCTCCAGTGAATCTTGATTTAAATTTTCTTGCTTGCCCTTAACCTTTGTTAACGCTGGTTTTTGCGCGGCCTGTTACAGTACTGCTATTCATATTCGTAGAGATCTTATATTCAAGGAGATAAAGATGATCACCTGGCAATGTATCCCTTTTTGCCAATTAACCACCGCACAGCTGTACGATCTACTAAAACTCCGTGTGGATGTTTTTGTGGTGGAACAGACCTGCCCTTACCCAGAGTTGGATAACAAAGATCGCGTCAGCGGTGTGCATCATTTACTTGGCTATCAAGATCAAGAGTTGGTGGCTTGTGCTCGTTTGCTGCCAATCGGCATCAGTTACCCAAGTGTCAGTATTGGCCGAGTGGCGACGAAGGCTAGCGCACGTGGTAATGGCTTAGGCCATCAGTTACTGCAAACAGCACTTGAGCATTGCCAACACTTATGGCCGCAGCAATCGATTGAAATTGGGGCTCAGGAACATCTGCGGGAGTTTTATGGCCGTTATGGTTTTGTGGCCACCTCAGAGACCTATCTGGAAGATGGCATTCCCCATATCGACATGAAAAGAGCTTAATCATGAATCGTGCAACGTTGGCCGTGTGGCTGCTGATCTTGGGTAACTTAGCGGCCTCACTCTCTGATGTGGCGGTTAAAATGCTGCAAGGCGAGGTGGTGCCGTTCCAATACATGTTTCTACGCCAATTGTTCGCATTTGTTCTGATTTGGCCACTTTGGCGACGCCAACCCAAAGTCTTACGTCAACTGCATGATCCTAAAGTCACTTGGGTACGCGCTCACCTAGTGCTTTTCGGTGCGGGTTGCATGGTGGTCGCCATTTCGTATCTGCCTTTGGCCTCCGCCAATGCAGTTTTTTACGCCGCACCACTGCTCATGTTGCCGCTTTCCATCTTATTTCTGAAAGAGAAGCCTAGCCGTAGCAAGATAGTGGCAACAGTAACCGGATTTATCGGGGTATTGATTGTATTGCGACCATCGCAGTTCCATTGGGCTGCGCTGTTTGCCCTAGGCACAGCATTTTCACTGGCGCTATTTAACCTACTGGCCCGCACAATCCCAGAGCGCCAACCCGTGATCACCACATTGATGTGGACATCACTTTTTTCATTACCGATTTCAGGGTTATTGGCAGCGGCTTATTGGCAACCATTAACCCTAAACCAATGGTTATGGATTGCTGCCAGCGCAGGCCTGATCTTGCTGTACAACGGATTTGCTGTTGCCGCCTATCAAAAAGCGCCAGCCAGTCAAATCGCACTGGCTGAATATTCGGGGCTAATCTTTGTCGCTGCCTTTGGGGCAATTGGGTTTGGTGAGCTTTTAGATGCGCTAACTTGGCTTGGCATAGGAATGATTATCCTGCCTTTACTACCGAGTGCACTGTTAGTGAAGTGGTGGGGATTACTTACTGCGCCCAAAACCGCCGTCAGAGAGTCGGAAGAACATCACTGATTGGTTATTGCGCTCCAGCTGCAAAATGTCCAGTTGACCATTTTCAGCCAATTTGAAACGGATGAGTTGCCCCGCTTGGATTTGACTCAATGGTTTATCCGAACCTTCCACTTTGACCAAGGCATTGATATCGGTGAGTGGCAGCTCGTTATTGCGAAATACCTGAGACAGCGTATCCCCTTGGCGAACAACGTACTCTTGCCAAGCTGAAGATTTGAGTTCTGCTTGAGCTTGAGTGCGTTGTTCGCTCAAGCTTTGAGTATTCATCCCCACCTCAATCCGTTTCGGTGTCGAAGCGGCTTCGTTCACCGCTTCTTGCTTATCCGGCAGAGGGATCACCATCAAAACCAGTACCGCTGGTGTTAACACCATCAAGCCACGACGATGGCGCAGAGGGAGCCGCAACCAAAGCTCGCGAAGTTGTTGGCGATATCGAGGCCAATCCAATTGCTGCCAGTACACTTGTACTTGGGCAAGATAATCAGTTTGCTGCGGCTTCTTGTGGCGGCGGTTCATGTTCAAAGTCCTTTAATTACTTGCCCACAGTATAAAAATTCATGAGGTTAGAGTATAGAGTCGAGTAACTTTAAAGCCAAAGCTTGACACAATCTTGATGTTTTTCGCTGAACTTTCTGCGACACGTCACACCGAAACCCGTCAAGCGATTTAGGGCTAAACGTTTCATCACACGATCTAACCTGTTATTCTGTCGCCTTTATTGAACGACCAAGAGTGACTTTTATGTCTGAAGTGAAATTTGAAACCGTAGAACAAAAAGCCAGCTACGGCATCGGCCTGCAAATGGGTCAGCAACTCGCAGGTAGTGGCCTAGAAGGTCTGAATGTCGCAGCCATTGCTGCAGGCATCGCAACCGCACTGGTGGGTGAACAGCCAGCTATCTCTATCGATGAAATCAACCAAGCACTACACGCCATTCACATGCGCGCTGAAGAAGCTCGCCAAGAAGCAGCAAAAGCAGCTGCGTCTGAAGGTGAAGCGTTCCTGAAAGACAACGCTCTGCGTTCAGAAGTGACGGTTCTTGACTCTGGTTTGCAATATGAAGTGTTGGTTGAAGGCAATGGCGCTATCCCAACGGCAGACAAATCAGTTCGCGTTCACTACCATGGCCAGTTGGTTGATGGTACCGTTTTCGACAGTTCAGTCTCTCGTGGTCAACCCGCTGAATTCCCGGTGACAGGCGTGATCCGCGGTTGGGTTGAAGCGCTACAACTTATGCCTGTAGGCTCTAAGTGGAAACTCTATATTCCACAAGACCTTGCATATGGTGAGCGTGGTGCTGGTGCAGCTATTCCACCATTCGCCGCTTTAGTGTTTGAAGTAGAACTGCTGGATATTCTGTAAGCACAGTCTTCACATTCGCAATATTGTGACAAAGAGCGACCTTAACGGTCGCTCTTTTTTGTATAGAGAAAACCCCCAGCTAGGCTGGGGGTTCCGTAAAGCTTTCAGCTATAAGTCAGTTATAAAGCCCCTTTCAATTTGTTAAAACACTCTTGCGGTCTGGCAACTGCGAGAGTTAAACAGAAATTGAAAGGGGGTCCCAATGGGGGACGAAAAGAGCTTAGCGCACACGCGCTGGAACTGTAAATACCACATAGTCTTTGCACCGAAATATCGACGTCAGGTGTTCTACGGAGAAAAACGTAGAGCAGTGGGAGAAATATTGAGGAAACTATGTGAATGGAAAAATGTGAACATTCTTGAAGCAGAGTGCTGTTCGGATCATATCCACATGCTTTTAGAAATTCCGCCGAAAATGAGCGTTTCAGCTTTTATGGGATACTTGAAAGGTAAAAGTAGCCTAATGCTTTATGAACGATTCGGAGATTTGAAATTTAAATATCGGAATCGGGAATTTTGGTGCCGAGGGTATTATGTAGATACGGTTGGTAAAAATACGACCAAGATACAGAACTACATAAAGCATCAGTTGGAGCAGGATAAAATGGGAGAGCAATTGTCGATCCCATATGCAGGAAGCCCGTTTACGGGCCGTAATTAATCGTCATATGCAAATGTCAGATCGTAATGCGCCTGTTAGGGTGCTGCTTGTAAGAAAGCCTTATAGGCGCATATGAAAAACCTCCGGCTATGCCGGAGGATATTTTTTTTCATTACACTCTATCTTTCTATTTGAAGTGACAGCAGAAGTGCTCATCGAGAGTCCCCGTCGCTTTAAACAGTTTGGATAGACTTTTTTGCTTACTACTTTGCTCTGAAACGTCAAAGAGTAGGAAATAGTTACGCGCTTTAAATGGAGAGTGATCATGCACTATCGCGTTGCTGCTATATTAATCTCAACTCTTGCCAGCACGTCTGTACTGGCGTTTCCAAAACTCAACTCATTGGGCTCAGATGACCTTGCTGGTTTGGTCGGTCAAACACTTTCACAATCCAAAGCGACGCAAGATTTGCTCACTCAATTTACTAGCCAATTACCACTCTCCCCACAACAAGCGGGAGGCGGAGTGGCAACATTGCTCACGCAAGCGCAAAACAATCTTACTGCTGATCAAAGCAATGAGCTAAATCAGCTAATTCCCAGCCTCAATGAATTGACTGGACTCATCCCTAATCAAAATCTCAGCACCATTTTGCAACGCAAAGAAGTAAACCAAGCCTTTAATACATTAGGACTGGATGCCAGCATGGTCGAACAATTTGTACCGGTTTTAATGCAATATTTGACACAGCAAGGTGCAAGCCAAAACCTGTTAGAGTCGCTAGGCAAACTGTGGCAGTAGTACCACATAACCTATCGAGATAGAGTGCAAGTAAAAGTCAATGACTCACCTTACTTGCCAAAATAAGGCAGAAAGCAGAAATAAAAAAGCCGGGCTAGCCCGGCTCTTTTATTGCATGACGAACTGATTACTCAGCAGCAGCTTCAACAGCAGCTTCTGGGCGATCAACAAGCTCAATGTATGCCATTGGAGCTTTGTCACCTGCACGGAAACCACACTTCAGAATACGAGTGTAGCCGCCTTGACGTGCAGCGAAACGTGGACCTAGTTCGTTAAACAGTTTTGCTACCACTTCGTTATCACGAGTGCGAGCAAATGCTAGACGACGGTTAGCAACACTGTCAGTCTTAGCTAGTGTAATCAAAGGCTCAACGACGCGACGCAGCTCTTTCGCTTTTGGCAAAGTAGTCTTGATAACTTCATGACGTACTAGAGAGCTAGCCATGTTGCTGAACATCGCTTTGCGATGACTGCTGTTGCGGTTGAGTTGACGACCACTCTTACGATGGCGCATGACCTAATCCTTCTAACTAATATCGATTAATCTTCAGCGATTGACGCTGGTGGCCAGTTTTCTAGACGCATGCCCAGAGACAGACCACGTGATGCAAGCACGTCTTTAATCTCTGTAAGAGATTTCTTACCAAGGTTTGGCGTTTTAAGAAGCTCAACCTCAGTGCGCTGTACCAGATCACCGATGTAGTGAATCGCTTCTGCTTTCAAACAGTTAGCAGAGCGAACTGTTAGTTCAAGATCGTCTACAGGACGCAGTAGGATCGGATCGAATTCTGGCTTCTCTTCCTTCTCCTCAGGTACACGTACATCACGAAGATCTACGAACGCATCCAATTGCTCAGCAAGAATTGTTGCTGCGCGACGGATTGCTTCCTCAGGCTCAAGAGTACCATTCGTTTCCATATCGATAACGAGCTTATCCAAGTCAGTACGCTGCTCAACACGAGCTGCTTCAACAGAGTAGGCAATTTTGTCTACAGGGCTGAAAGTAGCATCAACAAGCAAACGACCGATAGGACGCTCATCTTCTTCAGTATGGATACGGGCAGAAGCTGGAACATAACCACGACCACGTTCTACTTTGATACGCATAGCGATCGCAGCATTGTCAGATGTTAAATGACAAATTACGTGTTCAGGGTTTACGATCTCTACATCACCGTCATGGGTGATGTCACCTGCAACCACAGGGCCCGAGCCTGATTTGTTCAGTGTAATGAACACTTCATCTTTGCCTTCGGCAACGCGAACAGCCAGCCCTTTCAGGTTCAAAAGAATCTCAAGGATATCTTCCTGAACACCTTCTTTGGTGCTGTACTCGTGAAGAACGCCTTCAATCTCTACTTCAGTCACAGCACAACCTGGCATTGAAGATAGAAGAATACGGCGAAGTGCATTACCCAGAGTATGGCCGAAACCACGCTCTAACGGCTCAAGAGTTACTTTTGCGTGTGTCGTGCTGATTTGTTCGATATCAACAAGACGTGGCTTAAGAAATTCTGTTACAGAACCCTGCATTGTGTCCTCTCTTTAGTTTAAACCTTACTTAGAGTAAAGCTCGACGATCAATTGTTCGTTGATGTCAGCAGACAGATCAGAACGCTCAGGCAGACGCTTGAATGTACCTTCCATCGTGTTTACATCGACTTCAATCCAAGTTGGTTTTTCGCGTTGTTCAGCAACTTCTAGAGCTGCTTTGATGCGAGATTGCTTTTTCGCTTTCTCACGAATTGCAACAACGTCGTTAGCCGCAACATTGAAAGAAGGAACGTTTACTACTTTACCGTTCACTAGGATAGCTTTGTGGCTAACCAGCTGACGTGCTTCAGCGCGAGTTGCACCAAAACCCATACGGTAAACTACGTTATCCAGACGACCTTCCAGAAGCTGAAGCAGGTTTTCACCTGTGTTGCCTTTCAGGCGAGCAGCTTCTTTGTAGTAGTTACGGAATTGTTTTTCTAAAACGCCATAGATACGACGAACTTTTTGCTTCTCACGAAGCTGAACGCCATATTCAGACAGACGACCGCGACGAGCGCCGTGTACGCCTGGTGCGTTATCAATTTTACACTTGGTATCAATCGCACGAACGCCTGACTTAAGGAACAAGTCAGTACCTTCGCGGCGGCTAAGCTTCAGCTTAGGACCCAAATATCTTGCCATGATCTTTCTCCAATCTTCCTAGAAACGTTAAACGCGACGTTTCTTCGGTGGACGACAACCGTTATGAGGGATTGGTGTAGCATCAACGATGTTCGTGATACGGAAACCAGCTGCATTCAGAGCGCGAACAGTAGATTCACGACCTGGACCAGGACCCTTAACCATAACCTCTAGGTTCTTTAGGCCGTATTCTTTAGCCATTTCAGCACAACGCTCAGCAGCAACCTGTGCAGCGAACGGAGTAGACTTACGAGAACCGCGGAAACCAGAACCACCAGCGGTAGCCCAAGCAAGAGCATTACCTTGACGGTCCGTAATGGTTACGATTGTGTTGTTGAAAGATGCGTGGATATGCGCTACGCCATCAGCAACTTGCTTGCGTACACGCTTACGTGCGCGAGTTGGTTGTTTAGCCATTGTACTCTACCCTTCCCGATTATTTCTTGATCGGCTTACGCGGACCCTTACGGGTGCGAGCGTTGGTTTTAGTACGCTGTCCACGTAGTGGTAGACTGCGACGATGACGAAGACCACGGTAACAACCAAGATCCATTAGGCGCTTGATGTTCATGGAAACTTCACGACGTAGATCACCCTCTACAGTGTACTTAGCTACACCATCACGCAGTTGATCGATCTGCTCTTCAGTTAGTTCACTGATCTTAACACTCTCAGCAATACCCAGATCAGCTAAGATAGCTTTTGAACGGGTTTTACCGATACCGTAGATCGCCGTTAGAGCGATTACAGCATGTTTATGATCAGGAATGTTAATGCCTGCTATACGGGCCACTATGCACTCCTAGTACTTTCATCAAAGAATTACCCGCAACAAAGCCCGTCGAGGATACGTTGCGGTATACTACTTCTTTTGCACGCAAAAGGTAGGCCGAGGAATATACTCGACACTACCTTAATTTTCAAGTAAAAAATTTCTGCTAATTAGCCTTGGCGCTGCTTGTGCTTTGGCTCACTGCAAATCACGCGAACGACACCGTTACGCTTGATAACTTTACAGTTACGGCAGATTTTTTTAACGGAAGCACGAACTTTCATTGCTAAACTCCGTAAATCTATCTGAACTGCCTGCCGTATTAACGGCCGTAGCCTTTCAGATTTGCTTTTTTCAACACAGACTCATATTGATGAGACATCAAATGGGTCTGTACCTGTGCCATAAAGTCCATGATCACGACAACTACAATCAGTAGTGATGTGCCGCCAAAGTAGAAACGTACGTTCCACGCGACCATCATGAACTCAGGGATCAGACAGATAAAAGTAATATACAGTGCGCCCGCGAGGGTTAAACGTGTCATTACTTTATCGATGTATTTCGCTGTCTGTTCACCTGGGCGGATACCGGGTACGAATGCACCAGACTTCTTCAAGTTATCTGCTGTTTCACGCGGGTTAAACACCAACGCGGTATAGAAGAAACAGAAGAAGATAATCGCCGCTGCATAAAGCATTACATACAGAGGCTGGCCTGGGCTCAAAGCCAAAGACACATCAGTTAGCCAACCGAATGTGCTGCTTTCACCGTTCTGACCAAACCACTGCGCCAATGTTCCTGGGAACAGGATAATGCTTGACGCAAAAATCGCAGGAATCACACCAGCCATGTTGATTTTCAACGGCAAGTGAGTGCTTTGTGCTGCGAACACTTTACGACCTTGTTGACGCTTCGCGTAGTTAACAACGATACGACGTTGACCACGCTCCATGAAAACAACGAAGTAAATCACAGCAAAAGCGAGTACTGCGATTAACAGCAGAAGAAGTACATGCAGTTCACCTTGACGCGCTTGCTCGATTGTTTGACCGATCGCCTTAGGCAATCCAGCAACAATACCTGCGAAAATCAGTATCGAAATACCGTTTCCAATTCCACGCTCTGTAATTTGTTCACCTAACCACATTAGGAACATGGTACCGGTTACTAAACTCACGGTCGCAATCAGGGTAAACATGGTTTGGTCGATAACGACCAGATTGTTGACCATGTTTGGTAAGCCTGTTGCGATACCAATTGCTTGGAATGTTGCAAGTACAAGCGTGCCGTAGCGCGTATATTGGCTGATCTTACGACGGCCTGCTTCACCCTCTTTCTTGAGTTCCGCTAACGCTGGATGAACTACAGTCAACAACTGAACAACAATTGATGCCGAAATATACGGCATGATGCCCAGTGCGAATATAGATGCACGCGAAAGAGCACCACCAGAGAACATATTAAACATTTCAATGATGGTGCCTTTTTGCTGTTCGAACAAATCGGCAAGTACAGCAGCGTCAATACCAGGAATCGGCACAAAAGAGCCGGCTCGGAATACTAAAAGTGCACCAATTACGAAGAATAAGCGCGACTTTAGTTCACTTAAGCCGCTCTGAGCACTACGAAAATCTTGTCCTGGTTTTCTAGCCATCTGTACCTCAATCCTCGAGATTATTCCTCGATTTTACCGCCTGCAGCTTCGATTGCAGCTTTAGCGCCTTTAGTCACGCGTAGACCTTTTACAGTCACTGCTTTGTTGATCTCGCCAGAAAGAACGATTTTTGCAAACTCAATGTTTTTAGTAACAAGGTTTGCCGCTTTCAGAGCGTTCAGATCAACTACGTCACCAGTTACTTTCGCCAGTTCAGACAGACGAATTTCAGCAGACACAAAGCTCTTACGAGAAGTGAAACCGAATTTTGGTAGACGTTGTTTCAGAGGCATTTGACCGCCTTCAAAACCTGGACGTACTTTGCCGCCAGAACGTGACTTTTGACCTTTGTGACCACGGCCACCAGTTTTACCAAGGCCTGAACCGACACCACGACCTAAACGCTTAGGAGCATGTTTAGAACCCGCAGCCGGTGATAGAGTATTCAATAACATTATGATTACTCCTCAACTTTAACCATGTAGTAAACCTTGTTGATCATGCCACGAACACATGGCGTATCTTCAAGTTCTACTGTGTGGTTGATTTTACGAAGACCTAAACCGCGCAGTGTAGCTTTATGCTTTGGTAGGCGACCAATTGAGCTTTTAGTTTGAGTTACTTTAATAGTTGCCATGTGTTCTTACTCCGAAATCGCTTCAACAGTTAGACCACGTTTAGCAGCAACCATTTCTGGTGACTTAACGTCTACTAGCGCATCAATCGTTGCACGAACGATGTTGATTGGGTTAGTAGAACCGTACGCTTTAGACAAAACGTTGTGTACACCAGCAACTTCAAGTACTGCACGCATCGCACCACCTGCGATAACACCAGTACCTTCTGCAGCAGGCTGCATGTAAACTTTAGAGCCCGAATGGCGACCTTTCACTGGGTGGTGAAGAGTACCTTCGTTCAGCGCGATCGTAACCATGCTACGACGTGCTTTTTCCATTGCTTTTTGGATCGCAGCAGGTACTTCACGGGCTTTACCGTAACCGAAACCTACACGACCGTTACCGTCACCAACTACAGTCAGTGCAGTAAAGCTCATGATTCGACCACCTTTAACCGTTTTAGAAACGCGGTTAACTGCGATTAATTTTTCTTGCAAATCATTCGCTTGAACTTGTTGTTCTTTAGCCATCTTCCAACCCTACCTTAGAATTTCAGACCAGCTTCGCGAGCAGAATCTGCTAGCGCTGCTACTCGACCGTGGTATTGGAAACCAGAACGATCAAACGCAACTACAGTTACGCCTTTTTCAAGTGCGCGCTCTGCAACAGCTTTACCCACTGCTTTCGCTGCATCGATGTTACCGGTGTATTTCACTTGCTCACGGATCGCTTTTTCTACAGTAGAAGCGGCGGCGATAACCTCAGAGCCATTAGCTGCAATCACTTGTGCGTACACGTGACGAGGAGTACGGTGTACTACTAGGCGAGTTGCACCCAGTTCTGCAATCTTACGACGTGCACGTGTAGCACGACGGATGCGAGATGCTTTCTTATCCATAGTGTTACCTTACTTCTTCTTAGCTTCTTTACTACGCACATTTTCATCTGCGTAACGAATACCTTTGCCTTTGTAAGGCTCAGGCGCGCGGTAAGAACGAATGTCAGCCGCAACTTGACCAACTACTTGCTTGTCGCAACCAGTTAGGACAATTTCAGTTTGGCTTGGACATTCTGCTTTAACACCCGCTGGCAGCTCGTGCTCAACAGGGTGAGAGAAACCCAGAGTCAGGCCTACAGCGTTGCCTTTCATAGCAGCACGGTAACCAACACCCTTCAGAACGAGTTTCTTAGTAAAGCCTTCAGTAACACCAACAACCATGTTCTTAACTAGAGCACGTGCAGTACCTGCTTGTGCCCATGCATTGGCTACGCCTTCACGTGGACCAAAAGTCAGTTGGTTGTCTTCTTGTGCGATCACTACGCCTTTGTGGAAAACGCGAGAAAGTTCGCCTTTAGCACCTTTGATAGTGATCTCTTGGCCGTTCAGTTTCACCTCTACGCCAGCTGGAATAGCGACAGGTGCTTTAGCAACACGAGACATGTTCTACTCCTTAATTATGCTACGTAGCAAATGATTTCACCGCCAAGACCTGCTTTACGAGCAGCGCGGTCTGACATCAGACCCTTGGAAGTGGAAACGACAGCAACGCCTAGACCACCCATTACAGATGGCAGCTCGTCTTTCTTCTTGTAAACACGAAGACCTGGACGAGAAACGCGTTTGATTTGCTCGATTACTGGTTTTGCTTGGAAATACTTAAGAGTGATTTCCAGCTCTGCTTTCACTTCGCCTTCAACAGCGAAATCAGCGATATAACCTTCTGCTTTCAGAAGTGCAGCAATTGCAACTTTCAGCTTTGAAGAAGGCATTTTTACAGCAACTTTGTTTGCTGCCTGACCGTTACGAATGCGGGTCAGCATATCCGAAATCGGATCTTGCATGCTCATAAACTTTACTCCAAATGATTAAGTGGCAATTACCAGCTAGCCTTACGAAGTCCTGGAATCTCGCCTTTCATGCAAGCTTCACGAACTTTAATACGGCTTAGACCGAACTTACGTAGGAAACCGTGTGGGCGACCAGTTTGGTTGCAACGGTTACGCTGACGAGAACGACTTGAATCACGTGGAAGAGATTGCAGTTTAAGAACCGCGTTCCAACGATCTTCTTCAGATGCGTTTACATCGCTGATGATAGCTTTCAGTGTTGCACGCTTTTCAGCGAACTGAGCTACCAGCTTCGCACGTTTTTCTTCACGTGCTTTCATTGATTGTTTAGCCATAACAGTAACCCTTCACCTTACTTACGGAATGGGAAGTTAAAGGCAGCCAGCAGAGCACGGCCTTCCTCATCGGTACCAGCGGTAGTCGTGATAGTGATATCAAGACCGCGTACACGATCGACTTTATCGTAGTCGATTTCCGGAAAGATGATTTGCTCGCGAACGCCCATGCTGTAGTTACCGCGACCGTCAAAAGACTTGCCGTTAACACCGCGGAAGTCACGTACACGTGGTAGAGCGATAGAAATCAAACGCTCCAAGAAATCCCACATGCGTTCGCCACGCAAGGTTACTTTACAACCAATTGGGTAGCCTTCACGAATTTTGAAACCAGCTACAGATTTGCGCGCTTTAGTGATCAGTGGCTTTTGGCCAGAGATGATCGCCATATCAGACGCAGCGTTTTCTAGTAGTTTCTTATCGTTGATTGCTTCACCAACGCCCATATTGAGGGTGATTTTCTCAATTCTAGGGACTTGCATGACGCTTGTGTAACTGAACTGTTTGGTCAGCTCAGCGACTACAGACGACTTGTAGTAATCATGCAGTTTCGCCATAGTAGAACTCCAAATTACTTCTAATTAGTTAGAAACGATTTCGTTGTTAGATTTAAAGAAACGAACTTTCTTACCATCTTCGAAACGGAAACCGATGCGGTCTGCTTTACCAGTAGCTGCGTTGAAAATCGCAATGTTAGAAACGTCGATCGCTGCTTCTTGCTCAACGATGCCACCTTGGACACCCATTGCAGGAACAGGTTTCTGATGTTTCTTAACTAGATTGATACCTTCAACGATAACTTTACCAGTTGCCAGAACCTTAGTTACTTTACCTTTCTTGCCTTTGTCTTTCCCAGCAAGAACGATTACTTCGTCATTTTGACGGATTTTAGCTGCCATTGTTGCCGCTCCTTACAGAACTTCTGGAGCCAGTGATACAATCTTCATGAATTTCGCATTACGAAGTTCACGAGTCACTGGACCAAAGATACGTGTACCGATAGGTTGCTCACTGTTGTTGTTCAACAGAACGCAAGCATTACGGTCGAAGCGAATGACAGAACCGTCTGGACGACGTACGCCTTTACGGGTGCGAACTACCACCGCCTTTAATACATCACCTTTTTTTACTTTACCGCGAGGAATTGCTTCCTTAACAGTAACTTTGATGATGTCGCCAACGTGGGCGTAACGACGGTGAGAGCCACCCAGAACCTTAATACACATTACGCTGCGAGCGCCTGAGTTATCAGCTGCATCCAGCATAGTTTGCATTTGGATCATGTTAGTGCTCCGCTAAATATTAAAAAAACTAGACCCATCTCGGGTCGGGCTGCCTCTTTAAAGGGACGCGAATTGTACCACCCTTTTTTTTGATTGGGTAGTCAAAAAACAAGCGGCTCCAAAAATAATTGGAGCCGCCTGATTTGCGAGAAAGAGTGGAGATTAGATCTTCGCTTTTTCTACAATTTTCACCAGAGTCCAAGACTTAGTCTTAGACAATGGACGACATTCACGAATTTCAACGGTGTCGCCAATGCCACACTCGTTGTTTTCGTCATGTGCGTGTACTTTAGTCGTGCGCTTAACGAATTTACCGTAGATAGGGTGCTTCACCATGCGCTCGATAGCAACAACGATAGACTTGTCCATCTTGTCGCTAACAACACGACCTAGTTGAGTACGAATTTTGTCGCTCATTATGCGCCTGCCTTCTCAGTCAAAACAGTTTTCACACGTGCGATATCACGGCGTACAGCTTTCAGAGTATGAGTCTGCTGCAGTTGACCAGTCGCAGCTTGCATGCGCAAGTTGAACTGTTCTTTCAGCAAATTCAGTAGCTCAGAGTTCAGCTCTTCAACGCTCTTTTCGCGTAGATCTTGTGCTTTCATCACATCACCTGCTTAGTTACAAATGTAGTCTTGAATGGCAGTTTGCGAGCCGCTAGGCGGAACGCTTCACGTGCCAATTCTTCAGGTACACCATCAACTTCGTACATAACCTTACCAGGTTGGATTTGGGCTACCCAGTACTCAACGTTACCTTTACCCTTACCTTGACGAACTTCTAGTGGTTTTTCAGTGATTGGCTTGTCTGGGAACACACGGATCCAGATTTTACCTTGACGCTTGATATGACGCGTCATAGCACGACGTGCTGCTTCGATTTGACGAGCAGTCAGACGACCACGGCCAATAGCTTTAAGACCAAAAGAGCCGAAGCTTACTTCAGTGCCTTTTGCGAGACCACGGTTACGACCAGTCTGAACCTTACGGAACTTAGTACGTTTAGGTTGTAGCATCTGTCGACTCCTTACTTACGGCCTTTACGCGGCTTCTTGTTAGGCTTGTCAGCCTTTGGCTCTGCAGCTTCAGTTGCTGCTGGCATACCGCCCAGGATCTCACCTTTGAAGATCCAGACTTTAACGCCGATTACACCGTAGGTGGTGTGAGCCGAAGAAGTTGCGTAATCAATGTCAGCACGCAGAGTGTGTAGAGGTACACGACCTTCACGGTACCACTCTGAACGAGCGATTTCAGCGCCGCCTAAACGACCGCTTACTTCCACTTTGATACCTTTAGCGCCTAGGCGCATTGCGTTTTGTACTGCGCGCTTCATAGCACGACGGAACATTACGCGACGCTCTAGTTGAGACGCGATGCTATCAGCCACAAGCTGACCATCCAGCTCAGGCTTACGTACTTCAGCGATGTTGATTTGCGCTGGTACGCCAGCAATTTTTGCTACTGCTGCACGCAGTTTTTCAACGTCTTCGCCTTTCTTACCGATAACAACACCTGGACGAGCAGTGTGAATAGTCACACGGATGCTTTTCGCAGGACGTTCGATAACGATGCGTGACAGAGACGCGTTTGCCAATTCCTTAGACAGGTATTGACGTACCTTGAAGTCGCCGTCTAGGTTGTCAGCGAAATCTTTGGTGTTAGCAAACCATGTAGCATTCCAAGGCTTAACGATGCCTAGACGAATACCATTTGGATGTACTTTCTGACCCATTGCTTACTCTCCTAGTCTCTTAGCGATCTGCGACAACCACAGTAATGTGGCTTGAACGCTTCAAGATACGATCCGCACGGCCTTTAGCACGAGGCATAATACGCTTCATGACTGGGCCCTCATCTACGAAGATTTTAGCGACACGTAGATCGTCGATGTCTGCACCTTCGTTGTGCTCTGCGTTCGCGATTGCAGATTCCAGAACTTTCTTAACCAGTTCAGCCGCTTTTTTGTTGCTGAAGGTCAGAAGTTCTAGCGCTTGATCCACAGATTTACCGCGGATTTGGTCTGCAACTAAGCGAGCTTTCTGAGGAGAAATACGAGCAAAGTTATGTTTAGCGATAGCTTCCATCATTTACCCCTTATTTCTTCTTAGCTTTCTTATCCGCAGCGTGACCGCGGTAAGTACGAGTAGGTGCAAATTCGCCCAATTTGTGACCGATCATCTCGTCAGTTACGAAAACTGGAACGTGTTGACGACCATTATGGACAGCGATGGTCAAACCGATCATTGTTGGAATGATCATTGAACGACGGGACCAAGTCTTAATAGGCTTTTTGTCTCCGCTTTCCACCGCTTTCTCTACCTTCTTCAGCAAGTGTAGGTCAATAAATGGACCTTTCTTGAGAGAACGTGGCATGGCTTATCCTCTTAAATAGATTACTTATTACGACGACGTACGATGTACTTGTCAGTGCGTTTGTTACTACGTGTCTTGTAGCCTTTGGTTGGAACGCCCCAAGGAGATACTGGGTGACGACCACCAGAAGTACGGCCTTCACCACCACCGTGTGGGTGATCAACCGGGTTCATTACCACACCGCGAACGGTTGGACGAACACCACGCCAGCGCGCTGCACCAGCTTTACCTAGTTCACGCAGCATGTGCTCAGCGTTGCCTACTTCACCGATAGTTGCACGGCCTTCAGACAGCACTTTACGCATTTCACCAGAACGTAGACGGATAGTTACATAAGCACCGTCACGAGCTACTAGTTGCGCGTACGCACCAGCAGAACGAGCCAGCTGTGCACCTTTTCCTGGAGTCAATTCAACGTTGTGGATAGTTGAACCAACTGGGATGTTGCGCATCGGCATTGCGTTACCCGCTTTAATCGGCGCATCAGGGCCAGATTGGATAACGTCACCAGCACGCAGACCTTTCGGTGCAATGATGTAACGACGCTCACCGTCTGCGTACAGAACTAGAGCGATGTTTGCACTACGGTTTGGATCGTATTCTAGACGCTCAACTTTCGCTGGGATACCGTCTTTAGTACGTTTGAAGTCAACCAAACGGTAGTGTTGCTTGTGGCCACCACCGATGTGACGTACTGTGATACGACCGTTGTTGTTACGACCACCGTTCTTAGAGTTTTTCTCTAGAAGAGGGGCGTATGGCTTACCCTTGTGCAGGTCAGCGTTAACAACTTTAACAACGTGACGACGACCAGCCGAAGTCGGCTTACATTTAACAATAGCCATTTTTCAACTACTCCTGTTATTCCGCGCCGCCAACGAAGTCAAGATCTTGACCTTCATTCAAAGTCACGTACGCTTTTTTCACGTCTGAACGACGGCCTTGGCGCAGACCTTGACGCTTGGTCTTACCCTTGATGATCAGGGTATTTACAGACTTAACTTCAACTTCAAATAGCTTTTCTACAGCTGCTTTGATCTCTTTCTTAGTGGCATCTTTTGCTACTTTGAAAACGATAGTGTTCGCTTTCTCAGCAGACATAGTTGCTTTTTCAGAGATGTGCGGAGCACGTAGAACTTTTAGTAGACGCTCTTCACGGATCATGCCAGCATCTCCTCAACTTGCTTAACTGCAGCAGCAGTCATAAGAACCTTGTCAAATGCGATCAGGCTTACTGGGTCGATACCAGTTACGTCACGCACGTCAACTTTGTACAGGTTACGCGCAGCTAAGAACAGATTCTCGTCTACTTCGCCAGTAACGATGAGAACATCGTTCAGCTCAAGTTCTTTTAGCTTAGCTACCAGAGCTTTGGTCTTTGGAGCTTCAACAGAGAAGTTTTCAACAACGATCAAACGCTCTTGACGAACTAGCTCAGACAGAATGCTCTTCATAGCACCACGGTACATTTTTTTGTTTACTTTTTGGCTGTGATCTTGTGGTTTCGCAGCAAAAGTAACACCACCTGTACGCCAGATTGGGCTACGGATTGTACCAGCACGTGCACGGCCAGTACCTTTTTGACGCCATGGCTTAGCGCCACCGCCAGAAACTTCTGAACGTGTCTTTTGAGCACGAGTACCTTGACGAGCACCTGCTGCATAAGCAACAACTACTTGGTGTACAAGAGCTTCGTTGAACTCACGTCCGAAAGTAGTTTCGGAAACAGTTAGTGCGTTAGCACCTTTAACCATCAATTCCATTACTTACTCCTAGACGTTACGCTTTAACAGCTGGTTTGACGATCACGTTACCGCCAGTTGCGCCTGGGACTGCACCTTTAATAAGAAGCAGATTGCGCTCAGCGTCAACACGTACGATCTCTAGGTTTTGAGTCGTTACACGCTCAGCACCCATGTGACCTGCCATTTTTTTGCCTTTGAACACGCGACCTGGAGTTTGACATTGGCCAATTGAACCCGGTGCACGGTGAGACAATGAGTTACCGTGAGTCATATCTTGAGTACGGAAGTTCCAACGCTTAACAGCGCCTTGGAAACCTTTACCTTTAGATGTACCAGTAACGTCTACTTTTTTTACTTCGTTGAACAGTTCAACAGTCAGTTCAGAACCTACTGCAAACTCTTCACCGTTTTCCAAACGGAATTCCCAAAGACCGCGACCAGCTTCTACACCCGCTTTCGCGAAGTGGCCAGCTTCTGGCTTAGTAACACGGTTAGCTTTCTTAGAACCAGCAGTTACTTGGATTGCAGCGTAGCCGTCAGTTTCAAGAGTTTTCACTTGAGAAACGCGGTTTGCTTCAACTTCAACAACAGTTACTGGAATAGAAACGCCGTCTTCAGTAAATACGCGGGTCATGCCCACTTTACGACCGATTAGACCAATCATTCTTCTAATCTCCCTTAACCTAGGCTAATTTGTACGTCAACGCCCGCAGCAAGGTCTAGACGCATCAGAGCATCAACAGTTTTGTCTGTTGGTTCAACGATGTCGATTAGACGTTTGTGAGTACGGATTTCGTACTGATCACGAGCATCTTTGTTAACGTGTGGAGAGATAAGAACAGTGAAACGCTCTTTACGAGTTGGCAGTGGGATTGGACCACGAACCTGTGCGCCAGTGCGCTTAGCTGTTTCAACGATTTCCGCTGTAGAAGCATCGATCAGTTTGTAATCGAAAGCTTTCAGGCGGATACGGATACGTTGGTTCTGCATGAGACAGAGCTCCAATATTAAAAAATTACACAAACAATATCGCCACTCAAACTCGTCAAGACGAGAGAATGCCGATTGATTTATGTGAAACCGTAGCATCCAAGATTAGGACGCATTGTCAGCTAATAGGTGATTAACCTGAACTATCGCAAGATAGTGAAAGCTAAATTTTTATTAACTGCGAACATAAGCTGAGTATACATTACCTAACCTATCAATAAGATGGGTCAGCTCCTCGCTGCTCATTGGTTCACAACTGGCTTAACCAGTGCGGGGCATTATACCGATCACAGTTTCAGTTGCAAGGGATGTCTGAAAAATAAACGGAATTAAATCCAGTCGCTGGCTTGATGAAGCCAATCTTAGCTTAGATAGGAAGAACGAAGAAAAAACAAACGGGCACTTTCGTGCCCGTTATTTTGTGTAGCGACAGTAAGCTTATCAATTCGCCATGCGTTGGCGCACGGCTTCAAACAAGCAGATACCACAAGCAACAGAAACGTTGAGGCTAGAGACACTCCCAGCCATCGGGATTTTAATCAGTCCATCACACGTTTCGCGGGTTAAACGACGCATACCATCCCCTTCTGCGCCCATGACGATAGCCAGAGGCCCAGTCAGTTTGCTTTGGTAGATGTCATGAGTCGCTTCACCGGCGGTACCAACAAACCATACGCCCTTTTCTTGCAACGCACGCATTGTGCGCGCTAAGTTGGTGACGCGCACGAGCGGTACGGTTTCTGCCGCGCCACACGCCACTTTACTTACGGTTGCGGTCATTGGTGCCGATTTGTCTTTCGGTACAATGACTGCTGCAACACCTGCTGCATCAGCATTACGCAGGCAAGCACCTAAGTTGTGTGGATCAGTCACTCCGTCCAACACCAGCAGCAGTGGCTGTTCATGCTGAGCGAGGATATCGTCAAGATCATTTTCATTGAGTTGACGAGCGGGTTTAACACGGGCAATCAGTCCTTGATGGTTTGCGCCTTCCGCTTTGTCATCCAGCGCTTTACGGCTCATCTCTTGAATTGAAACACCGAGGCGCATCAGTTCGTTGAGCACAGGTAGCAGGCGATCATCCTGACGACCTTTTAGCACATACGCTTCGACAAAACGCGCGGGATCGCGTTGCAATACCGCGTTCACTGCGTGGATGCCATAAATCAATTCGTTACTCATGTTTTACCTATTTGGTTTTGTCTCGTGCTTTGCTGGTTTTCTTACGAGCTTGGTCTTTACGTTTTTTCGGCGCTTTGGTCTTTTTCGGCTTAGCCCGACCTTCACCCTCTGGGTGACGTGTTGCTTCTGCCTGTGGTTTAGCCTGTAATTTCACCGGTGCTTTACCGCGGCCGCCTTTGGTTGCAGCCTCTTTTTTACCTTGCGCTTTGGCTCTGGCTTCTTCGGCTCGTTTCTTCGCCGTTTTACCTTGGCCGCGTAGCTTACGACTTGTTTCAACCAATTCAAAGTCAATTTGACGATCGTCCAAGTTTACCGCTAGCACTTTTACTTTCACCGCATCGCCAAGGCGGTAGATGGCACCAAAGCTTTCCCCCACCAGACGCTGACCAATCGGATCGTAGTGGTAGTAGTCGTTAGCCAGAGTCGAAATGTGTACCAGGCCGTCAATGTGCAGCTCAGTGAGACGGACAAAGAAGCCGAAACTGGTGACGTTCGCGACCACGCCTTCTAATTCTTCACCCACATGATCTTGCATGTACTCGCATTTGAGCCAGTCTGAGACTTCGCGTGTGGCATCATCAGCGCGGCGCTCAGTCATGGAGCACTGCTCACCGTAGAAGTCCATGTCATCGAAGGAGTAGTGATAACCGCCTGTTGGTGTCCAACGGTCTTGGTTATGCCCTTCATGCTTAGCAATCAAGTATTTGATCGCTCGATGCAGCAGCAAATCCGGATAACGACGGATTGGCGACGTAAAGTGCGCGTAGCGTTTCAACGCCAAGCCAAAGTGACCCGCGTTATCCGCGTTATACACCGCTTGCTTCATGGAACGCAGCAGCATGGTTTGGATCAGTTCTTTGTCCGGACGCTCGCCGATTTGTTTCATCAGATTCGCGTAATCGGTCGGTGACGGCTCAAGTCCACCAGAGAGATCCAATCCCAACTCACCGAGGAAATCACGGAAGCCCGTTAAACGTTCTTCACCTGGTGGCTCATGGACACGGTACAACGCCGCTTCTTTCGCTTTCTCCACCAAAGAGGCAGAGGCAATGTTGGCGAGGATCATACACTCTTCAATCAGCTTGTGAGCATCGTTACGGATCACAGGCTCAATGCTTTCGATTTTACGCTCAGCATTGAAGATGAATTTGGTTTCCACCGTTTCAAACTCAATGGCACCACGCTCATCACGTGCGCCCTTGAGCACTTGATACATTCTATGCAGCTCTTCAAGATGCGGAACCAGCGCTTTATAGCGCTCACGCAGCTCTTCATCTCCTTCGAGGATTTCGTGCACTTTGGTGTAAGTCAGACGAGCGTGTGAATTCATCACCGCTTCATAGTGTTTGTAGCCAGACAGTTTACCGGTTTCCGATATTGTCATTTCACACACCATACACAAGCGATCCACTTGTGGGTTGAGTGAACAGAGGCCGTTCGACAGCACTTCAGGCAGCATTGGGACAACTTGCGATGGGAAGTAAACCGAATTACCGCGATTGATCGCCTCTTTATCCAGAGCCGTATCAGGTCGTACGTAATAACTCACATCGGCAATCGCCACCCATAAACGCCAGCCGCCCCCTTTTTTCGCTTCACAATACACTGCATCATCGAAGTCGCGGGCATCTTCACCATCGATAGTCACCAATGGCAAAGCGCGCAGATCAACACGACCTTGCTTGGCTTCTTCAGGCACTTCTTCACCTAGCCCAGCAACTTGCTGTTCAACTTCAGCTGGCCATTCATGAGGAATTTGGTGTGTACGAATCGCAATTTGAGTTTCCATACCCGGCGCCATATTTTCGCCAAGCACTTCCACCACTTTCCCCATCATGCCGCGATTGCGCGTGCCACGCTCGGTAATTTCGATCACCACCACATTACCCATACGCGCTCCGGCACGTAAATCATTCGGGATCAAAATGTCATGGTGAATCCGTGAGTCATCCGGCACTACGTAGGAATAACCATATTCAAAAAAGAAACGCCCAACGATTTGGCCATTGCGTTCTTCTAAAATGCGCACCAAACGCCCTTCTTTGCGGCCACGTTTATCGGTACCGCTTGGTTGCACTAAGACATAATCACCATGGATTAGCGTACGCATCTGATGATGAGGTAACAGGATATCGCCTTCTTTATTGAGGCTTCCTTCTGGACGTACCCAGCCATGGCCATCTTTGTGGCCAATCACATAGCCTTTCACCATTTCTAACTTTTCTGGCAAGGCATAGCATTGGCGGCGTGTGAACACCAGTTGGCCATCTCGCTCCATTGCCCGCAGGCGGCGACGCAACCCTTCATATTGCTCTTCACCTTCTAGTTTGAGGGCTTCGAACAGATCGTTGCGATTCATGGGAACATTGGCTTGGGTTAAAAATTCGAGAATGTACTCACGACTCGGAATTGGATTGTCATAATTGTCGGCTTCGCGATCAGCGAAAGGATCGAGATGTGTGGTATCAGACATAGGCAGACCTGCTTATCTAGGAAGGTGTTAGTTATATCCTACTGCGTTGTCACTACTAACAACTAATGACAACGCACAGAACCAGTTCATCATTCTAGGTAATGTGACTTGAGTCAACTTTTAAGTTATTATTTGCAACGATTTTGCTGTCCAACCAATCCCATTTGCTACGGGGATTCCACATGTTATTGATGATAAAAAAGAATATTCAGTGGCTTTTTAGTCACTTTATTTTGAACGCCGTTTTATTGAGTTTGTTAGGTCTGCCTTATCTGAAATGGATGGAGGTCAGCTCTGACAACACAACGGCGTATAGTTATCTTATGACCACTCAGTTTGGCTGGTTTGGGTTATTTGCTTTTGCCATCACACTCAGTTCACTTACTCTGGCTTGGTTACCGAGTCGGCTGCTACATGGTATTGTTTTTGTGGTTTCTTGGGTTGTCAGCATTTTGTTGATGGTCGATATTGAAGTGTATCAGCAGTACCGTTTCCATCTCAGTGGTTTTGTGTGGGATCTACTGCTGCATGGCGGACAACAAGTGATCAGTGTTTCTTGGTACACGCTGGTTATCGCTAGCCTGATCGTACTGGTTATTGGTTTTGCACAGTGGCTCATCATGAAACTGGCACAACATGTACAACGTTCACGCTTAATTGGAATGGCCTGCGGTCTGTGGCTACTGGCTCTACTGAGCAGCCAAATGATTCATGCATGGAAAGATGCCACTTACGACAGCGAAATTCCAAGCTACAGCTACCACTGGCCGCTCTATTATCCTTTAACGGCTAAGCGCTTTTTCAATCAACTGGGTGTTGTCGATGCACAAGCGGCTCGTCGTCAGCAAGTGGATTTTCATGCCCCAACCAGTAGCGCTTTAAACTACCCTCTGCGCCCACTACGCATTGAGCCACCCGTACAGCGACCAAATATTCTAGTGATTGGTATCGATGCTTGGCGTTTTGATGATGCCAATCGCGATGTGACACCCAACATTGCCCATTTTGGACAGCAAGCGACGCGCTTTACACATCACTTGAGTGGCGGCAACTCAACGCAGGCGGGGTTATTTAGTCTGTTTTATGGATTACCTGCCACTTATTGGGAGAAATTCCAAACCAGCCAAACTCGCCCACTATTGATGCAAGCGCTCGCTGATCTTAATTATCAGTTTGCGATTTATGGCTCGGCCCCTCTCAATAGCCCACCGTTTGACCGAACCATATTCAGCCAAATCCCGCAACTACGTACAATCACACCTGGAGATAATTCGCCTCAGCGTGACCTGCGCATCACAGAGGATTTTCTAACCTTTTTAAACCAGCGCGATCGTAGCCAGCCTTACTTTGGTTTTCTGTTTTACGATTCAGCGCATGCGGCAGATTTTCCAACCTCGATGACACCGCCTTTCACCCCTTATTGGGAGCGGGTGGATCACATTAAACTCAATAATGGCTTTAACCCAGAGCCGTATCATAATCGCTATCGCAATGCACTCTACTATGTAGATTCGTTGATCGGTAAAGTGCTCAATGAGCTAAAAGCCCGCAATGAGCTGAACAATACTATCGTGATCATCACTTCTGACCATGGTGAGGAGTTTAATGATAACCAGCAAAATTATTGGGGACATGGCAGTAACTACAGCATGGCGCAAGTTCACGTACCTCTGTATATCTATATTCCAGAGAAAGAAGGGAGTGTTCTTACCCATAAAACTACCCATCTCGATGTGGCACCTATGCTGATGCAAGACGTCTTAGGGGTTCAGAACCCACTTAATGAATTCACGTTAGGATATCCGCTTTGGCAAGCAAGTCCGCAGAGAGAATGGACGATTATCGGCAGTTACTTTAACTATGCTTTGGTGAGTGATAAGGAAATATTGGTCAGCTACCCGAGTGGCCGAGTGGAGGCCTTAAATGCCGAACTAGTACCGGAGAAGGTGCGGCAGATTTCTAGCCAGCAGATTATGCAAGCACTGCAGGAAATGCGTCAGTTTTTACGCTAATAACTTTTACACTAAAAAATCTGCGTTCTGGTAAAGCACTTTACCAGAACGTTTCTCGACGTTTTGCTCGCGCGATGATGTTTTCTGGCATGCGGCGCTCCAACCCCTGTCGAAGCAGGGCAATACGATTGTGCATACGCTGATCGGCGGTCACGGAATTGTATAACCAGCGATAGGCGTCTTCATAATCCAGCGGACTACCGTAATCACGCAATAACAGCTCAGCAAGCTGAATACGTGCATTCAAGTTACCCATCGCTGCGGCTTCACGCAGATAAGGAATGGCGCGCTCTTTATCTTGTTGAACTAGCGTACCACGCGAGTAGTATCGCCCAAGTTGCTCTAATGCCGCTGGCAAACCTTGATGCGCCGCATTCTCCATATAATAGAGGCCAAGCTCAACATCCTGATCAACGCACACGCCCCACGCCAGCATATCGCCATACAGAAACTCATACGAGGGCAGACTGATACGCGTCGCACGCGCGACAATATCTTCCACAATCTGGCAATTATCGGCTTTTACGCGCTCAAGATGCTTATTTTCTTCAATCAGTTTGATTAGCTCAGCTTCCGAATAGATAGGCACTGGCTCTCCTAAATCCGCCGCATAAGCAGGATTGTACGAGGAGTGCCATGCAAGCAATAAGGAAGCGGCTACCGTTCGTAGCTTCATACCTACACTCTTACATAACACCGGCAGCCACGACGTGCCGCATTGCACGTTGACCCGGTTCGCTCTCTATATCGGCATTCCATGCTATCGCTTTAGGCTTGTTTATCGTTTTGCGGCAACTTTTTGCCACAGGCGCACAAAATACCACCAACAGTATGGCAAAAAAAAGCCGACTCAGTGAGTCGGCTTATTGTTTTTTATCTCAAGATCACGCGCTGAATGGGTGAACTTTAATGATCGTTTCGTTACGATCTGGGCCAGTAGAAATGATATCTACCGGAACGCCAGTCAGCTCTTCGATACGCTTGATGTAATCCAGTGCTGTCTGTGGCAATTCAGCCAGAGTTTTTGCACCGAAAGTTGTTTCAGACCAACCAGGCATAGTTTCGAAAATTGGCGTCACGTTTTCAAATGCGTCAGCTGCCATTGGTGAAACTTCAGCAATAGAACCGTCAGGCATTTGGTAACCAGTACAGATCTTGATCTCTTTCAGACCATCTAGAACGTCCAGTTTCGTCAGGCAGAAGCCGGTTACTGAGTTGATTTGAATCGCACGGCGCATTGCCACTGCATCAAACCAGCCACAACGACGCTTACGACCTGTGGTTGCACCAAACTCATGGCCTTTAGTGCCTAGGTGATCGCCCACTTCGTCAAACAGTTCAGTAGGGAATGGACCTGCACCAACACGAGTACAGTACGCTTTCGCGATACCTAGAATGTAACCTAGGTGACGAGGACCGAAACCAGAACCCGCAGCAACACCACCCGCTGTGGTGTTTGAAGACGTTACATATGGGTAAGTACCGTGGTCGATATCCAGCAGTGTACCTTGCGCGCCTTCGAACATGATTTTATCGCCACGTTTACGCGCTGCATCCAGCTCGTTAGTCACGTCGATAACCATAGAAGTCAGCAGCTCTGCATAACCTTTAGCCTGCTCCAGTACCGCTTCGTAGCTTACTGGTTCTACTTTGTAGAAGTGCTCAAGTTGGAAGTTATGGAATGCCATGACTTCTTGCAGTTTCTCAGCAAAAGAAGCCATGTCGAATAGGTCGCCAACACGCAGACCACGACGAGCCACTTTGTCTTCATACGCAGGGCCGATACCACGACCCGTCGTACCGATTGCTTTCTTGCCACGAGCGGCTTCGCGCGCTTGGTCAAGAGCAACGTGGTATGGCAGGATCAGAGGACAAGCTTCAGAAATGAAAAGACGCTCACGAACAGGAACACCACGATCTTCAAGACCAGACATTTCTTTAAGCAATGCTTCTGGTGAAAGTACCACACCGTTACCGATGATACATTTCACGTTGTTGCGAAGAATACCGGATGGAATTAAGTGAAGAACGGTTTTTTGACCGTCGATTACTAGAGTGTGACCTGCGTTATGTCCGCCTTGGTAGCGAACCACGTATTTTGCATCTTCAGTTAAAAGGTCTACGATTTTACCTTTACCTTCGTCACCCCATTGGGTGCCAAGAACGACTACGTTATTACCCATCTTTCCAAGTCTGATTGCTAGTTAAAAAAGGATTCTAGCACCGAATTTGAATCCTTGCAGTCATTTTTTAAGCATGAAAAATTCATATAAAACGACCTTGAAAATCCATTCGGTTATTAGTAAACGATAATCAGGAATCGATTATTCGTCAGCATAAATTTTCACACTGAATTGACCATGACGATCAACACAAGCGCGATACATGCCAGAGCTGTTCATGGCAAAGTGAATATCACCCCGCTTGTCGATAGCAATTAACCCGCCTTCGCCCCCCACCGTTTTTAGTTCGCCTTGCACGACAGTTTCACAGGCAGTATGTACATCTTCTTTGAGATAACGCATTCGCGCCGCCACATCTCCTGCCACCGCATAACGAATGAAATACTCCCCCATTCCAGTGCATGAGATGGCAACATTGCCGTTTTCAGCGATGGTTCCAGCTCCGATCACGGGGGAATCTCCCACCCGTCCAAAACGCTTGTTGGTGATCCCACCCGTACTGGTCGCCGCCGCCAAATTGCCCTGTTGATCCAGCGCCACCGCGCCTACCGTGCCAAATTTCTTATCATCGGGATATTCACTTGGTGACTCTTGCTTGGCGGCGTCAGATTGATAGGACGCTTCTGAAAGCGCAAAGCGAGCTTGCTGCTTCATGTTTTGCAACTGTTCATAACGGCGTTCAGTGAAGAAATAGTCTTGCTCTGTGTACACATGGCCTTGTTGGAAAGCAAACTGCTCTGCCCCTTCGCCGATCAAAAAAACATGCTCACTATGACGCAGCACATCGCGCGCGAGTTGAATCGGGTTTTTAATGTGGCGCACGCCCGCTATCGCCCCCGCTTCACGCATTGCACCATGCATGACTGAGGCATCCATTTCCACCATTTCATTGTGAGTCAGTACCGATCCTTTGCCTGCATTAAACAAAGGAGAATCCTCCAATACCGTCACCGCAGCAACGACTGCATCCAATGCATCCGCACCTTGTGTCAGCAATTGATGCCCGGCTCGCACGGCCTGTTCTAAGGTGTTAAGGATGTCCGTGCGCAATGATTCACTCATCTGCTCACGCAAAATCGTGCCTGCACCACCATGAATGGCAATCGCAAAAGGCTGTGTCATAACTTCTTTTCTCCAGCGGAGTTAACCACTTCATTGCTTTTAGATGATTGGCGTATAGTGCCTGAATCAGCAATAAAAAAGCGCTAACCGGATCGCGGTTAGCGCTTTTCAAACCGAACGTAGTACGCGAATAGCGTATTACTTAGGCATCAATGGATTCACTAATTAGTGAGAACCACAGCTACCGCCGCCACAGCAGCCGCCTTCTTTTTTGCCGTGACCATGGTGTTCGTGACCGTGGCTTTCGCCACCGCAGCAACCGCCTTCATGATCATGGTCGTGATCGTGGTCATGACCACCACAGCAGCCACCACCTTGGTGGATATGGCCGTGAGCCATTTCTTCTTCTGTTGCTGCACGAACTGCAACCACTTCAACGGTGAAAGTCAGTGATTGGCCAGCCAGCATGTGGTTACCATCAACCACGACTTCATCGCCATCCACTTCAGTGATTTCAACTGGGATTGGACCTTGGTCAGTATCCGCGAGGAAACGCATACCCACTTCAAGCTCATCAACGCCTTGGAACACTTCAGCTGGAACACGCTGTACAAGATCTTCGTTGTGCTCGCCGTACGCATCTTCCGGTGCGATCGTTACAGTGAACTTATCGCCAGCCACTTTGCCTTCCAGCTCACGCTCAAGACCTGAGATCAGGTTGTTGTGGCCGTGCAGGTAATCCAGTGGCGCATCAACAGTAGACTGATCCACTACCACGCCATCTTCGATAGTCAATTGGTAAGCAAGACTTGCTACCGTGTTTTTTTCAATTTTCATAACTGCTCCAGGGAGGTTGTCTCTTCGTCGTCAAATACGAACCAAGAGAGGAATGTTGCCGATATTATGAAGATCATGCGCAGAAACTCAATTACTCTGGCTTAAAAATCCCGATCATCTGTTGATTGGCATGCTGACTCTGCTCGACGGACTTGGGTTTACGCTGTTCATGGAACCCACATTCGACGCACTCAACCAACTCAATGCTGTTCTCCATCCACCATTGCAAGGCATCTGCCGTTTTACACTGAGGGCAAGTTGCTCCGGCAATAAAACGTTTTTTCTGTTTCACGAGATTGTACTACTCCTTTTCCCAATACTGGCGCGAGAGCTGATCACTATCCATCTCCCGATTGAATATCTCTTCAAGTTCGGTACGCGCTTCTTTGGCACGTAATTCCAGTTGTTTATCTTCATTATGTTGCGGTAGCAATTCTTTGAGCATAGTCTTATCCAGACGATGAAAATGCTCTTCGGCACGTTTCGCTTGATAAGGATGCATCCCCAATTGGATAAGGGCTTTTCGCCCCAAATCGAGTGCGCTCAAGAAAGTTTCTCGGGTGTAATTTTGTACGCCAAGACTCATTAATTGATAAGCTTCAACTCGGCTGCGAGCACGCGCGAGTAGTTTGAGCTTGGGGAAATGATGTTGGCACAGCTCCACAATTTTGATCACTTGCTCTGGGTCATCGGTACAAATCACTAAAGCTTCAGCCTGTTCAATGCCTGCAGCACGCAATAACTCAATATTGCTCGCATCGCCATAGAAAACTTTATAGCCATACTTACGCAGCAACCGTACTTGGCTAGCATCGCTTTCCAAAATGGTCACTTTGATTTTGTTGGCGTACAGCAAACGACCGACAATCTGCCCAAAACGGCCAAAGCCGACGATGATGACACGCGGCTCTTTGTTTTCTACATCGGGCGTGAGAGGCGCTTCTTCGGTATTGAGTTGGCGGGCAAACCAGTGTTTTTGAGCGCTGAGTAGTAAAGGCGTGGTCACCATAGACAAACTGACCACCACCAACAAAAAGGAGACTTGCGCATGGTTCAACAAGCCTTCCGTGTTGGCGGCAGTAAAGATCACGAAGGCGAATTCCCCCCCTTGGCTTAAAATCGCTGCCATTTTGCTGCGTGCTTTAGCCACCGTTCCAGAGAGCCGAGCCAGTAGATATAAGATCAGCCCTTTGACGATCACCAAACCCAGCACTGCCAACATAATTTGCAGCGGCTTGACGAGTAACAGCCCAACATCTACCGCCATACCGACCGAAATAAAAAACAGTCCTAGTAGCAGTCCTTTAAAGGGATCGATCGCAATTTCTAATTCGTGGCGAAACTCACTTTCCGCAAGGATCACGCCCGCCAAAAAAGTGCCAAGAGCCATGGAAAGACCGAGGTTTTGCATCATCAAGGCAATGCCCACTACCAGCAGTAAAGCCGCGACAGTAAACAGTTCACGCACTCCGCTCAACGCGATGTACCGAAACAGCGGATTCAGTAAAAAATGCCCACCCAGCAATAAAGCGGCGATCCCGCCCATCATCCAGAGTGCACTCAGCCAATCACCACTGCTGTTACCAGCAAGAACCGGTAGCAAAGCTAACATGGGAATTACCGCTATATCTTGAAACAGCAACACCGCAAACCCAGACTGCCCGGCCTCAGTACGTGTCAATTCATGCTCTTCAATGACGCGCAGTGCAATGGCCGTGGAAGAAAGCGCCAGCCCCATACCGACCACTAATGCGCTTTGCCAACTCAAGCCAAGCAAATGTGCCGCGCTGGCCAGTACAGCGGTCGTTACCACCACCTGCGCGCCACCTAAACCTAAAATAGGCCCACGCAAATTCCACAGTTTTTTCGGGTTCAGTTCTAAGCCAATCAAAAACAGCAGCAGCACCACCCCAAATTCGGCAAAGTGCATGATGGCTTCCACATCACGAATTAAGCCCAATCCCCATGGACCAATCGCAACACCTGCGAGCAAATAACCCAATACGGTTCCTAAGCCAGCGCGCTGTGCAATAGGCACTGCAATCACCGCCGCGGCAAGAAACACGACACTACTGCTGAGAAAATCACTGGTCAGTGGCGTCATCGGACTCTCCTTGCCAGTGGGCGATCTCTTGTAACCATTGCCGATAACGCTTTGCATGTTGCGCACGCTCTTCATCACTGATGTTGCGTGACCAATACAGCACCAAAGGCTCGACCCAGTGCATCTGACACAAAGCGGCACTGAGTTCAAACGGCTGTAGGATTTCATTCAGCGGGTAACGGTTATAACCACGTTGATCATAAGCGGTATGGTTACCGCCGGTGGTGATCACGCTGCGCCACAATTTACCTTTCAGTTCACTATGCTTGCCAAACGCAAAGCCTTTGCTCAGCACGCGATCGATCCACTCTTTTAAGAGCGCAGGGCAGGAATACATATACAGCGGATGCTGCAAAACCAGCACATCATGCTCACGCAGGCGTTGCTGTTCGACATGCACATCAATAAAAAAATTGGGGTAAGTGGCGTAGAGGTCGACAATCGAGACATGCTCTAAATCCGCAATGTGTTCAATCATCACCTGATTGGCAACGGAGTGTTGCGGATCGGGGTGCGCATACACCACCAACACTTTGGCTTTGGTTTGCTCTCGGTTGACCAAGTTGCGCACTCCGCTTATTTGTTACTAATCCGTTACTCAGCATCATAACCCAATTTGTATAATGATCGACATTTATCCTTATTCCTCCTACTATTCCGGGCGAAAATTCAACGGGCGATAAAACGATTTTTATGATTACCTTTTCTGAGATTCAGCTACTGCGCGGCGGCAAACCACTCCTTGAGCAAGCTTCGGCAACCATCCATCCCGGCGATAAAGTCGGCTTAGTGGGCAAAAACGGCTGTGGTAAATCCACCTTATTTGCCTTGCTGAAAGATGAACTCACCATCGATGCCGGCTCTTTCAGCAAACCCGCCTACTGGGAGCTGGCTTGGGTAGCGCAGGAAACACCGGCGCTGGATCGCACAGCATTGGAATACGTCATCGATGGCGATCGCGAATATCGCGAATTAGAACGCCAATTGATGGATGCAGAAGCAGCCGACAATGGTACCAAAGTGGCCGAACTGCATGGCAAAATCGAGATGGTCGGTGGTTACAGCATTCGCGCCCGCGCCTCAGAACTGCTTGACGGTTTAGGCTTTACTCAAGAACAGATGAGCTGGAGTCTGACCCAATTTTCTGGTGGTTGGCGCATGCGTCTGAACTTGGCACAAGCACTGATTTGTCGCTCAGATTTACTGCTGCTCGACGAACCGACCAACCACTTGGATTTGGATGCCGTGATGTGGCTGGAGCGTTGGCTGCAAAGCTACCCCGGCACGCTAATCTTGATTTCGCATGACCGCGATTTCCTCGATCCGATCGTCAATCGCATTGTGCATATTGAAAATCAGACGCTGAACGAATACACGGGGAACTACTCGTCGTTTGAAACTCAGCGCGCGCAAAAAATGCTTCAGCAACAAGCCATCTATCAAAAACAACAAAAGCAGATGGCACACATGCAAAGCTACATTGATCGCTTCCGCTATAAAGCGTCGAAAGCTCGCCAAGCACAAAGTCGGATCAAAGCACTGGAACGGATGGAAAAAGTGCTGCCTGCACAGTTTGATAACCCATTCAGTTTTGAATTTCGTGAACCTGCAGCACTGCCGAACCCAATCCTGATGATGGATCAGGTCGCGGCGGGCTACGGCGATAACTTAATCCTTGAGAAGATCCGCCTCAATCTGGTGCCGGGCAGTCGTATCGGCCTACTGGGTCGTAACGGCGCAGGTAAATCCACCTTGATCAAACTGCTCTCGGGTGAGCTCAAACCACAATCGGGTGACTGCACTTACTCGCAAGGGGTGAAAATTGGTTACTTTGCGCAGCATCAGTTGGAAACACTGCATCCGGAAGAGACGCCGCTGCAACACATGATGCAAATCGCGCCAGACAAAAATGAGCTCGAACTGCGTAACTACTTAGGCAGCTTTGGTTTCCATGGTGAGAAAGCACTCGAAAAAGTCGCGCCCTTCTCGGGTGGTGAAAAGGCCCGTTTAGTGCTGGCGCTGATTGTGTGGCAAAAGCCCAACTTACTGCTGCTTGACGAACCCACCAACCATCTGGATTTGGACATGCGTCAAGCACTGACCCTTGCGCTACAAAGCTATGAAGGGGCGATGGTGATCGTCAGCCACGATCGCTATTTGCTGCGTGCCACAACCGATGATCTCTATTTAGTGCATGATCACCAAGTCGGCCCGTTTGATGGTGACTTAAATGACTACTACAAATGGCTCACCGATCAACAAAAAGCTGAACGCAAAGAGGCACAACCAAGCAATACTGTAAACAACACCAACAGTGCTGCCGCGAAAAAAGAGCAAAAGCGCCGTGAAGCAGATTTTCGTAAGTTCACTGCGCCAATTCGCAAAAAGCTGACACAGTTAGAAGAGAAACTCGATAAGTTGAACCACGTCATCAGTGAGATGGAAGCGCAATTGTCGGATACCTCACTGTACGAAGCACAGAATAAAGCGACACTGACTGAGGTGTTGGCGAAACAAGCCGCCGCCAAATCCGAGCTAGAGCAAGTCGAGCTAGAATGGATGGCCGAGCAGGAAACCTTGGAAGAGATGGAACAGGAGTTCAACGGTTAAATGAGTGATGAGCACGTCAAACCAAGATTAACACTGGAAAGACTCTGGCAATTCAGCTTGCAGTATTACAGTGTGCGCGAGGTGAAAGAGGCGTGCTTACGATTGCAAAATAGCCATCACGGCAATGTTAATCTGCTGCTGTTACTCAAATGGCTAGATGAACAGCAGCTCACCTTAACCGAAGCCGACTGGCCAACCGTGCTCGAATGTCTCAATCAATCAGAAACACTGTTGCACAGCTTTCGTGATTTACGACGTCGGCTTAAAACCCATCTGCCAGATACGCTTTATCGCGAAGCGCTGCAGTTTGAACTGCAACTGGAAAAGCAGCAGCAAGCGGATTTGGTTGACTGTCTCAATCGTTTAACACTCTATCCCTCGCAAGCGCTACCACTCACTCAGCAATACTGTAAAATGCTTGGCGCTGAATACTTAGCCGAGCTTTTTTCTGCTCCGCACTGTGAACCCGACAACTCAAAATCATGACTCCATTTATCGCTGCCAAGGGGCTTGCTAATCCCCACTTACAAACGCTGTTGCCACGCTTGCTGCGTAAGCAGCCATTGTTTAGTGCCGAATGGCAAACGCTATTCACTCCGGATGGTGACTTTCTTGATCTGGCTTGGAGCGAAGATTGGCGCACACCACACGCCCAGCGTAAACCGCTGTTTGTGTTGTTCCACGGCCTAGAAGGTAGCTTTAAAAGCCCTTACGCGAACGGCTTGATGTACGCCTTTGCACGGCAAGGTTGGCTCTCCGTCATGATGCACTTTCGCGGCTGCAGCGGCAAACCCAACCATTTAGCGCGCGCTTACCACTCCGGTGAAACGGGTGATGCGCGTTTTGTGTTGGAGTACCTACGTAAACAATTACCAGAGCGTCCGATCGTTGCCGTCGGTGTTTCACTCGGCGGCAACATGCTTGCTAACTACCTTGCGCAATATCGCGATGATCCTATCGTCAGTGCCGCCACTTTAGTTTCCGCACCACTGGATTTAGCCGCCTGCTCACAACGTATTGAGCAAGGTTTTTCTAAAGTGTATCGCGCATATTTACTCTCTTCTTTGAAGAAAAATGCCATCGCAAAATACTCACTACCAGAAAGCACCTTTCCCATTCGCCCAGAACGGATCCACGCGATTGCAAAACTGGCCGAGTTTGATGATGTGATCACCGCACCACTACACGGCTTTCAAGACGCCGCCGATTACTACCAGCAATGTTCGGGACTCAAGCAACTCACTCAGATCCGCGTCCCGACGCAGATCATCCACGCCAAAGACGATCCGTTTATGACCGAAGCCGTGATCCCCAATTTCACACTGCCTGCCAATATCGATTATCGTTTATTTGAGCATGGCGGGCATGTGGGCTTTCTTTGTGGCTCATGGCTAAAACCGCGCTTTTGGCTAGAGCAAACCCTGCCCGAATATTACGCCCATCTGCGTGATGACTTTCTGCATCAATCCTAACGCTCCCCTCTCCTTTTAATGCCGTATCATTTAAGGGGAAACGCTCACACGATTTGGAGTAAGCGCTTCGAATCGTGTTGAGAACCGTCATAAAATAAAGAGGTATTTATGATCATTCCATGGCAACAAATTGCGCCAGACACACTCGACAATTTGATCCGCGAGTTTGTACTGCGTGAAGGCACCGACTATGGTGATATTGAAATCTCGCTAGAGGAGAAAATCGCGCAAGTACGTACCCAGTTACAATCTGGGCAAGCTGTGATCGTCTATTCAGAATTGCATGAAACCGTCGATATTAAATGCCATCCGTTTTAGCCAAGCAGTGACGGCTTCATTTTCCGTGCTATAGTCATTTCCGGGTGGTGCCTGAGTTAGCACCAAAATCAAGGACTTAAGGACAAGGTTTGTCATGTCAGCCAAACATCCGATTATTGCGGTGACGGGTTCTTCCGGCGCCGGTACTACAACCACCTCTGAAGCCTTTCGCAAGATGTTCAATATGATGAGCATCAAGCCTGCTTGGGTTGAGGGGGACAGTTTTCATCGCTTCACTCGTCCAGAAATGGATGTAGAAATCCGCAAGGCGCGCGAGCAAGGTCGCCATATCAGTTACTTTGGTCCCCAAGCCAACGATTTCCCAACCCTTGAAGAATTCTTCCGCCAATACGGAAAAGTAGGCACCGGCCAAGTGCGCCGCTACTTACACACCTTTGATGAAGCAGTTCCGTATAACCAAATGCCCGGTACGTTTACGCCTTGGCAATCACTGCCCGAAAACTCAGATGTGCTGTTTTATGAAGGCTTGCACGGCGGCGTGGTCGATGGTGATGTCAATGTTGCACAACACGTCGACTTTTTGATTGGTATGGTGCCGATTGTTAACCTTGAGTGGATTCAGAAATACGTACGTGATACGCGCGACCGCGGCCATTCACGTGAAGCGGTGATGGATTCCATCGTCCGTTCAATGGACGACTACCTCAAATTCATCACCCCACAGTTTTCACGCACCCACATTAACTTTCAGCGTGTGCCCACGGTCGATACCTCGAACCCACTCAACGCCAAAGGTATTCCGACATTGGATGAGAGTTTTGTGGTGATCCGTTTTCGTGGGATCAAAAACGTCGATTTCCCATACTTGTTGGCGATGATTGATGGCTCATTCATGTCACGCCATAACACCATTGTTGTCCCCGGCGGCAAAATGAGTTTTGCGATGGATTTGATTGTGCGCCCACTGCTGCAACAATTGATTGAAACGGGGAAAATTGGCTAGATCCGACCAGTTATGAATGCTTACTTTTCATACCGTGATCATGTGCACAGTTTTGCGTAGCAAATCAGACTAGTGACACGATTAAAATCAAGAAATCGTTTCCGAAAAAGGATACTATTCTTAACCGAAACACAAGAGAGCTTGCAGCGTTGGGTAACACCTCTTATTCTAGTAAGCCCAATTGAGGCTTCGCTAAAATATGGATAGCGGCAAGCGTACCCTGCAGAGGAAGTGAGATTATTATGGTTCTAGGTAAACCTCAAACCGATCCAACACTAGAGTGGTTTCTTTCACATTGTCACATTCATAAGTACCCATCAAAAAGCACGTTGATCCACGCCGGTGAAAAAGCGGAAACGCTGTACTACATCGTGAAAGGTTCAGTGGCGGTACTGATTAAAGATGAAGAAGGTAAAGAGATGATCCTCTCTTACCTGAACCAAGGTGATTTTATCGGTGAACTTGGCTTGTTTGAAGAAGGCCAAGAACGTACCGCTTGGGTTCGTGCTAAAACACCTTGTGAAGTGGCTGAAATCTCATTTAAGAAATTCCGTCAATTGATCCAAGTAAACCCAGATATCTTGATGCGCCTTTCAGGTCAAATGGCTCGTCGTCTGCAAGTGACCAGCCAGAAAGTTGGCGACCTTGCGTTCCTAGACGTAACGGGCCGTATCGCTCAAACTCTGCTGAACCTTGCGCGTCAGCCAGATGCGATGACTCACCCTGACGGCATGCAAATCAAGATCACTCGTCAAGAGATCGGTCAAATTGTTGGCTGTTCTCGTGAAACCGTTGGTCGCATCCTGAAGATGTTGGAAGAGCAGAACCTGATCTCTGCCCACGGTAAAACCATCGTGGTTTACGGCACTCGCTAAGCATTCCCGATAAAAAATAGCCACCCTGCGGTGGCTATTTTTATTTGTACGAGGCGCTAAATTTAGCGGTTCGTGCTTTCAAAAATCTTATCTGCTGAGGCTTCGACAAATCCGGGATAAAGCTGACCATTCGCCATTGGATAGCGTTTAGCGAATTCATAGAAACCACCGGGAATCATTTCTGCACCTTCGTTAAAACGCACTAACACTTTATCTGCCATGGTGGAGGATTGCTCCAGTAGAACCTCTGGCGAACCTTTCACTTCACCACCGGATTCATTGATGCTAAAGCCATGCTGGCGCAGATGGTCATTGACCTGTTTCACTTCATGTAGCGCGTTGAGCTGATTCACGCTGACTGTAAAGTGGTTTGCACCATAGCCGTGCGCCGCAAGCCAAGCTGCGTATTCACTCTCTTTGGCCAACGTAAGATAATCAGCATGGCTTAAGCTCCATAAACGGCCGCCATACAGAAAACCCTCTCCCGCTAAAGCCGTGGCATCCACCTGTGCAACCAACTTCGCCACTATCGCTTGCAATTCAGGCGAGCACTCTTCCACTTTCAGTTCACTGATGAAGACTTTTGGTTGTAAAGGGTCAGGGTGCTCAAAATGTTTGGCGGCCAACTTTTTACTTTTGAATTCATACTCACCACACGGCTGATAGCCTAGTGCCAAAAATGGCTTTGCCAACGTCTCTAATCCTAGTGGCGCAACATTAAAGGTACGCAGTGCGATATGATCATTAATCAGAGCCTCATCCTCTTGTAAGAGTTGATGCACCTTCTCTGCCGACGGGCAGAGGCGCTCAATATAATCATTCCAGAGCGATTGAAATAAAGCGGTTGGCGTCATAACGCCTCCTTGTTAATCCAGTGACCAGCAAACGAATTCATTCTAAGTTTAGGTGCAGCGCAAGACTCCCAACGCTGACACGATTAAGCGTTCAACCTGTGACGAAAAAGTGCCTACTTGGCTGAGCAGGCACAAAATAAATTATGATTAAAGTTCAATTCCTGGGCTCAAGGTGGCGGGCAACTGAGTTGCCTCCCCTTCCATAGAAGCCATCGGGTAAGCGCAATAATCAGCAGCATAGAAAGCGCTAGGGCGTAAGTTGCCCGACGCTCCTGGGCCACCAAACGGTGCATCACCACTGGCTCCGGTTAATTGGCGGTTACGATTGACGATGCCCGCACGAATATGATCGACAAAGTAATCCCACTCGTCATCGTCAGTCGAGACGAGTCCGGCGGATAAGCCAAAGCGGGTGTCATTAGCAAGCTCGACCGCTTGCGCCAAGGTTTGGTAACGCACCACTTGCAGCAAAGGCCCGAAATATTCATCATCCGGTAAAAACTCAATCGCGGTAACATCGATGATGGCCGGAGTGATAAACGCCGCATGCAAAGCGCGAGCTTCAAGCAGACTTTTACCGCCTAACGCTTGTAGATGGGATTGCGCATTGAGGATCGCTTGTGCCGCAGCCTCAGAAACTAACGGCCCCATAAAGGGTGCCGGTTCAGCAAATGGCTGATCAATGCGCAGCTTAGCCGTCACAGATACCAATCTTTCGAGCAGCGCATCGCCTTTCGTCCCGCTCGGGACATACAAGCGGCGCGCACAGGTGCAACGCTGGCCACTGCTGATAAACGCCGATTGAATAATGGTGTAAACCGTCGCATCCAGATCGCCATAGTGCTCTGAAATCAACATCGGATTGTTGCCGCCCATTTCCAGTGCCAGCATTTTGTCCGGCTGACCAGCAAATTGCCGATGCAGCAGATGCCCCGTATTCGCACTACCGGTAAACAGCAAACCATCTATCCCGCGTGATTGCGCTAGTGCGATTCCTGTTTCTTTTGAGCCTTGTACTAGATTGATGACGCCAGCAGGCAAGCCAGCCTGTTGCCACAAGCGCATCAACACTTCCCCCGTCCACGGGGTTTGTTCAGAAGGCTTAAACACCACGGTATTGCCCGCCAGCAGAGCAGGCACTATGTGTCCATTCGGCAAATGGCCGGGGAAGTTATACGGCCCGAACACCGCCATTACGCCCAGAGGACGATGACGTAATACCAGTTGATTACCCGCCGCTTCACGCACGGTTTCACCGGTACGCTCATGATAAGCACGAATCGAAATTGCGATTTTTCCAGCAATTGAAGCCGCTTCCGTGCGCGTTTCCCACAAAGGCTTCCCCGTCTCTTTAGCAATCACTTGCGCAATCTGTTCGCTGTTGGCTTTCACCAATTCCGCAAAAGCCAGCACCTTCTGTTCACGTTCGGCAAATGGGCATTTTTTCCAGTCCACGAATGCTCGGCGAGCAGCATTCACCGCCGCTTCCACTTGCTCGCCACTGGCGCTGTTTCCTTGCCATAAAAGCTCATGGCTATAAGGGGTATGCGATTCTAGCTTGTCACCCGTACCCGCAACCCATTCACCGGCTATCCAATGTGTCATGGTTATCCCCTACTGCGCCAAAATCCGTAAATAATCTCCCGTGCTCACTTCTAATGCTGCTGCCACTTTGGGAGAGATGATCACCACGTTCTCTTCTTGGCTGTATGCGGCCTTGGCGGCGGTAGCACGGAAGTTTTCAAACGAGGTGTTACACATAATAAAATTCTGCGAACTTGAGTGCTCCGCCACTTCGACAATCGCACGCACCGAGTGACGCACCGATTCGATATTACTCAGCTCACATTCAACGGTTGGGCCTGCATCAAAAATGTCGACATAATTGCGGCAGGTGAAGCCCTCTTTCTCAAGCAATACCAAGGCTGGCCGCGTGTTTTCATGCACTTGCCCTATCACGGCTTGCGCTTCTTTACTCAACAAGTTGACGTAAATTGGCAATTTAGGCATCAAGTCAGCAATAAACCCTTTCTTACCGATCCCTGTGAGATAGTCGGCCAAAGTAAAATCGATTGAGAAAAAGTGCTCTTGCAGCCATTTCCAGAATGGCGAGTTACCATCGGCATCCGAAACGCCACGCATCTCGGCAAAAATGGTTTTTGAAAAGCGATGCGGGTGTTCTGCCATCATCAAAAAACGGCATTTCGACATTAAACGTCCATTCAAGCCTTGGCGAAACTGTGGGCGCAAAAACAGAGTGCAGATTTCGCTACATCCGGTGTAGTTGTTACCAAACGTCAGCAACTTCACCACATTGTTGACGCCCAATTTGGGCGAAGAGTGCACTATGGTACTGATGTGATAGGAATAAAACGGCACATCCCAACCAATAGAAGCTTCAATACCCGTGGTACCCGCTACTTGTCCGGTTTCGCTATCCACTCCCACCATCAAATAGCCTTCATCGCCCGGCGCGGTGACACTCGGTTTAATGAAGCTGTACTCTGAATGGGTAATGCGATTGGTCAGTAGCTCTTGATCTACAGGTAATGAGGTGAAGCCATGACCAGACTCGACAGCGCAAGTATGCAACGCCTCGTAGTCAGCCAGGCTAATCGGACGAACAACCAGCATCTTTACTCCCTCCCGATGCGTATTCTCCACATTAGGGCGAACCGATGTCTCCGTTCACCCTAATGCAGTCAGTGATAGCGACGAACCTCCGTGGTTCATCATTTAGAGCTTGGGCAACAAGCTCGTGGCTATCACATCAGTGTGGCGATCGCTTTGTCTAAGCGAGCCATACCTTCTTCTATTTCTTGTTGGCTGATGATAAGTGACGGAGTGAAACGAACTACACTCGCCCCCGCCACCAACACCATCAAACCTTGCTTGCCTGCGGCAACCAGAATGTCACGCGCACGGCCTTGCCATTCATCGTTGAGTGCCGCGCCAAGCAATAAGCCTTTACCGCGGATCTCTTTGAAAATATGGTACTTATCATTGAGCTTGGAGAGCTCTGCGCGCATCCACTGCTCACGCTGCTTCACACCGGCGAGAATTTCCGGCTGAGCGACGAAATCCACCACGGCTTCTGCCACGGCGCACGCCAATGGGTTACCGCCATAAGTCGAGCCGTGCACGCCGACTTTCATGTGCTCAGCAACTTTCGCAGTGGTCAACATGGCGCCGATCGGGAAACCACCACCGAGTGATTTCGCGGTCGCCAGAATATCTGGCGTCACACCAATCCCTTGGTAAGCATAGAAATCACCAGTACGGCCATTCCCCGTCTGCACTTCATCAAAAATCAGTAGCGCATTGTGTTTGTCACACAGCTCACGTACGGCTTGAACAAATTCAGCACTCGGAGAAACAATACCGCCCTCACCTTGCAGCGGCTCCATCATCACAGCACAAGTGCGATCCGAAATCTGCGCTTGCAGTGCAGCCAGATCGTTATAAGGCAGGTGCACGATATCGCCCGGTTTAGGACCAAAACCATCGGAATAAGTGGCTTGGCCACCAACTGACACGGTAAAGAAAGTACGACCGTGGAAACCTTGATTAAAGGCAATAATCTCTGATTTCTCAGGACCATACACATCAGCTGCATAACGGCGTGCCAGTTTGAGCGCCGCTTCGTTGGCTTCAGCACCAGAGTTCGCAAAAAAGACCTTTTCAGCGAAACTCACCTGAGTCAGTTTTTTCGCCAAACGCAGTGCTGGCTCGTTAGTCATTACGTTGCTTAAATGCCACAGCTTATTGGCTTGGGTGGTCAGCGCTTGCACCATCACAGGATGGCAATGCCCCAAGCAGCTCACCGCAATACCACCTGCAAAATCGATGTATTCGTGACCCTGCTGATCCCAAATACGTGACCCAAAACCTTTTACCGGAATAAACTCCATCGGGTTGTAACAAGGCACCATCACCTCATCAAACGAACCACGATCCACACTCATTTCCACCGTCATTCCCATTCCCTCTCGATACCGCATGCTCTGAGATAAGCGATTCTTCCACAAAATGGCTCTGTGTTAGATTATGAATTTCCTTAAATCATTTGCAGCATTGTATTTACATTTATTTAACCATTTCAATGGTGGATTATCTCGTATGTACAGGACAATGCCATAAACACCACACCACGAACGAGTATTTATGCAACAAAACAGATTAATTATGAAGTGATTTTTATAAGGAAATAAGAAATGAATGGATGAGGTAGGAAAATCAAGGACTGGCAAAGACAGCACAATTCACTATGAATAAGCGTAAAAACTTGCCAATCACAGATAAATATTTGATAGAAAGCGAAAAAAGTGATCGCGGTCAGAATCACTCAAACGGTACTTTGCGTGCAAAATGCTTAGCGGCGTAAAAAATTAGCGAGCAATTGGTGACCTTGCTCAGTCTTAATTGACTCAGGGTGAAACTGCACGGCCTCAAGCGCTAAAGTTTTATGTTGGAAGCCCATGATTTCATCAATGCGGCCATCACTGAGCTCAGTCCATGCGGTCAACTCAAAGCACTCAGGCAGAGTGTCATTTTTCACTACTAAGGAATGGTAACGCGTCACCGTTAGCGGGTTATTCAATCCGCTAAATAAGCCTTGCCCCGTATGACGAATGGGTGAGGTTTTGCCGTGCATCACTTGCCGAGCACGTACCACTTGCCCACCAAATGCTTGGGCAATGGCTTGATGCCCTAAACAAACGCCAAGGATGGGCAGTTGTCCTGCAAATGCTTCAATCGCCGCGAGTGAGATCCCCGCTTCATTAGGCGTGCATGGTCCCGGAGAAATCACCAAATGTGTCGGAGCCAGAGCACGGATCCCATCCAGATCGATCTCATCATTGCGCACCACTTTAACCTGCGCCCCTAACTCACAAAAGTATTGGTACAAGTTGTAGGTGAATGAATCGTAGTTATCGATCATCAGTAGCATAAGCATCCTTCTTGGTGACGGGAAATCAGTGGCATTCTACGAATCTCACCCACACTTTCAATCTAAACCTCCTCATCGCCCCCAACAGCTCTGCTGAAATTTCATTGATTACTAAAGGAAAATATGAAATCAATCACACATAAAACATTAAATAGCCACCTACACTTTAAGTCACTTGATGCTGTCGAAATGACGGAACTCACTGATCTGCATTTTCTTTATGGCGACCTGGCTAATATCGACTAGCATTAATTTAGTCTTAACTAATATAGATAAGTCTTAAATCCATTAGGGGGCAACCATGAAAAGAACCATAGTGATCGGTGCAGGCTTAGGGGGGATGTCAGTCGTTTACGAGTTACGACAAAAACTCCCAAAAGATCATGAAGTCATCTTGATCAATGAACACAACGAGTTTCACTTTATTCCTTCCAACCCTTGGGTTGCCTTGGGAGAAAGAACCAAAGAACAAGTCGTTTTGGATCTCACGCCTTACGCTAAAAAATTCAAAATCCCTTTTAACCCATCAGGGGTCACGCAAATCTTACCCGATGAAAAAACCCTACTCGCGGGTGATGGTACCCACTATAGTTACGACTACTTAGTCATCTGCACAGGCCCTAAACTGGCCTTTGAAACCGTTCCGGGAGCAGGACCAGAAACGGGATATACTCAATCAATCTGCACGGTGGATCATGCCGTAAAAGCCTATGAAGCTTACCAAGCGTTAATCGAAAACCCCGGTCCGGTATTGGTTGGGGCGATGCAAGGCGCGAGCTGCTTTGGTCCTGCGTACGAATATATTCTCACCTTAGAGAGTCAACTGCGTAAACTGAAAATCCGCGACAAAGTTCCAATCACCTTTGTCACGAGCGAACCGTATGTCGGCCATATGGGGTTGGGTGGCGTCGGCGACTCGAAAGCACTGATGGAACATGAGTTCCGTGACCGTGGTATCAAATGGATTTGCAACGCTCGAACCACCAGCTTCGATCCCGATACCGCGCATTTTGAGGAGCTAAACCGCAAAGGCGAAGTGGATTTTGAACACCATCTACCCTTCAAAATGGCGATGTTCTTGCCGCCTTTCAAAGGCTCACCCGCGATTGCGGCGGTGCCGAAACTGTGTAACCCGAAAGGTTTTGTCTTCACTGATGAGTTCCAATGTAACCCTACCTACCGCGATATTTTTGCCGCTGGGGTTTGCGTTGCCATTCCTCCGTTAGAAGAAACGCCAGTCCCTGTCGGCGCGCCCAAAACCGGCTTTATGATTGAATCCATGACCACCAGTATTGTGGAGAATATTCTCAGCTTGGAAAGAGGCGAACCGATGGCCACCCGCCCAACCCTGAATGCGGTGTGTCTTGCCGATATGGGCGATAAAGGTGCTGCGTTTGTGGCGCTACCACAAAATCCTCCACGCAATACTAACTGGACCTCGATGGGACAATGGGTACACATCGCGAAAATCGCCGTTGAAAAATACTTCATTTATAAGGTCAAACACGGGACTAGCGAGCCAATTTATGAAAAATACATCATGGGTGCGGTAGGAATTCATCGAACAAAATAGCAATGCGTTGTCCTCAACTTGAGGCGGCATTTCGCCGCCTCCTTTTTTGTCCGTTTTTTGTTCATTTTTTCCACTTCGCCTCTATTCAATTTTTTCTCGTCAGTTATAATTCGCCGACTTTTTAGACCCCGCTCACGTTCTCTGTTGCCTACGTTTGCAACATCGAATCAGCGGGCGAATAAACATAATTAGGTAGCACACAGAGCAATGACAGTTCAGACTTTTACGCCAAATCAAACCACGACTCTGGAAACGGCGAAAAAAACCATCGCAGAGCAAAGCCAAGGCAGCCAAACGACTGGCAATAAAATTGGTTTTGTTTCCTTAGGTTGCCCAAAAAACTTAGTGGACTCAGAACGCATTCTGACCCAACTGCGTACCGAAGGTTATGAGATCGTCAACAGCTACCACGATTCTGATGTGGTGATCGTCAACACCTGTGGTTTTATCGACAGTGCGGTACAAGAATCTCTGGATACCATTGGCGAAGCGTTGAAAGAAAATGGCAAAGTCATTGTGACCGGCTGCCTAGGTGCACGTGAGGATGAAATTCGCCAAGTACACCCGAACGTACTCGGTATTACAGGCCCACACGCTTATCAAAACGTGTTGGAGCATGTACACCAATACGCGCCAAAACCAGCGCACAACCCGTTTACCAGTCTAGTGCCTGATCACGGGGTAAAACTGACACCCAAGCATTACGCCTACCTAAAAATTTCTGAAGGTTGTAACCACCGTTGTACTTTCTGCATCATTCCATCAATGCGTGGTGACTTAGTCAGCCGCCCTGTAGGTGAAATTATTGGTGAAGCGGAACGCCTGAAAAACGCTGGCGTGAAAGAGCTGCTCGTGATCAGCCAAGACACCAGTGCTTACGGCGTGGATACCAAACACAGCCTAGGTTTTGCCAACGGTTCACCGGTGCGCCATAACATCAAAGCGCTCAGTGAAGAGCTGGGCAAGATGGGCATTTGGGTTCGTCTGCACTACGTTTACCCTTACCCACATGTGGATGAAATCATCCCATTGATGGCACAAGGAAAAGTGCTGCCTTACTTGGATATTCCATTCCAACACGCCAGCCCTCGTGTTCTGAAAATGATGAAGCGTCCGGGGCAAGCGGAGCGCACTTTAGAGCGCATCAAAAAATGGCGAGAGATCTGCCCAGAGCTCGTGATCCGCTCCACCTTTATCGTGGGCTTCCCGGGCGAAACCGAAGAAGATTTCCAAATCCTGCTGGATTGGCTGAAAGAAGCACAACTCGATCGCGTGGGCTGCTTTAAGTACTCGCCTGTTGAAGGCGCAGCAGCCAATGAGATTGAAGATCAGATCCCAGAAGACGTGAAACAAGATCGTTTCGAGCGCTTTATGCTAGTGCAGCAAGAGATCAGTGCTGCCAAACTGCAAAAACGCATCGGCAGCACCATGCAAGTGCTGATTGATGAAGTCGATGAAGAAGGCGCGATCGGCCGTACCTACGCGGATGCACCGGAGATCGATGGCTTGGTTTACCTCAACGGTGAAACCAACCTGAAACCGGGTGAATTGGTCAACGTTGTGATTGAACACGCCGATGAATATGACCTGTGGGGCAGCGTACTGCACGAAGCGCAGTAAGTTCCCCCCATCAAGGTAAGAAAGTAAAAAGGCTAGCGCACGCTAGCCTTTTGTTTATCGATAATGCTGCTTTCTAGCGACGGCGACGCCACATTCCAAGACCGAATAGACCAAGCAATGCGCCTAAACCGAATGAACCACCGTAGATGTTAAGTTCCAATACCGCAGGATCATGATCCGACGCGCGGAACTGATCCTTGTATTTCGGCAGGTTGCCTTTGAACTCATCGTTGTAGTCAAACAAGGTCGACTCAGCACCGTTGATGTGCCAATCGGTCGCATCCACGACCTTGTGTTTGAGGCTTGGGCTAACTAACAGATGATCCAGCGCTCCGACTTCATCATTAAATGAGTAACTCCAACTGTCTGGATGTTTGATGGCAACCGCGTTGAGATAACCGTAGCTGTGTTTGATCTCTGCGCCTGCATCTCCAAACTGCTCTACACCGGCAATGTAAGTATTGCGTGCCGCGCGAATGGTTTTGCCGTATTTCTCTGGCGTATAGTTGGTCAAAACCAGCATAGGATCTTCCATGCCGTACGAGTTCATATCACCGAGAATCACTTTATGCCCATCGATTTTTGCCAACGCATCACCCAACGCTACCGCAGCGGCGACGCGGAAGTTTTCACACGCACCTTGGTAATCCAAATCTTGGCCTGCTTGTCCACCTTGCTCAACGGGCGCGGCATCTTCCCAACACGCTGAACCTTTCGATTTGAGGTGGTTGACCGCGACGGTGATTTTCTCGTTACCGCCTTTCACTTTAAAGGTTGGGGCAAGCGTATCACGCTGGTAGTTTTTGCCATCTTCAATCACTTTACCATTGGCATCTACCACCTCTGGTGCTTGCTGGCTTGGCATTGGGATGACACGATTTTGCGCCAGCTTCACCACTTTATCGCGGTAGATGACACCAGTGGTGATCACATCCGTACCGAGTGAATCGGCGGCATCGGTTTTGCCATCGCCATTCGAATCAATCGCCACAAAGCGGTAGTGTTTTTTCTTATCCGCAATTTGGCTATTGATCTGATTAACCAATTGGGCAATCGCTGAACCTTCACCAAAACCGTTGTTCTCAATTTCCATCAAACCCACGATATCGGCATCCAAGCGCACAATCGCATTCACAATCTTGGCTTGCTGCACTTCAAATTCAGCCAGATTGTTGGCACCACGGTTATCACCATGTTGGTTAGCGTCACCACCAAACGGCGAGTTGAAGTAGTTGAGTACGTTGAAAGTGGCAATGCGTAAATCACCTTCATCCATATCTGGCTTAGCTTGACGCGGCGCGTTATGCACCAAGTTTTCCGCCGAAAGGGTATTGGTCGCAATCAGGCGATATTCGTTGTAGCTGTAGCTCACAACCCCTTCGAGGCCCGAAACCGTATCATCAATTCGGATATAGTCTTCGGTTGAACCATCTTGATCGACATCGGTGCGGCCAAATGTCGGGTAATAAGGAATTTGCCCATCAGCTGCTTTGGCATCGGATTCCACAAACAAGCGGCGCTGCGCGTTATCCAGCTTCTGTTGCGAAGCTTGCTCTGAACCGGCGGGATGCTGCTGGTTTGGCTGCATATTGATGCGACCTTGCGCCAACACCATGTTGTTACGACGCGAATCATAGTCATAACCAAAGGTGCGAGTCACACGCATATCCAATTCAGGCGTGGTTTTCACCAACATGCCTTCGTAGCGCTCTAGCGTCTGGGCAAAGTGTTCATCCGAAGGCAAGATCTCGATGGCTTGCGCTTGTGGCGCAGCTTGCTGACCTTGTTTCACCCACTGATTGTTTTCCGCTTTGAGCTGCGTCAGGTTGTAATACTCCTGCACTTTGCCCTTCACGCACACCACATCGCCCGGCGCTAAGTCCGAACTGCTTTGGTTGGTAAACACAAACAGGCCTTCTGAGGTGTTCGGGTTGTAGTCATCTTCCAGCGCTTGCAGATAGAAGCCTTTAGTCAGTCCGGTCGTTACTGCACTCACCACACCTTTAACAAAGAAATCCTCATTGGTGATGTAGGGATAACCTTGGATATAGGGAGAAGTACTGCCTTCACCCTGAATTTGTTGGATGGTGGTAAAGCTTGGCTCAGCCCCATCTAGCGTACAATTGAAGGCAGTCGGTGGCGTGGTGGTATCCAGTGCGCCCAGACCATCAATATTGTCTTTGCCTTGGGTCGCCCAATCGGAAGCTTGGTAAGTGGCGCTTGGTGTCAGTTTCGTTCTAGCGAGCGTATTGTCTTTCGCAAAATCCGCCCCGCCCATATTGCCGACCACATCATGCACACTGCCATCACTATTGAGCAGCGCAATCGGATCATTGCCATTAAAGTTGACAACCGTATTGTTGGTGATATCAGCGGTCGCAAGAATCGCACTGTTGGCGCTGCCGTGGGCAAGTACCAACACATCGTGCGCTGCAATCACTTGACCATCGAGCGGTAAGGTTTTATCCCAAGTGCCGCTGCCGTTGGTCGACATCGCCAATTGGAAGCCATTCAAGCTCACGGCTTGATCGGAGGTGTTAGCAATTTCAATCGCTTTATTAAAGCTACTGCCTTCAACGTATTGAGAAATCAATACGTCGGCATACGTTGGCGCAACTAAGCCAAAGCTGATAGCCAGAGCTAAAGTCGAACGCGTTAAATTCGGGGTTGATCTCATTTCCATGATGCACCTTATCCTCCCTGCTTGATTGTCGATTGGCAAACAGGGTGTGTTGAGTCACTGTTTGTATTAAAGCAAAACCACTTTGCGCGATGAGTGTTGCTGTTTTTCATGCAACACGGAAATATTCAGCATTAATATCGAGATATTCATCTCATCAATAGAGCAAATACTTGAATGCATCGCAAAGTTTCAACAAGCAGAGTAAATAGGCTTTGCAACCATCCGATTTCAATAGGATTAACATTTCACTTCACGAGGAGAGGCAACTCTCATAGAGAAAAAATGACATTAGTGAGCAAGAGGTAAAGAGAGGTAACGGTCAAACACGGTTTGTGCATGTCCGGTTTTTTGGGCATTGAGAAAGTATTGGTTCAAGCCGTTAATCAAAGGTAAAGCATTCGGCAAGCTGCGCCGAACCTGCACATGGTACTGCTTATTTTTACCCAGCGAATGGTGGATAATTTGGCGCTGCAGCACATAAACCCCTAGCTGAATACCGCCATAAATCGGCTCAATTTCGCTGACAAACCAATCACAGCGCTCTTTTTGCAGCATATTCAGTGCTTGTTGAACCGAATTTAAGTACAACGAAGGTTCTCTTGATAAGGCAAACCGCTCATAGTTAAATCCGTTTACCCCACACAAAACCCCACTGTCTTTAGACGACTGCAAATCCTTGGGTTGTTCGGGTAAGGTGAAATACCCGAGTTGTATGGTGTAAAGCGGCACAGAAAAATAGCTGTAAGCTTCTCGTTCCGCGCGATGGCTTGCATCCCAAGTCAGGTCACAGCGGCCACTATCGTGGGCCAGCTCATGCTGAATACGCGCCCAAGGCATGAAGTTTATTTGATAATCCAGATGCTGAGCTTGTAACGCTTCCAACACCAACGTGGTGGCAGAGCCGGTTAATGATGCCACTTTCTCTTGATCTGATTCGCCTTGCCAATAGGTAAAAGGTGGCCAAACATTCATGTCCCCTACGCAAATCCGCAGCGGCTCAGCCCAAGCATTCTGCGCAACAACAATCAAAAGCCATAACCAAAGTTGTCTCATCCACCAAACTCTTCACCGTTACAATGTTGTAAAGTGTAGCCTTCAATCCTTCACGCGGGGAAATCAGCCAACCGCTTACCTGATAAAAATAAAGCTAGGAAACCTAGCTTTATTTTTATCAGGGGAAAATCGCTTGATTAAGGGCGAGCCACAAAACCAACGGCAGCGTACACTTTTTTCAAAGTTTGCAGTGCTTTGGCTGAAGCTTTTTCTGCGCCATCACGCATTACGCTGTTGAGGTATTCACGGTCATGACGAATGCGTTGGTATTCCGCCTGAACAGGCTCCAGCATGGCAACAATCGCCTCACCCACATCTTTCTTAAATGGGCCGTACATTTCCACGCCAGCGTACTGGGCTTCAATCTCAGCAAATGTTTTGCCCGTTGCGGCCGAGTAAAGTCCCATCAGGTTAGCAATGCCGGCTTTGTTTTCAACATCGTAAGCGATACGCGGTGGGGTTTCGGCGTCAGTCTGCGCTTTGTTGATCTTCTTGATGATCGATTTCGGATCTTCCAACAAGGTGATCACGTTTTTGCGGTTATCGTCTGATTTGGACATTTTCTTAGTCGCATCTTGCAGACTCATTACCCGCGCATTGACGGAAGGAATGTAAGGTTCAGGAATGGTGAAAATTGGCTGCTCTGGGCTATAGATATTGTTGAAACGGGTGGCGATATCGCGCGCCAGTTCCAGATGTTGTTTCTGGTCACTGCCCACCGGTACTTGGTGTGCGCCATACAGCAGAATATCTGCCGCCATCAGCACCGGATAACCAAACAGACCGGTATTCACATCGTTGGCGTAACGTGCCGATTTGTCTTTAAACTGGGTCATACGGCTCAGTTCACCCATTTGGGTGTAGCAGTTCAAAACCCAACCGAGTTGAGCGTGCTCAGGTACGTGTGACTGAACAAATAGCGTGCTCTTTTTCGGATCAACGCCAACCGCGAGACAGATAGCCAAAGCATCTAATGTCGCTTCATGCAGTGCTTTCGGATCTTGACGAACCGTAATCGCATGCAAATCCACAACACAGTACTGGCAGTCATAATCATCTTGCATCTGTTGCCATTGACGTAGAGCACCCAAGTAGTTACCGATACTTAGTTCACCTGACGGTTGAACACCACTCAATACAATGGGTCTGCTCATGGGTTTGATTTCCTTGTGACTGAAATTGAAATTACACAAAACAAAGTGACAAAAACCGCGCACAGAGTCGGCGCGGTTCAAGCAGTGTACTCATTAACGAGTATTTTACTAGTGTGAACGGCAACTTTTACGCCGAAACGAGCACCACTTCAAGCAGAGTACCAATGTCATCAGAAACGAAGTCTGGCTCTGCATTGGCAATCGGTTCACCGTGGTTGTAGCCATAGGTTAAACCGAAGGAATAACACCCAGCATTTTTTGCCGCCAGAATGTCGTTTTTCGAATCCCCGACCATCAACATTTGCTCAGCGTTCAACTGATGTTTCTCTAATAACCAATTCAGCGCCATCGGATCCGGCTTCTTATTCGGGAACGTATCACCGCCAATCACATCACTAAAAAAGTGCGCAATACCGTGTTGCTCTAAAACGTCTGGCACAAACTTAGAAGGCTTATTGGTCACGAGCGCCAGAATAAAGCCAGCTTGATGCAGCTCTAAAAGCGTGGTTTTAACATTAGGGTACAGGTGGCTCAGCTTGTGCCCCGTTTGTTCATAAAACTCATCAAACAGGTGACGCGCTTGAGCACGTAGCTCTGGGCTTAATTCAGGATTGATTGTTAAGCTCTGGCTGAGTGCACGCGCAATCAGTACATCGGCGCCGTTGCCGACATAATCACGCACCTGCGCTTCACTCACGGCAGGGTAACCCACCGCACGGGCCGCTTGATCCGCCGCTACCGCTAAATCCGGCACACTGTCGAGCAGCGTACCATCCAAATCAAAAGCAATTAATTTTATGGATTTCAAAACACGATCCTAAATCAGATTAAATCTTGGCTTTCGCCAGCTCAGCGCGCATCTGCTCAATCACCGCTTGGTAATCTGGCTGGCCAAAAATCGCCGAGCCTGCGACAAACATATCCGCACCCGCTTCGGCGATTTCACGGATATTGTCCACTTTCACACCACCATCAATTTCCAAACGAATTGGGCGGCCGCTTTGCTTAATACGCTCACGCACCGCGCGCAGTTTATCTAAGGTATGCGGAATGAAAGATTGTCCGCCAAAGCCTGGGTTCACCGACATCAGCAAAATCAAATCGACTTTATCCATGATGTAATCGAGATGGTGCAGAGGTGTCGCAGGATTCAGTACCACGCCCGCCTGACAGCCGCACTCTTTGATCAGTTGTAAAGTACGATCCACATGTTCTGACGCTTCGACGTGGAAAGTGATCATCGAGGCACCCGCTTTAGCAAAATCCGGAATGATGCGATCGACCGGCTTGACCATCAAATGCACATCAATCGGAGCCGTAATGCCGTAATCGCGCAGGGCTTTACAAATCGGCGCGCCAAACGTCAGGTTCGGTACGTAGTGGTTGTCCATCACATCGAAATGCACCACATCCGCGCCAGCGGCCAGTACCTTGGCAACGTCTTCACCTAAACGAGCAAAATCTGCGGAGAGAATGGATGGAGCAATGAGAAAATCTTTCATACCGACCTCATGTGGAATGGAATGCGAGCTGAACACAATGTGGCCGCCATTCTACCTAAGCTCGTGATGAGATCCTAGCGCACAGCTTGCCGCTAAGCGGTGAAATCTGCCGCTTAGCCCACAAGATCACGGATTCTTTGGAAGAGTCGGGGTGAATAACGCTAACAGTTCATCCACTTTATTGCGCCCTGCGCCATTACGACTGATCGTGCGATTGGCCTTGACCACATTGAGCTGTGCTCCGCGATACAAGCGTCGAGTGTGAGTGGTATCGTGGTTAGAGATCAGTACCGAAATCCCACGTTCCTTGGCGGTTTTCTCGGCGATATCGGCTAACGCCGCTTGATCATCTAGCGTAAAACCATTACCGGCATAAGAGGTAAAATTGGCGGTGGTCGATAGCGGTGCGTAGGGAGGATCACAATAAATCACACTATCGCTTTGCGCACGGGCAAACGTTTCACCGTAAGAGGCACAAATAAACGTCGCACGCTGCGCTTTTTCAGCAAAAAACTCGAGTTCTTGCTCTGGGAAATAGGGTTTTTTGTAGGAACCAAACGGTACATTGAACCCGCCTTTTTTGTTGTAACGGCACAGGCCGTTAAAGCCAAAGCGGTTCATATACAAGAAAGCCAACGAGCGAAACATCACATCATCGCTCTGGTTAAACTGCTTACGAATGTCGAGATAGGCTTCTTTGCGGTTATTTTCTGGCACAAACCAACGCTTAGATTCCGCAATATAATGCTGTGGTTGCACTTTCAGCAAATTGTAGAAATTGATCAGATCCGGATTGATGTCCGCCAGCAGATAGCGCTCAAAATCCGTATTCAGAAAAACCGAACCTGCGCCAACAAAAGGCTCCACGAGCTCACAAGCCTCTGGTAGATGACGTTGAATGTCTTCTACTAGGCTATATTTACCCCCAGCCCATTTCAGAAAGGCACGCTGCTTTTTCATCTACTGCTCTAATCTTTCGCCACAAAATAAGGCTGCGGAATGTAACATATTTTTCAGTGAAGCTCAGGTTTATTTCTTACGCTCAATTTCCCGCTGTACTTGGCTAAGTGATTTTGCCCAAGGGCCAAGTGCTTGTAACGGTGCAGAGAGTTTTTCTGAAGCATCGCGCGCCATTTGGATGGTCGGATAATTACCCATGGTGACAATAAACCACTCAACCTCATTGCGTTGAGTTGGGTAGATATACACTTTATTTTGCAGCTTATGCTCATCAAGAAATGCTTGAACATCCTGCATCGAATTCATGGCCGCCAACTGCAAAGTGTAACTGCGCGGCGACATGGCTTTTAGCTCATCACGCGCAAAAGAAAAACTCACCGGTTTAGACTGCGACGCTTGAGCCGGGGCTGTTTCTAGCGTCTTGGTTTTCAACTCAGTCACCGCTTGCGTTGACTCAACAACGTTATTGATCGCTGAAGTATCGGTGGCCTCTACTTTGCCTTGCAGCAAGGCATCCACAACATCAGAATTGATCACCACGCGCTTACCATCATCCTCAATACCGACACTAGCGGTAGTATCAACTACATCCGGCGGTAAAGCGGCCGTATCATCATCCGCACCACTTCCTTGACCATGAGTCGTTGAATCTGGCTCACCATTGGCAGCGCTGCCTTCTTGAGTAGGATCGCCGGCACTGGCATTTGAATTGAGTGTAGGAATCGCCGTTTGCTCACCGGTAGCACTTTCCGTGGTCTGCATCTCTTCCGGTACGGGTTTAGAGAGCAGCCACCAGTAGCCACCACCAAGTAGCAACAGCAGTAGCAACACAACCAGAGCAATATTAAACGGTGAACCGATAATCGAGCGGATCACCACCCGTTTTTCATTTTTCGTTTCCGCCAACGCCATAATTTCCCCCGGTAACGGATTCACTTTTTTATAAGCATTACGCACTTTACGCTCAAGTTGCGGATCAACATAGCGCATGACTCGATTTTCGAATAAACGATCCGCTTCCTCTTCGGAGAGCATCTCAATTTCTAAATCGACCGGTTTATGTTCTTGCCCATAACTTAGCCGCGTCAGCAAAGCATCCAGACCATTGTCTTGAGCAAACAGCACCACATTGACGTTCCAACGAGGGTTCGCTTGGGCTTCTAACACCAGCATCCACAACTCAGACACTAATGATTCGGATAGCAGATGCGCATCATCGACCACAATCGCGATATCACAGCTTTGCTCCTCAAACAGGCGAGCAAAACTCTCGGCTAATGAATCTTTCGGGTTATACAATGGCTCAGAAAAAAGCTGTGACAAGACAGTGACACGGCGTTGCTCATCATTTTGATTCGGATGACACATGAGTAACGACTGGTTTTTATCTTGTGCCCAACCCTCTAAAAAGCGCTGCGCTAGCCAAGATTTGCCCGCGCCTTGGCGACCACAAACATTCACCAAGTTAGAACCAAAGCGGGTCAGCAATTGTAGCCGCTCCAATAACTCAGTTTGTGACTCTAAATCCAGTTCATGTGCCAAACTCATTGGGCCATCCTATGACAATGGTCAAAATTCAAAATGATTTGCAACAACCTAGTTTATACCGTGCGACAGTATTCAATAGCTTGTGAGATGATCGCTTCTGGCACACCTTTCACCACTTCAGAAGTACCGATGCTAGTCGGTAACACTAAACGCAGTTCACCCGCCAAGACTTTTTTGTCGCGCATCATGTGTTGCATGAAGTCAGTGAAGGTCATGTCGTCCGGTGTGCGGATCGGCAGTTGTGCTTTTTTCAGTATAGCGACGATACGCTCAAACTGAACGTGATCGATAAGACCTTGTAACCAAGCGGTTTTTGCTGCCATCACCGTACCAGCCGCCACGGCTTCACCGTGTAGCCAGTTACCATACCCCATATGAGCTTCAATCGCATGGCCAAAGGTATGACCGAGATTGAGCAGAGCGCGGATCCCTGATTCTTTCTCGTCTTGGGCTACAACATCAGCCTTGATCTGGCAACAACGTGCAATCGCGTAAGTCAACGCTTGCTCGTCCAACGCATACAACGCATCCATGTGCTCTTCTAACCAGTAGAAAAACGCTTGGTCGTAAATGATGCCGTACTTGATCACTTCCGCCATGCCAGCGGCAAATTCGCGCGTAGGTAAAGTGGCTAGACAGTGAGTATCAATCACGACCGCTTTCGGTTGATAGAAAGCGCCAATCATGTTCTTCCCTAAGGGGTGATTGACTGCCGTTTTGCCACCAACCGATGAATCCACTTGTGATAACAGCGTGGTCGGTATCTGAATAAAATCGACGCCACGTTGATAACAAGCGGCAACAAAACCGACCAAATCGCCAATCACACCACCACCAAGAGCAAGAAGCACCACATCTCGGCTGTAATTGTGCTCAAGCAAAAAGCTCAACACGGTATTAAAGGTTTCGAGTGTTTTGTACTGTTCACCATCGGGAAGCTCAAGCAAGGCATGCTGGCAACCAATTTGATCCAGTAAAGCTGTCATCGCGGACGCGTAGAGAGGGGCGACGGTTTGATTGGTGATGATCACCACTTTCTGCTTAGCAGAAAGGGAAAGAAGGGCCGGATTGGTAAACAATCCGGCACCGATTGAGATTGGGTAGCTACGTTCACCTAAGTTGACCGTAATCCGCTCCATGGTTTTGCACTCCAATTCGAAGAAACATTACATTATGTGTTCTTCTAGCATTTTTACGATCTGGTTGGCTACCACTTTTGCACTTTGATCGTCGGTACGTACCGTGATATCGGCAATCTCTTCATACAGAGGATTACGATCTTCTGCCAATTGTTCTAACACATCGCGTGGGCAATCGGTTTGCAGTAGTGGGCGCTTTTTATCGCGATTGGTACGTGCCAATTGTTTTTCGATAGTAGTTTCAAGGTATACAACGATACCGCGAGCAGACAGTCGGTTGCGGTTCTCTTTACTAATTACTGAGCCACCACCCGTCGCCAGTACGATACCCTGTTGCTCGGTTAGATCATTAATGACGGCCTCTTCGCGCTTGCGGAAGCCTTCTTCACCTTCAACATCAAACACCCATGCGATATCCGCTCCGGTACGTTCTTCGATAACCGTATCAGAGTCGATAAACTCCATGTGCAGTTGTTGAGCTAGGTGTCTACCAATTGTGCTTTTGCCAGCGCCCATAGGGCCAACAAGGAAAATATTGCGTTTCTCAGCCATGTTCAGCAGTAATTTACAACGTTAATTCAATGACATCGCCACAAGAGTTGTTGGACATCAGCCAACCATAGGAATGCTTGTGGCACCTATTCCTCACCGATATTTCGTGATAAGACCCGAAATTATCTAGATATGGTGCCACTATTGCAACTTTAATTTTTGTTCGCTTGTTACACACACGCTAAGTTATTGAATGACCACTTTCGGCGTGACGAAAATCAACAGCTCACTTTTGCCCATTTGCTCGTACGTTCGTCTAAATAGCGCCCCCAAAACTGGCAGGTCTCCAAGCAATGGCACCTTATCCACTGAATTATTGATGCTGTGTTGGAAAATGCCACCTAAGACGACAGTTTCTCCATTATTCACTAACACTTGTGTGCCAATACGCTGAGTGTCGATCGAGACCGCTTCCCCTGTACCGGTTTTCACCGTTTCACCACGGCGGTCCTGAGTCACACTCAAATCCAACACCAGACGGTTATCAGGTGTAATTTGTGGGGTAACTTTCAAGCTCAATACCGCTTTTTTAAACGATACCGTAGAGGCCCCACTCGATGAGGACTCAAGGTACGGGATTTCAGTACCCTGTTCGATGTACGCAGGCTGTTTATTGGTCGTAATCAAACGGGGGCTAGAGATAATTTCTGCTTTCGACTCGTTTTGTAATGCGGAGAGCTCCAAATCCAACAAGGTATCGGACCCTAGCTTAGCCACTTGGAAAGCGATGGAGGAAGCGTTCGCTGATGTGGATGCCAAATTGACGTTTAAGAACTGATCGACCGGAAACTTATCGTCAGCCAAAAGCCCTTGTTGCCATAAGTTACTTTCAATACTCCCGCCGACCGAATGACTGCCATTGGTTGACATTACGCCCCAACGCACACCCAGCTCATCCAAATTACCTTCTTTGACGGTGACGATACGTGCTTCAATTTGCACTTGCTTAACCGGAATATCCAGCGATTCGATGATCTCACGGATCACGGCAATATTATCGGGTAACTCTCGGATCAACAGTGAGTTCGTACGCTCATCGATGCTGATCGAACCACGCTCAGAGAGCATGTTAACGTTACCTTCTCCCCCGATCATGGCGGCGATATCTGAAGCTTTAGCAAAATTGATTTTGATGATTTCTGATTTTAAATCACCCAGCTCTTCCGCTAAACGCGCTTTCTCTAAGGCCTGCTTTTCTCGTAAATCCAGTTCTTCTTTGGGTGCGATGAGAATAACGTTACCATCAACACGCTTATCTAAGCCCTTAACTTGCAAGATAATGTCGAGAACTTGCTGCCAAGGTACCCCATCCAAGCGTAACGTCAGGTTACCGACCACCGAGTCCGATACTACTAAGTTGAAGCCGTTATAATCGGCAATCAGCTGCAACACGTTACGCACTGGAATATCTTGGAAGTTAATTGAAATGAGCTTACCTTCTTTCTCTAGAATACTTTTCGGCTGTGGTTTTTCATCCGCTTTAAGCTTACTGATCACCACCTCCAAATATTTTCCTTTCAAGCTGTAGTCATGTTTAAACTCACCATCAATGGTCGCAATCAATTGAGTGCTGGGTTCTTTGCGGAACACTTCTATGCTTTGCACTGGCGTAGAAAAGTCCTTTACATCCAATAAGTAAAGTTTGTCATCTGCCACATCCGTTTTTAGCAGTTCAATACTCAGCCCTTCTTGGACTTTTTGAACATCCACGACAACAGAGGGGGAAGCCAACTCCACAATCAGCACTGCGGCTTTGTCTTTATTGACCCGAAAATCAATATTTTGCAGTTGATTGGTAGAAGCCGACTCCGCGCTATGCGCTACGGAAGCAGCACAAAGCACCAAACCAACCCATAAGGTCAGCCAAGCCTGTGCGACATAAGTTTTCAATCCATTTCTCATCGTTATATCTCTATACTTCAACCTATTATTTTAAAGCCAGCTTGACGTTACGCTGATTCCAACACCCTAAGCCATCAGGCAAGGTTTCATTAATTAACAAATAGTTATCATCAACACGGGTTACTTTTCCATTATTGTTACCTAGATATTGTCCTGCTTTTACTTTCACCACATTACCGGTTGGTGTTTGAACCAGCGCAGAGATGGAGCCACCGCTACTCATCACACCTTTTAAGCGCAATTGACTGAGTGGGTAATGTTCCAGAGGACCATTTTTCGCCCGAGGCATGGGCTGCCAACAGTCGGCTTTAACAACAGGTTGACTTTGCACCAAGGCTTCTCTGGGCAACACAAACGGCTCACGCGCTTTACGCTCTTGGTAAGTCGTCACTTGAAATTCCAAAATCGGCTTGAGTTTGCTGACATCCTTACGCGCATCCCGCTCAACCTGAGCGACAAACCCCACCAAATCGTCTTGGTTCGCTTTGCATCCCACCAACAGCGACATCACCATCAGTGGCAGCCAGAACCGGTTATTTTTCATCTTCCACCTCCTGCTTAAACTGATAGGTGTAGGCTTTTACCCGAAAATGCAGCGTGCTACTTTCTTGGCTAACCCGCTGCCAATCGATGTCATCGAAGTTGATAATCCGCGGTAACTTGGCGATTGCCTCGGAAAAATCTCCGATATCGTGATAATTCCCAGTCAGCTCAATATTGAGAGGAAGGCGATACAAAAACTCTTGAGCCTGACGCTCCCCCCAATCAATCCGAGTAAATGTTAGGGAATTATCCAGACCAAGTTGGTTTACCGATGCCAGCATACTGGCTAGCTCTTTTTGTACTGGTAGTTGGCGTAGTAAGAAATCGTAACGCTCATTCAATTCATCCAATTGAGCTTGGATCTGTGGTAAAGCAGCCACTTTGTTCGCTTTGATGCGTAACGTGGCTTTGACGGTTTCTTCCTCCTGCTTGAGTGCTGCGATCTCATCTTGTTTGGGCATCAGATAAAACCAGTATCCTGCGCCTTGCACCAATAGCATCAGCAGCAAGATCACCAACAATTGGGGTAACACCGGCCATTCTGCCATTTCGTCCAGTTCTAACTCTTGAAAACTAGCCATTATTCGTCCCACCTTGTGTCGAGTCTGACCTCAAGAATTGAAAGGAAACTTTAAAGCTCTGAAATTGCTTACCAAAGCGTTTGTTACCCGAGACAATTTCATGCATTTCTACGTCACTGAGCTTGGGGGATTTTTCTAAGTTGTCGAGCATGGTCGCTAAGCGAGCTGTAGAGTCACTGATCCCCGTGATCTCGATTTCATGCCCATTCATTTTGATCTTATCGACGTACACGCCTTCAGGGATCAGCAGCGGCATCTGATTCATAAAGTCCGTGGTTTTATTGCGTTTTTGCTGTAGCTGCTCAACAACATTGAGGCGAGTCAACAATGCCTTGTGTTCCTCTTCCGTCACTTTGAGTTTGGCGATTTGCTGATCCAACGAAAAGATGTGTTGTTTCAAATAACCAATCCGTTCTTGTTGTTTGGCGACCTGACCACTTAAATATTCTCCAGCACCAAACTGCATCAATACTGCCAACAGCACGCCTAAAATCACTAACCCCAAAAAGCGCCGTTTATGTGCTTCGCGCCGCTCATCTCGCCATGGCAATAAGTTAATGTTATGCAGCATGTTCACTCTCCAGCCATGCTAAACCACGCAAAGCGAGCCCTGCTGCAGTGCTAAAACGCTGACCATCAACCACTTGGCGTTTACGTTTTGAGACCTGCATTTTGAACAACGCAAAAGGATTCAGCACTTCACAAGGCAAAGATAAACGCTGGGACAACGCTTCTGGCAATCCCTCCATCGCCGCACCACCGCCTGATAGCCATAAGCCACTGAGGCCTTGTGTTCCATGCACCGACGTAAACAGTTGGATTTGACGCGCCACTTTATCCACCAACTCATTGATAAAACGCTGTGACGAGTCCTGCAACTGGGGAGGATTGAGTATGGCAGGGCTGGCAGAGTCTAAATCGACCAATCGAGTTCCTAGTGGCACATCTTTGTAAAAAGGCATTTTGTCTGGAAAGTCCAAACACAAAGAGCTTTGTGTGTGTCCAATATCAATCAGCATCCAGTCCGCACGGCGATACGCGCGGCTAGCCAACTGCCATAGATGCAACAAACTGTGCACTTGCACATCCATTAAGATCGGCTCAAAACCTGCTTTTTTACTGGCTTGTAAGCGGCTTTCAACCACTTCTTTCTTAGTGGCATAGACTTGAAACGTCGTCGTACTACTGCGTGCGAGATTTTTTTCCGCCACTTTGACGAAATCAAGGCTAAGATCTTCAACGGGAAATGGAGATTGGTGGGAAAAAGCCTGATAAATAGCGAACTCCTGCTCTCGCAGCTCAAGATCGCTATCTATTTGTAATACTTTGCTAATTACCGCGTTATCCGGGATTGCAATCGCGACTTTCTGACTAAATAGGGGTAACCCCTTTTTTAGTTCTTTGAGTTTCTTTACAATTTTCTGATAATCGAGCGTGTGATTATCGGTGAAAATATCAGCGGTAACGAGCAACTCCTCATACCCCATAAGCGCATAGGTGTCGCCCATAGGTTTGAGCACCACTGCTTTAATGCTGTGGTGGCCGATATCAATACCCGTAACTAATGATTTACCCATGAGGCTAAGCTCCAGTAAAGAGTTTCAGCTCGACATGCCTATTTCTCAGTAAATAAGCAGATGATATTTTGCGAGCTAAGGTTTTAGCCTAGAGTACAAGGGTTTGCATTAGTGCAGCCTCAACTAAACAGGGATTCTCCGGTGAAGTTCATAAAGCGTTTATTAGTATTTTCATTGATTTGCATTATTCTTGGAGTCACAACAATCTTTGGTTTCTATTTTTATGTGAAATCAGAGTTGCCAGATGTCGCCACTCTACGTGACGTCCAGTTACAAACTCCGATGCAAGTCTTCAGTCAAGATGGCAAGCTCATCGCGCAATTTGGAGAGAAGCGCCGCATTCCTCTCAAACTGGAAGAGATGCCAAAAGAGTTAATTGAAGCGGTGATTGCGACCGAGGATTCTCGCTTCTATGAGCACTACGGATTTGATCCGATTGGAATCACTCGTGCGGCATTTGCCGTAGTCGCATCAGGAAGTGCTTCTCAAGGTGCGAGTACCATTACTCAGCAGCTAGCGCGTAACTTTTTCCTCTCTAATGAGAAGAAAGTGATGCGGAAAATTAAAGAAATTTTCATTGCGATCCATATTGAAGAGCTGCTCAGCAAACAAGAAATCCTCGAACTTTACCTCAACAAAATTTACCTCGGTTACCGTTCTTATGGTGTAGGCGCAGCCGCTCAAGCCTATTTTGGTAAGGAAGTGAAGGATCTCACACTAGGCGAAATCGCACTGATTGCAGGCTTGCCGAAAGCGCCTTCCACCATGAACCCTATTTATTCGGTAGAACGTGCAACGAACCGCCGCAACGTGGTGTTACTGCGTATGCGCGATGAGAAATACATCACTCAAGCCGAATACGACGCTGCACGTGCCGAACCGGTCACCTCAAAATACCATGGTGCCGAAATTGAGCTGAACGCCCCTTATGTAGCAGAAATTGCTCGTGCTTGGATGGTCGAGCGTTATGGTGAAGAAGCCGCTTATACCTCAGGTATGAATGTCTATACCACGGTTGAATCCAAGTTACAGAAAGCCGCCAACCAAGCAGCGGTGAATAACCTACTGGCTTATGATGAACGCCATGGTTATCGCGGTGCAGAAAAAGAGCTGTGGAAAGCAAATCAGCCAGCGTGGAGCAGCTCACAACTGACGAATTACTTAAGTAATGAACCTACTTATGGCGACATGTTCCCTGCTGTTGTGCTAGAAGTTAACGATAAATCTGCACAAGTTTGGGTAAAAAGCTATGGTGAACAAACCATCGCTTGGGAAGACATGAACTGGGCGCGCCGATTTATTAATGATGATCGTCAAGGACCACAGCCCCGCAGCGCGACGGAATTTTTAGCGACAGGGCAACAAATTTGGGTTCGTCCACGCATGGGGGATAGCCCTTTGAATGGCTGGAAGCTCAGTCAAGTTCCCAATGCCAACACGGCATTTATCGCAATGAATCCCGACAATGGTGCCGTATTGGCCTTGGTGGGTGGATTCAACTTCGTACACAACAAATTTAACCGTGCAACGCAGTCAGTACGTCAAGTGGGCTCAAGTATCAAGCCGTTTATCTACTCTGCAGCCCTCAATAAAGGGATGACGTTAGCAACTTTGATCAACGATGCGCCGATCAACCAGTGGGATGAAAGCCAAGGCACTGCGTGGCGTCCGAAAAACTCACCACCGACCTATACCGGGCCAACACGCCTGAGAATTGGCTTAGCGCAATCCAAAAACGTAATGGCGGTACGTGTTCTCCGCGAAGTGGGTTTGGATGAAACTCGCGAATACTTAACTCGCTTTGGCTTTGACTTAGAGCAGCTCCCCCGCTCTGAAACCATTGCGCTAGGTGCTGGCAGTTTAACGCCAGTCAAAGTCGCACAAGGGTTTTCAGTGTTTGCCAATAATGGTTACTACGTTGAGCCGTTCTACATTAGTCGCGTTGAAGATCCGTTTGGTAAGATCGAATTTAGTGCTACGCCTAAAGTGGTTTGCCATAGCCAATGCACTTCTGAACTGAACGAATTTGCTGAACAAGATGCGGCAAGCCCGTATGCACAGAAAGTCATTTCCGAACAAAATGCGTTTTTAACTCGTGAAATGCTGTACAGCAATATTTGGGGTGGTGGCGAATGGGGTGCAGGTACTGGCTGGAATGGTACGGGCTGGCGCGCACAAGCACTCAAACGTCGTGATATCGGTGGCAAAACCGGTACCACCAACGATTCTAAAGATGCGTGGTACAACGGTTATGGCCCCGGCATTGTTGGGGTTGCTTGGGTTGGCTTTGATGATCACAGCCGCAACTTAGGTAAAACCGCGCCAAACCCAAATATCGAAGATGATGTTTCTGGTGCGGAGTCGGGTGGTAAAACCGCACTCCCAGCTTGGGTTGAGTTTATGTCACTCGCCTTAGACGGTGTTCCTGTGCAAGAGAAAGTTGTGCCAGACAATATTGTGCGTGTCCGAATTGATCGTGATTCAGGCCTTCTCACCAACAAACTAGATTCAAGTTCTATGTTCGAATATTTCGAAGCGGGTACTGAACCAACGGAATACGTCAGTGAACATGTGAATGAATCGATTTATTCATCCAGCTCAGGTGAAGAGCTGTTCTAGTTTCACGTAAATAATCACCACCGCGGAAAGCGGTGGTTTAGGGATGGAAATAAAAAGAGGCTGATAAAAAGCCTCTTTTTTTATTTTCTCTTTCGCTCAATGTGCTTGTTGCAGACGCTGTTTGATCACTGCCGCTAATTGCTCGAAACGTTGACGCAAAGGCGATCCAGGGCGATAAACCAATACGAGACGACGAGAAGGGATCGGGTTTACCGCACGCAAATAACACACACCGTCCTTCGTTTTATCTTCCGGTAGCGCCAACTCTGGAAGCAGGGTAATACCCGCCCCCGCCGCCACCATATTACGCAACGTTTCTAAACTGGTGGCTTTAAAGCGTTCATCATCTTTCGCTCCCGCCGCAAAACAAAAGCCTAACGCTTGATCGCGCAAGCAGTGACCATCTCCTAACGCGAGTACGGTTTTACCTTTCAATTCGAGCATTTCAACTTCATCGCGCTCAGCCCAAGCATGATCGCAAGGTACGGCAATACTCATCACTTCGTTATACAGCTCAATTTCTTTAAAAGGTGCCGTCTCTTCCACCGAAGCGAGCACCAAGCAATCCAGTTTGCCCTCTTCAAGCTGACGCACTAATTGGCTGGTCTGCGCTTCATGCAGATACAGCTCCAACTCAGGAAAACGTTCTTTCAGTGTTGGGATAATCCGAGGCAGCAAATACGGCCCTAAGGTCGGAATAAAGCCAATGTGCAATGGCCCTGTCATGGCTCCGGTTTGCTGATTAGCCATATCTTTAAACGTTTTCACTTCCGAAAGGATTTTCTTTGCCTGATCAACCAGTTGTAGCCCAGCTTCAGTAAACAGAACTCGGCGGCTACTGCGCTCAAGTAAAGTCGTTCCAATTTCATCTTCCAACTTACGGATCTGGCCACTCAAGGTGGGTTGGCTGACAAAGCACGCTTCTGCCGCTTTACGGAAATGCTTGTGGTCAGCTAATGCGACCAAGTATTCAAAATCACGAATGTTCATAGCTTCCCCAGATAGAATGCATCTATTAAAACCATAGCATTAAACGATTAGAGCTATCAAAGCTTTTCTTTAACAATAGCCATCAACAATGAAACACATCCTATTGATTTAAAATTAAATTTCACAAATAAGGAACACAATGTTTACATCTAAAGAAGGTCAAACTATTCCACAGGTTACTTTTCCTACTCGCCAAGGTGACGCTTGGGTCAATGTGACTACCGATGAACTGTTCAAAGGCAAAACCGTTATCGTGTTTAGCTTGCCGGGTGCCTTTACTCCAACATGTTCATCCACTCATCTGCCGCGCTACAACGAGCTGTTTCCTGTCTTTAAAGAACATGGTGTCGACAGCATTCTGTGCGTATCGGTGAACGATACTTTCGTGATGAATGCTTGGAAAGATGACCAAAACGCCGACAACATCACCTTCATTCCTGATGGTAATGGTGAATTTACCGATGGCATGGGCATGCTGGTAGATAAAAATGATCTTGGCTTTGGTAAACGCTCATGGCGCTACAGCATGCTGGTTAAAAACGGCGTCGTAGAAAAAATGTTTATCGAACCGAATGAGCCGGGCGACCCGTTCAAAGTATCGGACGCAGATACCATGCTCAAATACATTGCCCCTCAATACAAGGTGCAAGAATCAGTGACCATTTTCACTAAGCCAGGTTGCCCTTATTGCGCCAAGGCGAAACAAGCATTGATTGATGCCGGTCTACAGTATGAAGAGCTGATTTTAGGTAAAGACGCCACCACCGTGAGCCTGCGCGCTGTTTCTGGCCGCACCACGGTGCCACAAGTGTTTATCGGTGGTAAGCACATTGGTGGTAGCGATGACTTAGAAGTCTACCTAAATCAATAAGCTCCGAAGGCTCCCGCTAGGGAGCCTCACTCTCCTGCAGACCAATAAAACCGATTGAGGAACCATAATGAAACAGATTCACGTTGACGTCGCCATTATCGGCGGTGGCACAGCTGGCCTTGGCGCTTATCGTGCAGCGAAAGCTTACACTCAGAATGTGGTGATGATTGAAGGCGGCCCTTACGGCACCACCTGCGCGCGTGTGGGTTGTATGCCCTCCAAACTGCTGATTGCTGCCGCAGAAAGCGTACACCAAATTGAAAAAGCGCCCGGCTTTGGAGTTTACCCACAAGGTGAAATTGTCATTAATGGTCGTGAAGTGATGGATCGCGTCAAACGCGAACGTGATCGCTTTGTCGGTTTTGTACTGGAAGGGGTGGATTCCATTCCAGAGCAAGACAAGATTGCAGGCTACGCGAAGTTTATTGATAACCATACGCTGCAAGTCGATGATCACACTCGCATTCATGCCAAGCGTGTAGTTATTGCAACAGGCTCACGTCCTGCTTATCCAGCAGTATGGAATGAACTCGGTGATCGCCTTGTAGTCAACGATGATGTATTTGAGTGGGACGATCTTCCACAAGCGGTCGCTGTGTTTGGTCCGGGTGTGATCGGTTTAGAACTTGGCCAATCCCTACATCGTTTAGGGGTGAAAGTGAAAGTGTTTGGCTTAGGCGGCCAAGTGGGACCACTCACTGATCCTGAAGTCATGGCTTACGCGAATCGTGCTTTCCAACAAGAATTTTATCTTGATGCAGACGTGAAAGTCGAAAGCATGAAACGTATCGCTGGTGATAAAGTGGAAATCCAATTTATCAACCAGCAAGGTGAGCTAGAAACCTTCATCGTAGATTATGTGCTTGCCGCAACAGGCCGTCGTCCTAACGTTGACAAATTGGCTCTGGAAAATACCAACGTGACGCTCGATGAGCGTGGTATCCCCAAAGCAGATCACTACACATTGCAAACCTCGGTACCGTCGATCTTTATTGCAGGCGATGCCAGCAACCAGATCCCGCTGCTACATGAAGCCGCAGATCAAGGACGCATTGCCGGCGATAACGCAGGCCGCTTCCCTGATATTCGTGCTGGTTTGCGCCGCTCGCCAATTTCTGCGGTGTTTTCGGACCCACAAATCGCTATGGTCGGGGAAACCTATAAACAATTGACTCAGCGTCTGGGTAACTGTGGCTGTTTTGCGGTAGGTGAAGTGTCGTTTGAAAACCAAGGCCGTTCACGCGTGATGCTGCGCAACAAAGGCTTGCTGCATGTGTATGGCGAGCAAGGTACTGGCCGTTTCCTTGGCGCGGAGATGATGGGACCGAATGCTGAGCATTTAGCACACTTGCTGGCTTGGGCGCACCAAAACCAGATGACCATTTCTCAGATGCTCGATATGCCTTTCTACCATCCGGTGATTGAGGAAGGAGTACGCACTGCTCTGCGTGATCTAAACGCGAAGCTACACTTAGGTCCTGAGATGATCAAACATTGTTTGGATTGTGGTCCGGGCTGTTAATTTCCCGCGCACTCAGAATCGATTCTTTCGGTAAAAATGCCAAAGCCTGAGGTCAACCTCAGGCTTTTTGGATTAGATTGCATTTGCCGTTGAATTCATTCACTTCTAACTTTCCTTAACTCTGCACTCAGGCTTCGGCATCATACTTGCGCTGAGTTATACTCCTTGATGTTTTAGCAACTCGGTGTTGTTCACCGACTGACAATCACATCTTTTGGCTTAAGGTGAAGCGTATGGCTTGTGGAGAGTGCAGCGAACATTGGTTTTGGAAAAAAATTGGCCGCTGTCAACGCTGTATGGATCAACTCACGGTGTTATCCGTGCTTGCCTGGATCGTTTGGTTTTGGGGGTTTAAGGATGATCCAACGAGCATTGAATCGATCACTCTGATCTTCGCCGGTTTTGCTTTTAACGGTTTACTTTTTCTGCATTTATGGATGAAGTACGTGATCTTACCTTGGCGAAAACGGCAAGGAAAAGAGGACTAAAGCAGCACCAAGCGTCTTTGCTAAGGCTTCTGTACTACTTCAATGCTATAGGAAAGAAAAAAGCCCTAAACCTAGTACAGATTTAGGGCCTTCTTAGAGTCTTCTAAGAAAAAGCAGTGGTATTGTAATAGACCGAGCTTTCACTGAAAGGTTCACAAAAAAATGATCTTTTTTACGATCTTTTTCCTTAAGTGATTTTTCACTTATTCATCAATCCGTTAACACACTACTTTTTGTTTATGACTCACCGGTATTGAATGCGTCATTCACACTCTGCTTAAGATTTTACTCGCGTCTGAGCTTGTTGTACCGCATGCGCCACTTGCTTTGGCGATACCCCACCCAGTGCACAACGTTTCTCTAAACAAGACTCAATAGTCAGGATTGAATAGACATCTTGCTCAATCAAAGGCGAAAACTGTTGCAGTTCGGCCAGAGAGAGCTCTTCCAACGCCACGCCTTTGCTGATAGCCGCGACCACCGCCACCCCGACAATATGGTGCGCCTCGCGAAATGGAATCCCTTTCGCAACGAGATAATCTGCCAATTCAGTCGCGTTTGAGTAGCCTTGCTTAGCCGCTTCTAACGTACGCGCCGCATTCACTTTAATGCCATCAAAGCAGAGTCCCGCCATTTGCAAACAATCAAACCAAGTGTCGAGCGCATCAAACAACCCTTCTTTGTCTTCTTGCATGTCTTTGTTGTACGCGAGAGGCAGAGCTTTCACTGTCATCATCATCCCAGCCAACGCACCGTAGACGCGTCCGGTTTTACCGCGGATCAACTCCAGAGCATCGGGGTTTTTCTTTTGTGGCATCAGTGAAGAACCTGAGGTCACCGTATCGGCTAATTCAATAAAGCCCGCTTCACCTGTGGTGTAGAAGATCATATCTTCCGCAAGACGCGACAAATGCAGCATAGAGATCGATGCGACTGACATCAGCTCCATCACATGATCGCGATCGGAGACCGCATCCAGCGAGTTACGTGTCGCGCGAGTGAAACCAAGATCCGCGGCTAACACCTCACGATCAATCGCGTAAGCGGTTCCTGCTAATGCCCCAGAACCAAGCGGTGAGGTGTTTAAACGCGCTAGAGCATCAGTCAAACGGGATTCATCACGCTCAAACATCTCCAAATAAGCTAAACACCAATGGGCAAACGTCACCGGTTGCGCGCGTTGCAAATGGGTGTAGCCCGGCAAAACTGTCGCTTGATGTTTAGCCGCCACTGCCACCAACTGTTGTTGTAGTGTTTTCAGAGCAAGCAGCAGATGAACGCCCTGATCACGACACCAGAGCTTAAGATCGGTCGCGACCTGATCGTTACGCGAACGCCCTGTGTGCAGTTTTTTACCGAGATCACCGACTTGCTCAATCAGCTTCTGCTCGACCCAAGAGTGAATATCTTCCGCATCAGACGCTAAGATTTGCTCCGGATCTTGCTGCACCGATTGCAATAGTTGATTTAACGCCTGCTCTAACTGTTGTTGCTCCTGCACGCTCAAGACATTGACGGAGACCAAGGCTTTTGACCAAGCGATTGATCCAACAATATCTTGCTCAGCCAATCGATAGTCAAAACGTAAGGAATCATTGAATGCTTTGAACCGACTGTCTGCCGCTTGGGTAAATCTTCCGCCCCATAATGCCATGCTTAATCTCCTGCTTTCCTTTGACTGCGACCACAGTCAGAATGTGATAACTGAAAAATAAGGATCGCAGTGCGATCCTTATTTTATAAACGAATGACTACGCTGATTACTGCTTATTTTTGCTCAGAGCGCGGATGCGGCTCGACAGCGAGTAAAGACGGATGAAGCCGCCTGCGTGGCTGTGGTCATACACTTCATCTGCACCAAAGGTCGCGAAATCTTCTGAGTAGAGGCTGTTAGCCGAACGTTTTTGCGTTGCCACGGCTTGGCCTTTGTACAGTTTGATCACCACTTCACCGTTGACATCTTTCGCCAGCTCATCGGCTGCCGCAAATACGGCCTGACGTAGTGGAGTGAACCAACGACCATCATAAACAAGGTGTGACGCTTTAATACCCAGCTCTTCACGGAATTCGAATGAGGTTTTATCCAGCACCAGTTGTTCAACGGCACGCAGCGCTTCCATGATGATGGTGCCTCCTGGGGTTTCGTAACAGCCGCGAGATTTCATACCTACCAAACGGTTTTCCACGATGTCGATACGACCTACACCATGCTTCGCACCTTTTTGGTTGAGGTACAGCAAAGCGTTGTAAGGGGTCATGGCTTCACCATCAACGGCGACCACTTCGCCATGCGCGACTTGCAGCGTGACATATTCGGCTTCGTTAGGCGCTTGCTCAGGATCGACGGTCCACACCCAGCAATCTTCGTTTGGCGCATTCCATGTGCTTTCCAAAACGCCACCTTCGGTAGAAACGTGCCATGCGTTGGCATCACGCGAGTAGATCTTAGTCAATGACGCTGCACAAGGAATGTTGCGCTCGGCAAGGTAATCCAAACACGCTTCACGGCTACGCAGATCCCACTCACGCCAAGGCGCAATCACATGCAGATCTGGAGCCAGTGCCGCAAAAGCCCCTTCAAAACGCACTTGGTCGTTACCTTTACCAGTACAACCGTGCGCCAGTGCATCCGCCCCCACTTTACGCGCGATCTCAACTTGCGCTTTAGCAATCACCGGACGCGCCATGGAAGTACCAAGCAGGTATTTACCTTCATAGTAAGCGCCGGTTTTCAGCGTTGGGTAGATGTACTCTTTAACAAACTCTTCTTTCAGGTCAACGATGTAACATTCCGAGGCCCCCGATGAGAGCGCTTTGGCTTCAACGCCTTTCAGCTCTTCATCACCTTGACCAACGTCAGCCACAAACGCCACCACTTCACAGTCATAATTTTCTTTTAACCATGGAATGATCACCGACGTGTCCAGACCGCCAGAATATGCCACAACTACTTTTTTAACTTGTACTTTACTCATTGATGTATCTCCATATTCCTGGCTCTGCGCTTGGCGGTCAGTGCTCAGGTTTAATCAAATTAGTGACTTAAAATCTTAAGGTAGAAAACGGGTGCCGATGCTTTCGCCGCCAAATAACTTGGCGAGCTTCTCTGGGTAACGCCAGGTAGCCACTTCAATCGGACGTCCTAAATCTTGCGCCGCTTCCAATGCCGCTTTCACTTTGACGATCATGCCGTCGGTAATGACTTTGCCAGCAATCAGTGCATCCGCTTGTTTGACATCTAAGGTGGCGATGAGGTGGCCTTTGCCATCCAGTACACCGCTGACATCCGAGAGCAGGACCAATTCCGCATCCAGAGCACCCGCTACAGCAACCGCCGCTTGGTCTGCGTTGACGTTCATCATCTGCCCCTGCGCAGTTAGGCCTATCGAGCTAATGATGGGCATCGCACCGGTTGCCAAAATCGCTTGCAGCAAAGTGGAATCGCCCGGCGTGGCTTTGCCGACCGCACCCAGTTCAGGATCTAACTCCTCGACATGGCACAAACCGCCATCCGCCAGTGACAAACCGACAGCATTGATGCCATCTTTGATCGCTTGGCCTTGTAGCATCTTGTTCGCTGTACCAGCCAGAGCGCCGGCAATGATCGGAATTTGATCGTATGGCGTAACGCGTAAACCATCTTTCTTAACCGATTTGAGTTGCAGCTTCGCCATCAACTCATCGACCAGATAACCACCGCCATGCACGATCACGATGCGTCGTTGGGCTTGGTTCTGGTATTGGGCAATCGCACCAAACAATTTGCTAAGTGTCTCTGCGCAATCGAGCGCCGCACCGCCTAACTTAATCACTAAAGGACTGAGCTTAAGATCTGACATGTTGAACCCTTACACCAACGCGGTTAATTCATCGAAACCGTAGTGAATATTTAAACACTGCATCGCTTGACTCGATGCGCCTTTCAATAAATTGTCGATAGCAGACACCACTATGATGTGACGTCCTTGTACCTTCCAGCCGAGGTCACAAAATGGGGTGAACTCGACATCTTGAATCCGTGGTAAACCATTGCTGAAACGCACCAACGGCTTATCTTGATACGCCTTGCTAAAGGCTTCTGCGACTTGCTGCTCGGTGACACCATCCGCCAACTTCATGGTGATGGTAGCCAGAATGCCGCGCTTAAAGTTGCCAAGATGCGGAGTGAAGATCACTTCACAGCCTAGGTGAGTCGCAATTTCTGGCTGATGACGATGGTTAAACACACCGTAGGGCTGCAAGCTCACTTCGCAGAAGCTATTGGTCATGGTGGCTTTACGCCCCGCGCCAGAAACACCACTCACCGCGTTAATCACTGGCCATTGGGTCGTGTCGATTAACCCATCCGCCAACAGAGGCTTAATCGCCAGTTGCGATGCGGTTGGGTAGCAACCCGCAACGGCAATCATAGGGCTGGTTTTGATCGCTTCGGCATTCCACTCAGCAAGACCATACACCGCTTTTTCTAACCATTCAGAATGCTGATGCGCAAAGCCATAGAAGGTTGGATAAAACGATTCGCTCTGCACCCGAAATGCACCAGACAGATCAAACACCTGACAGCCTTGAGCGAGAAATTGCGGCGCGAGGTCATGACTCACTTCATGCGCAGTGGCCAGAAAAACCACATCACACTCGGCCGCAACAGCATCCACGTCAGTCAAGGCTTGCACTGGCATATCAATCAACCCAGCCACTCGACCATGCAACTGCGCCAGTGATTTGCCCGCATCCACACTGTTGGCGGAAACGTATAAACCTGATAGCGTGAGTTGTGGGTGCTTGTGCACCATAAGAGCCAGTTCTGCTCCGGTGTAACCGCTTGCGCCGATGATGGTGGTTTTTAACATCAAAAACATCCGTATTAAGTGGTGAAAGAGAGCGGATAACGCTGATTATTCATCTTTCAAAATTGCGATTAATTGGTTTTTTATTCACTTAAAGTGATTTAATATGTGTTTTACAATTTCACCGACACTCTGTCAATAGCAGGAGCAAAGATAAAATGCCGTTACCCAGTTTCCTTGAGGTCTATGAAGGCCTGATTTCAACCTCTTCAATCAGTTCGACCGATGCGCGCTGGGATGAAGGTAATGAGCAGGTGATCGCAAAATTAGCCGATTGGCTCAGCGCGCTCGGTTTTTCGATTCAGATTGAGCAAGTCGCCCCCAATAAGCAGAATTTGATTGCCAAACTCGGTAGCGGTGAAGGCGGTTTATTATTGGCAGGACACAGTGATACTGTGCCGTTTGATGAAGGCCGCTGGAATTACAACCCGCATGCGCTCACGCAAGCCAATAATCGCTTCTATGGATTAGGAACCGCGGATATGAAAGGTTTCTTCGCCTTTATTTATGAAGCGGTGAAAAACGTCGATTGGAGCAAGCAAACCAAACCATTATATGTACTCGCGACCTGCGATGAAGAAACCACCATGCTCGGTGCGCGCCACTTTACCGAAAACGCCCCGTTTAAGCCGGATTACTGCATCATCGGTGAACCCACCAGCTTGGTGCCGATCCGCGCACACAAAGGCCATGTGGCGAATGCCATCCGTGTTACCGGTAAATCCGGCCATTCATCCAATCCAGCTCTAGGCGTCAATGCGATTGAGATCATGCACGAAGTGTTGTTTGCTCTCATGCAGCTGCGCGATCGCTTAATTAAGGAATATCATCATCCGGGATTTGAAATTCCGACTCCAACGCTGAACCTTGGTCACATTCATGGTGGTGATAGCCCAAACCGAATTTGTGGTTGCTGCGAACTGCATTATGACGTTCGCCCTCTTCCAGGCATTAGCTTAGATGGTTTAGATAACCTGATGCGTGACGCACTACGTGATGTACAGCAAAAGTGGCCGGGACGTATTGAACTCGTCCCGCTGCATGACCCGATCCCCGGTTATGAGTGCGCCCATGATCACCCGTTTATTCATGGCATTAGCGAAATCTGTGAGCAAGAAGCACAAACCGTAAACTACTGCACCGAAGCGCCTTTCTTGCAGCAAGTTTGCCCAACGTTAGTGCTTGGCCCAGGTTCGATCGATCAAGCCCATCAGCCGGATGAGTTTTTAGCCTTTGAATTCATCGATCCAACCGTGCGTGTGCTGTCACGCGCCATGCAGAAATATTGTTTCTAAACCGATTGCCCCAAACCGAGTTTTGGGGCTTTTTGTAAGAAATTTTCAACAATTTTACGTTTTTGGTTAAACAATCTCTGTACCAAGCTGGGATGATAATAAATGGAATCTTAGTCTTAACAGCAAGCCCACTGGACAAAATGGTCAAGATTGTGTAATTAACTGGACTCACACTGGATGTAATTTTTTTTCAAGGCAGGATGACAATGAACGAAAAATACGCTGCGCTCAAAAGTAACGTAAGCATGTTAGGACGACTACTCGGCCAGACGATTCAAGCCGCCGATGGTGACGTTATTTTGGAGAAAGTGGAAACCATCCGAAAACTTTCGAAATCCGCCAGAACTGGCAACCAAGCAGACCGCGAGCTCCTCATCGAAGAGATCAAAAATCTTCCCAATCACCAACTAACCCCAGTTGCTCGCGCCTTTAACCAATTCCTAAACCTGACCAATATTGCCGAGCAGTATCACACCATCTCTCGCCACTGTGAGAGCCACGTGAATGAGCTGGATGCGATCGGTAGCTTATTTGCCAAACTCGCGCAAAACTCGGTCAGTAAATTCGACACCGCACAAGCCATTCGTGATCTCAACATTGAGTTGGTATTAACCGCTCACCCAACTGAGATCACTCGTCGCACCATGATCAACAAGCTGGTCAAAATTAACGAGTGCTTGTCCAAACTCGAACTGAGCGAACTCTCTTCAAAAGAGCGCCATAAAACCGAGCGTCGTCTTGAGCAGCTAATCGCTCAAAGCTGGCACTCAGATGTGATCCGTCAGCAACGTCCAACACCACTGGATGAAGCCAAATGGGGCTTTGCGGTGGTGGAGAATTCGCTGTGGAATGCCGTGCCAGAGTTTCTGCGCGAGCTGGATGAGCAAGTGAAATCGCACTTAGGAGAAGGCCTACCGATTGATGCACGCCCTGTGCATTTCTCATCATGGATGGGAGGAGATCGCGATGGTAACCCCTTTGTGACCCACACTATCACTCGCGAAGTGCTATTGCTGTCACGTTGGAAAGCCGCAGACCTTTATCTGACCGACATCAATGAGCTGGTCAGTGAACTTTCGATGACCAAGTGTAATGAGGCAGTCCGCGTATTAGCGGGCGAAGAACACGAACCTTATCGCGCTATCCTCAAACAGCTGCGCGGTTTGCTGCAAGAGACGATTGATATTCTTGAAGCCAAACTGAACGGTCAAAAACTGGCAGTGAAAGCACCGTTGCAAAATGTTGATCAGCTATGGGAGCCACTTTACGCCTGTTACCAATCACTGCATGAGTGTGGCATGGGCGTGATTGCTGATGGCTCACTGCTCGATACTCTGCGTCGCATCAAAGCGTTTGGCGTGCATCTGGTGCGTCTCGATATTCGTCAAGAAAGTTCACGCCATGCAGAAGTGATCTCAGAACTGACCCGTCATCTCGGCATCGGTGATTACAATCAGTGGAGCGAGCAAGACAAGATCGCCTTCCTGACCACCGAGCTTAACTCCAAGCGCCCTCTACTTCCGCGGGATTGGCAACCTTCAGAACCCGTCAAAGAAGTGCTGGATACCTGTAAGATAATTGCAGCGCAATCCAAAGATGCGTTTGGTGCGTATGTGATTTCGATGGCACGTACTGCATCGGATGTCCTCGCAGTTCACCTGCTACTGCAAGAAGCGGGATGCCCTTATCGTATGGATGTCTGCCCGCTGTTTGAGACCTTAGATGACTTGAACAACGCCGAATCAGTGATCCGTCAGTTGATGAGTATCGATCTGTATCGCGGCTTTATTCAGAACCACCAAATGGTGATGATTGGTTACTCAGACTCAGCGAAAGATGCCGGCGTCATGGCGGCGGGTTGGGCGCAGTACCGCGCAATGGATGCCTTAGTCAAAGTCAGTGAAGAAGCCGGCATTGAGCTGACGCTGTTTCATGGCCGCGGCGGCACGATTGGCCGTGGCGGTGCTCCTGCGCATGCAGCACTGCTTTCTCAGCCACCAAAGAGCTTAAAGGGCGGCCTGCGTGTAACAGAACAAGGCGAAATGATCCGCTTTAAACTGGGTCTGCCTGAAGTAGCGGTGAACAGCTTCAACATGTACGCCAGTGCGATTTTGGAAGCCAACCTACTGCCACCACCAGAGCCAAAACAAGAATGGCGCGATCTAATGGATGTGCTGTCGGAAGTGTCTTGTGAAGCCTATCGCCATGTAGTGCGTGGAGAGCCAGATTTTGTTCCTTATTTCCGTCAAGCCACACCAGAGCTAGAATTGGGCAAACTGCCACTCGGTTCACGTCCATCAAAACGTAATCCTAACGGTGGCGTAGAAAGCTTGCGTGCGATCCCATGGATTTTCTCATGGAGCCAAAACCGCTTAGTATTGCCGGCATGGCTAGGGGCAGGTGAAGCGATTCAATTCTCGATTGATAAAGGCCACCAAGCGCTACTTGAAGAGATGTGCCGCGAATGGCCATTCTTCTCAACTCGCCTCGGTATGCTTGAGATGGTGTACACCAAGTGCAGCGCGGAAATTGCCCGTTACTACGATGAGCGTTTAGTCGAGCCTGCTTTGCGTCCACTCGGTGAAAAACTGCGGGCGCAACTGCAAAAAGACATCAAAACGGTGCTCAATGTGGAAAACAACGAGAACCTGATGCAAAGCGATCCTTGGGGACAAGAATCGATTCGCCTGCGCAATATTTACGTGGAACCACTCAACATGCTGCAAGCCGAACTGCTGTATCGCACTCGCCAATCGGAGCACTTAGCACCAGAGCTTGAAGAAGCCTTGATGGTGACTATCGCGGGAATTGCGGCGGGAATGCGCAATACTGGTTAACAAATCGCAAAATGTCAGTATAAAAAACCAAAAGGCTGCAACTTGGCGGCCTTTTGTTTTACATTTTCGTATTATTGAGAATAATGTCAGTTTTTTATTTATCAGACACATTTGTATTCCACTTTATGCTTATTATTTAGATATACTACGTCCCCTCTGTGATAAGTACTGCAAACCAATTTCACAGTCAAAGTATGCAAAGACATACGCCAATCTAGGTGATAACCGGCTTTATAAGGTGACATAAGCAGCCAGAACGTTGAGCTGCGGGTATTTAAACGAACTGATATGAGTGCCACAAGAAGCACAACAGACGTTTAGATAGAAGTTTATGTTGACTTAATTTTTGGATTGAAGACATGTCATTACCACACGTTATCCTTACTGTTCTTAGCACACGCGATGCAACCGGGTACGATATAACAAAAGAATTTTCTGCCAGCATTGGCTACTTCTGGAAAGCCAGTCATCAGCAGGTATATCGTGAACTCAATAAAATGGGGGAACAGGGTTTAGTAACTTGTGTTCTGGAACCACAGGAAGGCAAACCAGATCGCAAGGTTTATTCTATTACCCAAGCTGGTCGCAGCGCTTTAGGTGAGTGGTTTGATCAACCAACCGCACACCCAACCGTGCGTGACGAGTTCAGCGCTAAATTGATGGCTTGCTCAGTACAATCAGCGGAACCTTACCGTCTGCAATTGGCTGAACTGGTTGAAGAGTCGCGCAAACTGGTCGCTCATTATCAGGAAATCGAAGCCGCTTACTACGCGAACCCTTCCGTGTTAGATAAGCAGCAACGTTTAGAGCGTTTAACGCTACGTCGTAATTTACTGGTTCGCCAAGCATGGATTCAATGGGCGGACGAAGTGTTGGCAGAATTGAACGCGATGGCATAAGCCCACGCAACCTGCTGATGTGAAAAAGGATGATGTCACCATCATCCTTTTTTATTTGGAGTCATTCAGGGATAGGGCGTTAAATGCCATCACCACCAATAAAGGTCTGTGAGCGGCCATTAAACTGCTGATCCATATCCAGAGAAGGCTTATCCGATTGTGGGCGACCAACCACACGAGCCGGCACTCCCGCAACGGTGGTATGTGGCGGTACCGCTTGCAGTACCACGGAGCCAGAGCCAATTTTCGCTCCTTCTCCCACTTCGATGTTGCCTAAGATCTTCGCACCCGCACCAATCATCACCCCCTCACGAATTTTCGGGTGGCGATCGCCGCACTCTTTACCTGTACCGCCAAGCGTGACGTCCTGCAAAATCGAGACATCATCTTCGACTACGGCGGTTTCACCAATCACAATGCCCGTCGCGTGATCGAGCATGATGCCGCGACCAATACGCGCGGCTGGATGAATATCCACCTGACAAGCGACCGAAATCTGATTTTGGAAATAAGTGGCAAGAGCCTTACGCCCTTGTTGCCATAACCAGTTCGCGACCCGATAGCCCTGTAGAGCGTGGTAACCTTTGAGATACAGCAGCGGCATAGAGTACATCGAAACTGCCGGATCTCGGTTCACGGTCGCGCAGATATCACATGCCGCCGCTTCAGTAATCTTGGGATCAGCTGCAAACGCTTCTTCGATCACTTCGCGCACCGCCATAGCCGGCATAGAAGCCGTGTTCAAACGGTTGGCGAGAATGTAGCTCAGCGCCGATCTTAAACTGTCGTGTTTAATAATGGTGGCGTGATAAAAACTGGCGAGCATCGGCTCCTGCTCTGATTGCTCGCGAGCTTCAGCAACAATGGTTTGCCAGACCTTGGTGTGTGCGCACTGTTTCATGACTTACTCTGTCCTAATCAAGATCGGGCAAGCTATACCCTATCGATTCAATTCCATCTCTTGCGCTGCGGATTAACGCTCCATCTTCTTATCTCGCGCCAGCAGATCCTGAGCCGCGAGTCGCGCATCTTTTCCTTGATACAATACTTGGTAAATTTGTTCAACTATCGGCATCTCAACGCCCATGCGTTTTGCCAGCATCCACACTTCTTTGGTGTTGCGATACCCTTCAACGACTTGGCCGATATCGGTTTGCGCGGTATCCACATCTTTACCTTGACCCAGTGCCAAACCAAAACGACGGTTACGCGACTGGTTGTCAGTACAGGTCAGAACTAAATCACCCAATCCGGCCATACCCATAAAGGTTTCCGGTTGCGCACCTAAGGCGGCGCCTAAACGCGTCATTTCAGCCAAACCACGAGTGATAAGGGCTGTACGTGCATTCGCGCCAAAGCCAATGCCATCGGACATCCCCGCACCAATCGCAATCACGTTTTTTACCGCACCGCCAAGCTGCATACCGATAAAGTCACTGTTGGCGTACACGCGGAAGGTTTTGCTGCAATGGATCTTCTCTTGCAGGTCGCGTACAAATTGCACATCCGGAGAGGCCACTGAAATCGCGGTTGGCATGCCCATCGCCAACTCTTTAGCAAAGGTAGGCCCAGACAGTACCGCGAGTGGATAGCTATCCCCCAGCACATCATGGGCGACATCTTGGAGTAGACGTCCAGTTTCGGGCTCTAGCCCTTTGGTTGCCCAACAAATGCGGCTATCAGCACGCAGATGTGGCTGTAAACTTTTCAACACGATACCAAACACATGGCTAGGCACCACCACTAGCAGATCACGGCTAGCTTGCACGGCTTTTTGTAGGTCTGTTTCGATAATCAGAGTGTCAGGAAAAGCAATTCCGGGCAAAAATTCATGGTTAGCGCGGTCAGCGTCAAGGCGCGCCATATGCTCTGCATCATGTCCCCACAGGACGATATTCGCGCCATTGCGCGCCAAAGAGATCGCCAGTGAGGTACCGTAGGAGCCCGCACCTATCACGGTCATTTCAACAGGTTTTCCGTAGCTATTGTGGTTCTGTGTTTCGCTCATTGTTCCGCCTATCGATAACGAAGTTGTGCTCTATTCTATACCCAAACATAGGCTATTGCAGTCTGCACCCGATTCACGCCCCATCTGTTAGATAAAGACTGCAAAAACCAATACTCGAATGATAAACAAAAAATGCACATCGCGGTGGCGCTGTGCATTTTGCTGTAGTGAAAACTCAATCGTGCGAATTATGCGTTCGCCGTTGCGCCTTCTTGAGCTTGCTGTTGTAGGTAGTTCATGAACAGCGCGTCAAAGTTGACTGGAGCCAAGTTCAGTTGTGGGAAAGTACCTTTCACTACGAGGCTTGAAATGGTTTCACGTGCGTATGGGAACAGGATGTTCGGGCAGAAAGCACCCAAGCAATGTGCCAATTGGCCCGCTTCCATCTGCTCTGCACTGAAGATGCCCGCTTGTTGCACTTCACACAGGAATGCGGTTTCTTCTGCGTTTTTCACGGTTACGGTCAGACGCAGAACCACTTCGTAAACACCTTCACCCAGTTCACGGCTTTGCGTGTCCAGATCCAGTTTCACATCAGGATTCCATTCTTTTTGGAACATCACTGGTGAGTTTGGTGCTTCGAAAGAGACATCTTTCAGATAGATACGTTGGATAGCAAACTGTTGTTGCGGGGCTTGTGCTGCTTCAGCCATGGTTTCATCCTTAATTCAGATAATTTGATTCAAAGGTCAATGTGTCCTGAGACTAACTGAGAGTGTGAATGATCACTAGGTGGGCAAGCCATTACGTGGTAGATATCACAACTCTGAGCGTCAAGCGCTGATCTTTTCATCAGCGCCGACGGGGTGCTCTAAGGATTTAGCGTTTACCGCGTACCAAAGGCAGGTTAGCTTCATTCCAAGCAATCAGGCCATTTTTCAGAAGGCTCACCTTCTCAAATCCGGCTTTGGTCAGTAGATCAGCACTTTCACGTGCAGTTTGACCCGTTTTGCATACCACGATAATGGGGCTCGTTTTGTGGCTTTCAAGTCCTGCCAAGTTTCCAGCCTTAATGTCTGACGGCAAAATGTGAATTGCGTCGGTAATGTGGCCTTGTTTGAATTCATCTTTACTACGAATATCAACCACGATGCCGTTTTCACGGTTGATCAGATGGGTCGCTTGGGTGGCGGTCACTTCTTGGTAAGCCGCGGTGGCCGATTTATAAATGCTGGCAATTAGCGCCACCAAAATACCGATCCAAGCCAGTGAAAGGATCATATTGTGCTGGAAAAACTCAATGTACTCTTGCATATCCTGTGCTCTTGCAATGGGGATTCAAATCAGACAAGGAGTATAACGAGGTTGGCTGCATGACGCGAGCGCTTACCTCGTTAAAACCGGGTCTGCAAAGGGTGAATATGTTGCAAACTGAGAAACCGATCAGGCTCGTGGAAATGGAAACGCAGTGACCTTATCAATATGGTCTTCATCCAACGCCAACATAATCAGACGATCGATGCCCAACGCCACACCGGCGCACTCAGGCAAACCCGCTTCCAACGCTGCGATCAAATGATAATCGATCGGTTGCTCTGCTAAGCCCATTTCTAAACGTTTGGCGTTATCGGCTTTAAAGCGGGCAAGCTGTTCTGCTGGGTTATCCAATTCATGGAAACCGTTAGCCAGTTCAATCCCTTTGAAATAGACTTCAAAACGGTCGGCTACACGTGGGTCTGCTGGATTAATTTTGGCCAACGCCGCTTGCGAAGCGGGGAAATCATACACAAATGCAGGTGTAACTTGACCGATTTTCGGCTCAATCCCAATGCTAAACAGCAGTTGCAATAAGGTGTCACGATCCTCTTCAGGCTCGGCAATGTCACTTAACCCTAGCGTTGCTGCGACTTGTTTTAACTCACGCATCTCGCCTTCGAGTGGACAAACACCAAGCACATTCAAAAATGCTTCTTGGTAAGTCATACGCTCGGCACAGCCACAGCGCAGCACCAATTGCAATAAGGCATCCATCTCATCCATTAAAGCATGGTGATCAAAACCGATCCGGTACCATTCCAACATAGTAAATTCGGGATTGTGGTAACGACCATTTTCTTCGTTACGAAACGCCTTGCCGAGTTGATAAATACAACCGCTGCCCGCTGCTAATAAACGCTTCATATGAAACTCAGGGCTAGTCATCAGGTGCAGCGAACGGCCCTGTGCATAGCCTGGCCCCACAAATTCGGTTTGAAAAGTATGCAAATGAATGTCCGTTACCGTCGCGTGGCTCATGGCTGGGGTTTCCACTTCCAATACATCACGTTCAGCAAAGAACTCTCGGATCTGGCGCAGTAAGGTAGCGCGTTGTTTTAATTGGTTTATTGATGCAGTTGGCATCCAGTCAGCAGTCATCATGATATCGCTCAGCAAATCAACAGAGATAACGAATTGTACTCGTTCAGAATAAAAAGCCAAACTCAATTGTGACACCAGTCACATATAGGGCAAATAGTATGCCTAAGTTTGCAATACCACAGCAAAAACCCAACAGAATCAATTTTTCCTTCTTCAAGCTCTTTTACACTACGGCTACCACTTAATGGGTGGGAAGGATGGCAGGAAAACCATGGTGACATGCGTTTGAACCGCATCTGACGATTCCAGGAACCGGGTCTCAACCCAGTCCTCACATAAAAATAATCACACTGGAGGATAACTGTGCAAATTATCACCACAGATATCGCAGTCATCGGCGCTGGCGGCGCTGGTCTTCGTACTGCTATTGCAGCGGCAGAAGCAAACCCTCATTTAGAAGTTGCTCTGATTTCTAAAGTTTATCCAATGCGTTCTCATACCGTCGCAGCCGAGGGTGGCTCCGCAGCAGTTATCAAGGATGAAGATAGTCTAGATAACCACTTCAACGATACCGTTGGCGGTGGTGACTGGCTATGTGAACAGGATGTTGTTGAATACTTTGTTGCCAATGCAACCCGCGAAATGATCCAGATGGAGCAATGGGGTTGTCCTTGGAGCCGTAAAGAGAATGGTGAAGTCAACGTACGTCGCTTCGGCGGTATGAAAGTTGAGCGCACATGGTTTGCTGCCGATAAAACCGGCTTCCACATGCTGCACACCCTGTTCCAAACTTCAATGAAGTACCCACAAATCAAGCGATTGGATGAGTACTTTGTGGTGGATTTGCTGGTTGATAACGGTGAAATCCAAGGTTTGATCGCGATTCACATGTCAGAAGGTGAACTGGTTACCATCAAAGCGAAATCTGTGGTACTGGCTACTGGCGGTGCGGGTCGCGTTTACCACTGCAACACCAACGGCGGTATTGTGACTGGTGATGGCATGGCCATGGCTTTCCGTCACGGCGTTCCTCTGCGTGATATGGAATTCGTTCAATACCATCCAACGGGTCTGCCTGGTACCGGCATTCTGATGACCGAGGGTTGTCGTGGTGAAGGCGGTATTATCGTCAACAAAAATGGCTACCGTTACCTACAAGACTACGGCATGGGACCTGAAACTCCAGTGGGCCAGCCGAAGAACAAATACATGGAACTGGGTCCGCGTGACAAAGTTTCCCAAGCGTTCTGGCATGAACAGCAAAAAGGCAACACGATTAAACACCCATTAGGAGATGTTGTGCTGCTGGATCTGCGCCACTTAGGTGAAGAATACCTGCAAGAGCGTCTGCCATTTATCTGCGAACTGGCGAAAGCGTATGTCAACGTTGACCCAGCGAAAGAGCCGATTCCAATTCGTCCAACCGTGCACTACACCATGGGTGGTATTGAAACCAATGGCGAATGTGAAACCCGCATTAAAGGTCTGTTCGCTGTCGGCGAATGTGCGTCTGTGGGTCTGCATGGTGCGAACCGTTTAGGTTCTAACTCACTAGCGGAATTTGTGGTCTTTGGTCGCGTTGCTGGTGAAAAAGCGGTTGAGCGCGCAGCACAATTCAAAGGCTGGAATGACACAGCAATCGCGACTCAAGTTAAAGCGGTTGAAGATCGTATCGCAGCACTGATGCAACAAGAAGGCGATGAAAACTGGGCAACCATCCGTACTGAAATGGGTCACACCATGGAAGCGGGCTGTGGTATCTACCGTCAAGAAGATCTGATGCAAGAAACCATCAACAAACTGGCCGAGTTGAAAGAGCGTTACAAGCGCATCAGCATCAAAGACAAAGGCAAAGTGTTCAACACTGACCTGCTGTACGCGATTGAAGTGGGTTACGGTCTGGACGTGGCAGAAGCCATGGTTCACTCAGCTATCCTACGTAAAGAGTCTCGCGGCGCACACCAACGTCTTGACGAAGGTTGCACTGAGCGTGATGACGTAGATTTCCTCAAGCACTCTTTGGCGTTCTTCCAAGAAGGCCAAACACCGAAGATCGATTACAGCCCAGTGAAAATCACCAAGTCGCAGCCAAAAGCGCGTCTGTACGGTGAGGCAGCAGAAAAAGCTGCGGCAGCTGAAGCGGCCGGAAAAAGCGTAGAGGAGCAAAACTAATGTCAGCACAACGTATTCAAAAAGTGGACATTCTGCGCTACGACCCAGCTAAAGATGCAGAGCCACACATGCAACGCTTTGAGGTACCGTTTGATGAAACCATGTCGGTACTGGATGCGATTGGTTATGTGAAAGATCACTTAGATAAAGATCTTTCTTACCGCTGGTCATGCCGTATGGCGATCTGTGGATCGTGCGGCATCATGGTCAACGGCGTGCCAAAACTGGCGTGTAAGAGCTTCTTACGTGATTATCCAGAAGGCGTAAAAATCGAGCCACTGGCGAATTTCCCGATTGAGAAAGACCTGATCGTGGATATGACACCGTTCATTGAACGTCTGGAAGCCATCAAGCCTTACATCATCGGTAACGATCGTAAACCTGAAGACGGCACTAACCTGCAAACGCCAGAGCAAATGGCGAAGTACAAACAGTTCGCTGGTTGTATCAACTGTGGTTTGTGTTACGCAGCCTGCCCGCAGTTCGGCCTGAACCCAGAGTTCATTGGCCCAGCAGCCCTAACTCTGGCGCATCGCTACAACCTCGACAGCCGTGACAACGGTAAAGCCGAGCGTATGAAGCTGATCAACGGTGAAAATGGCGCTTGGGGCTGTACGTTCGTGGGTTACTGTTCAGAAGTGTGTCCAAAACACGTTGACCCAGCCGCCGCAGTGAACCAAGGCAAAGTGGAGTCATCATTAGACTTCGTGATCGCGATGTTGAACCCAGATGGTTCACCGAAGAAAGTGGAGGCTTAAGGATGAGTAACCGTAAACCTTATGTTCGTGAAATGAAACGTACTTGGTGGAAGGATCATCCTTTCTACCGCTTCTACATGGTGCGTGAAGCAACGGTTCTGCCATTGATCCTGTTTACCTTGTTCCTAACCGTTGGCTTGGGTTCTCTGGTGAAAGGCCCTGAAGCATGGCAAACCTGGTTGGATTTTATGGCCAACCCACTCATCGTTGCGATCAACATTGTGGCACTGGCGGGTAGCTTGTTCCATGCGCAAACCTTCTTCAGCATGATGCCACAAGTCGTGCCTATTCGTTTAGGCGGCAAACTGGTTGATAAAAAAATCATCGTGCTAGCACAGTGGGCGGCCGTGGCCTTTATCTCACTGATCGTTCTTATTGTGGTGTAAGGAGCTTATTGTGATTAATACCAACCCAAAACGTTCAGACGAACCCGTATGGTGGAGCCTGTTTGGTGCTGGTGGCACTTGGTTTGCCATGATCACCCCGATTACGGTTCTAGTGCTGGGCATTCTTGCTCCGCTAGGCGTGATTGATGCCGAAGCGCTGAGCTATGAGCGTGTTGCTAGCTTTGCAACCAGCATCATTGGCGCATTGTTCATCATCGGAACTTTAGCTCTACCAATGTGGCATGCCATGCACCGTGTTCACCACGGTATGCATGACCTGAAATTCCACACCGGTGTGGCAGGGAAAATCGCTTGCTACGGCTTTGCGACTATCATCTCAGCACTGGCGGTCGTGTTTATCTTCATGATCTAATATGTGAAGTATCAAAAAAGCTGGCTTACAGGCCAGCTTTTTTATTGGTGTGTTCAAGCAACAAGAGCAAAACACGCATAAAAAAACCAACCGCAAGGTTGGTTTTTTCTTGTTACCGAGGTGATTACTTCACACGGCCAACGTATTCTGCAGAGCGAGTGTCCACTTTGATCACTTCACCAATCTGTACGAATAGAGGTACACGAACGACAGCACCAGTAGACAGAGTTGCAGGTTTACCGCCAGTACCTTGAGTGTCACCCTTTACGCCTGGATCAGTTTCAGTCACTTCTAGCTCAACGAAGTTTGGTGGAGTTACCGCGATTGGGTTACCATTCCACAGCGTCAGCATACAAGTGTTGTTTTCTACCAACCATTTCGCATTCTCACCCACTGCTTTTGCATCTGCAGCAAGCTGTTCGAATGTGCTGTTGTTCATGAAGTGGTAGAATTCGCCATCGTTGTACAGGTAATCCAGATCGATATCGATAACATCTGCAACTTCTGCGGTGTCACCTGACTTAAAGGTTTTTTCCAGAACTTTACCAGTAAGCAGCTTACGGATTCTCACGCGGTTGAATGCCTGACCTTTACCTGGTTTTACATACTCGTTTTCGAGAATGACACAAGGCTCGTTATCAAGCATAATTTTGAGACCGCCTTTAAATTCATTCGTGCTAACAGTAGCCATTTTTTCCTCTTACTATCTTCGAGTTAAAATCAATGCCGCACATCATAACCCGAAAAGTCATTTCTGTTGAGCAAAACTGGTTGCAACAGCTGGCAAACGCGATCTCCGATCCTCTGCAATTGTTGCAGCAACTTGAGATCAATCCTTCGCCATGGCAAGACGGATTTGAAGCGCGCAAACTGTTTGCGCAGCGGGTGCCGCAAAGTTTTGTCGATCGCATGCAAAAAGGCAATCCTTACGATCCACTTTTACGTCAAGTTTTGCCCTTAAATGCAGAATTTGAAGTACATCCCGGCTATTCCAATGATCCTCTGGATGAGCAAAACAACGCGATTCCAGGCTTGCTACACAAGTATAAAAATCGCTGCTTGTTGATCGTAAAAGGCGGCTGCGCCATCAACTGCCGCTACTGTTTCCGTCGCCATTTCCCTTATGAAGATAACAAAGGCAGCAAAGCTATTTGGCAGCAAAGTCTTGATTACATTGCGCAGAATCCGCAACTCAATGAAGTAATCTTCTCCGGTGGTGATCCTTTGATGGCCAAAGATCATGAGCTTGCGTGGCTGATAGAGCGTATCGCAGCGATCCCGCACATCAAACGACTGCGCATTCACTCGCGATTGCCGGTGGTGATCCCAGCGCGTATCACCGAGGAATTGGTTGAACTGTTCGCGCAAACGCGCTTGCAAATCCTGCTGGTAACACACATCAACCACGCCAATGAAATCAATTTAGAACTCAAACAGCAAATGGCACGCTTACGCGCAGTAAACGTGACGTTGCTTAACCAAGGAGTGCTGCTTAAAGGGGTAAATGATACCGTTGCCGCGCAAGTCGCCCTCAGCGAAACCTTGTTTGATGCGGGAATTCTGCCTTATTACTTGCATGTGTTGGATAAGGTGCAAGGTGCGGCGCATTTTTACGTGAGTGATGGGGAAGCACGGCAGATTATGGCAGGCTTGATTGAGCGGGTTTCCGGCTATCTGGTGCCAAAATTAACCCGAGAAATCGGTGGCAGACCTAGCAAAACACCGCTTGATCTGCATCTTGAGTAAAGAAAAAAGCGTTGCCTAGGCAACGCTTTTTGCATCATTACTTCGCAAAGTTAATGATTGGGAAACACTTAAAGAAACCGTTGTCCGCACAGTTGATCAAACCAATCTGTACGCCTTCAATTTTTTCCGTTTTGTTGAATAGGCCAAACTGCACTGTTGAAGTGTTCGAGAAGTTGGCCGCACCTAGGTCAACGAGAGTGTTACCTTCTGAGTAGTTCACAAAGCTCAAGTTCGCGCCTTTCACATCGTGAGTCAGGTTCACAAAACCTAAGTTCGCACCGTAAGTATTACCGGTGTTCCAGTTCAAAAGACCCAGTGATGCACCGGTCATCTCTTGGTTGACCTTGCTCGCACCGAACAATAAGCCAAAGTTCACACCTGTGGTTTTGTCGGTTTCAGACAGGCCAAGAATCGAAAAATCGACCCCTTTGACTTCATTCACTTTACCGTGCAGTGCCGACAAACGCACACCCGCAACTTGGTTCGCATCTGGCGTGTTGAAGTTGTCGATAGAAGAGAACATAACTGGGGTTGAAGCCAGTGCGGCCGGAGCAGCCATCGCTGCAGTAAGCGCCATCAAAGCAAACGGCTTGTTCATAAAAATAACCTCCAATCAGGATGGACAAGGGGGAAAACTGAGCAACATTATCCATATCTTGCATAAGGTAATGTGAATATTGTGTCAGTTTTCCGCGCCGTTTATGGTCATGTTCTTGGTCATTCTGGCTAATTTTAACCATGCTTTAGCATAACCACGGCATAAAAAAACCGGAGCTTGGGCTCCGGCTTTTCCTGCTAAGGGGGATAATTACATCATACCGCCCATGCCACCCATGCCCATGTCTGGCATTGCTGGTGCATCTTTCTTCGGCAGTTCAGTGATCATCGCCTCAGTGGTGATCATCAGACCCGCAACAGACGCTGCGAATTGCAGAGCAGAACGGGTTACTTTGGTTGGATCCAGAATACCCATTTCGATCATGTCACCGTAAACGCCCGTAGCTGCGTTGTAACCGTAGTTACCTTCGCCAGCGCGTACGTTGTTGGCAACCACTGACTCTTCGTCACCGGCGTTTTTCACGATTTGACGCAGTGGTGCTTCCATTGCACGTAGTGCCACACGGATACCTACGTTTTGCTCTTCGTTGTCGCCTTCTAGAGAAGATAGCTTAGATGCAGCACGGATCAGGGCTACGCCACCACCGGCGACCACGCCTTCTTCTACCGCAGCGCGAGTCGCGTGCAGAGCATCTTCTACGCGGTCTTTCTTCTCTTTCATTTCAACTTCAGTCGCAGCGCCCACTTTGATTACAGCAACGCCACCGGCCAGTTTAGCCACACGCTCTTGCAGTTTCTCTTTATCGTAGTCAGACGTGGCTTCTTCAATTTGTTGGCGGATCTGTGCAACACGACCTTGGATCGCAGCTTGATCGCCTGCACCATCGATGATGGTGGAGTTTTCTTTGGTAATAGAAACGCGCTTCGCTTGACCTAGGTCTTCCAGAGTTGCTTTTTCCAGCTCCAGACCGATCTCTTCAGAGATCACAACACCGCCAGTCAGGATCGCGATATCTTGTAGCATCGCTTTACGACGATCGCCAAAGCCAGGGGCTTTAACCGCTGCCACTTTCACGATGCCGCGCATATTGTTGACAACCAGAGTCGCCAGCGCTTCGCCTTCCACATCTTCAGCCACGATCAGCAGTGGACGAGACGCTTTCGCTACGCCTTCCAGTACTGGCAGCAGTTCGCGGATGTTAGAGATTTTCTTATCCACCAGCAGGATGAATGGGTTATCCAGTTCTACACTGCCTGATTCTTGGTTGTTGATGAAGTACGGTGACAGGTAGCCACGGTCAAACTGCATACCTTCAACCACATCCAGCTCGTCTTGCAGCGCTTGGCCTTCTTCAACGGTGATCACGCCATCGCGACCCACTTTTTCCATCGCTTCAGCAATGATGTTGCCCACACTAGAGTCTGAGTTAGCAGAGATAGTACCTACTTGAGCAATCGCTTTAGTATCCGCACAAGTCACTGACAGTGCTTTCAACTCTTCTACTGCAGCGATAACCGCTTTATCGATACCGCGCTTCAGATCCATTGGGTTCATGCCTGCCGCGACCGCTTTTAGGCCTTCGTTCACAATCGCTTGAGCCAGTACGGTGGCTGTGGTGGTACCGTCACCCGCCGCGTCGTTGGCTTGAGAAGCCACTTCTTTCACCATTTGTGCGCCCATGTTCTGGAATTTGTCTTCCAGCTCAATTTCACGCGCAACCGATACACCATCTTTAGTAATGGTTGGTGCACCGAAAGATTTGTCGAGAACCACGTTACGGCCTTTAGGGCCTAAGGTTACTTTTACCGCATCGGCCAGAATGTTTACGCCTTCTAGCATTTTTACACGAGCGTCATTACCAAAACGTACGTCTTTAGCAGCCATTTTTCATTTCCTTTCTAAATTCAGTTATTGATTTCGTTGGGATTCAGAATCAATTATTCAACGATTGCCAAAATGTCATGTTCAGCCAAGATCAGCACTTCTTTGCCATCGATCTTTTCTGTTTTTGTGCCGTAGCTTTCTGCGAAGATCACGGTGTCGCCTACTTTGACGTCCAAAGGTTGAACAGAACCGTTCTCTAGAATGCGGCCTTTACCAACAGCCAACACTTTACCGCGCGTTGATTTTTCCGCCGCAGAACCAGTTAGAACAATTCCACCAGCAGATTTTGATTCAACTTCTTGGCGTTCAACGATCACTCGGTCATGTAATGGACGAATATTCATCGGTCGTCTCTCCTGATTTAATTTTCCGTATGGTTGATAAAAACGCTGATCATCAGCATGTGTCACTTATGTGGGGGAAGTTGTGCCATATCCCAAGGGGGCAAGCGTAAAAAAACGTGATTAAATTAACATTTTCAAACACCAACGCCGCTTCTTTCCTTCGTCAGTGAGCGACGGCGATCATCGATATAGTAAATGGTTTGCTTTATTAAATTCGCGTTCCATAATAACGACACAAAAGAGATGCGCGAACACTCACCCAAATCAGCGCCCCAACCTTTTTAAGAACAAGGATAACCAGAGACGATGAAAACGGTTGACCGCATTCTTCACACCATCAAACGTGAAGGCTCCGTAACCGCCAAACAACTTGCTGAAGACCTAGGCATTACCACCATGGGCGCTCGTCAGCATTTGCAAAGTTTGGAGGAGGATGGTGTGCTCTCGTTTTATGATGTGAAAGTGAAAGTCGGTCGCCCGACTCGTCACTGGTCTTTAACAGCGAAAGGACACAATCAGTTTGCCGATCGTCATGGTGAACTGACCATTCAAGTGATTGATGCTGTTGAGCATATTTTTGGACAAGAAGGATTAGCCAAAGTCGCCGCTGAACGTGAAGCGCAAACTTTCGCCGCTTATCAACAGGCCCTAACCCACTGCCATTCTTTACAAGATAAGCTCGAAACATTAGTCGCGCTACGTGAGCAAGAGGGCTACATGGCTGAGCTAGAAATCCGGGATCAAGCATTTATCTTGATCGAAAACCACTGCCCAATTTGTAAAGCCGCGACTCGCTGCCCAAACCTGTGCCAATCAGAGTTAAATGTTTTTCGTCGCTTGTTGGGTGAAGGCTGCCACATCGAACGTCGTGAACACATTGTTGCCGGTGAACGCCGCTGTACTTACTTCATTTCAGGGCGGTGACAAACACCATTCCAACCGCTTCTGTCTTATTTATAAGAAGCTCGACATTCGTTCCGCCAAGCTCAATAAAAATCGCTTAAGCTTGAACTGTTGATAAAAGCATCAGTTTGCCAAAAGGCGGAGGATCGAAACATGACACCCCCTCATTTACCCGAACCCTATAACCAAGTATTACCACCTTTTGATGAGTTGGTAGCCCTTGCGAAACATCATCCCGATGCTTTTGATCAGTTCAAAAAAGAGATGTGTGAAGAGATGATTCTCTCCGCGTCACTTGCCATGCAAAATCGACTCTGGGCGCAACAAAGCCATATCGATCGAGTCGTAGGCCAGTGCAAAAACCCAGTACACACCAACGTCATTTTGATGCGCGAGCTCAGCCAACAAATGGTACGCTTTCGTAATGCTTTGGATGGAGATTTGCAGCAAAATGCTGTTGCTGACATTGTGCCATTTCGCCCACGAACCGTTCAGGACGATGGTTGGCGTTAATCGCGCTTGCACAGAATAAACGAAGAGGAGGCATTCGCCTCCTCTTCAACTCAATCATACACTTACGCTTTTTTCAGTCCTTGGGGTTGTGGGCCAAATCGGTTATTGCCATCACTCCCAGCTAGAAATCCGCACTCCACCAGAATCCATGCCCCACACAGCAGTGCGACTAACGACACTAGCGTTTCCATCACGCCCGGTTGCGCACTGGCCGCTAGCTCTCCGGCTGGCAATGTCATACGACCAATCACCAAGGGGACATTCAGCAGTAGCCACCAGTTGGATTTATCACGGTCATGCCACCGTTTGGCGGTAATCGCCAAATCCGGCACCAAAACCAACAGCAGAAAAACCGGCAAGATCAGATGAGCGACATCGGGAAACAACTGATTAGACCCAATCGCAAACCCCGCGATCATCGCGTAGTAACAAATGTTCCACAGCCAAAAGGTTTGACGCCCAATACGCCCCTGAAAAGAAAACAACAGTGTTTGTAACGACATGATTTTTACCTAAACAAGATCATCAATTGATGACTTTTTGAAAGCAGTCCGTATCCATATCTCGAATATTAATGGTCAAACTGCGTACATGGCTGGCTTTCGCAGCCAAAATTTCCATTAGCTTACGCGATAATTCACGTTTTTGCTCCGCACTACGTCCCGCCAGCAGCTCAAAACTGATATGAATAAAATCGACGCTATCGCCCTCATCACCAATCAACCAATGGTGGCAGCGCAGTGCACGAGATTTTACCGAACTTGTTTCAAACAGTCCTGAATCAATCGCGGCTTGATGCAAATCTTCCAATAATCCTTGCACGTTGATGCGTTCATCGACTGAGTTTGAGTATTCCATAACGAGATTGGGCATTGGCAGTTCCTTGCTAACGATGGATAAAAGTGGTTCCGACTTAGAGAGAGGGATAGTAATAACAAGTTAAACCACAAAAACCGAGCTACTACCGAATAATCTGTCACTCAGATCACTCGATTGCTGATTTGTCGCGTCAGTGAGATCCAATAAAGACATGATACGAGTCATGATCTGACGAATTTATTCTGCTATAGTCCTGCGAGTTTATTTTTTACATTGATTAGATATGGAGATATTCCTATGCGTCGTCCTGTTGTGATGGGTAACTGGAAACTGAATGGCAGCAAAGCTATGGTCACTGACCTGCTAAACGGCTTGAATGCAGAACTTGAAGGTGTTGCGGGTGTTGATGTGGTTATTGCTCCACCAGCAATGTATTTGGATCTGGCAGAGCGCCTGATCAAAGAAGGCGGCAACAAGCTGATCCTAGGTGCACAAAACACCGATACTCACAACAACGGTGCGTACACCGGTGACATGTCTCCAGCGATGCTGAAAGATTTCGGTGCTTCTCATATCATCATCGGTCACTCTGAGCGTCGTGATTACCACAAAGAATCGGACGAGTTCGTTGCCAAGAAATTTGCGTTCCTGAAAGAAAACGGCCTAACGCCAGTATTCTGTATCGGTGAAACTGAAGCGCAAAACGAAGCGGGCGAAACAGAAGCAGTATGTGCTCGTCAAATCAACGCAGTGATCGACGCTTACGGCGTTGAAGCTCTGAACGGCGCGATCATCGCTTACGAACCAATCTGGGCAATCGGTACGGGTAAAGCAGCAACCGCAGATGACGCACAACGTATTCACGCATCTATCCGTGCACTGATCGCAGCGAAAGATGCTGCAGTGGCAGAGCAAGTGATCATCCAGTACGGCGGCAGCGTGAAACCAGAAAACGCAGCTTCTTACTTTGCACAACCAGACATCGACGGTGCGCTGGTTGGCGGTGCATCACTGGATGCGAAAGGCTTTGCCGCGATCGCGAAAGCAGCCGCAGAAGCGAAAAAAGCGTAATTTGCGACTCTCGCAACGTATCGTTCAAGGCCAGCATAATGCTGGCCTTATTATTTTTAATACCTCACGATTCACTCGCTAGGCCCCCTTCCCTAGTCCCTGTTTTTAAGTTCAGGTATGCTAGGCACCTTGTTCCTTCGCGCACACCATCCTATGCAAGATAAACACGGCCTGCTTTCTGCCCCCATCCCCCTCGTTTTACGGCAAATGACCGTACCGATGATTTTCGGTTTGGTGGCAATTCTGATGTTCAACCTTGTCGATACTTTCTTTATTTCTCTACTGGGGACACAAGCGTTGGCGGCGATCAGTTATACCTTTCCGGTTACGTTTGCGGTCAACTGTATCACCATGGGGATTGGAGTTGGGCTTTCCACCTGCATAGGCCGCTTGCTCGGACAAGGCGATGGACGACAAGCGGCGCGCGTGTCTAGTCATGGATTATTGCTAGCGTTATTGCTGGTTGCCGCCGCTTCGACACTCGGCTTACTCACCATTGAGCCACTGTTTTTACTGCTTGGTGCTAGCCACGATCTGATCCCACTCATCAAAGAGTACATGGTGGTGTGGTATCTCACCATTCCACTGCTCGTGCTACCGATGGCAGGTAATAGCGCGATTCGCGCCACTGGCGATACCAAAACACCCGCCAAAATTATGATGCTAGCGGGTTTTATCAATGGAGCGCTCGATCCACTGCTGATTTTTGGCTATGGCCCATTTCCTGAGCTCGGCATTCAAGGCGCTGCGATTGCTAGCGCCTTCTCTTGGCTAGGGGCATTAATCGGCTCACTGTATCTGCTGATTAAGCGTGAAAAATTGCTCGCCATACCGTCACTACCGCATCTACGTCATGACTGGCAGCAGATTTTAAAAATTGGCACTCCGGCCGCCCTTTCCACCGCAATGAACCCGATCTCTGGCGCACTGCTGATGATCATGCTCTCAAGCCACGGCACCGCAGCGGTGGCTGCGTATGGTGCGGCGCAGCGCATTGAGTCGATTCTGATCTTGGTACTGATGTCGCTCACTTCAGCGCTCACGCCCTTTATGGCGCAAAATCTGGGGGCGAAAAATCCAGCACGCAGCTTTGCCGGACTCTTTCTGAGCCTGCGCTTTTCTCTGCTGTTTCAACTCATCGTGTTTATCATGATGGTGCCGCTGAGCATTCCACTGGCAGCGCTGTTTTCTCAAGAGCAAGCGGTGCGCGATCTGCTGTGGCACTATCTGTTAGTCGTGCCTGTCAGCTACGGCTTCCAAGGCGTAGTCATGATGTTAGTTTCAGCGCTCAACGCCTTGCATCAGCCACTCAAAGCCTTTCAGTGGAGTTTCATGCGCCTGTTTGTGTTCACCCTACCTGTCGCCTGGATTGGCGGCACGCTGTACAACATTGAAGGCTTATTTATTGGTATTGCAGTAGGTAACGTGCTGGGCGGTTTATTAGGTTATTTGTATGCGCTGAGATTACGGCGTCAGCAACTTACTCCCGATTGAGGATCAGCATACTAAAGCCGATAAATGACAAAAGCCGATGCAGTCACATCGGCTTTTACAACGGTTAGGAAAAATGAGGGCGCTTACAGCAGCTCATCTTCCTCTTCTTCTTGCTCACCCAAATCCGCACTCAGCGGTTCTTGCGAGATGATGATGCCGGTATTATCGGCATACAGATAATCTTCAGGTAGGAAAGTCACACCGCCAAAGTTAACTGGAATGTCCACTTCACCGATGCCTTGCGAGGTTGCACCAACAGGAATAGAAGCGATGGCTTGAATGCCGATGCTCATCTCTTCCAATTCATCCACTTCACGGACACTGCCATACACCACAATGCCTTCCCACTCATTTTCTTCCGCTAGAGCGGCCAACTCGGCATCAATCAATGCACGACGCAGCGAACCACCGCCATCAATCAGCAAAATACGGCCAAGACCATCTTGCTCAAGCGTTTCACGAATCAAGCCATTATCTTCATAACATTTGATCGTCGTGATCTGACCGGCAAAAGATGCACAGCCGCCAAAGTTGCTGAACATTGGCTCCACGACATCGACTTGGTCGAGATAGATATCACACAGCGCTGAAGTATTGTATTCCATAGCTTTGTTCTCTTAGCGAAAGTCTTCCATCGAGTATATAGAGTGATTGAGTCATTGCAATGACAGAGTGCAAATTAACTTGTCAGAGTTTGGGCAATGATCACTCCTACAAACAAAAGGTTGGTGATCACCGAGGTTTTCACGACAACAGGCATCATCGGAGCAATTTGTGCAGGCTGCTCGGTAAACCACACTTCTCGACCATGACGCGTCACCACCGACAGGCAAAGTAGAAATGGCAAGCTGATCCACAGCGGTTTATCTTGTAGCACTAAGTAAGCAGCAAACGCCGCAACGGCGCCAAACAACAGCGCAAAATGGTACTGCTTGGCACGCACTTGTCCTAAGCGCACCGCAACAGTACGTTTGCCGCACTTCGCATCATTTTCAATATCGCGCATGTTGTTGACGTTGAGTACCGCCACCGCCAGTAAACCGCAGCCTAATGAGGGCAATAACAGGCTCCATTCAATGTAGCCCGTGTGCAAAAAGAAGCTGCCTGAAACACCAAGCAAGCCAAAAAACAGGAATACGGATAAATCGCCAAGCCCAACATAGCCATAGGGTTTATTGCCTACGGTATACGCAATCGCCGCCAGAATCGCCAGCACGCCCAAGGCGATAAACATCAGAATATTTTGCAAATTGTCAAAGGCATACAGCACTAACACCAAGCCGGCAACCATGGTCAGCAGTACATTGATGCCCATCGCCCGCTTCATATCACTTAAGCTCACCGCACCCGATTGAATCGCGCGCATCGGCCCCAAACGAGCATGGTTATCGGTGCCTTTCACCGCATCCCCATAGTCGTTGGCGAGATTGGACAAAATTTGCAGCAAAGTCGCGGTCAGTAGCGCCAATACGGCGATAAGCCAGTGAAAATGTCCAGCCGAAAACGCTAATGCGCTCCCAGTTAAAATTGAGATCAAAGCCAGAGGCAAGGTTTTCGGACGCGCGGCATCCAACCAAATTTGCACAGAGTTATTCATGATAATGAGAGTACGATCAACATGGCGTCAGTATACGCGCAAATCACCCAGATAAAAAAGCCCACCTATTTCGGGTGGGCTTTTCATTTATAAAAAGTCGATCTGTCTAAAGAATGAAACGGCTCAGATCTTCGTCCTCGACTAGCTCACCCAAGCGTGCTTTCACGTAAGCGGCATCGATCACAAAGGCTTGCCCCGCTTTTTCAGTCGCATCGAACGAGATTTCGTCCATCAAGCGCTCCAGCACAGTATGTAAGCGACGCGCACCGATATTTTCAGTGGTTTCGTTGACTTGCCATGCGGCATCCGCAATTTGCTTGATGCCATCTTCGGTAAACTGCACATCCACTTGTTCGGTTTTCATCAACGCAACATATTGCTCGGTGAGCGATGCTTTCGGCTCAGTCAAAATACGTTTGAAGTCATCACTCGACAGCGCTTCCAGCTCAACGCGAATTGGCAAACGGCCTTGCAATTCTGGGATCAAATCCGACGGTTTCGCTACTTGGAATGCACCAGAAGCAATAAATAGGATGTGATCAGTACGCACCATGCCATGCTTGGTCGATACCGTACTACCTTCAATCAAAGGCAGCAGATCGCGCTGCACCCCTTCACGAGACACATCAGGACCCGATACTTCACCGCGTTTACAGATTTTGTCGATTTCATCGATAAACACGATGCCGTTGTTTTCGACATTGTAAATCGCCTGCTCTTTCAGCTCTTCTTGATTAACTAGCTTAGCGGCTTCTTCCTCCACCAACGCTTTCAGCGCATCTTTGATTTTCATTTTGCGCTTTTTCTTGGTGTCGCCCGCGAGGTTTTGGAACAGTCCCTGCAGCTGGTTGGTCATCTCTTCCATGCCAGGAGGCGCCATGATTTCCACGCCCATCTGTGGTGTTGCCACATTGATTTCGATCTCTTTGTCGTTCAGTTGGCCTTCACGCAGCTTTTTGCGGAACACTTGGCGAGTAGTGCTGGAATTCTCTTCTTTCTGCTCTGCCTGTCCCCATGCATCACGCGCGGGTGGTAGTAATACATCCAATACCCGCTCTTCGGCCAACTCTTCGGCGCGGAATTTCACTTTTTCCATCGCTTGTTGGTGAGTTAGCTTTACCGCAACATCGGTCAGATCGCGGATGATCGACTCCACTTCTTTACCTACATAACCAACTTCGGTGAATTTGGTCGCTTCAACTTTAATGAAAGGCGCGTTCGCTAGTTTGGCTAAACGGCGAGCAATTTCGGTTTTGCCCACGCCTGTTGGGCCAATCATCAGAATATTTTTTGGGGTCACTTCAACGCGCAAGCTCTCTTCAAGCTGCATACGACGCCAGCGGTTGCGCAGCGCTATCGCCACGGCACGTTTGGCTTTATCTTGACCTATGATGTGGCGATTTAGCTCGCTCACGATTTCGCGGGGAGTCATTTCAGACATGATTCAAATCCTTCACTCAGCTTATCAGGCACTATCTTGTGATTATTAATCTGCGCTTATGCGCCTTGCGGCAACATTGCCTGCGGAATTTCGAGTTCTTCGATAGTGTGATGATGGTTGGTAAATACGCAGATATCACCCGCGATATTCAGGGCTTTTTCGGCGATCGTGCGTGCATCAAGCTCGGTGTTTTCTAATAGAGCAATCGCGGCGGCTTGTGCATAGTTGCCACCAGAGCCAATCGCAATCAGATCGTGCTCTGGCTGCAATACATCGCCATTACCGGTGATGATCAGCGAGGCGGTTTCATCGGCAACGGCCAAAATCGCTTCCAACCGGCGCAATGCGCGGTCGCTGCGCCAATCTTTGGCCAGTTCGACCGCCGCTTTCGTTAAGTGGCCTTGGTGCATCTGCAACTTACTTTCAAAGCGCTCAAACAGGGTAAACGCATCCGCGGTTCCACCAGCAAAACCCGCCAGCACTTTGTTGTTGTATAGGCGGCGCACTTTACGTGCATTGCCTTTCATGACGGTATTACCTAGCGATACCTGCCCGTCACCGGCGATGACAACTTTATTATTACGACGCACTGATACGATAGTAGTCACAAGAGGCCTCTTTATTGTTTATCGGAGAGTTAACGCTTATATGCGGCTATCGGAAAACAATTTCAAGCCAATAGAGGAAAGTTGACAAGCTGCCAACAAAAAAGCCTGATCAACATCAGGCTTTTAGGGAGGATTTACTGCTTCTCAGCCCAGATAGCACAGGGCTCAATTTTCGCACGCTGCAGTTTGTGCTTATCACGCTCCGCATCACGCTTAAATTTGTAAGGACCAAGCACCACACGATACCAACTGCTGTCCGCTTTTTTGCGAATATTGCTGCTGATGCCTTGGAAAGCGATATCCAGCTTACGCGCTTCGGCTTGCTCAGCGGTTTTGTACGCCCCACATTGCATCACGTAGGGAATATCCGACACCGCTTGCTCTTTCGCTACTACTTCAATTTCACGATTAGGCAAGGTGTCCACGTAATCCCACTTTTCAGTTGGTGGCGGTGGCAACGTTTCCGCAGGTTTGGTTTTGCTCGATGAGGTTGATGGCGTCGCAACGGCTTTGCTCGGCTTAGGTTCTGGGTCGTTATTGAGTAGATACAAACCATAACCAAAGCCTGCCAATAGCACTAAAGCGACTAACCCACTGCGCCAAGGTTTACGGCGCGGCGCTGCTTTTTTTCGGGTCGGCTTCTTGGGACTACGACCGCCTCTTACATAATCTCTATTCGCCACGTTGTTGTTCGGAAATTAACAAAATTGCCCACATGTTAAAGCAGATCTCGACCAGATAACAGAGTTATACCCAAACAACTTGACCTTGTTGCCGACATCACTGCTGCGATAGAAAACAAATAAACCGAGCTTGAGTCATAACCCCAAAGCTCGGTTCGTGCTGTGATCTATTTCTTGTTGGGTGGTGCAGCACTCTCACGTACGACCAACTTGGTCTCCAAGAGACGCGAGCCAGCACGCACATCATGTCCACGCAGAAGTTCTAACATCATTAGCATGGCTTGGCGGCCAATTTCATAGCGAGGTTGAGAAATCGTCGTCAATGGCGGATCGCAGTATTGTGCAAACTGAATATCATCAAAACCGACAACCGACAGATCTTGCGGTACGCGCAAACCAAGTCGCTTCGCTTCCTGAATCGCACCGATTGCCATCGTGTCATTGTGGCAGAAAATCGCGGTAGGCTGCTCCGGTAACGATAAGAGCTGACGCACCGCTTTCGCCCCTGCTTCAAAAGTGAAATCGCCAAAAGTGCAGTAAGTCGGGTTCATGGTGATGCCAGCACGACGTAGCGCCTGTTGATAGCCTTGATGACGGAATTGACACAATGCAGCATTTTGAGGGCCAGAAATCTGCGCCACACGCTTATGCCCCAGTTGGGTCAAGTAGTTCACTGCTTCAAACGCTGAAGTCAGGTTATCAATGTGAACGGTAGGCAGCTCAAGTTCGGGGGCGAATTCACACGCCATCACCATTGGCGGCAGGTTTTTCTGCTCAGGTTTACTCACATCAAATGGCAAATCCGTGCCAAGTAGCAGCATCCCGTCAGCTTGTTTGGTAAACACCAGATTAACGAAGGAGTTTTCCCGACGCTTTTGCTGGCCACTATCACCCAATAACACCAGATAACCGTGCTCCATTGCCGCATCTTCAATCCCACGAATGATCTCAGAAAAGTAGGGATCACAGATATCCGGCACGATAGCAACGATGGTTTTTGACTCATTACGACGCAAATTGCGCGCTAAAGAATTCGGTGAGTAACCCGCTTCCAGCACCGCCTCTTCAACACGCTTACGCGTCGATGAAGAAACTTTCTCAGGATTCATCAACGCACGCGACACCGTCGCGGTTGAAACACCTGCAAGCTGGGCAACATCCTTCATTGTCGCCATTTCTTTTAACCCTCTTGTCTTGATTCGGTGATGGGATCCCATCACACCCTTATGATGACTATGCTGTTTTGCTCTAAACCTTTCTCAATGCAGGCTTCCATGCTGTCGATAGCACTGAGATCGATCACGTTTGGCTTAGCGAAAACGATTCACTGAGCAGATTTTACCGATAGTCTAAGGGATTCAGAACAGAAAGTTACGGCGAGATTAACAAATTTTGCATAGTCACCGTGACATCCATCACGATAATAAGCATTAATTTGCTGACAAAATTAACACACATTGACTTTCGTTGATGGCCGATAGGTTAACTCAGATCTTGCGGATCGATATCGATCGACCAGCGCACTTTATTGGCTAATGGCAGTTGTTGCAGCGCCGGACGCGCACTTTGCAAAATTTTCTGCATCAAGGTGCGGTTAGGCGTTTGCAACAAGAGTTGCCAACGGAATTTTCCCGCTCTTTTCGCGAGTGGCGCTGGCGTTGGGCCTAGCACCATACATTCACTGTCAAACCAAGGATTGCAGCGCAATGTTTCGCGCACTTGGCGCAGAAAGTCTTCCACTTGCCCGCTGTGATTGGCTTCCGCCCGAAATAAACTCAGGAAGGAATAAGGCGGCAGTTGAGCCAGTTTACGCTCTTCTAGCGCGGTTAAGGCAAAGTGGTGGTAGTCTTTGTGCAGCAAGGCTTGTAGCAAGCTGTGCTCCGGATGATGCGTTTGTAACACCACTTCGCCCGGTTTACTGGCTCGTCCTGCCCGCCCTGCCACTTGAATAAACAGCTGAGCTAAACGTTCAGCAGCGCGAAAATCACTGCTGTACAGTGAACCATCGACATCCAACAACGCGACTAAGGTGACATCGGGGAAGTGATGCCCTTTCGCGAGCATTTGCGTACCAATCAGAATCTGATATTCGCCTTTGCGAATCGCAGTTAATGCGGATTCCAAACTGCCCTTACGCCGTGTGCTGTCACGATCAATCCGTACCGATCGATACTCGGGGAATAAACTTTGCAATTGCGCTTCAAGCTGCTCAGTCCCCACGCCAACCGTTACCAACTGGGTTGAGCCACACCCTTTACATTGATGGAGAACAGGACGCTGTGAACCACAATGGTGGCAGCGCATTTCATTGCTATGTTGATGGTAGGTGTAATAGGCATCACAGCGCTGGCATTCCGCAATCCAGCCACACTCATGACACATCAACGCCGGAGAAAAACCGCGGCGGTTTAAAAACAGCATCACCTGATTGCCCGCCGATAAATGGCGGCGCATTTCTGCAATCAAAGGGGCAGACAGGCCACTTTCCAGATACAGCCCTTTCACATCCAGAGCGTGGTTACGCGTGGGTAGCGCATTACCGGCGCGCTGCGTCAGTTGCAAGTGATGGTATTTACCGCTGAGTGCATTATGCAAAGTCTCTAAGGCTGGCGTTGCCGAGCCAAGCACGATCGGAATGTTCTCCAAATGCGCGCGCATCACCGCGACATCGCGCGCGTGATAACGCAGGCTATCTTGCTGTTTGTAAGAGCCATCATGCTCTTCATCAACAATAATGATGCCGAGCTTGGCAAAGGGCGTGAGCAGCGCTGAGCGGGTACCAATCACGATGCCCGCCACTTTATCGCGTGCCGCCAACCAAGCATTGAGCCGTTCGGTATCATTAAGCGCCGAATGCATCACTTCCACTGATACATTAAAACGCTGACGGAAACGGTTGATGGTTTGTGGTGTCAAACCAATTTCAGGCACCAACACCAAGGCTTGCTCGCCGCGTGCTAGCACAGGCGTAATAAGGTTGAGGTATACCTCGGTTTTTCCAGAGCCCGTCACACCATCCAACAGAAAGCAGCCGAACCCTTGGTGGCTATTGACGGCGGCGATCGCAATTGCCTGTTCTTGATTGAGCTTAGGTTTATCCACTTTGGCTTCGAGCTCTTGCGGCCAAGGTCGTGCAATCGGCTTACGCTCTTCACACTCAATCCAGCCTTTCTCCACGAGGGCTTTGAGTGTTGCACTACTCACCTCTTCATCAAGTAAGGCTTGGTGAGATAAGGCACCCTGTTGCAGCAAATGAAGAACTTGGGCTTGTTTTACCGCACCACGCTTCACACCAAGCATGAGCTGATCTTGACCAAGCGCGGTCAAACGCCACTCTTTATGGCTAGTCAGTTCAGCGGCTTTGCCTTTGCGCAGAGCGCCGGGCAACGCATTCGCATAAGTCTCACCGAGCGGATAATGATAAAACTGACTACACCAGTGCAGCAGAGACTGAAGTTTATCTGGCCACACTGGTACTTCATCCAATACCGCTTGCAGTGATTTAAGCTGTTCGATAGGAAAATCAGATTGATGCGTGAGCGACTGGACGATACCCACCAAGGTTTGCCGCCCAAACGGCACTTGTACACGTCCACCCAGCACAGGAAATAGATGAGCAGGGATCAGATAGTCAAAGGACTTATCCAGAGGTACAGGCAGGCAAACTCGGGCAATGGTGGGGCGCATCAGGGTCCAAAACAGCGAAAAATCAAACGGATCACAGTCTACTGGAAGCGTAGCAGAAATTCGACCTGCGCTTTTGGTGAAATAATCAGCGAGATCGGTTGATCCGAACCCCGAGATTCATTAATATATCGCGCCTTACGGCATCCTAGAGGGTTGACCTCTCTGGATATGCAAAATCGTTATTTTTAACACTACGTGTGGTGTCCGACGACAATCGATTCGGATGGCGACACGGCCTAAATTGAGGTTATCCCATGAAAGCTGGTATCCACCCAGAATACAAAGCAGTAAACGCAACTTGTTCTTGCGGCAACTCTTTCGTTTTCAACTCTACTCTAGGTAAAGATTCAATGCACCTAGACGTATGTGACAAGTGCCACCCATTCTACTCTGGTAAGCAACGTATCGTTGACACCGGTGGTCGTGTTGAGCGCTTCAACAAGCGTTTCGGCGCACTGTCTGCGAAGAAGTAATTTCTGCTTTACGCAAGATTTTGAAAAAGGACGCTTCGGCGTCCTTTTTTCATATGTCGCATTCTGAAATGAGTGACAAGATTCATCGTCGTTATCAATACCCATTTCTTCACTCACTTATCTGCATATAAAACGCTTTTAAGCGGCACATTCTGGCTATTTCTTCTCCGCATTTCACATTTTCACTGGTCTTATCAGCAAGATCTTCGCTTTTTTTGTACCCTTTGCTCAGTGTCTAACCTAGGCAGCTTGCAAGACATACATTAGAATTTGTGACCTTTCCCATAAATAACTATAAGAGAACAGCCCTATGTCCGATGACAATCACCTCACCCCAACACCGGAAGAACAGTTTCGCCAACGTGCTCTCGATTACCATGCTTACCCAACCGCGGGAAAAATTGGTATCGCACTGACCAAACCTGCAGACTCCGCCGCCGATCTTGCGCTGGCTTACAGCCCAGGCGTAGCAGAACCGGTTCGTGAAATCGCACAAAACGTGGAAAATGTGTACAAGTACACCGCGAAAGGTAACACCGTTGCAGTCATTTCTAACGGTACCGCTATTTTGGGGCTGGGCAATTTAGGACCAATGGCCTCCAAGCCTGTCATGGAAGGGAAAGCGCTGCTGTTTAAACGCTTTGCAGGACTGGATTCGATTGATATTGAAGTCAAACACCGCACCATCGATGAATTTGTCGATACGGTAGCGAACATCGCGGATACTTTCGGTGGCATCAACTTAGAAGACATCAAAGCGCCAGACTGCTTTGAAATTGAACGCCGCCTGATTGAACGTTGTGATGTGCCTGTGTTCCACGATGACCAACACGGCACCGCGATTGTGACCGCTGCGGGTATGCTCAACGCATTAGAGCTGCAAGGTAAACAACTGAAAGACTGTATGATCGTCTGTCTTGGGGCGGGTGCCGCTGCGGTAGCGTGTATGGAACTATTGATCAAATGCGGTGCAATGCGTGAGAAAATCTACATGCTGGATCGCAAAGGCGTGATCCACACTCGCCGTGATGATCTGAACGAATACAAACAGCTGTTTGCCAACAACACCGACAAACGCACGCTGGAAGATGTGATTGCCGGTGCCGATCTGTTCTTGGGCGTTTCTGGCCCGAACCTACTGCCAGCCGACGCACTCAAACTGATGGCCGACAAACCAGTGGTGTTTGCCTGTTCCAACCCCGATCCAGAAATCAAACCGGAAATTGCCCATCAAGTCCGCAATGACATGATCATGGGTACTGGTCGCAGCGACTATCCAAACCAAGTTAATAACGTTCTCTGCTTCCCATTTATTTTCCGCGGTGCGCTGGATGTTCGCGCCAGTGAAATCAACGATCAGATGAAACTCGCCGCCGTAGAAGCGATTCGTCAATTAGCCAAAGAGCCCGTACCGGCAGAAGTTTTGGCCGCAGCGGGAGTGGATAAGCTCAGTTTCGGTATTGAGTACATCATTCCAAAACCAATGGACCCACGCTTATTGCCACGTGTAGCGCGTGCGGTGGCGGAAGCCGCGGTGGAATCGGGTGTGGCTCGTATTCCAATGCCAGAAAACTATATGCAGGCGTAATCTGTTTGCATGGATAGCAAAAAGCCCCTCGCACGAGGGGCTTTTTTATGAGCTTAATCTTTCACTTAGCCAATGTCGCTAGCTACTCATCGTAAGATTCGAACTCAATCCCCATTTCGGTCATCAAACGTTTGGCTTCGGCAGGAATATCATCAGGGCGATCTTTACGCAGGTCTTCGTCCGTCGGCAGCGGCTGGCCAGTATAAGCATGCAAGAAGGCCTCACACAGCAATTCACTGTTGGTTGCGTGACGTAAGTTATTGACTTGACGGCGTGTTCTCTCATCCGTTAGCACTTTGAGAACTTTTAGCGGAATGGATACCGTGATTTTTTTTACCAACTCGCTCTTTTTCCCATGCTCTGCATAGGGGCTGATGTATTCGCCATTCCAGTCTGCCATTGCGCACCTTCGTTATTGTGGTTCGAATCGAAATTTCAAAGGCCCTAATTTTAGCGGGATTTACTGCCATAAGCAAAGACATATAGACGTCTAGAAGTGTTGACGTCTTTATTTAACATCAGTAAAGTGTCGAGTAATTTATGGGCAACGGATAAACCTCATCCCCCAGTTAGGGAAAGTTGCGATGCGACAACCGACACTGCAGCTTAAAGCAGGAAAGGTATATGATGATGCTCTCTAGGACAGAATAGCCAGCAAGGAAACTCCATGACCACACGCAAGCCAGCCACCATTGCGGTTCGTACCGGGATTGAATCGGACACTCAATACCATGCCGTTGTACCACCGATTTATCTTTCGACCAACTATGGTTTTCCCGCCTTTGGTGAAGTGCCAAAATACGATTACACCCGCTCAGGCAACCCTAACCGTGGTCTATTAGAGCAAACCCTGTATGAGCTTGAATGTGGTGAAGGTGCGGTGGTGACCAACTGCGGTACTTCGGCCATCAATTTGTGGGTCACCGCGCTGTTAGGCCCTAACGATCTGATTGTGGCACCACACGACTGCTACGGCGGCACTTATCGCTTGCTCAACACGCGCGCTAAAAAAGGCGACTTCAACGTACAGTTTGTGGATCAATCCAACGAAGAGGCTCTCACCCAAGCTTTAGCCCGCAAACCCAAGCTGTTACTGATTGAGACCCCATCCAACCCTTTAGTGCGTGTGGTGGACATCGCTCATCTTTGTCAGTTAGCGAAAGCACAAGGTACTTTGGTGGCTGTAGATAACACCTTTTTGACACCAGTATTCCAAAAGCCGCTCACCTTAGGTGCAGATTTTGTGCTGCACTCCACCACCAAATACATTAATGGTCACTCGGATGTGATTGGCGGCGTGTTGATCTGTAAACACAAGCAACATGCCGAAGAACTCGCTTGGTGGGGTAACTGCTTAGGTTCAACCGGCACTCCATTTGATAGCTACATGACCTTGCGTGGCATTCGCACGCTGGGCGCGCGGATGCGCGTGCATGAAGAGAGTGCACAGCAGATGTTGGCCTATCTGCAGACTCAATCATTGGTTGGCAAAATTTACCATCCAAGTCTGCCCGACCATCCGGGTCATGAGATTGCCAAAAAACAGCAATCGGGCTTTGGCGCGATGCTCAGTTTCGAGTTTGCCGGTAGTTTTGAGCAGCTGAAATTCTTTGTGGGCAAGTTGGCGCTATTCTCACTCGCCGAATCGCTCGGTGGGGTAGAAAGCCTGATCTGTCACCCCGCCTCCATGACTCATCGTGCAATGGGTGAAGCAGCGCTCGCTGAAGCTGGGGTATCACAACAGTTGCTGCGTCTTTCCGTCGGTCTTGAAGATGCCTCTGATCTCATTGCCGACCTTGACCAAGCCTTTCAACAAACTCTTGCCGCGTATTAAGGAGGCCAGTGAATGACTCACGCTCGTCAACTGCACAAATTTGGTGGTAGTAGCCTTGCCGATCCAGAGTGTTATCTGCGTGTCGCGAAAATTCTTAAAAGTTATTCCAAGAGTGATGATTTGGTGGTGGTTTCTGCGGCTGGCAAAACCACGAACCGTTTGATCAGTTTTGTCGAAGCACTCAGTAAAGATGGTCGCGTTGCCCATGAAACCTTACATGCGCTGCGCCAATATCAGTCTGAATTGATTACTAAGCTACTCAACAACGAAGCGGCTGAACCACTACTTAGCCAACTGCAACAAGAGATCAGCGTGTTAGGCGAGCTCACGGCTCCTCTTAGTAACGCACAATACGCTTGGGTTTTAGGACATGGCGAGCAATGGTCGGCTCGTTTACTTGCCGCATTACTGAATCAGCAAGATTTACCGGCCGTCGCGCAAGATGCGCGTGCATTCTTACGTGCCGAAGCGGGCACACAACCGGAAGTGGATCGCGCGCGCTCTTACCCGCTACTGAAAGCCGTGTTGGCACAACATAGCCAACGCCGAATCGTCATCACCGGTTTTATGGCACAAAACGAACAGGGCGATACTGTCCTGCTCGGTCGTAACGGCTCTGATTATTCTGCCACCGTGATTGGCGCACTGGCTGAAGTGTCACGCGTGACCATTTGGAGTGATGTGGCTGGCGTGTACAGCGCCGATCCACGCGTTGTCAGTGATGCCTGTTTACTGCCACTGCTGAGACTTGATGAGGCCAATGAGCTAGCACGCTTAGCCGCCCCCGTGCTACATAGCCGCACACTACAACCTGTCGCGCAAAGCACCATGGAGCTTCACTTGCGTTGCAGCCACCAGCCGGAATCGGGTTCTACTCGCATTGAGCGGGTACTGGCTTCTGGTCGCGGCGCGAAAATCATTACTTCACTCGATGATGTGCTGCTAATTGAGCTAAGTTTTGCCCATCACCATGATTTCCAACGCTTGCAAGAAGATGTGTTACAGCATTTGCAGCGCGTGCAACTGCAACCTCTGACTTACGAAGCGCAGCCAGATCAATACCGCTTACACTTAGCTTACACAGCAGAAATCGCACCCGGAGCATTTTCTGCCCTGCAAGATGCTGCTTTTGAAGCCGAAATCAAGCTCAAAGAAGGCTATGACCTGATTGCCGCGGTTGGTGCCGGCGTCACCAAAAACCCGAACCACTGCTATGGTTTCTACCAACAACTGAATGCTTTGCCGGTCGAATTTATCAGCGCCTCGGAATCAAGCCTCAGTTTAGTCGCCATACTGCGCCAAACCCCAATCAATTCATTGGTGAATGGTATCCACAAACAGTTATTCCAAGCCCAAAAACGCGTGGCGATTGCACTGTGTGGCAAAGGCAATATCGGTTCAAGTTGGCTCAAACTGTTTGCTGAACAAAAAGAGAAATTGGAGCAACGCCACGGCATGAATTTTGAGTTGGTTGCAGTAGTCGATAGCCAAACCTACTGGTTTAATGAGCAAGGCATTAATCCAAACCAAGTTGCTACTCATTTCCAAGATGAAGCACAGCCACATCAAGAACAAAGCTGGCTGAAAAAGCTTGGCGCGTTGGACGGCTACGATGAAGGTGTTGTCATTGATGTCACAGCCAGTGAAGAACTAGCCCAGCAGTATCTTGAGATTGCCGAACAAGGTTTGCACCTCATTTCGGCCAATAAAGTGGCTGGCTCTGCTGCGGGGAATTATTACTATCAAGTTAAAGATGCCTTTCACAAAATTGGCCGCCACTGGCTGTATAACGCCACAGTGGGCGCAGGCTTGCCAATTAACCATACGGTGCGTGACCTACGAGAAAGTGGTGATGACATCATGGCACTTTCGGGCATTTTCTCTGGCACACTTTCATGGCTGTTCCAGCAATACGACGGCAGCTTACCGTTCAGTGAACTGGTTGATTTAGCTTGGCAACAAGGTTTGACTGAACCCGATCCACGTTGCGATCTGGATGGCTCTGATGTAATGCGTAAATTGGTGATCTTGGCCCGTGAGTCTGGTCTTGAGATCGAACCGCACAACGTAAAAGTAGAGTCCCTCGTCCCTGCGGAGCTACGCTCCGTATCACTGGATGATTTTCTCGACAACAGCAAACTGCTCAACGAGCAGCTCGCTGAGCGCCTCGCCCGTGCTCAGAAACAAGGCAAGGTACTGCGCTACGTAGCAAGATTGGAGAAAAATGGCAAAGCCAGCGTTGGCGTTGAAGCGCTAGAGCAAGACCATCCACTGGCTAACTTACTGCCGTGTGACAACATCTTTGCCATCGAGAGCAAATGGTATCGTGATAACCCACTGGTGATCCGTGGCCCCGGCGCAGGGCGTGAAGTCACAGCCGGTGCGATTCAGTCCGATTTGAATCTGCTCGCGAGCCTACTCTAGCCCTCACGTTCAGTCCCCTAAAAAAAAATATCCTCCGGCATAGCCGGAGGTTTTTCATATGCGCCTATAAGGCTTTCTTACAAGCAGCACCCTAACAGGCGCATTACGATCTGACATTTGCATATGACGATTAATTACGGCCCGTAAACGGGCTTCCTGCATATGGGATCGACAATTGCTCTCCCATTTTATCCTGCTCCAACTGATGCTTTATGTAGTTCTGTATCTTGGTCGTATTTTTACCAACCGTATCTACATAATACCCTCGGCACCAAAATTCCCGATTCCGATATTTAAATTTCAAATCTCCGAATCGTTCATAAAGCATTAGGCTACTTTTACCTTTCAAGTATCCCATAAAAGCTGAAACGCTCATTTTCGGCGGAATTTCTAAAAGCATGTGGATATGATCCGAACAGCACTCTGCTTCAAGAATGTTCACATTTTTCCATTCACATAGTTTCCTCAATATTTCTCCCACTGCTCTACGTTTTTCTCCGTAGAACACCTGACGTCGATATTTCGGTGCAAAGACTATGTGGTATTTACAGTTCCAGCGCGTGTGCGCTAAGCTCTTTTCGTCCCCCATTGGGACCCCCTTTCAATTTCTGTTTAACTCTCGCAGTTGCCAGACCGCAAGAGTGTTTTAACAAATTGAAAGGGGCTTTATAACTGACTTATAGCTGAAAGCTTTACGGAACCCCCAGCCTAGCTGGGGGTTTTCTCTATACAACAAAGCTCGCCGAAATGGCGAGCTTTTGCATCGATCTTCTATACTTTCTTGCATTAAAAGTATCATCTTCTATTGATTGGCTTTTTGAACCACACATAGCACTCAATTACTTTTTCAAGCTTGAATCTGCTTCACGATCAACATGAGTAATCTTCATAATGGTGAGGTTGACATCAAAGCGCATTCACGACATTCTACAGCCATATAGACGTCTAAACGTCAATTCGGATTCAGGCAGTGACACTCAGTCACAGGGAGTACAAGATGGGATACACACACGCTAGCCATATCGATGCATTGAACCAAAACATTGCAGAGCTTTCCGACATCAATGTTTCGTTTGAGTTTTTTCCACCCAGTTCTCCTCAAATGGAAGAGACGCTGTGGAACTCCGTTCATCGCCTGAAGACTCTCCAACCCAAATTTGTCTCGGTGACTTATGGTGCCAACTCTGGCGAGCGTGATCGTACTCACTCGATCATTAAAGCCATCAAAGACCAAACCGGTTTAATTGCCGCGCCACACCTGACTTGTATTGATGCCACTCGTGATGAGCTGATCCAGATCGCCGATGACTACTGGAATAATGGCATCCAGAATATTGTGGCGCTGCGTGGTGACATTCCTGCTGGTGGCGGTAAGCCAGACATGTACGCCTCCGATCTGGTGACGCTGCTCAAATCCCGTCACGATTTTGATATTTCGGTTGCAGCATTCCCCGAAGTACACCCAGAAGCCAAAAGCGCACAAGCGGATCTGCTCAATTTAAAACGTAAAGTCGATGCGGGTGCGAATCGTGCTATCACTCAGTTTTTCTTTGATGTCGAAAGTTACCTGCGTTTTCGCGATCGCTGTGTTGCAGCTGGGATTGACGTAGAAATCGTTCCTGGAATTTTGCCGGTGTCTAACTTTAAACAAGCGTCGCGCTTTGCTGCGCAAAACAACGTGAAAGTTCCGAATTGGATGGTGAAGCAGTTTGAAGGGTTGGATGAGGATCCGGTGACTCGTCAATTGGTAGGAGCAAGCCAAGCGATCGATATGGTGCGCGTGCTGTGCCGTGAAGGCGTGAAAGATTTCCACTTCTACACACTCAACCGTGCCGAAATGACTTACGCGTTATGTCACACCTTGGGCGTTCGACCACAAGTTTAAGCGAAAACGCCTCGCCACGATCAAAAACGCCGACATCACTGTCGGCGTTTTCATGAGGAGAATTACTCCACGTCTTCCATTTTGCCTAGCAGGCTACGGATGCGTTCTTGCCATGCCGCATGCTCTTGCTGAACTTGCTGTGCACGTTGCTCAAGTGCCTCACGCGCTTCACGCAGCTCTTGTGCTTCATTTTGCAGTTGTTGTTTTTCTTCTTTCAGCTCTTCAACTTCCATTTGCAGCAATGCAATAGTGTCTACTGCGGTTTGAATTTTCGCTTCCAGTTTCTCTAATACTTCAAAAGACATGACGTTTTACCCTTGTTGATTCGGTTGAGGTGAAGTGGACTTCACTGATTGAGTTCATTCTACTCAGCCCTGTGCACAGAAACACGCCCTAAGTTCGATCTTTTTCGCTATTCGGTTAAAAAAACCGCGCAATTTGACGCAAGCTTAACTTAACTGACCGTCACGCCCGCTGGCTAAGTGCATTTACCAGCAAACATCGGCTTTTCTTGCGCGTTTTTGATCAAAGGCAAAGGCGAATCGCCGCAAAAGGCAAACGTTTACTTGGGAGTGTGGTAGAATGCCGCGCAAAATTTCTCTCTTGGGTTTGGAGCAAAGCAAACATGAAACGCGATTTAGCAATGGCTTTTTCCCGCGTCACCGAAGGTGCCGCACTCGCAGGCTATAAATGGTTAGGACGTGGTGATAAAAATGCCGCTGATGGTGCTGCGGTAGAAGTGATGCGCATCCTGCTCAACCAAACGGAGATCAGCGGTGAAATTGTGATTGGTGAAGGCGAGATCGATGAAGCGCCTATGTTGTACATTGGCGAGCAAGTCGGTCTGGGGGGCGATGCGGTTGATATTGCGGTCGACCCTATCGAAGGCACTCGCATGACCGCCATGGGACAATCTAACGCGTTAGCCGTGCTTGCGGCCGGCGAAAAAGGCAGTTTCTTAAAAGCCCCTGATATGTACATGGAAAAATTGGTGGTCGGCCCCGGTGCAAAAGGCTGTATCGATCTGCATTTACCACTGAAAGATAACCTAAACAATGTCGCCAAAGCACTCGGTAAACCATTAACCGATTTAGTGGTGATCACGCTTGCCAAACCACGCCACGATGACGTCATCGCCGAGATGCAACAAATGGGCGTGCGTGTGTTTGCGGTGCCGGATGGCGATGTGGCAGCTTCGATTCTGACCTGTATGCCCGATAGCGAAGTAGACATGATGTACTGCATTGGCGGCGCGCCAGAAGGTGTGGTGTCTGCAGCGGTGATCCGCGCACTGGATGGTGATATGCAAGGTCGCCTGCTGCCTCGTCACCAAGTCAAAGGTGATACGGAAGATAACCGTATTTGGGGCGCCAAAGAGCTTGAACGTTGCCAACAAATGGGTGTTGAGGCAAACAAAGTGCTGAAGATGGAAGACATGGCACGCAGTGATAACGTGATTTTTGCCGCCACCGGCATCACCAAGGGTGATCTACTTGATGGCATCAGCCGCAAGGGCAATATCGCGACCACCGAAACGCTGCTGATCCGTGGCCGCTGCCGTACGATCCGCCGCATCCGCTCCATTCACTATTTAGAGCGCAAAGATCCACAAGTGCGAGACATCATTCTCTAACTAAGATTTCCGCGCATAAAAAAGACCGCCAAGGCGGTCTTTTTTGTCTCTGGATACAAAGCGGAGTGTGCTTAGAACAGCTCTTCTGCCACTTTGAACAGATCAGTACGCACAGGACGCTTCATGTTCTCAATCGCATCAATGATGTCGTGGTGAACCAGTTGCTCTTTCTGGATACCCACACAACGACCACCGTGACCTTCCATCAATAGATGCACTGCGTAGTTACCCATGCGTGATGCCAGTACGCGGTCAAATGCGGTTGGTTTACCACCACGTTGGATGTGGCCTAATACGGTTGCGCGCGTTTCACGACCTGTCGCCGCTTCAATCTCTTTCGCCAGCTTGTTGGCATCCATCATCAGCTCAGTCAGCGCGATGATCGCATGCTTTTTGCCTTTGGTGATGCCGTCTTTGATGTTAGAGATCAACTGTTCCATATTCAGACCTGTTTCTGGCGTGATGATGTATTCACAGCCACCCGCAATCGCAGAAGTCAGCGTCAAGTCACCACAGTGACGACCCATGATTTCAACGATAGAGATACGTTGGTGTGAAGAAGAAGTATCACGCAGACGGTCAATCGCTTCGATAACCGTGTTCAGAGCAGTCAAATAGCCGATGGTGTAATCGGTACCCGCGATATCGTTATCGATGGTGCCTGGCAGACCGATACATGGGAAACCCATTTCAGTCAGCTTTTTTGCCCCCATGTAAGAGCCGTCACCGCCGATCACAACCAGCGCTTCAATGCCGTGTTTTTTCAGGTTTTCAATCGCTTTCTCACGAACTTCTACTTCGCGAAATTGTGGGAAACGTGCAGAGCCTAAAAAAGTACCGCCACGGTTGATCACGTCAGACACGCTTGAACGGTCTAGTTGCTTGATACGATCTTCGTACAGACCTTGGTAACCGTCATAAATACCAAACACTTCTAGACCTGCGCCGAGTGCCGTACGCACTACACCACGAATAGCCGCGTTCATACCTGGGGCATCGCCACCACTCGTCAAAACACCGATTTTTTTAATCATGCTCACCCTCGAACTTTGCGAATCGAATATCAATTTCTACGCCGTCTGGTTTGTAGGAACCAGACAGAAAAATTCAAAAACTGTGCGTAATGTTACCTTTCCCGATTAGGAATACTACTGTTATTTGCACTAAATTCTGTAAGTTTTCTACTTATGTAAGAGTATTACAGTTTTGTACTGACCCAGTGTTGATTCATGTCAGGATTGGCGTTTTTTTGTTAACTTGGGGAAAAGATAGCCAAACTGACTTCTTTTGTCGCCTCACCATTGAGATTTTTGTCGCTGTTCTGCCTCAAGTACCACGGAATGGGGATCTTGATGAATCAAAACATCCGCGCCTTTAAAGGCATCACACAGCTTATCCTCAACCCGATCCGAAATATGATGCGCTTCGAGCAATGAAATGTTGTCATCCAATTCCAAATGAAGTTGGATGAATCTTACCGGCCCTGACATTCGCGTCCGTAATTGATGCATCCCAATCACCCCTTCTACGCTCAGACAGATCGCGAGGATCTGCTCCAACTCTTCATCGGGTAATTTACGGTCGAGCAGCGTCTGCACCGCATCATGCACCATTTTAAAGGCGCTCAGTAAGATATAGAGGCCGATGCCGATCGCAAATATCGCATCCGCTTGACCAAAGCCCCACCAGCTTAATCCTAGTGCCACCATGATTGCCGCGTTCATCAGTAGATCCGATTGATAGTGAAGTGAATCGGCCGCAATCGCCTGACTGCCAGTTTTTTTCACCACATGACGTTGGAATAACACCAAGCCAAAAGTCACCACCATCGCCAACGCACTGACATAAATGCCTAGCTCAGGTGCATTCAGTTCATGTGGGCGGAAGAAACGATCGACACCATTAAGGATCAGAAAACAAGCGGAGCCAGAGATAAACATGGCTTGAGCGAGTGCGGCCAGTGATTCCGCTTTGCCATGTCCAAAAGCATGCTCCTGATCAGCAGGTTGCAGAGCAAAACGCAATACGATGAGATTAACCACAGAGGCGGCAATATCCAGCACCGAGTCGATTAAGGAAGCCAATAAGCTGACCGAACCTGTCACCCACCACGCAACCACTTTCACCACCAGTAGCAGCGTCGCGACTGACGTTGCCGTCCATGCTGCCATGGTGACTAAACGGGCGTATTCCTTTTTCATCGCCTCACCAATTCATTAAGTTAAAGAAGCCCGAGTATATAACCGAGATGCAAAAAACCACAAGGCAGCGCGAGGCTACCTTGTGGTGATGGAATGGGCGATGCCCTTATTGATGACGAGGCTTACCTTTACCGTGAGAACCGTCCATCATGCATTGATCCATTTGTGCCTGTTGCAGGGTCTGCAATTTGGCTTTCTGCTCCGCGGTCAAAATACTCATCATTTGATGGCGTTTTTCCATCATTTTTACGCGGTGAGTCACTTGTTGATCCACCATCTGTTTTGCAAGGTTTTCGGCGGCAGCCTGATCAAAATCGGCGGCTAACACCAGAGCACGCTCTTGTGAATGTAGTGCTTTCATCGCATCACGATTTTGTCCACGATTAGCGCGCATTTCTTCACGGTTCGCCTCACGCATATCTTTCAGCTGAGCCTGCTGTTCCGACGTTAAATCGAGCTGTTTCCAGATCCCGCGCTCGCCTTTACCACCACAAGAGCCATCCCCTTCCTTATCCCAACCATGACCACCAAAGGCAAACGCAGCGGTCGTACCCAAAGTAAGTGGAAGCATAGCGGCGGCTAAAATCATTTTTTTGGCAAGTTTCATAATTCGTTCCTCTACATGACGTTATGGATTACATGGCTGTTCTGCAGCGCTTGAACATAGATTACGACTTGCAAGGTCAAGTGACGTATAGGGAGCGTAAAGAATCGTAAAGAGCTGATTGCTCACTGACTGCGGTACTTTTTTCACGGTAAACTGAAGGCAATTAAGCAAATCTACGAGGCAGCTATGGCACATATCCTTTTGATCGATGATGACACTGAACTGACCAGCCTATTAACGGAAGTTTTACAGTATGAAGGCTTTGATATTTCTGAAGCCAATGACGGTGAAGCAGGATTGGCGGCGGTCAGCGATGAGGTCGATCTGATCCTCCTTGATGTGATGATGCCCAAGCTCAATGGTATGGAGACCTTAAAGCGCCTGCGTGAAAAATGGGCAACTCCGGTTTTGATGCTGACCGCCAAAGGCGAGGAGATCGATCGCGTGATTGGCCTAGAGTTGGGCGCAGATGATTACCTCCCCAAACCCTTTAGTGATCGAGAGCTGCTGGCGCGTATTCGGGCTATTTTACGTCGCACGCAAAATGCGCTTCCCCCTAAAAACTCAGACGTCATCGAATGTCAGGATCTCCAAGTCTATCCTGGCAAGCAAGAAGCCTACTGTCAGGGGCAATTGCTCGACCTCACCACCACTGAATTTGCACTACTGACCCATTTTGTGCAGTCACCGGGAGAAACACTCACCAAAGAGATGCTCAGTGTAGAAGTGTTAGGCAAACGCCTTGCTGCGTTTGATCGCGCCATTGATATGCATGTCTCTAACCTGCGCAAAAAACTGCCAGAGCGGCAGGATGGTAAAGCCCGCATCAAAACCTTGCGTGGCCGCGGCTATTTAATGGTTCAGGAGGAGTGATGCGCCTACCGAAACTCAATAACCTGTATGGGCGAATTTTTGCGATTTTCTGGTTTACCATGCTGTTGGTCTTGTTCGCAGTACTCACCCTACCACACCTTGACCCACGTAAATCGCGCGATCTGTCACCAGAGGCATACCAACGCCTGCTAGAAAGCAAAGCACGTTTTGAATCGGAGTACCAAAACACCACCGAGTTAGGCAAAATTCTCTATCAGCTAGAAGGTCGAGGTATGTCGAAGCGTGAACATGATGGCCGACCACAATTTTTTGTGACTGATTTGGAAGGCAATGTGCTGACTTCCTCCAAGCATGCTGATTTTCGCCTAAAAGCCCTGCAAAACTTCTCTTCCAGCATTGAATCGATCGAAAAACCACAGCAACGACTCTATGGCCGCTATATGCTGGCGGGCCCTGTTCCCATTACGTTGGCCAAACAAGATTTACTGCTATACGTCGGGATGCGTTGGGATGAACCGCCACCCTTTTTGTTGCGCCTATTCGATAAGCCATTCCAACTGCTGTTGGCAATCATGCTGGTCAGCACTCCCTTGTTATTGTGGCTCGCTTGGGCATTGAGTAAGCCAGCACAAAATCTTGCACAAGCCGCGCAGCGCGTCGCGCGTGGGGAGTTTGTGCATGACCCGAAATTAGAACGCGGTACCGCTGAATTTCAGCAGGCAGGTCGCAGCTTTAACCAAATGGTGGATGCCGTAAATCAAATGGTTTCAGGGCAACAGCGGCTGCTCTCCGATATCTCACACGAACTACGCTCACCGTTGACTCGCCTGCGCATGGCCAATGCATTAGCGATGCGCAAACAAGGCAGCAGCAGCGAGTTAGAACGGATTGATACCGAAGCACAGCGTTTGGAACAGATGATCGGTGATCTACTCGCGCTCTCTCGCATGCAAACCAACAGCCACCTGATGCGTGAAGTACAGCCACTCAGCAGCCTATGGGAAGAACTGCTTAAAGATGCCGAGTTTGAAGCAGAACAAATGGACAAAACGCTGACTTTTGAAGCGATTCCAGAACGCAACATCAACGGGACTCCGAAGCTGCTCATGAGTGCACTAGAAAATGTGGTGCGAAACGCCATTCACTATGGACAACAACGAATCCACGTGGCGTTTATCGTGCAAGATAACCAACTCACCGTTAGTGTGGATGATGATGGAGAAGGCGTACCGGACGAACAATTAACGGACATTTTCCGCCCATTTTATCGAGTTTCTACCGCGCGAGATCGGCACAGCGGCGGTACTGGGTTAGGGCTCGCCATCACTGAAAGTGCGATTCGCCAGCACAGCGGCACCATCAGCGCAACACGCAGTGGTTTAGGTGGCTTACGCGTGTCCTTCACTTTACCTTTGCAGGCGGCGTAAGCATTTTGTGCCCCCCGATTGACCAATCGCTGCAACTCACCACAGAAGGGGCTATACTCGCCCCTTCTTTGCATTCACTGAACGTCGGTTATGTTTGATATTGCTCTCTACGAACCAGAAATCGCCCCCAACACGGGCAACATTATTCGTTTATGTGCCAACTGTGGCGCAAACTTGCACCTGATCGAACCATTGGGATTTGATCTGGAAGAGAAAAAAGTGCGTCGTGCAGGGTTGGATTACCATGACTTAGCGCGTGTAACACGCCATAAAGATTACGCGGCGTTTATCGACTATTTACAGCGCGAACGCGAGACTTTCCGCTTATTTGCTTGCACCACCAAAACCACACAACACCATGTAGATGCCCAATTTCAACAAGGCGATGTACTGATGTTTGGCCCAGAAACTCGCGGTTTACCGGCCGAGCTGATTGCCAGTTTGCCTGCCGAGCAGCGCATTCGCATCCCGATGATGCCGGAAGCACGCAGCCTTAACCTTTCCAATGCCGTTGCAATTATTGCTTTTGAGGCGTGGCGTCAAATGGGGTTTGATGGCGCAATCTAATGCGCCATTAATAGAGATAGCTTTACTTTAAACGGTGCTGATCTTGATCGTCTTTACGCTCAAATTCACCGTCATAGGTGCTGCCATTCGGGTTTGAATGATCGCGGAAGGAATTCGCCTGTTCAAAATTTTGCCCACGAGTGTGAAGACTGCTTACCACCACACGGCTCATGACATACTTGGCTAGCCAAGCCCTTGGTGCTGGCAGCAAAATCAGCATGCCCATCATGTCGGTTAAAAAGCCGGGAGTCAGTAACAGCACGCCCGCAACGGCAAGCATCACCCCTTCTAAAATCTGCTGTGCAGGCAGTTGGCCTTGCGCCAAACGCTGTTGCACAGTCAGTAACGTTTGCAAACCTTGGCTGCGCACTAGGGATGCACCCATCACCGCCGTCAGCAACACTAAAGCGATGGTTGGCCACAGGCCGAGCACACCCCCAACCTGAATGAACAACGCAATTTCAATCACTGGGACTGCAATAAATAAAAACAATAATATCGGGAACACAATGCCTCCTTGGTTTTGGTCACGTTAACCACAACCGAGATGGCTGACAAGTCACCCTGAGATAAAACCCACCCCAACGAGCACTTTTTGTTTACCGATCGGCAATCACCCGATTGCGCCCCAAGCGTTTCGCCGACAGCAGCGCTTGATCAGCAGTTTGTAACAAATTATCCCAATTGTTGCTCGTCATCGCTCCCACCGTACACCCAGCACTGAGTGTTAAAGCAATCTGCTGTCCTTGCCACATCAAGGTATTACTCTCCACATAGCGTCGTATCGTTTCCGCCAAGCCAATGACATTAGCCATTTCATCGCATTCAAAGCAGACCAAAAACTCTTCGCCCCCCCAACGCACACAACACGAAAGCGAGGGTAAGTTTTGTTCCAATAACCCCGCAATTTGGCGTAGCACATAATCTCCTGCGGGGTGACCATAGGTATCGTTGATCTGCTTAAAATGGTCGATGTCGAATATGATCATCCCCAATCGCGTCTCAGGTACCAATGGTTCACACCAAGTATAAAAGCCTCGACGATTTTTCAATTGGGTCAATGGATCAATCTGTGATTGACGCTCGGCTTCAGCGATCGAGGTTTTATAGTCATGAATATTGCGAAAGGTAATGATATGCAGATCGTCACGGCAGGCCGGTTCGATTTGTGCTGAGACGGAAAACCAGCGCTGCACCCCATCGGCGCACATGATCAAAGCCGGCATCTGCGCGACATCTTCGCCTTGCGCTCGCGCCTCATCGACCGTCTTCTGCCATTGAGCAATAATCTCCTGTCGATAGGCTATTTGTGGGTAAGCCTTTTCAAACCAAGTTGCAATATCGGGGATTTGTGCAATGGAATACCCCAGCTCTTTCACAAAGGCTTTATTAAAATGCATATGTTCACGCTCACCTTGTCCGAGCGCGGAAGATTTAGAAATAATGATCGGCAACGGAATTACATCCAGTATGCGGCTGACATATCCTTGTAGATCTTGGTCCGACAACAATCTTGCTGAATCGGCACTATTCACCATAAATCAGATCCTTTTTATACCGCCTTCTCTCTTTATATAGCTATAGATAAAACTCTCAGCAAATTTTCCATCAAATTGTATTAAAAGGTGATCCAGTTACTATTTTTAATATGCATTTACAGTATTATGTGCTTCGCAAGTCAGGACGGATTTCCAGCCAAAAACTCTGACGAATGGATTCTTAAATTACAGAAATGGCTATTAATTTAGTTTTTTACCAGAATAATTATCTAAGGATCCCCATATGGCTACCCTATCTGAAGCGCCTAAAACAGCGACTCCGGCTACCCGCATTGAAGAAGATCTGTTAGGTCAACGTCACGTTCCTGCTGATGCTTACTACGGTATTCATACCCTTCGCGCTGTCGAAAACTTCAACATCTCTAACGTTACGATCTCTGACGTACCTGAATTTGTACGCGGCATGATTATGACCAAAAAAGCGGCGACTTTGGCGAACAAAGAGCTGGGCGTAATTCCAAAAGATGTGGCGAACTACATCCTTCAAGCGTGTGATTTGATTCTTGAAACAGGTAAGTGCATGGATCAATTCCCGTCAGATGTATTCCAAGGCGGTGCAGGCACTTCGGTGAACATGAACACCAACGAAGTGATTGCTAACGTTGCACTCGAGCTGATGGGCAAAGAAAAAGGTCAATACGAGTTCATCAACCCGAATGACCACGTGAACAAAAGCCAATCAACCAACTGTGCTTACCCAACGGGTTTCCGCATCGCGGTTTACAACAGCATCCTGAAAGTGATCGATGCGATTGAATACCTGAAAGGCGCATTCGAACTTAAAGCGGTTGAGTACAAAAACATCCTAAAAATGGGTCGTACTCAGTTGCAAGACGCAGTACCGATGACCGTAGGTCAAGAATTCCACGCATGGGCTGTGACTCTGAATGAAGAGATCCGTGCTCTGCAATACACTTCAAAACTGCTTTTGGAAGTGAACTTGGGCGCAACAGCGATCGGTACTGGCCTGAACGCAGCACCTGGTTACCAAGAACTCGCGGTAAAATATCTAGCGCAAGTGACTGGCCTAGAAACAGTACCAGCTGAAGATCTGATCGAAGCCACCTCTGACTGTGGTGCTTACGTGATGACGCACGGTGCTCTGAAGCGTCTAGCAATGAAGATGTCTAAGATCTGTAACGATCTACGCCTGCTCTCTTCTGGTCCTCGCGCAGGTCTGAACGAAATCAACTTGCCTGAACTACAAGCAGGTTCTTCTATTATGCCGGCGAAAGTAAACCCAGTTATCCCAGAAGTGGTTAACCAAGTTTGCTTTAAAGTGTTCGGTAACGACAACACAATCACTTTCGCTGCAGAAGCAGGTCAACTGCAATTGAACGTGATGGAGCCAGTGATTGCTCAAGCAATGTTTGAGTCTATCTCTCTGCTGACTAACGCGTGTGTGAACCTACGTGACAAGTGCATTGATGGCATCACCGTGAACAAAGAAATCTGCGAAAACTTCGTTTTCAACTCTATCGGTATCGTAACTTATCTGAACCCATACATTGGCCACCATGAAGGTGACATTGTCGGTAAGATCTGTGCCGAAACGGGTAAGAGCGTACGTGAAGTAGTACTTGAGCGCGGCTTGCTCACTGAAGAGCAGCTTGATGACATCTTCTCTGTTGAGAACCTGATGCATCCTCAATACAAAGCGAAACGTTACGAGTAATCGCGCTGTGAAAGCCCCCTTATTTGGGGGCTTTTCTCATAGCACTCAACTTAGATGGTGAAAACATTATTTGAACGCTCGTAGTGTGAGTGTTGAGATAATTTTTTCATCTTTAACATGAGGTAATCATTATGATTTGGGTCGAACTGGCTATTGTTCTCCTCTTCATCTTCCTGGGCGCACGGATTGGCGGTATCGGCATTGGTTTTGCCGGTGGTGCCGGTGTGATCGCCTTGTCATTAATCCTTGGTGTACCGACTAAACAAGCCTTTATTCCTGTCGATGTGATTTTGATCATCATGTCAGTCATCACAGCTATCGCGGCGATGCAGGTGGCGGGGGGCATGGACTGGCTGGTACAACTGGCAGAAAACTTCCTACGTAAACATCCGGAAAGAATCACCTTCTATGCCCCTATTGTCACTTTCCTGATGACGCTGATGGCGGGTACGGGTCACACGGCATTCTCAACCTTGCCAGTGATCGCCGAAGTGGCCAAAGGTCAAGGTGTACGTCCTTCACGTCCACTGTCGATTGCTGTTGTGGCTTCACAAATTGCCATTACCGCATCACCGATTTCTGCGGCCGTCGTTGCCTTTGCCGCGATGTTGGTGCCGTTTGGTGTGGATTACTTAACGCTGCTGGCGATCTGTATCCCAACCACCTTTGCTGCTTGTATGGTCGGTGCGTTTGTTTCTAACTTTATGGGTAGCGAACTGAAAGACGACCCGATTTATCAAGAGCGTCTGGAACAAGGTTTGATCAAACTGGCGGGGACACAAAAGCGTGAAATTCTGCCAACCGCGAAAACCGCGACTTACGTATTCCTCACCGCGATCATTCTGGTGGTGTGCTACGCCGCGGCGATTTCAAGCTCAGTAGGTTTAATTGAAAACCCTGCACTTGGCCGTAACGAAGCCATCATGACGTTCATGCTAGCCGCCGCAGCGGGTATTGTGATGCTGACCAAAATTGATGCAGCCAAAATTCCAGCCGCTTCCACTTTCCGTTCAGGTATGACAGCCTGTGTCTGCGTACTGGGTGTAGCTTGGCTTGGTTCAACATTTGTTAACGCGCACGTCGATGGCATTAAAGAAGTGGCTGGTACTCTACTGGCTGACTACCCATGGATGCTGGCGCTAGTGCTGTTCTTTGCATCTATGTTGCTTTACTCACAAGGTGCAACAACGGTTGCACTGATGCCTGCAGCTCTTGCAATTGGTGTGGCACCTCTGACTGCGGTCGCCTCTTTTGCGGCGGTCAGTGCACTGTTCGTACTGCCAACTTATCCAACTTTGTTGGCGGCGGTGGAGATGGATGACACAGGCTCAACGCGTATTGGGAAATATGTGTTTAACCATCCGTTCTTTATTCCGGGTGTCGCCACCATCGCCAGTGCAGTAGCCTTTGGCTTTGCATTCGGCAGCCTATTTATCTAAGGATAAAGTGCAAAAGTCTGGGAGCTTCGGCTCCCTTTTTTATTGTTGTGAAACTTATTGGCGCATCCTAAGGTCTGATTGGGTTACTATGACAACCAAATGATTGATAACGATTTGACCCATGCGCACACTGTTACTTTGCTTTTCATTGCTGCTCGCCCTGCTTACTCAACCCGCTTGGGCGCTGTTTGGTAATAACGCCTCGAACAACACTTCCAGTTTTGCCTCAAACCAAAACCGTTTTGTTCCGGTCGATGAAGCATTTCCGTTTAATACGTTCCAGCAAGACTCCACCTTGTTTATCGATTGGCAAGTCAAAGAGGGGTACTACCTCTATCAAGACCGGATCAGCATCAGTGCTGAAAATCTTGAGATCGGTGAGTACTCACTGACCGAAGGTGAGCCTTATCACGATGAGTTTTTTGGTGATGTGAAAATCTACACGACACCGTTATCTGTCCCGCTGCCTCTTACGGCTTTCCAAAGCGGTGCCAAGGTGATCGTTCAATATCAGGGTTGCGCAAAGGCTGGGTTTTGTTACCCACCCGAAACCCGAGTGATCAATATCGCTCCATTTAGTGGAAACTCTAATAGTCAGACCTCTGACTCAAACCATTCAAAAACGCTCAGCACCAGTAACATTGCACCGACGACGAACATTTCTTCCCCCGTTTCAGCCCAAGATTCGCTGGCCAACAAACTGGCGCAAAATTGGTGGACGCCACTGCTGTTTTTAGCACTTGGGGTTGGCCTCGCTTTCACTCCTTGTGTGCTGCCGATGTATCCAATTTTAACCAGTATCGTACTTGGTGGCGCCAAGCTCACCCAACGCCGCGCGCTACTGCTCAGTGTGATTTACGTACAAGGCATGGCACTCACTTATACCTTACTTGGGTTAGTGGTCGCTTCGGCTGGTTTGCAGTTTCAAGCAGCACTACAACACCCTTATGTGCTGATTGGGTTGAGTGTGCTGTTCATCGCCTTAGCTCTTTCCATGTTTGGCTTGTACAGCATACAACTGCCTAGCAGCCTACAGACTCGGCTCAATGCTCTGAGTAATGCCCAACAGGGCGGCAGCCTTCCCGGCGTGTTTGCTATGGGCGTAATCTCAGGCTTGGTCTGCTCGCCTTGCACCACTGCGCCACTTTCTGGCGCACTGCTTTATGTGGCACAAAGCGGCGATCTGCTCACTGGCGGCATCGCTCTGTATGCACTGGCAATGGGTATGGGCATTCCACTGATTTTGGTCGCGGTGTTTGGCAACAAATTGCTGCCAAAAGCCGGCAACTGGATGGAACGGGTGAAAACCCTGTTTGGTTTTGTACTGCTCGCGGCGCCTATTTTTCTGCTTGAGCGCATTGTGCCTGAGTTTTGGTCCAGTGTGCTGTGGTCGGCACTCGGTTTAGCGGCATTTGGCTGGTTATACCATGTGAAAAATAGCCTCCCGTTTGGTGGTTGGAAGCAGAGCTTGATTGGCATTATCGCGATTTTAGGGTTATTGGCTTCCGCGCAACCTGCGCTCAACCACTGGTTTGCCCCAACCCAAACGACCGAGCAGGTCAAACAGATCGCGTTTACTCGCATCGCCAACTTAAGCGAGCTACAAACTGCTCTGGCACAAGCCAAAGCGCAAGGTAAACCTGTGATGCTCGATTTCTACGCGGATTGGTGCGTGGCATGTAAAGAGTTTGAGAAATACACCTTTCACGCTAAGCGAGTCGAAAACAAGCTCAGCGGCTTTGTTCTACTGCAAGCGGATGTCACTAAAAATCAGCCGCAGGATATTGAGTTACTCAAGGCGCTGAATGTGCTCGGTTTGCCAACCATTGAGTTTTGGAACGCGCAAGGCGAGCCCGTACCCAATGCCCGCATTACCGGTTTTATGGCGGAGCAACCGTTTCTCGACCATCTCACACAACAGGGTTTATAAGTTGCAGCCCCATTCGCACGGTGATGGGGCGACTCAACAGGAATCGTGCTCGCTATTCAAACCTATGCATTTAAAAAGGGATACAGTTCAGACTTTTAGTGGGTAAAGATTGTTCGCTGACCTAAAGCGAACAATAATTTGTTTAACTGTTTGGTAACCTGTTGTGACGTCATGGACTCGACCTACACCATCATCATTGCTGATGACCATCCCCTGTTTCGTAATGCATTGTTTCAATCGGTGCACATGGCGATCAGTGGCGCGAATTTGCTGGAAGCGGATTCGCTAGATGCCTTGTTAACTCTACTCAATAAAGAATCGGAACCCGATCTGCTGCTGCTGGATCTCAAAATGCCCGGCGCCAACGGCATGTCAGGATTGATTCACCTGCGCTCCGAATACCCAGATTTGCCCATCGTAGTGATCTCCGCCAGCGAAGAACCCAGTGTCGTTTCTCAGGTGAAAAGCCACGGCGCATTCGGCTTTATTCCAAAATCGAGCGATATGCGCAGCCTGATTGCCGCACTGAATCAGGTACTCAACGGCGAGCCTTATTTCCCCGCCCATTTATTGGTAGAAGGATTTGTAGGTAACGACTTAGCAGAAAAAGTGGCGGCGCTCACCCCGCAGCAATACAAGGTACTGGGAATGCTGTCCGATGGTTTGCTCAACAAGCAGATTGCTTATGAATTGAATGTGTCGGAAGCGACCATCAAAGCGCATATGACGGCGATTTTCCGCAAACTTGGGGTAAAAAACCGCACTCAAGCGGTGATCTTACTAAAAGAAATGAGCGAGTGATCCACTCGCTCATTTCTTGTTACTCGCGCTCTACCCAAACTTCTTAGCGTTGCGGGTCGGCGGTGAGCACACCCCTGCAACCTCAAGTAGCAAGGGGATATTTACTCTGCACTTTCCTGTAACTCTTCCTCTGGAGGCAAACGCAAACCGATTTTGGTCACTTTCCAATCCACTACGTCTGCCACTACCCATTGCAAACCGTGCCATTCAAAGTAGTCACCTAAAACCGGCGTTTCACCTAAATGCTCTAGCACCAAATCTTTCAGTGTCGCTTCTGCGGTGAGCTCGCCTAAATCTAGGCCATACAACAAAGCCACATCTTGCAGTTTCGCCTCAATATCTAAGAAGAAGTCACCAAAGAAGCGAACTAATGATGCTTTTTCTGGCGCTTCACTGAATAGGCGACTCAACGGCTCAAGATCGCGCTCTTGCGCCATCACACACAAGGTATCGCCTTCACACAATTCGGTACTGCCCGAAGGGTGCAGCAGTTGATTATCCCGAAATACGGCGGCAATCCGCGTACCTTCAGGCATAAACAGATTGCGCAGCGGCTCACCAATACACCATTTGTCGGCTTTGAGTTTATAGATAAACAGCTCCCACTCACTGGTCGGGTAAATTTCCACGCCCGTGCGCGAAATGGGCTCCGGTTTGGGTGGCAGTTCAACTTTGGCGAGAGCCATCGCCTTGGTCAGCGTTCCGCCCTGCACCACCAATGACACCATGACCACGAAGAATGCGAGGTTGAAGTAAAGCTGAGCGTTGGGCAAACCCGCCATCATTGGGAACACCGCAAGGATGATCGGCACAGCACCACGTAAGCCAACCCAAGAGACAAACCATTTCTCACGCGCGGTAAAACTTTTAAACGGCGCAAGGCCAATCCATACCGCTATCGGGCGAGCGAAGAGGATCATCCCCACCGCTAGCGCTAAACCAGGAACCGCAATCTCCATGAGCTCAGACGGGGTCACTAACAGGCCAAGCACCAAGAACATGCCAATTTGCGCCAGCCAAGTCATACCATCAAGCACATTGAGGATCGCGTGCCGACTTCGGGTTGGGCGGTTGCCCAGCAATAAACCCGCCAGATAGATCGAAAGAATGCCACTGCCACCCAACGCATTAGAGAGGGCAAAAATCATCAAACCGCCACTCACCGCCAGAATCGAGTACAAGCCTTCCGGCAGTTGGTTGCGATTGATTAGCCACCATAAAATCCAGCCTCCAGCCAACCCTAGCAGCGCCCCCACGCCAAACTGCTGCACAAAACTGAGCAATAAAAAGCCCGCACTTAAGTTAGCTTCGGCACTACTGAGTATCGCAATCAAGGTGACGGTCAAAAACACCGCCATCGGGTCGTTGGTACCCGATTCAATTTCTAAGGTTGCGCCAACCCGTTCATTGAGGCTGCGCCCTTTGAGCAGAGAAAATACCGCCGCCGCATCCGTCGAGCCAACAATAGCCCCCACTAATACGCCTTGTAACAGGCTCAGATTAAACAACCACATCGCGAGTAAACCAGTCAGCAAGGTGGTCACGGCAACACCTAAAGTCGCCAGTGATACAGAAGGCCAAAATGCGACCCGAAAACTCGCCACTCGAGTACGCATCCCGCCATCAAGCAAGATAATCGCCAAAGCCAAGTTACTGACTAAATACGCAACGGGATAATTATCAAAGGCAATCTGTCCGATGCCATCTTCTCCCGCTAACATTCCAACCGCGAGAAACACCAACAGAATCGGGATCCCTAACTTGGAAGATACCGGGCTGAGCAATACGCTGATGCCTATTAGTAAGGCACCTATCATAAAAAAACTGTTAATCGTAACGGCGTCCACTCTCCCTCCCAATCAGCTATCAACAGATTGTCTTGTTTAATCAAGTCATTTGAGCGTCTATTGTGCACGAATTTGTGACGTCACTGAGAAAAGTTTATGTAAACAAATCACGCTTTACCGAGCTTTTATCGATAAAACGCCAATGAATATCCCTTTACTCTTATACTTTTGGCTAATTTAACATTTAATTAACAATAAAATCCTCAGCAAGCGGTGGTAAAAATGCCGCAATATCACGAGTAATAATGCTCACTATCAATATAAGCCTATGATGACAATGCACCCAAAAATCTAGCTGGCAGAACCCCTGTGCCACATAAAAACACGTTTTCGTAAGCTCTCGATTTCAGGTTATTTTTCTCCTCCTCTCCCCCGACTAAAGTTGCACAGATCCCTTGCCATTCGGCTGCTAACCTAAGATGCGTAACATTGTGTTAACAGCTTTTACGGGATAACAAAACAAAGGAGAAGGCCATGGGGTTCAAATCAACTGAACATGCTCAAGCCTACTGGAAGGAAAACTTGGGGATCATGGGCTCACTGCTTGCAGTGTGGTTTTTAGTTTCATACGGCGCGGGAATTTTGTTTGTCGATGCGCTCAACACGATTCAATTTGCTGGGTTTAAACTCGGCTTCTGGTTCGCGCAACAAGGCTCTATCTACACCTTCGTTGCTCTGATCTTTATCTATGTTGCGCGCATGAATGCGCTCGACAAAAAATATAACGTACAAGAAGACTAAGGGGCTGAACATGGATATTCAAACCTGGACGTTTATTCTGGTCGGCATCACTTTTGCGCTCTATATCGGTATTGCGATTTGGGCGCGTGCGGGATCGACTAGTGAATTCTATGTCGCGGGCGGTGGTGTACACCCTGTCGCCAACGGCATGGCGACCGCTGCCGACTGGATGTCAGCCGCTTCTTTCATCTCCATGGCAGGCATCATCTCTTTTATCGGCTATGACGGCACCGTTTACCTAATGGGTTGGACGGGCGGTTATGTGCTGCTTGCACTTTGCCTAGCCCCTTACTTGCGTAAGTTCGGCAAGTTTACTGTGCCTGATTTTATCGGGGATCGTTACTACTCAAGAACTGCGCGTATGGTTGCCGTATTCTGTGCCATTTTCGTATCGTTCACCTATGTTGCAGGCCAAATGCGTGGTGTAGGCGTGGTGTTTGCGCGCTTCCTTGAAGTCGACATCAACGTCGGTATCGTGATCGGTATGGCAATCGTGTTCTTCTATGCGGTTATGGGCGGCATGAAGGGCATCACCTATACCCAAGTTGCGCAGTACTGCGTACTGATCTTCGCTTTCTTGGTTCCGGCGATCTTTACTTCACTGATGATGACTGGCAACCCAATTCCACAAATCGGTTTTGGTTCTACCCTCTCAGGCACGGATCAATATCTGCTGACCAAGCTGGACGGTTTAACCCAAGAACTCGGCTTTACTGCCTATACCGACGGCTCGAAGAGTATGGTTGACGTGTTCTTCATCTGTGCTGGCTTAATGGTAGGTACTGCGGGTCTGCCTCACGTAATTATCCGTTTCTTCACGGTACCAAAAGTATCGGATGCTCGTATCTCTGCAGGTTGGGCGTTAGTGTTTATCGCCTTCTTGTACACCACAGCACCTGCGGTTGCCGCGTTTGCTCGTATGAACATGATTGATACGTTAAACGGCCCAGATCTCCAAGGTGTGCCTGCAGCTGAAGCTCCAGCATGGTTCCACAACTGGGAAAGTACAGGTCTGGTGAAATGGGAAGATAAGAACGGCGACGGACGCTTGTTCTACTCAGGCGATGCGCGCAACGAGATGACCATCAATAACGACATCATCGTTTTGGCTTCACCTGAGATTGCTAAACTGCCGAACTGGGTTGTCGCGCTACTGGCAGCGGGTGGCCTTGCGGCAGCACTCTCTACCGCAGCGGGTCTGCTACTGGTTATCTCAACCGCGATTTCTCATGACTTGTTGAAGAAAGGCTTTAAACCCAACATGACCGATAAACAGGAGTTGCTCGCCGCACGGGTTGCTGCAGCGCTTGCTATCGTCGGTGCCGGTTATCTGGGTATTAACCCGCCCGGATTCGTGGCTCAGGTGGTAGCCTTCGCCTTCGGTTTAGCCGCTTCCTCCTTCTTCCCAGCCATCATTCTTGGCATCTTCTACAAGAAGATGAACAAAGAAGGGGCGATCAGCGGTATGTTGGCAGGTATTACCTTTACCGCGGCTTACATCATCTACTTTAAGTTCATTAACCCAACCGCGAGCGTTCCAGCCAACTGGTGGTTCGGTATCAGCCCAGAAGGCATTGGTACACTCGGTATGTGCTTGAACTTTGTGGTAGCGATTGTCGTGAACAAATTCACTGCAGAAGTCCCTGCAGATGTACAGGAAATGGTGGAATCCATCCGCTATCCAAAAGGCGCGGGCGCGGCTCACGACCACTAATGCTTAAAATGTACAGAGCTAAAGAATGGTAGGGATTCTACTAGCAAAAAGCCCGAGACAACTGCTCGGGCTTTTCTTTTTCCTCGCCTCTCCTGAGTAACGCGCTCATAAAATGAGTGCGTTGCTGGAGCCGTAAACTTCACTATGCTTTAGCGCTCGCTACCGCAAAATTTGGGTTTACCGCAGTCAGCTTTTTGATCAGGTAGTTGAGCAATACACCATACATAGGCACAAACAGACCTAAGCTAATGATGAGCTTGAAAGTGTAGTCCACCAATGCGATTTCAGTCCAATGCTCAGCCATAAATGGATCGCTGCTTTGGTAGAAAGCGATCGAGAAGAAAGCGATAGTATCCAGCGCATTACCAAACAGAGTCGAACAGGTTGGCGCAACCCACCACTGCTTCATTTGACGCAAGCGGTTAAACACGTGCACATCCAGTATTTGTCCAAGCAGGTACGCCATAAAGCTTGCAATCGCAATTCGCGCGACAAACAAATTGAACTCACTCAGCGGTGCTAAGCCTTGATATTGGCCTTCAAAAAACACCACGGAAAGCAAGTAAGAGACCGCCAATGCAGGGAGCATCACAAAAAAAATGATTTTACGTGCTAAGCCAGCACCAAAAATACGTACGGTGAGATCGGTGGCTAAAAAGATAAACGGAAAAGTAAATGCGCCCCACGTAGTGTGGAAACCGAAAATGGTAAACGGGATTTGCACCAGATAATTGCTTGACGCAATGATCACGAGGTGAAACAAAACAAGATAGCCAAGGGCTTTGCGCTGCTGCGCAGGGGTAAAGTGATTCATACTGTACCTTTTTAGTTTGGTTTGGGGGCGAGGGAACCCAAATTGGAAGCACGCTTCCGGCTCAAATTTTACGTGGTTGGCCAACGGCCAATTCACAAGGGCGGCGATTATATCCCAAACGCTATTGGGTGCAAGGGTATTTCTTGAACAAATAATGATGCCGTTTCCCATTCATTCATGATCTTTTTGCCAAGCAACTTTAGCGAGCAAGCTATAGCAGAGCTTGAGAAGATCCTGTAGATCGTGCTACTCTTCGCCTCCATTTTTCTGGCTGAAAAATCATCCAATCTGGATCCAGCCAGTGCTATCTTTAAATCATTGCCAGCTAAGGCAAAGACTCAATCCCAACCTAAGTGGAACCGAATCGATGGGCAAAGGTACTCTTTATATCGTTTCTGCACCCAGTGGCGCAGGCAAATCGAGCTTAATTGCAGCCCTGTTGGAGCAAAATCCAACCTATGCAATGAAAGTGTCGGTCTCACATACCACACGTGGTATGCGCCCAGGTGAACAAGATGGCGTTCATTACCATTTTGTCGAAAAAGAGCACTTTGAAGAGCTGATCGGCAAAAAAGAATTCCTCGAATACGCTGAAGTGTTTGGTAACTACTACGGCACTTCACGGGTATGGATTGAAAACACGCTCAATAAAGGGATTGATGTGTTTCTCGATATCGACTGGCAAGGCGCGCGTCAAATCCGCACCCAAATGCCAGAAGCGAAAAGCATCTTTATCCTGCCGCCTTCCAAAGAAGAGCTGGAACGCCGCTTAAATACGCGCGGCCAAGACAGCGAAGCGGTCATTGCTAAACGCATGGGTGAGGCAAAATCAGAAATTTCCCATTACCGCGAATACGATTACGTCATCATTAATGATGATTTTGATGTCGCGTTAATGGATTTCAAAGCCATCATTCGTGCAGAAAGATTGAAGCAGGACAAGCAAGCTGCTAAATATAGCTCTATGCTTTCTGCTCTGTTGGCGGATTAATAAGCCAACGTGGGTTATAAGCTCAGCCCGTTGCTAGAATCTCAACAGGTTAGGCTGTATACTTTCTCGTCATTCAACTTATCAGTTAACTAAATTTTGGAGTTCTCATGGCACGCGTAACAGTTCAAGACGCTGTTGAAAAAATTGGCAACCGTTTCGACCTAGTTCTGGTTGCGGCTCGCCGCGCTCGTCAAATGCAATCTGGCGGTAAAGATGCTCTAGTGCCGGAAGAGAACGATAAGCCAACGGTTATCGCTCTACGCGAAATCGAAGAAGGGCTGATCACGAAAGATGTTCTGGATGCACGTGAGCGTCAAGAACAGCAAGAGCAAGAAGCGGCAGAGCTGGCTGCAGTTAGCAGCATCATGCACAACCGTTAATCACCAATCGCGATTTAACCCGCCGGGCCTGAAATTTGTATCTATTCGATAGTCTAAAAGACGTTGCCCAAGAATACCTCACAGAGCCTCAAATTGAGGCTCTGCGCCAATCTTATGTGGTAGCCAGAGATGCCCATGAAGGGCAAACCCGCTCAAGCGGCGAACCTTATATCATTCACCCTGTTGCTGTGGCACGGATCCTCGCTGAGATGCGTCTCGACTTGGAAACACTACAAGCGGCACTGCTGCATGATGTGATTGAAGATTGTGATGTCACCAAAGAAGACTTAGATGCCCATTTTGGCAACTCTGTCGCCGAATTGGTGGATGGGGTTTCTAAGCTCGATAAGCTCAAATTTCGCGATCGCAAAGAGGCTCAGGCGGAAAACTTTCGCAAAATGGTGTTGGCCATGGTGCAGGATATTCGGGTTATCCTGATCAAACTGGCCGACCGCACGCATAACATGCGTACACTCGGTGCACTGCGTCCGGATAAAAAACGCCGCATTGCCCGAGAAACCTTAGAAATTTATGCCCCCCTCGCCCATCGTTTGGGTATCCATAACATCAAAACCGAACTCGAAGAGTTAGGCTTTGAAGCACTCTATCCGAATCGTTATCGCGTCCTCAAAGAGGTGGTGAAAGCCGCGCGTGGTAACCGGAAAGAGATGATCCAACGCATCCACAGTGAAATCGAAGGTCGTCTGCAAGATGTCGGCTTACCCGCTCGCGTCGTGGGTCGTGAGAAAAACCTGTTCTCCATCTACAACAAGATGAAAACCAAAGAGCAGCGCTTTCACACCATTATGGATATTTACGCGTTTCGCATCGTGGTAGACACGGCGGATACTTGCTATCGCGTATTGGGTCAGGTGCATAGTTTGTACAAGCCACGCCCAGCACGGATGAAAGACTACATTGCCGTCCCGAAAGCCAACGGCTATCAATCGCTGCACACTTCCATGGTTGGCCCCCACGGTGTTCCCGTAGAAGTGCAGATCCGTACCGAAGATATGGATCAGATGGCAGATAAAGGGGTGGCGGCACATTGGTCGTACAAGGCCAATAGTGAACGAGGCGGCACCACTGCGCAGATTAAAGCGCAGCGTTGGATGCAAAGCCTGCTTGAGTTACAGCAAAGTGCGGGTAACTCCTTTGAATTTATCGAAAACGTCAAATCCGATCTGTTCCCAGATGAGATTTACGTGTTCACCCCCAAAGGTCGTATCGTTGAACTGCCAATGGGCGCCACTGCGGTCGATTTTGCCTACGCGGTACATACCGACATCGGGAATACTTGTGTGGGTGCGCGAGTGGATCGCACGCCGTATCCGCTCAGTCAGTCACTGAAAAGTGGTCAGACGGTAGAAATCATCAGCGCACCAGGCGCACGCCCGAACGCAGCATGGCTCAACTATGTGGTGACCTCCCGCGCGCGTACCAAAATTCGCCAAGTGCTGAAAACCATGCGCCGCGAAGACTCGATTACTCTGGGCCGTCGCCTGCTTAACCATGCTTTAGGCGAACATTCGATCAACGAGATTGCACCTGAGAACATCAGCAAAGTCTTGAGCGATCTAAAAATCGCCTCGATGGATGACCTGTTGGCCGCCATTGGTTTGGGTGAACTGATGAGCATCGTGATTGCTCGCCGCCTGCTTGGCAATGCCGACGAATTGACGGAAACCAGCAAACAAGATGGTAATAAAAATAAACTGCCGATCCGTGGGGCAGAAGGCATTCTGCTCACCTTTGCCAACTGTTGTCACCCGATCCCAGACGATCACATCATCGCTCACGTTTCACCGGGTCGCGGCTTAGTAGTACACCGTGAAACCTGTCCAAACGTACGTGGCTACCAAAAAGAGCCAGACAAGTACATGGCTGTAGAATGGACCAAAGATTACGATCAAGAGTTCATTACTGAGCTGAAAGTCGATATGCACAACCGCCAAGGTGCATTGGCTGAACTGACCAATGTGATCTCCAAAACCGGCTCAAATATTCATGGCCTGTCAACGGAAGAACGCGACGGTCGCTTGTACACAGTCACCGTTCTGCTCACCACCAAAGATCGGGTGCATTTAGCTGGCATCATGCGCAAAATTCGCACCATGCCCCACGCGCTTAAAGTACGACGCCGTAAGAACTGATCAACACCAAGAGAGGGATAGACCCGCGTTTCATGCCTCTCTTGGGCAATTTTTCCTGTACAAAAACACAGCTCGATGTTTGAATAGCCGTTAAGTCAAATGGTTAGATCAAACGCGCATGTCACAACTCCTCTCAGCCGTTCCTCTTTGTGAACTCTCCGGTGTCGGGGCCAAAGTCGCCGAAAAACTGGAGAAAGTCGGCTTGCACACCGTGCAGGATCTGCTGTTTCATCTTCCGCTGCGTTATGAAGATCGCACTCGCGTTTATCCGATAGTCCAACTGCACCACGGTTTATGGGCTGCGGTGCAAGGTAAAGTGATGGCGGTGGATACCCTGTTTGGCAAACGCAAAATGCTCACCGTGAAAATCAGTGATGGCAACGGCACGCTGACACTGCGTTTTTTTAACTTCACGGCGGCGATGAAAAACAACTTTGCGGAAGGCAAATTTGTGCATGCTTATGGGGAGATCAAACGCGGTAATCAAGGCTTAGAGATCATCCATCCTGACTACAAATTCTTTGCCCCTGCGCAAACACCCGATGTCGAACCGAACCTGACTCCGGTTTACCCGACCACCGAAGGGCTACGCCAACTCACCCTGCGTAATCTCACCGACCAAGCGTTGGCGCTACTAGAAAAATCCGCTGTGCAAGAATTACTGCCGTCAGGGCTTTACGATCAGCAGATGACCTTAGCCCAAGCGCTGAAGATCATTCATCGCCCATCGGCGGATATCGATTTACGTCTGTTTGAACAAGGGCGACATCCGGCGCAAGTTCGGCTGATCATGGAAGAGCTGCTGGCGCAGAATCTCTCGATGCTGGCGATTCGCAGCCAAGGCCAGCAAGATGTGGCCTTGCCACTGGCCCCCGTCCACCAACTCAAACAACAACTCTTGGCACAACTGCCCTTTTCACCGACTAAGGCGCAGCAGCGCGTGGTCGCCGAAATTGAAGCGGATTTAGAAAAACCACATCCAATGATGCGCTTAGTGCAAGGCGATGTCGGCTCAGGCAAAACCTTAGTCGCAGCGCTTGCGGCAGTGCGGGCGATTGAGCATGGCTATCAAGTCGCCTTGATGGCTCCTACCGAGCTACTGGCCGAGCAGCACGCGCTCAATTTTGCGCAGTGGCTAGAGCCGATGGGCATTCAAGTGGGGTGGCTCGCGGGTAAGCTTAAAGGCAAAGCGCGGGAAACGGAGCTGGCACGCATCGCCAGTGGCGAAGTGAAAATGGTGGTTGGCACCCATGCTCTGTTTCAAGAGCAAGTGTCGTTTGACCATCTTGCCTTGGTCATTATTGATGAGCAGCATCGCTTCGGGGTGCATCAGCGTTTAGAGCTGCGCGAGAAAGGCGCAAAACAAGGCGCGTATCCGCATCAGCTCATCATGACTGCTACTCCGATCCCGCGTACTTTGGCGATGACGGCTTATGCCGATTTGGAAACCTCAGTGATTGATGAGTTGCCACCCGGACGCACTCCGATCCAAACTGTGGCAATTCCTGATACCAAACGCGACGACATTGTTGAGCGCATTCGTCACGCCTGCCTCAATGAAGGCAAGCAAGCGTATTGGGTGTGTACTTTAATTGACGAATCCGAAGTACTGGAAGCACAAGCGGCCGCAGAAACGGCAGAAGAGCTGCAACGTAAACTGCCCGAAGTCAACATTGGCTTAGTGCATGGCCGGATGAAACCGGCCGAGAAGCAAGCTGTGATGCAAGCGTTTAAAAATAATGAGCTACATCTGCTCGTCGCCACCACCGTGATTGAAGTGGGCGTGGATGTCCCCAATGCCAGCTTGATGATCATTGAAAACCCGGAACGTTTGGGGCTGGCTCAACTACATCAGCTACGTGGGCGTGTTGGGCGTGGCACCATCGCCAGTCATTGTGTGCTACTGTTTCATGCCCCGCTTTCCAAAACCGCACAAAAACGCTTAGGTGTTCTGCGTGAAAGCAATGACGGCTTCGTCATCGCGCAGCGCGACTTAGAAATTCGTGGCCCAGGTGAGCTATTAGGCACTAAACAGACCGGTTTGGCCGATTTCAAAATTGCCGATCTAGTACGCGACCAACAACTGGTTCCGCAAGTGCAACGCATCGCACGCCATATCCATGAGCGCTACCCACAGAATGCACAAGCCATCATCGACCGTTGGTTAGGCGAACGCGATATTTACGCCAAAGCTTAGCTTTTGATCCTCATCAAATCGATCGAAAACCTCGTGAGCAAACGTTTGCTTTCTTGAGTAAAACCTCTATAATCGCCGCCATTTTCTGGTAGACGCAAACGTTTACCTCTCTACCTAGAGCAGAGTCTGATTAACAGCAATCACAGATGCGGCTTCTGCTCCACCTTAACCACCCATTCAGCGTGCACAAGGTGTTACTGACCATCAGGAAAATCGTTATGACACAATCCACTTCGCGCAAGGCAGATCTGGTCTATCAACTCAATGATCGTCCACCTCTACCACAAACTGTCTTTGCCGCTTTGCAACATCTTTTGGCGATGTTTGTCGCGGTGATAACGCCATCACTGATCATTTGCCAATCCCTTGGTGTGCCTGCGGATCAAACCAACACCATCATCAGCATGTCACTGTTTGCTTCGGGTTTGTCATCCTTTATTCAAATCCGCACCTTTGGCCCAATTGGCTCAGGTTTGCTTTCGATTCAAGGCACCAGCTTTAACTTCTTAGGCCCAATTATTGGTGCAGGACTCGCGCTCAAAGCCGGTGGGGCGAACATCGAAACCATGATGGCCGCGATTTTCGGGACGATTTTGGTCGCTTCATTCGCTGAAATTTTACTTTCTCGCGTCCTGCAATTTGCCCAACGCGTGATTACGCCGCTGGTCTCTGGGATTGTGGTGACCTTGATTGGCCTGACGCTAGTACAAGTTGGTTTGATTTCAATGGGTGGCGGCTACGCTGCAATGGCGGAAGGCACTTTTGGTAGCCTTGATAAACTCGCACTGGCTGGAACCGTATTAGCGATCATTGTGCTGCTGAACCGAGCGCACAACCCTTACGTACGTGTGGCTTCGATTGTGATTGCGATGCTGGTGGGTTATGTGATGGCGTACCTAATGGGCATGATCAATACCGACAACTTGGCGGAAACCCAGCTCATCGCACTGCCTATCCCGATGCAATATGGCTTAGGTTTTGACTGGTCGCTGTTTATCCCTCTGGTGCTGATTTTCCTGATCACCGCACTCGAAGCGATTGGTGATATAACTGCGACTTCCGAAGTCTCTGGTGAACCCGTGAAAGGCCCCGTGTATATGAAGCGCATCAAAGGTGGCGTACTGGCGGATGGCATCAATTCCGCATTAGCCGCCGTGTTTAACAGCTTCCCGAACTCAACGTTCAGCCAAAACAACGGCGTGATCCTGCTGACCGGCGTTGCCAGCCGTTATGTGGGTTACTTTATTGCGGGTATGCTAGTGCTGCTTGGCTTATTCCCCGGCGTAGCAAGCTTTGTTCAATTGATCCCAGAGCCTGTACTCGGTGGTGCGACCATCGTAATGTTTGGTACGATTGCTGCCGCAGGCGTACGCATCATCTCTCGTGTCGACTTAGATCGCCGCGCGATTCTGATCATGGCACTGTCTTTCTCGATGGGTTTGGGTATTGCACAAAAACCAGAAATTCTGCAGTTTATGCCTGAATTTATTAAGAATTTATTCTCTTCAGGTGTCGCGGCTGGCGGCATTACTGCAATTTTGCTTAACCTGCTACTGCCCGAAGTGCGCCGAGATGAAAACGCCGCTTCGGTAACCGAAACGGCGCAAGAATCAAACTAACAGTTTATTCAGGGCTAACTTCAGTTAGCCCTTTTGCTGCTTAGTTGGGAAACTGATTTGAGCACGTAACCCACCTTGGCTGCGGTTGCTCACCGACACCGCACCATGATGCTGGCTGACAATCCGTTTCACAATCGCCAGCCCCAAGCCAGTTCCTTCACTGCCGCGCGCGGTATCCCCACGAGTAAAAGGCTCAAACACTTTATTGACTTGGCTTGGATCGATACCCGGCCCATTGTCTTCCACTGACAGCCACACTAGCTTCTTATCGGCCGTCATGCCGCTACTCACTTTGACCCAACCGTTGCCGTAGCGCAGCGCATTCACGACCAAGTTACTCAGTGAACGTTTAATCGCAATCGGGTTACCAAAGGCGGGCGTGAGATCCGCTTGCAGATCGGTTTCAATCCGCACTTCGTAGCCCCCTTCAGAGCTTGCCACATCGCTGGCAATATCATTCAGATCTACCGCCTCAAACGCTTCACGGTTCACCGGTTTCAAGTAATCCATAAACTGGCTGATGATCTGGTTACACTCTTCGGTATCACTGATGATGCTCTCAGCAAGATAGCTGTCTTCTGGCGACATCATCTCGGTTGCCAAGCGAATTCGGGTCAAGGGGGTGCGGATATCATGACTGATCCCCGCCATTAGCAGCGCGCGATCTTCTTCCAGAGCTTGAATGCCTTTCGACATTCGATTAAACGCGCGCGTTACCGAGCGGATTTCTAACGTCCCTTGTTCTGGCAGATGTGGGGGCGTTTCCCCCCGCCCAACCAATTTGGCGGCTTTTTCTAGCGCAATCAGTGGCCGGTTTTGCAAACGAATAAACAGCCAGCCACCAATCACAATTAACAGTGCCATGATGATGCTGTTACGAAACAGCGGAGCAAAATCTTCTTCTTGTAGTTCAGAGAGCGGAATACGCAGCAACTGGCCGGGCAGTGAATCGATCTTCATCCACAGGATGTAGCTCTCCTCGCCCAGCGCCATGCGCACTTCGGTGGGCGAGCCCAGCTCGCTGCTCATCTCTTCACTCATCAAATCAAGGCTGATGGCGTGCTGAAAATCCAAAGATTCGGGGCTACTCTCACTGTGAATCGTCACCCCAAGCTGATCCAGTACGCGCCGTTTCAGCAGCGCATCCATTTCCGAACTCACTTCAGGATTACTGGTGTCATCCAGCATTAAGCTGATTTCATGGGCGAGAATTTTGTTGAACTGCTGCAAACTCGGCAGCAAGGCGTAGTTGAATACCGCGTAGTAGGAATAGATTTGACTAGCGATCAGCAGAGAAAAAAACAGCAGGATCGATTGAGTAAATGAGCTGCGAATTCGCATAAGGCACCTAGATATAGCAAGGGCACGCGCGGAGCGAGGACGCCCTTGCTCGGCGTGCCTAAAAGAAGTTAGTTGGCGGCTTTACCATCGGGGACGAAGACGTAACCCAGCCCCCAGACGGTTTGAATATAGCGCGGTTTGCTTGGATCAACTTCGAGCATACGACGCAGACGCGAAATCTGTACGTCAATCGAGCGCTCCATTGCTGAATATTCACGGCCACGCGCCATGTTCATCAGTTTATCACGCGACAAAGGCTCACGGGCATTGGTCACCAAGGCTTTTAATACGGCAAATTCACCCGATGTGAGTGGCATCGCCTCTTCACCTCGGAACATTTCACGGGTACCAAGGTTCAGGCGGAAATCACCAAATTCAATGATGGTCTCTTCCGAACTTGGTGCTCCTGGTGCTTCAATCACTTGACGGCGCAGCACCGCTTTAATACGCGCCAATAGTTCACGCGGGTTAAACGGCTTAGGCAGATAATCATCCGCGCCAACTTCTAGGCCGACAATGCGGTCAATCTCATCACCTTTAGCTGTGAGCATCAGAATCGGGATCATGTTGTTGGAATTGCGCAGACGACGACAGATAGAAAGGCCATCTTCACCCGGCAACATCAAATCAAGCACCATCAAATGGAAGTTTTCGCGCGTCAGCAGACGATCCATCTGCTCGCCGTTAGCAACGCTGCGAACTTGAAACCCCTGCTCTGACAGGTAACGCTCAAGCAGCGCACGCAAACGCGCATCATCATCTACCACTAAAACTTTATGATTTTCCACCATGATCCCACCTAACTGTTGTTCAATTCCCGACTCTTCGGGCGAGTAAAATGTAACATCGTTACCGCTCACCGCGCATAAAGAATTGTTAATCTTTATGTCTTTGTAGCGGAATAGATACTGACTAGCAAGCTCACTCACCCGCAGATTATTTCTTTAATGACTATTTAAAAAATAATCTACACTCATACTGACAACCAAATCTATACGCAAAAAAGAGCATAAGCGTTGTCAGGCTAGATGAGATTCCTCCCACCAGTTTCATGCTGGTAAAGGGATATAAGATAAAACGTTGGCGACTATGGATATCTGTTCTTTACACACTGCAATCTATCACTCGTTGATGGAGCAAATTGCTGTAATTAATGCACAAGGTCAAATCGTGGATGTGAACCGTGCGTGGATTGAGTTTGGACAAAATAATGGTGTCGATGAACAGTATGATTGGATAAACATCAATTATTTAGACGCTCTCTATAAAGCTTCACAGGCCGGAGAAACTCGAGCTTTCGAGGCTTATCAAGGCATACAAGCCGTCATCCAAGGCCAATCCGACAGCTATTATCATGAGTATCCATGCCATAGTCCTAACGAGCAGCGTTGGTTTCTCATGCGTGTTGTACCCTTGAAGATCGAGCAATATCAGTATTGGGTTCTTTCTCATCACAACATCACTCAGCGTAAATTAGCGGAAATGCGCAGTGAGTTCCAAGCCACTCACGATCCACTGACGGGATTAGCCAATCGACGCCACTTTCATCAACAACTCGAAGCCTTACTATTGGAAAATCAGCAGCAACAGGCAGGGCTCTGTTTAATGATGATTGATTTGGATAACTTCAAACACTTTAACGATACTCATGGACATCAAGCGGGCGACCTTTGTTTAGTAAGGATTGCCGCAACTCTACAACATAACTTTTCTGTACCTTGTACCGCTTATCGGTTAGGCGGTGACGAGTTTGCCTTGTTGCTTTCTCACCTGACACAACAACAAAGCCAAGATATCGCTGCAAGCGTCAGCCAACGCATCCAAGAATTAAGATTACTGTGCGGCAACAAACTGCAAGTCACCGCCAGTATTGGCGGCATATTTATCTCAGGTGAGACTCAAATCAGTAGCCACTTATTGATAAATGAAACCGATCAGACCCTCTATCAGGTCAAACGAGGTACAAAAAACAGCTACTTACTGACCACTCTCTCCACCGCCCCTCACACAGTAGCCGCCGAAGCTTTAGGTAACGAGCTGATTGACTAAGATTGTGGTCTTCAGTAATTCGTTCAACCTGATAAGCTCAAAATAACTGTGTTATTTTTACTCGACGCGACTCACTGCACAACCCTGAGCTGGCAATGCTTCGCCAGTCAATACAAGGGCGGCAGCAAACGCGCTCTCGGGTCTTGCGGAGTGCGCGCACAGATAATGCTGTACTTGAGGGTATTGCAATACGTCGTAAGGGCTGCGCAAAGCAAGCACCACCAGATTGGAGAAATCCTGAATCAACTGCTGCACTCTGGCTTGTGCTTCCGTTTGAGCGAAATCCTCTCCCGGTAATGGATGATTTTCGGTCACCACCACCAAATACCCGTTTTGGATCAGCTCAAGCTGATCAAGGGTAATCGGCTGCCAGTCTGCATTCAGCGCATTTAATGCCTGACATAAAGCGCTAAATGCGGGCAGCGCTTGGTTAGGGCCTATGCCGCGTGGGTTCATTAAATTGTGATAGTTGGATGAAGGCGTCGCGTTGAGTAGGTAAAGTTTCTTGTCACTTAAATCTAAGCCACCACGCACCCAAGTCACAGCGGCTTGAGAAACTTCGGCCGCCACTTTCTGATTATTAAGAGTGTTCCACTCACCATAAAGTGCCATAGGCACCAGTTTTTCCAGTTTGAGACGTACCACTTTTTCCAAGGCTTGATCAATCACCGATTCTGCCAGCACACCTTGCTCAACGGCATCGATCACGCCATGAATCATCGCTAATTGCTTATCAAGATAAGCATCGGAGTGATCGTAATGTTCTTCAGAGAGCATAATCATGGTAATGCCCGCCTGCACCGCTTTTACCGCCGCATCCACTGGCGTGTAGTGGTTTACAATCGCGCCCATGTTCATGCTGTCTGAAATGATAACGCCATCAAAGCCCATATCTTGACGCAGCACTTGCTGCAAAATCGTCGCCGATAAGGTTGCGGGCGCATTGGCATCCAACTGTGGGTAGAGAATATGACTGGTCATCACCAGATCCACACCCGCATCAATCGCGGCTTGGAATGGCGCTAAGTCATTGAGTTTGAGTTCTGCGTAAGATTTATCCACGCGTGGAATATCACGGTGAGTATCACCATGCGTATCTCCGTGACCGGGGAAATGCTTCGCACAAGCCGTGATCCCACCTTGATGCAACCCACGCACCGCGGCCGCTGAGTGTAGAGCGACTTTCTCCGGCTTGTCACCAAACGAGCGAGTGTCAATAATCGGTGATGCGGGGTTTAAGTTCACATCACAGCAAGGACCAAGAATGCAGTTAAAACCCGCCCCACGCATCTCTTCACCAAACACTTGATACATGCGTTCAGTACCAATTGTTTGATCTGACACTCCTAACGCTAAATTGCCCGGCCCCGTGGTGGATTCGCCCACCAACACGCCCCATGCCCCTTCTTGATCGACACCCAGCAGCAAAGGCAAACGCTGATGTTGATCGAGGATCTGTTGCAAGCCTCGGTTTAGCTCTTGTGCCTGCACAAAAGTTTCAGCGTTATCTTGGCTTAAATAGCAGCCGCCTAGGTTGTATTCCGCAATCATCTGCTGCGCCGCCTGCGCCGATTTACCGGGAAACGCCAAGATAAAAAGTTGACCGACTTTTTCCTTTAGGCTCCATTTGGCAATCTGCTCAGTGATCTGTTGTTGGTTTACCATTGTCTATTCTCCTTAATTTTTTGTGCTGCTATTTTTTACGCAGCTGACGAATCTGTCCCATGGTGAAGGTTACGGCGACAATGACGATGATGCCGCGCAGGATTAATTGCTGGTCAACGTTAAGCCCCATCAAGATCAATCCGTTATTCACCATGCCCATGATCAGCGCACCAATCACCGAGCCAATCACCGTCCCTTTACCGCCAAACAAGCTGGTTCCACCGATAATGACTGCGGCTATCACCAGCATCAGGTCACTCTCACCCAAGGTGTAACGAGCGCTGTAAAGACGACCGGAATAAAGAATGCCCGCTAATGCAGCGAGAAAGCCGTTGAGCATCAGCACATACAGCTTGATGCGATTGACGTTGATCCCTGAATACATGGCCGAGACTTTATTACCGCCCGTTGCCAGCACATGCTTGCCAAAAGTGGTATTACGCAGCACAAAAGCGCCCACTGCCGCAACCAATAACGTCCAGATAAACAACACCGAGAAGGGGCCGATATCACCAGAACCGAAAATGAAAGCGTAAGTGTCGTTATCAATCGGGATGGATTGCAAAGACGTAGACCAACGAGCAATCCCCGTGATGATGCCGGTGGTACCTAACGTGACGAGAAAAGACGGAATGCCAACTTGAGTGACAAAAATGCCATTGATAAAACCAATCATAGTGCCAACCAGTAACGCAGCCGAAACCGCCATTAAAATGCTGTCGGTTTCTTGCAAGGTCAGCGCGGAGACGATGGCCGCCAAGGCCACTGTTGCACCAAAGGAGAGATCAATTTCTGCCGCGCTGAGGACAAAAGTCATCCCCACCGCCATGATTGCGATAGTGGCCGTTTGACGTGCGATGTTCATTAAGTTCACCGAACTCAAAAAGCCTTTATCGTGCAACATCACCGAGAAGAAGATGAAGATGCCGACAAACACAAAGTAGATAATATAGTCGCGCCACTGAATCGGCTTTGCCTTTGGCGTTGGTTTGGGAATGGTTTTTTCGCTCATAGCTGATTTCCTTATTACTGGACGGCCGCCAGCAACTCCTCTTCTGTCATTCGTTGTCCCTGGATTTGCTTCACAATCCGGCCTTTATTCACTACATAAATCACATCGCAAAAACTGCCCACTTCGGCGTATTCACTGGAGACAAAAATCACTCCATTGCCTTGTTGCACATACTGGTTCACGATTTTCATAATTTCGTATTTGGCATTGATGTCGATGCCAAATGTCGGGTCATCAAGCAACAGCACTTTGGCTTGAGTGGATAAACACTTCCCAATCACCACTTTCTGCTGGTTGCCCCCTGAGAGATAACGTACCGCCTGCGAGGCACCGGAGGTTTTCACGCCTAAGCGACGAATCGCGGTATCCACAATGTCTTGCCCTTGATGTTTATCAATCACCAAGGAGTGGGAGATGCGATCAAAAGAGGCCATCAGTAGGTTATCGAACACAGAAAAATCGAGCACTAATCCTTGAGAGCGTCGCTCTTCCGGCACCATATTGATGCCATTTTCAATCGCATCCCGCGGGGAACGGATCTGAACTGGTTTTCCCTCCACCAGCACTTCGCCCTTCACTAAAGGAGTTAAACCGTAGATAGCTTGCAAAATTTCCGTGCGACCACTGCCGAGCAAGCCCGCCAAGCCCACGACTTGTCCCGGCATCACTTTGAGCGAAATCGCATCTAATTCTTCGGTGGTCACATCACGCAGCTCAAGGAGTGGTGTTTTTTGGCCATCAATCGCCGGGCGCTGCCACTCAATTTGGGTATCACTTTTGTTGCCCAACATGGCTTCCACCAAAGCATCGACGGATGTTTTTGATGTAGGCGTTTCCAATACGCTATAGCCATCACGCAACACAGTCACTGCATCGCAAATCCGCAGAATATCCGCCAAATAGTGCGTGATGTAGATGATGCTGATCCCACTCGCTTTGAGTTTTTCGATCACTCGAAACAGCTCATTAATTTCATTGTTAGACAGTGAAGCGGTAGGTTCATCGAGCACGAGAATTTTGGCATCCAACGCAAGTGCCTTGGCAATTTCCACCAATTGCTGCTCACCCAAACTCAATGTTTCCACTCGTTGGCTCGGGTCTATTTCAAGCCCCAACAGCTCTAACAGCGGTTTGGATTGGCGCTCACGAGCACGGTTAGAAATCAGGCTGCGGCGAGCGGTTGGATGGTTCAGAAAAATGTTGTCGGCGATGCTCAACGTCGGGACGAGGCTGAGATCCTGATAGACCATCGCAATCCCCGCCGCTTGCGCCGCTTTGGGCGATGAAAAGGTTACCGCTTGTCCAAAGAGACGAATTTCACCACCATCACGAGCATGGAAACCATTAATCAGCTTCACTAAGGTGGATTTCCCAGCTCCGTTTTGTCCCACCAGCGCATGGACTTCCCCCTGTTTTAAGGTGAAATCGACACCTTTCAAAACCGGAGTACCATCAAACCCTTTTTTGACGCCGCGGGCTTCAATTGCATTGCTCACATCGACTCTCCCTGTCTTGAGTCAAACTCGGTCTGCCAGCCATCTGGCAGACCGCTTGTACACTTACTGCTTCAACGCTTTTTGCACCGCTTCTGGCGCAGGACGACGCAGAGCCTGCGGCCAAGCCTCCAACAAGTTGTCACGCGTTACCGCACTGGCTCCCACGGTCACAAACGGTGGTGTGGGTTGTTCGAGTTTTGCTAATGCACCCATTCGCGCCAACGTTTGGCCTAAGTCATAAGGCAAGTCAGTCACAATGCCCGCCACATTACGTTGCTTAGCCATGTCCAACGCATTCGCTGCGCCTAGATCCATGGTGATCACTTTGATGTCTTTACGACCCGCAGCACGAGTCGCCGCGACCACACCTTCAGCAATGCTGTCCCAAGGGGCATAAATAGCTTTAATGTCAGGATATTGAGTAATCATGGCCGAGGCGATGACTTCGCCGTCGTTGGCGTTAGCAATGCCGCGTTTTGCGACCACTTCGATGTTCGGGTAGCTCTGTTGCAAATTAGCCAATGCCGCTTCATCACGTTGATTGGTCACGTAGTAGTTAGCTTCGTGGTAGATAAAACCGACTTTGCCTTTTTCATCCACTGCATCCGCGATGAGATCCGCTGCGATTTTGCCCATCTGTGATAAATCGTCGGTCACGATACCGGCGTAATCTTTGCCATGCTCAAAACCACTCGGCAGGTTACTGATCAACACCAACTTACTACCTTGTTCCACCGCCGGACGAAATGCCGCAGCACCGGATACCGGATCCACCACTAAGGAGATCAAAATATCGGGCTTCATGGCCATCGTGGTTTCTACATCGGTTTTTTGTTTGTTGGCATTAAATTCCGCATCGGTCACCGCCACGACTTTAATGTTGAGATCGGAGAACTTGTCCTTAGCACCTTCAATCAGAGCGTTCGACCAATCCGACGTGCTGTGCATCAAAATCGCAGCGGTATAACCTGCCGCGCGCACTTGCTGCTCTTGTTCAGTCGATAACACCACATCGGTATACGGCGTTGCGGCCTCCCCCATCGGGCCTTTGGTTTCTGTCACAGCCATCGCATTGCTGCTTAACGCCATTAATAGACTGATACTCGCGACTCGACAGGTATTAACGATTCCTTGTTTGTTCATCTCCCTTCACCTTAATTAGGTATTATGTGAGTATTAATATAGGTGTTTTGTAGGTATTTAGTGCGATCAAGATCGCGACATGCAACGATCACAAAGTGATAACAATCACAACCCTGAGTAATAATTGAGCATTTTGTTGTTTGGACGCGAAGTATCAGCATGATGAATGGAATCACACCCCGATCACTCAGAGTGAAAATCACAAAGCGCAAAAAGAAAGATGCTGACTAGGTAAAAGATAGGTATTATTTGCCAAGCCCCCTCACCACCACAGAGACTATTTCGGTTTATGAGCTCCCTTGAAGTACAACGCATGAGTCTGACCAGCAGTATGTATCATCAACTGTTGGCGCAGCATGACATCTATTTTGTCGCGTTTGATGCCAAGGAGCAGATTGTTGCCAGCAACTACCCTGTCGCAACCTTAACCTTGGAAAGTCTGGATGATTTGGTGTTCTTGGTTGGCCCCATGTACAGCGCACAAATTCGTGCTTTTTTGCGCCATGAGCGTGAAACACTGGAGTTTGATGTGGCCAATTTGCACTTCAGCATGTGCAAACTGAGTGATGCAGGACACGCTTTAATCTACTGCCTACAGATTGAGGCCAAAGAGAAACAGCCTCTTGAACCTAAGCTCTCGGCGATCGAACAGGATTATCAGATCATCCATGAGCTTTCCGAATCACTCAATCTGCTCAGTCATGCCGGAGAAACTCAACTTCCAGAGCATGTGCAGCAGGAAATTCGCGATAAACACTTGCCGGAAGTCGAAAAGCGCTGGCAACAATTGCAGGATCCCAGCCTCAAGCTGTGCTTGGAAATCGTCAAATCCAATATGGAAAACTTGCTAGATGACCACAGCGGCATGAACAGTCGTCTTCTGGAAGTTTTGACCCCATCCGAGCTGCAAGTGGCTGAATTTATTCGCAGTGGCATGTCGAGCCAAGAGATCGCCAGCACGCTCAATGTGGCGCGGAAAACGGTCGAAAATCATCGCAATAGTCTGCGTAATAAGCTGGGCATCACCAATCGCGGAGTGAACTTACGTAACTACCTACTGAGTCTGGAAAAGCGTTAATTACGCCTTTAACCTCTCAGCACACAAAAGAAAAAGGGGAATCACTCCCCTTTCTCGTACTCAATCGAATTGATAAACCACTCTTTCATGCCCGTTGGGGTGTGCACCTGAAACTCTTCATCCACTTGCTTTTTGAGTAGCGCACGCGCCATCGGGGAATCAATCGAGATGTAATCTTTGGCATCGCCGTAAATCTCTTCGGGGCCGACAATGCGAAACTTCTTCACTTCTCCGGCTTCGTTTTCAATTTCCACCCAAGCACCGAAAAACACTTTGCCCTCTTGCTGCGGTGAATAATCAACGATTTTCAGCTCTGGCAGCAACTTACTCAGGAAGCGTACACGACGGTCAATCTGGCGCAGCAGACGTTTGTTATAAGTGTAATCGGCGTTTTCTGAGCGATCGCCAAGGCTCGCCGCCCAAGAGACTTTTTGGGTGATCTCGGGACGTTGTTCTTTCCATAAATAGTCGAGTTCTTGCTTGAGCTTGTTATAGCCAGCTCGGGTAATCAGCTTAGTTTTCACACGGGATTCTCAACAAAATAGGGTTGCGCGAAAAGTACCGATTTTTCGCGCGCTTTGCCAGTCAGGGCAAAAGATTTGACTGAAAGCTCTCAAAAGCCAGCGGTAGACATGGTATTAATAGCCGCCTGCTGCGGGCAGAGCGTGATCCATGGCTCAAACTCCTCGTCCATTCGAGCTTTGAGCTGGAGTCAGGCGTAACTGCCCCCATATAAACCGAAAATGTCAAAAAGAGACCACCACGGATGAGCAAAGCTATCTGCCACCAGATTGCTCAAGAACTGAATGTTCGCCCTGAGCAAGTTATCGCTGCCGTCACCCTGATCGACGATGGCAATACCGTTCCTTTTATCGCCCGTTACCGTAAAGAGGTAACCGGAGGGTTGGATGATACCCAACTGCGCAACTTGGATAGCCGTCTTGCTTATCTGCGTGAGATGGATGACCGTCGCCAAACCATCCTCAAATCGATTCAAGAACAAGGCAAACTCACCCCTGAGCTGGAGCAGGCGATTTTAAGTGCCGACAGCAAAAACCGCCTTGAAGATCTCTATCTGCCTTACAAGCCGAAACGCCGCACCAAAGGTCAAATCGCGATTGAAGCGGGTCTTGAGCCGCTGGCCGATACGCTGTGGACACAGCCTAACACTGACCCTGAAAGCGAAGCAGCAAAATACATTAATGCCGAGAAAGGCGTCGCCGACAGCAAAGCCGCACTGGATGGTGCACGCGCTATCGTGATGGAACGCATCGCGGAAGATGCCAACCTACTGGAAAAAATCCGCCAACATCTCAATCGCAACGCGGAAATTGTGTCGCGCGTGGTCGAAGGCAAGGAGCAAGCAGGCGAGAAATTTAAAGATTACTTTGATCACCGCGAACCGATCAGCAAAGCACCTTCGCATCGCGCATTAGCGATGCTACGTGGCCGTAACGAAGGCTTCTTAACTCTGACGCTGAATGCCGATCCTGAATTGGAAGAGAGTGCTCGCCAATCCTACTGCGAAACTCTGATTGCTGAACATTACGGCATTCATTTGAGTCAAGCGACGGCCGATGCGTGGCGCAAGCAGGTGATCAGCTGGGCATGGAAGATCAAAATCTCCATGCACATGGAAACCGAACTGATGAGCGCGATGAAAGAGCGCGCGGAAATCGAAGCGATTGAAGTCTTCGCCACCAACTTAAAAGATCTGCTGATGGCGGCCCCGGCGGGTCCTCGCGCGACACTGGGCCTCGATCCGGGTCTGCGCACCGGCTGCAAAGTCGCCGTGGTTGATGCAACCGGTAAAGTGCTAGCAACCGACACCATTTACCCACACGCACCACAGCATCAGTACGATCGTGCCATGCAGTCTATCGCTCTGCTGGTGAAAAAGTTCAACGTGGATCTGATTGCGATTGGTAACGGTACTGCGTCGCGTGAAACTGACGCTTTTGCGGCGGATTTGATCAAGCGCGGCAACCTCAAAGTACAAAAGATCATGGTCAGCGAAGCGGGAGCATCGGTGTATTCTGCTTCTGAACTGGCGGCAAAAGAGTTTCCGAATCTGGATGTGTCATTGCGCGGCGCAGTCTCTATCGCGCGTCGTCTGCAAGACCCGCTAGCGGAGCTGGTGAAGATCGACCCGAAATCGATCGGAGTTGGCCAGTATCAACATGATGTAAGCCAAACCCTGCTTGCGAAACGTCTTGATGCGATTGTTGAGGATTGTGTAAACGCCGTGGGTGTGGATGTGAATACCGCTTCGGCAGCGCTACTGACTCGCGTTGCGGGACTTTCTGCGGCACTGGCGCAAAACGTGGTCGATTATCGTGATGAAAACGGTCGTTTTGAGTCACGCAGCGCCCTCAAAAAAGTACCGCGTTTGGGGCCTAAAGCGTTCGAACAGTGTGCTGGCTTCCTGCGCATTATGGATGGCAAAAACCCGCTCGACGCTTCAGCGGTGCACCCAGAAGCGTACCCGGTAGTGAAAACTATCGCCGAGAAAAACAGCAAAGATCTGAAAGCGCTGATTGGCAATACCGAGTTCCTGCGCACTCTGCGCGCGGTCGATTACACCGATGAAAACTTTGGTGTACCCACCGTCACCGACATCATCAAGGAGCTGGATAAACCGGGGCGTGACCCGCGTCCGGAATTCAAAACCGCGACCTTTGCTGAAGGCATCCATGAGGTGTCGGATCTGGAAGTGGGCATGGTGTTGGAAGGCGTGGTCTCTAACGTCGCCAACTTTGGCGCGTTCGTGGATATCGGCGTCCATCAAGATGGCTTAGTGCACATTTCTGCGTTGACCGATCGCTTTATCTCGGATCCGCGTGAAGTGGTTAAAGCCGGTGACATCGTCAAAGTCAAAGTGATGGAAGTGGATGTACAGCGTAAGCGTATCGCTCTTTCGATGCGCTTAAACGATGAGCCGGGACAAGATAACCGTAGCCAACGCAGCGCTGCACCACGGGGAGGGCAAGAGCGCCGCGCGCCGCGCCGTGATGAACCGCAAGGTAATACACTGGGTGGCGCGATGGGCGGTGCGTTTGCTGCCGCTTTCGCTAAAGCGAAGAAATAGCAGCGATAAACGCATTTCATCATGATGTAGCCGTTAGGCCGCATAAAAAGATCCCCACCGAAGTGGGGATTTTTATTGCGCGAGATAACTCACCTACAAAACTGCAATCACCTCTGAAGGTGTGTTGGGTGCCACTGCGTGACCATAATAGTATTTGATCACGACACGCCGGCGCGCCATTTTGCCTTCTGTTATCGCCGCATCAATGATGTGCTTAGGTAAGCGAAAACGCATCGCATAACCTTTGCCTTGTTCTTGGCTGTACGAAGCGAGAGCGAGCAGATCAAACAATCGCTCGAGCTCACTTTTCGGTTCATCGTGGTGGGAGGTATGCGCCTCCGTTTCGCCGCCGACTTCGTAACGTGGGTGCTCAGCAGGATCCCACGATGGTTGCTTGCGACGCTTATCATCCTCTTTGATCTTACGTTCAGCGTTCGATTTGGCCAGTTGTACGGTTGGCGTCACTGGCTCGCGAACGCGGTTGTCGCGTGCGGCCTGCTCCGTTTGCACGTTCACTGATGGGGCGATCAGCGGCACACTGACATTGGTCGGTGACACTAGCATAGCCGAAACCTCCTCAGCTTCGCCCACCCTCGGCTTTCACTCCGGGTTAGTCTATTTATCGACCAGTCGAGAAAATGATTAAGTCAAATTTTGGTCAGCGCGACAAAATTCACACTATACCCAAACTACTTGGAGTTGCAGGTAGGCGGCAAGTGAGTGAATCCCCATGAACATAGACAAGCTATGTGATTGGGGTGAATGAACGTAGCCAACACCGCTGCAGCTTCAAGTAGGAAGGGGATATGCCTCTAACGAGTCGCAAACTCGACAAGTTGCTGACAAAACGCCTCCGCCTCAGTCATAAACGGCGCATGAGAAGATTGGTCGAAAATGAACGCTTCACTGTAAGGCGCTAAATGGTTCAAATCACGGGCAACTTTCGCGGGGACTAACCCATCCAACCGACCATATAGCCGCAGCATAGGCACGTTGATGTGTTGTAGCTCGTCACGCAAATCTACTTCGGCGAGCATAGTCAGCCCCGCCAACAAGGATTGCGGGTTAGGCATAGGGCGCGACAACACGGCCAGTTTAAGCGCTTTCACATCTTGGCGTGCACTTGGGCTACCCATAGCTTGCAGCGCCATAAAACGTTCAATGGTCAGCTGAAAATCGGCCACCAGCTGATCGGTAAACGCGGTCAGCACATCCGGTTGAATACCACGCCAGTTTCCCTGCGCCGCAAATTTGGGCGAGGAAGCGACCGTCACCAATTTGCTGACATAGTCTGGGTGGTGGAGCGCCATGTGCGTGGCGACTAAACCCCCTAGCGACCAGCCTACCCAAATCGCGTTGTGCGGTGCATGCTCTAACAAGGCTTGAGCGATCTCTTCCAAGCTCGCAGCATGTTGCTCGGCACTATGGCCATAACCGGGTAAGTCCACTACATGTACTTGAAAATAGCTGCTCAAGGCTTCTGCAGTTTGCTGCCACACGGCACCGTTCATACCCCAGCCATGCACCAACACCAAATCTTGTCCTTGCCCACTGACTTGCCAATACAACGCCATGGTCACAGTTTCTCCGTCTATTTCCATCTTCATCACTGCTGCCAATCGGCAAGATGGAGTAAATTGCTCTGATTCTTGGCTCGCTATGTTAACCAATTGGCTCAGAAAAACCACCACACCACTACTGACTCCGGAATGCCATCTCTGCAGACTGACGCTCGATAAAAATTCGCCGTTTGGGATCTGCACCGCCTGCCAAGCTTGGCTTGAACACGGTTATCGCTGCGCTTGCTGCGGTTTACCGACTCTTACCCCAGTCGAACAGTGCGGACAGTGTCTGCATCAGCCTCCGCCGTGGCGAAAACTGATGTGTGTCGGTGATTACCGCTTTCCACTCAGTGATGCGGTGCATCAACTCAAATATCAGCGCCAGTTTTGGCAAGCGCCACGCTTGGCTAATCTGCTCGCAACAAAAATTAGCGAGCCCGCCCCTTTGTTGTGCAGTGTTCCGCTACATTGGCGGCGACGTTGGCAACGCGGTTTCAATCAAAGTGATCTGCTGGCGCGCGAGTTAGCACGCTCACTCAATACTCACTATGACCCTTTGTTGTTTGCACGCCGCCGAGCCACACCCCACCAACAAGGGCTCAGCAAAGCGCAGCGAATAAAAAATTTGCGTGATGCATTTACACTAAATCATCCACCAAACCAACAACATGTAGCGATTGTGGATGATGTTGTCACTACGGGTAGCACCATCCGACATTTATGTGATTTACTGCTTGATGTCGGCGTACAAAGCATCGATATTTACTGCATCTGCCGCACTCCCGAGCCGAAAGACAACCAAGGTTGACGTTTTTTAACGCAAAAGGGCTGGATCATCGCTAACTCAGGAGTAGAATGGTGAGCAATAACCTATTCTTTTACTCAGGTATTCGTCGTGTCAAATCCAATTACTATTACTGAATCTGCCCAATCACACTTCGCTAAGCTGCTAGCACAGCAGCCAGAAGGGACTAATATTCGTGTGTTCGTGGTAAACCCAGGTACACAAAACGCTGAATGCGGCGTTTCTTACTGCCCACCAGAAGCGGTAGAAGCCACCGATACGGAATACCCTTTCAGTAGTTTCTCAGCTTACGTTGATGAACTCAGCCTGCCATTTTTGGAAGAGGCAGTGATTGACTTTGTCACCGACAAAATGGGCTCACAACTGACCCTGAAAGCCCCTAACGCGAAAATGCGCAAAGTTTCTGACGATGCCTCGCTGATGGAGCGTGTCGAATACGCACTACAAACTCAAGTCAACCCACAACTGGCAGGCCATGGCGGCCATGTTAGTCTGATCAGCATTTCGGATGATGGTGTGGCTCTGGTGCAATTTGGTGGCGGTTGTAACGGTTGCTCTATGGTCGATGTGACGCTTAAAGAGGGCATTGAAAAAGAGCTACTGGCTCAATTTGCTGGTGAACTGACTGCGGTACGTGACTCCACCGAGCACGATCGTGGTGAGCACTCTTACTACTAAGCACTTAGTCTGCATAGACTTCCTATTTGAAGCTGATGTCTCCACATCAGCTTTTTTATTGGTGTCTGCATATTGAGCATTTCAAACTGCGATTATTTCTCATATATTAAGAAAACTTTTTTTGCTCGGGAGCCGCGTATGCCATCCAAATCTTTACCAGAAATTCTGGAGCGTGAAACGGTCGCCCAATCGCGCCTGTTTACTATTGAAGCTTTGGATTTACGTTTTTCAAACGGAGAACACAGAACCTACGAGCGCATGAAGCCTAGCGGCCGGCATGCTGTCATGATGGTGCCAATCACCGCGCAAGGTGACCTACTACTGGTGCGTGAATACGCTGCGGGTACTGAGCGTTACGAATTAGGCTTTCCAAAGGGCTTGGTCGATCATGGTGAAACCGCCGAGCAAGCGGCTAATCGCGAGTTAAAAGAAGAAATTGGTTTTGGTGCACACCAGTTAACTCCACTCAAAGAGGTGGTGCTGGCCCCTTCTTACTTTTCGAGCAAAATGGTTCTTTTTGTTGCACAGGATCTATACTCAGAACAGTTAGAGGGGGATGAGCCAGAGCCATTGGAGATCATTCGCTGGCCTTTAGCACAAGCAGAAGATCTGCTCACCCATCTCGATTTTTGTGAAGCGCGCAGCATCACTGCTCTACTGTTGGCCCTGCGTTTTCTTCAGGCGTAAATCGCGCGCCTTCGGAGTCACTATGTCTACACCACAGGATCTCTCTCACCTACTGCCCGATGTGATTAGCATTGCGCGAGCAGCAGGACAACTCATCCTCGATATCTATCAAAACAAATCGTACGAAGCGTTCACCAAAAGTGATTCAACGCCCGTAACCAGTGCGGATTTGGCTGCACATAAGTTTTTGTGCGAGCAGCTACGCGAACTCACCCCAGACATTCCTATTCTCTCCGAGGAAGAGGCCAATATCGACCTTGCGACTCGCGAGAAATGGCAACGCTATTGGCTGGTGGATCCGCTCGATGGCACTCAAGAGTTTATCGCACGCAGTGGCGACTTCGCGACCATCATTGCACTCGTGGAAAATAATCATCCGGTGATGGGGGTGGTGTATGGCCCCGTTTCTGGTGTTACTTACTACGCTTACTCAGGCAAAGGGGCGTGGAAGATTCCCGACATGGCGCAGAGCCTAAAAATTCAGACTCACAAGCACGAGTTGCCGAGTAGCTCGATTGCGATTGCTATCAGCCGCCGCCAAGACATCAATAAAGTCACCAGCCGCTTAAGCAGTGCATGGAATTATGACCTAGTTCCACTCGGCTCTGCGGCGCTCAAAGCTTGTTTGGTGGCGGAAGGTGCGGTGGATTGCTATCTACGCCTTGGCCCAACCGGTGAATGGGATACTGCCGCAACGCAGTGCATTGTCGAAGAAGCAGGAGGACGCATCCTGAGCACTCAATTAGCGCCCCTCTCCTACAATGAACGAGAAACCTTGGAAAATCCGAACTTCATCGTGCTCGGTGATGCGGATTTACCTTGGAATGAGATCCTAAAAATCAAAGATTAGCCAATAAAATTTCACGCCCAATCGGGCGTGAAATGAATGATCCTAGAGTTGACCTTGCTGATTGAACTGATAGCGACCTTGTCCATCTGGCTGTGGTAACCATTTCAACGGCTCATTTAAACTCTCTGGAAAGCCCGCTTCTGGTTTAAACCACGCTTGCGCTTGGTAACGACTATCCGGCTGCAAGTTCAAGGTAAACTCGCTGCTCACCTGCGCAGTTTTCTGCCCACCTTGCAAATTCAGCACACTCTCTTGGCAAGAAAAATCCGACACCACAGTGCCGAGATCCAACGCCCCGAGTGGTGATTCCACCTGTGCAGCAGACCACACCAAATTGCCTGTGGCTTGTTGGCAATAAGGGTCATCAAAGCGATATTGTTGTACGGTAAGTTCCAGTTGCCCCTGCGCCATTAAAGGGAAAGGCAGCGGCAACCAAGGTACGGCTTGCGAGGCTGGCAACGAAAGAAGGAAATTCTGTGCATACGGGCCATTGATTCCCATGCCGAGTACGCCTTTGCCACGCAGTTGCATGTTACTACCACGCCCAAAACGAACATCGGCTTCTAACTGAGCCATCAATAGAGCAGACAGATGCAAATCCCAATTCAGATCGCCTAAATTCATGCCCTGCCAGCGTACTTGAGCACTTTTACCTTGCCACAGCGTACCTTCAACACCATTCAGCTCTAAGCCTTCAGGCAGAGGTAAAGGCTTGAGCACCACTTGCGCAGGCAAATGCACGACCACACTGGTGATTAACACCGTAGCAAATAAGAGACCATACCCAACGGTACGCTTCATATCAGCCTCCACGCTTCAGTTGCAGGCGTTTTACTTCAACGACGCCGTTGACTTTACCGCGGTCGATATCGATCGCGTCAACACTCACACCTTGGCGCTCTTGCAGATACGCAATCCAAGCCACCAGTTGCGAGAAAGGCAATGGCTGAATCCACACCTGCATCATTTCACCACGTGGCTGTACACGGATCAGTTCAATATTGAACTGACGCGTCGAATTGGTTATCACCTGATTCAGTGGCTGAGTGCTTGGAGCTTCACTGCCACCTTGCGCACGTAAGGTCACAATATTATTAGCGTTGTCACTCACCCAACTGAGGAGTTGCTTCTCGGTTTGTACACGCGCTTGGGCTTGGGCGGTGCGCTCACTCAGTGGCTGCCATATGCCCCAATAGGCGGTAGAGAGCACCGTCAGCACGCCCATGCCCATGAGCATTTTCTGTTCACGCGGGGTTACGCTACGCCACCAAGCCTGCACAGGAGCGAATTGTTCTTTCATCCTTTCTCCTTACTTGGGTTTCACCACAAAAACGCCAAACACTTGCTCGCCATTTTTATTGAGTTGTCCCTGTTCGACTGAAAAATACTGTTCAAGCTGAGTTCGCGCCTGTTCAAAACCTTGGAAGTCTCGCCCTGTGGCTTCAAGACGGATTTCACTGCGATTACTGTCAAACTTGATGCTTTGTACTTGCAAATTGGCCCCTTTCAGGGCTTCTGGCAACGGGCTGAGCCATTTCAACACACTGCCCACACTCGATCCACCGGACAAGCGAGCCATTTCATCACTCATCTGTCTTTTCAAATAAGTGATGGTTGGAATTTTCTGCTTATCGGGGAAGAGGCTGCGGAAAATACGTTCACTTTCCGCACGGTAAGCGTCCGCTTGTGCTTCATATTGATGAGATTGAAACAGCGAATAGCTGATGGATACCGCCATAAACAACACCGCTACCACCGCCACTTTGCGCCAAACTTGCCAGTGGCGTAGCCACGATGATTTCGGTTTAAAGCTGCCCGTTAACAAGTTAATTTTGTTGCTCAGTGCCTCCTGCGTCAGCAATTGCATAACGAGGCCGCTTGGTTCATTACGCCACACTTGTGTTTCAGCCAAAGCCAATTCTGGCAATGGTGTGAACGCCTGTAGAGGAAGGAATTCATCCTCTTGCTTGACCCAATCCGAAGCGGCAAGCAAGCTGAGCCATTGTGCATCTACGGCGATACCCTGCGTTGCACTTTTGCGCACTAACCACTCATCCCCAAGTTGCATGGCCGCCAAGCCTGGCTCTGGCTGTGGAATGGCCAAAACATCTGGCAATACGCGTTTTACCTCAAAACCACAAGCTTTGAGATGATCTAGGCAAGCACGCAACCATAGGCGATCGACGCCAACCACATCGGCCGTTTCACGGCTTTTGCTGAGCACACAGAAATGCAAATCTTCGACATCCTGCGCGATTTCATCTTCCAGCAGGTACGGCAGCATATTCTCAAGTTGGCGCGTGGCACCGGGTGGGATTTCGACAGAACTTAAGATTAAATCGCTTGCCGCCAGCAGCAGCAATACGCTGCGCTGTTCAGCATAGGACTCAAGCTCATGCAAGGCTTCCCAACCTGCCACTTCACCGCTGGCAATCACTTCTTGCTGCTCGGCAGACCAAACCAACCAAGGAATAGTGGTCTCTTTTTGACTACTCAGTCGAACGGTCAGAAACTCGCTCACTGATCCCTCCAAAGCGGCGGCGTATCACCGTCGCAGTTTTCTTATCGTTACTGTAAAACAGGCTGCGGATCCGTACGCGGGACGTATCGACCAGCACCTGTGCATCTAATTCAAAATAGTGGCTATCCACACTCAAGTATTTTTTTGCCTCTTCACGCACCGCATTGTCTACCCCAGTGAGTGCGGATTGCGCCAGAAAGTCATCCACACTTGCCCAACCATCGAAAGGTCGACCTTGGAGCAAGGTTTTGGCACTCTCTTCACTCAAGGTTGGGCTGAACATCGCGGCTAAAAGTGCGGCTTGCTCGGCAGGCAAGGTGTTCACATTCAAACGCCATTGATCGGTTGGCAAGGCACAGAGGTAGGGCAAAGCATCGTTCATCACTTTCCCTCCCACTTGCTGTACTGCACGCCACTCGCTGGCATCCGCCAACCAAGTATTGGGCGCCATATACGCTGGCAACATCGATTCGTAATAGCTATCTTCCACGCCATACGCCGTTCGTACGGCATCGTCTTTATCAATAAATTCAAACGTCGAATCGGCGATGGTTTCCGCCTGATAACTCTCCACGTTCAACCCTTCCAGTAAGGCTTGCAGCACCGTCAACAGATACGGTTTTTTCACACTCTCTGGCGTGAACTTTACACTGGCCAACGCATTGAGGTTAAAGCAGGCTTGCATATCACGAATTTTACCGCGCACTTGCCCATAATCGAGCGGATAGGTTTGCTCCTTAAGCGCCCAAGGTTGGCTTAAATTGACGGTTTCGCTGTCTTGGTAGCTCTGCTCGATGCCTTTTTTGGCTAACGCTTCCACCCCAACACTATACCAATAGGCTTGTTGGTAATTGAGTTGATGCGTAGCTCGCTGAAACTGGCTAAACAACCGCTCAGCCATGGTCGCCGCGATTGAAACCATCACCGCAAGCAACAGTAGAACGACAATCAGCGCAACACCGCGCTGTTTAGCTACCATTTTCAACACTCTCTTCAGGCATATTCAATGAGCCACCGCCAGTGAGATAAATTCGCTCGATCTCGCCGTAGTCTTTCAATCTCAAGGTCACTTTTACCGCGTCGGGCAAAGCATTGGTCGGCACCCAGTCATTGCTCCATTGTCCTTGCAAATAGAACTGGACTTTCCAATCTTCCACCCCAGTTAATAAGGGGGAAATCAAGCCCTGTTGACCTGCGGGCGTATCTGGATAACGCCACCAAACTCGTTCTAAACGCTGCTCAAACAGGCGATAGCCCACTTTCGCCACTTCACCGCGTGGAAATTGTTGCTGTGGGTTGTGCCAACCTAAGCGCGCAAACAACAAACCGTGTTGATCCGAATCGAGCAGCGATTCTTTCCATTGCAAGATCTGCTCACTCGGTGCTTCACCATCCGTACGGAACTGGCGTAGTGCCATTTGCCGAAAATCGGCATCCATGATCACCATCGCACGTTGCAATTCAGCCAATCGCGCTGTGCGTTCGGCAGAAATCTCATTACTGCGTTGCACCTGATTGAGCACCTGATAGGCACCGATACTCAAGCTCGCAAAAATCGCAATCGCCACCAGCACTTCAATCAGGGTGAATCCTGCTCTTTTTGAGCGAGCCAACGTCTGTAAAGTGCGTTTTGGCTTAGTTCGGAACATAGCTACGCACCGTCACGACGGGGGTCGCGCCTTTTTCTGTGGCCACACTCACATCAAAGGCTTTGAGCAGATTGTCGGCAGTTTTAACGGGGCTGAGTTTCCAGTACCACGTTCGTCCGGCCATCTGCTCACTGCCTTCTCGCGCCGCTAAGGATTGCGGGCTAAGGATGACTTGCGCCATTTGGTTATCCACCACCATGGAAGCAAACATCTTTTCTTCTAGATAGTTAACGGTATTGATATGTTGACTGACCGAGCGGATCACGCTGATCGCCGCGGTAGCAAAAATAGCCAGTGCAACCAAGACTTCAAGCAAGGTGAAACCACGTTTACTTTTCATCACTGTCTCCCGGAGCTAACAAACGCAAAGTGCCATTTTCTTGCGCTTCGACTCGCCACTGCTCATCACGTGGTTGCCCTTTGGGGAAAACACTCAGCACAAAGGGAGTCACCTCACCACTCGAAAGCACAAACAGTTGCGGCGGGGGCTCTTGTTTTTCTTCTTTCTTATCGGCAAACATCTCTTCATCGAACAGTGAACCGGGATTAAACAAGCGATCGTCTTTTTGCCACGCGCCACCACCGAGTTCAAAATCGAGTTGTAAGCCATCCTTGAGCGTGGTTTGGTTGGTCATCTTATCGTTTTGCCACTTTTGCCAACCTTTATCAGCCGTCAGTTGCAAAAAGGTCAAACTCCGAGCATCCACATCAACTCGCACCCCAAAATCCTGTCCACTCAAAATGGCTTCTTCATTCAGTAGCAACAGACGCTGATAGAAGCTCTGCGCACTGATTTTGGCTTCGTCTTTCACCGACACCGGAAAGGTCGCGATCACCGCCACCGCACTGACCGAAATCAGCACCAGCACCAGCAAAATTTCCAACAAAGTAAAACCGCGTGTCGCTGTCATAAGTTCAATCAGGCATCCGTTTGTGGATCACTCTTCCCTTCTGAGCGAATATGCCAAAAGGGAAGAACTGGGCTTATTGGAAGTCTTGAATATTCCAGTTACCGATGTCAGCACTGGTACCTTCACCGCCTTCTTGACCGTCCGCGCCTAGCGTGAACACGTCAATCGTGCCTTTATCGCCAGGGCTCAAGTATTGGTAATCGTTGCCCCAAGGATCTTTTGGCAAACGCTTGATATAGCCACCATCACGGTAGTTGCGTGGCTCTGGATTGGTGGGTTTGCTTACCAACGCTTCCAGCCCTTGATCGGTTGTCGGGTAAACACTGTTGTCGAGCTTATACATGTCTAGCGCATTTTCTAGCGCTACGATATCGGTCACGGCTTTCTGTTGGTCTGCTTTTTCTTTGTTACCTAGCAAGTTAGGCACAACAAAGCTGGCAAGAATGCCCAAAATAACGACCACGACCATCACTTCGAGAAGGGTAAAACCCGTTTGTTTACGCATTTTTTTCATAGTTACTCCACACTATTCCGTTTTTGCCGCGCGTGACGACTTAACGGCTCATTAAATTATTCATTTCCAAAATTGGCATTAACGTGGCCATCACAATGAACAGCACCATGCCTGCCATCAACGCAATCAAGGCTGGGGTAAAGATACCGAGCGCAATATTGACCGTTGACTCAAAACTGTTGTCTTGGTTATCGGCGGCACGCGTCAGCATGCCTTCTAGCTCACCACTTTGCTCGCCACTGGCGATCATGTGCAGCATCATTGGCGGAAAGAGCTTGGTCTGCTCCAAGGCTTTGCGCAGGCTAGAGCCTTCACGTACGTTTTCTGCCGCCGCCAACACTTGCTGTTTCACAAACTGGTTGGTCATCACATCAACCGCAACGCGCATACCGTCCAGAATGGGAATGGCACTCGACGTACAAATTGACAACGTGCGCGCAAAACGAGCGGTGTTCAAACCGCGGGCAATTTTGCCAATCACCGGTAGCGAAATCACTCGGCGATCCCAACGTAAGCGAAGATCCGGCTTGGTTAACAACCAACGCACGAGGTAAATCAATAACATGAACCCGATCAGCAGCCAAATTCCCCAATGTTGCAGGAAATCACTGGCATCGAGCAGAAACTGAGTAGAAGCCGGCAAGGCTTGCCCCATTTGTACAAACTGACCCACGATTTTCGGCACTACCGCTGCCAGCAAAAATGCCACGATACCGACGGCAAACACCACCAGCACCACAGGGTAAATCATGGCTTGCTGCAGTTTGGAGCGCATTTTCTGGCGATTTTCAGCGTAATCCGCCAGTCGCTCTAACACCGAATCTAGGTGGCCGGATTTTTCACCCGCCGCAACCATAGAACGAAACAGCTCATCGAACACGTGCGGGTAATCTCCCAAGCTATCGGAGAGGGTATAACCTTCGGTGACTTTGGCACGTACTGCAACCAACATGGTGCGAATGCGCGGCTTTTCCGATTGCTCGGCAACCGCGCGTAAACACTCTTCCAATGGCATGCCGGATTGCACCAAGGTCGATAACTGGCGTGTGATCAGCGCTAAATCAGGAGTGCTAATACCACGTTTGAAAGCAAAACCTTGGCTGCGATTGCGCGCGGCTTTGGCTTGCGTTTCCACCACTTCCATGGGTACTAGGCCTTGCTCTTTCAGACGCTGGCGCACTTGACGCGCATTATCACCCTCAATCACGCCTTTTTTATGGCGTCCTTTGGCGTCCAGTGCTTTGTATTCAAACGCCGCCATTAGGACTCCTTAGTCACCCGCATCACTTCTTCTAGCGAAGTAATGCCTTGGCGAACCTTATCTAGGCCATCGTCACGAATACTCGGTGTTGTCGCACGGATATGTTTTTCCATCGCCTGCTCACCCGCTTCGCTATGAATCAACTCTTGCAGTGCTTCATCGACCAACAGCAGTTCATGAATGCCGGTTCGGCCTCGGTAACCTTTGTGGTTACACTTAGGGCAACCCGTGGCGCGATAAAGAATCAGCGGATCTTTTTTCTTGCTGTCGAACAGCTTGCGCTGCTCTTTGTCGGCTTCGTATGGCTCTTTACAATCTGAACACAAAGTGCGCACCAAGCGTTGTGCAAGCACCCCAAGCAGTGAAGAGGAGATCAAAAATGGCTCGATCCCCATATCACGTAGCCGCGTTACCGCCCCCACCGCAGTGTTGGTATGCAGCGTCGACATCACGAGGTGACCGGTCAACGAAGCTTGCACCGCAATTTGCGCGGTTTCCAAGTCACGAATTTCCCCCACCATCACCACATCGGGGTCTTGACGCAAAATGGCGCGTAAACCACGCGCAAAGGTCATGTCCACCCGTGGGTTGACTTGAGTCTGGCCGATCCCATCGATATCAAATTCGATCGGGTCTTCCACGGTGAGAATATTGCGCTCGCTGCTGTTAAGCTCCTGCAAGCCGGCGTACAAGGTGGTTGATTTACCCGAACCGGTTGGGCCGGTCACCAAGATAATCCCGTGCGGCCGTTTGATCAGGCGACGGAAGTTGTCATGGTTTTTGGGGGTCATGCCTAAGCTGTGCAGATCAAGTCGGGTCGCGTTTTTATCCAACAGACGCATTACCACTCGCTCACCGTGAGATGAAGGCATGGTTGAAACCCGCACATCGACCGCACGCCCACCAATACGCAGTGAAATTCGCCCATCTTGCGGCACCCGCTTTTCTGCGATGTCGAGTTTGGCCATCACTTTAACGCGAGAAACAAGTAGCGACGAGAGCTTGCGGCTAGGGGCCAGCACTTCACGCAGCACACCATCGACTCGAAAACGGATCGACAGCGTTTTTTCAAAGGTTTCAATGTGAATATCTGACGCACCTTCTTTGATCGCTTCACCCAACATGGCGTTGATCAGTTTGATGATCGGCGCATCGTCTTCGCTTTCTAGCAAATCTTCGTTTTGTGGCAGCTCTTCTGCCAGTGAGAAGAAGTCATCACTGTCAGCCCCAATATCTTCCATCAGTTGGCGCGCTTCTGAAGAGTCGCGTTGATAGACTTGGGTCAGCTTGCTTTCAAACTCTGCTTGCGACAAAGCAATCAGCTCAAAGGCATGTTTCACTACCCGCTTGGTTTCGACCAACGCTTGCATAGAAAGCGGCGGCAAGAAGTAAATGCTGGCTTGCGAGAAATCTTCATTCCAATCCAGCACCAACTTGAAGCGGTTAGCAAAGCTAAAAGGCAGACGACGAATCGACTGCCGTTCAGCTGGAGAGATCACCATTTCGGTCATTGCTCGGCTTCCATCTGATCAATAAAGGCTTGAATCTCAGGTGGATGACGACGGTCATCGCCAAATTTCGGCAAGACCGGCACGCTGGCATCATCCAGCAGACGTAAGCCTTTTTCGGCGCGGAACAACTGCTCAGCGCGAATGTAGTTGTATTTACGTTGAGTGATACCGTCGGCAGTCATGCCATCACGAATAATGGTTGGCTTGATAAACACCATCAGGTTTTTCTTTTCCACTTGCGAACTGGTTGAACGGAACAGTTGTCCTAGCAATGGAATATCACCCAGTAGCGGTACTTTGGATTCACTTTCTAAAGCGCGCTCGTCAATCAAACCACCCAGCACTAGCATTTGCCCGTCTTGCACCATCACCGAGGTATTGAGTTGGCGCTTGGCAAAACGTACGTCTACCGCACCATTGGCCCCCAATACGTTGGAAACCTCTTGCTCAATCTTGAGCTGGACTGAGTTGCCTTCGTTGATCTGTGGTACCACTTTGAGCTTGATACCCACTTCCTTACGATCCACGGTTTGGAATGGGTTGTCATTATTCGAGCCAGCGGTGGAACCGGTGATCACCGGAACTTCTTCACCCACGATGAATGAGGCTTCACCGTTATCCATGACGGTAATGCTCGGTGATGACAGGATGTTGGATTTAGAGTCGTTCGACACCGCACTAATGAGTGCCGTCCAATCCCCCAGAGCGATACTGACCGCGGCACCTTGCAAACCGGACAGTGCCGAAGCTAAGGTTGAGTAGTCACCTTTCGTTGTGGTCTCTTCGTAATACTTAATTTCCCCCGTATCACTAGTACGGATCGGCTTTTTCTCTATGGTGTCTTTCGCTTCTTCTAGGCCAATCATCACATTACCAATCGATGCGCCTGTATTACCGTATTGAATGACTGAGCCGCTTTCTAGCGAACCCCATTGCACTCCGAGGTTGATGCCATCCCCTTCGGCCATTTCCACAATCAAGGCTTCAATCAACACTTGTGCACGGCGAATATCTAACTGGCCAATCACTTCGAGCATCGCATTCATAATGTCTTGCGGCGCAGTGAGCACTAACGAGTTGGTATCGGAGTGTGCCGCAATCATCACCTCATTACGCTTTGAGGTTGTTTGCTGCCCAGTACCTTTTTCAGCTTGTAGGTTATCGGAAACGCCTTTCAGCACTTCAACCAAATCTTCCGCTTTGGCATATTTCAAATACACCACGCGGTTATTGCCTTTGGCTGCCATTTCGACATCCAGTTGCTTAATCAAACGCTTCAAGCGCTCACGCACTTTGGGATCGCCAGAAATCAGAATTGAGTTAGTGCGCTCATCGGCCACAAACTTAGGTTTTAAGAATTCCGGTGTGTTTTGCGCATCAGCCGTTTTGTTGAGTGCTTCGACAATCCGCACCATTTCTGCTGCTGACGCGTTATTGAGTTCAACCACTTCAATCTCTTTGTCGCCCGCTTGGTCAACGCGACGAATAATTTCCGCCAAACGGTTCACCACCGCAGCGCGACCGGTGATCAAGATGATGTTAGCTGGGTCGTAGTGCACCACGTTACCCGCGCCTGCGTTATCAATCAGTTGGCGCAGTAGCGGTGACAGTTCACGTACCGACACATTTTTCACCGCCACCACTTGGGTAATGACAGAGTCTCCACTGGCACGCTCTTCCCCACTCAAAACTGGAATCGCTGAGGTTTTCGCATCTTTGGATTTGATCACCTTGAGCACGCCGTTGTCCATTTCGACCACAGCGAAGCCATACACTTCAAGCACACTGAGGAAAAAACTGTAATACTGCTCTTCGTTTAAGGTATCAAAACTGCGCACATCCACTTTGCCGCGCACCGAAGGGTCGACAATGATGGTCTTCTCAAGATTGCGCCCAACAATATTGATAAATTCTTGAATGTCGGTGCCTTTGAAGCTGGCACTGAACTCATTTGCCATCGCTAGAGGTGTGGACAGTAAACTGCCTGCCAACAGCCATGAACTTTTTTTCAGCCAAAATTTCACTGGGAACTCCCTTGCCTCACTAACGCGTTGTCACCCGCCTCAGCGTTAAAATTGAATATATACATCATGTTGTTGACCATCACGTTCAACTGTCAGATTCATTTCAGTCATATCATTCATTGACTGAAACACGGTGTTCATTACATTGGGATCGGTCAAATCCAAGCCATTAATCGCCACTGCGACATCGCCATCTTGCAGACCAATCGATTCAAAGAGTGCCGGATCTTTTCCGGGGCTCACTCGATAACCGAGCACTTTGTCATCCCGCTTTACCTGAGACAGGCGCACATACTGGAAAATTTCCTGCGGATTTCGGGTAATCGCTTCACGAATAGCATCAAGCTTCTCTTCCAACTGAGGTGCAGGCGTCGAGGCTTGACCTTGACGTGGGATCGGTGCGTTAGGCGTAGACGGTACAGCTGGCGCAGAATAGTCCAATCCTTCAAGCATCAAGGTTTCATCACGGCCAGCATTACTCAGAATGACACGATCTGGCATCACCGCTTTTAATTTGACCTGTGTGCCTTCAATCACCTCATTGATCCCGTAGGTGGCTTGCACACCACGGTTTGCAATCACCGCCAAGCTTTTTTGCGTATCATTGCTAGCGACCACGCCAGATAAAACAAGGCTCAAACGAGTTTTGGGGGCATCAACCACCACGGGCTGCTCAACCACAGGCTCTTTTGGTTCAGTAAACACACCAAACAGATCACCTTTTTGCAATACGCTAATATCCAGCGGCTGACGATCCGGCTTTAAGCCTGATAGGGTTGGGCTCCAACTCGGCGCTTGTGCTTGTTCGCCCAGCATTAACCACACCATTTTGCCCAACGTCCAAGCCGAGGCCACCAGCAGCACTAGCGTCAATCCTTCACTGATTGGCTTTTGCCACCGCTGTGCATTTTGGCTAATCAAACGCGGCCACGTTGCAAGCGGAGGAAGTTGTTTAAATTCCATAAATTTCCACGTTATTCCTTTCTGTACTTTTACGCTTCATTTCGCGCAAATTCGCCCGTACAGATGTTTTTCAAGACTTTATGCAGGCATGGCAATATAGCACAAGCCTTATTAAGAGATCCGTCTCAAACGTTAAATTGTCGACTTGCTTGAAAAACTGCCCCGCAAACACCATTGTTAATCAAGAAAATTGGCCAAAACGTAACAAGGTTAGAGAGGAAAAGGAGCAATGAGTTCCAGTGCAGATGACGTAAGGCTGGATAAATGGTTGTGGGCGGCAAGATTTTACAAAACTCGCTCGCTCGCGCGAAATATGGTCGAAGGTGGCAAAGTCCACTATAATGGCCAGCGCACCAAACCCAGTAAATCGGTAGAACTTGGTGCACAGATCACGCTACGTCAGGGACATGACGAGAAAACTGTCATTATCGAGAAGATCTCTGACCAACGCCGTGGAGCACCAGAAGCGCAGCAGCTCTACCGTGAAACGGCTGAAAGCATCGCTAAGCGTGAACGCAATGCCATGATGCGCCAGCTCAACCCGAGTCCGGATCGACGTCCAGACAAGAAACAGCGCCGAGATCTACTCAAATTTATCCATCAGTAATTAGCCGGACAATTCCTTATGACGACAAGCTCAATGGCGAACAACATGCTACATCGCTATCTTTTTGAAGACCTCTCCGTACGTGGTGAGTTAGTTCAACTGGACGATACTTATCAGCACATGATTTCCAGTCAGGAATATCCTGCTGCGGTAAAACACCTGATCGGCGAATTGCTGGTTGCCACATCGCTGCTCACGGCAACGCTGAAGTTTGAAGGCTCTATCACTCTGCAACTGCAAGGCGATGGTCCAGTCTCTCTGGTTGTGATTAACGGTGATAACAACCAACAAGTGCGTGGTGTAGCACGTTGGCAAGGCGATATTGCCGACAATGCCAATCTGCATGACATGCTGGGCAAAGGTCACCTAGTGATCACGATTGAACCTAAACAAGGCGAGCGCTATCAAGGGGTAGTCGGTTTGGAAGGCGAGACTCTTGCCGATGTACTCGAAGGTTACTTCCTACGTTCAGAGCAGCTCAAAACTCGTTTGTGGATCCGTGTCGGTGAGCATGCGGGCAAAGCCTGTGCGGCTGGCATGTTGCTGCAAATCGTACCCGATGGTAAAGGCTCTGCCGATGATTTCGAACATTTAGAACAATTAACTGACACCATTAAGAACGAAGAGTTATTTGCTCTACCTGCCGAAGAACTGCTGTACCGTCTATACAACCAAGAGAAAGTTCAGTTGTTCGCACCGCATCCGGTCAGCTTCCGTTGTGGTTGCTCACGTGAGCGCAGTGCAGCGGCGATCATGACCGTCGCACGTGATGAGATTAATGACATCCTTGCCCAAGAGGGTGCAGTGGCTCTACATTGCGATTATTGTGGCACCACTTACTCATTCGATGCTGCGCAAGTGGCTGAATTGTATGCGCCCCAAGGCGGAAATGGTCCCGTACTGCATTAATTCGCCGCGTTTAACAAGCACGTAAAAACCGCCAAAAAGTCAGCTCCCCGCTGGCTTTTTCTTTATAAAAAACCAATAAAATCAACGATCCAAATCACAGTACGCCGTACTTAATTTCTGAGAAGTATTAATCTTTGGCCTCTGGCGCAAAGGTTTGCGCGCACGATAAAATAGTAATGCCAATATATGTGACGAGTTACCTAAAACCACAGAAACTCGGTGGGCAATATTTGAACTGCCTCCCTGTTTTCTCCTAGGTCCGTTGCTAGCATGGTGAGCAGATAACAATTACATAAATTATTACAAAATCCCTACAAAATCCTACAAGGAGCACCTATGACCGTTATGGAACATACTAAGGCTGCACAACTCGATCTAGCCCAATATGGGATCACCGGCGTAACTGAAATAGTTCGTAACCCGAGCTATGAATTGTTATTTGCTGAAGAAACCCGTTCAGACCTCGAAGGTTATGAGCGTGGTGTGGTCACCGAATTAGGCGCGGTTGCGGTTGATACTGGCATCTTCACTGGCCGCTCACCAAAAGATAAGTTTATCGTAAAAGACGATACCACCCGCGATACTCTGTGGTGGACATCAGATAAAGCAAAAAACGATAACAAACCGATTAATCAAGAGGTCTGGAATGACCTGAAAGCACAAGTTACCAAACAGCTTTCAGGTAAACGCGTATTCGTATTAGATGGTTACTGTGGCGCGAATGCAGATACCCGTCTGAGCGTACGTTTTATTACCGAAGTCGCATGGCAAGCGCACTTTGTGAAAAACATGTTTATCCGCCCTAACGAAGACGAATTGGCACACTTTAAGCCAGACTTCGTAGTCATGAACGGCGCGAAATGCACCAATGCGAACTGGAAAGAGCAGGGTCTGAACTCAGAAAACTTCACCGTGTTTAACCTGACTGAGCGCATGCAGCTCATCGGCGGTACTTGGTACGGCGGTGAGATGAAAAAAGGCATGTTCGCGATGATGAACTACTTCCTGCCGCTGCAAGGTATTGCTTCTATGCACTGCTCTGCCAACATGGGCAAAGCGGGCGATGTTGCGATCTTCTTCGGCCTATCAGGTACCGGTAAGACCACTCTGTCAACTGATCCTAAACGTGCCTTGATCGGTGACGATGAGCACGGCTGGGATGATGATGGCGTGTTCAACTTTGAAGGTGGCTGCTACGCAAAAACCATCAAGCTGTCTAAAGAAGCAGAACCGGACATTTACAACGCAATCCGCCGTGATGCTTTGCTAGAAAACGTGACCGTACGCAGCGATGGCTCAATCGATTTTGATGATGGTTCTAAAACAGAAAACACTCGTGTTTCTTACCCTATCTATCACATCGACAACATCGTAAAACCGGTTTCTAAAGGCGGTCATGCGACAAAAGTGATCTTCCTGTCCGCGGATGCCTTTGGCGTATTGCCTCCAGTATCCAAACTGACTCCAGAGCAAACCAAGTACCACTTCTTGTCTGGCTTCACCGCCAAACTGGCAGGTACTGAGCGTGGTATTACTGAACCGACTCCAACTTTCTCAGCCTGTTTTGGCGCAGCGTTCCTCACTCTGCACCCAACCAAGTATGCGGAAGTGTTGGTGAAACGTATGGAAGCGGCGGGCGCAGAAGCCTATCTGGTCAACACTGGCTGGAATGGCAGCGGCAAACGTATCTCGATTAAAGATACGCGCGGCATCATTGATGCGATTTTGGATGGTTCCATCGAGAAAGCGGAAACCAAGCATATCCCGATCTTCAATCTGCAAGTGCCAACTGCATTGCCAGGTGTCGATCCGATGATCCTTGACCCACGTGATACTTATGTCGACCCACTACAATGGGAAAGCAAAGCCAAAGACTTGGCAACACGCTTTATCAACAACTTCGACAAGTACACCGATAACGCCGAAGGTAAAGCCTTGGTGGCGGCAGGTCCTAAGCTCGATTAATGCCAAATTGGCGTAAAAGTGATAACTGAGTAGCAAGCCCCTCTTTCGAGGGGCTTTTTTTGTTGCTGTCTCTCGTGCTTTACTCCAAGCTTGGGTGTGGATTGATGAGTAACATTGAATGATGGCAACGCAGAGATTATGAGAAAACTACTGGCCATGGGCGTAGCGGGTATCGCACTGCTACTGATTTTCGTATTAGCGGGGTTTGGCATTATGCATACCCGCTATTTCACGCCTTCTGCGCAATGGATAGTGCAGCAGTTGTGGCCGGAAACACTGCGCTTTGCCAAGATAGAATACCTGTACCCATTTAAGCTGCGCTTAAGTGATGTACAAATTGCCTCGGAACCCGCCATTGAATTACAGCAAATGGATTTGTGGGTAAACCCTTATGGATTACTTGAGAAAAAACTCGAAATCGACAGTGTTTTGATTGATGGTGCGAACCTCGCCCACGGCTTGCCTGCTTTCACCTTGCCCGATTCCGTCCATCTCAACCAGTTGGCGCTGCACAATATTGACTGGGCTGACCAAGGTATTATCGCGCGTGGGGTGAGTTTACAGATCAAACAGCCGGTTTGGGCTTCACCACAGCAGTTGTTACCTTACGGTAAAATCCAGCTTTCTGCCGAACAGATCAGCGTTGATGGTGAGGCCTTTAACCAAGTATTGGTTGATGCCAATTACCAAGCGCAAGACAGCACAGTGTATGGTTTTTCTTTCAACTGGCATCAGAGCCCAATTTCAGGACAAGCAGAGCAATATCCGCAAGGCTGGTCACTGGTCAATGTGACCATCAGCCGACTTCAACTCAATCTTGATCAGTGGCAAACCCACCCGCTATGGCAAAAGATATCGCCAAATATTCAACACATTAACAGTTTAGACCTGCTGAATAGCCAACTGACCATAAATGGTGTGGCGTGGGAAAACCTCAACCTTTCCATTGAGGATTACCGTCTTCAACAGAGCCTTTGGCAACAACCACAAGGTTACCTATCACTCAATGCTGATTCAGCACAATGGCGTGCCACACAGTGGGTGGAGCCTAGTGCCGAGTTGACTTTCACCCCCTCAGGCATCGAGATTGAAGGGCATACTCAAGTATGGCAAGGGGATGTGCAACTTAAGGGCAAGCTCTCCGAAACGAGTATCGCACTCTCCCAACTCTCCATCAGCGGCGTGAAGTGGATTGCAGAGCAGCCACAAGATTGGCAGATCTTCACCCAAGCCTTACCCGATTGGCAGAACGTCAGCATTGCTAAGCTGGATGTCAATAATCTACAACTCATCCAAACCGTTCAACCGCCTTTTTGGCAAGCCTCGGGGCTAAATGCCGATGGACAACAACTGCAATGGGCGAAGGATGGCCAATGGGGATTTTGGCAAGGTAAACTCGCAGTAACGGCCAACAGTGCCAGTTATGCCGGTATTCTGAGCACCCAAAGCGTGCTCAATATGCACAGTGAACAGGGTGTATGGCAGTTGACTCGCGCCTTTTTACCGCTGGAACACGGTTATATTGAAGCTCGTGCTAGCTGGGATTTATCGTCACTCAGTTCGCCTTGGCAGCTCTCACTCGACACTGATTCTCTACCTATTGGCCCACTGCAACCTTGGTTCAAGCTGCCGTTTGGCCTTGAAGCATTGGCGGATGTCAGCCTGACAGCGCAAGGTATGGCGGGTGATCGCAACATGCTCGCTCATTCACTTGATGGACAATTACAATTGAGTTTACGCCAAGGATTACTTTCACTGCGCGGTGAGCATACTTTCATCACCCAACCGTTTGAGTTAGAGGATCTCAAAGTGAACGCAGACCGAGGACGGATAACCATCACTCCCACGCCACTCAAAGGGCCAACGCTACAAGCTCAACTCAGTGGCAGCACCGACCTTATCGAACCGGAGCATGGCCAATGGTTATTGGCGATCACACAGCGCTGGGCAGATCAATGCATGGAATTACAATGGGATTTCAAACAGGCGGGACTGGTTGGTAAAGACTGTCGCAGCGCACCATAATGCGCTGCGTGACCATCAGGATTTTTGTGCCAACAACGCTTTATAGTTCGGGATCAGCATATAAGTACCGATAAACTCGATCGCTTCCACGTCACCGCTAGAGATGATGACACGCACCACAATACGTGCTTTGCGGCCCGATTCTAAACGGTCTAAATCGCCACTGATCCCATCAAGCGAAGTCGATGCCAGCGGATTTTGCACCACAGGGTGGCGATAGCGAATATGGCTATCCACCAACACAATATCGCCATGCAGATCGCGCTCGCGCATTAATAGCCAAGCCATGCCCCATCCCGTTAATGTTGCCAAGGTAAACGCTGAACCGGCGAACAAGGTATTGTGCGGATTAAGATTGGGATTGAGCTGCGCACAACACTGGAATTGATAACCCGTGTATTGCTGAATTTTAATGCCCATTTTATCGCTGATCGGAATTTGCTTCCCCCAGCGATCTTGCAGCTCGGTACACCATTCCGGTTTACGTAGCACATTAGCCATCGGGTCGAGAGGTTTCACCATCTGCTGATGGCGCACGGGGCCGCGTTCATCCGTCAATTCACCGCGTCGCTCGAAGCCATTTTTGGCATAAAACGGAATGGCATCTTCACGAGCATTACACACTAATCGCTTCGCACCCTCTTGGCGTGCTAAGGATTCAAGCGCAACAAGGATCAGTGAACCCATGCCTTTGGAGCGACGATTGGCTTTCACCGCCATATAACGGATCTGCCCTTCACTGTCAGGGGTAATGTAAAGACGGCCAATCGCCATCGGATAGCCACGGCTATCGACAATCATTCGGTGGTGACTCATCGAATCGTATTCATCACGCTCAGAGCCAATCGGCATTCGCCACGGTTCACGCAACATCTGCCAACGAAAATGGAAATACTTATTGAGCTGGTTATCCGTAGTCGGCGTAATAAGTTTGAACATACTCAATCCCTGAATAGGTGCCTTAATTCATTCAAGGCACGCTTGGTGGTTGCTTGGATAAGGTGGCAGATCAGGCCTGTAGCCAGAAAGTCACCGGACCATCATTGATCAGTGATACTTTCATATCTGCCGCAAAACGGCCGCGCTCCGTCGGTAAAACTTGCGTGCAAAGGTCTGAGAAATAATCATATAACCGCTCAGCCTCTTGTGGGGCTGCGCCACGCGAAAATCCGGCACGAGTACCTTTTTTCGTGTCTGCGGGAAGCGTAAATTGCGACACCACTAACACACTGCCCCCCACCTCTTTCACGCTTAAATTCATCTTGCCCTCACTATCTTCAAACACTCGATAGCTGGTCACTCGCTCAACCAATCGCTTGGCTTTCGCTTCATCATCTTCACGTTCGACACCAAGTAGCACTAAAAGTCCCTTGTCAATGGCTCCCACGATTTCGCCATCAACACGCACCGCGGCTTCACTTACTCTTTGGATCAGGGCTATCACTCTGTTTTTCCTCTACTTCATTCTGTGGTGATGGCGCAAAGTGTAGCATGTCTTGTGCGTCACTCCAGTGCTCACGCTCGCCAAGCGCAGCGGTGACTTCCGCCCCCACCAACACAATCAGCCAACATAAATACACCCAAACAAACAGGATAGGAATCGCGGCAAGTGCACCGTATATCAACTGATAAGAAGGAAACTGAGTGATGTAGGCGGCAAAGCCTTTTTTGCTCAGTTCAAACAAGACGGCAGCAATTAAAGCCCCTGTCATAGCATGCTGTAAATGCACTTTTTTATTCGGCACCAATAGATACAACCCGACGAAGGCACAGTAGGAGAGCGCAAAAGGCAGCCAGCGCAAAAATAGGTTGTACGCCCCCGAAAGGGTCTCGTTATCTAAGATTTTTAAGGAAGTAATGTACGAGGTTGCCGCAATACTTGCTCCCACCAAAATGGGGCCGAGCGTCAAAATCATCCAATACATTGAAAATGAAAACACCGCGCGACGCTTCTGCTGCACTCGCCAGATATAATTCAAGTTTTTATCGATATTGGAAATCAGCATGATGGCTGCAACAAACAAGAAAGCGCCACCAACCGCAGTCATTTTTCCAGTATTCGCCACAAACTCCACCAAGGCGGTTTTCACCACTTCCCCTGCTGCCGGCACAAAATGGGTGATCACGAAATCTTGGATCACCTCCCCAGCACTGGCAAAAATAGAGAAGGAAGAGAGGATCGACAGCAGCACGGTAAGCATTGGCACCATTGATAATAAGGTGATGTAAGCCAGATAGCCCGCATTCACATTGACTCGGTCATGGTTCATCCGAGACAGTAGATAGCGGAAAAAATGCAGCCCTTGCCGAGCTTTCTGCTCAATAAAAGAGTGAGTCAATTTCATAGCTCATCCTTGTCATTTCGTTGCGGTTATCCTGCCACGGATAAGGTGTTCAATACAAATTCCACACGATGCTCAACACTCATCATGGGCACCTCAATACATTGATAGCCTAGTTCTGAGTAAGTCTGCACTAACCGATGATGGATTTGCCGCGCTTCTTCTAGCGAATACGGGCGAACATCATCTTGTTGATAAGTGATGGCGTTGGGTTCACACATCAATATGTGTGGATGATAGCCCGAGCTTGCTGACCAATATTTCTCAGGCACCGCCAACTCTGCCCCCAATAAGTACGCACAAATATCAGGGATCGCGCGATCCAAAAACACCATCGTCTCACTCTGCGCAGACTGTTTTTGCACCAACATGGCGTCATAGCAGAGTTCGGCAAAGGCGGGCAAATCATGCCAAGGTAAAATACCGTCCTGTTTTGAACTCTCACGTTCAATCAGTAGACGGGGAACCTCGGGATATACGCGATAACCGCGTCCTGCCAAAGCATCCAACAAAGTAGTTTTTCCAGCACCTGGGCCACCAGAAATAATCACGACCGACATCGTCTGCCCTTTCTCTTTACCGTAAAAACAAAGCCCCTAACTGGTGACAGCTAAGGGCTTAAATAACTTATCGAGTCAGAAGACTAGAATCAGCGATTATTTCGCATCACGAGAAGCACGCTTACGATCGTTTTCAGTCAGGTAGCGTTTACGGATACGGATGCTTACTGGGGTTACTTCTACCAGTTCGTCATCATCGATGAACTCCAGAGCTTGCTCTAGAGACATAATGATTGGCGGCGTTAGAACCTGCGCATCATCAGTACCAGAAGCACGAACGTTAGTCAGCTGCTTACCTTTCAGAGGGTTTACTGTCAGATCGTTATCACGGCTGTGAATACCGATAACCATACCTTCGTAAACTTCCACACCGTGACCAATGAACATACGACCACGCTCTTGCAGGTTGAACAGTGCGTTCGTTAGTGCTTTACCTGTACCGTTAGAAACCAGAACACCGTTCACACGTTGACCGATTACACCGCCTTTGTGTGGGCCGTAGTGGTCAAAAGTATGGTACAGCAGACCTGAACCTGAAGTCAGAGTCATGAATTCCGTTTGGAAACCGATCAAGCCACGAGAAGGCATCACGAAATCTAGACGGATACGACCTTTGCCATCTGGAGACATATCTTTCAGCTCGCCTTTACGCATGCCGATTTTCTCCATGATGCCGCCTTGGTGCTCTTCTTGCACGTCGATGGTGACCGTTTCAAACGGTTCCATCAGTTGGCCATCTTCGTGCTTCAGGATAACTTCAGGACGAGATACTGCCAGTTCAAAACCTTCACGACGCATGTTCTCGATCAGGATCGATAGGTGAAGTTCACCACGACCTGAAACGCGGAATTTGTCTGGATCTTCAGTTTGTTCAACACGCAGTGCTACGTTGTGTACAAGTTCTTTTTCCAGACGCTCAAGGATGTTACGTGAAGTCACGAACTTACCTTCTTTACCCGCGAATGGAGAGGTGTTCACTTGGAACGTCATGGTTACGGTTGGCTCATCAACGCTCAGTGGTGGCAGCGCTTCTAGTGCATTCACATCACAGATGGTGTCAGAGATTTTCAGCTCACCCAGACCGGTTACCGCAACGATGTCGCCAGCGGTAGCTTGGTCAGTTTCAGAACGTTGCAGACCAAGGTAGCCCAGAACCGTACCGATTTTGCCGTTACGTTTCTTACCATCCGCACCGATAACGGTCACTTGTTGGTTTGGTTTTACTTTACCGCGCTTGATACGGCCAACACCGATAACACCTACGTAAGAGCTGTAATCGAGCTGAGAAATTTGCATTTGCAGTGGGCCATCAAGGTCAACTTGTGGCGCAGCAACGTTATCCACGATGGCTTGGAACAGAGGTTCCATGTTTTCGCCAGTTTCGCCTTCAACCAGAGTTGCCCAACCGTTCAGAGCTGAAGCATAGACCACTTGGAAGTCTAGCTGTTCATCCGTCGCACCTAGGTTGTCGAACAGGTCAAATACCTGATCCATAACCCAATCAGGACGTGCGCCAGGACGGTCAATTTTGTTAATAACAACGATTGGCTTCAAACCATGAGCAAATGCTTTTTGGGTTACGAAGCGAGTTTGTGGCATTGGGCCATCAACAGCGTCAACGATCAGTAGCACTGAGTCTACCATTGACATAATACGCTCAACTTCACCACCGAAGTCCGCGTGTCCTGGGGTGTCTACGATGTTGATACGGTAATCATTCCAGTTGATGGCGGTGTTTTTCGCCAGGATGGTGATACCACGCTCTTTTTCAATGTCGTTCGAGTCCATGACTCGCTCTTCAACATCACCGCGAGACTCTAACGTGCCGGATTGCTGGAGCAGTTTGTCAACCAGGGTGGTTTTACCGTGGTCAACGTGCGCGATAATCGCGATGTTTCTTAATTTTTCAATTTGCGGAGTGGTCATCGGGGTTTGCTTCACTTTTTCATTGAGGCGGACTGCTAAAGCAGTCGCCGAACATGGTTCAAAAACGGCCAATAATGTACCAGATTTTAGCGGAAAACCTAGAAATATGTGATCTGTCGCGCTGAAATAGCCCACTTTTTCTTCATTTTGCTGCGCATCTTTCCTTATCCCAGCAGTTTCAGGCTCAAGAGTCATTGACAACCCCTGCAATTGAGCGCGAAATAGCAAACGTTTTGGTAAAACATGGTGCAGAGCAACAACACAGCGCACCATAACAGTGCACAAAGGGATCGTTTTGGTGCAAAGAAACATCAAAAACCAGCAGCACCCCGACCAAAACCATGATTTATATTGGATTTATAAACATGGCACGCTTTTCGCTTTAGTAATTTCAGCATCGGTTACCCATAGTACAACGTAGTAATCTTTGCCGACTTTATTTAAGACTCGAGCCCATACCGCTTAAAAACACCGGAGGTTATCCAAGATGTCAGTAGAAAATGTTCTATCGCTGATCCAAGAAAACGAAGTTAAGTTTGTTGACCTGCGTTTTACCGATACTAAAGGTAAAGAGCAGCACATCTCTATCCCTGCTCACCAAATCGATGCTGACTTCTTCGAAGACGGTAAAATGTTCGATGGTTCATCTGTTGCAGGCTGGAAAGGTATCAACGAATCCGACATGGTAATGATGCCAGATCCATCGACTGCTGTGCTCGATCCATTTACTGAAGATGCTACACTGAACATCCGTTGTGACATCTTAGAACCTGCGACTATGCAAGGTTACGATCGTGACCCACGTTCTATTGCAAAGCGTGCTGAAGAGTACATGCGTTCTACGGGTATCGCAGACACGGTTCTTGTCGGTCCAGAGCCAGAATTCTTCCTGTTTGACGATGTGAAATTCGCCACTAACATGTCTGGTTCATTCTTCAAGATTGACGACGTAGAAGCGGCATGGAACACAGGTACTGAATACGAAGATGGTAACAAAGGTCACCGTCCTGGCGTAAAAGGCGGTTACTTCCCAGTTGCTCCGGTTGACTCATCACAAGACATCCGTTCAGCGATGTGTTTGATCATGGAAGAAATGGGTCTGGTTGTGGAAGCTCACCACCACGAAGTTGCTACTGCGGGTCAAAACGAAATCGCAACTCGCTTCAACACCCTAACGGTGAAAGCGGATGAAATCCAGATCTACAAGTACGTGGTTCACAACGTGGCTCACGCATTTGGTAAAACAGCGACTTTCATGCCTAAACCACTGGTTGGCGACAACGGCTCAGGTATGCACGTTCACCAATCTCTGGCGAAAGATGGCGTTAACCTGTTTGCGGGTGACAAGTACGGCGGCCTGTCTGAAATGGCGATCTACTACATCGGTGGTATCATCAAGCACGCACGTGCGCTGAACGCAATCACTAACCCATCTACCAACTCCTACAAGCGTCTGGTTCCTCACTACGAAGCACCAGTAATGTTGGCTTACTCTGCGCGTAACCGTTCAGCTTCTATCCGTATTCCAGTGGTACCAAGCCCGAAAGCTCGTCGTATCGAAGTTCGCTTCCCAGATCCAGCAGCTAACCCATACTTGGCGTTTGCAGCTATGCTGATGGCAGGTCTTGATGGTATCAAGAACAAGATCCATCCAGGAGAAGCGATGGACAAAGATCTGTACGATCTACCAGCAGAAGAAGCAGCTGAAATTCCAAAAGTGGCAGAGTCTCTACAACAAGCTCTGCAATACTTGGATGCTGACCGTGAGTTCTTAACCGCTGGCGGCGTATTCTCTGATGATTTCATCGACTCTTACATCGAGCTGAAAACCAAAGATGTAGAGCGCGTGAACGTTGCTGTACACCCACTTGAATTCGAACTGTACTACTCAGTTTAATTCTCAGCTTGTGTAAAAGGTAACTTAGGTTACATCAATATTTAGGCTCGCCTCGCAGGCGGGCCTTTTGCATATTTAGTCCTTTCATGGTTCGTTTTAACATGTGGCTTACAATTTCAGTCATGGGTATAAACTCATGATCTATAGAGTGAAACTTCATGTAATTGAGGTGATATATGCCATCGTCTCGTCCCTTATGGTTGCTCATCAGTTTATTATGGGTACCGCAAGTCACAGCACAAAACATCTACACTTGGGTTGATGAAAAAGGTGTCCTGAACTTTAGTGATAGCCCACAGAGTGACAAAGCAAAAGCCATCCATTTACCGGATTATGAAGCGCAAGCTCCAGCTCCCAGCTTCGATTCATCCCAACCTGTGGAGGAGACAAGCACCGCGTCTACATTAAGCGAAGCGACCTCAACAGATACTGAGTTGAGTGAGGTTGCCTCTCCCATCCCCCCACAACAACTCCCCCCTCTCACCGTTACCATGATTTCTCCTCAACATGATGATACGGTGCGCAGCAATAGCGGTACGATCAACATTCGGTCCGAGCTCAACCGAAAGCTCTCGATTGGCGAACAGCTTCAACTGTTGATGGATGGCCGACCTTATGGCGCCCCCACCAATCAACCGAATTGGGAGTTAAAAAATATTGACAGAGGGACTCACACCTTCACCATTCAAGCTATTGAAAACGGCAAGATTATTGCATCTTCATCGATTATCACGGTGCATCTGCATCGAGCAACGGTGAAATAACGAAAAGATGTGACCGTTCGCTCGATTGCGTAGGGAGTTCCACTTTGGGTTTGCACTCCCTTGCGCCATACTTAATGCTTAATGCACCAAACTTGTGCATAGGTAGTGAAGTGATTATCGAGCGAGAATGAGTGTGAGTGCAGAACTGAATCAAACCATTATTAATAATCAGGTCACATCGGTATTCATTCTCGATGAGTCCCTGATGATTCGCTATGCGAACCCTGCGGCCGAGCAGCTCTTTTCGCAAAGCATGAAACGCTTAATGCATCAAAGCTTACGGCAACTTGTTCAGCACTCATCACTGGATCTGCAACTGCTGACACAACCATTGCAAAGTGGGCAAAGTATTACCGATAGTGATGTCACTTTAGTCGTCGATGGAAAACCCTTGTTGCTTGAGGTCACCGTCAGTCCGGTGTCATGGCAAAAAGAGTTATTGTTACTGGCAGAAATGCGCACGATTGGCCAGCAACGTCGCCTAACCCAAGAGTTGAATCAACACGCGCAGCAACAAGCGGCGAAACTTTTGGTTAGAGGGTTAGCCCATGAAATCAAAAATCCCCTCGGTGGTTTAAGAGGTGCTGCACAACTCTTAGAGCGTATGCTGCCGGATCCCGCACTCACAGAATATACCCAAATTATCATCGAACAAGCCGATCGGTTACGTAGCTTGGTCGATCGCTTATTAGGACCACAGCGTCCTGGTGAAAAGAAATGGGAGAATCTGCACCTCATTTTAGAAAAAGTGCGTCAACTCGTGGTTCTTGAAGCGGGATCCAATTTGGTTTTTGAACGGGATTATGACCCAAGCCTGCCAAATATTTTGATGGATACCGATCAGATCGAGCAAGCCTTGTTGAATATTGTCAGCAATGCGGCACAGATTTTAGCGAATCAACCGCATGGCGTGATTACCTTACGCACCAGAACCGTGCACCAAGCGAATATCCATGGTCAACGTTATAAGCTCGTTGCCAGTATTGAGATTATCGATAATGGTCCCGGAATACCTCCTGAACTCCAAGACACCTTATTTTATCCCATGGTGAGCGGCCGTGAGGGCGGCACGGGGTTGGGTTTATCTATTTCACAAAATCTGATCGATCAACATCAGGGAAAAATAGAGGTGCAAAGCTGGCCAGGACGCACCATGTTTACCATTTATTTGCCAATTTTGAATTGCTGTTAAGGATTGTCTATGAGTAGAGGATACGTTTGGGTCGTCGATGATGATAGCTCCATCCGTTGGGTGATGGAGAAGACGCTCTCTTCCGCCAATATAAAATGCGAAACTTTCGCCGATGCGGAAAGTGTGCTACTTGCACTTGAGCGAGAAACTCCCGATGTCTTAGTGTCCGATATCCGTATGCCCGGAATGGATGGCATTGCTCTGCTAAATCAAGTACATCAGCAGATCCCGGAACTTCCCGTGATTATCATGACGGCTCATTCCGATTTGGATGCAGCCGTGAACGCATACCAACAAGGGGCCTTTGAATATCTCCCTAAACCTTTTGATGTGGATGAAACGCTTACGTTAGTCGAACGAGCGATTGCCCACGGACAAGAGCAGCGAAAGGCATCACATCGCCCAAGCGAAAACTATTCCGCCCCCGAAATCATTGGCGAAGCTCCAGCAATGCAAGAAGTGTTTCGCGCAATTGGTCGTTTATCTCGCTCTTCCATTTCGGTACTGATCAACGGCGAATCGGGTACAGGGAAAGAATTGGTCGCTCATGCACTGCATCGACATAGTCCTCGCGCGCAGAAACCGTTTATTGCACTCAATATGGCTGCGATTCCGAAAGATCTGATCGAATCAGAGCTGTTTGGTCATGAAAAAGGGGCATTTACCGGAGCTAATACGGTACGTCAAGGGCGCTTCGAACAAGCCAATGGCGGTACTTTATTTCTCGATGAAATTGGCGATATGCCACTGGATATTCAAACCCGACTATTACGAGTCTTGGCCGATGGCCAGTTTTATCGCGTTGGCGGTCATGTCGCAATTAAAGTCGATGTGCGAATTGTCGCGGCGACACATCAAAACCTTGAGAAGTTGGTCCATCAAGGCAAGTTCCGTGAAGACTTATTCCATCGTCTGAATGTTATCCGCATCCACATCCCGTCACTGCGTGAACGTCGACAAGATATCGAGAAATTGACGAAGCACTTTTTAGCCTTAGCGGCGAAAGAGTTGGGCGTGGAGATGAAAACACTCAACCCACGAACCGTTGATATCCTCACTAAACTTGACTGGCCGGGTAATGTTCGCCAACTTGAAAACATGTGCCGTTGGCTAACAGTGATGGCAAGCGGTAGTGAGGTGCTGCCAAGTGATCTTCCTCCCGAATTATTATCAGAAAGAAAAGCCAGTCATTTTGATAATGATATAAGTTGGCAGAAACAATTAGAAACATGGGCAAAGTCTGCGTTGGCTTCTGGTGAAACCGAATTACTCGCCTACGCACTCCCAGAATTTGAACGTATACTTTTAGAAGCGGCACTTAACCATACTAATGGGCATAAACAAGAAGCCGCCAAAGTATTGGGCTGGGGACGGAATACGCTAACACGTAAACTCAAAGAGTTATATTAAGTGTCAGCTGAACGGCCTACCCAACTTTACTGCACAGGAAGTGAGACTAGAGAAGGGTATGCCGTTAAAACGCCAAATTCGTTTAAAAACCGCCATCATACTGCCGTTTGTACTGATTTTTTTGTTCACAATTTTGGCTATGGCGGCTGTTCAAACTTACCGCTATGAACAGACCGTAAAAGAGCTCAGTACCAAACAGTTATCCTATTTGACCGACAGTATCTCACAACGCTTGTCGGACTTTTTAGATCGTCCCTTTTTTGCTAATCAAATGATCGCGTATAACGTTGGCTTTCATCACCTTTACCAAGCGGACGATGCGAGCAAAATCGAAGATTTTATCCGTGCAGCCTCCCAACCGATTGGCAAGAATATTCAACAAATCGATGTCCTTGGCTTTGGTGGCATCAATGGCGAGTACGTGGGGTTACGAAAAGATGCACCCAATCAGTACAGCTTGATGCTTAAAGATGGGCGCACTGAGAATAAATTGGTTATTTATCAAAGCCCAATCATCGATGAAAAATACCATACGGTCATCGATAACTACGATCCTCGGGTTCGTCCTTGGTATGTCCCTATTGCTGAAAAACCGTCAGCACAATGGTCTGCGGTGTATACCAATGTGGATGAAAAACAAGAGATCACGCTTTCCGCTCTCAGCCCTGTTTTTCAAGATGACTCCTTTGTAGGTGTGATGGTTTCGGATGTCAAACTCAACACTTTTAATCAATTTCTTGCCCAACTTAAACAAAGAATTAATGCCGATGTGTCCGTCATCGACAGTCAACATCGCTTAATTGCCCATTCCAACGACAGCAGTGTTGTGTCATGGGGGACTGAACTCAGCCCAAAAGGAGAAAGGTTGCTTGCTGTTGAAAACCCCAATCCAGTCATTAAAAGCAGCGCAGAACAACTCAATGAACAAAACCTCAATAGTGGCATGTTTACGACACACATCGCCAACCAGCGCTACTTTAATAAAGTTTCAGCCTTTACCGATCAGTATGGTTTAGCTTGGTACATCAGCGTTTCTATTGCCGAAACCGATCTTTTGGGTAGCTTGCCTGAAAACCAAAAAACCAGTTGGATGATTGGCCTTGCCGTCAGTCTTATTGGGCTACTGATCGGCTTAATGACGTTAAATCGCGTGGCAAATCCTATCATTTCGACTGCATCTGCCGCTCGGCAGCTCGCAAATGGCAACTGGGCAGCCAACATGCCCAAACCCGGACAAATCTACGAAACTAGTCTATTGGTTCAAGCCTTTGTCGAAATGACCAATAACTTAAAAACATCGTTTAAAGCTCTGCGATCTCAATTAGTGCATGACTCATTAACCCAATTACTGAGCAGAGAGGGCTTGGTTGAAAATTGTAATCAGCTTCCTCAACTCAATGGTGGCTTGATCCTGATTGGGATAGATAAATTCCGTGATATTAACGATAGCTTAGGACACCATCAGGCAGATCAATTACTTATCGCAATAGCCCAACGACTCAATTTGACCTTCCCATACCCAGCTCGGATCGCACGGATTGGTGGAGATGAGTTTGCAATTTATCTCCCAGAAACGAATCAACAAGACGATTTAAAACTGATTGCAACCAACATTCTCAAGCTGTTTGCATCCCCTTTCAGTATGCCTAGTGACAATATTGCCGTGAACGTTTCGATTGGCATCGTCTCTTTAGAAGAAACGAACATGACCGTATGGCTACGCAACGGCAGCATTGCACTTAGCAATGCGAAAGTTGACCACACTCGAATCAGTTTCTATTCCCCAGAAATGGCGAATGCATCCCGTAAGAGGATGCAAATGGTCACTCAAATTAAATTGGCACTCGATAACCACGAGTTTGTGCCTTTCTATCAACCGATTGTCGATTTACATAGTGGTGAAGTTTTAGGTGCTGAAGCACTGGCTCGCTGGATCTCACCAGAACTTGGTTTGATTCCGCCGATGGAGTTTATTCCTATCGCCGAAGAAAGTGGCTTAATCAACGCAATTGGTGAACAAATTCTCCGCCAAGCCTGCATCGATACCGTGCGTGGCATACAAGAAAACAAATGGCCTGCTAGCTTCCACATGCATGTTAACCTCTCCGTCAATCAGCTCTCACATCCTGATTTCATGGATCAGCTATATCGCATCCTCGAAAAATCCCAACTACCACCGTCAAATCTCACATTGGAGATTACAGAATCACGTATCGTTGATAATGACCCAGTGATTTTGCATAACATGCTGGAGTTAAAAAAAGCCGGCATCCACATCGCTATCGATGATTTTGGCACGGGTTATAGCTCCCTCGCTTATCTGCATAAACTGCCTTTTGATTGCCTGAAAATAGACCGAGAGTTCATTGCACAACTCAATGCACAGAATATTGAGAACAGTGTCGTGGCGGCCATCGTTAACATGACTCGCGGATTTAAAGTCGAGCTCGTGGCCGAAGGAGTAGAAACTCAAGAGCAGGTAGATTTACTGACTCAATTAAATTGCCCACATGGTCAGGGCTTTCTATTCAGTAAACCAATCGCCTATCATGATTGGCCAACAAATCTGGTTAACATGAAGTAAAGTTAAACAAAATATGTCCTTTTCTTGCCTTTCGTTAGCTGACAGCTCATGGATTGGTTTTTATACTTAACGGCAAATACTGATAAGGACAACAATAATGATAACTTCATCGATCCCTTTAACTGATTTGCACCGTCATCTTGATGGGAACATTCGCACGCAAACCATATTAGAATTAGGGCAAAAATTTGGGGTTCAATTACCCGCTAACACCATTGAAACCCTCACTCCTTATGTGCAAATTGTTGAAACTGAACCCTCACTCGTTGCGTTTCTTTCTAAATTAGATTGGGGGGTTGCTGTCTTAGGTGATCTTGAAGCATGTCGTCGTGTCGCGTATGAAAACGTAGAAGATGCACTGAACGCTCGGATTGATTACGCCGAACTGCGTTTTTCGCCTTACTACATGGCGATGAAACATGGTTTACCAATCGCAGGGGTAGTAGAAGCGGTCGTTGATGGCGTACAGGCCGGTGTGCGTGATTTTGGCATCAAAGCCAATCTCATTGGTATTATGAGCCGCACTTTCGGCACTGATGCCTGCCAACAAGAATTAGAGGCCATCCTGAGCCAGAAAAATCATATCGTCGCCGTTGACTTAGCGGGCGATGAATTGGGTCAACCTGGCGATCGTTTTATCCAGCACTTTAGACAAGTCAAAAATGCAGGCTTACAAGTTACCGTTCATGCAGGCGAAGCTGCGGGTCCAGAGAGCATGTGGCAGGCGATTAAAGAGCTTGGCGCTACACGTATTGGCCATGGAGTAAAAGCCATTCATGACCCGAAATTGATGGACTACCTTGCCCAACATCGCATCGGTATTGAGTCTTGTCTAACGTCCAACCTGCAAACCAGTACTGTCGAAAGTCTAGCAGCCCACCCACTCAAACGCTTCTTAGAGCATGGGATCTTAGCGTGTATTAACACCGACGATCCTGCCGTTGAAGGGATCGAGTTGCCTTATGAGTACGAAGTGGCAGCACCTCAAGCAGGACTTAGTCAGCAACAGATCCGCCAAGCACAAATCAACGGCTTGGAATTGGCATTCCTCTCTGATTCAGATAAGAAAGCGCTCTTAACCAAAGCAGCACTACGCGGTTAGAACCAATCAATGATACAAAAGAAGCCGATGCCCTGTGCGTCGGCTTTTTCTTATCGCTCTACGACCAATTCGCATGAGACCCTGCACTCATATTCACTTCTCACTCTGCAGCCCAACTGCAGAGAGTTAAACACGGTACGCACCCAACCACGAATAGCAAAAGCGCTACATTCGTTTGAAGTTTGAAGTTTGAAGTTTGAAGTTTGAAGTTTGAAGTTTGAAGTTTGAAGTTTGAAGTTTGAGTCACGATACAGCGCCAAGGCGAAGATAACCAAGGTGGGAATCAGCCCAAAATCAGTAAATAAGAAGTCAGAAGCATAGAACTTGAGAGAGGGGGCATGCTAGGAAGCAGAGATAGGGATTGCCCCAAAGCAAAAAACCCAGTCCTAAGACTGGGTTTCTCAAATAAGTGGCGGAGCGGACGGGACTCGAACCCGCGACCCCCGGCGTGACAGGCCGGTATTCTAACCAACTGAACTACCGCTCCGCATTGGTTAGCGCTTGGTGCTAAATTAAAAGCCTGGCGATGTTCTACTCTCACATGGGGAGACCCCACACTACCATCGACGCTGTTTCGTTTCACTTCTGAGTTCGGGATGGAATCAGGTGGGTCCAAAACGCTATGGTCGCCAAGCAAAATTTTAAAATCTGGAAAGCTGTTTTCGTTCTCACACACATTCTTATGCGCTTAGCTTTGAGTCCACTACAAAACCCCTTGGGTGTTGTATGGTTAAGCCTCACGGGCAATTAGTACAGGTTAGCTCAACGCCTCACAACGCTTACACACCCTGCCTATCAACGTTCTAGTCTCGAACAACCCTTTAGGACGGTTAAACCGTCAGGGAAGACTCATCTCAGGGCTCGCTTCCCGCTTAGATGCTTTCAGCGGTTATCGATTCCGAACTTAGCTACCGGGCAATGCGTCTGGCGACACAACCCGAACACCAGAGGTTCGTCCACTCCGGTCCTCTCGTACTAGGAGCAGCCCCCTTCAATCTTCCAACGCCCACGGCAGATAGGGACCGAACTGTCTCACGACGTTCTAAACCCAGCTCGCGTACCACTTTAAATGGCGAACAGCCATACCCTTGGGACCGACTTCAGCCCCAGGATGTGATGAGCCGACATCGAGGTGCCAAACACCGCCGTCGATATGAACTCTTGGGCGGTATCAGCCTGTTATCCCCGGAGTACCTTTTATCCGTTGAGCGATGGCCCTTCCATACAGAACCACCGGATCACTATGACCTGCTTTCGCACCTGCTCGAACCGTCATTCTCGCAGTTAAGCGGGCTTATGCCATTGCACTAACCTCACGATGTCCAACCGTGATTAGCCCACCTTCGTGCTCCTCCGTTACTCTTTGGGAGGAGACCGCCCCAGTCAAACTACCCACCAGGCACTGTCCTCAACCCAGATAATGGGTCTAAGTTAGAACATCAAACATACAAGGGTGGTATTTCAAGGACGGCTCCAACGCAACTAGCGTCACGTCTTCATAGCCTCCCACCTATCCTACACATGTAGGTTCAATGTTCAGTGCCAAGCTGTAGTAAAGGTTCACGGGGTCTTTCCGTCTAGCCGCGGGTACACTGCATCTTCACAGCGATTTCAATTTCACTGAGTCTCGGGTGGAGACAGCGTGGCCATCATTACGCCATTCGTGCAGGTCGGAACTTACCCGACAAGGAATTTCGCTACCTTAGGACCGTTATAGTTACGGCCGCCGTTTACCGGGGCTTCGATCAAGAGCTTCGCTTACGCTAACCCCATCAATTAACCTTCCGGCACCGGGCAGGCGTCACACCGTATACGTCATCTTGCGATTTTGCACAGTGCTGTGTTTTTAATAAACAGTTGCAGCCACCTGGTATCTGCGACTCTCGTCAGCTCCATCCGCGAGGGACTTCACCATCAAGAGCGTACCTTCTCCCGAAGTTACGGTACCATTTTGCCTAGTTCCTTCACCCGAGTTCTCTCAAGCGCCTTGGTATTCTCTACCCGACCACCTGTGTCGGTTTGGGGTACGATTCCATCAAATCTGAAGCTTAGAGGCTTTTCCTGGAAGCATGGCATCAATGACTTCACTACCGTAGTAGCTCGACGTCGTGTCTCAGCCTTAGAAAGAGCCGGATTTACCTAACTCTTAAGCCTACGCACTTGAACCAGGACAACCGTCGCCTGGCCCACCTAGCCTTCTCCGTCCCCCCATCGCAATTTGATTGAGTACGGGAATATTAACCCGTTTCCCATCGACTACGCCTTTCGGCCTCGCCTTAGGGGTCGACTCACCCTGCCCCGATTAACGTTGGACAGGAACCCTTGGTCTTCCGGCGGGGAGGTTTTTCACCCCCCTTGTCGTTACTCATGTCAGCATTCGCACTTCTGATACCTCCAGCAAACCTTACGATTCACCTTCAACGGCTTACAGAACGCTCCCCTACCCAATGTCCAAAGGACATTGCCGCAGCTTCGGTGTATTGCTTAGCCCCGTTACATCTTCCGCGCAGGCCGACTCGACTAGTGAGCTATTACGCTTTCTTTAAATGATGGCTGCTTCTAAGCCAACATCCTAGCTGTCTGAGCCTTCCCACATCGTTTCCCACTTAGCAATACTTTGGGACCTTAGCTGGCGGTCTGGGTTGTTTCCCTCTCCACGACGGACGTTAGCACCCGCCGTGTGTCTCCCGGATAGTACTTACTGGTATTCGGAGTTTGCAAAGGGTTGGTAAGTCGGGATGACCCCCTAGCCTTAACAGTGCTCTACCCCCAGTAGTATTCGTCCGAGGCGCTACCTAAATAGCTTTCGGGGAGAACCAGCTATCTCCGAGTTTGATTGGCCTTTCACCCCTAGCCACAAGTCATCCGCTAATTTTTCAACATTAGTCGGTTCGGTCCTCCAGTTGATGTTACTCAACCTTCAACCTGCCCATGGCTAGATCACCCGGTTTCGGGTCTATATCCAGAGACTGAACGCCCAGTTAAGACTCGCTTTCGCTACGGCTCCCCTATACGGTTAACCTTGCCACTGAATATAAGTCGCTGACCCATTATACAAAAGGTACGCAGTCACACCACGAAGGTGCTCCTACTGCTTGTACGTACACGGTTTCAGGTTCTATTTCACTCCCCTCACAGGGGTTCTTTTCGCCTTTCCCTCACGGTACTGGTTCACTATCGGTCAGTCAGGAGTATTTAGCCTTGGAGGATGGTCCCCCCATATTCAGACAGGATATCACGTGTCCCGCCCTACTCGATTTCACGCTCGATGAAGCGTCGGTTACGGGGCTATCACCCTGTATCGCCAAGCTTTCCAGCTTGTTCACCTACTTCACCGAGTGCTTAAGGGCTAATCCAGGTTCGCTCGCCGCTACTACCGGAATCTCGGTTGATTTCTTCTCCTCGGGGTACTTAGATGTTTCAGTTCCCCCGGTTTGCTCTGTTAACCTATGTATTCAGTTAACAGTAACTGCTTATGCAGTTGGGTTTCCCCATTCGGAAATCGCAGACTCAAACGGCTCTTACTGCCTTATCTGCGCTTATCGCAAGTTAGTACGTCCTTCATCGCCTCTGACTGCCCAGGCATCCACCGTGTACGCTTAGTCACTTAACCATACAACCCGAAGGAGTTTCGGGTTGCTGTTTAAACAACCTAAGTTGTCTCGCGTTTAATTTACATGAGTGCGAGACAGATTTTGCCGGACTCAAATTTTGAACAAGACCGAAGTCTTATTCGATACCAAGCACACTTGAATGTGTTGTTGGTGTTTATCTTTCGATAAACATTGAGAACTTTACAAACAACAATACATTGTTGTTTTGTCAGCTTTCCAAATTGTTAAAGAGCAAGATTTTCTGATGAAAACCATTTTTAAACATTCTCAGCGAAAACGCTTAAAGATGGTGGAGCTATGCGGGATCGAACCGCAGACCTCCTGCGTGCAAGGCAGGCGCTCTCCCAGCTGAGCTATAACCCCATCGTTAGTGGTGGGTCTGAGTGGACTCGAACCACCGACCTTACGCTTATCAGGCGTACGCTCTAACCACCTGAGCTACAGACCCACTTAATGCTCAAATCTAAACCGAATCAATCTGTGTGGACACTCATCACGACAATCATCGTGTAAGGAGGTGATCCAGCGCCAGGTTCCCCTAGCGCTACCTTGTTACGACTTCACCCCAGTCATGAACCACAAAGTGGCAAGCGTCCTCCCGAAGGTTAAACTACCTGCTTCTTTTGCAGCCCACTCCCATGGTGTGACGGGCGGTGTGTACAAGGCCCGGGAACGTATTCACCGCAACATTCTGATTTGCGATTACTAGCGATTCCGACTTCATGGAGTCGAGTTGCAGACTCCAATCCGGACTACGACGTACTTTGTGAGATTCGCTCCACCTCGCGGTATCGCTGCCCTCTGTATACGCCATTGTAGCACGTGTGTAGCCCTACTCGTAAGGGCCATGATGACTTGACGTCGTCCCCACCTTCCTCCGGTTTATCACCGGCAGTCTCCCTGGAGTTCCCACCATTACGTGCTGGCAAACAAGGATAAGGGTTGCGCTCGTTGCGGGACTTAACCCAACATTTCACAACACGAGCTGACGACAGCCATGCAGCACCTGTCTCAGAGCTCCCGAAGGCACTCCAGCGTCTCCGCTAGATTCTCTGGATGTCAAGAGTAGGTAAGGTTCTTCGCGTTGCATCGAATTAAACCACATGCTCCACCGCTTGTGCGGGCCCCCGTCAATTCATTTGAGTTTTAATCTTGCGACCGTACTCCCCAGGCGGTCTACTTAACGCGTTAGCTCCGAAAGCCACGACTCTAGGTCACAACCTCCAAGTAGACATCGTTTACGGCGTGGACTACCAGGGTATCTAATCCTGTTTGCTCCCCACGCTTTCGCATCTGAGTGTCAGTATCTGTCCAGGGGGCCGCCTTCGCCACCGGTATTCCTTCAGATCTCTACGCATTTCACCGCTACACCTGAAATTCTACCCCCCTCTACAGTACTCTAGCTTGTCAGTTTCAAATGCGATTCCTAGGTTGAGCCCAGGGCTTTCACATCTGACTTAACAAACCACCTGCATGCGCTTTACGCCCAGTAATTCCGATTAACGCTTGCACCCTCCGTATTACCGCGGCTGCTGGCACGGAGTTAGCCGGTGCTTCTTCTGTAGGTAACGTCAAATGATTAAGATATTAGCTTAACCACCTTCCTCCCTACTGAAAGTACTTTACAACCCGAAGGCCTTCTTCATACACGCGGCATGGCTGCATCAGGCTTGCGCCCATTGTGCAATATTCCCCACTGCTGCCTCCCGTAGGAGTCTGGACCGTGTCTCAGTTCCAGTGTGGCTGATCATCCTCTCAGACCAGCTAGGGATCGTCGCCTTGGTGAGCCCTTACCTCACCAACTAGCTAATCCCACCTGGGCATATCCGGTAGCGCAAGGCCCTAAGGTCCCCTGCTTTGCTCTTACGAGGTTATGCGGTATTAGCCATCGTTTCCAATGGTTATCCCCCTCTACCGGGCAATTTCCCAGGCATTACTCACCCGTCCGCCGCTCGCCACCCAAGGAACAAGTTCCTCTGTGCTGCCGCTCGACTTGCATGTGTTAGGCCTGCCGCCAGCGTTCAATCTGAGCCATGATCAAACTCTTCAATTAAAAGTTTTGTGAAGCTTTCGCTTCGGCTCAATGAATACTGATTACATTCTTTGCTTAATAAAAAGCGAAGTAATGTTGAATTGACTGTGCTGAATGATTGCTCATTCAAATGGTCACTCAGTTCATTGATAAATCTTTTTTGATTATCATCAACGAGTGCCCACACAGATTGATTGGTTTATATTGTTAAAGAGCTTTACCTATCGAAATCGCCTTTCAGCTTCGTTCGCTAGGGCTGCGTATATTACGCTTATTCATTTGAGTGTCAAATGTTTTTTCAAACTTTTTCTTCTCATTTTCTTTCCACTTTGTGAATTGAACCTCACGCCGTGTCAGTGAGGGCGCATTATAGGGAGGTTGATTTTTATGACAAGCTTTTTTTATTAAAAAAAAATCGTTCGCTCAAAAAGCCAACAACGAGCTGTTTTTCGAATAAAATTCCAACATATTGAGGGGGGTCACACCATTCGATTGGAAAAATATCAAGCATATACGTAAGATTCCTGTGTCTATTTTGTTAATTCATCGATAGACAGTGACTCTTCTTTTTCTCTGATGCGTAGTAATTCAATATGAAATCTGACAAATCTATATTATGGATTGCCCTGCTTGCGGTTATTGGTGCCGGGATTTTATCTCAATTGACTCTACACTCTTCTTTCGCTTTTTTAATTGGTGTGGTTGCAACGACTTTAATTTGCAAACTTTCTACTCAATCCACCATTTCAAGCCAAGATGAAGAGGCTTCTTCTACAACGAAAACATTGTATGTGGGCAACCTACCCTATAAAGCCAATGAATCGCACGTTAAAGAGTTGTTCGCCGAGCATGGTGAGGTCTTTGCGGTGCGTCTTATGAAGGATAAGCGAACGGGTAAACGGCGGGGGTTTGGATTTGTGGTTATCGCTGCAAGCCAGGCTCAAAGCGCAATCGATGCTCTCAATGAAAAGGAATATATGCAGCGGACATTAAAGGTTCGAATTGCTAATGATCCTAAATCGGATGAGGAAATGGCTGAACAGGATTAAACCCTAACTGTTCGAGCTTGATATTTAGCGCACTCTCCTCCCAAGGGGGTGCGCTAGCATAAATTTGATGTTTCTGATTTGTCCTAGCTCCTTTGTCTATTCCCAATAGCTCTTGAACTCTTCGCGCAATCGCAACACCCGAATCAATCAGTTGGACTTGCTCTCCGAGCACTTGCTGAATTTCTTCTTTTATTAGAGGGAAATGAGTGCAGCCTAGCACGGCAACATCAATAGTATGTTTGAGTGGGTGCAGTATGTTTTCTAACTCTTCGAGATCCAGTGATTTACCGCGTAGCTTCTCTTCTGCCATATTGACCAGTCGAGTTGAACCCAATAGTTCGACATTTTTATTGGCAGAGAAGTTTCGAATGAGTTCTTGCGTGTATTGGCGCTTGACTGTTGCGGGGGTGGCAATGAGGCCAATCGCTTTACTGGCAATTAATGAGGCTGGCTTGATAGCTGGCACAACCCCCACTACGGGTATCGTGAGTTTGGCACGTAGCACTGGCAGCACTATGGTGCTTGCGGTATTACAAGCGATGACCACGAGATCAATCTGCTCTTGTTCAACCATACGAGTGACTAAGGCATCGACTCGCGCAATCAAGGTCTCTTGAGCCAATTCGCCGTAGGGATACGCGGCATTATCGAATAGATAGATGTAGCTAAGTTGCGGCAAACGAGCTTCAATTTCCCGATATACGGAAAGACCACCCACACCAGAATCGAAAATCAGAACACGAGGAAAGGATTGAGATGACACGAGTGCGACAACCTAGCTAGAAAAAACGGGTCGATCATACTCTCTCTGCTAAATTAGGCAATCCACGCCCGATACCTTTGATAACAGAAACGTTCGGTTTGGCTTTTCCCTTCTAACACTAATTCTAAGTGTCCTGACATGCATGGGGCTTGTGTTACTAATGTGTGGAATTCTCCATTTTCTCCGCATGGGTCGACGCTGAGTGGCAATGCTTGTATAAATTCTGCGGTATACCATTGCCCACAATAGTCTGGACTGATCTGCTCACCATCCGTAGTCACTACCAAGGTTTGAATACCTCGATTTATAATTTCCTGAGCTAGTTGCATTGAATTTTCACCCATTAGAGGAAACAGACATTCCCATCCTGCTGGCTCTAGATAACTTTTGCGATACTCAGCAATGCCATTACAAAACAGATCACCAAAAGCGATTGCATCAAATCTCACGCCTGAGTTCTGTATCCCTTCCACAACTTGGCTTTGATAAATCGGATTAGATGGAAAGACCGTAGGTAATTCAATTTTAATCAAAGGAAGACCAACGAGCTGAGCTTGTAGCTCAAGCACTTCAATGGGTGTCGCTTGGAAAGGAACTTCATTACCTACGTACGTGGTAACGAGGCCAACGACTTCAACATCCGCTCTTTCACGTAATCGCTCTAAGGTGAGGGTCGAATCTTTACCTGATGACCAACTGATGATGACCTTCATTTTATTCACTGTGTTATTCCCAAAACAAAACCGCCCGAAGGCGGTTTAAGGTTAGAACTGGTAACTCGCGTTCAGGTAGTATGTTCTTTCTGGAGAGCGGTAACCTTGGGCTGTCTCGTATTGCTCGTTGAACAGGTTTTCAACACGAGAGCGAACTACAAAAGCATCACTGACCCAATAACCCAATGACACATCCCATAAATTAGTAGCTGGAATGTAATCCTCATCGGTCGCCCCTGTTTTTGGCAGATCCAGACGTTTACCGGTGAAAGTGTAGGTAGTGCTCATATCGAAGTCACCGAATTGTGCCGAAGTGATCCACTTATAGTTTTCTTTCGCACGACGAGCCAGTTGAATGCCGTTGTCATCTTTGTGATCTTTGTACTCTGCAACTAGCGTATGGTTGATCGGGCCAGTGTCAAAGTTCACTTCCAATTCCACACCTTTAATACGCGCGTCCGTATTCAATGAACAGCCGCCGTAACTCACCACATCACAAATATTACCGTTCGGATCGGAATACCAGATGATCAAGTTATCCACTTTGTTGTCGTATGCCGACAAACTAACTCTAGCCAGAGAGTATGTTGCATCGACACCCACTTCGATATTCTTCGACTTTTCCGGCTGAAGGTCTGGCGATGTTGACAAGTTGGTGTACGTCGGCGCTTTGAATGCCGTTCCGTAGTTCGCTCTGAGTCGGTAATTCGAGTTGATTTGATAACCCGTTGCTAACGACCACGTGGTGTAGTCATCATACTTATCATGCTTGTCATAACGCACGTTTGCTTCGATAACCCAGTTATTCACGCTAATTCGACCCGAACCGAATGCTCCTTTGGTATCTCGGCTCTCTCCTGCAAGAGCATGTGCATAGCCATAACTTAACGCATTATCACCCAGTGATTCACGACGCCCATCAACACCACCACCCAACTCAACGTACTCATTTAGTTGATACATGTTAGCCCACTGAATCTGGGTCAGATCGATGTTGGCTAGTGTGCTGGCATTATCCTTCCCCTCACTCTGGCTATAATCTCGCTTATCAGTTTTTTGATAGTTAAGAGAAAACAGACTCTTTAACTTGCTTCCTTCATAATTCAACTGGCCAGTAAAACTCTGATTGTCGGAGAAACCGTGGTAAAGCGCACCGGATGAGTTATATTCCACATCACTATCAAACCAACTCGCCGACACATAACCCAGCCAGTTGTCATTAAAGCGATGCTCGTAACCACCCATCAGATTCTGGCTTTCATAACCGTAATCGATACCCGTCTGTGTGCTTTTGATATCGTAACCGTCGGTTTTCTCAAAACCAGCCGCCAGTTGCAGATGACCTTGCTCATTCACATCCGCCTTAGCAACCACATCGCCTTTACGGCTCTGGTTGCTACCAATGCCAACCGTCACTTGCTTAAGATTATTGCCACGATGAGAGCGGGTAATAATATTGATCACCCCACCAACCGCATCAGAACCATACACGGCAGCACCCGGACCACGAACAACCTCAAGGCGTTCAACTAACCCGAGAGGGAAACGGTTGATTGCCACGCCACCAGCTGCAGAGTCAATACGCACACCGTCGACCAGTACCAGCACATGGCCGCTATTAGTGCCGCGCATAAACACTGACGCGTTATGACCACGGCCACCATTCTGGGCAACTTCGACACCAGGAACGCGACGCAGCACTTCAGTGAGCGAATTAGCTTGGTACTGTTCGATTTCCTGACGACTAATCACCGTGGTCGCGGATAGAACAGAAGCTTGTTTTTGCTCAAAACGATTCGCCGTCACAACCAGCGTTTCTTGTGATTGTGCTTCGTTCGCGTGTAAATAAGAGATAGGGGTAAGCAGCGATACTAGAGCGATCGCCAGTGCTGATTTTTGCATTATGTTGTCCTAAATCGCGTGAATCCTACTGAGTGCAATACCACTGCATGACTCAGTTGCTGGCAGGTTTTCGGACTTGAGAGCACTGTTGGCCTACTGGCTCGACTTCCCACTCGAAAAGCAGTGTCGTTTGAGCGTTCGTTCTCTCTTACCGCTGCGCGTCAGTTCCGGATTTACACCGGATTCCCTTTTCAGCCATTTTTAGCCATCCAGGCATCTAAATAGCACCAGCTTGGCGCAGATAGTATTGAGTGAATGAAAAATTGTCCAGTACAGATTCCAATCCGCTAGGCTTTACACTGAATATCCCACCAATGTTAGGGCAAAACTGGACAAGCGGCCGAGATTGAATAAAATCTGCGCTCTTTCTGTAATAGCCCATAAAAAGGTACCCCAATGGCGACTCTTGATGTAAACCCTGAACTCTACCAAGCTCAATTGGCAGACAAAATCGCCCGTTTAAAAGCGATGTTTGTTGATTACTCGATGCCTGAGCTGGAAGTGTTTGAGTCGCCGGTGGCGAATTATCGCATGCGTGCTGAATTTCGGATTTGGCATGAAGGCGATGACATGTACTACATCATGTTTAATCAAGAGACGCGCGAAAAGTACCGAGTGGACCAATTTCCGGCGGCGAGCCGCCTGATTAATGATTTGATGCCTCTGCTGATGGATGCCATGAAGGGCAGCCCTATTCTGCGCCACAAGCTATTTCAGGTCGATTTCCTCTCAACCCTCAGTGGTGAGATTTTGGTTTCACTGTTGTACCATCGTCAGCTCAGCGAAGAATGGACCACCGCGGCGCAAGCACTCAAACAGCGCCTAAACGATGAAGGGTTCAACCTGAACTTAATCGGCCGTGCTCGCAAAATGAAAGTGGTGTTGGATCGTGATTACGTGGTCGAGAAATTACAGGTCAACGGTCAGCCATACATTTATAAACAAGTCGAAAATAGCTTTACCCAACCTAACGCAAAGGTCGCCGAAAAAATGTTGGAATGGGCGGTCGATTGCACTCAAGAGAGCAACGGTGATTTGCTTGAACTGTACTGCGGTAACGGCAACTTCTCACTCGCGTTAGCACAAAACTTTGAGCGTGTGCTGGCGACTGAACTTGCAAAACCTTCTGTAGAAGCCGCGCAATTTAATATTGCCGCTAACCAGATCGACAACGTACAAATCATCCGTATGTCGGCAGAAGAGTTTACTCAGGCGATGGAAGGTAAACGCGAATTCAATCGTTTGAAGGATGCGGGAGTTGATCTGCAAAGCTACCGTTGCAACACCATTTTTGTCGACCCGCCACGCTCAGGCATGGATATTGACACCTGTAAAATGGTGCAAGGTTATGAGCGCATTCTGTACATCTCTTGTAACCCAGAAACGCTGCAAGAGAACTTACAAGTCCTAGGGGAAACCCATCAAGTGGTGCGCTTTGCTCTCTTCGACCAATTTCCTTACACCCACCATATGGAAGCGGGTGTGATGCTAGAGCGCATTAAATAAGGATTTAAAGGCATTTCGATTATAGTAAAAATCACTCTGGGTACGGCTTGGGGTACGGGAGCACCTAAGATGCTCGATTGCTATGATTGGATTTAATGTTAACGCCACCAGCTTTGCTCGTGGCGTTTTTGTTTTCATGAGTAGTTTAACAATGTTTCATCTTGTCAGTCTTTATAAGATAAGATGCACATCCAACTACATTTCATTAATGCGCAAGCGTTAAGTTTTTACTCAACATCACACAGAATTGTGTGACTCCGACTATCAATTCCGATCATACTTCCTTGAATTGATCGTTTTTACCGCATGGCTAAGTAACATAGTGACTTCTGTTAATTACCTAGTTACCTTAGTCAGGTTCCAATGAGCAAGCTACTAACGTTAAAAAAGTTTCTGTCCTTTCCCGATGCCATTGATCATTTATCCACTACTCTAGAAGAACACGTCTCACTAGCTGATCTTTATCAGCTCATTCTTGATGGCCACTTACAAGCTTCCGTTCAATTAATCAATGTTACGTACGCAATCAAAAGTACACAGGCATTCTCGCCACAACAGCTGTTTGATGAATATCAAACAGAAAGCAAAACCAAAATCGAATTTGATAAGTACATCGAAGTGCTTCAAGGAGTATGGGATCTTGCTATGTTTGGTTCAGGGGTTAACCATTTGCGAACGCTTCTTCACAGCAAACTCGGTGAATGGCCAGATCTGACAACTCAGCACCAGCTCTACCTTCTGAGAGAGGGCTATGTATACCAAGTTCTGAATAATTTACCGTTACCCGCAAATCATGATACTTACGATGCATTAGCAACAAGGCTAAATAGCCTTCTGAAGTTAAAGGGCTCCAGCCTAGATGAACTGATGAATGAAGAAAGTGGTGCCGTGATGGACAACCTTGATGTCATTGAGATGGAAAGAGTAATGGTCATTGTGGATGCACTATCTCTATATGACGAGACAACAAATTGCACGCATCAACAAAAACACTCCAAATGGCATGATGTTACTGACGTGGTACCTCTTGAACAATGTCAGTATGAGCTTGTTATACGAACCGAGGAGCTCAATCGCTTTATTCACGAATTGAGCGATAAACCTGTATCAGCTTGTGATAAGCCCTTAGATCCCAGAGAACGCACCACCCTTCTTACGATAATTGGAGCACTATGTAATCAAGTGAATATCAATCCCAAAACTCGCGGTGTCGCAAGCTCAGTTGAAAAAATGGTTGAACAAATAGGCGTTAAGCTATCCAACGAGGCGATCCGTAACGTCTTAATGCAAGTCGATGATGCGATTGAGAAAAAACAAATGTAATCACAAATTAATTTCCTTATAAGGAATTTGCTTTTCCTTATAAGGAATTCGTTTTCATCTTTTCTTTTAACCTCTTCGTTGTTTAAGAAGCAACAAAGAGGTTTTTTTATGTCTCACAGAATTATCCGTCTTCCATCCGTTATCCAAAAGACGGGGCTATCACGCAGTAGTATTTACTTGCGCATTGCACAAGGCGATTTTCCAAAATCAATCTCATTAGGTGTACGTGCTGTTGGTTGGTTAGAACAAGACATTGAGCAATGGCTCGATGAGCGCATTTCTGCTAGCAAAAGCCAGGAGAACGAGAAATGAAAAAGCGCCTAAATCCCAACTTATGCAAAATCCACCGTAGCTATACGGTGGAGGAAATTGCAGCTTTATTCAAAGTCCACAAGAAAACAGTTCGCAACTGGATAACCAATGGTTTGCCAGTTTATGACAGTGCTCGACCACTCATCGTATTAGGCACGGATTTAAGACTCTTCATTCGCCAGCAGCGAAAAGCAAACCAACAGCATTGCCAACCCAATGAACTCTATTGCCTTAAGTGCAGAGCCCCAAGAATACCTGCACTAGGCAGTGCTCACTTTTTGCAGCTACCTAACGGCGCTGGACGCGCTTTTGCAACCTGTAATGACTGTGGTTCAAAGTCCAATAAATACTTTAGCTGGAGGCAATTAACCACAATTAGCCGAGCATTACAGGTGGACATTACCGGCGGCACAAAAACACATAAGTATGAGCGTTAATCCTCTCTTAAGTTATCCCTTGATTGGAGAATTGAAGAACATGAATAAACACAATACCAATAACGTACGAGTGACCCGTCAATACTATGAATTTTTGAAAGAGGCCAAACGGCAAAGTGACGTTTCTGTGGATGGCGTATCCAAAGCTATTAATCGCTTTGAAGAATACACAAAGTACAAAGATTTTAAGCAGTTTCACCGCCAACAGGCGGTGGGATTTAAAAAGCACTTGATGGAGCAAAAAAGTATCGCTACCGGTGAAAGATTAAGTAAAGCGACCGTCCATACAACACTGCGTCACCTGAAAGCCTTCTTTCAATGGCTAGCTTTACAAAGCCATTACCGTTCCCGCATTAATTACAGTGATACCGAATATTTCAACCTGTCAGAAAAAGATGCGCGTATTGCTAATGCGAAACGTAAAAAGCCCATACCAACCATTGAGCAAGTCACGCAAGTTTTGCAAGCGATGCCAAGTACAACCAATGTTGAAATGCGAGATCGCGCGCTGGTGGCTTTCACCTTGCTCACTGGCGCACGAGATAGTGCTATCGCCTCACTAAAACTCAAGCATATTAGCCTTGCAGAACACAGCTTGTATCAAGATGCTAGGGAAGTAAAAACCAAGTTCAGCAAAACGTTCACCACTTATTTCTTTCCAGTGGGAGAGCTCCCTTTGCAAATAGTTACCGAATGGGTGAGTTATCTAACAAATGAGCTTTCATTCGGCCCAGAAGCTCCCCTTTTCCCAAAAACGAAAGTGAAGAACAGCCCCAACTTTCAGTTTGAAGCCATGGGATTAACAAAAGAGCATTGGACAACAGCAAACCCAATCAGAAGAATCTTCAAGCAAAGTTTCAAACTAGCAGGATTGCCTTATTACAACCCACATAGCTTTCGCAACACACTAGCTCGTTTAGGGGAGCAATTATGTAGCAACGCGGAAGAGTTTAAAGCTTGGAGCCAAAACTTAGGTCATGAAGGCGTACTGACTACTTTTTACAGCTATGGTGATGTTTCCGACTACCGCCAGGCAGAACTCTTGAAAAAACTCGCAACACCTCGAAAAGAGGTGACTCCTGATATCGAAAGCACCATTAGGCAGGTCATAATGAATATGCACAATATAAAGTAGGAACCTCATTAAAATGTTGAAAGTGAACTGCATCGTTTGGTTCACTTTCTAACTAAGCTGCCTATACGGCAGTGAACGTTCAATTCCAATTGGATGACTTGAAACGCAATTTCTAAGCTGCCTGTACGGCAGTGAACGAGAAGTTGTCGATCCGGCATTGCTTGTTCGCTTTCTAAGCTGCCTGTACGGCAGTGAACTCGCTAACAGAGCATCGTGATTTGCTGCACAATTTCTAAGCTGCCTGTACGGCAGTGAACACAGGATATTTAGCTGGTGCAGTAAACTTCTTTTTCTAAGCTGCCTGTACGGCAGTGAACATTTAATGGTTAAAACCATCACCGCAGATCGATTTCTAAGCTGCCTGTGCGGCAGTGAACGCTAAAGGAATTAGAACCATCTTGCGCTCAAATTTCTAAGCTGCCTGTGCGGCAGTGAACTTAGGCGTGGAATGTCTTCGCTGACGACTTCTTTTCTAAGCTGCCTGTGCGGCAGTGAACAACCCGCATCTTGAGAAACAGTGTTAGTACCATTTCTAAGCTGCCTGTGCGGCAGTGAACTGGACTTATCACACTGCCCAAAAACTTCACAATTTCTAAGCTGCCTGTGCGGCAGTGAACGCTTGCTTCCGCCCTTTAGTAAATAGAAGTTATTTCTAAGCTGCCTGTGCGGCAGTGAACGTCTACAGGCCAGAGGTGGTGAGTTTAAGCATTTTCTAAGCTGCCTGAGCGGCAGTGAACACATCTCCAGACCCAGATAACCCTAACCTTGATTTCTAAGCTGCCTGTGCGGCAGTGAACTTGGCGTGAATGCTGAACCGAAATACTCATTATTTCTAAGCTGCCTGTGCGGCAGTGAACAAACGCAAATGGCAGCTACAACTACTACTTTTTTTCTAAGCTGCCTGTGCGGCAGTGAACATAACTGTCAACCACACAATTATTTTGGATGATTTCTAAGCTGCCTGTGCGGCAGTGAACTCACCGACATCGTCAACGATATTCTTGATACTTTTCTAAGCTGCCTGTGCGGCAGTGAACGCGTAAATGGCTGACGTCACATCGAGCGTCACTTTCTAAGCTGCCTGTACGGCAGTGAACTATTTGGCGGAGTCATCGGCGGCCTCCTCGGATTTCTAAGCTGCCTGTACGGCAGTGAACCTACCGTTAACACAAAATCGCCTCACTAATTGTTTCTAAGCTGCCTGTACGGCAGTGAACTGATGATGTTTGCGACCGATGCTGTCGGTTACTTTCTAAGCTGCCTGTACGGCAGTGAACAATGTCTCAATGGTCGATAAACAGGCTCGTGATTTCTAAGCTGCCTGTACGGCAGTGAACCAGGCGTGGCGGCGTTGTACGCAAACCTGTAATTTCTAAGCTGCCTGTACGGCAGTGAACGGTTTGTTGTGTAATCAATCTCTCTCGCTCAATTTCTAAGCTGCCTGTACGGCAGTGAACTGAGCGCAATCTTGTGACCAGTGAATTTCAGTTTTCTAAGCTGCCTGTACGGCAGTGAACAGTGTGTGACAATTTGATAATTACCCTTTGCATTTCTAAGCTGCCTGTACGGCAGTGAACTCGGTTTTTATCAGTCTCATACGCAAAGCTCTTTTCTAAGCTGCCTGTACGGCAGTGAACAGTTACCTGAAAAGCTCAAGCTCGCACTTGATTTTCTAAGCTGCCTGTACGGCAGTGAACCCCAGCGACAGCAGCGCCAATTTTCGAGGGGTTTTCTAAGCTGCCTGTACGGCAGTGAACAAATCTCAGATATTAGATATAATTTCCGAAAATTTCTAAGCTGCCTGTACGGCAGTGAACAAGGTATTCCAGCAGCAGCTAACCCAGCAACATTTCTAAGCTGCCTGTACGGCAGTGAACGTTTTATTCTCTGTTGCGCTTCTTTTGGATAATTTCTAAGCTGCCTGTACGGCAGTGAACCTCACGATAGATCGAGACAAACCACCCGTCACTTTCTAAGCTGCCTGTGCGGCAGTGAACTTACACAACCTACCGATTTGCCAGAGCCGACATTTCTAAGCTGCCTGTGCGGCAGTGAACGTATTGCTCATATTGCAACCAAGTACCCGCCATTTCTAAGCTGCCTGTGCGGCAGTGAACGAGTTTTTGATGATGGCAGAGAGATGCAGGGATTTCTAAGCTGCCTGTGCGGCAGTGAACACATTTTCCAACAATACCAAAGCTGCCTTTTATTTCTAAGCTGCCTGTGCGGCAGTGAACGAGCCAGTTCTCACACATAGCGCGAGAGGTAATTTCTAAGCTGCCTGTGCGGCAGTGAACAATATATCTTGAGGATGCGCCGCCACCCGATTTTTCTAAGCTGCCTGTGCGGCAGTGAACGCTTTTATGCCGCCCACGGTTTGCGCTGGAGATTTCTAAGCTGCCTGTGCGGCAGTGAACAATTGAACGCGAAGCTAAACAACTAGGCATTTTTTCTAAGCTGCCTGTGCGGCAGTGAACGGCATTGCGTTGAGTGCCTGATATCTCATCGATTTCTAAGCTGCCTGTGCGGCAGTGAACATAACGCTGGTGAGGGCAACGTTAAAAAATACTTTCTAAGCTGCCTGTGCGGCAGTGAACCATGGCAACGGCCTTTGTCTGGAAAATAACGATTTCTAAGCTGCCTGTGCGGCAGTGAACACATGTTCGATGCATGGGTTAAGTTCACTCTCTTTCTAAGCTGCCTGTGCGGCAGTGAACAGAAAGCTTGGTTTCAGAGCTAGAGAAAGGCTTTTCTAAGCTGCCTGTGCGGCAGTGAACAGTCCTTTTTCATCGAGTAGATTTCTAAGAGTTTTCTAAGCTGCCTGTGCGGCAGTGAACACCCAAAAGCTTGGAAAACTAAGCCTAGAATTTTTCTAAGCTGCCTGTGCGGCAGTGAACGAGGTGGAATAATGCCAAAAAATATAGGAATATTTCTAAGCTGCCTGTGCGGCAGTGAACGTTTAGCCAGGTCGTCAATAATGTCTTGGATCTTTCTAAGCTGCCTGTGCGGCAGTGAACCTGAGTTTAAGCTGACGTTTGTTGAAACGAAGTTTCTAAGCTGCCTGTGCGGCAGTGAACAACCGTACATCTTATGATAATCAGCATAAATATTTCTAAGCTGCCTGTGCGGCAGTGAACGAATATAAAGATGGCCAGATCCAGCTGGTACATTTCTAAGCTGCCTGTGCGGCAGTGAACTGTCCCATTCTTTGATGGAACTTTTTTGATTGTTTCTAAGCTGCCTGTGCGGCAGTGAACACTCGCCAGAAGATAAGGCGAAGGTGTTCAACTTTCTAAGCTGCCTGTGCGGCAGTGAACCACAGGAAGCACTGGCGGCGGCAGGGCAAACATTTCTAAGCTGCCTGTGCGGCAGTGAACCCAAAGCCTCTGTGCCTGTGCGCAAAGAGAACTTTCTAAGCTGCCTGTGCGGCAGTGAACACACCCGTTAGGCTAAACAGTCGATCCGCTCATTTCTAAGCTGCCTGTGCGGCAGTGAACGCACCCTGCAATCGCTGCGTGAAGAGTTGGCCTTTCTAAGCTGCCTGTGCGGCAGTGAACGGTGAGCTTTTGCTGCCGCTGCAATTTCAACATTTCTAAGCTGCCTGTGCGGCAGTGAACAGCAAGAGTACAAGCTTGCGTTTGATGAGAGATTTCTAAGCTGCCTGTGCGGCAGTGAACGAACCGTCAGTTGAATGGTTTTGGTTAACACTTTTCTAAGCTGCCTGTGCGGCAGTGAACTTTGAGTCTGTTGGGTCTGATTGGCCTGTTGTTTTCTAAGCTGCCTGTGCGGCAGTGAACATGCGTTGGGTGAAGCGTGAAATTAATGGCACTTTCTAAGCTGCCTGTGCGGCAGTGAACTGCTCAATGGCCGTAATCTGGTTTTTATATTTTTTCTAAGCTGCCTGTGCGGCAGTGAACCTGATCGCTTACAGCGCGCCAAGGATTCGGTTTTTCTAAGCTGCCTGTGCGGCAGTGAACAGACAATGTATTTAGCTTAGTAGCTTAATTAATTTCTAAGCTGCCTGTGCGGCAGTGAACGAAGTCATGCTCGGAATGGTGGTGTTAACTGTTTTCTAAGCTGCCTGTGCGGCAGTGAACTAAAATGGTCAGACGTTTATCAATTTTCCAAATTTCTAAGCTGCCTGTGCGGCAGTGAACCCCCTTCGCTTCTGTCAGTGGTTTCCCTTGTTTTTCTAAGCTGCCTGTGCGGCAGTGAACAAACATAAACCCTCAAGATCAAAGTTAATTTATTTCTAAGCTGCCTGTGCGGCAGTGAACAAGTCATGGTATGGCCATACGTCGAGCTGTATTTTCTAAGCTGCCTGTGCGGCAGTGAACAAAACACCAGAGGTTAACTGGATGGTCACAAATTTCTAAGCTGCCTGTGCGGCAGTGAACGGAATGAAGTGGATCGACTTTGAGTGTTTAGATTTCTAAGCTGCCTGTGCGGCAGTGAACTGGTCGTATTTTTAGCATGTTTATAAATAAAATTTCTAAGCTGCCTGTGCGGCAGTGAACTTGGTAAGCAGGTAAACGCTAGCAAGATTGCATTTCTAAGCTGCCTGTGCGGCAGTGAACACAGAAAATCAGTAACCGTCAAGGTTAATTTATTTCTAAGCTGCCTGTGCGGCAGTGAACTCAACGTTGTTGTACACATCGAGAGAGCGAATTTTCTAAGCTGCCTGTGCGGCAGTGAACGTTCGTCTGGATCAAAGCCTAGATATTGATCATTTCTAAGCTGCCTGTGCGGCAGTGAACTGTTCTGCGCTAGGAACAGCACCGCATGTTACTTTCTAAGCTGCCTGTGCGGCAGTGAACACTTGGCGGCCTGACCAGCCGCCACCCTTTAATTTCTAAGCTGCCTGTGCGGCAGTGAACAACCATACACACCAATGAAGTCTATCGTTGAATTTCTAAGCTGCCTGTGCGGCAGTGAACAGGTACGGCTAGATGCTTTCTTGTTTGGGCAATTTCTAAGCTGCCTGTGCGGCAGTGAACTATAGAATAAACCGATAAAAATAAGCTGCAACAAGCTGTTAGGGTAAAAAACATCTTTTTACCTTGTTAAAAACAACCCGTTGCAACCATTTGTTTTAAAAGCACATTTTTAAAGAGCAAAAATAAAGGGTTAAAACCAAGGTACTGTAGCTGTTTTGCTAAGACCATAACTATCAAACTCACCATCAACTGGGTCAGCTTGAATATCACTAAACTCAAAGAATTTTCGGTATACCTGCCCTGTTGAACTGCTACACAGATCAAGGTATGGATTATCAAACCCTTGGCTAAGCATTTTTACTTTGTAACGTTTCTCACCGTCTTTATCTATGCTACCTCTGGCAATTAAACGCATTAATTTTGCTTTGCTTAAATTACTGCGTTTAACTGAAATGATGCGATATTGCACTTGGTCTGGCACATTCTTAACCGTAGAAATCTTGCAATATCCAGCCAAAGGGCCTAACCAATTTAACCCCTGCAAATCATGCAGTGCGCTCATTTCACTGTGTAAACGAAATAATCGCCCTAGTTTAATATTTGCTTCTGGAAAGCTAATACCAATTTTATTGCTCTGTAACTTCACCAGTGCTTTGTGAAATTTAATAAAGACTTTACTACTTAATTCTGCCTCGCGCATTTCAGCATCAGGCATCAGCCGTATATCAATGTATGCGTCCATCATTGCTCCTAAAGTCGAATGCTTGAAACGTAAGCTAGCCCTTTTTTTCCAAGGTAAAAGCTTGATACCCCAGCATTTTCAATCAACGTTTTAATTTCTTGAGCTTTGTCTCGATCCACGTCAATAGTAATTTCCAACTGCCCACTAGCTTTGGTCATCATAGAGGTCACTTCACCTTGCCCTTTTACCTTTTCTTTTTTGATAAAAGGGTTACCCCAAATTGTTTTTTTGGGTCCAGTTGTATATCTATCCATAAAGTCTTTTTTAGTGAAACCTCGTTTGGATATCCCACTGATTCCACCAGCCTTCGTTTTAGCTTTACTCATATTAAATCTGGCTTCTAAGCGGGCGAGCTGAAGATAAAGCGCTGAGCAATAAATGCTAATAGGTGTAATTAAGCCTTTGTTATTTAAATATTCAATATCTGGAAAATTCTCATTTAAGACTTTTAATACTTGAATTAAAACTTCACTATTTTCTACTGCTTTTTCCTGATTAAGCTTCTCTAAGCGATTGATAATACTCAACGGGTTTAACTCAATAAACTCTACAACTTCTGATCGCATGATAATAAAATCACAAAGCTGCTTAAAATCTAAAGCCAACACCCCCCAAAATTGCAGTGAATACTCCGAAGTAAAGATAGGATCAGACACTTTGATCATTCCAGTAAATGCATTCTGGTCAGTGCTACCATTCATATTACGAATAAATGATATTTCATTGGTCAACTGCGGCCTATCTATAAAGCTAACTTTATCTTCAAGTGCTTCGAAATAATAAGTGGATTCGTGCATTTTACTGCGCGCCTGATAAAGCTTTCGTTGATCACCAATCAAACGATTTAGAATACCCATTACTGTATCTAAGGTAGTTTCACAAACCTTAAAGTTCCCTTCTTTTTTTAAGCTCGTCATTGACCCTAAATATTCACGTCCCTTTTTAGGTACTGGTTCATTATTTGAACCACCTAAAAAAGAATTACGCCAACAAGAGTCATATTCAACGGTTATTTTCATGCAACCTCCTATTTTGCATAAAAATACTGTGCAAATGACGTGTACTGTTGATTGATAATTTCTGATTCATCACGCTTAATGCGCATCATTTTATGACTATCATTATAATCAACTGTAATTTCGTCAACATACATATAACCTTTCGCTTGACGAATAGACAAATTAGCCAAACGATCTAATGTTTCGTCAACTAAAGCTTTCACTGCGTCATCATTAAGTAAAATTCCACACTCTCCCTCTTCAAATATCGTGCCTATTCTGACGTAATTTCCGTGAAAAATAGCCTGTGGGTTTAAACAGGGATTAAGTGACTTAATATAGCTTTGTAGTTCAGCGGCAATAACCTCACCCTCGCCTTCTTTGATAACCATTGCGGCACGATCAAACTTCTTATCCAACGATATAAACTGCAACTGTTCAATACTGATGGAACCATAAGAGATATATTCAGTATCACCAAAAGTAGTCTTTGAAAAAAATGATGTGCTATCTCTAGCACCTGCCTGTCCATATTGTTCAAAGTTGCCATTCCCCAATTGATCAACAAAATCTTCTAACAATAGTGGACTGGTGCGCTTACATTGACTTGCAGGAACTACATAACCTCGGATCAACCCCGTAATTGAAGCCAGAACGTTTTTTAGGTTTTTGTCACTAGCAAAATGTAAATCAAAAGCTTGCTCACGAAACAAATGATGTCGAATACAATTTTGACTTATATACAGTGGCGTTTCTTTGAAATTAATGTCAGTTGCTTGTTTTTTATATTTATAGCCAGTTTCATCTTTCACTTTACCGGTTAAGTTGGTATAGCCGCGCAATTTTGGCAAGGTATGATTATCGACTGTTTTACCATCATCTCCAGTTAAGGTTGTAGGCCCATTCCAATTCACTACACCATGACCTAATGCTTTAATTTTAAAATCAACACTTTTAATTCCTGTTACTTTTTGCATAATTTATTCCTCATCTTCTGTGGTTTGATTAATTTGTGTAATGGACATAGCGCCAATAGCTTGCTTCTCGCAAATGGCGTAATAAATTGCATGAGGATGGCGAGCACTTTCGCCGCCTACTTGCAGTAAATCGTTGGAGGTATAACTTAAATAGATCGGTGATTCAGGGTCTCGCGCTTCATTGAGTAAAATCTTATCGGTAAACGCTTTACTCGTGCCCCCAATAATATTGTGATGCTTTTTAAACATATGTGCTAAAAGGTCTTTATCACTTTGGCCGTAACCACAAATAGCACCAGTCGGGTATGTAAGATTGTCGATATTACTTATATCATCCAGTGGAATTGAATAAGCGTAAGCTTCGATATATTCCGGCTTAGCTTGAGTTAAATCTACCACTGCCAATTGCACAAACCGATTATCACCGCGCAGTGAAACTTTGCTGATTTTGGTGCGTTTTTTATCTTTGCTGTTTTTGGGTGGAACGGTTATAGGATCAACTACTTTTAAATGAATTTGCTGCACACTATTTTTTAGGGCGGACACTAAGTCACTCGCAATAAACTCTCGATTACGTTCAGTGTGATGAAATGCAAAATAAAGCTGATAAATCTCTGGCAACGTAAAAGTCTTGCCTGCCAATTCGTTCTGTAAAAACTGATACCAAGCCCGAACAGAACTCAAAGTATACATTTTTGATAGAAATCCCGCTGCCGGACTCTTACCTTTGCCATTAGCGATGGTCTCTGGCACGGCTAACGTATAAGTATTGACATGACTATTTTCACCAAAGCGATCTAAACGGCCTAAACGCTGTAAGCAATCTTCAGCGCTGGTGATTTCGGCCACCATATAATCACAGCTGATGTTAAGCGATGCTTGTACTATAGGCCCACTGCGTAGCACTTCATATTTACGAGTACCCCCGCGCTTGTATGCCTCGTATACTTCAGCAAACCATTTACGCTTATCACTTTTGATAAATTTTGAATGTAGCAATACCGCATTCTCGTTATGCTGATTTGCAATAAAACTGTTTTGTGCAGTGAGCGCCATATTACTGATCACAAAAGTACACCCACTTTGCTGAGCAAATAGCGGGTTTAGCTCGCTTAAATTAGTATCATCAAAGATTTTAAAATCAATCTGATACTGGCTTGGGTTGAACGAGGGCATGACTTTAATATCATCAGGATGAATACCGAGTAAATCTTCAACAAAGACATAATGTGGCGTTGCCGACACTAATAAGGTCTTAGCTTGATCTTGTTGCATTTTTTTTGCCGCAATTAATTCTGCAAATAGCAAATTAAACGCTGGCATATTGACGTATTCATGGAACTCATCAAATACAACATGCACATTTAAAAAATCAATAAGCGTATTCGCTTTAGTGTGACTTATTACTGAGCCAAGTATTTGATCTATGGTTGTGATAACAATATCGCCAGAAAAGTTTTTGTCATCCGCAATAGGGTTATCCCACTGATTATGAAATTTAAATTCACCCGTATTTATTTCAATGAGGCTGTTAGGTAGGTACTGCTCTGAGGTCAACTCATAAAACAATCCTTGGCAAACTTGTACGCGTGGACAAACCCAAATAATGCGTTTAGCGCCCTGCAATTTGGCCCACTCTAAGGCAATTTTAGTTTTACCACTGCCTGCGGCCCCCGCAAGCACTGCAATATCTTCGGCTGAGGTAAGCTGCTTGGCGATATCGTGTTGCTTTTTACTGCGATCACTCGTTGGGAAAAAGGCACTTAAGCAAGTATCAATATCAGAGGTAAGTGTGGTTTCCACTTCCAGTAACTTGGTTACTATTTGATCTAACTGGCGCTCAAATATGGCAGTGTGTAGCTCTTCTGCACTTAATGCCGATATGGCACGATCAGCGGTGATCAAACAAGCACGTACAATGTTGTTTTGTGCATTGACTTTAACATTGCCGCTATTAGCCGATACCGACTCTTCAAATTCATATTCTTTGTAATTTGGCAGGGCTGGTGCATCAGGTAAATTCGCCTCTACATCCTGTTCAACTTCAGCTAAGAAGACTTTTTCAAGAAAACTATCAGTTAAATCACGATATTTTTTATCAATACCTATAACCTGCTTAAGCAGTGTTTGAGCTTGACCTAAAATAGCGCATAGACCCATATTCTTCTGATTTGCCAAGAACTTTTTGCTGATGTCTTTATAGGTGTCAAAGCCATTTTTTTCTTTACGAAATGGCTTCGCATGATGCCAATACACCGCATGCTTTACTGAACGTTTATTACTTGAGTTTAGGAATTTAAGTTCAGCGCTATCAAGCAATTGATAGAGTAACAGAGAGATTTCGTTATGCCTTGGGTGCTTGTCGAAGCTAAATTTAGCATCATCAATATGCTGACCATCGTCTGCTATGTACTCTTTCTTTTTAGGATTGGTTACCCACTCTTGAAACTTAGGATCAATTTTCCCTAAATCATGCAAACAACCTGCAATAAAATTTGTCAGTGAAAGCTGTGTATTGTCTGGAAATAACTGACGGTGCAGTTGCTCGGCAACATAGCCCACCGCAAATAAATGCTCACTCAGTGGCTGTAATTGGGTATTGGCATACAACACACTTTGCTTGGGTTTGTCTGTTGCTACATCCATAAAAACCTCTTTTTCTGTGTAATTCACCGGCACAATGCCCTCACTATTAAATTTCTTTTTATTGCCCACTACCCATAACAACTGACTTCTTGAGCGAGAGCGGATCCAGTGGCAACTGACTGCGGTACTACGGCTGGCGGTTTGGCGAAGCATTTTTTTCACCGTGAGTAGCCCTTCTTCGGTGATAAGGGTTTGCCAGGTGTTATCACCAATGCGGTTGGCGAAGGCATCCAGTACACGGCGGGTTTTCTTGAGGGCGTTTTTCTCGCATTGACTCACAAAGGTGACCATCATAATTGGTGTGCCTCGCGCTCTTCTTCCTCTTTACCTTGCAGTGCGACGTGTTTCACTGTATCGAACATGAAGTCGAGCGCTTTGTGTTCGATGAAGGCTTGCAGAATTTGCTGGCGAAACTCTTGTTCGCTGGCGTTCTCTTTGGCGCAAACAAAAGCCCACGGCAGCACAATGGCATCTTTGATTAAGTCCGCGACATCAAATACCAAAGCGCCTCGGCGGGTTTTGCCATGCATGACAGCAAAGCCGTGCGGAATACCAAGCACCCACAGGCAGCTTGCCGCAAGCCCGTAGGCTAAATAGTTGCCGTGATTGAGAAAATCGTTGGCTTTGTCGGTGCATTTTTTATCCGGCTGATGCTGACGCGTAAAGCCTTCTTTGCCTGTGTTATTGGCGGCGTACTTGTACAGGGCTTTGGTGAGCAGCGCTTCCGTGAGGAGCAGATCGGCTGGTTTACTCGCGGCTTCAGTACGTTGGTGAAAGGTATCAAGGGATTGCTTTATTACTTCATCTTGTAGATTAAATTTCTCAAGCGTTAATTCTCGGTCGGATCGCCAAACACGCTGCAAGTAATCAATCCGTGCGTTTTGAAATTGTTTGGCGGCGGCCAAGCGCTTTTCATCATCAAACCAGAATGAGAGCCAGCCTTGTAAGTATTCTGTTGGGCGATATTCGCTCTGAGGCGTGAACCATTCGACCTCGCAAGCCATGTGCAGTGGCGTACCGCCGCCGCCACAAAATCCAACCAATACGCCAGCCTGTGAGAGCATGCGCATGGCGGCTTGAGTAATGGAGGTGCCATTGCCGAGCATGAGTACGGTGGTGTTGGCAATCGGAATATTGAAGTAGAGGTTTTCTTTGTCGGCTTCGGTCAAGTAGAGCACGCGGCCATCTTTTTGCATCACGCGGCAATATTCCAAGTAATACATATTGGCGCGCTTTGAGTGCAGGATGACTTTAAGATCAGAGGGTGAGAGATCGTCCATTTTTTGCTCCATGCTTAGCGTTCATGCATCTACTTTATGCATCTGTTTCCTAAGCTCAATCCTGCGCATTTATTCAGGTAAAGTAACTTTACCTAAGCGCCCCTTGCCCTCGCGTTCAAATAGCCAAGGTTTAACGTCACATGGGTTAAGCAAAATCAGTTGTTGTGCTTCTGGCGTGCCTTCGAGATAGTGGGTTTTGACTTGCATCTCTTTGAGTAGGTAATCAACCAATGCGGCACGTGTGGTTATACGCAGTTGTCCGTTTTCCATTTGGTAATCGTGGGCGATGACTTCTTTTTGCTCGTCATTTAAGCGTGGATCAGGGGCGAAAATTAAACCCACCTGAGTATTCCAAACCAGATCGTCCTCTTTGGTGTGATCTGAAGTATCGAGTAATTCTGCATCACCGCGGCAACGGCTTAAGACCAAATCGCGATAGTCCTGCGATTTTTCACAGTAGCCACGAACATGCCAACGCAAACCAGTTTTAACCAAGGTATGGGGGTGGAAAATTCGCCCTTCCCATTCGGGATTGGACAGTGACACATAGCCAAGCTCAAGGCGTTTTTGCTGACGAATCGCTGCCGTTAGAACTGCAATCACCTGTGGTGCAACATAGCGCTGTGGAACGCAGCAGTGCTCACCCAGCGCGGCATTGAATGATGACTGAGGCGCATAAAACTGACCCGTACTGAACCATTGCAAATAATGCTCAAGCGAGTGTTTGGGGGCTTCAAAGAGATATTGCGCGCTAAATTGATAAGGGCCAGTCACCATCTTCTTTAACCGTTCAGGATGTTGCTCTTGGTAGGCTCGGATATCCTGATAGGCTTGTTGGCGGGTAATCGAAAACTGATCGACCAGATCTTTGTTCCGAACATAGCCTTGCCACAAGGCTAGCATTTCTAAAAACCGATGCCGTTCTTGAAGAGTGTGTATGGTCAAGCTGTATATGCCCATCGTCTAATAATGGGCATAAGGTAGCATAATCAATAAGATGTGTTCGTGATAGTTTCGACATTACACGTCGAAGTGGTTAAGAACTCAGGTATAGCTATGCCGATTTCATAGGAGACAACGGCACTACGTTAAGTAGTGCAAGCGCTTGCAACTTCTCACCCCAAGCTTCTAATACCACTGACTGCTCTTCAAAGTAATCGTGGTGGTTATATACCCTCAGCATACCTGGTAGCTGGTGGCCGACTGTCTTTTCAATCGCCACAATATCTAATCCCATTTCACTGCAACGACTGATAAAGGTGCGGCGCAGATCGTGTGGTGAGAAACGCTCAAAATCATCCGGTAAGTTACGTTTGATTAGCGCACGTACTGCTGCGGGTTCTTGAACCTTATCGGCCAAAAGCTGAGGCCAAACAAATTTCCATTTGCTTGGCACACTCTCACGCTGCTCTTTAAGAAGTGCCAGAAGATAATCGCTTAATGGCACTTTTCGGCTCTCCTGGCTTTTGGTGTGACGATCCTCTGAGCTGGCAGGTAGCAACCATACCTTTTCTTGCAAATCTACCTCACTCCAGCGCATTTCAAGCACAGCACTAATACGTTGCCCACACCCAAGCAAAAACTGCATTAAACGGACGTTAGAGGGCTCTGTACGCCAGGAAGGCAAACTGGTTAGCAAAGTCTTTAACTCTGAAAAGCTCAAATTGCGTTTTGTGACCTTAGAACCACCACCGACATCCTTGGATTTCAAATGTGGTGCAGGGTGAGCGCCGAGCATATTCAAAGCCAGCGCATGGTTGATCACCTGATTGATGATTTTGTGGCATGCACCAATCGCACCAGCCTTTCTCTTACCATTCTCATCAACCTTGGCATCAAACACTTTGTTAAGATGATTAATTCTCAACTCTTCTAGTTTGATGTGACCAATAAATGGTTTGATATCCCGGATGTAGATTGTCCTCGCCTGTTCACCTCGTAGTTGCTTGGACAAACGCTTCTCATCAAAACTGGCAAAAGCATCATCAAAAGTTTTTGCTTCATCTTGCTCACGCTGTTCACGTACCAGCTCCTGCTTCGGATTTTTATTGTTTTCCAGCCAGCTACGGTAACGCCCCGCTTCTGTTCGAGCCTGTTCAAGTGTCATCCCCGTTTCCGGTTTCAACTTAACATACCGCCCCATGGTGATTCTTTCGTGTTTTTTGCCGACCTGAAAGCGAAAGATCCAAGTCATTGTGCCAGTCGGGCGAACACGAATATTCAATCCTTCAATTTTCTTATCTGGAACTGAGTATTCTTTGTCTTGTACTTTCAATGATTGCAACGTGGCATTGGTGCTAATTCGCTTGGTCATGTTCAAAAACCTCTGCATTTCTGGGTACGGCTCTGGGTACGGCGCGGGGTACGGGAAAAGACGAGTTTTCATTGTACGGCGAAAGACACCATTGGACAAAGTGAAATTAAAAATCAAACAAAAACAATAATTTATAGTTTTAACTTGGATTTTATAGGACGCTGTAAGATTCAGAGTTCCATTTACCCACCATATGGAAGCGGGTGTGATGTTAGAGCGTAAAAAGTAAGTGCATAAAAAAACGAGCCATTAGGCTCGTTTTTTGTTTATGGCTGCCTACCAATGTAACCGAGCTTGCGGCCAATCCAAAAGATCAGCAGTAACACAATCACAATCGATAAGAAGTTAGAACCCTCTTGCGGGTACTGTGCTTTGATAAAAGCCGAATGACCAAAGGCTCCGACGAAAAAACAAGCCAAACCAACTAATGGCACTTCTTCTGCCACTGGATGCGTTAAATATTCTTGATAAAGCATCTGCACTGAAAGCACCAAAGCAATCACAGCGAATAGAGAAAACGGCACCGAGCTCATGGTGAGCCATGAAAGCAAAGCATCACTACACAGGCCAGCGATCAATGCCAAAATTAAGGTTTTACGCTCCGCTCCCATTGATTGAATCTCTTTTTCCATCGGCATCTTCCTTTCCTTTTTCGACATGGATCTATTCTAATGTACTCTTCAAGCGATTGCGTTCACGCTCTTTACGATACCAATGCGCCCCTTTCGCTAACATACGCAGCTGCATGATCAGGCGCTCGGCTAGTTCATCGCGTTCACGGCGATCTAAATCGAGCGCTTCTGCGCCTGAACTAAAGACCAAGGTGACGGAAGCTTCTGCTTGAGTCATCGCCTCTTCACGCGTCATACCGGTCGCAACCAGATATTCGGTGAGCTCAGCGGCAAAATGTTGGATTTCACGCACGACAGCCGCGCGAAACTCACAGGAAGTACCAGAACGTTCACGCAACAGTAGGCGAAATACGTTGGGGCTACTCTCAATGAATTCCATAAACGTTTCAATAGAGGTGCGGATCACGCTGCCTTCCTTGACGATGCGCTGGCGAGCTTGACGCATTAATTGCCGCAGCAGCAAGCCCCCTTCATCGACCATGGTTAAACCGAGTTCATCCATATCTTTAAAGTGGCGATAAAATGAGGTTGGCGCAATACCTGCTTCGCGCGCCACTTCACGTAAACTCAAGTTAGAGAAGCTCCGATCGGCGCTCAGTTGGCTAAAAGCGGCATCAATTAGAGAGCGTCGCGTCTTTTCTTTTTGTTGTGCTCGGATTCCCAACGATTTCATACCCAGTCAGTTCTCAGCTAAGTCGAATAATTTGGTTCATACTATAACCTGATTGGCAGGCTTGTCTAAGCAACAAAGTACACCGCTATGAGACAGCCACCATTTTCGTAAACTCCAACGGGATGGATCTGCGAATTATCGCTAACTCAATGTAATGAAAAGCGATTGAAATAAAGTAATGAGGAACAAGGCTTTTACAACGAAGGCGTGATCCTCCCCACTCTCTGCGCCTTGCATCGTGTTGCCAGAACCGAGAATGCGTTAAAATCTCGCAACAGCAATGTTAAGCAAATATAACAAGGATCAACTATGGGACAGAAAAGCCACTTTGACGTCATTGTGATCGGCAGTGGCCCAGGCGGTGAAGGTGCTGCGATGGGGCTCACCAAAGGGGGAAAAAATGTCGCTATCATAGAAAAAGAGAGCAGTGTCGGCGGCGGTTGTACCCATTGGGGAACCATTCCCTCGAAAGCCCTACGTCACGCGGTGAGCCGTATTATAGAATTCAACAGCAACCCACTTTTTTGCAAAAATAATTCCAGTGTCCACGCTACGTTTTCAACCATCTTAGGCCACGCCAAGAGCGTGATCGATAAACAAACACGTCTGCGCCAAGGCTTTTACGACCGCAATCAATGCACACTGATTTTTGGTGCCGCGCACTTTATCGATGCTCATACTGTTGCGGTAAAAAAAGCCGATGGCAGCATCGACACTTACAGCGCAGATAAGTTTGTCATCGCCACAGGATCACGCCCCTATCACCCGAAAGATGTCGATTTTGGTCATCCGCGCATTTATGACAGCGATTCGATTTTAAGTCTTGAGCACGACCCTCGTCATATCATTATTTACGGCGCTGGGGTTATCGGTTGCGAATACGCCTCAATCTTTCGTGGCTTAGATGTGAAGACGGATTTGATCAATACCCGTGATCGCTTGTTGTCATTTCTGGATAACGAAGTCTCCGATGCCCTGTCTTACCACTTTTGGAACAGCGGCGTCGTGATCCGTAATGATGAAACCTATGAGAAGGTGGAAGGCACCAGTGATGGCGTGATCATCCATCTCAAATCGGGTAAAAAAATGCGTGCCGATTGCTTGTTATACGCCAACGGGCGCACCGGTAATACCGATAAGCTCAATTTAGAATCGGTTGGCTTACAAGCCGATTCACGCGGTCAGTTAGTTGTAAACACCAACTACCAGACTCAAGTTGAACACATTTATGCAGTAGGTGATGTCATTGGTTACCCTAGCCTTGCTAGCGCCGCTTACGATCAAGGACGCTTTGTCGCGCAAGCCATTATTCATGGTCAAGCGGCCCATTTGCTGACCGAAGATATCCCAACCGGCATCTACACCATTCCGGAAATCAGCTCCGTGGGCCGTACCGAGCAAGAACTGACGGCGGCTAAAGTGCCTTATGAAGTGGGGCGTGCATCTTTCAAACATTTGGCGCGTGCACAAATTGCTGGCAAAGACATTGGTAGCTTAAAAATCTTGTTCCATCGCGAAACCAAAGAGATTTTAGGTATTCACTGCTTTGGTGAACGAGCTGCAGAAATCATTCATATCGGCCAAGCGATCATGGAACAAAAAGGTGAAGCCAATACTATTGAGTATTTCGTGAACACCACCTTTAACTACCCGACGATGGCCGAAGCCTTCCGCGTCGCGGCCTTAAATGGCCTAAACCGACTGTTTTAATAGACTCGCGTTTATCCCTTTCCTGCTTGGAGTGACCGCTTAGAGTAGGAAGAGACTGGATAAAGACAAAAAAGGTCTGGTATTAACCAGACCTTTTCTTATCAAGCCGTTACACAATGTGAAATCAGAACTCACCCACCGCTTCTTTCAGCTTACGCATCGCGTTTTTCTCAAGCTGACGAATACGCTCAGCAGAAACACCATACATTTCTGCTAAATCTTGCAGTGTGGTTTTGTTGTCATCATCCAGCCAACGAGCACGCACAATGTGCTGGCTACGCTCATCAAGACTCGCCAGAGCCATACTGAGGCGCTGCGTGGTATGTGCTTCCCAGTTTTCGGCTTCTAGGTTATCGGCTAAATCAGAATGCTTATCTTCGAGATACAGCACTGGCGCAGTGTAGGCCATGCCGTTTTCATCATCCTCGGCGGACATCTCAAATGCAGCATCCTGCGCCGCCAGACGAGATTCCATTTCACGCACTTCAGAAGGTTCAACACCCAATTCGCGCGCCACCGTTTCAACTTCGCCGTTATTAAACCAGCCAAGGCGTTTTTTCGATTTACGCAGATTAAAGAACAGTTTGCGCTGTGCTTTGGTCGTCGCGATTTTCACAATACGCCAGTTACGCAAAACGTATTCATGGATTTCGGCTTTAATCCAATGCACCGCAAACGATACCAGTCTTACTCCCATCTCAGGGTTAAAGCGTTTAACCGCTTTCATCAGACCAATATTGCCTTCTTGCACCAAATCCGCCATTGGCAGGCCATAACCGGAATAACCACGAGCAACGTGAACAACAAATCGAAGGTGCGACAAAATCAGACCTTTCGCAGCCTCGATATCCTCTTTGTAATGTAATCGCTCTGCCAGCTCACGCTCTTCATCAGCAGTCAGCATCGGGTAACCGTTTACTGAGCGGATGTAGCTATCTAAGCTGTCTTGGGAAACAAGAGCCATTGGATACGCTTGGTTAGTCATTCAATTCCTCATCATTCTCTGATCTGGATACGCTGTTTTACCGCAACAAGCTTGAACCTAAAATGAACAGGTTTCAAGTTTGACTGGTCATTATGCATAAACAAAAGGGCAACTCAAGTTAAGCACTGCCTCAACTTTGAATCAGCCGCCCATTTATGACCATCATCACTTAAACAGGTTCAATTTCTTTCAGATGTCGTTTCGCCGACACGTTTGCCGCCACACACCCTAGAAATACGCCGAGCATCAACAGCAGTAGTGATTCATCCCAGCCAAGGCCGATCAAACGGAAACGGCTGTCATACAACTGAGCGAGTGCTTCCACCGCGCCATTGAGTAAAACCGTCATTAATGCTGTCAATAGCCATGCCGCCACGGCACCGAGCAAACCAAACCACATCCCCGAATAAAGGTAAGGACGCAGAATATACGCATCGGTCGCGCCGATGAGTTTCATGGTTTGGATCTCTTCTTTGTTGGCTTGTACGTTAAAACGTAGCGTATTGCCCACAATCAAAAATACCGACATCAGCATTAAGCTGGATAAACTTATCACCACGATGGTCGCCAAGTGGCGAATCGCATCTAAGCGGGCAAACCAATCCTCATCCATGCGCACATCCGTCACACCTTGTTCTGCTTGCAGCGTTTCTGCCAGAGCTTTGATCTGCTCTCGGCTATCCACTTTAGGCGTCACCACTAACACCGCTGGCAAGGTCGCGTTATCGAGCAGACTGATCGCTTGCTCAAAACCCGCGTACTGACTTAAGTCATCCAGACCTTGCTGGGGCGAGATGTATTTCACCTTGGCAATTTCATCACGCCGCTCAAGATCATCTTTCAGCACAATCACGCGGGGCTCTGCAATATCCGTTTGTAAGTAAACACTCAGCTGAGAGGGCCCTGCGACTCGCTCGGCAACCGAAGCAATATTCTTACTTAGCAAATACAAGCTTGCGGGCAGTGCCAACGCCATGGAGATCACCGCTAAGGTCAAAATGTTGCCCAGTGGACGTCGCCACAAAGCAGCAAAGGAAGCTTTGGCTTGCTTGAAATGAATCGCGAGAAAACTATCGGTTTTGGCTCGTTTGACATCGCGCGGTTTGCTTTTGGTGGCTTTGCTGATTTTCTTATTGCCCTGCTTAACGGCCATAATCCGCGACCTCACTTAAAAAGCCCTGATTGAGTTCCAGATGACGATATTGCGGACGCGAATTCACCAGATGAATATCGTGCGTCGCCAGTAGTATTGTGACCCCAGCGCGGTTAAACTCTTCAAACAAACGCAGCACTCGGTTAGAAAGCTCAGGGTCAAGGTTACCGGTTGGCTCATCCGCCAGTAGTAGTGTTGGACGGTTAACCACCGCACGAGCAATCCCAACTCGCTGTTGCTCACCGCCAGAGAGCTGACTTGGCAAACAGCGGGCTTTATCGAGTAAGCCGGTTTTATCGAGCGCCGCCGAAACACGGCGCTTAATATCATTTTCCGAAATGGATTCAATGCGCATAGGCAGTGCAACATTGTCATAGATGCTGCGATCCATCAGCAAGCGATGGTCTTGGAACACAATCCCAATATTGCGGCGCAAAAACGGAATATCCTTGTTTGGGATTCGGGTAATGTCATGCCCATTGAAGCTAATTTTGCCGTCGGTTGGCCGCTCAATGGCACAAATCAGCTTGAGCAGGGTACTTTTCCCCGCCCCAGAATGACCGCCGAGGAAGGCCATTTCACCACGCCGCAAGTGGAAATCCACTTTCTGCAGCGCTTGTCGCCCACCTCGATACGCTTTACTGACTTGCTGAAATCTGATCACGCCGTCTCCCCCTGACAAGGCTGGCACACTATGCCAACTCAGATTTGGTTATTCTTCGCGGCTAAACAGCGCGTCGATAAACTCTTGTGTTGCAAATGGACGTAAGTCGTCAATTTTCTCGCCGACACCGATATAACGGATTGGGATCTGGAATTGATCGGCAATCGCGAAAATCACGCCACCTTTAGCGGTACCATCAAGCTTGGTTAAGGTAATGCCCGTGATAGGCGCTACATCACTAAACAACTTGGCCTGACTGATCGCGTTTTGTCCGGTACCCGCATCCAGCGTCAACATGATTTCGTGTGGTGCGCTGTCGTCAATCTTCTTCATCACGCGCACAATCTTGCGCAGTTCTTCCATCAGGTTACTTTTGTTTTGCAAACGGCCTGCGGTATCTGCAATCACCACATCAATGCCGCGCGCTTTCGCCGCTTCAATCGCATCATAAATAACCGAAGCGCTGTCTGCGCCAGTATGCTGAGCAATCACCGGAACTTGGTTACGCTCTCCCCACACTTGTAACTGCTCAACCGCTGCAGCCCGGAAGGTATCGCCCGCAGCCAGCATCACTTTCTTGCCTTGTGCTTGGAACTGTTTGGCAAGTTTGCCAATCGTGGTGGTTTTACCCACACCATTCACGCCCACCATCAAGATCACGTAAGGTTTTTTCTCAGTATCGATCACCAATGGTTGCTCGACCTGAGAGAGAATCTCAGCCATCTCTTCTTTCAGCAGGCCATACAGTGCTTCACCATCACGCAGTTGTTGACGAGAGGCTTTCGCGGTCAAGTTGGTGATGATTTTGGTGGTGGTATCCATCCCCACATCCGCAATCAGCAGCTGCTCTTCGAGCTCTTCGAACAGATCATCATCAATCTTTTTGCCTTTAAACAGGCCAAAGAAACCTGCACCAATATTGGCTTTGGTACGACTCAAACTGCGCTTTAAGCGAGCGAAGAAACTTTCGGTCGGTTTCTCTTGTTCCACAATGCGTGCAGGCTCAACCGCCGTAATTTCTTCTGTTTCTGTTTCTGTTTCTGTTTCTGTTTCTGTTTCTGTTTCTGTTAACGCAGTTTCAGCCTGAATCTCGATAGGTTCAACATCGGGTTGGCTTTGAGGTTCATCCTGCGTTTGAGTATCCGTTGCAGTGGTTTGGCTTTTTTCTTCATCACCAAATCCAAGCCATGACAACAAGCCACGCTTCTTTTTTTCCGTCATCTGGAGCTATCCTGAATCGCTTTATTTGAATACAGACTTTTCTTGGCCATTATCGCGGGCCAGAAAAGAAAAATGACAAAGCAGTGAAAACTTTTTGCTTCGCTTGGTACACTTTGCCCAATTTTTTATGTTAACTCGGGTTGTCCCGCCAATGGCAGACAAGCGAGTTATAGTAACACTTAATTAGCGGTCAAAAAATCTATGCAAAGACGTCGCCAGCCAAACCCATCACAAAAAAAGGCCCCTACAGGGCAAGTTCGGATCATCAGCGGCCTGTGGCGTGGCCGAAAACTGCCCGTACATGATGCGGAAGGGCTACGCCCAACCACCGATAGAGTGAAAGAAACGCTCTTCAACTGGCTCGCTCAGGAAGTGCCAAAGGCTCGCTGTCTTGATCTTTTTGCCGGTTCGGGTGGTTTAGGCTTTGAGTGCGCATCACGCCAAGCCAGTCAAGTGACAATGCTGGAATTGAATCCTCTCGCATTTAACCAGTTGAAAACCAATGTACAGAGCTTGAAAGCGGAAAATATTGAGCTTATTCACATGGATGCACTCGCCTTTCTGCGACAATCAGGCAAACCTTATGACGTGGTGTTTATCGATCCCCCATTCCGACAAGGTTTGTTACAGGAAACCACTCAGTTACTTGAGCAAAACGGTTGGCTCACGCCACAAGCAATGATTTATATTGAGTGCGAAAAAGAGCTGCCACTGACGGAATTACCGCCTCACTGGCATCTGCACCGTGAAAAGAGTGCCGGACAAGTCTGTTATCGGCTGTTTATAAGGGAAGAACAATGAAAGCACTACTCTGGTTAGCCAAAACCGCTATCGGTTTTGTGTGGCTGGTTCTGCTAGTCAACATCATTACCCCATTTCCGGGCAATGCGGCGATTGCACTCTACATCATGACCGCATTCTTGCTCTTCATGCATGGCTTACAAATGCTGATTTTCGTTGGCGCCTTTGGCGATAAAGTGCCGCTGAAACGCTGGGAGAAATGGTCGATACTGATCTTCGGCATTTTTGCCCTGTTGGACATTCGCCGTAAATATATGATGTAAAGAAACCGCCGCAAGGCGGTTTTTTTAATTTCAGCGCTAGAGAATGATTGAAGCAGAGATAAGAGCTTGCGCCGCGAGATAAGTGCTAGAGATAAGCGCATGCCCCAAAGGTAGTGGCCGGCGATAATCATGAATCGCCAGTAAGGTGGCCGAAAGGATATACAACAGGCACCCTAAAAAACCTGCACCAGATGCCAAGCTTGCTTCTTGTAGCCACAGCTCACCGGCCGCCCACGTCATTTGAACCAACATTAATCCCATGATAGTGACAGGAAAAATTAAGGTATCGATTTGAGGCAACAACAAGAAAAACGCCACAATGCTCGCTGCAACTAACAAGGCAGGCAACCACCACACCATGGCTCCTGATAATTGAACCCAAAACGCTTTACTAAAAAACAGTTGAGCAGCTAAAAACAGGACAAAACTGGCTCGATGGTAGCGAACATTCAAACGCGCTCCATGCGCTAACATGGAAACCATCAGTCCCAAAGAGATCCAAATAAGCTCTGACGTAGCATTCACGTTCTGCGTCCAAATGATCAGCACCAATAGAAGCAGGCTGAGAACTCGGAAGAACACCGCTTGTTTCACTTTCTGATGTCCATAAGCAGAAATGCTGATAAACCCCGACAACACGACAGAAATCCAGCTCAACATGCACATCCCCTTAACTCAAACTGCCGCCAGTGTAGGGATCTTACTTTTGATGTCCAGTTGCCGAAGTAAAAAATTGGATCTTGCTAGCGAATCATTCTCTTCACCATTATCGAAAACCCCAATATCTCCACAGAACACAAAATGAAGAAAACCAGAACAAACACATAACAAAAAACAAAATAAATTCAAAAGCCAAATAAGCAAAACAAAAAGAACAAAAAAAACAAAAAAATAACCAATATAAATAAAATTAAAGAATAAAATAAACAAGTAAAAACATAAAGATAAAACAAAAAACAACAACAAAAAGCAATATCTAATGAAAATTAAAACCAATAGTTATATTTAATAAGTAAAGTTAAAAACAACCTCATCAGACCAGATTTAAGATGAGAACAACTATCAACAGACAATGCTATTTTCTCACAAAGTGGTAATTTACAAAAACCTAAGCACCAAGTAGACACAACGCCCCATAAGAGCAATATGAACAAAGATAAACCAACAGGTTAAAACATTAAAATACATTAAAAACAATAATATAAACAAACAAAAGAACAATAAACACTCACACTGATTATGATTAAAACACCTCAAAATCATGCCTTTTCTTTCGATAAAAACCAACATTAAGCCAAAAGAACTGTGTTTTTTTAAAGTTTAGCCTGAGATCTATTGATCAGGCCTGATAAATGTTCTATTCTTTTTTCATAGAATCAGAAACCAATACAGGAGCAGTGTTATGATTTCTTCATCTCAGAAACAAGGACTCGTTATGATCGCAGTAATCATTGGCCTAATGACACTGCCCATGATGTACTAAGTCGCTGTTTATAAATAAAAAAGGACGCAATGCGTCCTTTTTTATTATCGGTCTTTCTATTTATTGAAAATGCTGCGACAACTCTTCCCAATGCCAGTAATAGAACAGCATGGCGCCTAGAGTCATCAAGGTCATCAGCATAAAAGCCAATCGCCAAACAAATTTTCCACTTCTTGGTGTTAACTCATCTTCACACTCTTGGCATACCGCTAGGAAGGCTTTGCGATCTTCTAAGCGGTAATCGTCTTCATGCACAATCTTATTGCGGATTGTCGCCACATAACGAAGCTTTTTAATCACATCATGTGGTAAACGCTCTTCGCAGCTCGTCACGAGTTGATGCAGTCCCTTTCCGTCGGCATGATATTGTTCACGCAATAAAGTTTCGAGCTTGCGTGTACGTAGAACAACTTGTTCAATTTCTGACATTTGCGCCCTCCTGCACTTTATTCGTTAATTGCTTCCTTTCTAACAGCCAGCCTTGCATTATCCAATTGTTAGCCATTGGATGACCGATAAAATGTGAGATCCGCCGAAAATTTCCATCTGACGGCTGCCGGAGTTCTCTTTCTAGTCACAAACTGCTTGGAAAAATACGCCATTCGCTAAAATGACAGCCAGTTTCTATAGGAGGCGGACATGCCCTACACTCTGTTGATCTGTTTAGCTTTATTGATTATTGCTGCACTTTGGCTTTTCAGCCACTTTTACCGTCGCCACATTCATGGAGAAAATGCACCGGAAAAAACGGCCGAGGTGACGATTCTTGATAAACAGGTTATCGACATTCCTAATCCGCTTCCCGGTCAAGACGATCAAGAGTTTTGGATCTATGTACAAAAAGGCCACATTGGGCCTAAACGAGAGTTTCAGGTCGGTGTGCATTATTTTCATGCCTTAAATCCGGGCGATAAAGGCACTCTTACTTATCGTGGCACGCAATTTTTGCATTTTGCTCTAAAACGCTAAGGCAGCAACCAGCGTGTTTTCGGGCTGCGTGAAACCAACCAACTGACCCATAACGATCCCACTCCACTTAGCAATACCCAAAGTGGGATCACCCATGCGGGATGGCCTTGCCACCAGCCATAGGCTTTCATGGGCCATAGAAAAATGGGATGCAATAGATAAATGCCTAAGCTGTATCGACTGACAAAGCTGACGCCTTGCTGCCAACTCAGCGGCAACTTAGAAGCAAAGGCACGCGCCAAAATAAACACCATGCTCGCCATCAATACCACATTGATCGTCTTATATGAAAACCAACGCCCAACGCGGTATGCATGCTCGACCAAACTCAGCGTCACCACAGCCTGTACCGTGATATAAAGTGAGACTAGCCCCATTAAGGTGATAACCAACACACTTCCGCGCTTTAATGAGCATTTTTGATAAAGCAGATACCCAAGCGGTAAATAGCCTGAGAATAACCATAAATCATGACTCCAAGGTCCATCTAACCTTAACAAATAAAGCATAGTGGTTAGCAACCACACCGCCACGAAAGCGTAAAGTGCCGCACTATCCCAGCGTTGCGCGCCCCACTGCAGAAATGGGATCACGAAATAAAGTGGAATAAAGTAATAAAAAAAGCCTAGGTGGTAGTAGGTTTCATGCTGGGGACTGGAGAGTAAGGTTTGCCATATCATGGCACCATCAAACCCCGTCGGACTCCAACCAGATAAAAAAGCGTAGAACAGCGACCAAACCAGAAAAGGGATAAGCACTTTGCCCAGTCGACGCTCTAGGTAATAACGCAGCTCAAACGGCCGACGATCGCTCAACATGAGCGCTCCAGAAATCATAATAAATACCGGTACCGCCCAACGACTTGCTCCATTAACCGTCACCGCGATGAGCCACTCCACGAAAGGGATCTCGCCTAATCTATCTCGATAAGGGGCCAATACATGGATAGCAATCACAGCAACAGCAGCGATCGCTCTTAATAAATCGAAGAAAAAGACTCGTTGCGGCACATTCAGTTCCTACTTTTTCATTGCACTATAAAGACTCTTGAGTGCAGTGAGTGAATGGTGAGTCAATCTCTTGTCAAAGGTCACACTACATTCTCCCTTGATAGTCTGTGGCTATTGAATAAATCAAGAAAAGCAAATTTTCTTCACCTCTCGATGCGCTTATTCTTTCCTCAAGCCGAAAGGTAAAACACATAACTGAGAGGTGTACTATGAATACGAATTTAATTGGTCTTGATACCACACAGAGCGAAAAACTGGCGAATGCGCTCAACCACTTATTAGCAAACTACCAAGTGTTTTACATGAACACTCGTGGTTACCACTGGAATATTCAAGGTAAAGAGTTTTTTGAATTGCACGCCAAATTTGAAGAAATCTACACCGACCTACAACTGAAAATTGATGAATTGGCAGAGCGTATTCTGACACTCAGCGCCAAACCCATGCACAGTTTTAGCGGTTATCTCAAAACAGCACAAATCAAAGAACATACCGACTCCATCGATGGTCGCAGCAGTATGCAAGGACTGTTAGAGGGATTTAGTATTCTGCTTCATCAACAACGCGAGATTCTAGAATTGGCTGGAAATGCTGGCGATGAAGGAACTTCCGCGCTGATGAGCGATTACATCCGCGAACAAGAGAAACTGGTTTGGATGCTTAACGCTTGGCTGAAATAAATACTCGGAGCGATAAACAGGCAAAGCATAAGGTGCAGGAAGGTTAATGAATTTGGTCGGTCAGCCTTTATTACCTACACCCTCAGAGTCGGGCTGGCCGGCCAATCATTAAATAAACCGATTGATGTCCTGGCTCCAACGCTGGGCTTCAATCAATTCTTGGCGAACATCTTCTAGATCAAAACCAAGTAAATCACAACGTTCTTCAACCCCTTGCCAATCCGCTTTTTCAAAACACTCCTCAAGATCGAGTAGCATGCCTAGCGGGCCGTCACGATCCCGCAACGCTTGTTTCACTTCATCAGCCAAAGGAAGCTGTTCCACTAATTGTTCGATAGACGTATCCAACAAGGCGTCCAAAACTGAAAACATGCCAATCAAAAACGCCTGATCACGGTGAGCTTTAAAATGTGGGTGGGTCGACATCAGCTGACAAAATTGCGCTCTTTGCAGTGATAAGTTGTACAGTTCTTTAGGCTTTTTCGATGAAATGTAGGAGGCGACCGCCAAAGAAACAAAAATGCGTAGCTTGTCTTGCCCCAGATAAACCAATGCTTGCCGAAAGGATGAAATCGACACCGAGAGCCGATCCGACATCGTGTTCACAAAGCGCAGTAGCTTGTAGGACAGGGCAATATCTTGCGCCACCAGCCGCTCAACCCGCACATAATCGACCTCAGGCTGACAAACTTCACGAAACAGTTGCATCGCAATCACATGTTCGGGGCTGATGTAGCGCTGCTTGATGATTTCTGGCTTACTGAAAAAATAGCCTTGGAAGAAAGTAAACCCTGCATGACGAGCTTGATGAAATTCATCTTCTGTTTCTACGCGCTCAGCTAAAAAGCGCCGGCGGCTCCCTTGAGCTAAGCGACCACGCACAAATTCACACGCTTTATCGAGCCCCATCGCCATGATATCGATTTTGACGATCTGCACATAAGGCAGAAAACGCTCCCACGCAGGGGAGTAAACAAAATCATCTAACGCCAATAAGTAACCGCGTTGGCTCAGTTCTTGTACTGCCTCGAATAGATCATCCGTTGGCTGACACGTTTCCAGAATTTCCACCACAATCTGCTCACGTGGCAGCGTTAAGGGCAAACGCCGAATCAGGCTTTTATGAGGAAAGTTAATAAAACAACGTGAACGAGCAATACGCGGATTGGTGCCCATTGATAAAAAGTTTTCCACAATCAAGCGGTATGTCGCCCGATCCGCATCCATGTACTCAGGAAACGCGTTTCTTTCTCCATCGCGAAATAGTAACTCATAGCCTAGCGTGTGCCGCTTGGCGTTGAGTATTGGCTGGCGTGCGACATAAGTAGTGTGCATGGATTCCTCAAAGGCTACGAGACTTAAGCTTTGGCGGTAGCCAGTAGCATTCCGCAGCCCATAAACATCGAACCAAACAGTTTATTCATTCGACTCATCACGTTTGGTGAACGGATATAACGGCCTAGTTGCGCCGCTAATGCGGTATAGCCGAACATCACAATCGCATCAATGGTAACGGTTGTCAGGCCGAGAACCAAGAATTGTGACAAATGATTCCCTTGTGGATCAATAAATTGAGGGAATAGTGCCACGAGAAAAACGATGGATTTGGGATTGGTCAAATTGATCAGCACGGCTTTACGCAACAGTGCCAATTGTGATAATTCCGCTTGCGGTGTCACCGCTGCCAATGGCGTTCGATCGCGCCACTTTTGAATCCCTAGCCACAATAAATACGCCGCGCCCACCCATTTAATGATGGTAAAAGCCAATGCCGATTGAGCGACCAAAGCACCAATACCGACCCCAACTAATACAATGTGGCAAGCTAGGCCTATCTGCAGACCAATGATGGCCCCTAATGAATGACGAGTACCATAACTTAAACCGTTACTGATTGAGTTGACCGTACCAGAACCGGGCGCCAGACTAAACACAACCGCAGTAAGCAAATAGGCAAGCCAAACTTGGATATCCATTGCAATTCCTCATTCCTGACTTATGCTAGCCAACAGAGGCTAAACGCAACCGCGCACAACCACATCGCCAACTTATGAACCTTGAAAAAAACCTTACCCCTTATACGCAAGAGTCGAGTTTGGAGCAAGCTCTCAACTTTGAGATAGCTCAAGTGTGGCACACTCGCCACGAAGGAACTTATCGCAGTTTTGATAAAAAGCACATTTATTGGTGTAGTCTGCAACATCCAACTCACCAAAAAGCGGTAGTGGTGGTGAATGGGCGCATTGAGTCGGCCTGGAAATACCAAGAGTTGTGCTATGACCTGTTTCGCCAAGGTTTTGATGTATATACCTATGATCACCGCGGGCAAGGGTTGTCGGAACGCCTGACTGAGGATCGACAAATCGGTTACGTGCACGAATTTCAAGATTATGTCGCCGACTTAGCCGGCTTAGTCGAGCACTTTCACCTAGAACGTTACTCACACCGTTTTTTATTAGCGCATTCCATGGGCGGCGCGGTGGTAACCCGCTATGTTCAAACGACCCCCCATCACCCTTTTCATGCTGTAGCACTCACTGCTCCGATGTTTGGCGTAGCGATGCCTTGGTATTTGCGGCCGCTTGCGGTGTTGATCACTCAACTGATGGCCGCGTTCTCAACTAAACCTAGCTATGCCCCGGGTTATGGTCCTTATCATCCCAAACCATTTCCTCTTAACTTGCTCACACACAGCGAGCGACGTTATCACGTATTTCGTGAACTGTATGAAGCGCATCCTGAACTACAAATTGGTGGCCCGAGCCATCGCTGGGTTTGGCAAAGTCTGCTCGCGACCAAGCAATGCTTACAATTAACCCGCCAAATCAAAATCCCAATGTTGATTTTGCAAGCCGGTGAAGAGGCGATTGTGTGTAACCACGCTCAAAACCGGTTGTTTAAAAAACTCATCCGAACCCAAAAGAGTGCCGCTTTACAGGTTATCTCGGGCGCGCGGCATGAACTTCTTTTTGAGCAAGATGCTTACCGAAATCAGGCATTGGCACATATTTTACGCTTTTTCACCACACACTCGGTGAATCAGAAAAATTGAGGAAAAGCGGTGAGAGAGGTTTACCCTCTTTTTCCGCATTTAATTCCACTACACTAATAGGCCTTAGGGTGACGGGTCATCCTGCCTACAGTGAAACATGAGAGTTTTATGACCACTTCAGTACAAAAACAGCTTTATAAAATCGTGGCGTCGGATCTCGACGGTACCTTACTCGCCCCTAACCATCAGTTGAGCGAATTTTCTAAACAGACCCTGAAACAGCTTCATGACCAAGGGTTTACCTTTATTTTCGCCACTGGTCGTCACCATGTTGATGTGGCGGGAATTCGTGAAATTGCGGGCATTCCCGCGTATATGATCACCGCAAACGGCGCACGTGTGCATGACCAAAATGATCAGTTGATGTACAGCAAAAACGTACCGCAAGAGCTGGTACAAGCGATCATCGATGTTGTGAAAGAAGATCCACAGCTGTTCGTTCATCTGTACCGTGATGATGAGTGGATGCTGAATAAAGAAGATGACATTCTGCGCGACTTCCATGAAGACTCGGGGTTTACCTACCGAGTTTTTGATATCAATAACGCACCAACCGACGGTATCGCTAAGATTTTCTTTACTCAAGAAAATCAAGACCATGAACATCTGGTTCAATACGAAACCCTGCTCAATCAACGTTTTGGCGATAAGATCAACGTGGCATTCTCTACTCCTTGGTGCTTGGAGGTGATGTGTGCTGGCGTATCAAAAGGGGATGCACTGCAAGCCGTGGCCGAGTCACTACAGCTGGGCTTGGAAAACTGCATTGCTTTTGGTGATGGCATGAACGATGTTGAGATGCTTTCAATGGCAGGTAAAGGCTTGGTGATGGGTACCGCCCACCCAAAAGTCTTTAACGCCCTTCCTAATAATGAAGTGATCGGCAGTAACGCCGATGATGCGGTGGCGCATTACCTACATCAGCATCTGTTTTAAACCGGTGTAGATCTTAGGGCTCATTCGTCCCCCCAAAAGGCAGCTATGGCTGCCTTTACTTTTTATATCCCCCTGAGTGTTGGGAAAAGTGCGAAACACTTCGCAACCACCCCATACTTGTGTCCGCACTCTGTCAATTGAACCCGATGGTGGTTTAGCTTGTCTGACGCTTTATGCCATAATTTCGGCCACTGAACCTTTCTGTCACTCATTGATATCGAGCCAAAGGAAATGATCCATGAGAGCTTTACCCCTCTGCGCTATTTCACTCACTATGCTGCTGCAAGCCTGTAGTCACCTTTCCTTACCCAGTAATGAACCAGAGCCAGCTCCGATTATCCCTGCGACACTCGATAAGCCCGAAACCATTCAGCCACAAAGTTTTATGCTGCGGGGTGAAGTAGTCGTCGGCCATGAAGTCCAGCGCTTTACGCCTTGTGGCAGCCATCAACAATATTGGCTCAACCTCTCTCCTGAGCAGCTACGCGATGCCCTTGCACTCAGCCGTAGCCCTTATCAACCGCTGTACGGAGAAATCGTCGGTACTCTGCTGCCTCCTAGCCAAACTGGGTTTAATGGCGACTATGTCGCGCGCATTCAGGTGCAAAGCATCAATCAATTAAGCAATGAAAGTCGTGGCTGTGAGCAGCCCGTCACCGCCACCCGAGCGTTTGGCAATGAGCCATTTTGGTCAATGCGTTTTGTAGACGGTGGATTACAGTTCCAACCTATGGGTGGCGAGAAACAGCACTATTCGATTACCCGCACTCAACTGAGCCCCGATCAACGCCGCTACCAGTTTGAAGAGGGAGAACTACGCCTTGAACAGGGTCAATGCCAAGATGGCATGAGCGATAATCTTTACCAGTGGCAGGCCAAACTCTCACTCAAAGGTGGCCAATATCAGGGCTGTGCAACACTCGCCAATATTGACCCAACCTTAGAATGGAGCGGTGTTTATTTTGCCAGCTCCACCGAGCAAACCGGGTTTAGTGTTAGCCTCACGCTGGAGAATGACCACACCGCTCAAACTCGCTATGAGTACGCCAATGGTGAACCGGCGGTGATTGAGCAAGGTTACTGGCAACAGTTGAATCCCAATCAGATCCAAGTGGTCATGACACGCCACCAACAACAGTATTTGATTTCAGAGCGCATTTTTACCCGTGATGGCTACCAGATCACTGCCGAACAAGAGAAGGTCGGCCAGTCGGTTTATCACATCGCAGACGGCGGCTTGGTGCTCTTTCGCTCTATGGTTGAACTCAGTGAGAGTGGCGCCCCCGCAGCCGTAGGACAAGCGGCAATCCACGCACAACAAGTCGCTGGACGTGCCGATTATGAAGAAGAGGTCGATCAAGCAATTCGCCGCTACTTTACCCTACACCAAACCGCGCCAGACCATACTCAATATCGCTGGTTGAAATACGATCTCAATGGCGATGAGCAGCCAGAACTGTTCGTCCAACTGGATTGGTGTGGTACCGGTGGCTGTACTTTATTGATTTTTGAGCAGCAAAATCAGCAATGGCGCTTCAATAGCCGCATCACTCTCGTGCAAAATCCGATTCGGCTAGGCAAACAAACTCACCACGGCTGGCAAGATTTACTGCTCACCGTCAGTGGTGGCGGAGCGAAACCGGCCTTGCACAGCTTGCAGTATAACGGCATCAGCTATCCGACCAATCCGAGCATTGCCCCAGAAGCGTCAATCGAACAAATGAGCCAAGTGGTACTGTTTTCTGATGGGTTATCTCCCCAACAATCCGGTGTCAAACTGTGAGTACCACCTGCCCAAACTGTGGTCTTAAGTTCCAATGTGTGTGCGCAGCGATACCAAAACTTTGCGCGCCCTTTCAACTCTCGCTGCTCACTCACGATAATGAGTGGCAGCGTGAGACCAATACCGGACGCTGGCTTACTCAATCACTCACCGAATGTCATGCTTACACGTGGAGTCGAGTCGCCGCCAACCCAGAGTTACAGGCTCGTATCAGGCAACCTAATACCCGCTCATTTTTGATTTATCCCAGTGAAGAGAGCGTAGAGTTAGAGCACGCACTGTCTACCCTAACTTGCGATGAGAGTGCGCACTTTATCGTGTTGGATGCCACTTGGCAGGAAGCCAGAAAGATGGAGCGAAAAAGCCCTTGGCTTGCCGACCTACCGCGAGTGCATCTATCAACCCAAACACTTTCAGCTTATCGGCTAAGACGCAATCAGCAAGCTGGTCATTTGTGTACGCTCGAAGTGGGGCTCGTATTGCTGCGCCAATTTCACGCCGATCCTCAAGCTGACGCGTTAGAACAGTTTTACCACTATTCTATGAACGCGTTTCAAGCCGACAAAAGCGGCCATCGTTGGATTGAACGCTAAATCACACTTGGCCTAACCTAACCGTGAGGGACGGCCAAGGAAGTAACCTTGTAAGTAATCCACTCCCATATCTTCACTGATGCGACAAACCGTCTGGTTATGCACAAACTCCGCCACAGTTTTCGCATTCAGTACCTGACACAACTTCACCAGTTGTTCAGCAATTCGGCGCTGCTTGATGTCCTGATCAATGTTGCGGATCAAGCTGCCATCGAGCTTAATCACTTGCGGCTCCAGCTTTACAATCTCATCAATATTGGAATAGCCACTGCCAAAGTCATCGACGATGATGGTCGCACCGAGTGAGCGAAAGTGATTACACACTTCGATCATACGCCCGTAGTCTTTGATCTGTTCACTTTCCAGCACTTCCAAGCCCACGCGAGAAGGGTCAGCCATCGATTTTATCGCAGCCTCCAAGTGCTGTAAGGTACGCTCACTCATCAAATCCTGCGGAGAAAGATTGATGGAAAAGGCTTCCGGACGATGGCGCATCATCGTAAAGGTATGGCTAATCATCTGGCGGCTTAAGCGGGTATACAGGTGCGTATCGGTGATGATGGGCAGAAAGTGACCGGGAAGAATAATTTCGCCTTCATCTTCAATCCGCACCAAACATTCATACGAAGCCACCACGTGGCTGCGCGCCTCGCAGATCGGCTGCGCATACACCACCACATCATCACGCAGAACCGCTCGGCTCACGCGCGATAACCAGTTCAGACGATCCTGACGCACGGTTTCTTGTGATTTGAGCCGTGAAGCATTACAGAAATGACGATTGTTATTGAAGGCGTTGCGCCGCGCTTCGATGGCTCGCAGTAACAAATCATCCGGCGTGTGTTCAGCAAAATCACGTTGACTCACTAAACCAGCACATAAGGAAATTGACAGATAATCGACGTTCGGCAACCCCCACGGTTCGAAGTTAACGTGTTCCAGCTGCTCAACAAACTGAGAGAAATGGCTGTGAATGATTTGCTCATCGACTTGAGAACAAAAGACGGTAGCCCACTCCCCAACACCGATCGCGTACAACACACTGCGACCAGCCAGTTGTTGGTCGAGATACGATTGAAATTGATCACTTAAATCGCGCAGCAGCTTATCGCCAACGGGGTAGCCATACTTTTCATTAATCTGATTGAAGTTAGTGACTTTAATCGCAATGAGGTGCTCATGCTCAGCAAACTGCTGTAGGCGCTCACGCAACACAACCCGATTGGGTAAGCCTGTACGACGATCGCGACGGTAACTCGCGGTAAGCAATGAGGTTTGTGCACGGATCTGCTGCGCCAAGTTATCGGTCATGATATCGAGGTCGTGAAAAGCATGACGGATCAAATTGAACAACGGTGAAGTCATCCCTACCGGATAATTCGGTAGCGGTGCCAGTTCAAGATCGCGCAATTCCCCCTCGCGCAATGCCAGAAACGTCATGCTATGGTGCATCACCTGCTGCTGCCCCTGCACATGCAGCAATTCCCCCCAACAGTAACAACCATCGGTAGGAGCCACTGCCTGAAATGGTTTCAACTCATGATTCTCGTTCATGAAATTTAGGCGTAGCGCGCAGTTAAACACCCATACCTGTTGGCATTGTTTAGCTTGCAGTTGTTGCGCTTTAAGGTAAACCTTTTCCAGCGTGAGTGACGGATGGTCAAAACAAAAGCGCACTTCATCTTGCACCGCCAGCGGCCGATCAAAATGCAGCCCACCTTGCACATCTAAGCTCAGTGGCAGGAAAACATCTTGCTGGCGGCATTCGCCCTTCATTAAGGGGAAGCTGTTCAGCCACTCGTGGCAGAGATCAAGCTGCGCCCCAAGATTGCGCTCATACACCACTTCAATCGGCTCATCATCAAGACTCAGGACTCGGTTTCCCTCCACTGCAGTCACGCGATAAGTTCGCCCAACAGGTTGCCACTCGGTGTATCCACCGATGTCCACGAACAAGCCCTCACCATGCAACGCGACCGCAACGCTCGCCTGCTGGTAGCAAGCGTCATCCAGCAGTATCCAACGCCCAGTAGCGGTTTGTTTCGCCGCACCACCAGCAACCGGCACTGCCGTGCCATGCTCCGTGTGTAACGTAAATCGTGGGGCTTGTAAGGTATCCATTTGCTCAGAGAAACAGACCACCGCTTTGGAAGATTCATTCAGTTCCAAGCGGCGAGCCAGATGCTGACCATCCGCAATACAGTCGTCGCTATAAGTGACCACCGCTCGACTAAGATACGTCTGTTCAAAAACCGTTACCTGCAGCAAAGTGGTGTGATAATGGATCTCGCCTTGAAAGATCACCTCTTCGGTACTGCAACCGAGCAAACAAGCCTGTGGATATTGAGCACGAACACATTCGGCGAGCACCAAAACTTGCTCAGCACTCAGTGGCGAAAAGATTTGGACAAGAACCGACTGTCCATAAGGAAGATCCAGAGTCTCAAGCACCGCCCGTGCGGAGGCTAAATCAGAGATGAGACGAGATGCCGTAAACATAAAGAGCTGATAAGTCGGTGAAATGTTTAAGCATTATGCAACGCAAACCTTACCGCAGACCATACTCAATATTTAAGCAATGTAATTTTTGTGACTCGAAAATATGCACTCAGTCAACTATGAACAACAACTGAGATAAGCGATGAATCTCTACATCTGGCAGTACGCTCGCTTTAGCTAGCCGACGAATACTCTGCCCTTGATCGTTAAACCAACAGGCTTGAAAACCATTTTGCCGCGCCCCTAGCACATCGGTTTGTAAATGGTCACCCACATGCAGGATTGAATGGGGCTCAAGATCAAGCTGCTGTGCTGCTTTCGCAAAGAGTTCTGGATAAGGTTTGGCTCGTCCATCTGGACCTGCGCGCAGTACCGATTGGAAATAACCACTTAAACCGATTTTCTCCACCTGCACATTGCCATTGGTGATTGCCATCAGCGGCACCTTAGCCGCCAATTCAGCCAACACGCGGTGGGTTTCTGCTGGCACATTCACTTGATTGCGCCAATACATCACTTCGGTCAGAGTCTCACGCGCAGCTTGTTCCGCCTGAGGTTGGGCATACCCCAATTGCATCAAGCCCAGCTTTACCTGCAAATAACGCCACTCACTCACATCATGACACTGGTCAGGAAAAGCCTGCGCCACTTCGCGCTTGAGTGCTTGCCACCACTCCATAGATCGTGTGACTGCCAATGGGTGATGGGTCAATAACCACTCAGTGGCTTTGGCTTCCACTTGTGCGATGACCGGATGGTTATCGTAAAGCGTATCGTCCAAATCAAACGTAATCGCCTGAATCGGAGCCAGTGAGCGATAAAACAGCATGGTTAATCCTTGTTCTTTTTACGAGCGCGAGGATGCGCCTGATCGTACACCTGAGCCAGATGCTGGAAATCGAGGTGAGTATAGATTTGCGTGGTCGCAATATTTTCATGACCGAGCAACTCCTGCACCGCGCGCAGATTATTACTCGACTCCAACATGTGCGTAGCGAAAGAGTGACGCAGTTTATGCGGGCTAATGTGGCTCGCTACCGCTTGCTTTTGTCCCCATTCTGCCATGCGTTTTTGCACACTACGGTGCGAAATCCGCGTCCCTAACTTCGAAACAAACAGAGCAGGTTCACCACTATCCGCCAACTGGCTACGCAACTTGAGCCACTTCCCCACCCATTCTTGTGCTTGCCCAGCGAACCACACTTTGCGCTCTTTGTTACCTTTACCGATCACGCGGATTTCCCCATCACGCAGATTGATATCTTTCACATCGATCGATACCAATTCCGCCAAACGTAAGCCGGAGCCATACATCAGTTCCATGATCGCACGGTCGCGAATCGAGAGCGGATCATCATCGGTCACTTCCAGCAGTTGCGCCATTTCATCCACATCAAGATTTTTCGGCAGCGGACGCTGCTTACGGGGAGCGGAAACGCCTTTTGCGGGATTGGCCTGCAACTCGCCACGCAAAATCAGAAAGTCGAGAAAACTGCGCAGCGACGATAACCGAGTCGCAATGCTACTGGCTTTCATGCCTTTTCGCTTACCTAGCACCACCAATTGCCGTACCCAACCAGCATCAAGTTGTGACCAGTTAGCCAATCCCATCTGCGCTAAATAACGCGCCATGGTTTCTAACTGCTGTTTGTAATTACGCTGTGTATAGAGACTCAACCCTTTTTCAGTGTGCAGATACGTGTAAAAACGCTCTAGCGGTTGGGCTAACCCATTAGGAAGCGGGATGAGTTCTTCGTTCTTCATCGTGTGATGCCCAAGGTAACGTCTCGATCAGATGTGTTAAGACTAACGCCAAGTGACGTAAAAACAAGGTATCCATGCTCGGTTGAAAGTGGCCGCCATCTTCACTGGCAAAAGCCAAAATACCCAACGGGATCTGACGAGATAACGGCAACACAACGTATGAGCCCATTTCTGGCGCAGGTCTATCGCCGAGCAAACGCTGACGATCTGCTTGCCGTAAACGGCCTAAATAAGCGGGCTTACCATTAAAATGATTGGTCGCAAAACGCTGCCAATCCTCTGTAGCTAAACCATATTTCTCATCATGCCGCTGCATAAGGCGCACGTAAGCACGCAAATTCAACTCACGCGCTTTGGTTTCAATCGCGTGTAACACCGCTTGTAGAGACGAACATTTCAGAATTTGCTCTTGCAGATCCATAAATTCATGGAAGGTGCGATCATTATTCGCGGCAAGCGACATCAAGGCCGTAATCTCCTCTTCGAGATCTTCAATACGCTGACGCTGGCGTGCTAACTGCACATGAGCAAGCGATACGGCTCCCGTTTGGGTTGGCAAAGCCAGTCGCTCAACCAAATAGGCATGATGCTGGAAAAAATCGGGGTGTTCATAAAGATACTCTGCCACCACTTGGGCGGTCAGAGCATCTGCCGTTACCTGAGACAAAATTGAACCTCAATTAGCAAGAGATTTGGCCATCGTAGATATGGGTTGCAGGGCCAGTCATATAGAGTGGTTTACCCGGGCCTTGCCAGCTGATTTCTAGTTCACCACCGGGTAGATGCACACGCACCTGCTCATCCAGCAACCCTTGTAAAATCCCAACCGCGACCGCGCCACAAGCACCACTACCACAGGCTTGAGTTTCACCCGCACCGCGTTCATACACGCGCAGATTGATCTCTTCACGGCTCACTACCTGCATAAAACCGGCGTTGACGCGCTCAGGGAAACGTTCGTGAGATTCCAGAAGCGGTCCTAAGGTTTCTACCGCTGCCGTGCGAATATCTTCCACCACAGTCACCACATGCGGGTTACCCATGCTCACCGCGCCGCAAAACAGGGTGTGTTCACCGACACGCAGAATATAGGTTTTTTCGCTCTGTTTGGCTCGAAATGGGATCTTGCTCGGTTCGAACTCCGGCACACCCATATTCACGGTGATCAGATCTTCCTCTTCCACGTTGAGCACCATCTTGCCTTTTTTGGTGCTGACGTTGATGGTGTATTTGTTGGTTAACCCTTTCATGCGCACAAAGCGGGCGAAACAGCGCGCACCATTGCCACACTGCTCCACTTCGCTGCCATCGGCATTGAAAATTCGGTAATGGAAATCCGATTCTGGATCATAAGGTGCTTCAACCACTAACAGTTGGTCAAAGCCCACTCCGGTATGACGATCCGCCAGACGACGGATCAATTCCGGAGAGAAGAAGACGTTTTGGGTAACGCAGTCAACGACCATAAAGTCGTTACCCAAGCCGTGCATTTTAGAAAAATGGAAATGCATAGAAGATAACTTTACTCTGGTAAAACCGATTCCAACGCCCACAGACTGCTGAGTTCTTCTCGTTGACGCACCAAGTAGGTTTTATTACCATCAACCATCACTTCAGCAACACGGGGACGAGTATTGTAATTTGAAGACATGGTAAAACCATACGCACCAGAAGAGCGCACCGCCAGCAAATCCCCTTCTTCTAGCACTAAGTCGCGATCTTTGCCTAAGAAGTCACTGGTTTCACACACTGGCCCCACCAAATCATAGGTTTGTGCCTCACCTTGGCGTGGACGCAGTGGAATGATGTCTTGCCACGCTTGGTACAGCGCCGGACGAATCAAATCATTCATCGCCGCATCAATGATTGCGAAGTTTTTGTGTTCCGTATGTTTGAGAAACTCAACTTTCGTCACCAGCACACCTGCGTTAGCCGCAATCGCGCGTCCCGGTTCAAAAATCAGTTCCAAATCACGATGGCGCTCAAGGCGATCCAGCAAGGCTTTGGCGTATTCAGAAGGCTGTGGGGGAAGTTCGTCACGATAAACTACGCCTAAGCCACCACCAACGTCCAAATGACGAATATGAATACCTTGCGCTTTGAGCGAATCAATCAACGCCAACAAACGGTCAGTTGCATCAATAAACGGAGCCAGCGCGGTGAGTTGCGAGCCGATATGGCAGTCAATGCCATGCACATCAAGATTCGGCAAGCTGTGCGCGAGGCGATACACTTCTGCAGCGCGATCAAACGTGATGCCGAATTTGTTATCACGCAAACCAGTGGAAATGTAAGGGTGCGTTTTGGCATCCACATCTGGGTTGATGCGCAGTGAAATTGGCGCTTTGACACCCAATTCTGCCGCGACTTTATTCAAGCGATGCAGTTCAGGTTCTGACTCCACGTTAAAGCATTTGATCTTCAATTGCAGCGCACGTTTCATCTCGGCTTCGGTTTTACCAACGCCAGAAAACACCACTTTGCTCGAATCACCGCCCGCCGCCAGTACACGTTCCAATTCACCGACCGAAACGATATCAAACCCAGAGCCTAAACGAGCTAAAGTATTCAATACACCAAGGTTAGAGTTGGCTTTCACGGCATAACAAATCAGGTGCGGGTAACCCCCGACTGACTTATCAAACGCATGCCAATGGCGCTCAAGCGTGGCTCTTGAATAAATATAAAGTGGTGTACCGTACTGGTTTGCCAAATCGGCGAGTGGAACTTGCTCAGCCCACAACTGACCATCTTCCTGATAATTGAAGTAATCCAAAATGCTTTCCCTTTTGTTCTTAGTCGCGTGATTTACTGACTTTGCTCGCTTTGTTTTGCGTCATCAGGCATATAAAGTGGCCCAGTTTGCCCACATCCCGCCAGTGCGAGCATGGACAACAAAAACAGTGCAGTGAATTTCTTTTTCATTTTGCATATCGTGCTTATTGAATCAATGCCCCCTATAATCGCACCACGATTAGGAAAAGCAATAGGATAGATAGGATGAACGAAACTGAATTTCATCAACTCGTCGACAGCCAACTAGAGCGTATAGAAGCGGCGATTGATGAGGCCGGTGCCGATATCGACTACGAAACCTCAGGCAATGTGATGACCTTGGAGTTTGATGACCGCAGCCAAATCATCATTAACCGCCAAGAACCCATGCGTGAAATTTGGTTAGCCTCGAAATCCGGCGGCTACCATTTCAAGTGGATTGATGGCGAGTGGATATGCTCCAAAACCGGGCTTGAGTTGCTCACTTTGCTAAAACAAGAGTGTGATAAACACGCCGATGAGCCAATTGATTGGGCTTAAGTTGGCGCACTTGTCATGCAATAAAAAAGAGCACATGGGTGCTCTTTTTTATAAGGAATTATTCAGAAAATCAGAGGCTTAACAAGCTTAGGCATTGACCACTTGCGAAGGCTTGGAATACACGGCGCTGTCGTTACGATACGGCACCACATACGTTTCACCCTCTTCTGGGTGAATAATTTGGTAATACTGCGGCAAGTTGAAGTTGATGCTTTTCGCCGCCAGCTTACTGCTGTCATCCAACATCGATGTATAAAAGCTGTTGACGCTGGCAATCATCTCATCTTTTTCGCCATTGAACTGGTGATACACCTCAACGCGGTTGGCTTCGTCCAACACATAGATGTTGAAGCCTTTTTCCGTATCTTCAAAGAAAAACTGCACCAAGCCTTCGCTGGCAAAACTATCCACCACTGCAGGTAAAGGATAATCTTCATCGCGATCGAGCATCAACAAAGGGGAACCTTTGAGTTTATTGCTCGAAATACTGCGATAAAAATCGACCGAGTTTTCCAATTTTTGAACCGAAACACCACGACGTTCGAAGAACAATCCATACATTTGGTCGGCCATACGCAGTGCTTTGAAACGGCGACGCTTCTCTTGTTCCATCGGCTTGAGACGCAAATCGATGCACTCGGCCAACAGTTGGTAAACCAAGTTACGCATCACACCACGCAAGTTTTTGCTATAGCAGAACACATCGACCGATTCTGGCGGCAACGCATCTTGGTGCATTTTTCCCAGAACCGTTTTCAAGGCATCGAGCATCGCCGTTTGGCCTTCAAAATGTAGGGTACGCACTTCTTGCCACGAGTTGCGATACACTAAATCGACACTGCCAACTAAGCATTTTTGTTCCGCACCGAAGCTGAAAATATCGATGTTTTTCAGATCGACTTTCAGTGCTTTACCACTCAGCTCACTCGTCGGATCATGCTCAAAATTGATGAACATGGCGAGCTGGCTAATTTCACAAGGATTAGCCAATGCTTGCATGGTTGGACGACGTTTACGCAAAGAGAAGGTGTTACGCAGATCGCTCACCATCTGATAGAACTTGTCGATATCCAACTGAGCTTCACGCACCACGGCGTGCAAGCGCGTGGATTCAGTGATCAGGCCATTAAAAAACGCCCATGCCACCAACTTACTCAGGTATTCGTTGTGTTCAAGATACGGCTGACCAATCAAGCGCTGTGCCTGTAATGGCTGTTTATAGAGATACCAACCGGGCTTATTGGTGCGTCCGGCACAGACCTCAATAAAACTTAAATCGGGCTCATGCAAATCAGGCGAAATTTGCGGGTTGAGCAGTGTGACTTTACCCGGCAACACCTCAAACGCGGCATAGAGTTTACGCGCCAGAATTGAGATATCTTGCGGGCTGATCGCCGAAGTAATGTCATTGCGGCGTGCAAACTGGATCAGGTTACGATAACTGAGCATCAACGCATCAAGCAGGGCATGGTGTACCACTTTCACCTGCTCCACTTTCCAGTGGCGACGGTTATCGAGCTCTGCAATCAAATCTGCGTCCCACTGCCACTCACTGGTGAGTTCACGCAAAGCCTCGCGACGCCATGGCATCGAACCGATCCCAGGATCTCGCGATAGCTTCTCATGGGTTTTGAGGTAGAAACAGCGACGCACTAAATCAAGGCGCGTAGTGTCACCAATCCGCACTAAATAGCGGGTCACTTTTTCTAGCATTTGATAGTAAGAGTCCATCCCATACAGGTCTGGCTCATCGGCAAAGAAACGTCGTTTGCTATCAATGCTCAACAGTTGAGTGTGTGGGTACTCCCACGAATAGGCTTCAAGCAGGATCGCCTTCAATACCGACTTATAAGGCGAGTCGATACTTTTATACAGCTGCCACAAGTTCGCACCGAAATATTCTTCAGCAGGGATGCGGTTCAACTTACCAAAATCGATCCATTCGTTGCAGTTCAAATAGCCATTTGAACAGAGCTCGTGAACATATTCGTCGTAGCACTCTTCCATTTCTGGCGGCACGATTTGCCACAGCAGTCGCTTACCCGCTAGGCGCACCGCAGAGCGATAAAACTCATCCAACAACAATAAATGCTGTGATGAACCACAGTTTTCACCGGTTAACGCTTCGGAATGGTTATGGCGGAAACGCTCTTCATTCATGATGAAGAAATTGGCTTCGACACCCTGACTTTTCGCCCAATCGGTAATGAGTAGACATTTACTGGAGAGGTTCTCGCGCGCTTCACAACTCATGTGAGCAGAGACACAGACCCAAATATCCAGATCACTTGAGATGCTTTGACCGATCGATGAGGTACTCCCCATCGTATACAGACCCAAAATCTCAGGATTCACCGATTGAGTTAACGATGCGCCGAGCGTCAATTGGGCATCATCGATAAACTGCTGCTGAATTTCATTAGCGACAAAGAGATGAATACCAAAAGGGGTATCTGCAGAAAAATAACCGGGGATCAGGGGATGATTAAATTGGAATAACGCGGGAATTAAATGAAAAACACGTTGGCTTTGCAAATCCATAAGAGCCAGCGCACGTTCAATACGTTGCCGGTTTAGCTTATCAAGTCGATGGATTAAGGTCTGAGTATAAGCCTGCAAGGTTGCTTCCCTGAATAACAGATACAAGCCGCTTTTTGATTATGTTTTACGCGACCATGCCAACAAAACGTGATCAATTTAACACTTCTTAACCATTTGGTAAAGCGCTCTTGGAAGCACATCACACCAAGTTGGCACTTCTCCGCAAACGATCACCTAAATGATTACAGTGTTGTTGCTAAATTGTACTTTGTAATCATAGACAAATGAATAAATGCGAAGCCAATCACACTATTCCATCCTAATGCTGCATTCTTCGATACGAAACCATCCGTAACAGAACTAGTTGTAAGTATTTTTATCCCCAAGTGATAGGATTAGACGATTTTAGACAGATGGATAGGAACATCATAATGACCGAGACGCCGATTCGCATTGCAACCCGCCAGAGTCCACTGGCTTTATGGCAAGCCAACTATGTTAAAGACGCCTTAATGGCCGCCCATCCCGGACTGCAAGTGGAGTTGGTCACTATGGTGACGCGTGGTGATGTGATTTTGGATACCCCACTCGCCAAAGTGGGTGGCAAAGGTCTGTTTGTCAAAGAACTGGAAGTCGCCATGCTCGAAGGCCGTGCGGATTTAGCCGTACATTCGATGAAAGATGTGCCAGTTGATTTTCCTGAAGGTCTTGGCTTAGTCACCATCTGCGAGCGTGAAGATCCACGCGATGCCTTTGTTTCCAATACCTACGCCAAGATTGATGATCTGCCTTCAGGCGCAGTTGTGGGTACCTGTAGCTTGCGTCGTCAATGCCAACTCAAATCAGCACGCCCAGATTTGGTCATCAAAGAGCTGCGCGGCAACGTGGGAACCCGCTTGAGTAAGCTCGATGCGGGTGAATACGACGCGATTATCTTAGCTGCCGCCGGTCTAAAACGACTGGGACTTGAGAGCCGCATTCGTAACTTCATTGAACCTGAACAGTCGCTGCCCGCGGTTGGTCAAGGTGCGGTCGGCATTGAGTGTCGTTTGGATGACCAACGTGTGCGTGAACTGCTTGCGCCACTCAACCATACCGACACCGCGGATCGCGTGCGCTGTGAGCGCGCGATGAACCTGACTCTACAAGGTGGCTGTCAGGTGCCGATTGGTAGCTATGCATTACTTGAAGGTGACCATATTTGGCTGCGCGCTCTAGTCGGCGAACCCGATGGCTCACAAATCGTTCGTGGTGAAATTCGTGGCCCACGTTCTGAAGCAGAACAGCTCGGCATTACTCTGGCAGAGCAGCTACTTGAGCAAGGCGCAAAAGAGATTCTAGACCGTCTCTATTGTGAACACGAATAAAGGCGAGCATGAATAATAAGTCGCAAGATGGTTCATCCCATCTGTAACTGATTGAGGGTGCTATGACAGTACTGGTCACTCGTCCCAATGAGCAAGGCATTGAACTGTGCCAACTTCTTCAGCAGCAGGGCATCACAGCCCTGCATCATCCTCTGATCTCTATCTCCGCTAGCCCTCAACTTCCTGAGTTGGCAGAGGATTTATCCTCATTTGATATCATCATTGCGGTCAGCCAACATGCGGTGACCTTCAGTGACCAATTTCTGCAACATCGGCGAATTTGTTGGCCAAATCATGCGGTTTACCTTGCCGTTGGTCAAAAAACCGCGCATGTTTTCAGCAAAGCCTGCCAACAATCAGTAGACTATCCAGAAATAAGTGATAGTGAACACCTGCTCGCATTAGAGGCATTACGCCATGTCGCAGGTAAGAGGATATTGATATTACGGGGCAATGGTGGCCGCGAACTGATTTATTCCACCTTAGTGGAAAGAGGTGCAACGGTGCGCTATCAAGAAGCGTATTGTCGAAGTGAGCTGCCTTTTTCTGCCGCAGAGTGTGTTCCTCAATGGCAACACGCTGGAGTCAGTTCACTGGTGATCACCAGTAGCGAACAGTTGGCTTTTTTTGTTAGCCAGTTAAATGACGGCTATCTGCCGTGGGCACAGCAGTTAACCTTGCTAGTGCCTAGCCAGCGCATTACTGAACACGCCCATAACCTAGGATTTCATCGCATTGTGACGACGCCAAGTGCCGCCAATCGCGATTTAATGGTGGCATTAATGCCCTAACCAACAGGAACTCTGAGCAATGACCAACAACAATAAACCGCAACAAGAACCTGAAACCACAGCCAGTGTGCCCTCGCCTATCGAGACTTCATCGACCGAGCATGAATCAAAAGCCGACGCTTCCGTTCAATCAGACCTGGCAGCCGAGAAAGTCGCTAACCCGCAGCCGCAACCACAAACTCCGGCTCAAACGCCCAATAATCAGGGTAAAAAACTGGCCAGTGTCGCTTTGCTACTGGTTTTAGCACTCGGTGCAGGCTTTGCTTATGTACACCAACAACAGAAAGCCCAATTGAATAATGAGCTGCAAGCGATACGTGCCGAACTGAATCAAACCCGCGAAGCACTCAACGAACAGCTTAAGCAAACCGTAGCCAGTGCCACCTCGCAAGCCACAGAAATTACTCATCGCGCAGAAACCGTACTGGAACAACAGCAAAAAAGTATTGAGAGTTTGCAGCTCGCAGTGGCGGATATTAAAGGTCGCCGCCCGAATGATTGGCTCCTCGCGGAAGCCGATTATTTGGTAAAACTGGCGGGTCGTAAGCTGTTTCTTGAGCATGATGCGGAAACCGCAACCCAATTGATGGAAAGTGCCGACCAGCGCATTGCTGCACTCAATGACCCAAGCCTAACACCACTGCGTAAGGCAATGGCCAACGACATCACAGCACTGAAAAACATTCCACTGATTGATCGTGATGGTTTAGTGCTGCGTCTGATCAGTTTGCAGCAACAAGTCGACAGCTTACCGCTGGCTAATGCGATCCTGCCCGCCGATCAACCACAGGAGAATCCAGCCGTATCGGAAAACATCAATGATTGGCAAACGAACCTGAAAAGCTCACTCAAAGCCTTTGCCGATAACTTCATTACTTTCCGTTCTCGTGATGGCAATGTGATCCCTCTGCTCTCCCCAACTCAGCATTTTTATTTAAAAGAGAACCTGCAAGCCAAGTTAGAAACGGCAATCAAAGGGGTGTACACCGAACAACAAACGCTGTACGTCACCTCACTCAATACCGCTGAACAGTGGTCAGCCTCTTTCTTTAATCGTGGAGACAAAGCTGTGCAAGCGTTTAATGCTGAGTTAGCTTTGCTCGCAAAACAACAGGTACAGGTTAACTATCCCGTGAAACTGCAAACTCAGCAGCAGTTAGCCGATGTGATCACCGAACGCTTGCGCCGCAGTGTTTCTCCTATCACTACGGAGGCGCAGCAATGATTCGACTGATTTTCCTATTTGTCGTGCTCGGTCTTGGCCTGTTTGTCGGCACTCAATACGCTGGCCAGCAAGGTTATGTGCTGATCTCAATTGCCAATCGCACTATCGAAATGAGTGTCACCACGCTGGTGATCTTTATCATCGCTGCGTTAGCCGCGCTGTTTGCCCTTGAATTTTTGGTGAAAAAAATTCTCTATACCAGTTTTCATACATGGAACTGGTTCAGCGTGCGTAAGCTACGCCGCTCGCGCCGCTACACCAACGAAGGAATCATCAAACTGCTTGAAGGTGATTGGAAACAAGCCGAGAAAAAAGTCACTCGATGGGCTAACCATCACGATATGCCGCTGCTCTGTTATCTCGTCGCATCGGAAGCTGCGAATGGCATGGGTGATCGAGCGAAACGCGATCACTATTTAGCACTGGCGGCGCAGCAGGACAACGCCACATTAGCAGTAGAGCTAACACGCGCGAAACAACAACTCAGCGATGGCGATAATACCGCCGCCTTGACCACCTTAACGCAACTGCAAAACAGCCATCCACACAATACTGTGGTATTGAACCTGCTTAAACAGTGCTACCAAGCCTTAGGCCAATGGCAGCCGCTCTTGGAACTGCTTCCCAAACTGATGAAGGCCAAACGTTTGACCAATGAAGAAGCGCAGCAGCTTGAACTTACCGCTCAGCGTGGCATGTTACAAAGCATTGCCAGCCAAAAAGGCAGTGAAGGTTTGGTGCAGCATTGGGCGCAGATGTCACGCAAGTTAAAAGCTGAGCCTGAATTGTTGATGTGTTTCATCACTCAGCTCATTGAACGCAAAGCCGATTATGAGGCGTTCTCAGTGATCAAAGAGAGCTTGAAAAAACAGCCGACTGCTGAGCTGTATGCCCTGCTGCCAGAGCTCAATATCTCTGATCGCCATCCCCTGATCGCTGTGCTGGAAGATGCCCTGCGCCGCGATAGCAATAATGCGGAAGCACATAGCGCTTTGGGTCAACTGTATCTGCGTGAGAAACATTGGGCTGATGCGCAGAAACATCTCGAAAAAGCGCTGTCTCTACGTTCCTGTGTCTCCGACTATGCTTATCTAGCCGATGCATTAGAAAAGCAGAATTTCACGCGTGCCGCACACGATGTTTCTCGTAAAGCGCTCTCTTTGCTGGAGTCACCTTCCGTTCAGTCATCCTGATACTACATAGCATAAGAAACAACAAGGCCACCGCATGCGGTGGCCTTGTTGTTTCTTATGCAGTCTTAAATGACTCGTGAGAACTGCTGCTGACGCGCCCGCTCACGCAGGTATTTATCAAAACACATACAGATGTTGCGAATTAACAAACGACCACGCAGAGTCACTTCAATCATTTTTTCATCCACCGTCACCAACTCGTCGTCAATGAAGGTTTGTAGCAGAGCTAAATCCTGACGGAAGTAGTGATTGAAACGCAGATTAAACTCGCGCTCAATCTCGGTTTTATCAAGCTTGAAGTTACAAATCAGCTGCTTAATCACTTCACGGCGCAGCAAATCATCTTTATCGAGCGCCACACCTTTCCACAGTGCATGACGCATCTCATTGACTTGTGCATAGTATTTTTTCAGCTCTTTCTGGTTTTGCGCGTACGCATCGCCCACCATAGAAATCGCGGAAACCCCAAAGCCAACTAAGTCACACTCACCTTGGGTGGTGTAGCCTTGGAAGTTACGATGCAAAATACCGTTACGTTGAGCAACAGCCAACTCATCATCCGGCAAGGCAAAGTGATCCATACCGATGAACTGATAACCCGCGCCAGTCAGAGTGGCAATCGTCTGCTGTAAAATCGCCAGTTTCTCTTCGGCGGCAGGTAAATCCGCATCTTTAATCTTGCGCTGCGCCGCGAACAGTTGCGGCATATGCGCGTAGTTAAACACCGACAAGCGCCCCGGCTTCATCGTGAGCACTTGCTGCAACGTCTGGGCAAAGGTTTCTGCGGTTTGTTTAGGCAAGCCGTAAATCAGATCGAGGTTGGTCGAGCGGAAACCAAGCTGTTTGGCACGCTCTACCAGAGCAAAAATAAACTGCTCATCTTGTTCGCGGTTCACCAGCTTCTGTACTTCTTTATTAAAATCCTGCACCCCGATGCTGACTCGGTTAAAGCCTTCTTGGCGCAGATGGTCAAGCACCTCTAACTGAATTTCACGCGGATCGATTTCAATGCTGATTTCAGCGTCATCCGTAAAATGAAATTCGCTGCGTAGCAGCGTCATCAAGCGGCTAATCTGTGCATTGGTCAGGAAAGTCGGTGTGCCACCGCCAAAGTGCAGCTGAGTCACATATCTTCCTGTCAGCAGAGAGGCGCGTTGGCGAATTTCATGCTCAAGCACATCAAGATATTCGTCTGCTTTGTGCGAGTGACGAGTAATGACCTTGTTACAGCCACAGTAATAGCAAAGCTTATGGCAAAACGGGATATGGATATAAAGCGACAGCGGGCGCTCTGGGTACTGAGTACAAGCCATATCAAAGTCAGCGATGGTGAAGGCTTCATGAAACTCAACCGCAGTCGGGTATGAAGTGTAACGCGGACCGGAGTAGTTGTACTTATCCAAAATGGCCTGATCCCAAACGATCTGTTGGCTGGGTACGACATACGACGACATAGTGAATCTTTCCGTTTTGCTCAATTCTTGACGGGCTATTCTGCCACACGACATTGACCGACGTCGGGCAGCAGAACAGGATTTGGCAACAAAATATTCGATTCTGCTAGCGCGATCACTCACCCTTTCGAGTTAGTTTCACACCATTTGAATCGCGATTTGGTTATTCAGCGGCTGGATACGCTGCTTGAGAGCAGTGAGTTCATCAATGATTGCCTCTTGCAGACGGCTTTCAGCTTTGGTGCGTTCCAGATTCTGCTTCATTCGCTCTTGTTTGGGTAATGCTTGGCGTGCATCACCGCGCGCCATGTCTTTCACCAAATGATAAAGCTCAGAGATTGCAGGATACTCTTGTTCAAAATTGATGCGCTGCTCACCTTGCACATAATCCATAATGCAATAAACACGGATACTGATCTCCGACAGATCACACTGCCCTTGAATCCCCGCCATGCAAAGAATATTTACGCTATCAAAGATGTTCGCATTACGCTTTTCAATCGCTAGCTGCTGATGTTGCAACTGCAGCGTTTGCTGTTTTTTCACTTGCCACAGCAAATAGGCCGCGTAACTGGCGAGCGCCACGATAATGGCACCACCTACGCTGGCAAGTAGCATCCCGTTCATCATCGCTCCTTAATCTTGGTACTTATCGACATCCAGTTGTTCAAACTCGGAGAGTAAATCCTCTTCCGTTTTGCGTTTTTTACTTGGTTTAGCTTGTGGTGCTGGCTCTTCCACTGGCTCATCGTCCAGTAGACCCAATTGCTCCATCAGCACTTCGATACGATCCAGCTTCTCATCAACGTATTTCTGCAAGCCAATGCCTAGCTTCTCACCGTTGTCGAGTCGGTCGAGCAACACATTCAGTTGTGCATCTTTTTCCAACATCGCCAGTTCTTGCTCTGCCGCCAGTTTACGCTCTTGCTTGTTGAGTTTTTTCGGTGCTTCAACAACCAACGGAATAGGCTTTTTACTGCCCAAACGTGGGTCACGTTTCTGCGTCCCTTGGCGCACTTGGCTTTCAGTGCTTTCTGAATGACGGCTACCTGACTTTAAGCCTTTGCGCTTTTTCAGTTTTTTACGCAGACGGCTCTCCACTTCGGATTCGCTGCGTGTACGTACCACGACCAGTTGGTCGTTACTGTTGGTACCCGGTTTTCTCGATTTCTTTGAGCGACTCATTACTGGGGTTTCCTCAGTAAAATTACATCATTACCAATAAATTCAAGTTCGAGCTTATCCCGCTCCGCCAGATACTGAAATGTGGCACGACTGAAAAAGATCACGTGAGTGAGATCATTTTTGTAGTGCCAACCAGCAAATGCGTCCAAGTCTTTGACCATTTTTGTCATCAGACCAATCCAGCCGCCTGGCTTAACTAAATTTAACCATTGCTGCCACACTCGGTGAGGATCGTGCAGATGCTCAATCACCTCAGTCGCAGTCATAAAATCGTATTGGCGGTTTAACACCTCAGTATCCGGATGATAGAAAATGTCGTACAACGCCACGGAGTGTCCGGCTTCTTCTAACATCAGCGATAAGGTGGGACCAGGCCCACAGCCAAAATCTAACCCTTGAGATTGGGGAGGCAGTCTCTCAAGCATAGGCGAACAGACTCGTGATAAAAAGCGTCGATAGCCTTCATCACTAGGAATGTTCTGATGCAAGTCATAGAAGCCTTTTTCTCGCTCCGCACTTAAGCGTTGCTCAGGATCGACATACACCAGCGCACACTGCTGACATTGAAAATAGCGACGATGCTTATCTACAAAATACGCTTGGCTGTTTTCACTGTGACATAACGGGCACGAATGCATGCTGACCTCCTCCAACGGGATGCGCAACATACCAGAAACTCCCCTTAGAGTGGAGTGTAAAAGGCGATTTTCTCATCAACCTAAACAAAAAACGCAAAATCACATGGAGTAAGGGGGAGAGATAAGATTCTCAGCGCCAGAAAAGCAACAGCCCTAGTAAGGTCACTAGGGCTGTTTGGTATTTTTTGCTCGTATTGCCGAATTAGTGCAGGCCACCTACGTATTTCGATAGGATATCAATATCCGTATCTGTCAGCTTATGCGCCACATCACGCATCATCTCGTTCATATCGTTAGCACGAGTTCCTGAACGGAATTTCTCTAGCTGTGCTTTAACATAGTCAGCATGCTGGCCAGAAATTTTCGGGAAGCCGGACAACTCCGTACCGTCACCACGTGGGCCATGACACGCCACACAAGCCGTCAAACCACGCGAAGCATCACCGGCGGTATACAGAACCTTACCTTGCGCCACGACATCTTCAGGGGTGGTATTCGCAGCCGTCGGTAGTGAGGAGAAATACGCCGCCAAATCAGCAATATCTTCATCGCTCAATGGCATTGCCATAGCACTCATTACCGGATCGTAACGACCTTGTTTTCCACCGCTAGCAGCACCCAGTTTCAGTTCCTTGAGTTGCTTTTCAAGGTACTTCTCATGTTGCCCTGCCAGTTTAGGGTAAATAGTTAATTGGCTGTTACCGTCTGCACCGTGGCAGGCAGCACAGGTTAGAGATTTGGCTTTACCAGCTTCGATACTACCTTGGGCCCATACAGAGCAGCTGGCTAAAACACTCAAGATTAGCGCTAATTTCTTCATGACATTCCATTTATAATTATCAAGCTTCCAGTACCACTCTGGGGTACCACTCATGGTACAATAGGCGACCTTATGCCGAGCACGGTTATTTTACACAATTTCACAAAAAAGTAATCAATCGACTACACAAAGTCGAGATGGAGTTAACACAGTGAGCGTAAAAATTCATTACCAGAACACGCATTTCATTACCAGTGCGCCTGATATTCGCCATCTTCCTGAAGATGAAGGTATCGAAATTGCGTTCGCAGGACGCTCTAACGCTGGTAAGTCAAGTTCCCTTAATCGCCTGACCAACCAGAAAAACCTGGCAAAAACCAGTAAGACTCCGGGTCGTACTCAGTTGATTAACCTTTTTAAAGTAGCAGAGGGTTGCCATATCGTCGATTTACCGGGATATGGCTTTGCTCAAGTACCGCTGGAGATGAAACTTAAGTGGCAAAGAGCACTCGGTGAATACTTGCAAAAACGCCAAAGCTTAAAAGGCTTGGTGGTATTGATGGATATCCGCCACCCGATGAAAGATCTTGATCAGCAGTTGATCATTTGGGCCGTGGAGTGCGGCATTCCAGTACAAGTGATGCTGACTAAAGCGGATAAGTTAAAGAGTGGTGCTCGCAAAGCACAAGTGTTAAAAGTTCGTGAAGAGGCAAAAACCTTTGGTGGCGATGTGGCCGTTGATGCGTTTTCTTCACTAAGTGGTATCGGAGTGGATACACTGCGCGCCAAATTAGATGAGTGGTATGCTCCAATGTTGGCGGCTCTGAATGAACAAGCCGATGGAGAGTCCTCTGAAGAGTCTGCCAGCGAATAATCGGCAACCTCAAACGACGATAAAACCTCGCCTTGGCGGGGTTTTTTATTCGCACAATGAAGACCGCTTAAAAAGCGAAGGGAACCACAAACAAAATCCCCACCATCCTGGTGGGGCAACGGGAGAGAAATCGGTTGTTATTGTTATGTCGCCAAGCATTCCGCAAAGCCACACAGATTTCAAGTCAGCACTCAACCCACCTAAAATCATACTCTTTACCGAGCGCTCCCATGCGCTGCAATGGCTCACGTGAATTATGGTTGAATATAAACAGTGGCGAACACACTTAGTTTCCTTCCAGAAATAATAAAAGTGTGAATGAAGTTTAATTACAGAATGGTGTGTTTTTGATTATTTTCGCCAACAAGATTTGTACGAAACACGACCCAAAAACGAAAAGAAGACACTCATCAAAGCGGATAGAAAACTTAAATAGCGCCCAATAAAAAACGCCCCAGTCAAATGGTGACTGGGGCGGCTGAATCAGCCTAATCCAATAACGTGAAACAAAAGGTCTGAAAGATAGAACATCTTACCTCTGTACCCTACGTCGTTTAATGTACAACAATTGGTCAGAATTGAAAATATTTTTTGTAGTTTTTTTTCATTAAACTTTCATTAAACAACATAAACATCTGAGCTAGGTAAACTTTTTTCAGCCATAAAAAAAGCCAGCGAACGTGCGCTGGCTCATAAAACACTCGATTATCGATAAGAAAATCAACTAATGGGCTTGATCCCAGTTATCACCATGTCCTGCATCCGCGACTAATGGAACAGCAAGCTCTGCGGCAGACTCCATCAATTCTTGTACTTTAATTTCAATTTCGGATAAAGATGACTCTGCAACTTCAAAGACTAGTTCATCGTGTACTTGCATCAGCAATTTGACACGACCATCGCCCTCTCGCTGAATCCACTCATCGACCAGCAGCATCGCTTTTTTGATGATGTCTGCTGCTGTACCTTGCATTGGCGCGTTGATTGCGGCTCGCTCCGCCGCTTTACGGCGCATTCCATTACGCGAAGTAATTTCAGGCAGATGTAAGCGACGCCCAAAAATGGTTTCCACGTACCCCTGTTCCGCCGCACGACTGCGCGTGTCTTCCATGTACTGCATGACACCTGGATAACGTTCGAAGTATTTATCCATGTACTCTTGTGCTTCACCACGCGGAATGCCCAGTTGTTTTGCCAGGCCAAACGCACTCATGCCGTAAATCAAACCAAAGTTGACCGCTTTAGCACGACGGCGTTGCTCACTACTGACTTGCTCAATCGGCACACCAATAATTTCTGCTGCCGTTGCGGCGTGAATGTCTTTCCCTTCACGGAAGGCATCCAATAACGCCTGATCACCCGACAGATGCGCCATAATGCGCAGCTCAATTTGTGAGTAGTCGACGGCCATGATTTTCCAACCATGCGGAGCAACAAACGCTTGGCGAATGCGGCGACCTTCTTCATTACGCACTGGAATGTTCTGTAAGTTAGGATCGGTCGATGAAAGGCGCCCAGTGGCTGTGACAGCTTGATGATAAGAAGTATGCACACGCCCAGTGCTTGGATTGATCATTTTGGGCAGCTTATCAGTGTAGGTCGACTTGAGTTTCGCCAGACCACGGTACTCAATCAGGACTTTCGGCAGTGGGTAATCCAAGGCGAGTTCTTGTAACACTTCTTCATTGGTTGAAGGGGTACCGGATGGCGTTTTTTGCAAGACCGGCAGCTTCATTTGCTCAAACAAAATGGTTTGCAGTTGCTTCGGTGAACTGAGGTTAAATGGCTGACCAGCCAGTTCATACGCCTTTTTTTCCAACTCATCGAGACGCAACGCAATTTCCTGTGATTGAGCACTGAGCAGCATGTCGTCAATCATGACACCTGTGCGTTCAATACGAGACAACACAGGCACGAGCGGCATTTCAATTTCACGATAGACTTGTTCAAGTTTGCTGTCTTGCTCAATCAGCGGGCTGATGCGCTTATGTAGACGCAGAGTAACATCTGCATCTTCCGCGGCGTACTGAGCGGCTTCTTGCAGATCGATTTGGTTGAACGTGAGCTGATTTTTACCTTTACCCGCGATCTGCTCAAAGGAAATACAGCTGTGCTGTAGGAAACGCAGCGCTAAGCTATCCATATCATGTTTGCCGCCTACGCTGTTGTATACGTAAGATTGCAACATGGTGTCATGACGAATGCCACGCAAGTCAACACCATAGCGCGCGATCACGCTCGCATCATATTTAAGATTCTGACCGACTTTAGCTTTGTTTTCATCTTCAAGTAGAGGTTTAAGTTGGGCAATCACCCAAGCGCGATCCAGCTGCTGTGGTGCATCCAAATAATCGTGCGCCACTGGAATATACGCCGCTTCACCTTCCGCTACCGCAAACGATACTCCAACCAAGTTTGCAACCATATAATCCAAGCTATCGGTTTCGGTATCAAAGGCGAACAGATCCGCTTGCTGTAATTTTTCCAACCACAGATTGAAATCTTGCTCGTTAAGAATGGTTTGATACTGGCTGCGATCGATCTGTGCCGCTGGGCTTTCCGGAATGACTGCGGCATGACTTACCGCATTGCTTGCTGAATTGGACGAGGTCATTGAAGAGGCTTTCGCTTGCTCATCCGCCGCTACGACCCCAGTGCCGCCATCAAGTAATTCTGTCAGCCATGCTTTGAAGGCTAATTTCCCATACAGCGCCATCAAGGCATCACGATCGGGAGTTTGCTTCAGCAGAGTTTGCGGAGACTCTGCCAATTCCACATCGCATTTAATCGTCGCAAGCTGGTAAGACAGAGTGGCATTGTCGCGGTTCTCTTCCAACTTCTGCGCCATGGTTTTTGAGCCACGGAAACCTAAAGCCGCGATTTTATCCAAGTTCGCATATAAGTCATTTAAGCCACCAATACCTTGCAGGAGTGCTGTCGCGGTTTTCTCACCCACGCCTGGTACGCCAGGAATGTTATCCACCTTGTCCCCCATCAACGCAAGGTAGTCAATGATCAACTCAGGTGGAATGCCAAATTTTTCAATCACGCCTTCGCGATCCAGCACCACGTTGGTCATGGTATTAATCAGGGTCACATTGTCATCCACCAACTGTGCCATGTCCTTATCACCGGTACTGATCAATACCGGCATACCCGCTTGTGAGGCTTGGCTCGCCAATGTTCCAATCACGTCATCCGCCTCAACCCCTTCAATCGCGAGCAGCGGCAAACCCATGGCTCGGATCACTTGATGTAAAGGCTCAACCTGACAGCGCAAATCATCCGGCATGGGTGGACGATTCGCCTTGTATTGGTCGTACATCTCATCACGGAAGGTTTTTCCCTTCGCATCAAAAATTACCGCGATACGATCGGAAGCAAACTGACGCATCATGCTGCGAACCATATTCACCACACCATAGATGGCGTTGGTCGGGATCTCACCATTACTCATGGTGCCTGGGTAAGCGTGAAACGCGCGATAGAGATAAGAGGAGCCGTCGATCAAGATCAGCGGATTGTCAGGTATACGAGCCATAAGAGGATTATCCAAACGTGAGTTAATGAGCCTAGGATGCCATGACTACTGCTTGGATTCTACGTTGTTCCCCGTTTTGCTCCACTCGGGGGATATTCTATTGACTTGTGGATTGCACCATTCTGTGGATAACTCTGTTTATAGATTTATTTGCCCACCGCCAAAACTCATAAAAACCATGCAAAAATAAAATCTAACTATATGTTTTTAAAAAATAAAAAAATGGATCAGTGGAAAAAGAAATGATCTTTTTCGGATCGTCAATTGTGGAAAAGACACTCGCTGCCCTTTTGCTCACCCTGTAAACGCTCCTGACCATGCGGTGGACGATTGTCGCGAAAAGCGCAACTTGTCCACTGATTAGGGATTCTGAATGAGATGAAGTGGATAACTAAAATCACTTGCGCAGAAAAAGAAAAAGCGACACCCGAGGATGTCGCCTAGCAAACAAGGTGAAAGCCAATTAATTGATTCGCTTTACCAAAAAGCTAAAAATTACACTGGAAGCAATGTGAGCAATGTCGTGTCAAAAAGAACCTGCTCAAGTTCAGGCGTTCAATCCCACACATTGGTTCTTCAACCGAGGGGCATTTCACGTCCTTACGAACTGTCGTTTGTTCCCTAAGACACGGTTAATAATAATAGTTCTCATTTAATAGTCAATGGTCAAATGAGAAAAAATCTCATTTATTTTTTAATTGATTTTACAAAGTGGATTCGACTTTCTAAGATTTGATCTTTTTTCTCATACTCTTCAATAAGATAGTTATTTCTAATCAATAAACGCAACATAGCAGGGAACTGATTGCGAGATTTCACTTTGATACGTTGATATCCCTGCTCTAACGCCCATGTTTCTTGAACGTCAAGTAAGCGCTGTGCTACGCCATAGCCTCGCGCCGTTGGCGCCACACCGCCAAACCAGCTGTAGAACGTTTCATCATCGAGCTCGTAACCAATTTTAAAACCTAGCAACTCGCTATCATTTTCTGCTACGAGCACTAACCCAGTCTTATTGTTCAGTCGAGCTTGTAAGCTCTGTTCCGTTTCCTTCTGTACAAACTCATGAATTTTTTCAACAATTTGTACAACTTCACTCAGGGAGCCTTCACGAATTAACATCATTTTTCCTCAATTAAAAAGGCTGACTTACGTCAGCCTTGATCTTTGCTTTATGGGTTCAGTGTATTTTTACTTTTTAGGTAAGTATTGCGCGGCTTTTGCGCTGTCTTCCGCCAACCACTGAGCTACGTCTTTGGCAAAATAAGTTAAAATGCCATCTGCACCTGCACGTTTGAAGCAGAGTAACGATTCCAACACCGTTTCGCGCTCTTTCAACCAACCATTCATAATCGCCGCTTTGTGCATCGCATACTCACCAGAAACTTGATAAGCAAACGTCGGTACTTGCAACTCCGTTTTCACACGGCGCACAACATCCAAATACGGCATACCCGGCTTCACCATCACCATATCCGCACCTTCATTGATGTCCATTGCTACTTCGTGCAAGGCTTCATCAGAATTAGCGGGATCCATCTGGTAGTTTTTCTTGTTGCCACCTTTTAAGTTGGCGGATGAGCCAACGGCATCACGGAATGGACCATAGTAATTCGAGGCATACTTGGCTGAGTAAGCCATGATTTGAGTATGAATGTATCCCGCCTCTTCCAATGCCTGACGAATACGGCCAATACGACCATCCATCATGTCAGAAGGTGCAACCACATCCGCGCCCGCTTCAGCATGAGAGAGCGCCTGCTTGATCAACACTTCTGTAGTCTCATCATTAAGCACATAGCCTTGCTCATCGATGATGCCATCTTGGCCATGAGTAGTGAATGGATCGAGCGCTACATCGGTGATCACCCCCATTTGCGGGACATGTTCTTTCAGTGCACGCACTGCTCGTTGCACCAAGCCTTCCGGATTGTAGGCTTCTGTTGCACATAAACTTTTGGCATCTTGGTTAACAACTGGAAAGAGAGCAATCGCAGGCACGCCAAGATTAGCGAGGTATTGTGCTTCTTCTAGCATTAAATCGATCGACAAGCGTTCAACACCGGGCATGGAATCCACTTTTTCACGGCGATCTTTACCCATCAGGATAAACATCGGGTAAATCAGATCGCTCACCGATAATTGATTTTCGGCCACAAGTCGACGGCTGAAATCATGTTTGCGCAGGCGACGTAAACGACGTCCTGGGAATTGGCCTTGAATGGATACCGACACTCTACTCTCCTTCTTATATTGTCAGAGCCTGAAAGATCAGGTTCTGGGGGAAGTGTTGGGCAAAATCATATCACTCTCGGCTCGGCATGCTAGCGTCAATAGAGGAAAAAGCCAAAAATGACCGAATGCTCACACTCACGTATACTCAGCATTGCCCCCCATAATGAGAGAACATTTCATGATTGATACCCATGCCCACGTTTATGCGAGTGAATTTGACCACGACCGTGATGCAGTGATGGAACGAGCTAAACAAGCGGGTATTGAAAAAATCCTGATGCCCAATATTGATCTCAACTCCATCGAACCGATGTTGGCAACAGAAAAAGCCTACCCGAACCAGTGTCATTCGATGATGGGCTTACATCCTTGTTATGTTGATGCCAACGTCCAACAAACTTTAACCACCATTTATGACTGGTTTTCTCGTCATTCCTTTATTGCTGTCGGAGAAATCGGCATCGATCTGTATTGGGATAAAACCTTTAAAGCAGAACAAGAGATGGCTTTTTTAACTCAACTCCACTGGGCAAAAGAATTCAATTTACCTGTCGTGATCCACACTCGCGATTCATTAAATGAAACATTGGCTTTATTGACACAGGCTCAGGATGGCAACTTGCGTGGTGTTTTTCATTGCTTCGGCGGCAGTATCGAAGAAGCACGAGCCATTAATGATTTAGGTTTTCATCTTGGGCTAGGTGGTGTCAGCACGTTTAAAAATAGCGGAATGGATTTGGTAATCCCCCATCTCGATCTCAATTACGTTATCTTAGAAACTGACTGCCCTTATTTAGCGCCAGCTCCCCACCGAGGGAAACGTAATGAACCGATGTTTACCCAATTAGTTGGCGAGAAAATAGCTCAGCTACACTCACTCAGTATCGATGAGATAAACACCATCACCACCAACAATGCCAACTTATTGTTTAGACTCAACAAATGACAAGTTTATAAGTATAATTTCATATGATTTTATTGAAGCAGGATCACTTTTAACTTAAATCAATAACTGTATGATGCACAACAAATTTTCATATTCAACTTATACACTATGAACAATTGCACTCATACAAATCAACTACAACGTAAACGACGCACATTTTGGCAAAAAATACTCGGAATCAAAGAAGTCTATCTTTGTAAAGATTGTGGTCATCTAATAAAAGTGAGATAGCACATTAATATCAAAGTAAATTCTCTCATCACCCACTTCCAAAGTTTTTGTAAATAGAATTTCATACCAACAAAATCATTTGTTTTACGAATTATTTTGTTGGTTTTCGTCTGACTTCCCTTTTCTCACTCTCCTCCCCACACGGCGGCATGATGACTTCACGATCCCTGCGAGGATCGAAACCTCGATCGCGTTGCGCAAACCAGCTGTGGATAACTCTGTGATAAATTTCTTCACTCATTGTCATCAAACCGCCTATTTCAAGGCTTTCTTCACAGGAATGGATTGGGGATACTTTTGAAATTACCCACAACAAAATCAGGATCATCGCTACATGTTGTGGATCGAAACTCAGAAAACCACTTTATCAACGCAATTCACAGGATTACTCACAGGTGATGTCATTTTAATCACAAGTAGATAACCTTACTCTTGTCCCGTACTTGTTCCTGATTGAATAGGTTACACTTATCATTAACCCGCATGCCAAATGAGAGCCAACTAATGGACCAATTTTCACACATTGATGTTAATGCCGCACAAAGCTTGATAGAGAAAAAACAAGCTCGTTTAGTCGACATTCGTGATCCACAATCTTTCCAACTTGCACATGCTAAAAGCGCTTTTCATCTCACCAATCAATCTATGACTCAGTTCATGGAACAAGTTGAATTTGATCATCCGGTTTTAGTGATGTGTTACCACGGGATCAGCAGCCAAGGGGCGGCCCAATATCTGGTTAATCAAGGTTTTGAAGAGGTGTATAGTGTGGATGGCGGTTTTGACGCCTGGCAACGCGCCAATCTTCCCATCGAAGCGAGTTAATGATTAATGCAATTACTGACCACCTTGAACAATCCGCGAGCAGCACAAGCTTTTATCGATTATATGGCCGCTCATAAAATCGAGATTCAAATGATGCCGGATGCCAGTGGTCAGTTCTGCTTATGGGTGTTGCATGATCAAGATATCGAGAGCGCTCAAGCTGAACTACAAGCATTTTTGCAAAACCCTTACCATGAAAAATATCAAGCGGCTTCGTGGGAAATTGCTGATCAAAAACGCCCTCAATTTCATTACGCCTCTCCCAACTTACTCAGCCTCATCAAAGCCAAAGCAGGCGTATTCACGCTACTGATTATGGCGTTGTGTATCATCATTTTTGCTCTGCAAACCTTCGGGGCTGGAGAAGCTATTTTTTCCGCCTTACATTTTCCCGCTCAGGCAAGCCAACAATGGCAAGTCTGGCGCTGGGTAAGCCACGCTTTACTGCATTTTTCCGTCATGCATATCGCCTTTAACTTACTCTGGTGGTGGCAGTTTGGCGGTGATCTTGAACAGCGCCTCGGCAGTGTCACGCTGATTAAGCTGTTTCTCGTTTCTGCCATTCTTTCCGGTGCAGGGCAGTATTGGGTAGAAGGTGCTAATTTCGGTGGTTTGTCTGGCGTAGTTTACGCTTTAGCGGGATATTTATGGATTATTGGCCAACGAGCGCCACAGCTTGGCTTGTCGCTCCCGAGATCATTAATGGGTTTTATGTTGATTTGGTTAGTGCTGGGTTATGTACAACCGTTTATGGCCATTGCCAACACCGCGCATTTAGCGGGTTTAATCAGTGGTGTCGTGTTGGCGTGGATAGATAGCAAACGCTATCAGCAAGCGTAATTCCCGCCCTTCGCACCAGAGTAAAAAAGCGGCTGAAGCCGCTTTTTTACTCTTTAATCGATGAAGAAAAAACCAAACTATTGGTAGATATACTTGGTAAACAGTAAATCGGCGATCACTGTGCGGCCTACCTCAGGCAACAAGATATTATTGAGACGATTCACTAACGATTTACGTAGATCCTCACGCCCAGCCAGGGATTTGATGGTATCTTCGGTTTGTTTGCCCAGTAGCTCAACCACCGCATCGCGGATCAAAGGCTGATGCTGCTCGACAATTGGTAAATCCGCCGCGTTGGCAACCATAATATCGATGCGCACTTGGATATAACCGAGCTTATTACCTTTGGTAAAAAAGTTGGTAGTGAGATCAGGCTCTAAAGTGAAATAAGCCAGTTGGGGCGCAGCGGGTGGATCTTCGGCATAGCTAGCAAAGGAAAGCATGACGCTCAAAGCGAGCATTATTTGGACGACGTAACGTTTTAGCATATTTCTGTCTGCACTTTATTCTGTTCGCAATACTCGAACCGTCGGAGTCTTGTTACAATAGAGCATCCATTTGGTAAATAAAATGCTTTCCGCGTTCGAACTTTTGGGTTTGGAATCAAAATCTGAGCTTTATTGTATACCCAAACTACTTGGCGTTGCAGGTAAGAAGGATAATCGGGTAAAGCGTCAAATTGAATAATAGTATGAATCAATTAACTTCGCTCTATTTAGCTGCGCTCTATCAGGTGGTTTGGCAACAACCTGATGAGATTGAGTATCCAGATCCTCTAGCCAAACAGTGGCTACTTGAACAAGGTTCTTTATCACGACGGATGGCCACACATTGTGAGCATCTCAGCGTGGATTTACTGAGTAATCAAATCATGCCGGCAGAATCATTGAATCACGATGAAGCCCTGTTACTCACTGCAGAAGACTACCTTCTGCGCCAAGTCATTATTTGTGGCGACCAACAACCTTGGGTATTTGGCCATACCTTGATCCCGCGCTCATCGATGCATAATCAACAGTTTGATTTAGCCCAACAAGGAAAAATTCCACTAGGCTTAACCGTATTTAGTGCGGATAATGTCAAGCGAGATGCTCTGCAAGTAGGCTGGGTTGAAACTGACTTTGGGCGGCTATTAGCACGTCGCTCGCGTCTCTGGATGAACCACAAGCCCATGTTAGTCACAGAGTTGTTTCTCGCCACATCCCCGATTTACTCTAAGGAGAGAGTGTAAATGACCGCTGTAAAAGCGCGCGCTTACTGGCAACTGATGCGCATGGATCGCCCGATTGGCTCCCTACTCTTACTTTGGCCTACTCTGTGGGCGCTGCTTTTGGCCGCACAAGGCTTGCCGGATCTCCGCGTCTTAGTGGTGTTTGTATTAGGCGTGTTTTTGATGCGCTCGGCAGGTTGTGTCATCAACGATTACGCCGATCGCCATGTCGATGGCCACGTGAAACGCACGAGCCAACGTCCATTGCCCGCAGGGTTAGTTTCAGCCAAAGAAGCGTTACTGCTATTTGCCCTTCTTGCTGTCAGCTCGTTCTTACTCGTGTTGACCATGAATACCCTAACTATCCAGCTCTCTGTTATCGGCATTCTGTTAGCCTTTATTTATCCGTTTATGAAGCGCTTCACTCACCTGCCTCAACTGGTGCTTGGCCTCGCGTTCAGTTGGTCGATTCCTATGGCTTGGTCAGCGCAAGCCAATGCACTACCGCCACAAGTCTGGGTGCTGTTTTTGATTAATGCGTTGTGGACGATTGCTTACGACACTCAATACGCAATGGTCGACCGAGATGATGATGTGAAGATTGGCATCAAATCGACTGCGATCTTATTTGGGCGCTGGGATAAACGCATCATTGGTTTGCTGCAACTGGCGACACTGGGCTTACTGGTTGCTTTAGGCCAAGGTTTAGCGCTTGGCACAAGCTACTACTGGGGTCTGCTGGTCGCAGCCGGACTGTTTGCCTATCAGCAACATTTGATCCGTTATCGTGAGCGTATGCCTTGTTTTCAGGCGTTTTTGAATAACAACTATGTGGGGATGGCCATCACCGCAGGCATCCTGCTCAGCGTCTTGTGATCCCAGCTTAAGGCAAAAGAAAAGGCATCCGTAGGATGCCTTTTTCATTCAGTTCGATTGGCTAGAGCACTTTCGATTGGCTAGAGCACTATCGCTACGCGTCAACCTGACACAGGCTTTCTTGAATCGTCATGCGCACTTCTGGGTAGATCAGCGCATAAAGCTGACGAGACAGCGGCTTCGCCGTTTCTAATACGCAGCGACCCTGCTCATCGAGATATCCCTGCTCTTGCAACGTCACGAACAGCGAAGCAAATACCCCTTTGTCAAAGAACTCAGGCGCATTAATCCCATGCAAACGACCAAGGCGCTGCGCGACTTCCTGACTCTTCTCTTCCAGCTCCGTTTTACCCAAATGTGGGCAGCTCACCAGAAGGTTCAAAGCAATCGCATAACGTTGCAGGGTTTCCGAGATAATGCGCCCCAACAACATCAGCACTTGGGTTTGCGCTTGATTCAAGGTGATCGTTTTACCTTCCACCGTGACCAAATCTTGGCGCGCTAGCTCCGCCACATAGCGCAGCACCAGATCATTAAGCTCCTCTTCCTCAAAACGCAAAAACAGCTCTTGTTTCAGGAAAGGATAAATTTGCGCGACCGTCGCTTGGACTTTGTCCAGTGATACGCTTTGCTGACGGATGAGTAGCTGCGCGATCAATGATGGTAACGCCAGCAAGTGAATGATGTTGTTGCGATAGTAAGTCATCAGGATCGATTGGTTGCGATCCAGCGAAATAATGTCGCCCATGGTATCGGTTTCGACTACAAATTTATCCAGCGACTCCGCATGTTCTACCAGCTTTTCTGCACCCTCACTTGGCAGCGTTGAAGTGGCAGAATACGGCACATTGCGCAGCAGTGATAAGTAGCAATCCACTTGCTTAATTAGGTTGTCACGCGCTAAGGCACGCTGGCGTGAAGCAAGCAGAGCGGTTGCGCACAGGGTCATCGCATTCACGGCCGCAGCATCGTTAATGTGCGTCATCATGCGTGTCGCGAGCTTATTCACCGTCGGCGTCATCCATTGCGGTTTGCTGGCGCCCATTGGGTCAATATCTTGCGTCCATTGCGGTACGGTTTCGTTTAGAAACTGGTTGAGTGGGATCGGCTCACCGAAGTTCACGTAACCTTGGCCAAAATTGCGCAGCTTACGCAGTGTGCGCAGCACTAAACCAGCGTTCTCTTTCTCTTTCCGTTTGCCGCGTAACTCTTTGGCGTAAGTACCCACTTCCATCACATGCTCATAGCCGATGTAGACAGGCACTAACGTGACGGGGCGATTCAAACCACGCAACATGGCTTGAATGGTCATCGCCAGCATGCCGGTTTTAGCAGGTAATAGACGACCGGTACGCGAGCGGCCACCTTCGCTGAAGTATTCCACCGAATACCCTTTCGCAAACAGCTCCGCGAGATATTCACGGAAAATCGTTGAGTAAAGAGGCGCACCTTTAAAGCTACGACGAATGAAAAACGCACCGCCGCGGCGGAAAATCGGCCCGGCAGGGAAAAAGTTCAAGTTAATCCCGGCAGCAATATGCGGCGGTACCATGCCTTCATGATAAAGCACATAAGAAAGCAGCAAGTAATCCATATGGCTACGGTGACAAGGCACGTAGACAATCTCATGGCCATCTTGCGCCAAGCGACGTACCGTCGCGGCGTTATTGATGTTCAAACCTTGATAGATGCGGTTCCACAGCCAACCCAAGATACGATCGCCTTTTTTCACCAGCGAATAGGAAAAATCCGCCGCGATTTCATCTAGGATGTCGTGCGCTTCTTTGCGCGCTTTTTCGAGTGGGATCTGTTTGGATTTCGCTTCATCCGCAATCGCTTTTTCAATCGCGGGAGAGTTCATTAAACGAGCAAACAGTTGTGCACGCTGCGGCAAATTAGGGCCAGACGCAGCCAGCTTTTGTCGTGAGAAGTGAATGCGTGCTACACGAGCCAATTTGTGCGCAATCGAGGCATCTGTACCGTGGGTGTCCGCCATGTAACGCATCGAAACCACTGGGCTAAAACGCACCAAGCAGTCACGGCCAGCAACCAGTACCGCAATCGCCTTTTCCGGACCATTCAACGCTTGCAAATAGGGTCGTTCTTGCCCTTCTTTACCCGGCTTACGTCCCCACAGTACGGTCGCTGGGATCACCTGCACATCCAACTCACTGTCGAGCTTATGTTCGGTCAGCAGCTCAGAAAACAGCGCAATAGAATCATTCGGAACATGCTGATCGTTACTCAGCAACGTTGGGCGTGAGGCAATAAATACATAGCGTTGGAAAGCTTTTCCATTCACTACCAGCGGTTCTAAAGGGTCAGGCAGGCCGACCTCTTTGGCATGCGTTTGCAACGTTAGCAAATCAACGTTGGATCGAAACGGTAAGGCGTAAATTACCGGTTTTTGCGTGTCGATATCCAGATCTTGGATTGGATTAGACGGAATCGCCGTCCCTTTCACCAGCACCGACATCGGCAACTTCAGTAGTGAACGGGATAATAGGTGTCCTGAAGACATAGAGTTCAAAGCCTCAAGATTCTTGAAATAAGCGCGACAGTACTTCTGCTTTCACAGCTCGCTGTGAGAGTTCACCATCGTGCGGTATTGTTTTTTTGCGCGCCAAGAATACCAGAAACTGGTCAAACCTTTTAATTTTATTGCTTACATCCGCAGCATTTCTGATCTTGATGAAGGAAGAAAACCACTGCTCACAGAGCCGCTAATGGATACACCATCCGGTGGTTCACTTCACAATCACACAAAAAACAAGCAATTGGCTTTGCAATTCTCTTGGCACTGGATATACTCACAGTCAACTGTATAAAAAGACAGGTGACTCATGAAGCCGTTAACTCCACGCCAACAAGAAGTGTTTGATCTGATCAGAAGTAAGATCGATGAAACCGGAATGCCCCCAACCCGCGCCGAAATTGCCAAAGAGCTGGGTTTTCGTTCGGCCAATGCGGCTGAAGAACACCTCAAAGCGCTAGCTCGTAAACAAGTGATTGAGATGGTACCCGGCGCCTCACGTGGGATCCGCATCCTCGTCGATAATGCTGCAAACGAAGAAGAAGCCGAAACCGGCTTACCTTTGATTGGCCGCGTTGCCGCAGGTGAACCGATTCTCGCCCAAGAACATGTAGAGGCGCATTACCAAGTCGATCCAAGCATGTTCCGCCCGCAAGCCGATTTTCTGCTGCGTGTACATGGTGAGAGCATGAAAAACATCGGTATCCTCGATGGTGATTTACTTGCCGTGCACAAAACACAAGACGTACGCAACGGCCAAGTGGTGGTGGCGCGCGTAGAAGATGACGTCACGGTAAAACGCCTTGAGCGCAAAGGTTCCAAAGTTTTCCTGCATGCGGAGAATGAAGAGTTTGCGCCAATCGAAGTCGATTTAGCCGCGCAATCACTCACCATTGAAGGCATTGCAGTCGGCGTCATTCGCAACAGCACTTGGATGTAAGGATTGTTGAGATAAATTCTCAACAACTTGCCTTCTTATTTGAGATTCATTATCATCTTCCTATCCCAGTATAGGAAGATGAGCATGCGCCACTCAGATTCACCCACTTCAACCCCATACCAAGTTCCTGCGAATTTGGTTCAGCCACTTTGGTTGCGCAGCCGAGAAAGCTTGGTCGATAATGGCTTGGTGTATGATCCGATTGCCGCTAATGCTTGCCGTCACTGTGCGTTAGCGCAAGACTGCCTGACGGGCGATATCGCTCAAAAGCAGTTACTGCATGTCACACTCACTCAGCTTTGTGACCAACAAGTTCACCATTTTCTCGATAACCATCCTGATGGCTGGATCATTAATGTCGGCGCAGGCCTCGACACCCGTTTTTATCGAGTAGATAACGGCCGCTGCCACTGGATTGAGTGGGATATCACTGAAAACCTGTTATGGCGTGAGAAGCTATTTCACCGTAGTGAGCGCTATCAACTGGTGTGTGGTGATGTGATGCAACCACAAGGGCTCGCGGAACTGCCCATCCCTGAATTTGCTCCGGTTTTGTTAGTGTGCGAACACGCTCTACTCGATTGTGATGCACAACAAGTGGCGCGTTTCGTGCGCTCTATCGGATTACATTTTGCCAAAGCCAGCGCCTGCCTTGTGGTGGCGGGAGATAAAACCTCCAGCTATCTAGGCCAAAAACTGGGCTGTGAAGCTTATGCCCACGGGTTTACCTGCGCAGGTGATGCCATCATCAATTGCTTGCCGTGGGCGAAATCAGTACGCACTTTCTCACCACTGGATCGCCATTGTGATCGCTGGAAATTTTGGCAACGCGCGATTGCACGCTCTGGCATTTACAAAACACGCTTAACTCCTGTTGTTGTTAACCTAGATTGGTAACCCGCCATCTCGGTCATGTCATAGCCCAACCATCTGCACTCAGTTACACTAACCGCAAGTCGTTCTTGAGGTTTTCTGTGTGTCACTGATTTTGCAAACGTTGAAACAACCGAGCGTGCATCGCCAAGTCTTGGTGCTCGCACTGCCTATGGTGCTATCGAACATTACTGTACCGCTACTTGGCTTAGTCGATGCCGCAGTGATCGGTCATCTCGAACACGCTTGGTATCTCGGCGGCGTGGCGCTCGGTAGCACTATGATTAGTGTGACGTTCTGGCTGCTCGGCTTTTTACGTATGTCGACCACAGGCTTAACCGCCCAAGCGCACGGCGCGCAAAATCCACAGCAGCTTGGTCGAGTTTTACTGCAAGGCAGCGTCATTGCTCTTGGTTTAGCCGCGCTGTTTTTGCTGTTTCACCGCCCTGTCGCCGAACTGATTTTTCACTTCAGCGATGCCAGTAGCGAAGTCAAAATCTACGCGCACGCCTATTTCTCTATTCGTGCGTGGAGCGCCCCAGCCGCACTCCTTAACTTTGTGCTATTGGGCTGGTTACTGGGTACGCAAAATGCCCGCGCCCCAATGTGGATGGTGATCATCACCAACCTCACCAATATTGGGCTCGATCTGCTGTTGGTACTCGGACTGGGGCTGAAAGTCGAAGGAGCCGCCATTGCATCGGTTATCGCCGATTATGCCGGACTCTTGTTTGGTCTCCTGTGTGTGGTGCGTTACTGGCGGCAGCATCAGCTCCCAGCCCCTTTCTCTTTCATTCCTTCTATCACCAAAGAGCTTTCCCGTTTAGTGGCGCTCAATCGTGACATCTTCCTACGCTCACTCTGCCTACAAGCCGTGTTTAGCTTTATGACCTTCCAAGGTGCAGCACTAGGGGATGAAACCGTAGCAGCGAATGCAGTATTGATGAGCTTTTTGATGATGATTTCCTACGGCATGGATGGATTTGCCTACGCGATGGAAGCCATGGTCGGTAAAGCAATTGGTGCCAAGGATGATCGCCAACTGCGTACCTCCATGATTGGCAGTACCTTTTGGGCTACCATGATCTGTTTGCTGTTAAGCCTGATCTTCTTAGGTTTTGGATCGGATCTGATCCAGATGATCACTAACATTCCGAGCGTTCAAGCAACGGCGGAACATTATCTGCCTTGGCTCGTCGCCATGCCATTAATCGCCGTGTGGTGTTTTCTATTGGATGGTGTGTTTATCGGCGCGACCAAAGGCAAAGAGATGCGAAATAGCATGGCTATTTCGGCCGTCGCCTTCTTTGCCATTTACGGGTTCATGACCCACTACGGTAATCACGCCCTGTGGCTAGCCATGCTCAGCTTTATGGCACTGCGCGGTTTTACCTTAGGGGCTACCTTTTATACTCAATGGCGCGCGGGGACTTTTTTACCGGCTCGCTTTTCCATTTAAACCACCTCCGATCGTTTAAGTAGCAGCTGTTTAGATATCGCCATCCCGAAACATAGCAAAGCCCGCTGGCAGGTAAAACACCGAGCCAGCAGGCGCTTACCTCAACTAATCAAAAGGCTGAGGCTTAGGTGTATTGTCGTTGGATGGCGGTAAAATGGGTAAAGCAAAGCTTGGTTGCTCTCCTGTTAAGGTATGCAAGAAAGCCACTATCTTACCGTTTTCATCATCGGTAAATTTACGCCCTAGCTGTAAACGCCCCATGATATCCACTGCGTCTTTAAGCGTGGCCGCTTCTCCGTCATGGAAGTAGGGATACGTTAACGCCACATTGCGCAGTGTCGGGACTTTAAATTTAAAGCGATCGGCGTCAGCGCCGGTTACCGCACTGAGTCCTTCGACTTTATTGTTGGTTTGATACGGTTCAATCAAACCCATTTTTTGGAACGAATTGCCACCTAACGCACTGCCGTTATGACAAGCCACGCAGCCCGAGTTTTTAAACAACTCATAGCCTGCCAGCTCTTGAGCCGTTATCGCGCTATCATCCCCCATTAACCATTGGTCAAAACGTGAGTATGGGGTCACTAAGGTCTTTTCAAACTCCGCAATCGCTTCGGTCACTTGATCGATATCGAGGGTTGGCTTACCAAACACTAGGCGAAACTCACTCACGTAAGCTGGGATTGATTGCAACACATCAATGGCTAACGTATGCGTAAAAGCCATTTCACCCGGATTGGCAATCGGCCCACCTGCCTGCTCTTTCAGATCGGCCGCTCGACCATCCCAAAATTGGGCGATATTCAAACTGGAATTGAGCACAGTCGGTGAGTTGATTGGACCTTGTTGCCAGTTATGACCGATGGACGTTTTTAAGTTATCACTGCCGCCCATGCTCAAGTTATGGCATGAGTTACACGAGATAAACCCTGATTTGGATAAGCGCGGATCAAAGTACAGTTTTTTACCCAACTCGGCTTTTCCAATGTGGATTTCCTGCGCAGGTAAAATGGGGGAAACGGGTTCGCTTCTTGGCGATGCCGCAAAAGCATACCCAGCGAAGGAGAGGGATATCGCTAAGCTCAGCGAGGTAAGAACGACTTTCATAATGGCTTCCTTGTTTTATGTTATTGGTTTTATTGTGGCTTTACGTTGCTGACATGTGTTACGGCTCCTGATGTGCAACTGAATCTATGCTCTAAGCGTTTACGAATCGCTTTAAATTAGAGCCTGCTTATATGAATAGTAGAAATTCGCCGCGGTGCGAACACTAACCAAGATAGATTTGCTTTAAATCAAAGATGGCGATGACAACATCATCAAAAAGCGAAGTCAGTCAAACTTTGTGCTATTCCAAAAACAAAGGGCACCGATAAGGTACCCTTCTTGACTTTACGCAGCGCTCAAAGCACGGCTCTTTATTCTTCTTCCTCTTGTCCTTCATCGGCTTCGTCACGGGTATAAAAACGGGCGAAGAACAAGCCGACTTCAAACAACAAGCACATAGGAATCGCGAGTAGCGTTTGCGAAATCATATCCGGTGGGGTTAGCAGCATGCCGACCACAAATGCCCCAACGATAATGTAGGGGCGCTTTTCCGATAGGCTTTTAGGCGTGGTTGCACCCGTCCAGCACAGCAGAATGATCGCCACCGGCACTTCAAACGCGATACCAAACGCTAAAAACAGCGCCAGTACAAAATCGAGATAACTCGCGATATCGGTCGCGAATTCCACACCACCGAGTGAAATCGCGGTGAAAAATCCAAACACCAGCGGAAACACCACAAAATAGGCAAAGGCGACACCGCAGTAAAACAGCAGCGAGCTAGAGACCAACAACGGGAAGATTAAACGCCGTTCGTGCTTGTATAAGCCAGGCGCTACAAACGCCCACACCTGATACAAAATGAAAGGCACCGCTAGGAATACCGCGGCAATCAACGTCAGTTTTAAAGGCGTGAAAAATGGCGATGCTACATCAGTAGCAATCATGGTTGCTCCTGCTGGGAGCCGATCCACTAAGGGTTTTGAGACAAACTCGTAAATCTCATTCGAGAAATAGATCAGGCCAATAAACACCACGATGACCGCAGCCACCGCTTTGAGTAGGCGATTACGCAGCTCTAATAAATGGCTGATCAAAGGTTGGGTCTGTTCAACGGAAGACATGCAAACCTCATGTGACAGATCAAAAAAGAGTTATCACATCAGCGTTAAAGCCTGGATAACTCTTTGGAAAGATAGCTTAGTCGGCCTTTTTTTCAGCCGGTTGCGGTGCACTATCGAGGCGCACATCGGGCTCAGTAGCAGAACTGTTGTCGCCACTGGTAGAGCTAGATGTAGCTTCGCTGCTAGGTGTTGCCGCGTAAGGACGCTGCACTTCCTGCGCGGCTTGCTTGAGTGATTCCACCGATTTTTGCAGTTCTGGTGATAAGTTTTGCATCCCCATCTGCTCAGCTTTACGCAGGTTTTCTTGCAACTCCTGCACTTTCAACTCATGCGCTAACTCATCCTTCACGCTATTCGCCATGCTTTTCGCTGCAGAGACAAACTTTGCCACGCTACGAATTGCATGCGGTAATCGCTCAGGACCTAGCACCACCAGCGCCACAATAGCGATCAATACCAGTTCCCAAAAACCGATATCAAACACGATTTAAGCCTGCTCTTTGTCTTTTTTCACTTCAGCAGTCGCATTGGTTTTTGACTGCTCAAGATTTTTGGTTTCGAAATCAGCATCTTTCTGATTTGCTGTGGTGTTTGGTTCTTCTTCCGACATGGCTTTCTTGAAGCCTTTTACCGCGCTACCCAAGTCACCACCGATACCACGTAGTTTCTTAGTGCCAAACAGCAATACCACGATAACTGCAATAATAAGAAGTTGCCAAATACTGATACCACCCATCTCTTTTACCTCGGGTTATGTGTGAACAAATCTTCGAACTTATCGACGCAACAAGGCGCTTACTGGCGATAAGCTCGCCAACTCAATAGCCAACATAACACGCCAATGGTCGCGCTACCGATCGCTAAAGGTTCTAATTGGTTGGAGATCCATATCGCCGAGCATACGACTAATGTGGCTCCAACACCAAACAAAAACTTTCCCGTCCCTTGTTGGCGTTTGGATTGGCGATAACCTTGATAAAGATTATCTAAACGCTGATTCAAGTTACGACCTTGCTTTAAGCTGTCATATAACAATTCTGGCAGCTCAGGCATTTTTTCAAACCATAAGGGCGCACGCTCTTTCAATGCATGCAAGAAAGCTTGTGGCCCCACTTGGTTAGCCATCCACTTTTCTAAAAACGGTTTGGCGGTTTGCCATAAATCGAGTTGTGGGTAGAGCTGACGCCCCAAGCCTTCGACATACAGCAGTGTTTTTTGCAGCAAAACTAACTGCGGCTGCACTTCCATATTGAAGCGTCGCGCGGTGTTAAACAGATTCAGTAACACGTGACCAAATGAAATCTCACACAGCGGTTTGGCGAAAATCGGCTCACACACCATGCGGATCGCCACTTCAAACTCATCAACATTGGTATCCAGTGGTACCCAACCGGAATCGACGTGCAGTTGCGCTACGCGGCGATAGTCACGATTGAAGAAGGCGAGGAAGTTTTCGGCCAGATAGCGCTTATCTTCGCTATTCAGTGTCCCGACTATGCCGCAGTCCAAACCAATCCATTGCGGGTTTTCAGGATGGTTAGGATTGACGAACACGTTACCCGGATGCATATCCGCATGGAAGAAACTGTCGCGAAACACTTGGGTGAAAAACACACTCACGCCACGTTCCGCCAGTAACTTCATATTGGTGCCGTTGGCATGAAGTCCTGCCAAGTCAGAAACTTGGATGCCGTATATTCGCTCAGAAACCATGACAGTTTCATTACAGAAATCAGTTAACACCTCAGGGACATACAACTCTTCGCTGTTTTCGAAGTTGCGGCGCAGCTGAATGGCATTGGCCGCTTCACGGCGCAAGTCCAACTCATCGAGCAAGGTTTTCTCGTATTCGCGTACCACTTCCACCGGTTTTAAACGGCGTGCTTCCGGCAGCGCTTTAGCCACAATGCGTGCCACGCGATACATCAGCTTAATGTCAGCATCAATCTGCGGACGAATATCCGGACGAATCACTTTCAGCACCACATCACGACCATTACTCTTGAGCTTGGCAGTGTGTACTTGGGCAATCGACGCGGAAGCTAACGGTTTGATGTCGAAATCATCGAACCAAGTTTCCAGCGGTGCGCCGAGTTCTTTTTCAATCAATTGCTTGGCTTGTAGGCCATCAAACGGAGCGACTTTATCTTGCAACATCGCCAAGGGATCGGCGATGTGCGGCGGAAATAGGTCACGGCGAGTCGACATCATCTGCCCAAACTTGATCCACACCGGGCCAAGTTCTTGCAGTGCCAAACGTAAGCGCTCACCTAACTGCTTGTCGGTGTGTTGATTGCGCAGCCAGAACAGAGATTTGCGCGCAAGCAGAGGCGCTCGGGTCAGATGATGATCAGGCAGCAACTCATCCAAGCCATATTCGAGTTGAACTTTAACTATGCGGTATAAACGTTTCAGCTCTGCAGGTTTCATGCTTTTTCCAATAGCTGGCTAAGACGCACTTCTAAGCGCGCAGCCTGACTTTTCACTTCATCCACTTGATCGCAGAAATAAGCAATTTCCAATGGCGGTGGCGCGATACGCCACTCTTCGGTCAGAACCTGCGCCAAGTGGTCTTGATGCTTATGCGCTTGCTGTTTTAAAGCGCCGGCGATGCTTTTCACACCATGCACGACACTGTGTGCCACCACATCACCGGTGATACGCGATAACCACTCTTCCACATCCGGTTTGCAATCGGTCATCAGCTCAGCAAACTTCTGCGCCAGTTGGATATCGCCTTCCAGTTCCAGCTTATCTTGCTTGATAAGACGAGTGATGTTGGCCTGTTCACGCAACTGAGGAAGAATCGAGAGGTTTAGTGCCAGATAGCAATCCGGTTGGCCTTCAAAACCCGTCATCACATCGATGCGCTGACTAAAAACAAACGTTAGAGATTGATTTAATTCACGCAGATGTAGCGAAATCACTTTGCCTTTCAGGCGCAGCAGTTTGCGGCCTAAAGCCGGATCATCATTAATGAGCGTGTTGAGCGTGGTTTCAATTACCGCAGTCAGCAGAGGAGACAATGGCATGGTTGCAAGCAATGACATAGCAGCCCTTAAAATTTGTAACCACGATGCAGCGCCACAATGCCGCCGGTCAGGTTGTAATAAGTGGTTTGTTCAAAGCCTGCGTCTTCCATCATGCCTTTCAGTGTCTCTTGATCCGGATGCATGCGGATCGACTCAGCGAGATAGCGATAGCTGTCTGCATCATTGGCGATCAGCTGCCCCATCTTAGGCAGAATGTGGAATGAGTAGGTATCGTAGAGTTTCGACAGCGGATCGAGGATCGGCTTAGAAAACTCCAGCACCAACAAACGGCCACCGGGTTTCAGTACACGGAACATCGAACGCAGCGCTTTATCTTTGTCAGTCACGTTACGCAGACAGAAACTGATGGTGATGCAGTCAAAATAGTTGTCTGGAAAAGGTAACTCTTCCGCGTTGGCTTGTACGTAATGCACATTGCCGACCACACCAATGTCGCGCAGTTTATCGCGGCCAACATTGAGCATAGAGTTATTGATATCCGCCAAAATAACATGGCCTTTGTCGCCAACGATGCGCGAAAACTTGGCGGTTAAATCACCCGTGCCACCACCCAAATCGAGGATACGTTGTCCCGGACGTGCGCCAGAACAATCAATAGTAAAGCGCTTCCATAAACGGTGAATGCCGCCTGACATCAAGTCATTCATGATGTCGTATTTGGCCGCCACAGAGTGAAACACTTGCGCGACTTTATGTACTTTTTCATCTTTACGTACGGTTTCAAACCCAAAGTGGGTCGTTTCCTGATTGTCTGTTGCCGAATTTGCTAGCACGTTGGTGTCCGTCATTATTTTTCCTCTTTGGCCGTCATCACTGCGGCGACTGCGGGCGATTAGTTTACTTTATCCTCAATCGGATGTCTTTCTACTAAAGGGGCATTTTCCAGATCCGGCGCTTGTTGCGCGCGTTCAACTAATGGCTGAGGGATAGAACGTTTGATCTCAACCCCCAGCTGTTTGAAGCTTTCCGCCTGACGAATGGCGTTACCACGCCCAGTCACCAGCTTATTCATCGCCCCTTGATAACTCTGGTTGGCTTTATCCAGCGCGCCACCTAGCCCTTCCATATCTTCTACGAATAAACGCAACTTATCGTACAACTTGCTAGCACGTTCGGCGATCACCTGCGCATTTTGGTTCTGCCGTTCGTTGCGCCATAAATTATCAATGGTGCGCAGTGCCACCAGTAAAGTGGTGGGGCTGACCAAAATAATGTTCTGCTCCATCGCGTCTTTAACCAAGCTTGGGTCAGCTTGAATCGCGACTTGGAAAGCCGGCTCAACCGGAATAAACATCAGCACATAATCAAGACTCTGAATGCCTTTGAGTTGATGGTAATCTTTCTGCCCTAGCCCACGAATATGGTTACGCAACGCAAGTAAGTGCTCACGTAATGCACTATCTCGCTCGCTATCCGTTTCAGCATGGAAGTAACGCTCATACGCCACCAAGGCCATTTTTGAGTCGATCACCACCTGCTTGTTTTGCGGCAAATGGACAATCACATCTGGCTGATAACGCTTGCCCGCTTCGTTTTGTAAGCTGACTTGGGTTTGGTATTCATGCCCTTCGCGCAACCCAGATTCTGCCAACACGCGCGCTAGCACCACTTCACCCCAGTTGCCTTGCTGTTTGTTATCCCCTTTCAGTGCTTGCGTCAGGTTGAGTGCTTCTTTGGCCATCTGTTCATTGAGACGCTGCAAGTTACGCAGTTCATGCACTAAGGTGTGACGCTCTTTGGCTTCGTGGTTAAAGCTATCATTGACCTGCTTTTTAAAGCCTTCGAGCTGCTCTTTGAGTGGGCTGAGCAAACCATCTAAACTCTGGCGGTTTTGCACATCCACTGTCGCGGTTTTGTGCTCAAACACTTGATTGGCCAAATGCTCAAATTGCTGTTTTAGGCGATCTTCGGCTCGTTCAAGCAGTTGCAATTTTTCTTGGCTCGCCACCAACTGCTGCTGATGACGCGCTTCTTGTTCACGCAATTGGCTTTCTAACTCGGCTTTTGCCGCGCGTACTTGGTTTAGCTCATCGGCGTATTGCTGGCGCTCTTGTTTTACCGCCTCAAAGTAACGCAGCTTTTCCAGCACCGCCATTAACTTGCCGTGTGATTGCTTGAGTTCAAATTCGTTTTTGTCACGTAAGGCATCTAGCTCATCCAACTCTTGCTGAGCAGTGGTGAGCTGCTCATTAAGTTGCTGAATTTGCTGCACATGCCAGTGGCTTTGCTGCTCAAGTTGTTGCTCAAGCAATTGAGTTTTCAGTTGATAGCGCAGCTTGACCCACCAACCGATCGCCGCCCCGGTGGCACCAGCACTCACTAACGCCGACCACAAGGCGCTTTGATTTTCAAAAATCCATTGCATGTTGAACACTTACTGTGATTTATCTCGATCAAAATGGTATTTCGACACTGGATAAATGTCCAGTTTGTTGCGCGTTTATTCTCCCCTAGACTAGCCACAAATCGGAATAAGAGAAATTCAGGATGAATGAGAAACGCGCGTTGGGTTTGGGCTTGGCTTCGGTGCTGTTGTGGTCAACGGTCGCGACTGCTTTTAAATTAACACTGGCCGAGTTGAACCCGCTGCAAATGGTGACGGTGGCGAGCATTGTCTCTGCACTGGCTTTACTGGTGATTTGTGCTGCGATGGGCAAGCTTAAGCTGATCGTCCCCACTTTGCTGGCCAATCCGTTTTACTACCTGCTGCTTGGGCTGATTAACCCACTCGCCTATTACCTGATTTTGTTTAAAGCCTATTCGCTGCTGCCCGCGTCACAAGCACAAGCCATCAACTACAGTTGGGCGATCACCCTCACCTTGATGGCGGCGCTGTTTCTCGGCCAACGGATTCGTAAACAAGATTGGATCGCTTGTGTCATGAGTTACCTTGGCGTGGTGGTGATTGCCACAAAAGGCGATCTGCTCGGTCTGCAATTTGAAAGCCCACTCGGGGTTGGGCTCGCACTACTGTCGACTCTGCTGTGGGCGGGATATTGGATTCTCAACACCAAAAATAAAGCTGACCCGATCGTTGGGGTGTTACTCGGCTTTCTGCTCGCCATCCCGTTTGCACTGGCGCTGTGTTGGTACGAAAACCTCAATTGGCAAGGCATCACCACCCAAGGTTGGTTAGCGGTTACTTACGTGGGACTGTTTGAAATGGGCATCACGTTTGTACTTTGGCTCAGCGCGCTGAAAAATACCCAGAACACCGCACGCATCAGTAACCTGATTTTTGCTTCGCCTTTTATTTCGTTGTTTCTGCTCGCGACCATCATTGGTGAAGCGATCCACCCAACCACCTTGATCGGTTTAGTGCTGATTATTGCCGGTTTGATCGTGCAGCAATGGAAAGGTAAAGCCAACGGTGCATCTGCCACACAAACCGAATCACTGTAAAACCTGCAGAACAATCAAAATTGATTACACTTTAAGCACAAGGCTAGTGTTTAGGAGGTGATGATGAATCGCCGTAATCAATCCGTGATCAACGAAGAAGTGACGTTTCCCAACGATGTCGAACTGGTCTCCACCACCGACACTCGTGGGATTATCACCTACGCCAATGAAGCATTCTGTCAGGTCGCGGGGTATACCGCTGAAGAGTTACAGCATAAAAATCACAACATTATTCGTCATCCTGATATGCCCAAGGCAGCCTTTCAAGATTTGTGGGATCACCTGAAACTCAAACACGCTTGGCGCGGCGCGGTGAAAAACCGCTGTAAAGATGGCCGCTACTATTGGGTTGATGCGTTTGTTACACCAATCTATGAAAAAGGTCAGCTGGTTGGCTATCAATCTGTACGTCGTCAATTAGACCCCAAGGTGCGAGAGCGTGCCGAAAAAGCTTATCGCGCAATTCAACATGGCCAACGCATTACGCCAAGGCTGCAACTCTCGGCAACCCATAAGCTACTTATTTCATTACTGGTTACTGGGGCTCTCGCGCTGGCTTCTATTTTCTATTCCCCATACTGGTGTTTATTGCTTCCCGCGTTTTATTTTCTGCTTTTTTATGGTGAGGTGATTAACCTGCCTCATTTTAATGATCGACTGCGCCAACAATACGATAGTGTGTCACGTTGGGTTTATTGCAATACGCCCAGCAACCAAGCGGAGTTTCATCTGTTAATGGATGAAGGGCGCAACCGCACGATTTTAGGTCGAGTGCTGGATGCCAGCCGAGCACTGCGCGATAAAGTGAAAGAGCTAGAACAGATCTCACACAGCTCAAGCCAAAGTGTCGAAGTGCAAAATGGAGAACTTGAAACCATCTCCACTGCGGTGGAAGAAATGGTCGCCACCATCGCCGAAGTCGCGCGCAACAGCAGTCACTCTTCAGAGCAAGTGCACCAAGCGACTCAACTTTGCCACCATGCCGCCAAACAAATCGATAATACCGAACAGCAAGTGGCTCATTTGGTAAAAGAGGTTGAGACTTCCTCAGCCAATACTGAAGTGATGGCTGAGAAAATTGCCGCGATTGGGCAAGTGATGAACGAGATTCTTGGCGTTGCTGATCAAACCAATTTATTGGCACTCAACGCGGCAATTGAGGCCGCTCGCGCGGGAGAACAAGGCAGAGGGTTTGCCGTGGTCGCCGATGAAGTGCGCGCCTTAAGCCAGCGCACTCACAAAGCGACAGAAGGGATCCAAGTCTCGATGCAAGAAATTCTGGATGCGCTGCAACAACTCAAAAACACGATGAACAGCGGCACACAACTCGCTAATGCCTGCATTCATACTACGCAGGAAACCCGTTCAGAAATCCAAGCCCTGAATCAGGCGATCAGCAGTATTGATGATGCAGCAACCCAAATCTCCACCGCCGCAGAACAGCAAAGTATTGTCGCTAAAGAGATCAATCAGAACCTGCTCAACATTAAAGATGCTTCGATTCGTACACTGCAAGACGCTCAATCCGTTGCGGATTTGGCATTGGATGTGAAAAGTAAAGCCGATGCCATGTCAGCGCTCGGCTTGTCATTTAAATCTTAGGATTATGTGCAGCGACAATAAAGTTTGTACACTAGATCCTTGCTTGGAACAATAAAGTTTGTACACTAACTTGATCCGGGGGAGTGGTTATCAGCCGGTTCATCAAGCTCGTCTTGGGGAGTGTCCTGATCTACACCCTCAAGCTCCCTGAGAATTTTTTCAGCTTTATCTTTTGCTGCTTCAACCACCTCAGGTTTCTCCTGCTGGAGAAGTTCTTCCAATGTTCTAGCCATAGAATCACCTTTTGATCGTTTTTTGTTCAGATGGGCGTTTCCGCTATTGTAGCAGTGCGATGATTCCTACGAAATCAGGGGGTCCAACGCTTTCGCAGCCGCCTTTAGGCGCGCTTCACGTTCTCTGCGATAAGCTTGCGGTCCTCCTGCGGCAGTAATAGCCCTACTTTTCTCAATTCTGTCTCGCACAAACCGCTCACCATCGGTTACTTTCAATCGCCTTTGATGTAATTCAACATCTGATTCCAGACTATCCAGTGATTTATCGCATTGATTCTCTGCCGATGATAAATATCCACCTGTGCAACTGATAATACCAGCCGCTGGGCAAGACCTGAAATCGTCGACGTTGTGTCTTAAGCAGTCTACACATTTTCTACTAGTAGATTTAATTACCCAGTGTCCTTTACCAAAATGGTGAATAGCCATGATCTCAAGATCTTTAATGCAATGCTCAATTAATGAGTGATAATTATTACTCAATTCATATTCATAAGCTTCCTCAAGGTGACTTTGTAACGAATCCCTTTTCCTTTTTTTAAACAGGAGGTCTCTCTGGATTTTGGAGAGAAAACCATAATCAGCAATTGAAGAGCAACCTGTTGGGTAATAATCAGAACTACTCATAAAGTATTCGACCAGCCCCCTTTTGGCGCAAGGAGAGAAGCTTAGCATTCGGTTATATCTTGTTAAATCTGACTCCTCGATTTTATGATGTTCATCCTCCAGCAACACCTCTTCTGAAACCACATCTAAAATTTCATGCCAATCAGCCAGAAAAACAAACTTCAATGTGTTTTTAATTTTTGAAAGAGATAAGCTTTCCTTAACTTTGAGTAGAGGTGTCGCATGAATTTCACAGAAGGCTTCGTACAACCAATCCAACTTAAAATACGAGAACCCCCTTTCGTGAAGTTGTGTTTCTATGCAGGCTCTACAGAAACGTAATGGTACTCTGCTTCCGCAAAAGGTTTTCTTCTTATGAGGGAAAAAGGTTTCCTGGAATAGGCTTATATGTGAAAATCTTCCATCAAATAAGCTGTAATTATTATTTGCATAATACTGGTTTTCAAAGAGATCCAAGAGTATGGAAGCATCAAATGCATCGAATTCCTGTTTCACCTCGTATGGAACAGACGGATTACTCCCCCATCCTCCATGAGTTATAAGGGTTGTAAAATCGCTCCAGCCAACACGAAGCATCATCCTATGAATAAAGCTCTGAAGCGACTCATCCGATTGGGGACATATACCACTAGCCTGATTCATTAATTAATCAATTTATTGACTCGTTTGAGATGTTTCTAAAAACGAAAGGAACCCAAGCTACTGTTAGCTTATCTACTACCAATAGCATCTAAATGCGTAGGGTCGGAATAAGCCTGATAATTGGGTTTGCATGATGCATAAAACGCAAGTTTCTCACGATGCAAACCCTTTCAAAAAAGTTAAGGTAGTAAAGGAAGACCCAATTCTGCTAAGTATTGGTTGTACCGTTCTTTTGCCGCACCAATTTGCTTCTCCACAACGAGCAAGTCAGTGTGTACAGCTGCCAGGTCGATCTCTTCCTCGGCTTGCACCGTGCTCACATAGCGCGAGATGTTCAGGTTGAAATCGTTCTTTTCGATCTCATCCATGCTAACCCGGCGCGAGTAGCGAGGCTCTTCCTTTCGATACCGATAGGTATCGATGATCTTTTCAATATGCCCGATTCCACCATCCGTCATCTCGTCCGTCCTGAGCAACTGGTTCTGGCGTTTACCCTTCTCATAATGCTCGGCGGCGTTGATGAACAACACATCGTCTGGCTTCTTGCACTTCTTAAGCACCAAGATGCACACCGGGATGCCTGTGGAGAAGAACAGGTTCGCGGGCAGGCCAATCACCGTATCGATGTGTCCGTCTTTCAGCAACTTGGTACGGATACGCGCTTCGGTACCTCCTCGGAACAGCACACCATGGGGCAGGATGATCGCCATCACACCGTCTTGCTTCAGGAAATGGAAGCCATGTAGCAGGAAGGCAAAGTCAGCGGCGGACTTTGGTGCCAGGCCGTAATTCTTGAAGCGCACGTCTTCGCCAAGCGCCTCACTCGGCTCCCAGCGATAGCTAAACGGCGGGTTAGCCACCACAGCGTCGAACCTCGGCATCTTAGCCGGATTGGTCTCGCGCAACATGTCCCACTCGTTGAATAGAGTGTCGCCGTGGAAGATATCGAACTCCGAGTCCTTCACACCGTGCAGCAGCATGTTCATGCGCGCCAGGTTGTAGGTGGTGATGTTCTTCTCTTGCCCGTGAATCTTGCCGATGCCGTGCGGCCCCATCAGGCGGCGCACGTTTAGCAGCAAGGAGCCTGAGCCGCAGGCAAAGTCGAAAACACTATCCAGATGCGAGCGCTTGCCCGTGGCAGGCTCCTGACTGTCCAGCGTGACGATGGCCGACAAGATGTCTGAAATACGCTGCGGCGTGTAGAACTCGCCGGCCTTTTTGCCCGAACCTGCTGCAAACTGGCCGATCAGGTACTCATAGGCATCGCCAAGAGTGTCGCTATCGGTAGAGAACTGCACCAGCCCCTTGGCGATCTCTGCGATGATCTTGCACAGGCGGGCGTTGCGCTCGATGTAGGTCTTGCCCAGCTTGTCAGACGCCAGATTGATCTCCGAGAACAGGCCCCGGAAGGTGCTGGCGAAGGACTCTTCCTCAATGTACTTGAACCCCTTTTGTAAGGTACGCAGCAGCTCGTCATCCTGTTTGCGCGCCATTTCGGCGATATTACCCCACAGATACTGGGGTTCGATCACGTAATGCACCTTGCGGCGCATCTGCTTCTCGAATTCTGGCACATCTTCGTAGTTGCTTTCGTACCAAAGCTGCAGTGGCGTGGAGACCGAACCGTCAATCTGTCGCGGGTAGTCTGACCCCAACTCCTTCTGAGCTGCCGCCTCGTAGTTGTCCGACAGATAGCGAAGGAAGAGGAAGGCCAGCATGTAATCGCGGAAATCGTCCGCGTTCATAGCGCCACGCAGTTTATCGGCGATGGCCCAGAGGATTTTGCCCAGTTTTTGTTTTTCGAATTCAGTCATTGTGTACCTGCTGTTGCGGCCTCAGGAACTTGAGGGAACAAATCGGGATTGAAGGGATAGCGATTCAGGAACTCGTTCAGGATCTTCTTGAAGTAAGCCTTGTTCTCATCGAGCATCTGCTGCGGCTCATACAACGAATAGTTGCCGTGACTTAGGATGTTGATCAGGCGCGCATGCAAAATGCCGTCCGGGTCGTCATCGTCTTGCTTGATGCAAACCGAAAAGTTTTTGTGGCCGTGGAAACTCGCCGTCTTCTCAAGAATCGTGCGCAGCATATTGAAATGGTGCGTGAACAAACGATCTTCCTGCGCGGCCTGATACAGTTCAGCCAAAGCAGCAACATGGTGAAAAAAGGGCGTATCGCCCTCTTCGGGTCGCAGCAGATAGCCGCCGTTGGCCGAGTGCTTGTTGACCACATAGCGGCGCGCCTTACCCAGTTCATTGCAGAGCACATTGAAAAACAAGGTGTGGTGCGTGGAAATCACTGTCTTGAGCCGGTTGTCCTGCCGCTTGAGCAACTGCGCCAAGTGATTGGCGACAGCAATGGCGTTGTGTTCATCCAGCGACGAAATCGGATCGTCGATATACAAGTACTTCACCCACTGGTAAGCCTCGATATCGGCGTCCATCGCTAGTTCTACCACGGCCAAAAAGAAACACCAGATGAAGATGTTTTCCTCGCCGCGTGACACCTTGATGTTGTCGACGGGCTGACCATCCACTAAGCGCGAAAAGCGTACCGCCCACTCTGTGCCCTCGGTATCGATACGGAAGTCAAAATCCGCGTAACGCCGCAACAATGGGCGGATACGGTTGTCCATCTCCAGATCGAACAGCCCCTGAAAAAAACGCGAGTCCCTATTGAGCAGCAAACGCCGGTCCTCATCGCCTACCAGATCATTGTTCCAGTGGAATAGGTCTTCGGTGAAGGCGTTGAAATACAGGGTATCGCGGGCCTCGGCCTGCTTGCCCATGTCCTTAAAGGTCATGGATAGCCGCGTCTTGCCCGTACCGTTGTAGGCATAGAGTAGGATGGCTTTCTTGTTCTCCAGATCACCACGCAAATGAGCAGCCAGCCTTAAAAGGTCAGCGAAGGTCTGACCAGGCTTCATGATGAAACCTCACCAAGGAAGGGGAAAAGTTGCTGCGTTAGGCCATTTTTATTGGATATTAATGTCTCGATTTTCTGGACTTGTGCATTTATGACATTGTCGACGGAGGTTAGGCAGGCGGTAATCTTCTGCTGCTCTGCAGGGTTTAACGGATAGGAGAAAGAAAGCTCACGAATCAGACCTTGGCTCAGATTTTCCTGCCCACCGCTATTACTCAGTTGCCGAATTTCATCATATCGACTTGCCAAATTTAAAAACACAAAGTTAGGATCGATTTCTTTTCGAGGCAGTATAGCAGCACATGCCTGATTGGTTGCTGCTTCAATACCGAGTAATGCCACTTGACCTCGGGTCTTTCCTTGCCCATACATCGCAATGAGAACCGTGCCTCGAGGGAAAAGTTTTGCTGCGGAATTCTTTAATCCCGCCTCACTGATAAACTCATCCGCATGGGTAATGATGCCAAAATTAACCAATGAAGTTGTGATCCAAGGAATATAACCATCCCAGTATTCCTTTGTTGAACGACTTGGTGTGCCGCCTGAGGTTGTATCGAAAATATTTCCAAGTAAGTCAGATTCCCACACATCATTATCTCGAAACTCTGGAAAACGTAGTCGTGGAACAGTTTCGCCTTCGCGGGGGAACAACTGCTGCATCAAGCCCTTTTTGTGGGTCTTAAGGGTGCCGAGCTTTTGGATTTCTGCTGCGATCAGAGCATCAAGCGAAGACAAGCAGTCGGCGATTTTTTGTTGTTCTGCATGGCTTGGTACTGGAATTGCCACGCTATAAAAAGCTTCCTTACTGATATTGAGCAGTCCATTGCTCCTTGCTCCGCTTGTGATGTGCTTTCTCAGCTGGATGCCGTGCGTATTCCGCTCAAAGCATTGGCGATAAAAGCCATTCTCGTATCCATTTTTCAAGCGAAAGCAGATAAAAACATTAGGTGCTGCAACTTCACCCCAACCTTGAAGATCGTATACGCAACCTTGTGGGAACTTGAGAGAGTTCCCCTTGTTATAAACAAAGTCACCATCACGCACTACGGTATATAGCTTGTATTGGCTCCCGGAAATATCCCGTCCAAATTTCTCTGCCTGTGGTACAAAACCAATTCCGGCAGAGATACTCACTGGCGTGAGTTTTCGCTCGCCCACCCGTTCTTCAACCGGTTCAGATACTTCGCCCAATGTAGGACTTTGCCACTCGGCTGTATTCTTGAACTCCGGAAACCGCAACCGTGGCACCAGCTGTTGTTTTTCATTACCACTCATGCCGCTTGCACCTGTGGTCGTGTCACGATGGCCTTAAACAAGTTCCCAGCCCGGTCGTCGATGAGTTCAATCTGCGGCCAAGCCCGAAGAGCGCGTAGCAATCCGCTGCCTAGTCCGCGATACGGCAGCAGCTTGGCGGCAAAGGACGCCAAAATCGGGTTGCGCATATTGGAGTTGCCCGCCTTGATGTTTTCGATGGTCAGGTTGTTAGGCAGATGGCCAGGACTGATGATCTCGACGCGATCGGCAAACACCATCACGCGCACCGGCGAACTGATGAAGTAGTCGCGGTGGATGAGAGCGTTGGCGACCAACTCCTCCCAGACAATGCGCGGAATCTCGGCCTGCCCCTGTGAGTTAAAACCCTGTTCACCCTGAGTGGCGCGGGTGTTGGCAACGATAAAGCCCAGTGTCTGCTGGAACACATCAGCCAGCTTGCCGGTGATATCGCGGCTGTCAATATAGCGCTGATCCTCGATGTCGATGCCGACAAAGGCCACCGCCTTGACGATGAAGGCAGGTAGCGCATACTGCGGTGCTTTGGCAAACAAGAGACTGCCCGCCACGTTGAGCAGCCCCTGGTTCATCAGGTTCATGTTGGTCAGGAGCTGCGGCAGCGGTTGCTTGTGCTGGGCCAGCGCCTCACCGAATTGCTGTTCGAAAAAGGTTTCAAAATAGGGCAGGTCCACATCGCCCGCGCCCAAGCCCGCCACGGGCGTCTCATCCGCATGCACGAGACCCGCCTGCTGGAACAGGCGCTGGATTTCTTCACGCGAGGTGGCGCGGCGCTTGTCCGAGCCGTTCTTTACCCAGATGACACCGTTCTTGTCCATGTAGGGTTTGCTGACGCCTTCCGCAACAGTGACCACCATCACGGTGCCATTGGGGTGCGGCACGTTTTCGGTGAGCGGGTTCACCGCAGGCCGCACGTTTTGTGAAGCGCTGTTCGAGATGAGCTGATTCAGGCGGTCGATGTCCGCGTGAGACAAGCCCAACACCGTGCCGTCGTTTTGCGCGCCAATGAAAATCTGCCCGCCAGCGGTATTGCTGAAGGCGACGATCTCCGCCGCCAGTGCGTCTGCATTAGTGAAGCTCTCTTTGAACTGATGGCGGCTGTCTTCGCCACGGCTTAACGCCTCGATCAGCTCTGTGGTTTCCATAAGTTATAAACCTCTTTGCGTCGGTTGAAGGCTTCCTGGCCTCCTTCCATGATGTTGATGATAGCGTCCTGCACCGGGCGAGCGTCGATACTGCCGCTTTGTACGGCGACTTGCTCGTCCTGATAGCGGCAGGCATGCACTTGCTCCGCATCACCCAGCACCGGAAAGTTGGCGTTGTGGGTAGCGAAGATGAATTGGGCGTGCGGTTTCATCTCGCGCAGCAGTTTGATCACATCGTCGTAGATGGTCTGGTTGTCCAGATCGTCTTCCGGCTGGTCGATGATGATCACGTCGTTCTGGCGCTGGCTGAGTACGTACAGCAGCAGCGCGGAAGCACGCTGCCCGAGCGAGTGGTGCTTGAGCTCCTTGCCGCGATAGCGGATGACGAAGCGGTTGGGCACCTGACAGGTGACGAACTCCACTAGGTTCTGCATGAAGGTCTTTTCGAAGACCTCCGGCGTGCTGCCCGCTTTTTTCAAGGCGTTTGGCAAATCACGCAGCAGGCCACCGAAATCGGCGTAATCCTCCATCACGGCGCGCAGGGTGGTTTCGCGGATGTTGCTGCCCTTGAAGAGCTGCTGCATGAAGCCGATGGCGGCTTCCTTGTCGCCCTTGAAGTCGGCTTCGATCTGCAGGGCGGTGTGGCCGGCGTTCACGCGATCCAGTTCGGCCTTGATGGCGCTGAACTCGCGCAGCCACAGCCCGTTGAGCTTGTCGATCTCGGCAAACAGCACATCGCGGATGCTGCTTTGCTGGGTTTCTTGCTTGGCCAGCGCCTCCAGCATTTGTTCCGCCTTGGTTTTGCGCTGCTGTTGAGTCAGGAAGTCATCCGGCTGGATTGCCGTCATGCCGGTCTGCTTGAGTTCCTGAGCCAGTTGACGTTCGACTTGGGCAAACTCTTCCTGAAGACTCTGGCGCGCGTCGTCGAACTCGCCTTGTTTGGCTTGAAGCCGTGCGGTAATGGCGCGAGCCTCCTGCTCAATTTTCTTGAGCTGATCGACCTTGGCAACGAGGTTGGCAAATTCGGCGTAATAAGCTGTGAAGAAGCCGGGATTCTGCTTGGAGACGTAGCTCGTGGCGTTACGCAGATCGTCCTCATGCTCGGAAATCAATTGCCCGAGGGCGATTACGAAGCTGTCTGCCCGATCCTTCATGCGGGTCAGCGCAGTGGCATCTTGCTGATAGCCAAGGCGCTTTTGTAGTTTGTCGGCAACCCCATACTCCTCAAACTTCTTCAGCCGGAAGTTGGCATCCGTGAGCTGGGACTCGTGATCACGCCTGAGTTCGGCGGTATTGCTGAGCTTGAGCCAGCGGCTTGCTGCATCACGCACATGTTGGCGTTGGGTTTCGATTTCGTCTCGCAGCATGCGCAGCTTTTCACCCACCAGCTTTTCCACCAGATCGGTCTCGAAACCTTCACCTGTGCTGGAAAGGTCTTTCTGCCCGAAGTAGATCGGGCGGCGCAGCACGGTCTCCCGGATCGACACACCGGGCTGCAACTTGCCGTCTAGGTAGACGTTCGGCGCTTCGCGGAAGATGCGGGAGATGGTGAATTCCTGTCCGTATACATCGCAGGCCGTCAGCGTCACCTTGCCGCCGCTGCCCAGGGTATGGCGGATCAGTTCATCCTTGTACTTGGTATCCTGCGCCTTCTCCCCGCGAGGAATATCGAGGGCGTAGCGCACTGCTTCCAGAATGGATGACTTGCCGCTACCCCGGATGCCGATCAGCGTGTTCAGTTCGGGCGAGAAATGCAGCGTTTTTCCGTCGAGGATGCCACCGTCGAAGTGAATACCGCGGATAAACGACCCCTGATGCTTGGGGGGCTCCATGGCGACGCGTGAAGCAGGATCGCTCAAGGCAAACTTGACAGCTTCAAAGGACAGCTCGCCCAATTTGAGGTAACAGGCTTTGCCCTGACCGATGTCCTCTATGCATTTGGCGTCGCAGCCTTCCAGTTCGGCGGGGTACCAGTCCCCTAGATGCTGCTGCGTTTTGGTCCGGCAGGGTTTGCTCTTCTCTTGCTGCTTGTTGTACGTGCGTACCTTCTGGAAGCCCAGCGTGCGGCGGCGGAAGAATTCGTTCTGGCCCAGCTCGGCAAGACGTCCCCCGTCCAGTTCGGCCCACAGCCCGCTCGGTGCTTCGACATGGGCAAAGACAAGGAAAAAGTCGCGATGATAGCTTTCCAGCTTCTTGATGGTTTCCAATAGCGACAGAGAGGAACGCCCGTTTTCCTGCTCGTACTGGGCAGGGACTTTTCCTTCAAACGCAACGCTCAGGAAGGGGTTAATATGGTCATGGCCATCGGCCAACCAGTCGTCGGAAAAAACAACCTGGGTGTGGATGCCATTGGCCCCGTCATTGACCGACAGCTCGACGCCGGGCAACAGCACAATATCCTTCTTCTGCGCTGTCTTGCGCAGCGCTTTGAACTCCTCGAAATCGAACTTGTTGTGATTGGTGATGACAGCCAGATGGATACCTGCTTTCTCCAGCGCGTCCACATAATTGCTGTTGTAGAAGTTGTCATCGCCTGTGTACTTGAACTCTCGATCCGCGCGGGTGTGCAGATGGAAGTCCGCACGAACCCACTGCGCCCCTTGTGCAAAGACGGTGCCCATTATCTCTCCTCCTCATAGGCAGCCAGACCGGCGATCTCTCGACCTTGGAGCTTGTGCAGCAGTGGCGTCAGATCTTCCATCAGGGCCAGCTCCTTCTGTGTGCGGGCTTTCCAGCCAAGTTCTAGCGGGGCCATCAGCTCCGAGAGGCGTTCGCCATCGAAAATGTGGCGGCGCAGAATATCATCGACAAATGCTTGCAGCGCTACCACATCCAGCCCGTGCTTTTCAGCCATAGTGGCCAGTTCCCGCGCTTTTTTCTCTGCTTTGAAACGCTCGAATCCGCTGCGGATTTGCTTTTCGTCCAGTGCTACGTTGACCGGCAGCCCTCGGATGTACTCGGCAATGTCCTCACGCTCATCGATAAACTTGGCGTCGGACTGGATCAGGCCGATGAGCTGCTCACGGTTCATGGTGAGCTTGCCGGGCTTCTGCTGAGTCAGCTTGGCAATGAGGCCCATGATGTAGTCGTAGTCGATCACACTTGAGGCGAAGAGTACGAATTCGAAATCAAGCTGCTGCACTTCAGGCGGGGTCTGGTCGCGATCCTGCTGTTCCTTCAGACGCTTGGCCGTTTCCAGGTACATACCCTTGAAGCCTTGCATCTTATCGGGTGGCGCAATCTGGGTGATCTGCGCCTTCTGCTCATCCGAAAGATCGGTGTATTGATCGAGCTGGGTATTGAGACGCTGCACTTCCTTGAACAGATTGACGAACTGCGCCCGTGCAGCATCACCTTTCAGGTTGGCTACTTCTTCCGGCGCATTGCCCACGCCTTGCGACTGCATGAAGTCAGCCAGCTTCTGGGTGGCGGTTTGCAGGTTGTCGATGACCTTGGGCGCAGGGTCTACCAGCCAGATTTCACGAGGGTTGTCGATTTTCTCCCCGGAGAACAGTGCAATCGCCTCTTCGACCGGCTTTTGCTGCTGACGGAAGTCGAGGATGTTGCCATAGGGCTTGCTGTCGTTCAGCACGCGATTGGTGCGCGAAAACGCCTGGATCAAGCCGTGATGCTTGAGGTTCTTATCCACGTACAAGGTATTAAGGTACTTGGAGTCGAAACCGGTTAGCAGCATGTCCACCACGATGGTGATGTCGACCTTTTGCGCGGCGGGGAGATCGCTGTTGGGATACTGCTGATCCTTGATGCGCTTTTGCACATCCTGGTAGTACAGGTCGAACTCGCTAATGCGATGGTTGGTGCCAAAGCGCGTGTTGTAATCGGTCACGATGCGCGTGAGTGCTGCCTTCTTGCCATCGGGGTCTTGCTGGTTATCTTCTTTCTCTTGCGGCAAGTCTTCCTGAATCTGTTGTACATCCTTGTTGCCCTCGGCAGGTGGAGAGAATACGCAGGCAACGTTCAGCGGGCGGAACTCCGAGTCTTGCTCGGTCTTTTGTTTTTGAATCTCCGCGAACAGTTCGAAGTACTCGATGGCATCGTTGATGCTGGCCGTTGCCAACACCGTGTTGAACTTGCGGCCATTGGTCGCCGCATCGTGTTTGGCGAGAATGGTTTCAATGACCTTGGGCTTGGCCACGCCTTCACCAGGTTTGGGAGGATTCTTGCCTTCGGGCTTGAAGTAATCCACGTGAAAGCGCAGGACGTTGCGATCCTCGATGGCGTGAGTAATGGTGTATTGATGCAGGCAACGCTGGAAGAGGTCGTCGGTTGTTCGGTAGCTGGCCTGCTGACCTTCGATTTGCTGGTAGCTGGCGTTTTTCTCGAAGATGGGTGTACCGGTAAAGCCAAAAAGCTGGGCGTTGGGGAAGAATTCCTTGATAGCTTTGTGGTTGTCACCGAATTGTGAACGGTGGCATTCATCAAAGATAAACACCATGCGCTGGTTGCGTAATGGCTCCAGCCGTTCCTTGTAGTTGCGCTTGTTGGCCCCATCCAGAGCCAGGCCCAGCTTCTGAATGGTGGTGACGATGACTTTATCGGCGTAGTCATCCGACAGTAGGCGGCGCACCAGGGTCTCGGTGTTGGTGTTCTCTTCGACGCAGCCTTCCTGAAAACGGTTGAATTCCTCGCGGGTCTGGCGGTCCAGGTCTTTGCGGTCCACCACAAACAGACACTTGTCGATGTCCGGGTTGTCCTTAAGCAGGGTGGATGCCTTGAAGGAGGTCAGCGTCTTGCCTGAACCCGTGGTGTGCCAGATGTAGCCGTTTCCGCAATTCTGATGGATGCAATCTACGATAGCTTTGACGGCATAGATTTGGTAGGGCCGCATCATCAAGAGCCTCTGCTCGCTGGCCACCAACACCATGTAGCGGCTGATCATTTGCCCCAAGGTACACTTGGCCAGGAACTTCTCGGCAAAACTATCGAGCAGAGTGATTTTCTTGTTGTCTTCGCTGGCGAACTGGTAAACCGGCAAGAAGCGCTCATCCGCGTTAAAGCTGAAGTGCCGTGCGTTGTTGTTGGCGAAGTACCAGGTATCGGTGCGGTTGCTGACGATGAAGAGCTGCAGGAAGCACAGCAGCGTTTTGCTGTAGCCATTGCCGGGATCGGCCTTGTAATCAACGATCTGCTGCATGGCCCGGCGTGGGCTGACTGCCAAGGTCTTCAGCTCGATTTGCACCACAGGCACACCGTTGATGAGCAGCATCACGTCGTAACGGTGATGGCTATTTTCAGTGTTAATACGCAACTGGTTGACGACCTCGAAGTCGTTTTTGCACCAGTCTCGGATGTTGACCAGGGTGTAGTTCAGCGGCGTGCCATCGTCGCGCTCGAAGCTGTTGATATTGCGAAGCCGCTGAGCAGCGCCGTAGACATCGGGCGTGATGATGCCGTCGAGCAAGCGTTGAAACTCGCTGTCTGTCAGGTGCACGCGGTTAAGCGCCTCGAATTTGGCCCGGAAGTTGGCTTCGAGCGTGGTGCGGTCGCGAATATCGGAGCGATAGGTGTACTTGAGGTCACCAAGCTTGGCGATCAGATCGAGTTCGATTTGTTGTTCTGTGGTCGTCATAAATCTTGCCTCAAATTCCCTACTGGCTATTCAACGGCCGCTACATATGCGGACAAAGCCGTACAAATCATGCTCGGTGCCCTCCTTGTTCACCAGAGTCTTCACCAGCGCCGCCTGCACGCACCCACTCGTCTACTTCGGACAACTGAAACTTCCACAACCGCCCCACACGATGTGCAGGCAGTCCTTTATGTTCTCTCCATCGATACACAGTGTCCTTAGCGATTCCCAAATGCTCGGCAACGTGCTCGGCAGTAACCCACTGTTCTGTGCTCATATCGGTAAGACTCTTTTTTGATATGCGAAAGTCGTCTAAAATCGTTTTGATTTTATCATCTATTTTGTTGAAGTGCATTTGTTACTTCTTCTGCCGGAAATATCATCCCAAAATCGTCGGAACAGACCAGAGATGTCATTGCTGCCCGACGAAGTGATAACGAGTGGTATCAATGACTTTGTATTCACGCTGTCAACAATTTGGATATCGCCCAGCTGGTTTGATCGGCTCCGGTAAAGCGGAATCCAGCCAGATAGGATCGTTGAGATATAACCAAAAGAAAGCCGCATTACACTGAGCTTTGCAATCCCTGCGAAGCGCTCCAGGATGCGATTTTAGATATTTGGCAATCTCAAGCCGACAACGCCGACGCTTGGACTCCCAATGACACCGCTTACGGTGTTCGACAAGTCCCGGCTGGCTGGAAATAACCTGCTCCACTGAGCCAATACCGATACCGCACCGCTCCGATATCGCCTTTCTGTGCATCCCGGCGTAGGCCAACCCAATGATCCTTTTTTGGCATTCCCCTGTCAGTTTCTTGGGTTTAAGCTTGAGTGGAATATCATTTAGTAGGGCAAGTCGCCTTAGGTAGCAGCGGCTTTTACCGGTAAGGCGATAAATCTCACTCAATGAGTATTGCTTTCGAAGTAGCTGTAAACACTGCTGCTCTGTACTAATTTCCCCTTCGAGACTTTTCAAAGATATTGGTTGTAGCGATGCTGCACAAAGATGCTTAGTAGAAAGCATTTTTTCCGGCTCTCTAAATAGCCAATAGGCAAACAAGAGGTGCCGAAATGGGTGGTGACTGGTGTGAGGATCCAAAAGCTGGGATAGGTATCGATAGTCATGGGGATGGCGAGGAAATGGGGTATCAGGGCCTGGACGGTAGTACTTTATATCAGCACAGAAGTCCTCCATTAAACTTTTACGCCTTACTCGATGATGAGCTGTAATAAACCCCAACTCAGACAGCTTCGAGCGGTAGGTTAATACAGTGTCAACACGGGGGATACCGCCCGTGACCAATTGAAGAAGCTTGAAGCCAAACCTGGCTACCTGAACCTCAGCATCAAAAGCAACTCGTGGCTGGTCGATGAGAGTGGGGAGTAATTCCGCAATGATCCGCTGTCGCCTAACCAGTTCCAGCTTCTCCAGGAGTACGGGATGAAATGCACAGGCCGTTACGCCAGGTATCTGGTGTGTCCGGTGCCAATAGGCAACACCGTACAGGCGCAAATCTTGTTGAGCACACACCGGGCACCATTTTAAGCAAAGCGAATTACCGCAACCAAATAAAGACAGCTGGCTTGCTCGATGTGCCTCTGCGCCATCACCTGCCAGCATTGATCGCTTAAGCCTATCAGCATAAGTCGGGAGAAAAAAAAGAAACAACGGTGCCAGCGTTTGCTGAAACAACATTACTTCAGCACTCTCAAGGCCCCATCCGGCCAGCTGCTCAAGCCTCGCTGTCAGAAAGGGATGGATGGACACCTTTCTTGATCCAAAAACCTTGCTAGCAAAGTTATCCCCTTTATCGCCTGAAACCGTAACATAGCGGATCAGGCGACTTAGTAGTAATTCATCGGGTAGGCTTACGGGCAATTTCATGCGGTACGCCCTTAAGACCTTTACGCGAAGACCTTCAGCGGATGTTCACAGAAAACGCCTTCTTGCCGCAACAGCTCCAGTGGCTTCTCCTCAGCCGCCGCATGCTGCATTAGATCAGGATTACCGATTCGCTCAAAAAGGTCATCCGCAGTTTGCAATATGGTAAGCGCATCGGCAAACTCAGGATGGTGAGGTCGACTCAGGTCACCGGGTATTGATTGAGGCACTCCCTCAATTGCCACCAATTCCGTCTTCTGTGTACGAGCCATATCTGTGCTGGCCGGAAGTGAAGTAATGTTCCGTTTTCTTTTCAACGCAGTAATTGAGCGTTCTCGCCTGATTTCATCGGTGACCGCCTTGGATGCCTTGATAGCAATACTTGCGGCATGTTCAAGCAACTCTCCTGTGATGCGTTCATCGCCACAACCTATGATATAACGCTGTGCTTCACGGAAGATTCGAACGGCCAGATCCATGTTGCCAACAGATAGCTCATAAAGCTTGTCGTTCAACTCTACAGTCAATGGAGTCCTTACGTTGGTCCATTGAAGCTCCCACAACTCCTCTATAAACAGTTCCCATACACCGTCGTTTTCCATCAGCACAACATCGAAGTAACCATTGCTTTCTGCCCGTCGTGCCGCTTTAAGCGTTCTACTGAGCAACTGATTGAACGGCGGGTTGGCACAGAACAGGATAGGAATACCGAGATTGTTAACCAGATTGTGGATGAAACCCAGCAGGCGGTCAGCACCACCGGTTTTTGCCAGATTCAGATTCTGCATCTCATCGATGACCAAGATCCCTAAAAAGCTGGATTTGATACGAGCTTCGATTTGGTCTAGCAGAAGAGGGATAGTTCCGGCTCGCTTAGTCGGCTCAAAGCCAAGCTTGCTATCCAATTCGGACAGAATCTTGTGGCACAGAGCTCTAACGCTGGAGTCATCCGGGCAATCTACTTTGATCCATACTACTTGGCGTAATGGTATCGAATGATTTTTATATTGCGAGTGCTCAATTGTGTCGGGGAAACATCCTAATATCTGTTCGAGCATGCAAGTTTTTCCAACACCGCTTTCACCTATTACCGTGATTCCGCATCCTTTTGGCTTGAAATATCCAGTTCTTGGTTCAATATTTGGACGACGATCTGTTGGATAGTGTAGGTAATTCATCGTCGTCGGTGAAAGCGGATTCTTGACCGAGTACCCCTCCTTTATTGCCATTTCCACCGCTCTAAAACAGTCCAGATAGATGGGTAATGGTTGCCGTAGATCTTTCAGTCTGGTCAGATACTCAACTCGTTCGAAGGGGGCGAGTTGAGTTTCCTCAAATGAGTGCGGTGGGTAAAAACTGAGCTTGTCTACAAGCTCCTCATCAGTATGCTTCGCTGGTAGCGCCTCAATTAATGGGTTACCTCGATGCTCGGGGAGAATCGCAGGCCGGTATTTTGCTTTCTCAAGTTTCACTATTAGAACCCCGCTCCCTCTTCAGCAACGACACGACCTTGCTGGCTCTATCAGCAGCTAATTTATCAACTGATGACTGATTTTCTGAAGGCTCCGTATAGTTACTATCATCACTGGAAATCCTGGCTTCCATTATGGCTTCTCGTCGCCGCTCTTCTATGCCGAGGGTTTTTTCTGCCTTTGTTTTGAGAGCAGGTTCTTTTTTAAGTTCTTCCCTAGCATTCGCCGTGATGGTTTTTCTTCGATTGTGCCTTTCAATGGATTTACTGGTCGGTTTAGAACGTTTTTTCGAAACCTTTTTCCAATCCTCAAAGTACAGTACATCTGCTCTATGGCGCTCCTCAAAGCTAGACGAGCGCGTCATCAGCGTACACCGAGTAAAACCTTCGCTTGGACGAAGGCGCACATAGATAAAGGAGGCGTTATCTTGGTCAATCCTGGCTTCCAGCTTCCAACGTCCATTCGAGCGAGCTATCACCTTCCAGTCTTCAAACTCTGCTCGGTCACATTCGTAATACATATCATCATTGAGGCGGATTCCTTTGCTGGTCATAGAAACCTGCTCAACGGGAAGCAGCCGGGCTCTGATATCTGCTTCATCCGCTTTATTTAATGCATGGCGGTGTCTTTTCAGATGTGTATTCCAGTAGTTTAGTGGCGTAGGGGGAAGCCCTGACTCCACTAGCAGAGGTGTTTGACCAGCCAGTCCATCAAAAATAGAGCTGTTGTGCTCTAAAACCTGATCAATGAGAAGCTTGGTTACCTCAGAAAGAGTCAAAGTGGCGTCCAACCTAGGATCGCGGTCTCCACGGATATAATGGCGCCCCTTCGTCGTCCCCATCAGCTCATGGACAAGCTTTTCGTTCAGAATTTGGAATCGGTGCTCGACGATACCTTTCAACTCTGCACGGTAGGGAGGAGCAATGCTCAGATGCCCTATCAATGGGACCGCAAGCTCTTCCGGCTTATTACAGATGAATTCCCCTCGGTCACACAGGAGGCGCTGGGGAATGTGATGACAGGGCCATTCCGATTCTTCAATTTCGATGCCAAAACGGGCACAATAAGCTTTCTTCGAGGTAAAGCTATTCACCAGTGCCTGCCTTCCTGCTCGCCAGGAAGCATACTCCATGGATACATGAAGGCCGACCATCATTCGGCTCTCTTTATCCACCACACAGTAAATTGTAGGACGCCCAAGCACATGGTTTCGGTTGAACTCTGAAACTATATGGACATCCAGAACTGTCGCGTCCAGCTCAAAACAGCTACCAGGCACTTCCGTATGATCCGTGGCCGCTCCTCGCAGACCTCTCCTGTTTCGTTCGAAGTCCCCAGCCGTCGTTTGCTTACGGATCAACTCGGCTTCAGGAATCAGCTTTTTAATCCAGTAACGAAATGACCTAAGGCTAGGGATCTCAGGCTCTCGATTTTCTTTTTCGGCTGATCGGAGTTCATCAGCATAGTACTCTTTAAGCATTTGTTCATATACACGACTTAGAGAAACCTTCTTTCCCTTTAGTCCATACTTTTTCATGCCTAGAAGAAATTTGGCCTTATCTTCTTCCGTTGTATTCACTCCCGAAGGGGCCACCATACTGGGTGTCGACAGTTGGATCGGTGCCCCTCTTTTCGCCTTACCGGACAACCGGGGTTTACCTGAGCCACCACAATGTTTGTATGCTGGCAGTAGAGCATTGATTTCTTGACCGTATCGCCAGTATTGATTTAGCGAGCGATAGATTTTTTGGACATAGACCTTTCGTTCCTTGGCATGACTAGCTACGGTTTTGCTACGCTGATTTAAAGCTACATCAAGCAAAAATTCCGGATTACTGATCAAATCATGTATCAATTCGAAGCGCTGATTCCGCTTATCCCTGTGAGCAGGGGAGATCTCTTCTTCAGATATTAGTTGGTAAAAAGGTATCGGATAACTGGATATTTTGCTATTTCCACACTTGGCAGACTCTAAAAATAGGGGAAGCTCTACTGGAACTGGCTTTTCCAGAGCTTTTCCATCATGCAGCCGAAAAAGAATCAAGAGGTCATCATTTGCATAGTGCTCAAGGACTCTGTACATACCGTCCTTAATGCCGTCAATTCTAGTGACCTGCCAAACACTGTTACGCTCAACTTGCATGATGCCGTACCACTTTAAAGTCTGTAACTTTGACGATATTCAAAATACCTGTATCAGCTATGGGCTTATCGAGATCAACATCAACCATCTTGGTCGCAATCAAGGTTTTTAACAGGACCAAAGCATCGTCATGCTCAATTTTAAATTCTCGAACAAACTCATCGCATATCTCCTCTGTCAACATGGTTCCGGGAGAAATCAGTGCTAAAGCGCTTTCGACTAAGTCAGTTGGAAATTTTCGGCCTTGCCGGACAGGAGCCGTTACCCATTGAATGTTTTTTGACTGGATTTGGTTTTGTTTGGTCATCACGAACAGATGGAACGGAACTCCCTGCAACTGCCACCAGTTACGCTCGATATCCAGTTTCTCCGCAATCCTTTTATCGGTCAGCTTCTCTGCAGGTTTGACACTCACGGCTTCATACCAGGTGTTCACCCCGTCAGATCGAGTCAGGACAAAGTCCGTGGTCATGACATTAGGCGACTTGGATCCAGGTACAATGGGATGATCCACCCCAAAGGTTTTGGCAATTTTTACCGATAGGTCTAGAGGTAAGAGAGGGAACTGCTCCCTGATATCTATGACGGAATCGCAAAACTCGGCAATGTAGAAAAAGCAACTTTCGTGTTCAGAAAGCATGTGATGCTCTCGGTTGACCTTGATGCCCTGAATCTTCCCGCTATTACCCCGAGAGCGAACATCTTGTACCCGAAGCCATGGCTTGTAGCTGTCGCCTTCGCCAAGACCGTATTTATTCTTTAATGCTCGCTGAAAATCAGCTAGTGCCTCTAACTTTCTACGTCGGCCCAAGGAACTTCACTCCATTACAGAAAACAGAATGCAGTATAGATCAGTGTACAAACTTTATTGTTACAGAATCGCCTTATGTACAAACTTTATGAGCAATGTACAAACTTTATTGTTGCTGCACAGATTAAACCCACTGGCCGGCGACGTAGCCACTCGACCAAGCCCATTGGAAGTTATAGCCGCCGAGCCAGCCAGTCACATCCATCACCTCTCCGACAAAGAACAAACCTGCCACGGTTTTGCACTCCATGGTTTTGGATGAGAGGCAGTCGGTATCCACTCCGCCGAGCGTCACTTCAGCAGTGCGATAGCCTTCGGTGCCGTTTGGCACAATCGACCACTGTTCTAAACTGGTTTGCACCGCGTCGAGCTCTTTGGGGGAATACTGTTTCAGCGGTTTATCGGCAAACAGTTGGCGCTCAATCAGCACTTCCACCAAACGCTTAGGCAACACTTTCGATAAGGTATTTTTCAAGCTCTGATTCGGGTGCGCTTCTTTTTCGCTATTCAGCAGCTCCGCCAAATCCACGTCCGGCACTAAATTGGTGGTGATGGTTTGTCCCGGAGTCCAATAAGAGGAAATTTGTAGCACTGCAGGGCCAGATAAGCCGCGGTGAGTAAACAGCAAGGCTTCTTTAAAAGTTTTACCGCACTCTGCGCGCATCTCAACGGGAATCGCCACACCCGATAACGGCGCAAAATCTTCCTTATCTTGCACATGCAACGTAAATGGCACTAGACCTGCGGTGGTACTGATCACGGGCAAGCCAAACTGCTCTGCGATTTTGTAGCCAAACGGCGTCGCGCCCAATTTCGGCATCGACAAACCGCCGGTAGCAACCACCAGCGACGCACACTCAATCTCACCGATGGTAGTTTGCAGGGTAAAACCTTGTTCAGTGTGGGCTATCGTGCTGATTTCAACTTGATAACGCTGCTCGATATTGGGTTGATTACACTCACTGAGCAGCATATCCACAATCTCTTTGGCCGAATCAAGGCAAAACAGCTGGCCATGATCACGTTCTTCATAAGCAATGCCATATTTGCTGACCAGCGAGATGAAATCCCAGTTGGTGTATTGCGACAGTGCCGATTTCACAAAGTGTGGGTTTTGGCACAAGTAGTTCGCCGACGAGACATCATAGTTAGTGAAATTACAGCGACCACCACCAGAGATCAGAATCTTCCGCCCCGGTTTTTTAGCATGATCGAGCAGTAATACCTGACGGCCACGTTGTGCCGCCTGCGCCGCGCACATTAAACCTGCTGCACCTGCGCCAATTATCACTACATCGACTTTCTTGCTCATCACGGCCACCTAATACCATAAAAAAAGGATGTGCTGAGTGCACATCCTTACTCACTTGGGCGGCTATTCTAACGGCAAATGGCCACTCTGCCAACGCAATGCCAATCTGCGGCCAACCGATGTGATTAGAGCATAAAGGCAACGACCGTAGTCAAAACCAGTAATGAACCAGACAGAATAAACAGCTCACGGACCCGATCACACTTGCCGGTAAATACGGGATCATGATGATGGTGATACTCGCGACCTTTAAGATAGTGATATAAGCGAACCTGTTTGGTCACGTTACCATGAGTGGTAAAAAAACCCCGACCATCAACTTGTTGATAAAGCAACGGATGAGCTTCACGCATGATGTAAATAAGTGAGCGCAGCGCTGTCACATAACGTGCGACGTTAATCGCCGTCACGGCCATAAGCGCAAATAGAATGGTATCTCCACTGATCATCTTTTCCTCCCTACACACCTTGTGTTGAGAATGCCCAGAGAAAAAGACGATCGCTTCAGTTTGTCTTTTTGCCGATCTTACTCAGCAGGAGCATCCATCACAGAAGATGAGCCTTTCTTTGCCAATGCTGCCAGATCTTTATCAATGAAGAACAACGCCTTACCATCTTCACCGACCAGTTCCAGCTTATCTAAAATCCCTTTAAACAACTTCTCTTCTTCGTGCTGTTCGGCCACGTACCACTGAAGGAAGTTAAATGTTGAGTAGTCTTGGGAAGTGAACGCCACATGAGCCAGTTTGTTAATCTGTTGCGTGATCTTCTGTTCATGTTGGTACGTCTCACGAAACACTTCACCCAGTGAAGCAAATTCGTGGCGTGGCGCAGCGATCGCACCAAGGATTGGCAGGGCTCCCGTCTCACTCACATAAGTGAACAGACGTTGCATGTGCTGCATTTCTTCTACCGCATGAACGCGTAAAAACTCAGCAGCACCATCAAATCCTTTGTCTTCACACCAAGCACTCATTTGTAAGTATAGATTGGATGAGAAAAATTCGAGGTTAATTTGCTCATTGAGATGTTCAACCATCGCTTGCGACAACATAGAAAACTCCTAATTCACTGTAACTATTTGAACGAACTATAGCATGTTCGCTAGTTATTGTAGCCCCACCCCAAAGCATCGCCATCAAACTGAGATCGCTGCGACAAAAAAATCACCAATCCAGTGCTACGCTGTGCTTAGTCACCCGAAAAGGAGTCCATACAATGAGTTATCAACATCTTTTGGTTGCGGTGGATCTGTCTGAAGACAGCAAACTGCTGGTTGAAAAAGCGGTGGCTCTGGCCAAACCTCTCAATGCAGAAGTCTCGTTCATTCATATTGATGTGAACTACGCTGAGCTGTACACCGGCCTTATCGACATTAATTTGGCCGAAACACAACATCACGCGATGGAAGCGTCACAAAAGCAACTGCAGGATTTGGCGCTGCATGCCAATTACCCGATTAAGCATACCTTGGTCGGTAGCGGCGATTTGACCAATGAACTGTGCGAAACCATCAGCGAATTTAACGTGGATTTATTGGTGTGCGGCCATCACCAAGATTTTTGGAGCAAACTGCTCTCCTCCACTCGTCAGCTGATCAATAGCTCACCCGTGGATATGCTCGTCGTACCACTCTGCGACTGACGAGCAGAAAATACTCAGGTAGACTGCGCACTCCATTCACTCATTCGATAGCGTTATGGTTTATCTCTCTGCAGTCACCCTGTTGTGGGCATTTTCATTTAGCCTGATCGGCGTTTATCTCGCCGGTCAGGTAGATTCTTGGTTTGCAGTCTGGATGCGAGTGGCTCTCGCGAGCTTAGTGTTCATCCCTTTTCTCCGTTTTAAAGATGTACCGCGAGCTCTGATTGCCAAATTGATGGCAATTGGTGGCATTCAACTTGGCTTGATGTACTGTTTTTACTACCAATCCTTCTTGCTGCTCTCGGTTCCTGAAGTCTTACTGTTTACTGTATTTACTCCGATTTACGTCACCTTGATTTACGATTTTCTCAAAGGGCGTTTTTCCCCTTGGTATTTAGTCACCGCGTTGATTGCCGTTTTGGGTGCAGTATTGATTAAATTTGCAGGAATTAATGACCATTTCCTGACGGGGTTTTTCGTGGTGCAAGGGGCCAATCTCTGCTTTGCGATTGGCCAAGTCGGCTATAAATACCTGATGGAGCGTGAGCAAACCGCCTTACCGCCACATACTGTGTTTGGTTATTTCTACCTCGGTGCACTGGTGGTAGCCAGCGTGGCGTTTTTGCTGCTTGGTAACCCTGAAAAGCTCCCGACAACTTCACTGCAGTGGGGAATCTTGCTCTATTTGGGGTTGATCGCTTCTGGGCTTGGCTATTTTGCATGGAACAAAGGTGCATGCATGGTCAATGCCGGAGCCTTAGCGATCATGAACAATGCGCTAGTGCCAGCTGGTTTAGTGGTGAATATTCTGATTTGGAACCGCGATGTCGACCTCATCCGTCTCTCTCTAGGCGGAGCCGTTATTCTCGCTTCTTTGTGGATCAACGAAACTTGGGTAAAACGTCGCGTTGAACGTGATTATCAACGCCAAAACTTAACCTAAGCGGACTCTATCGCCCAAAACACCAAAGCCCATCATTAGATGGGCTTTGTCTTACGATTTATCGGCGTTGCAAGCTTAATGCATACTGACTTGAGCGGCGATCTCATGAACCAGAGCAGGATTAGTCTGCGCGACTTTTCCTTCCAGCTGTTGCTGTTTTTTCATCAGCTTACGCTGCTTCTTCAGCACTTTTTCCAGTTTTTTATGAAACTTCTGCTGTTTCTTCAAACTGCCTTTCGGCAATAGACTCGCCACGCCGGTATTGGTTTCGTTTTCCGATAACGCGGAGATATTGGCAGCAGGAGACCTCACACTCAGAGCTTGCGGCTTACACAGGCTTTTCTTATCACCCGCCACTCGTGCACAAGCTCGACACAAAAACTGCGGCTCAGCCACTAAGCGTTCAATCTCACCAAGGGAAGTCGCAATCTCATTGCGGCTGAGTTTACATAGACGTTTAGCCACTGACTGCTCCAGCTAAAATACGAATTATTCTCAGGCGCAGATATTACGTGGTTCATTTGAAAACACAAGTCAGATTCTGTTCGCGCTTGTTCACCAATAATGTTTGCGTTGAATGAGGTTATTCACCATCCATTGCAGCGAGCACATACACATCAAAGCGGTTTTTCTTGGTTTCTATCGCCATGCTTGGTTTACGATGTTGTAGCCACGGCGCGTAATCCGGCCGTTTCACCACCACTCGCTTTTGCGCCAGTTGCAGGGCGGGTTCGAGTAGAGCATCTGCATCATTATCAGCTCCCACCAACGATTGAAATACTCGCATCTCTTTTTTGACTAACGCACTTTTCTTTTTATTCTCAGGATGAGGATACATAGGGTCTAAATAGATCACATCGGGGCGAACAAAGTTGGGATCAGCGGCCAATTGCTGCAAAGCATCATGGCTTGAAGCGTGCAGTAGGCTAATGCGCTCACTCACCCAAACCCCTATTTCACTATCTTGTTTGGCGCGTTGTAAGCCATCTTCCAATAAAGCGGCCACCACGGGATGACGTTCTACCATTTGCACTCGGCAACCCAAGGATGCCAACACAAAGGCATCGCGCCCCAAGCCCGCCGTTGCATCGAGCACCACAGGAGTGACGCCTTTATTCAAACCTGCGGCTTTGGCGATCGACTGCCCTTTACCGCCACCAAATTTGCGACGATGCGCCACTGCGCCTTCCACCCAATCAACATAGATTGCGCCAAGTTTCGGCTCATCGAATTTGCGCAGTTCAAGGCGTTCCTCGGTGAGCACCAAAGCAAATACACTGTCAGCACTGGCTTGCAGCTGCCAACGCGCAGCAATCTGCTCTAACTCGTGCGCACGGTGTGGCGCTTCGCAAATCAGTTGTATCAACAAGGGAACTCCGAAAACCTAGATAAAACGGCGCTCAGTGTAGCGGATTTTGTCGGCAAACCCTACGCTTTCTCTTTGAGCTGCGCAGCAACCAAATCAGCGATTGGTTGTGGGCGACTAAACAGGTATCCCTGTGCATAGTCGACGCCAATCTGCTGCAAGGCCTGCAGAATTTGCTCGTTTTCGACAAATTCCGCAACGGTGGTTTTACCCATCTGTTTGGTCAGTTCGTGAATTGAGCGCACCATCAAGCGATCCATCTCGTTTTTATCCATATCACACACAAAAATCCCATCGATTTTCACGATATCCACAGGCAATTTTTGTAAATATCCGAATGATGAAAGCCCTGAACCAAAATCGTCTAACGCTAAAATACAGCCCAAGTTTTTTAGCTGAGAAAATACCGTAATCGCTTGATTGAGATTACACATTGCGGCAGTTTCAGTGATTTCAAAGCAAATTTTGTTGCACGGTATGCGCCCATGACATAAGCGATCGAGCAAGAAGGCCACAAAATCAGGATTGCCAATCGAGTTCCCCGAGAGGTTAATGGACACTCGGCCCAGTTTCTTTATCACCTCAGGGCGTGCTTCAAGCCAACTTAACGTCTGTTCCACGATCTGCCGATCTAAGCGATGTGCTAGGTTATACCGTTCAGAAGCCGGTACAAAAATACCAGGCGAGACATATTCCCCCACAGCGTTCTTGATTCGCACGAGCACTTCAAAATGGAGCTGCACATCGGGGTGATTAAGAGGCACGATGCGCTGTGCAAAGAGCTCAATTCGATCATTGGCCAAAGCATCATGCACTAGGTTGACGCATTCCATTTCCTGCTGACGTCGGCGTAAATCAGCATCATCTTGTCGGTACAAGTTAAACCGGTTACGACCTTCTTCTTTCGCGGCATGACAAGCGGTATCTGCCTGCGCATGCACCATTTGTGGTGATGTTGCCGTATGATCCATCATGCGAATGCCAATCGAACAGGTCAGATTAAATCGAATGTGCTCCCACACAAATGGCACTTCACTCAGCGCATGAATGATACTTTGCGCCACCAGCACGGCATCTCGCTCGGTACAATCGCGCAATAAAATGGAGAATTCATCGCCTCCCATACGTGCCAACGTGGCTCTAAACGGTAATACATCTTCCAGCATACTGGCACAAAACTGAATAGCACCATCACCCGCATCATGCCCTGCGGTATCGTTAAGGACTTTGAGCTGATCAAGATCGAGATACAACATCGCATGTGTACGCAGCTGACTTTCCGTCTCTTTGAGTGCTTTGGCTAACTCCAACTCAAACTGGTTACGGTTGAGTGTGTGCGTTAATGAATCATAACGAGCCTGATAAGCCAATTGATCCGCGAGTTGGCGAGTTTCCGTAATGTCCTCACCCACAATCAATAGCGTACCCGTTTCAAGCAGAGGGCGGATATTTTCACGAACCCACACCGTTTCCCCCGTATGGTGCTGATAACTGACTTCTCGTCGCCATACCGAGGAAGCGTGCCGGCTTGGCAGCAACAAGACTTGCCTTGGTGTTAATGCGTCCTCATCTTGGTAAAAATCACGAATGTGGTGCCCTAACATGGCCTCGGCCGGATACCCCAACAGCTGTTCCGCAAACTGATTGACTTGTTGGATATGATTTCGTTCATCCAACGTCAGCATCATCACAGGCTGCTGATCGTAGTAATGACGTAAACTGGCTTCACGTTGAAATAGCTTATCTTCGGTAATTTTACGCCAAGTAATATCCTGAGCTTCGAGCAGAATTTGCGACTCTTCCCGAGTGGGTAATGGTTTAAACTGACACTCCAGCACAATAGCACCTAGCTCGGGATGCCAGATCTCTGCATTGAATTGCCGAGTCTGCGGGATGGATTCGGCAAAGTAATTTTGTATATGCTCGACTGCGGAGTCTTCCCAACCTTTGTGCAACCATATCGGCCGAAGTAGGCTTTCCCCATGTCGGTACAACAGGCTTTGCAACTTTCCATTGCAAGAAATAATTCGCCCTTCCAAATCAAAAATACCGATGTAATGCGTGCTTTGATCGAAAATCGATTCCAATAACTTTTGATTCGCACGTAGGCGTTCAGTGTAGTAATACTGTCGAACAACAATGATCAGCAGCAGGCATACGCCACCGATCACGGCAAGCCACAACATCGTGCCACCAACCGAATCACTATCCCATTGATAGCGATTCTCCGTTAATTCAGCTTGGCTCACCGGCAATGTTTGACCTTGTGCCAGCGCTGCAAAAAACAAACAACTCAGCATAAGAGCAAACGGAATGCGGGGTCTTAGGCTCATGATTCGCGATAGGCTCAATCCAGACTCCAAGGTTAAAGAATATTGTTAATGATGATAAAATCAGCGCTCTCTATTTTGTGTCGGCAGACTATCAGGAAGGACCATGCAAACCAACCACACCAAACTCGATGATCTGGATCGTGCCATCCTGAAAATTCTCATGGATGATGCGCGTACACCTTATGCAGAAATGGCGAAACAATTTAATGTTAGTCCAGCAACGATTCACGTGCGAATCGAGAAGATGAAAGCCGGGGATATTATTCAAGGGACGGAAGTGGTGGTAAATACCAAAAAGCTCGGTTATGACGTCTGCTGCTTTATTGGTATTAATCTGAATGCGGCGCGAGATTACCATTCTGCACTCGCCAAATTGAATGCACTGGATGAAGTGGTGGAAGCCTACTACACCACGGGCGCCTATAACATCTTTGTGAAATTGATGTGTCGTTCGATCGAAGAATTACAGTATGTGCTGATCGATAAGCTGCAAGCCATTGATGAAGTTCAGTCGACAGAAACGCTGATTTCCTTACAAAATCCGATTAACCGTAACGTGAACCCGTGATGGCATTGACCAAGCTCTCGGCCTTGTCATTTCGACATCTACAATAAGAAAAACAAGGCTTAAGATGAGAACGGTGCTGCTTAGAAGAAATAAACGCTAGCGTTTTTGTAAGTAGTTCAGTAGCTCTTCGGCAGAAATACCTTGTTGCGCCAGTTGCTTGGCCATAATTTCAACTTGCTCACCCTTACGCGATTCAATCACTTGCTGGAACTGATAAACCAGATCACGCAACACGGTAATTGGAACTTGCTTTGCTGCACTACGGATGCGTTCACTGCTTTGATTACCCAGTTCATTGAGTAATTTGCCAAACATCACCTTTTCTGGTGCTTCATCAAGCTGTTCCAGAATGCGAGCCATTTCATAGGTGGTTAAAGACATGGGTATTGAATTCCAAACGGTTAGTCAGTATCGAAGAGGCAAATAATATACACAGGATACACGCTGAGTAAAATAGCCTCAGCGTGTATTTATCTTGTTGAATCAGCACTCAGATGCTTGGGTATGCCAACGAAAACCTATCGGAGAGAACAAAATAAGCAATGCCGGTGCAGCGAGCCACATCGTCAAACCAATCAATGGTTGAGGCTCAGAGATGAAGCGTTGCAAAGTCCCGACGAGTAAACCCGATCCACTCATTTGAAATAAGCCTAAAAGTGCCGCAGCCGTACCCGCTTTGTCACCAAATGGAGCTAACGCCTTACCCGCTGCGCCACCAAGAATCCAAGCAAAACCAATTGAGGATAAAAACACAGGGAGCATAAATGCTAACGCTGTTGACTGATGTTGCAAAATCATCATCAAACATCCAGCAATCATCAGCGTTACAATCCCAATAACCAATGAAACGCGCGTACCCAATTTATCCATGACTTTCGGAGCGGTCATGCAAGCAATAATGTTAACCACCGCGTTAACGCCAAACCAGAAAGTAAACTCATTCATACTGAGCTGTAAACGTTCCATTAGGATCACTGGTGCCGAAGTCACATAGGCTAAAATCACCGCCATCGCTAACAAACAGAGTGTCGCATGGAAAAGAAATGTCGGCTCTCTCAGTACCGCCACATAGCGTGAAAGCTTAAATACCGCCGGACGACTCCCTGTATTAGGATTACTCTCTTGCATACGTAGCGCAATGGCTGAACCAACGATCAAAGCAAACCCTGCCATGAAGCTGAAATTAGCTCGCCAGCCGAATTGTTGGGTAAGCCAGCTTCCCATAATGGGTGCAAGAGCCGGAATAAAACAGATCGCCCCATTGAGGTAGCTGATCATCTTGCCACTCTTCTGAGGGCCAAATAAATCGCGAACCGTTGCAAAAGCTGCTACGGAGGTTGCACACGCTCCTAAGCCTTGTAGCAGCCGAGCCATCAACATCCACTCAATACTTTGCGCGCTCCACGCCAATAAAGCGCTCAAGATATAGATGGTGATGCCTCCTAATGCAACCGTTCGACGACCGTACTTATCTGCTAATGGGCCTGCAAATAGCTGCCCCACACCCATAGCAAACAAAAACCAAGTGATCGTATCTTGCGCGAGTGCATGTTCCACGTGAAACGCTTGCGAAATTTGTGGCAATGCCGGTAAGTAAATATCGATGGCTAAGGGGCTAAAAAGAACCAAAAGCGTCAGTAATACCATTTGTTGTTTACTGACCTGGCTAGGCACTGCTTGTTTCACTTCACACTCCGACTCAATTTTAAAGATCGGTGCATGATACATGCAGCGAGATATGCTAAACAGTGGCATATCGTCATTGCTGTTATTCTTATTTGGAAAAACTCATGCAAATTGAAAAATTAGCGCGCATCGATCTTAACTTGCTGGTGTGTTTGAAAGTGCTCATCGAAGAGTTAAGTGTTACACGAGCAGCCGCTCGCTTGTGCTTAAGCCAATCAGCCGTCAGTAAATCGCTAGCGAAGCTACGAGAACAGTTTGATGACCCATTATTTGTGCGAACATCCTATGGGCTAAACGCCACTCCTAAGGCCATGTTTTTAAAGCCCAAGCTAGATGTGTTAGTCAATCAACTTGAATTGCTCACACAACCAGCCCATTTTTCCCCTCAATCGAGCGAATACCGCTTTCAAATTGCCGCGGTAGAAAGTGCTTATCCACTGATCATGCCCTACTTTTTACCCACCATTTTCCGTCATGGTCCACATCTCAGTATCAGTACTCATTCATGGAACGAACAAACCTTTCGCAAGCTCCAAGTGGGAGAGCTCGATTTTGGGCTGACAGGAAAAGACATCGACATTAACGATGCCAAACTCACAATGCTTCCCCCTGCAGACATTTGTGAGCAAGAGCTATTTCGAGACCGGCAGCACTGCGTACTACGCCGAGATCATCCACTGCTCACTCAGGAGTGGAACCTCACTACCTACTTAAATCAGCGTCATGTACAAGTACGCTGTGATGGTAATGATCGCTGGCTATTAGATTATCGGTTAGCCGATATTGGTTTTGAGCGAGATATTGCCATCACGGTTCCGGATTTCAATAGCGCGGCAAGCTTGTGTACTTACACTGATTTTGTCTTTACTGCGCCAAGCCATTTCACCCAGCTAGTGGCTAAACAACTTGGTTTGGTAGAGCTGCCATTGCCTTTCGAGCTCCCCCCGATGGCCTATACGCTATTTTGGCATCGTGACCGAACCAACGATCCGGCAATCCGTTGGCTACGTGAACTGATACAAACCAATACACTCCATTTGCGCTGAAACCATAGTGGGATATTTGCGCCGTGTCGGCAAAAGGAGTAGCTTATTCGCTCTCGTCCACTTGCTGTACCCTTCAATACAACAAGCAATAACAAAGGACTGTTTAGAAAAAGGATAATCTCAGATGCCAAACTCTTATACTCAGCGCCTCGCCAATTTTCGCGATTGGTTACAGACTCAACAACTCGATGCGTTCATCGTTCCACATGAAGATGAATATTTAGGTGAATACGTTCCAGAACACAACGAACGCCTACATTGGCTAACGGGCTTTACCGGTTCAGCGGGTGCCGCCATCGTCGCGACCAATCACGCAGCGATTTTTGTTGATGGCCGCTATACCGTTCAGGTTCGCAAGCAAGTCTCTCCTGAATTGTTTGAATATCGCCATTTAATTGAAGAGCCTTACTTGTCTTGGCTAGTGCAAACGCTGCCTCAAGGTTCTAAAGTTGGCTACGATCCTCGCATGCATCGTGGTAGTTGGCTCATTCAAGCGCAAAAGCTGTTAGCAGGTCGAGTCTTTCTGGTTCCTGTGACGAGCAATCCGATCGATGTACTGTGGATCGACCGCCCAGCACCAGTGGTGTCTGAAATGCGCTTGATGCCATTTTCTAGCGTAGGCCAAACGAGTCTGGAAAAACGTCAGTTGATCGCCAATACCCTGCGTGAAAAAAATGCGGATTGCGTCGTTCTCACTGAACTTGACTCGATCGCTTGGTTACTCAATATCCGTGGTTTAGATGTTTCACGCCTACCTGTTTTGCTTTCTCACGCGATTGCTCACCAAGACAGCAGCATTGATTTCTTCCTTGATCCCGCTCGTTTGGCCGATGGGTTCCATGCGCATGTTGATGGCATCGTTCGTGTACACCACCCAGAACAACTTGAAAAACAATTACAGCAATTAAACGGTCGTCGAGTCATGTTGGACTCTGCCACTAGCAATGCTTGGTTCACTCTCACCTTGCAAAATGCAGGCGCTGAGCTGTTGAATGAAGCCGATCCATGCTTGTTACCTAAGGCAGCCAAAAACAATGTTGAGGTCGCTGGCATGCGCGCTTGCCATGTTCGAGATGGTGCCGCCATGGTGCAATTTTTAGCATGGCTAGACAATGAAGTGGCTCATGGACGTTTACATAATGAAGCACAACTGGCCGATGAACTAGAAACGTTCCGTCGCCAGGATTCAACCTTGGTCGACTTGAGCTTTGATACCATTTCCGCTGCTGGTACCAACGCTGCCATGTGTCATTACAATCACCAGAATCAAGTTCAGCCAGGGCAACTTTCAATGAATAGCCTGTACTTGGTCGATTCAGGTGGCCAGTACACAGATGGCACTACCGATATCACTCGTACTATTGCGATTGGTAAAGTGAGCAATGAGATGAAGCAGCAGTTTACTTTGGTACTCAAAGGACACATCGCTCTTGCTCGCGCGCGTTTCCCGAAAGGGACAACAGGCTCACAGTTGGATGTGCTCGCAAGGCAACACTTATGGGCGCATGGCTATGACTATGACCACGGTACAGGTCATGGCGTGGGACATTTCTTAAGTGTTCATGAGGGCCCACAGCGTATTGCCAAAGTACACAATGGCGTGGCTTTGCGCACTGGCATGGTGCTATCCAATGAACCAGGCTATTACCGCGCGGATGCTTTCGGTATTCGTATCGAGAACCTAGAGTTAGTGACTGAGTTCGACACGCAGGGGGATTTCTCTGTGCTGGGTTTTGAATCATTGACTCGTTGCCCTATCGATAAGCGTGCTATCGAGGTGAATTTACTCACCAAACCAGAGCTAAACTGGCTCAACCAATACCACCAAAAGGTATGGGATGAAGTGAGTCCGCTCATCAAAGATGAAGCGACTCATCAATGGCTTGCTCAAGCAACTTCCCCACTGAGCCATCCATAACTCAATGCCGACGGGTTTGATGTGTTTAGCAAGAACCTACTAATAAAAGCAAACCGCCAATCGGCGGTTTGCTTTTATCTATAACTTTTTAGAAGCATTGGCTTTTAACAAACTAAGTAAAACCATGTTGGTTTCACGTGAAACATTAGCCCGAATAAGCTCGATGCCAATCTTTCCAAACCACTTGTAAGCCTTGCTGCATTAACGCCGCACTCACTTCTGCAGCAGAACGCTCATCACTGACAGCAAACTGCTCCAACTCCACCTTAGGGTCTGAGTATCCACCCGGCTGAGTTTTCGAAGCCGCCGACATCGATGTCACCCCAAGTTTTGCGACTTGATCACGGAATACGGGCGATTCTCTAGTGGAAAGAGAAAGCTCTACTTCACCGTTCAACAAGCGGTAAGCACAGATTAACTGAACCAACTGTCGATCTGTCATCGCCGATTTGGGTTGCAACGATCCCTCACAAGGTCGTAACCGAGGAAATGAAATCGAGTAGCGCGTTTTCCAGTAATGACGCTCTAAATAGTCCAGATGAGCAGCAACAAAAAAGCAATCCGTTCGCCAATCTTCTAAACCGATTAGCGCACCAATACCAATTTTGTCGATCCCCGCTTTTGCTAACCGATCGGGAGTTTCAAGCCGATACTGGAAATTGGTTTTATTGCCACGTAGATGATGCTGAGCATAGGTTGATGGATGATACGTTTCCTGATAAACCATCACGGCATCCAACCCAAGCCCGATTAACTGTTCATACTCTTCTTGCTGCAATGGCTGAACTTCCATTGCAACGTAGTTGAAAGCCTTCTTGATGATAGGCAGTACTTGGCGAAAATATTCGATTCCAACTTTAGTTTCGTGCTCTCCAGTAACCAGTAAGACGTTATCAAAACCCATCATTTTAATCGCAACGATTTCACGCTCCACATCATCCAAATTCAGCGTCTTTCTCTTGATGCGGTTATCCATCGAAAAACCACAGTAGGTACACGAATTAGAGCAAAGATTAGAAAGATAGAGAGGTATATACATCGACATGGTATTACCAAATCGCTGTCGAGTCGCTTGATAAGCAGCTTGAGCCATAGCCTCCAGATAAGGCTCAGCGGCAGGAGAAATCAGAGCTTTAAAATCCTCTAACGACCTCTTTCGAGAAGACAAAGCCAGTTCAACATCTCGCGAATTTTTTGCGTAGATAGAGAGGCGACAATCATCCCAGTCCAATTGTTGAAAATGCTGCATGAAACTCATGATACGAAATCCAAAAATCCAGTTAACGGACTCGAAGCAGCTGCCGCTTTCACTCTGGATGGCATACCTGACTCATACGCGATTCTCCCCGCCTCGACGGCAAGCTTAAATGCCCGAGCCATGGCAATGGGATCCCTCGCTGCCGCAATAGCAGTGTTAACCAATACAGCATCCGCACCCAATTCCATCGCCAGCGCCGCATCCGATGGTGAGCCAATTCCTGCGTCAACGATAATGGGTACATTTGCTTGATCTATGATGATTTCGAGGAATGTTTTCGATGCTAGGCCTTGATTGCTGCCGATGGGAGAACCCAGTGGCATTATCGCCGCACAGCCAACCTCTTCCAATCTTTTACATAACACAGGGTCTGCATGACAGTAAGGTAAAACCGTAAACCCCAACTTCACTAACTGCTCAGCCGCTAACAACGTTTCGATGGGATCGGGCATCAAATATTTGGGGTCAGGGTGAATTTCCAATTTCAACCAATTCGTGCCTAACGCCTCTCGCGCGAGTTTCGCTGCATAAACTGCATCTGCCGCATTTTTTGCACCCGATGTGTTCGGCAACAAATTCATCTTCATATCCAATAGCGGAGCAAGAATATCATCATTTCGCTGGGCCAAATCAATTCGCTTTAACGCCATAGTGACCAGCTCTGAACCAGAAGCAGCCAGTGCTTTAGCCATTACGTGTCGATTGGAGAACTTCCCAGTGCCGGTTAACAATCTCGAATTGAATGTCTTATCTGCAATGTTAAGCATCTGATAACTAGCCTCCTGCTATCGCTTGGAATAAGGAAATTTGATCACCCGAACTCAACATGGTTTGCTCCCACTCACTCTTGGGAACAACATGCCCATTAATGCTAAACACACAACCTTGTGCAGGCAGATTTAGCTGACTGTGTAGCTGTTGCAAAGAACTAGATGCAATGAGCTCAATGGCTTGCTGATTAAGATAAATCGTTACTGACATGTCACTTCCTCCATTGATACCACTCTGCACACAGGGCAAGCCTTATCTTGATGGAGTTGAAGCGTCTGCCAACTCAGCTGCTTGCCATCAAAACGTATCAATTGGCCTGCTGGGAAGAGTGTCTTATCGAGCAAGAAATGCAGTGCAAGAAGAGCCTGCCCGTTACCGATCATCCCAACTACAGGCCCAATAACACCTTGCTCACTGCAACTCTGCCTATCAGCTATATCGGGAACAACACAGTGATAACAAGGCGAATCATGCGAATGGTCAAAGGCCATCAGATGCCCTTCCCAACCAATTGCAGCTCCACTCACCAATGGAACTTGAGCAGAGAAACACACTCGGTTGATCATATGGCGGGTGGGTAAGTTATCGCTGCAATCAATAACCATATCTACATTTCCAATCTCCAGACCTAGAATAGTCTCATCTAGGCGTCGAGCGACCGTCCGTACACGAACATCAGAATTCAAAGATCTCAAGTGGTGTGCCAGTGCTTCTGCTTTATTGCTACCTAGTTGCTCCTCGCGATAACAGATCTGGCGATGCAGGTTGTGTACTTCCAACGCATCACCATCGGCAATTATCACTTGCCCAATACCAGCACCCACTAGATAAGACGCAACAACATTACCTAGCCCACCACAACCAACGATCAAAACACGTGCGTTGATTAATTTTTGTTGGCCATTTTCTTGCACTTCGGCAAGACTAATCTGGCGCTGATAGCGGATAAATTGTGGATCACTCAACATTGCTCGCCTCCCATTCCATGCTGTAAGACCTCGCTTGTTTTCTAAGCTCACTTTCTTTCTGCCCACTGAAAGCAAACATCAATTGATGCACAGCAAAAGCTGGATTGACGGATTGGGTGATAGCTCGCACGACCGCAGCCGAAGTCACTCCACAGCGCAGGACTTCCTCAATATTTGAGTGGTCAATACCACCAATAGCCACGGTAGGCATTCCTTTCTGCCCATGATAAGAAAGCTGATCCGCTAATCCTTGGTAAGCTGCTAAGCGTACTAACCCTTGTGGTTTAGAAGGCATTTGCTTGGTTGTGGTAGGAAAAATATGGCCAAGAGCAATATAACTCGGCTGTAAACATGCCACGTTAAGTAGTTCATAATACCCATGCGTGGAGAGGCCAAGTCTTAGGCCTGCTTGAGCTAGCTCCGCTAAATTAGCCGTGCTGAGATCTTCTTGCCCAAGGTGTACACCATAGGCATGATGTTTAATGGCGATCTGCCAGTAATCATTGATAAAAACCTGTGCGTTGTATTTTCGACCTAGATCTATTGCTCGAACAATTTGCGTTTCCAAATCCACTCGCGCCGGATCTTTTATGCGCAGCTGAACGGTTTTAACACCTAATTTAAGTAGCAATTCAATCCAACTCACATCATCGACGACCGGATAAAGTGTGAATAGAGTTTTATCTATAGCTGGAAATCCTTTCGTTGACTGTAATTCTGAGCCTGAATAGACGGAGGGAAAAAATTCCAGACTTGTCGGCCACGTTTCACGTGAAACACCCTGTTTCTGAGACACAGCAGCACGCGCAACGCACAAGGCATCTTCAATAGAAAAACCCAATGCCAACAGAGCCAAAAGCCAAGCAACATGCTGATCTAATTGACAATTAGATATAAGTAATGGATATGGGTAAGTAATACACTGACAACAGTTTCCCTCAACTTGCCATTCATCCATACCATAGTCATTGTGAGAGCGAAGGCCGATTTTTACCTTACAGCGAGCCTCAATATCTCGATGCTCAGATAAGTATTGCAAGTAATAATCCAACGGCTCAGAAGTGCCCTCACTAGGGCACAAGTCACAACCAATTCGCAAAGTGGATTTCGCTTCTAAAACAAAACAATCACTAGTAGCAACATCTAGGCTGATATTTTGAATGTCGAATCCTTGCTCTTTGGCTTGCAACAAAACATATTGCACGCGTCCAATCCATTCAGCGCAACCACGGGGAAAGACCAGTCGAGTCATAATCACTCCTCAACCAGATCTTTCACTAGTGGATGATAGATCTGTGCGCCTGAAGCTAAGAATTCTCGTGACTTTTCTTGCATGCCTTTTTGCGCGACTTGATCGGGCTCCGTCACTTTAATTACAGAAATGTCCGCTGCTTGCTGGTTATTCGCATAATCCCTCACCTCTTGTGAGATTTTCATAGAGCAGAATTTTGGGCCGCACATAGAGCAGAAGTGAGCGATTTTGCCAGATTCTTGAGGTAGGGTTTCATCATGAAAGGCACGAGCAGTGACTGGGTCTAAGGCTAAATTAAATTGGTCTTCCCAACGGAACTCGAAACGTGCTTTCGACAATGCATTATCGCGAATTTGTGCACCTGGGTGTCCTTTAGCCAAATCAGCAGCGTGAGCCGCGAGCTTGTAAGTAATCAGCCCCGTTTTCACATCTTCTTTATTTGGTAACCCAAGGTGTTCTTTAGGCGTGACATAACAGAGCATGGCACAACCAAACCAACCAATCATTGCGGCACCAATACCAGAAGTAATGTGATCATAGCCTGGTGCAATATCGGTGGTCAGCGGGCCTAATGTATAGAATGGCGCTTCATGACAATGTTTCAGTTGCTCATCCATATTCGCCTTAACTAAATGCATAGGCACATGCCCTGGGCCTTCAATCATGACTTGAACATCGTATTCCCATGCGATTTTAGTTAATTCACCCAACGTACGTAATTCAGAAAACTGTGCTTCATCGTTAGCATCGGCTATTGAACCGGGACGAAGTCCATCCCCTAAAGAAAGCGCGACATCATATTGCGCACATATCTCACAGATTTCACGAAAATGGGTATAGAGAAAGTTCTCTTGGTGGTGAGAAAGGCACCATTTGGCAATAATAGAACCACCACGAGAGACAATGCCAGTCACACGCTTGGCCGTCATCGGCACATAACGCAGTAATAACCCTGCATGGATGGTAAAGTAATCAACCCCTTGTTCTGCTTGTTCAAGCAAAGTGTCACGCATCACTTCCCAATTAAGGTTCTCTGCAATTCCGTTCACTTTCTCTAGCGCTTGATACATAGGCACAGTACCAATTGGCACAGGGCTATTACGCAAAATCCACTCGCGGGTTTCATGAATATTCCGCCCTGTAGAAAGGTCCATCACAGTATCGGCACCCCAGCGAGTCGCCCACACTAGCTTTTCTACTTCTTCTTCAATAGAGGAGCTAACAGAAGAATTCCCAATATTAGCATTCACCTTAACCAAGAAATTACGGCCAATAATCATGGGCTCCGATTCTGGATGGTTGATATTACATGGAATAATCGCCCTTCCCTGCGCAACCTCATTGCGTACAAATTCAGGGGTAATTAAATCAGGAAGGTGCGCCCCAAAATTCTGTCCAGCATGTTGCTGAGTCAAATTCGGGTCTTGATAAGATAGACGACGAGAGTTTTCTCTCAGAGCCACGAATTCCATTTCAGGAGTAATGATACCTCGTCGAGCATAATGTAACTGAGTAACACAGCGCTGATTTTGAGCCTGTCTGATGCGTGGCAAATGGCCATAACGCAGTTCATCAAGCGTTTCATCGGCCAAACGTTCACGTGCAAAATCAGAGCTCATACTAGGCAGGAACTGTGTATCCTGACGCTCTTCGATCCATGATTCTCTATGTTTAGGGAGTCCGTTATAGAGATCGATATCATGCTCAGGATCAGTATAAACACCCGAGGTATCGTAAACATAAATCGGCTCATTAGGCTCAAAAATCGGCGCCTCTTTACTTCCACCGACCAAAGTATCGCTGAGAGTAATTTTACGTACTGGAACACATATATCCGTACGCGAGCCTACAAGATAGGTCTTTTGAGAGTTTGGATAGGGTTCAACTGAAAGAGTATCAATAAAACGCTTGGCTTCCAGTCTTGCTTGCTTACGATTCGACATAGCATTTCCTTTTTAATCATGAGGGAGAAATGCTTGACGGAAAGATGCTATGAGAGATGAGTAGACAAGTAGAATGCCCAAAAGAAATAGGACATCTAAGAGAGTCTTCTCTTGTTCCCTTCGCAGGTATTAACCTGATCAGGTTCAACGGATCCCGAATAAACGGTCTCAGCCCAATGGCACTCCGACAAGTGGAAGCATTATAGATAAAGGTTATTAGTTAACCAAGTAAAATAGCGGTTTCATTCATCAACTTTTTATTAACCAGTAGAACCCAAGCCAAGCCGCCGAAATACTTAAAACCACGTTGAGCAACACATTCGCCCCCATCTTAAAAAAGGCGCCTTGCTGCATTAAAAGTACATTATCCATCGAGAATGTCGAAAACGTCGTCAACGCGCCAAGAAAACCAAGCCCAATCACTTGTTTCCAAGGGTAAGGACTCAACCACTCATTTTCAACACAAGCAATTAAAACCCCCATCACGAATGAACCAAACACATTCACGGTCAACGTGCCAATAGGAAAGCCGCGGCCAAAAAGAGTAATGCACACTTCTGAGACCAAAAAGCGAGCACAAGCCCCTATCGCACCACCCAAAGCTATAAACCCCAACATAGATAATGGCATGTTCATCCTCCTTATTAGAGGTACCATTTTAAACATTCATCAAAATAAAGCGCGAAATTTCAGCAAAACAATAAATTTAATCAAAGGGGAACAAGGGAAAAGGTAGGGAAGAGTAAAAATTATTAAAAGTTACATGCATCACTTATTGAGTGATTAGCTTACAAAATTTAAAAAATTACAGATAGAAAAAACCTCAGCATTTCTGCTGAGGTTATATATATGGCAGGGGTGGAGAGATTCGAACTCCCAACACGCGGATTTGGAATCCGCTGCTCTGCCAATTGGAGCTACACCCCTGTAGATCTTTGAGCCTAAGCTCGAATAAGTGGCGGAGCGGACGGGACTCGAACCCGCGACCCCCGGCGTGACAGGCCGGTATTCTAACCAACTGAACTACCGCTCCGCATTGGTTAGCGCTTGGTGCTAAATTAAAGCCTGGCGATGTTCTACTCTCACATGGGGAAACCCCACACTACCATCGACGCTGTTTCGTTTCACTTCTGAGTTCGGGATGGAATCAGGTGGGTCCAAAACGCTATGGTCGCCAAGCAAAATTTTAAAATCTGGAAAGCTGTTTTCGTTCTCACACACATTCTTATGCGCTCAGCTCTGAGTCCACTACAAAACCCCTTGGGTGTTGTATGGTTAAGCCTCACGGGCAATTAGTACAGGTTAGCTCAACGCCTCACAACGCTTACACACCCTGCCTATCAACGTTCTAGTCTCGAACAACCCTTTAGGACAGTTAAACTGTCAGGGAAGACTCATCTCAGGGCTCGCTTCCCGCTTAGATGCTTTCAGCGGTTATCGATTCCGAACTTAGCTACCGGGCAATGCGTCTGGCGACACAACCCGAACACCAGAGGTTCGTCCACTCCGGTCCTCTCGTACTAGGAGCAGCCCCCTTCAATCTTCCAACGCCCACGGCAGATAGGGACCGAACTGTCTCACGACGTTCTAAACCCAGCTCGCGTACCACTTTAAATGGCGAACAGCCATACCCTTGGGACCGACTTCAGCCCCAGGATGTGATGAGCCGACATCGAGGTGCCAAACACCGCCGTCGATATGAACTCTTGGGCGGTATCAGCCTGTTATCCCCGGAGTACCTTTTATCCGTTGAGCGATGGCCCTTCCATACAGAACCACCGGATCACTATGACCTGCTTTCGCACCTGCTCGAACCGTCATTCTCGCAGTTAAGCGGGCTTATGCCATTGCACTAACCTCACGATGTCCAACCGTGATTAGCCCACCTTCGTGCTCCTCCGTTACTCTTTGGGAGGAGACCGCCCCAGTCAAACTACCCACCAGGCACTGTCCTCAACCCAGATAATGGGTCTAAGTTAGAACATCAAACATACAAGGGTGGTATTTCAAGGACGGCTCCAACGCAACTGGCGTCACGTCTTCATAGCCTCCCACCTATCCTACACATGTAGGTTCAATGTTCAGTGCCAAGCTGTAGTAAAGGTTCACGGGGTCTTTCCGTCTAGCCGCGGGTACACTGCATCTTCACAGCGATTTCAATTTCACTGAGTCTCGGGTGGAGACAGCGTGGCCATCATTACGCCATTCGTGCAGGTCGGAACTTACCCGACAAGGAATTTCGCTACCTTAGGACCGTTATAGTTACGGCCGCCGTTTACCGGGGCTTCGATCAAGAGCTTCGCTTACGCTAACCCCATCAATTAACCTTCCGGCACCGGGCAGGCGTCACACCGTATACGTCATCTTGCGATTTTGCACAGTGCTGTGTTTTTAATAAACAGTTGCAGCCACCTGGTATCTGCGACTCTCGTCAGCTCCATCCGCGAGGGACTTCACCATCAAGAGCGTACCTTCTCCCGAAGTTACGGTACCATTTTGCCTAGTTCCTTCACCCGAGTTCTCTCAAGCGCCTTGGTATTCTCTACCCGACCACCTGTGTCGGTTTGGGGTACGATTCCATCAAATCTGAAGCTTAGAGGCTTTTCCTGGAAGCATGGCATCAATGACTTCACACCCGTAGGTGCTCGACGTCGTGTCTCAGCCTTAGAAAGAGCCGGATTTACCTAACTCTTAAGCCTACGCACTTGAACCAGGACAACCGTCGCCTGGCCCACCTAGCCTTCTCCGTCCCCCCATCGCAATTTGATTGAGTACGGGAATATTAACCCGTTTCCCATCGACTACGCCTTTCGGCCTCGCCTTAGGGGTCGACTCACCCTGCCCCGATTAACGTTGGACAGGAACCCTTGGTCTTCCGGCGGGGAGGTTTTTCACCCCCCTTGTCGTTACTCATGTCAGCATTCGCACTTCTGATACCTCCAGCAAACCTTACGATTCACCTTCAACGGCTTACAGAACGCTCCCCTACCCAATGTCCAAAGGACATTGCCGCAGCTTCGGTGTATTGCTTAGCCCCGTTACATCTTCCGCGCAGGCCGACTCGACTAGTGAGCTATTACGCTTTCTTTAAATGATGGCTGCTTCTAAGCCAACATCCTAGCTGTCTGAGCCTTCCCACATCGTTTCCCACTTAGCAATACTTTGGGACCTTAGCTGGCGGTCTGGGTTGTTTCCCTCTCCACGACGGACGTTAGCACCCGCCGTGTGTCTCCCGGATAGTACTTACTGGTATTCGGAGTTTGCAAAGGGTTGGTAAGTCGGGATGACCCCCTAGCCTTAACAGTGCTCTACCCCCAGTAGTATTCGTCCGAGGCGCTACCTAAATAGCTTTCGGGGAGAACCAGCTATCTCCGAGTTTGATTGGCCTTTCACCCCTAGCCACAAGTCATCCGCTAATTTTTCAACATTAGTCGGTTCGGTCCTCCAGTTGATGTTACTCAACCTTCAACCTGCCCATGGCTAGATCACCCGGTTTCGGGTCTATATCCAGAGACTGAGCGCCCAGTTAAGACTCGCTTTCGCTACGGCTCCCCTATACGGTTAACCTTGCCACTGAATATAAGTCGCTGACCCATTATACAAAAGGTACGCAGTCACACCACGAAGGTGCTCCTACTGCTTGTACGTACACGGTTTCAGGTTCTATTTCACTCCCCTCACAGGGGTTCTTTTCGCCTTTCCCTCACGGTACTGGTTCACTATCGGTCAGTCAGGAGTATTTAGCCTTGGAGGATGGTCCCCCCATATTCAGACAGGATATCACGTGTCCCGCCCTACTCGATTTCACGCTCGATGAAGCGTCGGTTACGGGGCTATCACCCTGTATCGCCAAGCTTTCCAGCTTGTTCACCTACTTCACCGAGTGCTTAAGGGCTAATCCAGGTTCGCTCGCCGCTACTACCGGAATCTCGGTTGATTTCTTCTCCTCGGGGTACTTAGATGTTTCAGTTCCCCCGGTTTGCTCTGTTAACCTATGTATTCAGTTAACAGTAACTGCTTATGCAGTTGGGTTTCCCCATTCGGAAATCGCAGACTCAAACGGCTCTTACTGCCTTATCTGCGCTTATCGCAAGTTAGTACGTCCTTCATCGCCTCTGACTGCCCAGGCATCCACCGTGTACGCTTAGTCACTTAACCATACAACCCGAAGGAGTTTCGGATTGTTGTTTAAACAACCTAAGTTGTCTCGCGTTTAATTTACATGAGTGCGAGACAGATTTTGCCGGACTCAAATTTGAACAAGACCGAAGTCTTATTCGATACCAAGCACACTTGAATGTGTTGTTGGTGTTTATCTTTCGATAAACATTGAGAACTTTACAAACAACAATACATTGTTGTTTTGTCAGCTTTCCAAATTGTTAAAGAGCAAGATTTTCTGATGAAAACCATTTTTAAACATTCTCAGCGAAAACGCTTAAAGATGGTGGAGCTATGCGGGATCGAACCGCAGACCTCTTGCATGCCATGCAAGCGCTCTCCCAGCTGAGCTATAGCCCCACTTAATGCTCAAATCTAAACCGAATCAATCTGTGTGGACACTCATCACGACAATCATCGTGTAAGGAGGTGATCCAGCGCCAGGTTCCCCTAGCGCTACCTTGTTACGACTTCACCCCAGTCATGAACCACAAAGTGGCAAGCGTCCTCCCGAAGGTTAAACTACCTGCTTCTTTTGCAGCCCACTCCCATGGTGTGACGGGCGGTGTGTACAAGGCCCGGGAACGTATTCACCGCAACATTCTGATTTGCGATTACTAGCGATTCCGACTTCATGGAGTCGAGTTGCAGACTCCAATCCGGACTACGACGTACTTTGTGAGATTCGCTCCACCTCGCGGTATCGCTGCCCTCTGTATACGCCATTGTAGCACGTGTGTAGCCCTACTCGTAAGGGCCATGATGACTTGACGTCGTCCCCACCTTCCTCCGGTTTATCACCGGCAGTCTCCCTGGAGTTCCCACCATTACGTGCTGGCAAACAAGGATAAGGGTTGCGCTCGTTGCGGGACTTAACCCAACATTTCACAACACGAGCTGACGACAGCCATGCAGCACCTGTCTCTCAGTTCCCGAAGGCACAAGACTGTCTCCAGTCTCTTCTGAGGATGTCAAGAGTAGGTAAGGTTCTTCGCGTTGCATCGAATTAAACCACATGCTCCACCGCTTGTGCGGGCCCCCGTCAATTCATTTGAGTTTTAATCTTGCGACCGTACTCCCCAGGCGGTCTACTTAACGCGTTAGCTCCGAAAGCCACGACTCTAGGTCACAACCTCCAAGTAGACATCGTTTACGGCGTGGACTACCAGGGTATCTAATCCTGTTTGCTCCCCACGCTTTCGCATCTGAGTGTCAGTATCTGTCCAGGGGGCCGCCTTCGCCACCGGTATTCCTTCAGATCTCTACGCATTTCACCGCTACACCTGAAATTCTACCCCCCTCTACAGTACTCTAGCTTGTCAGTTTCAAATGCGATTCCTAGGTTGAGCCCAGGGCTTTCACATCTGACTTAACAAACCACCTGCATGCGCTTTACGCCCAGTAATTCCGATTAACGCTTGCACCCTCCGTATTACCGCGGCTGCTGGCACGGAGTTAGCCGGTGCTTCTTCTGTAGGTAACGTCAAATGATTAAGGTATTAGCTTAACCACCTTCCTCCCTACTGAAAGTACTTTACAACCCGAAGGCCTTCTTCATACACGCGGCATGGCTGCATCAGGCTTGCGCCCATTGTGCAATATTCCCCACTGCTGCCTCCCGTAGGAGTCTGGACCGTGTCTCAGTTCCAGTGTGGCTGATCATCCTCTCAGACCAGCTAGGGATCGTCGCCTTGGTGAGCCCTTACCTCACCAACTAGCTAATCCCACCTGGGCATATCCGGTAGCGCAAGGCCCGAAGGTCCCCTGCTTTGCTCTTGCGAGGTTATGCGGTATTAGCCATCGTTTCCAATGGTTATCCCCCTCTACCGGGCAATTTCCCAGGCATTACTCACCCGTCCGCCGCTCGCCACCCAAGGAACAAGTTCCTCTGTGCTGCCGCTCGACTTGCATGTGTTAGGCCTGCCGCCAGCGTTCAATCTGAGCCATGATCAAACTCTTCAATTAAAAGTTTTTTGAAGCTTTCGCTTCGGCTCAATGAATACTGATTACATTCTTTGCTTAATAAAAAGCGAAGTAATGTTGAATTGACTGTGCTGAATGATTGCTCATTCAAATGGTCACTCAGTTCATTGATAAATCTTTTTTGATTATCATCAACGAGTGCCCACACAGATTGATTGGTTTATATTGTTAAAGAGCGTTCTTCTTGGCGGTCTGCTTCAGAAGAGGCGGCCATTTTAGCGAGATAAACTGTCGTGTCAAACACTTTTTTCAGTTTATTTTCGTTGGCGATTTCGCCACCTAAAATACCGAACTGAATCACTGCTAACGCTTGCTGCGTCTGCCGTGTCAGTGAGGGCGGATTATAGAGAAGCTAGTTATATTGGCAAGCACTTTTTAGAAGTTTTTTAAAGATTTCGGATACTTGGTGATGTTTTAGGCATTATTGGCTATTTGTTAATGATTAAGCCATCTACTATACCTATTACTTGCTTATTAAAAGGGGAAATCATGAGTTCAATTCGTAGCTACAAAGGTATTACGCCCAAAATGGGAGAAAAGGTTTATGTGGATGCCAGTGCAGTCATCGTGGGTGACATTGAACTGGATGATGATGCCAGCATTTGGCCTTTAGTGGCCGCTCGTGGTGATGTAAACCACATTCGGATTGGAAAGCGCACTAATATTCAAGACGGTTCTGTATTGCATGTCACCCACAAAAATGCTGAAAACCCGAATGGTTATCCTCTACTGATAGGAGAGGATGTGACGGTTGGGCATAAAGTCATGCTACATGGTTGCACTATTCATGATCGAGTATTAGTCGGTATGGGTTCTATCGTGTTGGATGGCGCTGTGATTGAAAGTGATGTGATGATTGGCGCGGGCAGTTTAGTGCCTCCAGGCAAGCAACTCGAAAGTGGCTTTCTTTATATAGGCAGCCCAGTAAAACAAGCACGCCCACTCAATGATAAGGAGCGTGCTTTTCTCTTAAAGTCCTCAAGCAACTACGTTCAGAGTAAAAATGACTATCTGAATGACGTTAAAACCGTTCGCGAGTGATCTCAATTTGACCTAGAGCGTTAAACATTTCGTCTTCTATCGCCTGTTCGGCGAGTTCCTCTAGGTCAAAACGCCACTCACTGAATACTGTCATCACGTGTTGCGATTCTGCTAAGGCTTCGCCTGAGAGTTCTTGCAGAACTTGACGAGCCACAAGACATTCGATTAATGCTCCGTTTTGCTGAGCAAAAAATACGACGGCTTGTTTGGCCTCATCCCAATGCTGTAAATCGGGAAATAGGATGGATTGATTCATAGTGCACCTTCGAGATTTTTACGCAGTTCGCGCAAAATTTGTTTGGTTCCCGGACGTAACCCACGCCATAACATGAAGCTTTCCGCCGCTTGCCCCACCAGCATACCTAAACCATCAATCACCTGCGCGCAGCCGTGTTGTAGAGCCCATTGGTTAAACACAGTATGCCCTTTGCCATACATCATGTCATAACATATTGAATGGACAGCGAAAATCACTGGCTGAATCGCGGGCAACTCACCTTCTAAACTGGCCGAGGTCGAGTTAATGATCACATCATAGCTTTGAGTAAGCTCTGTGAATGGTTTGGCTATCACTGCACCGTACGGTGCCAGTAGTTCCGCCAATTGTTCGGCTTTAGATAACGTCCGATTGGTAATCGTAATCGAGGCGGGCTTTTGATCCAGCAGTGGTTTGAGCACGCCACGCGCCGCACCACCTGCGCCTATCAACAAAATATTCGCGCCTTTGAGTTGCACTTGTTGAGCAAATAGATCTTGCACCAAGCCTTCACCATCGGTGTTGTCTCCCAATATTTCACCGTCATCTAACTTTTTGAGCGTGTTCACAGCCCCAGCCAACCGAGCGCGTTCCGTCAGTCGCCCGGCAAAACGATAGGCGTCTTCTTTGAAAGGCACCGTCACATTACAGCCTCGGCCACCTTGCGCAAAAAAGTGACTCGCGGCCTCGATAAACCCATCGACTGGCGCACATTGCGCGGTATAGGTCATGGGCTGCTGGGTTTGACGCGCAAACAGCGTATGAATAAAGGGGGATTTACTGTGGTTAATGGGATTACCAAAAACTACATACTGATCGATTTGAGAAGCCATATCCTTGCCTACACAATCAAAAGGGTCACTTGCTCGACCCTATCACTCACAACTTCAAGTGTCACCATTCACGCGGCACTAAAAACTCGCTCAACTGGGCTTCTGGGGTATCGGACTCAGGTTGATAAGCGTATTCCCAACGCGCTAGAGGCGGCATCGACATCAAAATTGACTCGGTACGCCCACCGGTTTGCAGGCCAAACAGCGTGCCGCGATCCAACACCAAATTAAATTCAACATATCGACCACGACGATAGAGTTGGAATTGGCGCTCACGCTCTGTAAAGGATGTGTTTTTACGTTTTTCGACAATCGGCACATAAGCTTGGGTATAACCTTCACCGACCGCCTGCATATAGGCGAAACATTGTTCGAATGGCCACTCATTCAGATCATCAAAAAACAATCCACCGATGCCGCGTGTTTCATTGCGGTGCGGTAAGTAGAAGTAGCGATCACACCATGCTTTATGCTGGTTATAGATGTCCGCACCAAAAGGTGCGCAGAGATTTTTTGCAGTGTGGTGCCAGAACTGACAATCCTCAACAAAGGGGTAAAACGGCGTAAGGTCAAAACCACCCCCAAACCACCAGATCGGGGCTTCGCCCTCTTTTTCAGCAATAAAAAAGCGCACATTGGCATGAGAAGTTGGGACATACGGATTTTTCGGATGCATGACCAAAGAAACGCCCATGGCTTCAAAACGACGACCTGCCAATTCTGGACGATGGGCCGTCGCAGAACCCGGCATCTGTTCACCAAACACATGGGAGAAATTCACACCGCCTTGTTCGAAAACGGCACCATCGCGCATCACTCGGGTACGGCCACCGCCCCCCAACTTTTCACCCGACTCACGTTGCCACGCATCTTCAATAAATTGCGCTTGGCCATCTGCGGCTTCCAATTGCTGGCAAATTTGATCTTGTAACTGCAGCAAAAAGCTCTTCACTGCTTGTTTATCTATGTTTGACTTCACGTTCTCTCCTGCGCAGGGTTATCCCTGTCTTAACACTTGTAAACTGCGTGCATCGCGAATTTCGCTCGGGCCACAACGGCCACTGGTTTCACCTTCCAACACGGTCTCAATTTGATTTCCTAACTGAGCCACCACTTCTTGCCGTGTGGTGCAAGCCGGTTGCCCACTCAAGTTGGCACTGGTTGACGTTAATGGTTTACCAAACGCCAAACACAATTGCTGCACTAATGGATGATTAGACACTCGCACCGCCACCGTATCAAACTGACCGCGCACCCAGCTTGGAGTATCAACACTTGCGGGCATCACCCAAGTTAAAGGAGCGGGCCAAGAAGCCAAAACTTGCAGCAATTGTTGTTCTGTCAGTTGGTCTTCATCAATGTAAGGGCGTAACTGCTCATAGTTTGCGGCAATCAAGATCACCCCTTTTTCAATCGGACGTTGCTTGATCGCGAGTAAACGCAGCATCGCAGCTTGGTTGTCCGGATCACAGCCTAAACCAAATACCCCTTCGGTCGGATAAGCGATCACACCGCCACGTTGCAGCACATCAACCGCTTGTTGCAGATTGCCCACTTTATTGACTCCTCTTTATTCCTCAATAGCAGTGTACAAATAGTATGGCGATTGACCAGTGATTCTCGCCACCAATAAAAAGCAAACGTTTGCTTGAGATAAGAATCCCCGTATAATGCGCCGCAATACGGGTTTACCCGACCAATTTAAACACTGAAGGAGTTTGAGATGACAGTCGGTATTATCATGGGTTCCAAATCAGACTGGCCAACCATGAAACACGCAGCAGAGATGCTTGACCAGTTTGGTGTCGCTTATGAAACCAAGGTGGTTTCGGCACATCGTACTCCTCATCTGCTGGCCGATTACGCCTCAAGCGCCAAAGAACGTGGTTTACAAGTGATCATCGCTGGGGCTGGCGGTGCGGCGCATCTGCCGGGAATGACGGCAGCGTTTACAAGCCTACCGGTTCTCGGAGTACCCGTTCAATCACGCGCTCTGTCTGGCCTCGACTCCTTATACTCAATTGTGCAGATGCCAAAAGGTATTGCGGTGGGTACTTTAGCGATTGGAGAAGCAGGTGCCGCGAATGCGGGATTACTTGCCGCGCAAATCATCGGCATTCACAACCCAGAAGTGATGAGCAAGGTAGAAGCCTTCCGCGCCAAGCAAACACAGTCCGTGTTAGACAATCCAAATCCAGCGGAGGAATAACGGATGCGTGTTTTAGTTCTGGGAGCTGGCCAGCTGGCGCGCATGATGTCTCTAGCCGGAGCACCATTGAATATTGAGACGATTGCGTTTGATGTCGGTAGCGAAAACATTGTACATCCCTTAACTCAAACCGTGCTCGGCCATGGATTGGGGCAAGCGATTGAGCAAGCGGACGTGATCACGGCTGAGTTTGAACACATTCCCCATCCGATCCTCGATCTCTGTGCTCGCAGCGGCAAGCTTTACCCAAGTGCTGAAGCGATCAAAGCCGGTGGCGATCGTCGATTAGAAAAAGCCTTATTAGATCGTGCCCAAGTGGCGAATGCTCGCTATGCAATTATTCGTAGCCGAGACGATCTGACCTTAGCCATCTCTGAGATTGGGTTGCCTATGGTGCTGAAAAGTGCACTCGGTGGCTATGACGGCAAAGGGCAATGGCGTTTAAAAGAACAAGCTCAGGTCGACAATATCTGGGGTGAGTTAGCACAGTATCTTGAAGCAAATCCAGAACAAGCGATTGTGGCAGAAGAATTTGTGGCTTTTGATCGCGAAGTATCACTAGTGGGTGCTCGCAACGTCGCAGGTGATATTGTGGTTTATCCTTTAGCAGAAAACGTCCATACCCAAGGCGTGCTAAGCCTGTCAACTGCGATTGATGCACCCGAACTGCAAACCCAAGCGGAAGCGATGTTTAAAGCGGTGGCTGAGCAGCTTAACTATGTCGGTGTATTAGCGCTGGAATTTTTTGAAGTGCAAGGCAAGTTACTGATCAATGAAATCGCACCACGAGTTCATAACTCCGGTCACTGGACTCAACAAGGCGCGGAAACCTGCCAATTCGAAAATCACTTACGCGCGGTATGTGGTTTGCCACTGGGTAGCACCAAACTGGTTCGTGAAACCGCAATGATCAATATCCTTGGTGAAGACCAACTCCCCTCTTCAGTATTGGCAATGGAAGGTTGCCATGTACACTGGTACGGTAAGGCCAAACGTCCAGGGCGAAAAATGGGACACATCAATGTGACCGCCGATTACAGTGGTGAGTTGCAACGTAAACTGTGCCAATTAGCGACCGTGTTAGATGAGAAGGCTTTTCCTGCCGTACACGCAGTAGCAAAGGAAATTCAGCCTTAATCCATACTTCACTAATGCAATAAAGCCGCGTCTAACGCGGCTTTAATTTTTATGCGATGGGCAAAAACCGAGGTTAACTGTCCTGAATATGCCCACACTGACGATTGGCGCACTGATAACGGATACCTGCCGCGCTCTTTTTCTCAACCATCACCGTAAAGCCGCACATGGCACAAGCCTGAGCAATCGGCTTAGCGTTGAGCGCAAACTTGCATTTAGGGTAAGCATCACAAGCATAAAAGAGTTTACCGAAGCGAGATTTACGTTCGATGAGATGACCTTTGCCACATTCAGGGCAAGCGATGTCCAGTGATGCGTCTGGTTGATTGGACGAGTCCATTGATTCGATATGATGGCACTGCGGGTAATGGCTACAGCCAATAAACATCCCGTAGCGACCTTGGCGTAGCACCAGCTCATGTCCACACTCAGGACAAGGCACGCCTAACTCTTTGATGATATGACCATCATTTTGATGCAAAGGCTTAATGTAGTCACAATCCGGATACGCAGTACAGCCTAGAAAAGGCCCATGTTTACCGTGGCGCAGTTGTAACTCTGCGCCACATTGGGGACAAGGTGAAGATTGCAGCGCATGTTCATGGGCGGCAAACAATTGTGGGTCGATTTTACTGCTCATAGACAATTCACAGGCTTAATGCAAAATGCCTTGTTCTTGGCTGTACAACAGCTCTTCCATCAAGGTATAAGCGTTTTCATTACCCGGCACATTGAACAGCACCATCAGGATGATCCATTTTAGGTCATCGAGCTCAAACTCATCCGTTTCCAGCCCCATAACACGGTCAATCACCATTTCACGCGTTTCGGGAGTTAATACATTGATGTGTTCGAGAAACAGCAGAAAACCACGCGATTCGAGATCAAGACGCTCCATCTCTTCCGGTGCATAAATACGCATCGAGGTTGGGGCGCTTTTCGCAATCGCGGTTTGTGCATCGGTCTGTTGCAAAGCCGCCAGTTCTTCCAACCAATGGAGGGCTTTGTAGATGTCTTTTTGGTGAAACCCAGCACGCAGCAATTCATCTTCTAGCTGGTCCTGATCCACTTGCAATTCAGCATCGCTATGGATATAGGTTTCGAACAGATACATCAAAATATCCATCATCATAGCTAGCCTCTCCCCTTTCTAATATAGCCACCAGGTACTGCAACCACATGCCCAAGGAGCTCAAGCTCCAAGAGCTGCATCATGACATCTTGAACCGGTATATGGGTCCGGCTTGCAAGAATATCAATAGGTGTAGCCTCTACTCCTACGTTAGCTAACAGCTCGGGAAATGGCAATTCTTCATCGCCCTGCGGAGCAGAAAAAAGTGTGGGTTGGTAAGGTACCCGCTCAGAGAGTGACCAAGTGAGCGCATTTTTGAGCTCTTGATGAATTTGTTGCACACTTTGCACTAAACAGGCGCCTTGGCGAATTAACTGATTACTGCCCTGGCTAGCAGCATTGTAAATCGAACCAGGAATAACAAAAACCTCACGCCCCTGCTCTGCCGCATAACGCGCGGTGATAAGAGAGCCACTCTTCTCCGCCGCTTCAACCACCACCACCCCCAACGATAACCCACTGATAATCCGGTTACGCCGTGGAAAATGATCCGCTTTAGGGGGGACAAAAGGGGCAAACTCCGACACCAAAGCACCTTGCGTGAGAATTCGCTGCGCCAGCGCTTGATGCTGCTTGGGGTAAATATGAGTTAAGCCTGAGCCTAGCACGGCTACAGTTTGCCCTTGTGCTTGCAAAGCACCATCATGGGCATATCCATCAATCCCCAACGCAAGACCACTCACCACCACTAACCCTGATTGAGCTAGCTCACCTGCAAACTGCCGCGCAATCTGCCGACCATCAATCGTAGCGTCACGGCTGCCGACGATGGCAACAGCGGGATCATGTAAAACTTCCCATAACCCTTCAATAAACAATACTGGAGGTGGTACTGAAATTTCTTTTAATAAGCGGGGATAAAGCGCGCAATGCGGCGTCACTATGTAGCGGTTTTTCGCACCATCCCGCCATTGCAAACACTGTTCTGCTTGCTTGGCGGCTTCTGTGGTTAAATACACCAATTGTTCTGATTTGAGCCCAAGTGCTAGCCACTGTTTAGGTGTCAGGCTTTGCAACTGAGTTGGCGTTTGGGTAGCAAGGAGATGGGAAATCGTCCTGCTACCCAGTTTGGGAGTAAAGCTAAGCGCGAGCCAAATGGCTAAGTCCTGATCCTTCATTAACTCGCATCATCGACCGATTGAGCTTGTTCAGTCGATTGGGCAACCTCCGTTTTGGGCTCAGAGCTTGTCGACTGCGGAGAAACCGCAATGATCTCTTGGTTAATCGGTGCCGAGCTATTGGTAATCAATGCTAAGCTAAAGCGTTCATAAGGGCGGATCACCATCAAAGTACCGACTTTTAGACTCGGCAATTGCACATCCGCATCCGAACCTTCTTGTTGGTAAGTAAACTGACCTTCCTTATCGCTGACTTTCACACCCGCTTGGTACAGTTCAAACATACTGCCCTGCGCAAGGCCATCACTACTGCCTTGATCCATCACCACAACTTGATTCTGCCCCGCATACTGGCTGCCTTCTAGCGAACCGAGAATATGCGCTTCGCTCCCCACTGGAGCTGGCTGCGGATAAAACGTCGTTGAGAGTTGCCGCTCTTCAATATCCACTTCTGGTAATGCAATATCGTTAGCCAAAATCTCTTGGTTTTGCTCTTGCAAGCTGAGGCCACTAAAATTGCCCCCAGTCATCGCCAACTCGCCCAGCGCCACCAAGCGCAGCGCAACCATGACGTCATCATCACGCTGATATTGTGCGACTTCGCGATAAATCCCCCACTTCTTCTCGGTTTGTACCCCAGTAATGTACAGCTGATCTTGCTTGGTCAAATATTTACGGCCATCACTCGATCCAATCACACGCACGCTCTGTTGCAAGGCGGTTTGCGCAATCAAGCGGTCAGACTGCAAATAAGGTAACACTAACCCTTCTTGCACGGTAGGAACGGCCTGCTTTTCCAACACTCGCACTTGTGGGCTCAGTTTACGCATCGGTTTTAAACTCAGTACCGGTTGCCCATCACGCCAAATTAAGGTCAGTTTGTCGCCAGGATAAATGAGATGAGGGTTATCAATCTCTGGGTTGATCTGCCAAAGCCTTGGCCACAACCAAGGGCTATCAAGGTACAAAGCAGAAATATCCCACAAGGTATCGCCTTTCACCACGGTATAGGTGGTTGGAGCATTGTGTTTAAGAGTCAGTGGAGTTTGCTCATCCGCCATTACCGATTCACCGAGTAATGTGAAAGGTAATAAAGCGCAGGCAATATAACGGGTTAGTCGTGCCATGACCTTGCTTCCTTGGTCGAAAAAATAATGGGGTATTGGAGAAATCACGTCCGGATGCTGTCATTTGGGTCATAAAATGTCTAGAATTGAGCCAACACGCATTAAGCTGTTTCGGCACAGTTCAACATTTCGAGTGTATATGTCTGTATTGCAAGTATTAACATTCCCAGATGATCGGCTGCGCACCGTTGCGAAACCGGTCGAGAAAGTCACCCCTGAAATCCAACAAATTGTCGATGACATGTTGGAAACCATGTATGCCGAAGAAGGCATCGGTTTAGCGGCGACCCAAGTCGATATTCATCAACGTATCGTCGTGATCGATATCTCTGAAACCCGTGATGAGCCAATGGTGTTGATTAACCCAGAGATCATCGAAAAGCGCGGTGAAGATGGCATTGAAGAAGGCTGTTTGTCCGTCCCGGGTGCGCGAGCTTTAGTGCCTCGCGCCGCAGAAGTGACTGTAAAAGCGCTGGATCGCAATGGTCAAGAGTATCAGTTTGATGCAGATGACCTACTGGCTATCTGTGTACAGCACGAACTCGATCACCTCGCGGGTAAGCTGTTTGTTGATTATCTGTCACCGCTAAAACGCAACCGCATTAAAGAGAAGCTAGAGAAAATCAAACGCTTCAACGAGAAAAAATAATTTACTGTGAGGTAACCTTGAGCCAATCACTACGTATTGTCTTTGCAGGTACTCCGGACTTCGCCGCCCGTCACTTGGCGGCGTTGTTGTCTTCGGAGCACGAGATCATTGCGGTCTACACCCAGCCCGATCGCCCAGCGGGTCGCGGCAAAAAACTCACTGCTAGCCCAGTCAAAACCCTTGCACTAGAACACAACATTCCAGTGTATCAACCTGAAAACTTTAAATCTGAAGAGTCTAAGCAACAGCTTGCCGCACTCAACGCCGATTTAATGGTGGTCGTCGCTTATGGCTTGCTACTGCCCAAAGTGGTTTTGGATACGCCTAAACTTGGCTGTATTAATGTGCATGGTTCTATTCTGCCTCGTTGGCGTGGTGCTGCACCGATCCAACGTTCAATTTGGGCGGGTGATAGCGAAACTGGCGTGACCATCATGCAGATGGATGTCGGCCTTGATACGGGCGATATGCTGAAAATCGCGACGCTGCCGATTGAAGCGAGCGACACCAGTGCCTCGATGTACGACAAACTGGCAGAACTTGGTCCACAAGCGCTGCTCGAATGCTTACAAGATATCGCTCAAGGCACAGCGGTTGCGGTCAAACAAGATGATGGATTGGCGAACTACGCGCATAAACTCAGCAAAGAAGAAGCGCGTATTAACTGGAGTGATGCAGCGACACATATTGAGCGCTGTATTCGTGCCTTTAATCCATGGCCAATGAGCCACTTTGAAGTCGCAGAAAACAGCATCAAAGTTTGGCAGGCCCGAGTGGAAACCCGAGCGGTTACTCAAGCTCCGGGTACGATTCTCCAAGCGGATAAGAGCGGAATTTACGTTGCAACCGGACAAGGCGTGTTGGTGCTCGAAAGCCTGCAAATTCCGGGCAAGAAAGCCTTGCCAGTACAAGATATTCTCAATGCACGTGCTGACTGGTTTCGTGTCGGCGCTCAACTCAGTTAATCCCGAACCCTAGCCTATCATCGCTAGGGTTCCGCTTTTTGTTTAGGTTTTATTATGAATGTTCGTGCTGCTGCTGCGTCGGCTCTTTACCAAGTGGTTGATTTAGGGCAATCCCTGTCCAATGCTTTGCCTGCGGCTCAGCAGCAAATCAGACCGCGAGATCACGCCCTGCTGCAAGAGATCTGCTACGGCGTTTTGCGCCAATTACCGCGTTTGGAATCCATCAGCCAAGCTCTGATGGAAAAACCGTTGAAAGGCAAACAACGCGTATTCCACTTTCTGATTCTGGTGGGTTTATACCAATTAAGCTTTATGCGTATTCCCGCCCATGCGGCTGTTGGGGAAACGGTTGAAGGCGCACAGGATCTAAAAGGCCCGCGCCTACGTGGATTGATTAACGCCGTACTGCGTAACTATCAGCGCGATCAAGAACGTTTGGATACTCAAGCGACCAGTCATGATGCCGGTCGCTACGGTCACCCTGGCTGGCTACTCAAGCTCCTTAAAGAAAGCTACCCACAGCAGTGGCAGCAGATTGTAGAAGCCAACAATAGCAAAGCGCCAATGTGGCTACGTGTTAACCACCAACACCACACCCGTGCTGAATATCAAGCCCTGCTAGAGCAAGCGGATATTACCTGCACACCACATTCCCAAGCCGAAGACGCTCTTTGCTTGGAAACACCTTGCGATGTGCACCAACTGCCCGGTTTCGCGGATGGATGGGTTTCAGTACAAGATGCGGCCGCGCAGTTAGCACTGACTTACCTCGCCCCTAAAGCCGGAGAGTTGATTTTAGATTGCTGCGCCGCGCCCGGTGGCAAAACCGCGCACATTCTGGAACACACACCTGGTAGCCAAGTCGTGGCCATTGATTGCGATGAAACTCGCCTGAAACGCGTGCAAGAAAACCTGCAGCGTTTGCAACTCAATGCCCAAGTGATTTGTGGTGATGCGCGTTACCCGCAACAGTGGTGGCAAGGCGAACAGTTTGACCGCATCTTGCTAGATGCCCCTTGCTCAGCAACTGGGGTCATTCGTCGCCACCCAGACATCAAATGGCTGCGCCGCGCAGACGATATCACCGCATTAGCCGAGCTACAGCGCGAAATTTTGGATGCGATGTGGCAACAACTCAAACCCGGTGGTACTTTGGTGTACGCAACATGCTCGATCACACCTCAAGAAAACTGCTTACAGGTCAAAGCGTTCCTTGAACGCACGCCAGAAGCAAGCTTGGTAGGTTCCGATCCTGCACAGCCCGGCCGCCAGATTCTTCCGGGAGAAGAAGCAATGGACGGTTTCTATTACGCCGTGTTAAGCAAACAGAACTGATTCGGTCAACCAAGGTGAGTCTTCACTCACCTTGGGCGTAAGTAAACAAAGAGAACAGGTTATGAAAATCATCATTCTTGGTGCAGGACAAGTCGGTGGCACGCTCGCCGAAAACTTGGTGGGCGAAAATAACGACATTACTGTTGTCGATAAAAACGCTGACCGACTGCGCGATTTACAAGATAAATATGATTTACGGGTGGTCAATGGTCATGCCAGCCATCCCGATGTACTGCGTGAAGCAGGCGCACAAGATGCCGATATGCTGGTTGCCGTCACCAACACTGATGAGACCAACATGGCGGCTTGTCAGGTGGCCTTTACTCTGTTTAACACGCCCAACCGAATTGCCCGTATTCGCTCTCCGCAGTATCTGGCAGAAAAAGAAGCACTGTTCCAATCAGGGGCTGTACCGGTTGATCACTTGATCGCACCGGAAGAACTGGTCACCAGTTATATCGAGCGCTTGATCCAATACCCTGGCGCATTGCAAGTGGTGAGCTTCGCGGAAGAGAAAGTTAGCCTTGTGGCAGTCAAAGCGTATTACGGTGGTCCTCTGGTCGGTAACGCCCTTTCTGCCCTGCGTGATCACATGCCACACATCGATACTCGTGTGGCGGCGATTTTCCGCCAAGGCCGCCCCATCCGTCCGCAAGGCACCACGATTATAGAAGCCGATGACGAAGTGTTTTTCGTCGCAGCCAGCAACCACATTCGCTCAGTAATGAGTGAGTTGCAGCGCCTAGAAAAACCCTATCGCCGAATCATGATTGTCGGCGGCGGCAACATAGGTGCAAGCCTTGCAAAACGCTTGGAACACACTTACAGCGTGAAGTTGATTGAGCGAAGTTACCAGCGTGCTGAGCAGCTCTCTGAAGAGTTGGAAAACACCATCGTGTTCTGTGGCGATGCCGCCGATCAGGAATTGCTCTCGGAAGAGAACATTGATCAGGTTGATGTGTTTATCGCGCTCACCAACGAAGATGAAACCAACATCATGTCGGCCATGCTTGCCAAACGCATGGGTGCCAAAAAAGCCATGGTGCTGATCCAACGCAGCGGCTATGTCGACTTAGTTCAAGGTGGCGTGATTGATGTGGCCATTTCACCACAGCAAGCGACCATCTCTGCCCTGTTAACTCACGTGCGTCGTGCCGACATTGTTAACGTCTCTTCATTACGTCGTGGCGCTGCAGAAGCGATCGAAGCGATTGCACATGGCGATGAAGCGACGTCAAAAGTCGTAGGGCGCGCAGTGGGTGATATCAAACTGCCACCGGGTACGACCATTGGTGCCATTGTGCGCGGTGAAGAAGTGCTGATTGCCCATGACCGCACCGTTATCGAGCAAGACGACCACGTCGTCATGTTCTTGGTTGATAAAAAATATGTGCCCGACGTGGAAGCTCTATTCCAGCCGAGCCCATTCTTCTTGTAAGGGCTGGCGTCATGCTCAACTTACGCCCCATTACCTTTATCATCGGGCTGGTGTTATCGAAACTCGCCCTCTTTATGTATGTGCCGACACTGGTCGCTTTTTTCACCGGTAGCGGTGGTTTCCTTGATTTCGCACAAGCGGTGATCATTACCCATCTGGTTGCCTTTCTCTGCCTAAGCATTGGTCGTACGGACAGTTTTCGCCTCAATGTTCGCGATATGTTCTTGATCACCAGCTTGGTATGGACGATTGCCAGCGCGTTTGCCGCTCTGCCTTTTGTGTTTATCAACCACATCAGCTTTACCGATGCCTATTTTGAAACCATGTCTGGCTTGACCACGACAGGCTCCACGGTACTCAGCGGCTTGGACGATATGCCACCCAGTATTCTGCTGTGGCGTTCCATCTTGCAATGGTTAGGTGGTGTGGGCTTTATCGTAATGGCGGTAGCGGTACTCCCAATGCTCAATGTGGGGGGGATGAAGCTGTTCCAAACCGAATCCTCAGATTGGTCGGATAAAAGCAGCCCACGCGCAAAAACCGTGGCAAAAAATATTGTGGCAGTCTATCTCGTACTGACTGGCTTATGTTTTGTCGGTTACATCGCCACTGGGATGACCCCTTTTGAAGCAATCAACCACGCCTTTACCACACTTTCAACTGGTGGGTATTCCACCAGTGATAGTTCGATGAATCGTTTTTCGCATGGTGCACACTGGGTGGGAACACTCTTTATGTTTCTCGGCGGTTTACCTTTTTTACTTTTCGTGCAAGTGTTACGTAAACAGAGCCCTCGCGCCCTCTTTAAAGATGAGCAAGTCCGCGGCTTCTTCTGGCTGTTTATGGTTTCGAGCTTGATTGTCGCCACTTGGTTATGGCTGCATAACGGCTATACCATCTTAGACGCACTCCGAGTTTCGATGTTCAACATCGTTTCCGTCGTCACAACAACCGGTTATGGTCTGGATGATTTCACCGCTTGGGGCGCTCTTCCCTCAACGATTTTTGCGTTCTTATTGATGGCCGGCGCCTGCTCTGGCTCGACCTCTGGTGGGATCAAGGTATTCCGCTTCCAGATCGCGATGGCACTACTCAAAAAGCAACTGCTGAACCTTATCCACCCTTCTGGCATTTTTATCCAGCGCTATAACAAGCGTCCAGTCAACGAGGAGATCATCCGCTCGGTGGTTGCGTTTGGCTTGACGTTTTTTATCACTATCGTGGTACTGGCAGGCACACTCTCCGCAATGGGTTTGGATTCCATCACTAGCATTTCGGGTGCCGTCACCGCGGTGGCTAACGTCGGCCCAGGAATGGGAACCGTGATCGGTCCAACCGGTAATTTTGCGCCGTTGCCTGATGCGGCAAAATGGTTATTGAGCTTCGGTATGTTGATGGGACGCTTAGAGATTCTCACCATCTTAGTGCTGTTTTTCCCCGCCTTCTGGCGCCACTAACAAGAAGAAAAGTGATGATGAAAAAGTTAGTTTGGGCGGTTGGATTAGCCAGCCTGACTCTACAGGCTTTCGCCACAGAAATACTGCAGCTGAAAGATGGCCGTTCTGTGCAGCTTAATGATGATTTCACTTGGCATTATGTGTCAGAAAACCCAGCCGGCAGCACCACGTCCGTAGCTGTCGTGCCAGTCATTCTTCAACCAACCCTCTCTACCGTAACCGTCAAAGTGGGGGACAATAGACCGATATTACAACTGAGTGATTCGGGGGTGGATGTGGTACTCAGCAACCCACGCTATGAACAAGGTAAACTCAAACTCGATAGCGCCATCACCAACCAAAGCAGTCAAGCCGTGATTGCCGTGCGTTTAACGGTGCGAGTGCAAGATGCACAAGGGGTTTGGTGTGATGAGCAAGAAGTGACGGTTTGGCAGTCGATCAAACGCATGGCCGAGACCTATCTACGCCCACACACCTCCGTGGCAGGGAAACCTCTGGAATTCATCGTTGACCAGCAACCTGAGTACCCGCTGCACGTAACCATTCAGCAAGTCGAGACGCGCTAACCCGTTAGCGCGCCTTTTGAGAATAGCGCACGCCCAGGTTAGATAGGATCAACATACAGATAGATGGCTAAGAAATGGCACGCACACCCCGCCAGTACAAAGGCATGCCAAATGGCATGATTGTAAGGAATCCGTTTGGCCACGTAGAAAATCACGCCCAGCGAATAGATAAGTCCACCCGCCGCCAGCAGAGTTAGCCCACCCACCTCAAGATGAATGGCAAGCTGGTAAATCACGATCAGCGAAAGCCAACCCATAGTCAGATAAGTCACTAGCGAGAGCTTTTTGAAGCGGTAAACAAACGCGATCTTCATTAGGATGCCAATCAATGCCAGCGACCAAATAACGATCATCAACCCAACCGCCAATGGTGTTCTCAAACTCACCAATAAAAACGGCGTATAGCTGCCGGCAATCAACAGATAAATAGCACAGTGGTCAAAGGTTTTGAGCCAACGCTTCGCACGTCGGTAAGGGATAGCATGATAAAGCGTTGATGCTAAAAATAGCGCAATCATACTGCCGCCATAAATACTCATGCTGGTAATCGTCAAAGCATCCGCTTGATGATCAAGCGCTTTGACCAACAGCAGCACTAAACCCACTATCCCTAAAAGCAGCCCTACACCATGGCTAATGGCGTTGGCGACTTCTTCCTTAAAACCGTAACTATTGGACATATACACGCGATCCGAGCCTGAAAGTTGCCGTTAGTATCGCACATTGAGCGTACATGTGTTAGCTAAAAATTCATACACTGATCAGCACGTTTGATCGAGAAATTGAACCACTTGCTTGCCAACCTCATGGGGTGACGAGTGTGCTGACAAGGTTAACTCACGCTTCAATTCTCCGCGGCTAAGTAAACTCGCTAACATACCAGATGCCCCACGCTGATAGCGATCCACCTCAAACCAAAGTTGAAGTTTCTCATGATCACGATAGGCTGCAATTTCCACTTCACGCCAACGACCGTGAAAAGGCCCAGTGGTAGGGACAAATTCGAACTCTTGAACAAAGGGCAAAGCAAAGCCTTGTGCTTGTTCACACGCCACCTGACGTAAACGCAAACCTTGTGCTTCAAGCGCACTAAAAATAGCATCCATCATCGGATCAGGGCGCACAGTGAGAGTATCTTTGTCCGTCGGATCGAGCGCCATCGTGATATCCAACCCCGTTTCCAACCAGACTTTGGCCTCCCCTATTGTTACTGGCGTGTTCCAAGGAATATCGAGCTCAATATCAAAATCTCGGGTTTCACCTGCCTCAATCGTAAATGCATACGGAAGTGACCAACTGGCGAGAGTGTAAGTGTGAGGGATGCGACGGATCTGCTGTCCCTGTTGCTGACCACGATCATCAGCGGCTTCCGCGATATACCGGCAGCAAAGTTTAAGATCGATATTATCGATCTCTTGGGCAGAGGCACCACCATAAACATGGATGATCACTTTAACCGACTGACCGGGGTAGAGCACTTCTTGCTGCAACACTGAATCCACTTTGGCTGAACCAATCCCAAAACTCGCTAGGGTTTTCTTGATAAACGACATACACACCTCCAGCAGTGAGAACTGCATAGTAAAAACGAACCGAAATCTCACTCAATCGACGCAGATAAAAATAAATGTTACGCAAAATTGGTCAACTATCGATCATTCTAGTAACTGGTGCTAATCTATCAACGATATGAACGCATATCATTATTCCTGTCTCATTGTTCGGATCGGCAATCGCCAAAAGAGTGAATCGAGGTTTCGTCCTGTTACTAAGCTCCACTCATAATGATTCAGGGTTTACCATCGGCAATGGATATGCCTGACAGTTAGGTTATGTCATGCGCCCAACAACCGTCAGGTTTTCACACACAAACCGTAGTGCAATGCGTCGCCGCAGTGGTTTTGCAGTGGCTCCAGTTGCAAAAAAGACAGCAACAGCCCCCACGCTGGTTGAAAGAAATGCGTTGACCGCATCCCCCGAAACCAAAGTGGTTCAGGCAGCTTAATCAGAAAGCGCAGTTAATCTGCGCTTTTTTCTTGCCGATGAATTGGTATTACCCAACGCTTTTGATACCTTTAGCCACAAATCACTATAAAAATTGTGGAGAAAGTCATGAAATGTCATCGCGTAGAAGAACTGCTACAACTACTTGAGCCCGAGTGGCACAAAGATTCCGAACTTAATCTGATTCAATTTCTTCTGAAGCTGGCTCAAGAAGCGGGTTATCAAGGTGCACTGGAAGATCTCACCGACGATGTGCTGATCTATCATCTAAAAATGCGCAATAGCGCCAAAGATGAAGTGATTCCTGGGCTGAAAAAGGATTATGAAGATGATTTCAAAACGGCGATTTTACGCGCCCGTGGCGTAATCAAATAATCCCACTCCCCTGTTTAATCGACAGAAAATTGCACAAAAGCGGCCTTGGCCGCTTTTTTATTACTTGGTTAATATCGTGAAGAAATGTAAGGAAATTTGTTGTTAAAGGTTGATTGCCTTAAAGAAATAAACTGGAGATTAACGCTATACTTACGCCCTAAAAAGTAATCAGCCCCCTCTAGCCTTCTTACTGAGGGAATGAGCAATGTATTTGAGTGTGAACAACAGAAATCACACCGAATGCCCAGAAAGGATAGTGTCATGAGTCAGGATAAAATCGATGTCAAAGATGTGACTCCCAAAGTGTTCAACCCCAAGACCCACAAAGGCCAGGGCGGAGATCGCTTTAACCCCAGCAATCGCATCTATGTTCGTGAAAGTAAAGGTACTTATCAGAAATTACGCCGTTATGGTGGCTGGTTTCTGCTGCTCCTGTTTGGGTTAGTACCATGGATTTCTTATGGCGATCGACAAGCCATCTTACTTGATATCGGAAATCAACAATTTAACTTCTTTGGTACCACTCTCTACCCACAAGATCTCACTCTGCTCGCGCTGCTGTTTATGATCGCCGCCTTTGGTCTGTTCTTTATCACCACCTTCTTAGGCCGAGTCTGGTGTGGTTATCTCTGCCCGCAAACCGTATGGACTTTTATGTACATCTGGTTTGAAGAGAAACTGGAAGGCAATGCCAACAAAAGACGCAAACAAGACAACAGTCCAATGACGGCAGAACTTGTTGCACGTAAAACCCTTAAACATCTGGCTTGGTTTGCGATTGCGCTAGTCACTGGGTTTACCTTCGTAGGCTATTTTGTCCCTGTTCGCGAACTTGTCATTGATTTCTTCACTTTTAACTCCACCTTTTGGCCCGTGTTTTGGGTGATGTTTTTTGCCATCTGTACTTACGGAAATGCAGGTTGGATGCGTTCGATTATGTGCATCCACATGTGTCCTTACGCACGTTTTCAATCCGCCATGTTCGATAAAGATACGTTTATCGTGGGGTACGATGCCGCACGCGGCGAACAACGCGGCCCGCGCGCTCGTAAAGCGGATCCGAAAGCATTAGGGCTTGGTGACTGTATTGATTGTGATCTGTGTGTACAAGTCTGCCCAACCGGTATCGATATTCGAGATGGCCTGCAATACGAGTGTATTAACTGTGGTGCGTGTATTGATGCTTGTGACAACACCATGGAGCGCATGGGCTACGAAAAAGGGCTAATCAATTACACAACCGAACATCGTCTCTCAGGCAAGCACACCAAAGTATTGCGCCCGAAACTGCTTGGCTATGGAGCCGTGCTACTGGTCATGATTGGATTGTTCTTTGTCCAAGTTGCCTCGGTTGACCCTGCCGGGCTCTCAGTATTACGTGATCGTACCCAGTTGTTTAGAACCAACGGCTCCGGTGAAATTGAAAACACTTACAACCTGAAAGTGATCAATAAAACCCAGCAGCCACAAACCTATCAGCTCTCGGTAAAAGGATTGGATCAGGTCTCTTGGTACGGTAAACAAACGATCGTCGTTCAACCTGGAGAAGTCCTCAATCTCCCGATGAGCCTTGGTGTCAAACCCGAAAATCTTAGCTCTGCGGTAATCACAATTCAGTTTATACTGCACGATGAAAGCCACCAATTTACCCTTGAAGTCGAGAGCCGGTTTATTCAAAAGCTCTGACCTACATCAGTATGGAAAAGGGCTCAGTAATGAGCCCTTTTTATTCAATGATCCAAGCCACTTTTCACTTTGATGCTTTAACCCCAGATCTCATTTGGTATGCGCTGGAAAGTATCGGTATTCGCGCCGAGTCGGGCTTTTTGCCGCTCAACAGCTATGAAAACCGCGTTTACCAGTTTACCGATGAAGAACGCCGTCGTTTTGTGGTGAAGTTCTATCGCCCACAGCGCTGGAGCAACGAACAGATCCAAGAAGAACACGATTTCGCTTTAGAATTGGAGCAAGAAGAGATCCCTATCGTACCTCCGCTAGCTTTCAATGGTGCGACCTTACATCACTACCAAGGCTATCGATTTGCTCTGTTCAACAGTATGGGCGGACGCCAATACGAAGTGGATAATGAACAACATCTCGAATGGGTCGGCCGCTTTCTTGGTCGCATTCATAAAGTCGGGGCAAGCAAGCCATTCATCCATCGCCCCACGCTCTCGCTGGATGAATATCTGCATCAACCAAGGCACATCCTTGAGTACAGCCACTGTATTCCTGCTCATTTGCAGCGGGTATTTTTTCATGATCTCGATATGTTGATTGCTGAAATCAAGCAGCATTGGGTCACGACCCAACCTCAGATCCGTCTGCATGGAGACTGCCATCCCGGCAACATTCTATGGCGCGATGGCCCAATGTTTGTCGATCTGGATGACGCACGTAATGGCCCAGCCATTCAAGATTTGTGGATGCTGCTGCACGGCGATCGGCAAGAAAAACTGCTGCAATTGGATATCTTGCTTGAAGGTTACCAAGAGTTTTGCGATTTTAATCACCAAGAATTGAAACTAATCGAGCCTTTACGTGGTCTACGCATGGTGCACTACATGGCATGGCTCGCAAAACGCTGGCAAGATCCGGCTTTCCCTGTCGCATTTCCTTGGTTTAACGATGCGAAATATTGGGAGAATCAAATTCTCGCTTTCAAAGAGCAGATTGCCGCTCTGCAAGAATCCCCGCTGTCACTGCAACCGCAGTGGTAAGCAAACACAATAAAATTCAATGGAGAAAGTCATGAAAAAGCTGTTTGCACTGGTTGCAACTCTGATGTTAAGCGTTTCAGCCTATGCTGCTCAATTTAAAGAAGGCGAGCATTATCAAGTACTGAAAACGCCCGTATCTTCTACACCGATGGTCAGTGAGTTCTTTTCCTTCTATTGTCCACACTGTAATACTTTCGAGCCGATTATTGCTCAGTTGAAGCAAAAGCTTCCAGAAGGCGTGAAGCTGCAGAAAAACCATGTCTCTTTCATGGGCGGTGCGATGGGTAAGGCGATGAGCAAAGCTTACGCTACGATGATTGCACTGGAAGTGGAAGATAAAATGGTTCCTGTGATGTTTAACCGTATCCACACGCTACGTAAGCCACCGAAAGACGAACAAGAACTGCGTCAAATCTTCCTCGATGAGGGTGTGGATGCGGCGAAATTTGATGCGGCTTACAACGGTTTTGCGGTTGACTCTATGGTGCGCCGTTTTGACAAACTATTCCAAGACAGTGGTTTAACGGGTGTACCTGCCGTTATCGTCAATAATCGCTACCTTGTGCAAGGTCAATCGGTAAAGTCGCTTGATGAATATTTTGAACTAGTGAATTTCCTGCTGACTCAAAAGCAGTAATTCAAACCGATACTCAAGTGTTGGAAAAACGAAGGGAGCCAATGGCTCCCTTCTTGTTATTCAAATCTCATCATTATTCGGACTTATAAATCTGCTCTAAGCGCTGATCTTTACGTTGCCAAATCTCACTCAACCATAACTGGAACTGACGCTTAAACTGCTTATCGGTGAAATAATCACCCTGTACTTGGGCATCTACCGGTAGCAAATCAATGTGCACCACAATGCGCTGCATACGCCCCATCAATAAATCGCGAAACGGTTTTGCTCGGTTATCGGGATAAGCTAAAGTCACATCAATAATATGCTCAAACTGCTCACCCATTGCGGCTAACGTGTAGGCAATGCCACCGGTCTTCGGCTGCAATAAATGCTGATAACCCATGCCGCTACGTTGCTGCTTCTGTGAGTTAAAACGCGTCCCTTCCACATAGTTTACGACTGTGGTGGGAACCGAACGGAATTTTTCGCACGAACGGCGCGTCGTCGCTAAATCTTGACCGCGTTTGTGCGGATTACGCAGCAAATACTCACGCGAGTAGCGGCGCATAAACGGCATATCCAGCGCCCAACACGCCATACCAATGAAAGGCACATACAGCAGTTGCTGTTTGAGGAAAAATTTCGGCATTGGAATGCGGTCTTTAAACACGCAGCACAGCACCACAATATCCGTCCAACTCAAGTGATTGGAAATCAGCAGATACCATCCCTGCTTAGTCAGGGTTTCACCGCCTTGAATATCCCATTCCACGCGGTTGGAAAGCTGCAAAACCCAAGCGTTTACGCTCGCCCATGACCACATCACCCAGTTTGCAGCTTGTGTGGCCTGCGCTTTCCATGTCGCTGACGGCAGCAAGAGTTTAATCAAAGCAATAAAGCAGATCAGCAGCGAATGGAGTGCCGAGTTCAGCACCACGAAAGTCACATTCAGCGCAAGGAGCAAGTAAGCCAACATAGTTCTCAGTTCAAAGATGAGTAAAAAAACAGCGTGTGATTATACAAACTTGTCATCGTAATGAAACATGAACTCAGCAGGTCAGAGTACTAGACGTTCTGCGCACTGAGCTGTTTGAGTAAACGATCCATGGCTCGATAGCCCAACGCCTCGGCCAAATGTGGACGAGCGATCTGCGCTTCACCTTGCAAATCCGCTATGGTTCGCGCCACTTTAATGATGCGATGGTAAGCCCGAATAGATAAACCCAAACGATGCAGCGCGCTTTCTAGAAATTCCGCATCCGCTTTAAGCAAAGGGCAATACTGTTCAATTTCTCGACTTTGCAGCAAAGCATTCACTTTGCCCGATCGCGCCAACATACGCTCACGCGCTACCCACACTCTCTGGCGCACAGCCGCGGTGGATTCACCACGATCGCCCCCATTGGCGAGCGTACCTTTGGGTAACGCTGGGATCTCAATCGACATATCAAAGCGATCCAACAAAGGGCCTGAAAGCCGACTCAAATAGCGCAAAATACTCTGCGGATTGGCACGCGCCTGACTGCCTTCGTAGTAGCCCGTTGGACTTGGATTTAACGCGCCGACCAATTGAAAGCGCGCCGGAAAACGGGTTTTCCCCTGCGCGCGAGAAATCACAATCTCCCCCGATTCCAGCGGTTCACGCAGTGAATCAAGCACTTTACGCTCAAACTCCGGCATTTCGTCCAAAAACAGTAGTCCATTGTGGGCGAGCGAAATTTCACCAGGGCGCGGAATGGTGCCACCCCCGACTAAAGCCGCCATTGAGCTTGAATGGTGCGGCGCACGAAAAGGGCGCAACTTCCAGTTGTGTTGATTAATTTCTTGCTGAGTGAGAGAGGCAATCGAGGCCGTCTCCATCGCCTCTTCGTCACTCATTTCTGGCAGTAAATCGCACAGCCGTGAAGCGAGCATGGTTTTCCCCGTCCCGGGAGGGCCGAGAAACAGCAGGTTGTGATTGCCAGCTGCAGCAATTTCCAACGCACGTTTGCCTTGCTGTTGACCAATGATGTCTTGCAGATCGCGCGTATGACTACTCACTTCCTGCACACTGGGCGAACTTTGAAACAATGACAGGTTCTGCTGGCCACACAAATCGGCACATACTTCCAATAAGCTTTGCGCCGATTTATGCCGCTCACTCCCGACTAACGCCGCCTGATCACCATTACAGTGTGGCACCACTAAACAGCGATGGACTTGATTAGCCGCGAGCGCGGCAGGCAACACCCCTTTCACACCACGAATTTCACCCGATAGCGCCAGTTCACCAATAAATTCGTAATTTTCCAGCTTAGTTCGCGCAATTTGATCCGAGGCCGCCAAAATACCGAGTGCTATCGGAAGATCGAAACGCCCTCCCTCTTTAGGCAGATCAGCAGGGGCTAAGTTGACCGTAATGCGTTTCGCCGGAAACTCAAATCGAGAATTGATGATTGCGCTACGCACTCGATCGCGTGACTCTTTTACCGTGGTTTCCGGCAACCCAACTAAGGTAAACCCCGGCATTCCATTACTGATGTGAACCTCAACCGTGACCGGAGGTGCCTGCACACCAATACTGGCGCGGCTGTGAATGATCGCAAGTCCCATTGTATCCCTTAGTGTTTGATCAAAAAGCATTCAGCGCCTGAAGGTGTGGCGATAAAAAGCACAGAATGGGTTATATAGCGTGATGAGATAAAACGGGAATGTGAAAAAAGAATGAGTTTTTGCTTGTCATGTAACGAAGATGTGTGTTACCACTAGAAGCGCAAACACATTGGTAAGATATTAGTTCAACCTTAACAACGAATTTACTATGAACTTGAACGCTCGCATCAACGCTCTAATTAACCTAATTATCGTGGTCATTCTAGTGACGACGCGGGGGCGAGTGGGCGAAAAATAAGTAACCGAATCCAAGAAACCCCCGCACTGAAAAGTCCGGGGGTTTTTTTTACAACTCAGACAGACCAAAAAAAGCACATTCTGAATAAGTTACACCCAGCAACTGATGAATACCGAATCGGTAACCCTCAGTTGGGATAACTCCAGAATAAGCAGGAAGAATGGGAGCGGCACATGAAGTGCAAACACAACACACAGGAAGGCAGCGACACGTATTGTTGCCATAAGGAGGCACGATGACCGGAGCACAGTTAATCGTTGCCGCATTAAAACAACAGGGCATCAAAACCGTTTTTGGTTACCCTGGTGGCGCTATCATGCCGATTTATGATGCGCTGTATGACGGAGGCGTTGAGCACATCCTCTGCCGCCATGAACAAGGTGCAGCCATGGCCGCAATTGGCATGGCGCGCTCAACTCAACAAGTCGCGGTGTGCATGGCCACTTCGGGCCCCGGAGCCACCAACTTGGTGACAGGTTTGGCTGATGCCTTTCTTGATTCCGTTCCCCTCGTCGCCATCACTGGGCAAGTTGCCAGCTCACACATCGGCACTGATGCGTTTCAAGAGATGGATGTGATCGGCATGTCGCTCTCTTGTACCAAACACAGCTACTTAGTCACCGACATCAATGAGCTCGCACCGACTCTGGCAGAAGCGTTTGAAGTTGCAAAAACGGGTCGTCCCGGCCCAGTGCTGGTAGACATCGCCAAAGACGTACAGCTCGGCAAAGCGCCGGTCTCCGCTTTGCCAAGCTTTACCCCACCCGCTATGCCACATGTGGATGCAACGCAGCTAGCCAACGCACAAGCGCTGCTCGCGCAAAGTAAGCGCCCGGTATTGTATGTCGGTGGCGGTGTACAACTGGCGAATGCCACAGACACAGTGCGTGAGTTTTTACGCCTCAATCCTATGCCTTCAGTCAGCACACTCAAAGGCTTGGGCACCATTGAGCGTCACGACCCACACTATCTTGGCATGCTCGGCATGCACGGCACCAAAGCGGCAAACTTGATCGTACAAGAGTGTGATTTACTGATCGCGGTTGGCGCGCGTTTCGATGACCGCGTGACAGGTAAGCTCGATACCTTTGCGCCTCACGCCAAAGTGATCCATGTCGATATCGATGCCGCTGAGTTCAACAAACTGCGCCATGCCCATGCGGCACTGCGCGGTGATATCAACCTCATCCTGCCGCAGTTGGAACTGAGCCACGACATCTCCCCTTGGGTGCATCATAGTGAGAGCCTACGTAGCGGATTCAAATGGCGCTACGATCATCCGGGCGACAACATCTTCGCACCACTGCTGCTCAAGCAACTGTCGGACATGATGCCGGACTCTTCGATTGTCTCGACCGACGTTGGCCAACACCAAATGTGGGCAGCGCAGCACATTCAGCCACGCGCACCACAAAACTTCATCTCGTCCGCAGGCCTTGGCACCATGGGCTTTGGTTTACCGGCGGCAATGGGGGCTGCGGTTGCGCGTCCTGACGATCAATCGATCCTGATCAGCGGTGACGGCTCTTTCATGATGAACGTGCAAGAACTTGGCACACTGAAGCGTCGCCAGATCCCCGTCAAAATGGTGCTACTGGATAACCAACGTTTGGGCATGGTGCGCCAATGGCAATCACTGTTCTTTGATGGTCGCCACAGCGAAACCATTTTGGATGACAACCCAGACTTCGTGATGCTGGCCAAAGCCTTCAACATCCCCGGCAAAACCATCAGCCGCAAAGAAGAAGTCGAGCCTGCACTGCGTGAAATGCTCGCCAGCAAAACCGCTTATCTACTGCACGTGCTGATTGATGAAGAAGAGAACGTGTGGCCACTGGTGCCACCGGGCGCATCCAACACTGACATGCTTGAGAACACCTAGGGAGAGGCCACATGCAACGTTATCTACTCGATATTAAAGCGGACGATAAACCGGTTTTATTAGAGCGCGTTTTGCGCGTGACGCGTCATCGTGGATTTGTCATCAAACAAGTCGCGGCAACCCAAAATCATGAAAGCAAAATCGCCAGCGTTGAGATCATTGTCGACAGTGACAGACCGATCACGACCCTGACCAATCAAATTGAAAAACTGTGGGATGTGCGTACTGTGGAAGTCACAGCGATCAGAAATGACGAGCTACCCAATAACAACTTACAACAAAAGATTTGCGCATAAGGAAGGCAATCATGGCAACAAAAACTGCTGATTATATTTGGTTCAATGGCGAGATGATCCCATGGGCGAATGCGACCGTTCACGTACTCACCCATGCAATGCACTACGGCACTTCGGTGTTTGAAGGCGTTCGCTGCTACAACACTCCAAAAGGCCCTATCATCTTCCGCCATCGCGAACACGCGCAGCGCCTGCTTGATTCAGCCAAAATCTACCGCTTCCCAATCCCCTATTCGATTGAGACCATCATGGAAGCGACGCGCGAAACCTTACGCGTCAACAAACTCGATAACGCTTACATTCGCCCATTGGCGTATGTGGGTAACGTGGGTCTTGGCGTGTGTCCGCCAGTCGGAACCGAAATGGATCTGATGATTGCCGCTTTCCCTTGGGGTGCTTACCTCGGCGAAGAAGCGCTAGAAAATGGCGTGGATGCCATGGTTTCAAGCTGGCATCGTGCGGCACCGAACACCATTCCAACCGCGGCAAAAGCGGGTGGTAACTACCTATCTTCTCTACTGGTTGGCGGTGAAGCACGTCGCCACGGTTACGCGGAAGGCATTGCGCTCAGTGTGGATGGTTATCTTTCTGAAGGTGCGGGCGAAAACATTTTCGTGGTGAAAAACGGCGTGATCCTGACCCCACCGACCACCAGCTCTATCCTGCCGGGTATCACCCGTGATTCGATCATGACGCTAGCACGCGACATGGGTTATGAAGTGCGCGAAGCCAACATCTCACGTGAAGCACTCTATCTGGCCGACGAAATTTTCATGACCGGTACCGCAGCCGAAGTGGTTCCGGTGCGTAGCGTGGATAAGATCACCGTAGGCGCAGGCAAACGCGGCCCCATCACCAAGGTAGTACAAGATGCTTACTTTGGCCTGTTCAAAGGCACCACAGAAGATAAGTGGGGCTGGTTGGATTACGTTTACCCAGCAGCGAAGTAAGGAGTTTCCATGCCTAAGTACCGTTCCGCCACCACCACACACGGACGTAACATGGCGGGTGCGCGCGCATTATGGCGCGCCACTGGCGTCAAAGAGGAGGATTTTGGTAAGCCGATCATTGCGGTGGTCAACTCCTTCACTCAATTTGTTCCCGGCCATGTGCATTTAAAAGATCTTGGCCAACTGGTTGCGCGCGAAATTGAAGCCGCTGGCGGTATTGCCAAAGAGTTCAACACCATTGCGGTCGATGACGGTATCGCTATGGGTCACGGTGGTATGCTCTACTCGCTGCCATCGCGTGAACTGATCGCCGATTCGGTCGAATACATGGTCAACGCGCACTGCGCCGATGCCATGGTGTGTATCTCCAATTGTGACAAAATCACTCCGGGAATGCTGATGGCGGCGATGCGCCTCAATATTCCGGCGATTTTCGTATCCGGCGGCCCGATGGAAGCGGGGAAAACCAAGCTTTCTGACCAAATAATCAAACTCGATCTGGTCGATGCCATGATGCAAGGCGCTGACCCCAAAGTATCGGATGCACAGAGTGAGCAGATCGAACGCTCAGCGTGTCCAACTTGCGGCTCTTGCTCGGGGATGTTTACCGCCAACTCGATGAACTGTTTGACCGAAGCGCTGGGTCTCTCTCAGCCGGGTAACGGCTCACTACTCGCCACGCATGCCGATCGCAAACAGTTATTTTTGAGCGCAGGGCAGCGCATTGTTGAGCTAACTAAACGTTACTACGAGCAAGATGATGCTTCGGCTCTGCCACGCAATATTGCCAACAAAGCGGCGTTTGAAAACGCGATGGCGCTGGACATTGCGATGGGTGGCTCCACCAACACGGTGTTACACCTGTTGGCAGCCGCACAGGAAGGTGATGTGGCGTTTGATATGACCGATATCGATCGCATGTCTCGCCAAGTGCCACACTTATGTAAAGTCGCGCCTTCTACTCAGAAATACCATATGGAAGATGTGCACCGCGCGGGCGGTGTGATGGGGATTTTGGGTGAGCTGCAACGTGCAGGCTTACTCAACGATCAAACCCGCACCGTACTGGGCATGTCACTGCAAGAACAGCTTGCACAATACGATGTGAAACAGAGCGAAAACCAAGCCGTACGTACTATGTTCCGCGCAGGTCCTGCGGGTATTCGCACCACCCAAGCTTTCTCGCAAGATTGTCGCTGGGATACGCTCGATGACGATCGCCAAGAGGGTTGTATCCGCGATAAAGCGCATGCTTACAGCCAAGATGGCGGCCTTGCCGTACTCAAAGGCAACTTGGCGCTGGATGGCTGCATCGTAAAAACCGCTGGCGTGGATGAAAGTATCCTCAAATTCCGTGGCCCTGCCGTGGTATTTGAAAGTCAGGAAGATGCGGTCAGCGGCATTCTTGGCGGCCAAGTCAAAGCCGGCGATGTCGTGGTCATTCGTTATGAAGGTCCAAAAGGTGGTCCGGGCATGCAAGAGATGCTCTACCCAACCACGTACCTCAAATCGATGGGACTGGGCAAACAGTGCGCGCTACTGACTGATGGTCGCTTCTCGGGTGGCACGTCCGGCTTGTCGATTGGTCACGCCTCTCCGGAAGCCGCGAATGGCGGTACGATTGGCTTGGTACGCAGTGGCGACAGCATCGCGATTGATATTCCAAACCGCTCGATCACACTGGAAGTCAGTGAGTCTGAGCTGGCGGTTCGCCGCGCTGAGCAAGATAAACTCGGCTGGAAACCAGTGGATCGCCAACGTACCGTTTCTTTGGCGCTCAAAGCCTATGCCAGCATGGCAACCAGCGCCGACAAAGGTGCAGTGCGCGATAAGTCCAAACTTGAGGGCTAAGCCATGGGATCAACCAATCAAACTGGCGCAGATTATCTGCGCCAGATCTTGCGCTCTCCGGTGTATGAAGTGGCTAACGTCACGCCACTGCAAACCATGCCACGCCTTTCGGCGCGCATTGGTAACCAAGTGCAGATCAAACGTGAAGATCGCCAGCCAGTACACTCATTTAAACTGCGCGGCGCTTACAACATGGTGTCGCACTTAACCGAAGCACAAAAAGCCGCGGGCGTGATCGCCGCTTCCGCAGGCAACCACGCTCAGGGCATGGCACTGTCGGGGACGAAACTTGGCATCAAAACCACCATCGTCATGCCACGCACCACGCCAGACATTAAAGTTGAAGCGGTACGCGGATTTGGCGGCGAAGTGCTGCTGCACGGCAGCAATTTCGATGAAGCCAAAACCGAAGCAGAACGTTTATCCAAAGAGCAAGGCTACACCTTTGTACCGCCATTCGATCACCCTTTGGTGATCGCAGGTCAAGGCACGATTGGCATGGAAATGCTGCAACAAAATGGCCACTTGGATTACATTTTTGTGCCAGTTGGTGGCGGTGGTTTAGCGGCGGGAGTGGCGGTACTGGTCAAACAGTTGATGCCGGAGATTCAAGTTATCGCGGTTGAACCAGAAGACTCTGCCTGTCTCAAAGCCGCCTTGGATGCGGGTAAACCCGTGGTGCTAGACCAAGTCAGCATGTTTGCTGATGGGGTCGCAGTAAAACGAATTGGCGATGAAACCTTTCGCCTCTGCCAGCAGTACATTGATGGGCACGTGACGGTTTCCAGTGATGAAATCTGCGCTGCGGTGAAAGACATCTTTGAAGATACGCGAGCAATCGCTGAACCTTCTGGCGCATTGGCGCTGGCTGGGTTGAAAAAATTCGCCGAACAGCAACAGCTCAAAGGTAAGCAGTTAGGGACGGTACTTTCTGGTGCCAACACCAACTTCCACGGTTTGCGTTATGTTTCTGAACGCTGCGAACTGGGTGAAAAACGCGAAGGCTTACTCGCGGTGACCATTCCAGAGCGCAAAGGGGCGTTTTTCGACTTCTGCCAAATTATTGGTAACCGCGCCGTCACCGAATTTAACTACCGTTACAGTGACGACCAACTGGCCAATATTTTTGTCGGTGTGCGTTTAGTCGGCGGTCCAGAAGAGCTGAAATCCATCATTCACGAGCTGCGCCAATCCGGCTATCCGGTGCAAGATCTCTCCGATGATGAAATGGCTAAGCTGCACATTCGTTACATGATTGGCGGTCGCCCTTCTAAACCACTGACCGAGCGTTTGTACAGCTTTGAGTTTCCTGAATACCCCGGCGCACTACTCAAATTCTTGAGCATGCTCGGCACCCACTGGAACATCAGCTTGTTCAACTACCGCAACCACGGCGCAGACTACGGTCGCGTGCTGTGTGGCTTTGAACTGGATACACCAGATCTGGTGCGCTTTTCAGAGCATTTAGTTGAACTCGGTTATCGCTATAAAGATGAAACCGATAACCCTGCGTATCGTTTCTTCCTCGCCAAATAGTCTCCGCCCCACCTTGTTGTGGGGCTTTTTCTTCCTTTCTACTACCCCAAACAATACCCCTACCAACACTATGCACATTAAGCATAGATATAATGCTAAAGTTTCATTTAATTCATAAAACAATCAGAACTAGACTAGAGTTAATGTTTACCACGTGTGGAGAACCCCATGTTTCAAGCTTTGATTTTAAATCAGCAAGATAAGCGCACTTTAGCTAGCATCGAACAGATTAACGAAAACCAGTTGCCGGATGGAGAGGTGCTTATCGCTGTCGACTATTCCTCACTCAACTACAAAGATGGCTTAGCGATCACTGGCAAAGGCAAAATTATTCGTCAATTCCCAATGGTTCCAGGCATAGATTTGGCGGGTAAAGTGCTCAGCTCAGAAGATGCACGCTACCAACCGGGTGATGATGTCGTATTGACTGGCTGGGGAGTGGGTGAAAACCACTGGGGTGGTATGGCGCAGAAAGCGCGTCTTAAAGCAGATTGGCTAGTTCCTATGCCACAAGGTTTCACGAGTAAACAAGCCATGATGATTGGGACTGCGGGCTTTACCGCTATGTTGTGTGTGCAAGCCTTGCTTGACGGCGGTATCAAACCAGAAGATGGCGAAATATTGGTCACAGGGGCCAGTGGTGGCGTGGGTTCCGTTGCTGTCACCTTGTTGGCGGCACAGGGTTACCAAGTGGTCGCGGTCACAGGCCGAGTGGAACAAAATGGCCCGCTGTTAGAAAAACTTGGCGCTAGCCGCATCATTGATCGCAGCGAATTTGAAGAACCCGCTCGTCCATTGGAAAAGCAGCTGTGGGCAGGTGCCATTGATACTGTTGGCAGCAAAGTTCTGGCAAAATTACTGGCTCAAATGGATTACAACGGCGTAGTGGCTGCTTGTGGTTTAGCGGGCGGTTTCGATCTACCGACCACCGTGATGCCGTTTATTCTCCGTAACGTACGCCTACAAGGGGTGGACTCGGTTAACTGCCCATTGGAAAAACGTATTGCAGCGTGGGAAAAACTGGTTGAACTGCTTCCTGCGAGTTACTTTGAGCAAGCGTGTACCGAAATTACTCTAGAGCAAGCAGTGCAATATGCAGGAGACATCACGAATGGTCAGGTGACAGGCCGCGTGGTGATTAAATTGTAATTTCATCCACTCAAGGCCCTATATGGGCCTTGAATTGTCGAGTCCCATATCTTCTACTCGCTTGGCAATCAGCTTGCCGCACTCTTCTTTTACAATACTGCGCAGCCACTCCTGAGCGGGTGAATGCTCACAACGCGGATGCCAAATCATCGAATAGTCAAATGGTGTAAAAGCAAACGGTAGAGGTTTCACCACTAGGTTGTAACGCTCGGCAACCAAATAAGCTAAGTCAGCCGGAACCGTAATGATGAGCGGCATAGTATCAATAATGGCCAACGCAGCTTCCAGATGATAAGCCCTGAGAACCATTCGACGTGCAGGTAATCCCTCCAACGCCTGTTCAAGCAGTGCTTTCACACCATCACTGATCGCAATCATCGAGTGTGGATAATCGAGATAATCCTGCAGTGTCATTGACGATTGAGCTAGTGGATGACGTTCCGATAATAAACACAGCACCCCAACACGCCCCAATACCTCACTTTGCAATGGTTCCACCGAGCGAATTGGGCGGCAAATCGCTAAATCCGCCCCATCATAAGTCAACTGATCAACAAGTCGCTCATGTTGCAGCGGCAAGAATTCAAATGCGACATTTGGTGCTTCCTGATAAATACGCGGCAAAGCAAAAGGTAGAATGGTCTGCATCGCATAATCGGTAGTCGCTATCGTAAAGGTTTGATCACAAGACTTAGGGTTGAACTCGGCTGGTGACAATAATTGACGCAGCGTTTCTAGAGGCTCGCCAAGTTCACGATTTAATGCCAACGCTTTTTCTGTCGGGATGAGATGCTGACCATGGCGTGTAAATAAAGGATCATCAATCAGATGCCGCAAGCGGCCAAGAATCCGACTCATGGCTGATTGACTTAAATTCAATCTCTCTGCTGCCTTACTAACACTGCACTCTTCAACGAGCACACGCAGAGCGACCAGAAGATTGAGATCGCGCCGATAGATATCTTCTAATTCCACACCCTATTCCGAGGTTGATAGCTGATAAACCAGAGTGTAACCAATAGATAAAAAAAATCCCGCCTTTCAGCGGGGAAGCCCAAGAAAAATGGGGATAGTGTCGGAATGTAATTGAGCGTAGTCAGTGACGTTGGTTAACGATGTGGTTGCTCGGTAGTATCTTGCTCACTGCGCATTTCCAGCCAAATACCGAAAATCGAAGCTGCCGTTCCTACCACTGGCATTAATTGGGCTTGTGTAGTCTCTCCCAAGCCCAAGGCACACAAGGAAATAAAACACAAAACCGCGTAGATGGTCAGTCTATCGAGTTTGGTTAACATCATTTCCTCACTTAACTTGTTACTAACTTGTTAACGAAGTTATAACAAAATGATCCTTTTGCCAAGTGATTATTGAATAATTTTTCTTCACCAGTAATATCTACGCCTCAAATAGTGACGTCCAATAAGGTTTGACCATGAGTTTTAATCCAGATATCGCGACCCATACTTTAGAAGCGCAAGGATTACGCTGCCCAGAGCCAGTGATGATGGTCAGGAAGACAATTCGTACGATGCAGGAAGGTGACGTGTTATTGGTTACGGCGGATGACCCCTCAACCACGCGTGACATTCCCAGCTTCTGCCGCTTTATGGATCACCAGTTGCTTGACGCAAAAACCGATGCATTACCCTATCAATACCTGATCAAAAAAGGGTTGGCATAACAAAAAAGACTGCCTAGGCAGTAATGCCGATCAGTTAAGACTTTAATCGGCAGATCAGTTGAACGATCCTGCCTGTATGTAAAAATCCGGTAGACCCTGTTTATCGGATTTTTTTATGCACGTTTCTCAAGCCCTCGACATCATCAACAGTTATAAACCCAATCACGTTGAAACACTCGCAGACCTCCTGCCCATTGAACTCATCAATAGTGCTTATCAGCTTACGGATACCGTGACTCTAAGAAAACGAAAGCTCACTTTAGAGTCGATGGCATGGTTACTGGTTGGCATGGCTATCTATAACGATAAATCCATGGCTGACATTGTAAATATGCTCGATATTGTTGACCGCACAGGCAAGCCATTCGTTGCTCCAAGTGCATTAACACAGCGAAGAAAAAACCTTGGTGAGTCAGCGGCTAAAGCGCTCTTTGAGTGTACGCAACGTCATTGGTTCAAACAGGCTAACTTACCAAACTGGAACGGACTTACGTTACTGGGTGTTGATGGGGTTTTATGGCGAACAGAAGACTCAAAAGATAACGCTGAAGCGTTTGCTAAGCCCACTAATCGGGATGGTAAAGAAACACAGTACCCACAGGTACGTATGGTCTGTCAGATGGAGCTGAGCAGTCACTTAATCACAGGCAGCGCTTTTGGCTGTTATACCGTTAATGAAATGAAGCTGGCAGAGCAGCTTATCGACACAACCCCCGATAACAGCTTAACGCTCTTCGACAAAGGCTTTTACTCCCTAGGTTTACTTCAAGCATGGTGTTCGCAAGGCATCAATCGACATTGGCTTATCCCCATGAAAAAAGGGCTGATTTATGAAGTTGTTCAGTCTTTTGGCCGACAAGATAAACTGATAAAACTGAAGAGTAACCCGCAAGCGCGTAAGAAATGGCCAGAGCTAGAAGAAGAGGTAGTGGTACGTTTAATCACGAGAGCTAAAGAGGGGAAACAATACGATGTTCTCACCTCAATGGTTGACCCGATGCGTTATCCGAAATCAGATATAGTCGGTTTATATGAATACCGTTGGGAAATTGAACAGGGGTACCGAGAGCAAAAGCAATACATGCTTGGTAACCGTCTTACACTGCGAAGCCGACTCCCAGAGCTGGTGAGACAAGAGCTCTGGGGAATACTCCTGACATACAACTTAGTCAGATATCAAATGGTGCAGATGTGTAATACGTTGAATGGAGACTACTTGCCATACCAACTGAGCTTCAATGGAGCCTTAGCCCACATCATGCGCCTAATAGTGGGACTTCCCTACTCGTCACCAGGAGCAATACCAAGGCAACTGCAAAACTTCTACGCAATGAGTGGAAGCTTAATACTTGAGCCAAGGCGAGAAAGAGCCTTCCCTAGAGTCGTGAAGAAGAAGCCAAGCCGATACCCTAGAAAATACAATGCCGCTCACCTTAAGTGAACGGCATTACTGCCTAGGCAGTCTTTTTTCATTGGAAAGCATCAATGCTTTTCACTGGGAGTCACAGCGGATCACATCATTTCATCGCGCTGATGTAACTGACGTTGCAGTTCAGAGATCTGTTTTCTCATCGTCCGTACGTCATCATGCAGTGGGATAATATGTGCTACGCGAATCCAAGATTCGACGGCTAATGCCGTCATCACAATCGCGCCCACCACCATCGGCATCCATAAATCGGTTAACGCCATACCGAGCAAAGTTAACACCAAACCAAAACTGAATAAGTAACTCTGGCTTTTTGGTGTCATCCCCATATAACGAGTCAGCATAATGGTGTCCTCTTACTCTTGATACCTATTCATACCCTAGCATGATAATCCGCACTAGGATGGGTGGTAAGTCACGCTGCACAGCCTAAATCAAGCGCTCACCGCTCAGTAAAATGCCGTTGCCAGAGCCATCGCCAAAAACAAACCGGCGGTCACTTTACGGATCAACCCCAGCGGCATTTTGTCAGCCGACAGTTTACCAATCAGCACCACAGGAACGTTCGCGAGCAACATACCTAAGGTCGTGCCAAGAATCACCCAGCTCAAAGCATCCGCATACTGTGCGCCTAAAATTGAGGTGGCAATTTGGGTTTTATCGCCAATCTCGGCCATAAAAAAGGCAATAAAACTGGCAACAAAAGGACCTCGTGATGAAATGGATTCATCTTCATCCAATTTATCAGGAATAAGAACCCAGCCCGCCATCGCGAGGAAACTGACCACCAACACCCATTTTAAAATGTCGGGAGAAAGATAATCTGCGACCACCACGCCAAGCCAAGCCGCCAGCGCATGATTGGCAATCGTCGCAAGAAAAATCGCGGCAATAATCGGAATGGGTTTACGGTAACGACTGGCGAGTAACAAGGATAACAGCTGGGTTTTGTCCCCAATCTCTGCTAAAGCCACCGTAGTAATTGAAATCGCTAAAACGCTCATGACATGCTCTTTGGGACAGGGATTATTATCGAACCGTAGACAAACAATCACGCCCTATCCCAGTTCGTGTTGTTTGTCTAAGGTCTTGCTAAACCTGAAGGCTCAAGTCTCACACACCATGGTAATTGAGTACCAAATATGTTGATGTGTGAATCGCCAAGTTGACAACTTAGCGACCAGCTACTCCCCAAAGACGGAGCGAATTCTAGCCACCGAAATCGACAATCGCAACCCTCACTTACCCACTTTTCCCTGATTCAGAGAGAAATTGGCATAAAAGTCGGGAAAAATGAGCGCAAAAGAAATTATTGTCGATTAATTCAGCAAGATTTCCGCTACTTTGTCAGGGAATATCTGGGTATACTTCAGTGTTATTTTTTATCAATTCAGACAGAAGAATCGCGCGAACCTGACTATGCAAAAATACGACATCAAAACCTTTCAGGGTATGATCCTCGCGCTGCAGGATTATTGGGCCCAACAAGGCTGTACTATTGTGCAACCTCTCGACATGGAAGTGGGTGCAGGTACTTCTCACCCGATGACTTGCTTACGAGCATTAGGCCCTGAACCTATCGCTACCGCGTACGTTCAACCCTCACGCCGCCCAACTGACGGCCGCTACGGTGAAAACCCAAACCGTCTGCAGCACTACTACCAGTTCCAGGTGATCATCAAACCATCACCAGACAACATCCAAGAGCTGTACTTAGGTTCACTGCGCGTACTGGGCGTTGACCCTTGTGTGCATGACATCCGCTTTGTGGAAGACAACTGGGAAAACCCAACCTTAGGTGCTTGGGGTCTTGGCTGGGAAGTGTGGCTAAACGGCATGGAAGTGACTCAGTTTACTTACTTCCAGCAAGTTGGCGGTCTTGAGTGTAAGCCTGTGACCGGCGAAATCACTTACGGTATTGAGCGTCTGGCAATGTACATTCAGGGCGTGGATTCGGTTTACGATCTGGTCTGGACCGATGGCCCTCTGGGCAAAGTCACTTACGGTGATATCTTCCACCAAAACGAAGTTGAGCAATCCACTTACAACTTTGAATACGCGGATGTGGATTTCCTATTCACTTACTTCGACCAGTGCGAAAAAGAGTGTAAATACCTGCTAGAGCTTGAAAAGCCACTACCTCTGCCAGCCTACGAGCGTATTTTGAAAGCGGCACACGCCTTCAACCTGCTCGATGCGCGCAAAGCGATCTCAGTGACTGAGCGTCAGCGCTACATTCTGCGCATTCGCAACCTAACCAAATCGGTCGCCGAAGCTTATTACGCATCCCGTGAAGCTCTGGGCTTCCCTATGTGTAAGAAGTCAGAACAGAAGTAAGGGGAAGACGTCACATGGCAAAAGAATTTTTAATTGAGCTAGGCACAGAAGAGCTGCCACCAAAGCAACTGCGCACGCTGGCTGAAGCCTTTGCGGCGAACTTTGCAGCAGAACTGGCAGCCGCCGACATCGCCCATGAAGGCGTAACTTGGTTTGCCACTCCACGCCGTTTGGCACTGAAAGTCGCCAATTTGGCAGAAAGCCAACCGGATCGCGTCGTTGAAAAACGTGGCCCAGCCGTCAACGTTGCGTTTGATGCCGATGGCAAGCCAACCAAAGCCGCTGAAGGCTGGGCGCGTGGCAATGGCATCACGGTAGAGCAAGCAGAACGTCTCGTCACAGACAAAGGCGAATGGCTGCTGTTCAAAGAACAAGTGCAAGGCCAACAAACCGCTTCTGTAGTTGTAGAAATGGCAGCTAAAGCACTGGCTAACCTGCCAATTGCGAAACCGATGCGTTGGGGCGATAAAGAAACCCAATTTATCCGTCCAGTGAAAACACTGACGATTCTGTTTGGTAGCGAACTGATCCAAGGCGAAATTCTGGGTGTGGCTTCTGCACGTACCATCCGTGGTCACCGCTTTATGGGTGAAGCAGAATTCACCATCGAATCGGCTGAGCAGTACCCTGCGATCCTTGAAGAGCGCGGCAAAGTCATTGCTGACTACGCGACTCGTAAAGCGATGATCATTGAAGGCTCACAACAAGCGGCTCAGCAGCTCGGCGGTATCGCAGATCTGGAAGATGCGCTGGTAGAAGAAGTGACCTCGCTGGTGGAATGGCCAGTGGTGATGACGGCAAAATTTGAAGAAAAATTCCTCAAAGTTCCAGCAGAAGCTTTGGTGTACACCATGAAAGGTGACCAAAAATACTTCCCAGTCTATGACGCGAGCAAAAAACTGCTGCCTAACTTCATCTTCGTTTCAAACATCGAATCGAAAGAGCCTCGCCACATTGTGGAAGGTAACGAGAAAGTGGTTCGTCCACGTCTGGCGGATGCAGAATTCTTCTTTAATACTGACCGTAAGCGCCCACTGGTGGATCGCTTATCTCTGCTGGAAAACGCGATTTTCCAACAGCAACTCGGCACGATTAAAGACAAAACCGACCGCATCACTGAACTGGCTGGCTACATCGCAGAACAGATCGGTGCTGACGTAGAGAAATCTAAGCGTGCAGGCCTACTGGCAAAATGTGACCTCATGACCTCGATGGTGTTTGAATTTACCGACACCCAAGGCGTGATGGGTATGCACTATGCGCGTCACGATGGCGAAGCAGAAGAAGTGGCGGTTGCGCTCAACGAGCAGTACATGCCACGTTTTGCGGGTGATGAACTGCCAAGCCGTGGTGTTTCTGCCGCAGTCGCAATGGCTGACAAACTCGATACTATCGTAGGTATCTTTGGTATTGGTCAGGCGCCGAAAGGCAGTGACCCATTTGCTCTGCGTCGTGCTTCACTGGGTGTACTGCGTATTCTGGTTGAGTACGGCTACCAGTTGGATCTGGTGGATTTGATCGCCAAAGCCAAATCACTATTTGGTGACCGACTGACGAATGTTAACGTTGAGCAGGAAGTGATCGAGTTTATGCTTGGCCGTTTCCCAACCTGGTACCAAGATGCGGGCTTTAGCATCGACATCATCCAAGCGGTACTGGCGCGTCACCCAACCAAACCCGCTGACTTTGATCAGCGTGTGAAAGCGGTATCGCACTTCCGCGCTCTTGAAGAAGCCGAAGCACTGGCTGCTGCCAACAAGCGTGTAGGCAACATTCTGGCTAAGTACGATGGCGAATTGGGTGAAGAAATTGATCTCGCTCTGCTGCAAGAAGATGCGGAAAAAGCCTTAGCCGAAGCCGTCGAAATCATGGCAGAAGCGTTAGAACCAGCCTTTGCAACTGGTAACTACCAAGAAGCCCTGAGCAAACTGGCTGGCCTGCGCGCGCCTGTCGATGCCTTCTTCGACAACGTAATGGTGATGGCTGACGATGAAGCACTGAAGAAGAACCGTCTCACGCTGCTCAACAAGCTGCGTAACCTGTTCCTGCAAATTGCCGACATTTCGCTGCTGCAAAAATAATCTGCAGCACGATAATTTCGTCAACAAACTTTAAGCCCAGCTCTTTTGAGTTGGGCTTTGTTTTTGCTCGCGCTCCCCAAACGACTTGGAGTTGCAGGTAGGCGGCAAGTGAGTTCATCCCCATGAGCATAGATAAACTATGTGATTGGGGTGAACGAACGCAGCCAACACCGCTGCAGCTTCAAGTAGGAAGGGGACACAAAAATATTGCTTTGCCTCGCAAATACATTGCGGTATGTTCAAGAACTATTCTAAACGGCGGAGATTCCACCGGTATATCGTTTCGCAAACACAGCAATCATTAGGTAGTCGAGCAATGCAGTATTCCTCTTTTGGCGAAAAGTTTAATCGCTACTCCGGTATTACCCAGTTAATGGATGATTTAAACGATGGTCTGCGCACACCAGGCGCGATCATGCTTGGTGGCGGTAATCCTGCTGCCATCCCTGCCATGCTCGATTATTTCCACAACACCAGCGCCGAAATGCTGGCCGATGGTTCACTGCTCAATGCCATGACCAATTACGATGGTCCACAGGGCAAAGATGTGTTTGTAAAATCGCTCGCCACACTGCTGCGTGAGACGTATGGCTGGAATATCAGCGAAAAAAACATCACTTTAACCAACGGCAGCCAGAGTGGCTTTTTCTACTTGTTTAACTTGTTTGCCGGTAAACAGCCCGATGGTTCACACAAAAAAATCCTCCTGCCCCTCGCGCCAGAATATATTGGCTACGGTGATGCAGGCATTGATGAAGATATTTTTGTCTCCTACCGTCCGGAGATTGAGCTGCTCGATCAAGGGTTGTTCAAATACCATGTGGACTTTTCTGAGCTGAGAGTCGATGAATCAGTGGCGGCGATCTGTGTTTCTCGCCCCACCAACCCAACCGGTAACGTGTTAACCGAAGAGGAAATCCACAAACTCGACCAACTGGCACGTGATAACGGTGTGCCTTTAATTATCGACAATGCTTACGGCGTGCCATTCCCGAATATCATTTTTGAAGACGTTGAACCGTTTTGGAATGACAACACCATCTTGTGCATGAGCCTATCCAAACTGGGCTTGCCCGGTCTGCGCTGCGGCATTGTGATCGCCAATGAAGCGGTGACTCAAGCACTGACCAACATGAATGGCATCATCAGCTTAGCACCCGGCAGTATGGGGCCTGCATTGGTGCAACGTATGATAGAAAAAGGCGATCTGCTGAGACTCAGCGAGCAGGTAATCAAGCCGTTTTATCGCCAAAAAGCGCAACATGCGGTGGAACTGCTGCAAAGTGCGATTACTGACCCGCGTTTTCGCATCCATAAACCAGAAGGGGCGATCTTCCTCTGGCTGTGGTTTGAGGAACTGCCGATCACCACGATGGAGCTTTACCAACGTTTGAAAGCGCGTGGAGTATTGATTGTACCGGGCGAATATTTCTTTATCGGCCAGCCGCAAGAGTGGCCACATACCCATGAATGCTTGCGTATGAACTATGTGCAGAACGAGCAAGCGATGGAACAAGGCATTGCCATCATCGCCGAAGAAGTACAAAAAGCGTATCAACAAGCTAACGTTTAAACACCTAAACTGATCAATGCAAAAAGCCCGCGAAATTCGCGGGCTTCGTTTTATCTAGCGTTCAGTGCGTTAAAACGCTGCGCTGAGTTATTTGTTTTCCAGCAGGTGCTTGCCGTTAATCGCAATTTTGCGTGGCTGCATCGCTTCTGGAATTTCGCGTTCTAAATCAATGTGCAGCAGACCATGTTCCATAGTCGCGCCAGTCACTTTCACGTAATCCGCTAATTGGAATTTACGTTCAAAATCGCGCTCAGCAATGCCCTGATAGATGTAGTTTTTGCTCTCTTCAGGTTTACGCTCACCGCGCACAATCAAAGTATTCTCTTGTTGAGTAATATCGATCTCTTCATCGCCAAAACCGGCTACCGCCATGGTAATGCGATATTGGTTGTCTTCTTTTTGCTCGATATTGTATGGAGGGTATCCGCCTTGGGCGTTTTTCGCCGCGCTGTTTTCCATCATGTTCAGTAGACGGTCAAAGCCAATTGCGTTGCGGTACAGTGGAGTAAAATCGACAGTTCTCATAATCCTATCCTCTTTAATTAAGCAATAGTCTTAACAATGACTTGTTAAGTCGCCCGATCCATTCTTATGACTTGAATCGGCGTGATTTCAGTTAGGTAACACACTCCTCCATTGAGCAAGGGTGTTAGTCTCATTCAGAGGTCCTAGCGGCATCCTCTTCATTTCCAGATATAAGGTCGCTCAAAACCATTTCAAGTTTTTGCCAAAAAAATTTTTGAAAAAAAAGCCCAACACTGAGTCGGGCTAACATTGGGATAATGCACTTTATCCTTAATTAACGGCCTTTGCTTTTGCGTGGCTTAATCACTGAGCTCTCTTGCGCTTTTTCTTGCTTCAGCTTGCGCTTCTCTTTGAGGCTGAGTTGTGGTTTTTTCATCTCTTGTTTACTCATGACAAACTCCTAATTACTGACATAACAAGCATGGGCAGAGCTTGGTTGGCTTACCCTGTATTGAGTGCTGAACGTGAGTAATGGCAAAGCAGTGGTGTTGGCCCCAAATAGGCAACGTAAACACTTCATGCTGACGACGGCCAAGCAGAGCGGCACCAAGCAGGGAGTCACACGTCACGCCACCGTGCACTTCGTCCTGATTTCCAGACGTGACTAAGGTGACTTGGAATGACAATTTACGCTGAGCATCAACAAGGCTCACCGTATCCCCAAGCTTAATGCGCTGTGGAGCTCGTTCAATAGGCGAGCGAGGATGCTCCAGCTTCTCGAACAATTCGAGCAGCAACAGCGGAGATTGATAGGTGAAAAAGCGGCTACGTAGCCACCAACCGGCGAGAAAACGCCGAATATTCAAAGATAACCGGTTCAGCATGATACTTCCTTTGCTCATTCCATTACCAATAGTGACAAATCGATGAGTATGCCCGGGAGTGAAATACACTCCCGGTTCAATTCACAAAGGCGACCATCCTGACCTCCAGTCAAAAAATGAGGAATAACTATAGGGTTCACAGACCACTATAGTGACTAAAAAAATGAATGCAACCACATGAAATTTAGAGAAAAAAATAAAGTCTAAGAAAAGCTTTTCTAGGATAGAAAAGCCTTACTTATGATCCAATACTGGTGCTTTAGCCCAATAACCGAAGATATTCGACACAAAATTTTTATTGTGTCTTTTGTACTTGCGCGAAGTTGCAATCATCCAGCACCAAGGAAGGCACAAATTGCAGAGATAAAAAAAGCAGCGCTGTGGCGCTGCTTTTTGTCACGGTGAATCAACCAACCCCTTACACGTCGAGGTTGGCCACTTTCAGTGCGTTGGTTTCGATAAATGCACGACGTGGTTCAACTTGATCACCCATCAGCGTCGTGAACAGCTCATCCGCGCCTACCGCATCTTCGATGGTCACTTGCATCATACGACGAGTGTCTGGATCCATCGTGGTTTCCCACAACTGATCTGGGTTCATCTCACCCAGACCTTTATAGCGCTGGATAGACAGACCGCGACGCGATTCTTTGATTAACCACTCAAGTGCAGCGGCAAAGCTACTGATTGGCTGCACACGTTCACCACGCTTGATGAAAGCACCCGCTTCAATCAAACCGTCCAACGCTTCTGACAGTTCCGCTAACTTCGCGTACTCTTTCGAGTTGATCAGGTCAGCACTCAGTAGGTATTCATGAGTCACACCGTGGGTACGTACCTGAATTTTTGGCAGATACACATTCAGCTCAGCATTGTGTTCAACCAGAACGCTGTATTGGCTCGCGCCCACTTCTTTAGCATTCAGTTGTTCGACTAAACGCTGGGTCCAAGCTTCAACCGCCGCTTTGTCAGCACACAGGTCGGCATTGATGCGTGGTACGTAAATCAGCTCATGCAGCATCGCGTAAGGGTAACGGCGGCTCATGCGCTCAACCAGTTTGATCGCAGCGTTGTATTGCTGAACCAACTTCTCAAGCGGTTCACCCGCTAACGCAGGCGCATCGGCATTCACGTGCAACTCTGCGCCATCCATCGCCAGTGCCACTTGGTACTGGTTCATCGCATCTTCATCTTTGATGTACTGCTCTTGTTTGCCTTTTTTCACTTTATAGAGTGGTGGCTGAGCAATGTAGATGTAACCACGCTCAATCAGCTCAGGCATTTGGCGGTAGAAGAAGGTCAACAGCAGAGTACGAATGTGCGAGCCGTCGACGTCCGCATCGGTCATGATGATGATGTTGTGGTAACGCAGTTTATCTGGGTTGTACTCATCACGCCCGATACCACAGCCCAGAGCGGTGATCAGAGTCGCGACTTCTTGTGAAGACAACATCTTGTCAAAACGCGCTTTTTCTACGTTGAGGATCTTACCTTTCAGCGGCAGAATCGCTTGATTCTTACGGTTACGGCCTTGCTTAGCTGAACCGCCCGCTGAGTCACCCTCCACTATGTAGAGTTCAGACAATGCTGGGTCTTTTTCCTGACAATCCGCCAGTTTGCCGGGTAAGCCTGCAAGATCCAGCGCGCCTTTACGGCGAGTCATTTCACGGGCTTTACGCGCCGCTTCACGCGCACGCGCCGCATCAATAATCTTCGAACAAACGTTTTTCGCTTCGCTTGGGTTTTCCGCCAAGAAATCCGCCAGTTTTTCATTCATGGCTGACTCAACCGCGGATTTTACTTCCGAAGAAACCAGCTTATCTTTGGTTTGGCTTGAGAATTTAGGATCCGGTACTTTCACCGACACCACTGCCGTTAAGCCTTCACGCGCATCATCACCCGAGGTTGCCGCTTGGGCTTTCTTCGAGAAGCCTTCTTTGTCCATGTAGTTGTTCAAAGTACGAGTCAACGCACCACGGAAACCGGCTAAGTGGGTACCGCCATCACGCTGTGGGATGTTGTTGGTAAAGCAGTAGATGTTTTCTTGGAAACCATCGTTCCACTGCATTGCCACTTCCACGCTGATGCCATCTTCACGCTCTTGGTTAAAGTGGAAGACTTTCTCATGGATCGGCGTTTTGTTGCGGTTCAAGTGGGTCACAAACGCTTGAATACCCCCTTCATACATGAAGTGGTCTTTTTTATCTTCTTCACGTTCATCGGTCAGCTTGATCGACACGCCAGAATTCAGGAATGACAGCTCACGCAGGCGTTTAGCCAAAATGTCGTAATGAAATTCGATATTGGTAAAGGTTTGTGCGCTTGGCCAGAAACGAACGGTCGTTCCGGTACGCTCTGTATCACCCACCACAGCCAACGGTGCTTGTGGCACACCATGGTGGTAAGTTTGTGAATGGATCTTGCCACCACGATAGATGGTGAGTAGCACTTTTTCAGAAAGCGCGTTCACTACCGACACACCCACCCCGTGCAGACCACCGGAGACTTTATAGGAGTTGTCGTCAAATTTACCGCCGGCATGCAGTACGGTCATGATGACTTCTGCCGCAGACACTTTCTCTTCAGGATGCATTTCGGTCGGGATACCACGACCGTCATCGCTGACTGACACTGAGTTGTCTTCGTGGATGGTGACCACGATGTCTTTACAGTAACCCGCCAACGCTTCATCAATTGAGTTATCCACCACCTCAAAAACCATGTGGTGCAGACCGGTGCCATCATCAGTGTCGCCGATGTACATACCCGGACGCTTACGTACCGCATCCAGACCCTTCAGTACCTTAATACTCGATGAATCGTAATTGTTCGACATGAGTTACTCTCTCACTCTGTTTATCCTTGCTCTATTACACCGTGGGCAACATGAAATGTTTTACTGGACTCATCCAACATATCCGCCACTTGGCTTTCGGTAATAGAACTTACAAAAACCTGCGCCCCCGTCCCTTTTAGGCTATCTGCCAAACGTTGGCGACGTAGGCTATCCAATTCGGAAGCAAAATCATCGATAAGATAAATGCATTGCTTTCCCGTCAACTCGGTGAGGTGCTGCCCTTGTGCTACACGCAACGCACACACCATCAACTTCAGTTGTCCCCGCGACAACACATCTTCCACCGGGGTTGCGTTCACTTTAATCCGCAAATCCGCTTTGTTAGGCCCGCTAAAGGTATAACCCAACTGCTGATCCCGTTCGAAGTTTTTTTCCAGAATCGATTGATAAGGCTGATCTTTTTCCCAACCTCGATAATACTTTAAGTCGATATCGAATTCTGGCAAAAATGTGCGACATAACTGCTCTGCCACACTTTTCAATTGATTGACGTAACTTTCACGCCACTGGTCAATCTGTTCTGCCAAACGTGCTAATTCCTGATCCCAATAGCTGAGTTCACGATAGCTTTGTGCACTTTTCAACAGCGCATTACGCTGCTTGCTGAGTCGCTTAAACCGACCCCAAGCATCATAAAATGCAGGCTCGGTATGAAACACACCCCAATCGATAAATGCCCGACGCTGTTTCGGTCCATCGGTCAGCAGTTCAAAGCCTTCCGGATGAATCAATTGCAGTGGCAAAATCTGCGCTAACTGCGCCAACTTTTGCCCCGTTTGGCCGCCTATTTTAACCTCAGTTGAGCCATCACGCTGCTTATTAATGCCAACGGGTAGCTCAAATTGATCAGAGCTCAAAGAATGCTCACAAATCCGGCCATGCACAAACAGTTCTGGACATTCATTTTGAATGATCCGTCCGGTCAGCGAGCTTTTAAATGAACGGCCATGACCGAGCAGATAAATCGCTTCAAGCACGCTGGTTTTACCGCTGCCATTCGGCCCGATAAGAAAGTTAAAGCCTGCTGATAGGCGAATATCACAGGCTTTAATATTACGAAACTGTTGGATCACTAACCGGGAAAGCGGCATGGTAACTTGGTTATACCTTACAGACGGATTGGCATCACCACGTACATGGCGCTGTCATCACCAACATTCTCCACCAAGGCACTGGCGTTGGCATCCGACATCGAAACACGCACATTGTCGCAGCGCAGGGTGTTAAGCACATCCAAGATGTAGCTGACGTTAAAGCCAATCTCAATCGGCTCGCCTTCAAAGCTCACATCCAGTAGCTCTTCCGCTTCTTCTTGCTCTGGGTTATTGGCAGTAATGCGCATTTCGTTGTCAGCCAAATTAACCCGTACACCACGGAATTTTTCATTCGACAGAATCGCGGCACGCGAAAACGCCTGACGTAATTCTTCACAACCCGCTTGTAGCGTTTTGCTGGTATGTTGCGGCAATACGCGGCGATAATCAGGGAAACGACCATCAACCAGCTTCGAAGTAAACACAAAATGATTCACTTCTGCACGCAAGTTCGAATGACCGATTTGCAGCACCACAGGCTGCTCTGGCGCATCAAGCAATTTCACCAGCTCAAGCACCCCTTTACGCGGTACGATGATCTGCTTTTGCGCGAAATCCGCACCGAGCTGAGCTTGCGCCACCGCCATACGGTGACCATCAGTCGCCACAGAACGCAAGGTGGTGCCATCAATTTCAAACAGCATGCCGTTTAAGTAGTAGCGTACATCTTGGTTGGCCATGGAAAACTGGGTTTTCTCAATCAGGCCACGCAGTTCCGCTTGAGTGAGCGAAACTTGCACTTCACTTTGCCAATCTTCAATGTTCGGGAAATCACTGGCAGGTAAAGTGGCAAGCGAGAAACGGCTACGGCCAGAACGCACTTGAATGCGATCGCCTTCAAGCAGCACAGTGATCACGGCACTATCGGGCAAACCACGGCAAATATCTAAAAACTTACGCGCAGGAACAGTAATGCTGCCTGCTTCAAATTCACCTTCTAACGTCACGCGGCTGATCAGTTCCACTTCCAAATCAGTGGCGGTCATCGACAGTTGATTCTCTTCCACCTTAAGCAATAAATTGCCCAAGATCGGCAAGCTGGCGCGGCCACCTAAAGTGCCGGACACCTGTTGCAAGGGTTTAATCAAGTGGCTACGTTCAATGGTAAATTTCATAGTCTTCTCTTAAACGGGTGAAAGCGAAATACGCAAGTGCGCTAACCATAGCGCAAATTAAGAGGAAAGCGTACGAATCAGGTTCGAATAATCTTCTTTGATATCGTGACTCTCTTCGCGCAACTGCTCGATTTTACGGCAAGCGTGTAACACAGTCGTGTGGTCACGGCCGCCAAACGCATCGCCAATCTCTGGCAAGCTGTGGTTGGTCAGCTCTTTAGCCAGTGCCATCGCCAATTGACGAGGACGAGCGACTGAGCGCGAACGGCGTTTTGAGAGCAGATCCGCCACTTTAATTTTGTAGTATTCGGCAACGGTTTTCTGAATGTTATCAATCGTGACCAGCTTTTCTTGCAGCGCTAATAAGTCACGCAGCGCTTCACGCACGAAATCAATCGTGATCGGGCGACCGGTAAAGTTGGCGTTGGCAATCACGCGGTTCAGCGCGCCTTCTAACTCACGCACGTTAGAGCGCAGGCGTTTCGCAATAAAGAAAGCCACTTCATCCGGCAGATGAATTTGGTGATCTTCGGCTTTTTTCATCAAGATCGCGACGCGGGTTTCCAACTCCGGCGGCTCGATCGCTACCGTTAACCCCCAGCCAAAACGCGATTTGAGACGATCTTCTACACCACTGATCTCTTTCGGATAGCGGTCAGAAGTCAAAATAATTTGTTGGTTGCCTTCCAGCAGCGCGTTAAAGGTATGGAAGAACTCTTCCTGCGAACGCTCTTTGTTGGCAAAGAATTGAATATCGTCGATCAGCAAGGCATCCACACTGCGATAGTAGCGTTTGAATTCTTCAATCGCGTTGTTTTGCAGGGCTTTTACCATATCTTGCACGAAACGCTCAGAGTGCATGTACACCACTTTAGCGCTCGGGTTGTTATCAACAATCGCGTTACCCACCGCATGCAGCAGGTGAGTTTTACCCAAACCGGTGCCGCCATACAAAAAGAGGGGGTTATACGCCGCACCTGGGTTATCGGAGACTTGGCGAGCCGCGGCCAGACCTAACTGGTTAGATTTACCTTCCACGAAGTTGTTGAACTTGTGTTTCGGGTTCACATTTGAGCGGTGAGTAATATCAGCCGCAGCACTGTCATCATCCCAGGTTTTATGGATAGGTTTACGCTGCGCCAATTGCGCAGGCGCCGACGATTCCGCCGCAACATCCGCAGCCGTACGTACAGGCGCAGGTTTTGGCGCCACCACAGGGCGGCTACCCACTTCAAAGCGCAAATTAGGCACATCATTGCCACTGAATTCCATCAGCAGACGATTGATGTTATTGAGGTACTTATCGCGTACCCAATCCAACACAAAGCGGTTCGGGGCGAATAAAGTGAGAGTATTGTCATTGAGCTCCGCTTGAAGCGGACGCACCCACATACTGAATTCTGCGGCAGGTAGCTCTTCCTGAAGCCGTTGCAAACATTGCAACCATAGCGAAGATGACACGATTCCCTCACTCAAAAATCAACGATCGGTAAAGAGGAGCAATTCTACCTGTTGATAACTCAGATCGCCAGCGCTGGATCGTCGATCCAGTGAATAAGATCTAAGTTATTCACATTATTTTTCGACCGATAACTAAGATCCTCACACATTTTGCCCGTGCTACCCACATAAAGATCCACATATCTCAAGATCTTTAGTAGTTATCCCCATGTTTTTGATTTTGATCAGTTATTGTTAATAACTACTGGTTATTTCTTTTAATGATTTAATTGCCAGTAGGATATAAACATAATTTATACAGGAGTCACACAATGAAACACTTGTTTAACATCGCTCTGGCTGCCCTAGCCCTTTCTTCTGCCACCGTTCAGGCAGCTACCGAGGTGAAAGTCGGCATGTCGGGCCGTTATTTCCCGTTCACCTTCGTGAAACAAGACGAGCTGCAAGGCTTTGAAGTGGATGTGTGGAATGAAATTGGTAAACGTAATGATTATAAGGTTGAGTTTGTTACTGCGAACTTCTCCGGTTTGTTTGGCCTGCTCGAAACTGGGCGCATCGACACCATTTCTAACCAAATCACTATCACAGATGCGCGTAAGGCTAAATATCTATTCTCCGATCCGTATGTGATTGATGGTGCACAAATTACGGTGCGTAAAGGCAATGAAGCGATTAAAGGTATTGACGATTTAGCGGGCAAAACCGTTGCGGTTAATTTAGGTTCTAACTTTGAACAGCTCCTGCGCAACCATGATAAAGACGGCAAAATCAACATCAACATCAAAACCTACGATACCGGCATTGAACACGATGTGGCTTTAGGCCGTGCCGATGCGTTTGTGATGGATCGTCTGTCTGCGCTTGAGCTGATCGAAAAGACCGGTTTACCACTGCAACTCGCGGGTTCACCGTTTGAAACTATCGAAAACGCGTGGCCATTTGTGAATAACGAAAAAGGTCAGCAACTGCAAGGTGAAGTCAATAAAGCGCTCGCCGCCATGCGTGCTGACGGTACGTTAAGCCAGATCGCAATCAAATGGTTTGGTACCGATATCTCGCAATAATTCTGCTTCACCAAGCTAGACTCTATTCTATAAAGGTGGGACTTTCCCACCTTTGATTATTTTAGGAAGGAAAGCAGATGGGTTTTGACTTTCACTACATGCTTGAGCTGCTGCCAATCTTGCTCAAATATCTGGGTACGACTCTGGAAATGGCGAGTTGGGGGCTAGTTTTCGCGCTGATTCTGGCGCTGATTTTAGCCAATATTCGAGTGTTCAAAGTGCCGGTTCTGGATCCCCTCAGCCAACTCTATATCAGCTTCTTTCGTGGAACTCCGCTGTTAGTGCAACTGTTTTTGCTGTACTACGGTTTACCACAAATTTTCCCGCCATTAGTGGGGCTCGATGCTTTTAGCGCGGCAGTGATCGGTTTAACCCTGCATTTTGCTGCTTACATGGCCGAAAGTATTCGCGCCGCGATCATCGGTATTGATCGCAGTCAGATGGAAGCCAGCTTATCGGTGGGGATGACGACCTCACAAGCGATGCGCCGGATCATTTTGCCGCAAGCGGCACGGGTGGCTTTACCTTCATTGATGAACTACTTCATTGATATGATCAAATCAACCTCGCTGGCGTTTACCCTTGGCGTAGCAGAGATCATGGCCAAAGCGCAAATGGAAGCCTCATCCAGTTTCCGCTTCTTCGAAGCCTTCTTGGCGGTTGCTCTCATCTATTGGGTGGTGGTGCTGGTATTAACTCGCTTGCAATCTTGGGCTGAGCAGAAACTCAATAAGGCGTATGCACGATGATTAAACTGAAGAATATCCACAAAAGGTTTGGTACCAGTGAAGTGCTAAAAGGTATTGATCTTGAAATCCAACGCGGAGAAATCGTGGTCATCATCGGCTCTAGTGGTACCGGTAAATCCACTCTACTACGCTGCGTAAACTTTCTTGAGCAAGCCGATCAAGGCAGCATCAGTATTGATGAACTCACCGTCGATACCCAAAAACATACCAAAACCGATGTGCTCGCACTGCGCCGTAAGACTGGCTTTGTGTTCCAAAACTATGCGTTATTCGCTCATTTAACGGCGCGGCAAAATATCGCAGAGGCTTTGATCACGGTACGTGGCTGGAAAAAAGATCAAGCACACCAACGAGCGCAGCAAATTCTCGATGACATTGGCTTAGGTGACAAAGGGGATAGTTACCCTGCGGCACTGTCGGGTGGCCAGCAGCAACGGGTTGGGATTGGCCGTGCGATGGCGCTGCAGCCCGAACTGCTGTTATTTGATGAACCCACCTCCGCGCTCGATCCTGAATGGGTGGGTGAAGTGTTGGCTCTGATGAAAAAATTGGCGACTCAGCACCAAACCATGCTGGTGGTCACCCATGAAATGCAGTTTGCTAAAGAAGTGGCGGAACGGGTGATCTTCATGGCACAAGGAAACATTGTTGAGCAAGGTTCTCCACAGGATATTTTTGACCATCCACAGGATCCACGCTTAAGAAAATTTCTTAATCAAGTCGGGATCCGTTAAGGATCCTTGAGATTTTGCGGTTTGTCCGTATAATCGGCCGACCGGAAATAAAGCGGCAACCAGAATGAACTCTCTCATTGAGTAAGTTCTGACTGGGGAAAACCCAATCATTGACACCTTTTGTGACAGTGATTACAATTCCGCCTCTTTGTTGAGAGGCGTCGGCGTCTTCAGTGAAGACCTTAATGCCCACGCCGGGTTAACCAAGAACCTAAAACTACTGATCAGTAAAGGTAACATCATGTCTAAACGCACTTTTCAACCTTCAGTTCTGAAGCGCAAGCGTACTCACGGTTTCCGTGCTCGCATGGCGACTGCGAACGGTCGTAAAGTTCTGAATGCACGTCGTGCAAAAGGCCGTAAGCGCCTTTCAAAATAATCTCGAATTATTTTGAGTACGTACGCATTCAATCGGGAGTTACGTTTGTTAACTCCCGAACATTATCAAAAAGTCTTCCAGCAAGCTCACAGTGCTGGTTCTCCTCATCTCACAATCATCGCACGCGCAAATAATCTTTCTCATCCTCGTTTGGGACTTGCAGTTCCTAAAAAGCAAATAAAAACGGCCGTAGGTCGTAACCGCTTCAAACGTCTCTGCCGAGAAAGCTTTCGCTTACATCAAAATCAGTTAGCTCATAAAGATTTTGTTGTCATTGCTAAAAAGAGCGCGCAAGATTTGAGCAATGAAGAACTGTTTAACTTGCTTGGCAAACTATGGCAACGCCTCTCTCGCCCTTCTCGTGGTTAGCCATTGGTATTGTAAAACTTTACCAGTGGTTCATTAGTCCACTCATCGGCCCACGCTGTCGATTCACTCCAACTTGTTCCACGTATGCGATAGAAGCGCTGCGAGCTCACGGTTTTATAAAAGGATGTTGGTTATCCACCAAACGTCTATTAAAATGCCACCCTTTGAACGAAGGGGGCTTTGACCCCGTTCCACCAGTCCAAAAACAAGACAGAGATAAATAACGATGGATTCTCAACGTAATATCTTGTTAATCGCTCTGGCATTGGTTTCTTTTCTGCTGTTTCAACAATGGCAAGTAGCGAAGAATCCTGCACCGCAAGCGACACAGCAAGCCCAATCCACAGGCGCAGCTGATGCACCTTCATTTTCAGATGAGTTAGATCCAACGCCTGCACAAAATGCAGCAGCGCAGGCTAAAACCATCACCGTGACTAGCGATGTACTGACTCTGTCTATTGATACGCTCGGTGGCGATATCGTCAGCGCAAAACTGAATCAATATGCTGAAGAACTCGATTCTGCTGAATCTTTTGTCTTGTTGCAAAACACCCAAGGTCATCAGTTTATTGCTCAAAGTGGTTTAGTCGGCCCACAAGGCATTGATGTAACTAGCAATAACCGCCCTGCTTATCAAGTGAATGCAGAGAGTTTCACTCTGGCCGAAGGCCAAGATGAACTACGCATTCCTATGACCTATCAAGCCAACGGCATCGATTACACCAAAACCTTCATTCTTAAGCGTGGTAGTTACGCTGTGGATGTGGTGTTTGATGTAGCCAACAACTCTGGCAACCCTGCGACTTTAGGTATGTATGCCCACCTGCGCCAAAATCTGCTCGATTCTGGTGGCAACTTAGCCATGCCAACTTACCGTGGTGGTGCGTACTCAACCAGCGATGTTCGTTACAAGAAGTACAGCTTCGACGATATGAAAGATCGCAATCTTAGCGCACCAAACGATGTAACCGTAAACTGGGCAGCGATGATCCAGCACTACTTTGCTTCGGCATGGATCCCTCGTAATGAGCCTCAAGCTCAACTTTACTCACGCGTGATCAGCAACTTGGGCGATATCGGTATCCGTACCCCGAACAAGACTATTGCGAACGGCGATAAAGCAGAGTTTGAAGCCACCTTATGGGTAGGCCCAAAACTGCAAGACAAAATGGCAGCCGTGGCGCCTAACCTTGATCTGGTGGTGGACTACGGCTGGTTATGGTTCATTGCAAAACCTCTGCACTGGTTGCTGTCTGTGATTCAGAGCTTTGTTGGCAACTGGGGTGTGGCCATCATCTGCTTAACCTTCATCGTACGTGGTGCAATGTATCCACTGACCAAAGCACAATACACTTCAATGGCGAAAATGCGCATGCTGCAACCGAAACTGCAAGCGATGCGTGAACGTATTGGCGATGACCGTCAACGCATGAGCCAAGAGATGATGGAGCTGTACAAGAAAGAGAAAGTAAACCCACTCGGTGGTTGTTTACCGATCGTACTGCAAATGCCGATTTTCATTGCGCTGTACTGGGCACTGATGGAGTCGGTAGAACTGCGTCACTCTCCATTCTTTGGTTGGATTCATGACTTGTCAGCACAAGATCCTTACTACATCCTGCCACTCCTGATGGGTGCAAGTATGTTCGTGATCCAGAAGATGAGCCCAACAACGGTTACCGATCCAATGCAGCAGAAGATCATGACTTTCATGCCAGTCATGTTTACCTTCTTCTTCCTGTGGTTCCCATCAGGACTCGTTCTGTACTGGTTGGTATCAAACATCGTAACTCTTATCCAGCAAACGCTGATTTATAAAGCGCTGGAGAAGAAAGGCTTACATTCCAAGTAAGTTTAACTGAGTAAGAAAGAGGCGGCCAAAAGGTCGCCTTTTTGTTGGCTGCTGATTACAATGAGCCTAATTTAATCCTGTTCAGGTAACACTATGACAACAGATACCATTGTCGCGCAGGCTACGGCACCCGGCCGTGGTGGTGTCGGCATAATTCGTGTATCAGGCCCGTTAGCAGCCCATGTGGCACAAACGGTCACCGGACGCATGCTTCGCCCTCGCTATGCCGAATACTTGCCTTTTACTGATGAAAATGGCCAACAACTCGATCAAGGCATTGCGCTGTTTTTCCCCAACCCTCATTCGTTTACAGGGGAAGATGTTCTTGAGCTACAAGGTCATGGTGGCCCAGTCGTCATGGATATGCTGATTCGACGCATTCTGCAGATTAACGGCGTACGTCCTGCTCGTCCTGGGGAGTTCTCAGAACGAGCCTTCCTTAATGACAAGATGGATTTAACCCAAGCAGAAGCCATTGCTGATTTGATTGATGCTAGCTCAGAACAAGCTGCCAAATCTGCGCTGCAATCGCTGCAAGGCGAGTTTTCCAAACGTATCCATACCTTGGTGGAATCGCTGATTCACCTACGCATCTATGTTGAAGCCGCGATTGATTTTCCAGAAGAAGAGATCGACTTTCTGGCCGACGGTAAGGTTTCCGCCGATCTGCAAACCATCATCGACAACCTCGCCGCAGTGCGCCGTGAAGCCAATCAAGGCGCCATCATGCGTGAAGGGATGAAAGTGGTGATTGCCGGACGCCCAAATGCCGGTAAATCCAGCCTACTCAACGCACTTTCCGGTAAAGAGTCAGCCATCGTCACAGACATCGCAGGAACCACTCGTGATGTCCTGCGCGAGCATATCCATATTGATGGTATGCCACTGCACATCATCGATACCGCAGGGCTACGTGATGCCTCTGATGCGGTAGAAAAGATAGGCATCGAACGTGCGTGGGAAGAAATACGCCAAGCCGACCGCGTGCTGTTTATGGTCGATGGCACCACCACAGAGGCGACCGATCCACAAGACATTTGGCCTGATTTTGTTGACAAACTGCCAGAGAATATTGGGATCACGGTGATCCGCAACAAAGCAGATCAAACGGGTGAGCAGCTCGGGATCTGCCATGTCAATCAACCCACCTTGATCCGCCTTTCTGCGAAAACCGGTCACGGTGTCGATGCACTACGTCAGCATCTTAAAGAGTGTATGGGTTTTGCCGGTAATCAAGAAGGAGGCTTTATGGCTCGTCGTCGCCACCTTGATGCCCTAGAACGCGCAGCAGAACACTTAGATATTGGCCAACAACAGCTCGAAGGCTATATGGCTGGAGAAATCCTTGCGGAAGAGCTACGTATCGCTCAACAGCACCTTAACGAAATTACGGGCGAGTTCAGCTCTGATGATCTACTTGGCCGGATTTTTTCATCATTCTGTATTGGGAAATAGAGTAACGCTATGATTCATATCATTACGGGCAGCACCCTAGGCGGTGCGGAATATGTCGGTGACCACCTCAGCGATCTACTGCAAGAACAGGGATTTGATACCAAAATTCACAACCAACCCAAGTTTAACGACATCCCAGCAAAAGGGACTTGGTTGATCATCACCTCAACGCACGGAGCGGGTGAATACCCAGACAATATCCAACCCTTTATCCAGTCACTGCAGGATACACCGCCTAATACCGCCGCTCTACGCTACGCCGTGGTGGCTATTGGTGATTCAAGTTACGATACCTTCTGCGCTGCTGGTAAGCATGCCTACCAGTTACTAGCCGATATAGGTGCAAAACCTTTAGCCAACTGTTTTACGATCGATATTCAGCAGCATCCAGTACCCGAAGATGCCGCAGAGGCTTGGTTAAAGCGTGTGATTAACCGCTTTTAAACTCTCTCGCGTTATACATATCACAAGCGGCTGTTCAGGCCGCTTTTTTATTTACTGTGGATAAAAAGAGTATCCACCGAAAATCGAATGTTGCTTTTTTAAGCAACTCTTGTGTGGATAACTATAGTATTATCCGGTGATCTTCCTTTAGTTATCCAAAGAATAACTTTTATCCTCACCACCGCCTGTGTATAACCACCATTTTTGATCCCAGCTAATCCATGATCAGATCAGTGCTTGATCACATGATCTGATCATCTCAATCCGCATGATCTTGTTGATCATTTTTAACTTATCCACAAAGATCCTACTCCTTAATAGTAGATCTAATAAAAAGATCTCTATATAGATCTTTATATATATTTAATTACCTCTCAGGATCGGAAAAAGCAGGAAAGCGATTCTCTCGCCAATCGAAAGAGGTTAGAATACGCCTCTTTTGTTAACCCATAGTCTCAATGAATACCTGAGGTCGTTCATGCTTTATCACGAAACATTTGACGTCATTGTGGTTGGTGGCGGTCACGCAGGAACGGAAGCCGCCCTCGCTGCAGCACGTACAGGACAGCGTACGTTACTTCTTACGCACAATATTGATACCCTAGGCCAAATGTCCTGTAACCCAGCGATTGGTGGGATCGGTAAAGGACATTTAGTCAAAGAAGTGGATGCAATGGGCGGATTGATGGCACAAGCTATCGATCACGCAGGTATTCAATTTCGAACACTTAACGCCTCAAAAGGTCCTGCGGTACGAGCAACACGTGCGCAAGCGGATCGTGCGCTGTATAAAGCGTATGTGCGTAATGTTTTGGAAAACACCCCTAATCTCACCCTGTTCCAACAGGCTGTTGATGATGTGATCGTTGATAACGATCACATTCGTGGTGTGGTCACCCAAATGGGCCTAAAATTTCATGCCAAAGCCGTGGTGTTGACGGTAGGAACCTTCCTTGGCGGTAAGATCCACATTGGTTTAGAAAACTTTTCTGGTGGTCGAGCAGGAGATCCTCCGTCGATCGCTTTAGCACACCGTTTGCGTGAATTGCCTTTCCGCGTGGATCGTCTAAAAACCGGCACTCCACCACGTATTGATGCCAATAGCGTCGATTTCTCGGTATTGGAAGCGCAACACGGTGATAACCCGACTCCTGTGTTCTCTTTCATGGGGAAACGTGAGCACCATCCACGTCAAATTCCGTGTTACATCACGCATACCAATGATCGCACCCATGATGTGATCCGCGCTAATTTGGATCGCAGCCCGATGTATGCTGGGATCATCGAGGGGATCGGTCCACGCTACTGTCCATCGATCGAAGATAAGGTGATGCGTTTTGCGGATAAAAACAGCCACCAGATCTTTATTGAACCAGAAGGCTTAACCACGACCGAACTGTACCCGAACGGCATTTCGACCAGCTTACCATTTGATGTGCAAGTACAAATCGTACGTTCAATGAAAGGTTTTGAGAACGCACATATCGTTCGTCCAGGTTACGCGATTGAATACGATTTCTTCGATCCTCGTGATTTGAAACAAACCTATGAAACCAAATTTATCCATGGTTTGTTCTTTGCAGGACAAATCAACGGCACTACTGGTTACGAAGAAGCGGCGGCGCAAGGTTTGATGGCGGGTTTGAACGCTAGCTTGTACAGTCAAGACAAAGAAGGCTGGAGCCCACGTCGTGATCAAGCTTACATGGGCGTATTGATTGATGATCTTTCAACCATGGGTACCAAAGAACCTTACCGTATGTTTACTTCGCGCGCGGAATATCGCTTGCTGCTGCGTGAAGACAACGCCGACTTACGTTTAACTGAAAAAGCACGTGAACTTGGTCTCGTGGATGATGCGCGTTGGGCGCGTTTCAACCAAAAAATCGACAATATGGCCAAAGAGCGTCAGCGCCTGCAAGAAACGTGGATGAATCCAAACTCGGTTGGCGTAGAACAACTCAATGCTCTGCTAAAAACGCCAATGTCGCGTGAAGCCAGCGGGGAAGATCTGTTGCGTCGTCCAGAAATGACTTATGAGTTACTGACGACTTTGCCGGCTTACACGCCAGCTCTGGAAGATAGTGAAGCTGCAGAACAAGTTGAGATTCAAGTCAAATACGATGGTTACATTCAGCGTCAGCAAGATGAGATTGAAAAATCGCTGCGCCATGAACATACCAAGCTACCGATTGACTTGGACTACAAGCAAGTTAAAGGACTTTCTAACGAAGTGGTTCTCAAGCTCAGCACGGCAAAACCAGAAACAATCGGTATTGCCTCGCGTATTTCAGGGATCACTCCTGCGGCTATTTCCATTTTGTTGGTTCACTTGAAAAAACACGGCATGCTGAAAAAGGGAGAAGCGGCGTAATGAATCCGTTACGAGTCAAACTAGACGCCCTGATCAGCAAGACCACACTCTCAGTGTCTGAGCAGCAACGTGAGCAGTTGGTGGGGTATGTTCAACTGCTCGACAAGTGGAACAAAGCATACAATCTGACTTCAGTACGTGACCCAATGGAAATGTTGGTGAAACACATTCTCGATAGTTTGGTTGTCAGCCCACACCTAAATGGTGAGCGTTTTATTGATGTTGGGACGGGACCTGGGTTACCTGGGATCCCTCTGGCGATCATGCACCCAGACAAGCAGTTTGTTCTGCTTGATAGTCTAGGTAAGCGGATCCGTTTTCTCAAACAAGTGATCCACGAACTCAAGATCACCAACGTGTTGCCTGTGCAGAGTCGAGTCGAAGATTTCGATCCGGAGCAAGGGTTTGATGCCGTATTAAGTCGAGCATTTGCGTCGATGACAGATATGGTGAATTGGTGCCAACATTTGCCTAAAGCCGGAAGTGGTGTCTTTTTTGCGCTAAAAGGAGTAAGGCCTGATGACGAAATCACCCTACTCCCTGAATGGTGTTCTGTGACCGATATCAAAGCTTTGCAAGTTCCTGAGTTGGAAGGTGAGCGTCATCTTGTAATCTTATCGCGCAAGGGATAACAGCGAGGCATACCGTGGGTAAAATCGTAGCAATCGCCAATCAGAAAGGCGGAGTTGGGAAAACAACAACTTGTATTAATCTGGCAGCCTCTATGGCCGCCACCAAACGCAAAGTATTGGTCGTCGATCTTGACCCGCAGGGGAATGCCACCATGGCGAGTGGGGTTGATAAATATCAGGTTGATTCCACAGCTTATGAGCTGTTAGTTGAAGATGCGCCCTTTGATCAAGTGGTTTGTCGTAAAACCACTGGTCATTACGATTTAATCGCCGCTAATGGCGATGTCACTGCCGCTGAAATCAAACTGATGGAAGTCTTTGCCCGCGAAGTACGTTTGAAAAATGCCTTGGCGCCAGTGCGTGATAACTATGATTTCATCTTTATCGATTGTCCGCCTTCTTTAAACCTCCTTACAATCAACGCCATGGCAGCAGCAGATTCCGTGCTGGTTCCTATGCAATGTGAGTATTTTGCGTTGGAAGGCTTAACCGCGTTAATGGATACGATTAGCAAGCTTGCCGCGGTGGTCAATGATAACCTCAAGATTGAAGGCTTATTGCGTACCATGTACGACCCGCGTAACCGTTTGGCCAATGAAGTGTCCGATCAATTGAAAAAGCACTTTGGTAGTAAAGTCTATCGTACGGTCATTCCACGTAATGTCCGTTTGGCGGAAGCGCCAAGTCATGGTAAGCCAGCGATGTATTACGATAAACAATCCGCAGGAGCCAAAGCCTATTTGGCATTGGCTGGCGAAATGTTACGTCGCGAAGAAATTCCCGCATAAAACAACTATAGGAATTCGTATACATGACTAAACGTGGTTTAGGAAAAGGGCTGGATGCACTGCTGGCCACCAGTTCGTTGGCTCGCGAAAAGCAACAAGTCGCTTCACTTAGCCAGTCAATGTCTACCGAAGGTGAGTTGGCGGATTTGTCCATCTCTAACCTTAAACCTGGTATCTATCAGCCACGCAAAGATCTTTCACCTGAAGCCTTGGAAGAGTTGGCGGCTTCGATTCAATCGCAAGGGATTATTCAGCCGATAGTGGTACGCCACTTATCAACGGGTGGTTATGAGATTATCGCTGGTGAGCGACGCTGGCGTGCGGCTAAACAAGCGGGCCTAAAACAAGTGCCTTGTTTGATCAAACAAGTGGAAGATCGTGCGGCAATCGCCATGGCCTTGATCGAAAATATCCAACGTGAAGATCTGAACGCGATGGAAGAAGCCCAAGCTTTGGATCGTTTACAAAATGAATTTAGCCTAACCCACCAGCAAGTGGCTGACGTGATCGGTAAATCACGTACGACAGTGACGAACTTGCTGCGCCTTAACCAACTGTGTGACGATGTAAAGCGTTTACTAGAAACTAAGCAACTGGAAATGGGTCATGCTCGCGCGCTGTTGATGTTAGAAGGTGAACAACAAGTTGAAATAGCTCAACAAGTTGCGAAGAAGCAGATGACAGTGCGTCAAACTGAACAACTTGTAAAAAAATGTTTAAGTGACCCATCTGACGCAAAAAACGTGTCAGAAGACCTAGAAACACAACAATTGTCACAAAATTTAAGTGAGAAATTAGCGGCAAAAGTCTCTATAGTGAGATCTCCAAACGGTAAATCCAAAGTGACTATTAGTCTTGATGAACCTCACAAATTAGAGCTACTGATTGCCAAGCTACAAAACTAAGTGAGATAATTGATTTAAATCAATTGTGATAATTCACATTGTTTATGCGAAAGTTGTCGGATTGTATGCAAAATTGTAACTTTTTGCGGTGTTTTCATTGCAATCAGTTGATGCCACCGTATAATTTTCGCCAATTTCCCAGTACGAAAAAGCGGTTCGAGCTGTGGTGATTACTAGAGGTAAGAATACATGGTAGCTGTGCTAGCGAGGCAAGGACGAGAGCTTGCAAAGCGATTGTTATTGATCCAGTTCAGTGCAGTTATGATTGTGGCGGCTGCGTTTGCAGTGACTGTAAATGGTGATTGGGGACTTTCAGCGTTGATTGGTGGTGGCATTTTTGTCATTGCTAATGCTGTTTTTGCGTTTTGTGCTTTCCTGTTTGCAGGGGCGCGAGCGCTAAAAATGGTCGCGATTTCGTTTTATACGGGCGAAGCGCTGAAAATACTGATCACCATAGTTCTGTTTTCCGTTGCCTACATGTATATGCAGTTGGAACTTGTTCCACTGAAGCTAACCTATTTGCTGGCTCTAGGTATCAATATCTGTGCGCCAGTGCTATTCATTAACAACAAAAAATAGGATGAGTTATGGCTGCGCCAGGTGAAGCGCTCACACCTTCCAGTTATATCACTCACCACCTTTCTAACCTTTCAACTTACAAGTTGGGGTTGGTGGCGGAAGAGTCGAGTTTCTGGAACGTACACATCGATAGCCTGTTCTTCTCTGTTTTAACTGGACTGATATTCCTTGGAATATTTCGTGCAGTAGCCAGAAAAGCGACAGCGGGTGTTCCGGGTAAGCTGCAGTGTGCTGTTGAGATGGTGGTAGAGTTCGTTGACAAAAACGTCAAAGATACTTTCCATGGTCGCAATCCACTAATTGCTCCTTTAGCACTCACTATCTTTTGTTGGGTATTTTTAATGAACTTGATGGACCTTGTGCCTATCGATTTCTTACCTTACCCAGCACAGCATTGGCTTGGTATCCCTTATTTGAAGGTGGTGCCGTCTGCTGATGTGAATATCACCATGGCTATGGCTCTAGGCGTATTTGCTCTGATGATTTACTACAGCATCAAAGTGAAAGGTCTGGGCGGGTTTGCAAAAGAGTTAGCACTACACCCGTTTAATCACTGGATCATGATCCCGTTCAACCTGTTGATTGAGGTTGTTTCGCTGCTAGCGAAGCCGCTATCACTCGGTATGCGTCTGTTCGGTAACATGTTCGCAGGTGAGGTAGTGTTTATTCTTTGTGCGGCTATGCTGCCATGGTACCTGCAATGGATGGGATCCCTACCTTGGGCTATCTTCCATATCTTGGTTATTTTGATCCAGTCGTTTGTATTTATGATGTTGACCATTGTGTATATGTCAATGGCTCATGAAGATAACGATCATTAATAAATTGAATTTTTAATACCCATTGAATCTTTGGAGAAATTAGATGGAAACTGTATTGAGCTTCTCTGCAATCGCTGTAGCTATTATTGTTGGTCTATGTGCGGTTGGTACTGCGATTGGTTTCGCTGTATTAGGCGGTAAGTTCTTGGAAGGCGCAGCTCGTCAACCAGAAATGGCTCCTATGCTGCAAGTTAAGATGTTCATCATCGCAGGTCTGTTGGATGCGGTTCCAATGATCGGTATCGTAATCGCTCTGCTATTCACATTCGCAAACCCATTCGTTGGTCAGCTAGCTGGTTAATCACGCTTTGTCCTGACAAATCGTTTCGATTTGTCGTTGATTAACACTAAGTCCACTTTAGGGGGTAGCTGTTGTGAATATGAACGCAACTCTGCTAGGTCAAGCTTTAGCTTTTGGTATGTTTGTGTGGTTCTGCATGAAATATGTATGGCCGCCGATTATCAAAGCAATTGAAGATCGTCAGAAGAAAATTGCTGATGGTTTGCAAGCCGCTGAGCGTGCAAAGAAAGATCTCGACCTGGCACAAGCTAATGCTTCTGATCAATTGAAAGAAGCAAAACGCACAGCAACTGAGCTCATTGAGCAAGCGAATAAACGTAAAGCGCAAATCATTGACGAAGCTCGTGAGGAAGCTCAGGCAGAACGCCAGAAAATCCTGACTCAAGCGGAAGCGGAGATTGAAGCAGAACGTAACCGTGCTCGTGATGAGCTGCGTAAACAGGTTGCAACTCTGGCAATTGCTGGTGCTGAGAAAATTATTGAGCGTTCAATCGATAAAGATGCGCACAAAGATATTCTCGACAACATTACTGCAAAACTTTAACGGAGGGGGCATATGTCGGATTTGACTACAATCGCACGCCCCTACGCTAAAGCAGCCTTTGATTTTGCGGTAGAAAAACAGCAACTGGATCATTGGAGCCAGATGCTTGCTTTCACCGCTGAAGTCGCAAAAAACGAACAAATGCACGAGCTGTTAACCAGCTCGGGCTCAGCGAGTAAATTAGCTGAGATTTTTATTGCAGTTTGTGGCGAACAGCTTGATGGTCATGGTCAAAACCTGATTAAGGTAATGGCAGAAAATGGTCGTCTGTTGGCGATTCCAGCTCTCAATGAACTCTTTGCAGTATTGAAGCAGGAACATGAGAAGAAAGTGGATGTGGAAGTGATTTCCGCCACTGAACTCAGTGACCAACAGCGTTCAGAAATTGGCAGCAAGCTTGAGCAGCGTTTAGAGCGCAAAGTTCAGCTGAATTGCAGTGTAGATGAGACTCTGCTTGGCGGGGTCATTATTCGAGCCGGAGACTTAGTCATCGATAACTCAGCACGCGGACGTTTGAAGCGTCTGAGCGATGCATTGCAGTCTTGATGGGGATTGGAGCATGCAACTTAATTCCACGGAAATTAGCGATCTGATCAAACAACGTATTGAATCTTTCAACGTTGTTAGTGAAGCTCGCAACGAAGGTACTATCGTATCGGTAAGCGACGGTATCATTCGTATTCACGGCCTTGCAGATGTTATGCAAGGTGAAATGATTGAATTACCGGGCAACCGTTATGCACTGGCACTTAACCTTGAGCGTGACTCGGTGGGTGCGGTAGTAATGGGTCCATACGCAGACCTGCGTGAAGGCATGAAAGTAACGGGTACTGGCCGTATTTTGGAAGTTCCTGTTGGTCCTGAACTGCTGGGTCGCGTGGTTAACACTCTGGGTGAGCCTATTGATGGTAAAGGCCCAATCGGTGCAAAACTGACTTCACCTGTTGAAGTCATCGCACCGGGTGTTATCGATCGTAAATCGGTTGATCAACCTGTTCAAACTGGTTACAAATCAGTTGACTCGATGATCCCAATCGGCCGTGGCCAGCGTGAGCTGATCATCGGTGACCGTCAAACAGGTAAAACTGCATTGGCGATTGATGCGATCATCAACCAGAAAAACTCTGGTATTTACTCTATCTATGTTGCTATCGGCCAGAAAGCGTCAACCATTGCGAACGTTGTTCGTAAACTGGAAGAGCACGGCGCACTGAAAAACACCATTGTTGTGGTGGCTTCAGCGTCTGAATCTGCTGCACTGCAATACCTCGCACCTTACTCAGGTTGTGCGATGGGTGAATACTTCCGCGATCGCGGTGAAGATGCGCTGATTGTGTACGATGACCTGTCTAAACAGGCTGTTGCTTACCGTCAAATATCACTGCTTCTGCGTCGTCCACCAGGTCGTGAAGCTTTCCCTGGCGACGTATTCTACCTCCACTCTCGTCTACTAGAGCGTGCAGCTCGTGTAAACGAAGAGTACGTAGAGCGTTTCACTAAGGGTGAAGTGAAAGGTAAGACCGGTTCTCTAACCGCTCTGCCAATCATCGAAACTCAAGCTGGTGACGTATCGGCATTCGTACCGACTAACGTAATCTCGATCACTGATGGTCAGATCTTCCTACAAACTGAACTGTTCAACGCGGGCGTACGTCCAGCGGTTGACCCAGGTATCTCAGTTTCTCGTGTAGGTGGTGCAGCACAAACTAAGATCGTTAAGAAGCTCTCTGGCGGTATCCGTACTGCACTGGCTGCTTACCGTGAACTGGCAGCGTTTGCTCAGTTTTCTTCGGATCTGGATGAAGCGACCAAGCGTCAGCTGACTCACGGTCAGAAAGTTACTGAACTGATGAAGCAGAAACAGTATGCACCAATGTCTGTCTTTGATCAGGCTCTGGTGATCTTTGCTGCGGAACGTGGCTATCTGACAGACGTAGAACTGAACAAGGTTCTCGACTTCGAAGCTGCTCTACTATCGTATGCTCGTGCTCATTACGCTGAATTGGCAGCGCAAATCGACAAGACGGGTGCTTATAACGATGAGATCGAAGCTCAGCTGAAAAAGCTGGTTGACGATTTCAAAGCAACCCAAACTTGGTAATGAGGTCGGTGGCAGTTTCTGCCACCAACTAACGGAGAGTAACGATGGCCGGCGCAAAAGAGATACGTACTAAGATCGGGAGTGTGAAAAGCACTCAGAAGATTACGAAAGCGATGGAAATGGTGGCTGCTTCTAAAATGCGTCGTTCACAGGACGCTATGGAGTCATCACGCCCTTACGCACAAACAATACGTAAAGTGATCGGTCATGTCGCCAACGCAAGTCTAGAGTATCGTCATCCGTATCTAGAAGAGCGTGAAGCGAAGCGTGTTGGTTACATCATTATTTCTACAGACCGCGGTTTGTGTGGTGGCTTGAACATTAACCTGTTCAAAAAAGCCATCACTGATATGCAGGTTTGGAAAGAAAAAGGCGCGCAAATTGAGCTGGCGATTATCGGTTCAAAAGCCACTTCTTTTTTCAACAACAGCGGCGCGAAAGTAGCGGCTCAGGTTTCTGGTTTAGGTGATAGCCCAAGCTTAGAAGATCTGATCGGTTCGGTCGGCGTCATGCTGAAGAAATACGATAAAGGTGAGTTAGACCGCCTCTATCTGGTGTTCAACCAGTTTGTGAACACCATGGTGCAAAAACCAAAGATCGATCAATTGCTACCTTTGCCAAAATCGGACAGCGAAGATATGCAGCGTGGTCACATGTGGGATTACATCTACGAACCAGAACCGAAGCCTCTGTTGGATGCGCTTTTACTGCGCTTCATCGAGTCACAGGTTTACCAAGGTGTTGTAGAGAACCTAGCGTGTGAGCAAGCAGCCCGAATGGTTGCGATGAAAGCTGCTACCGATAACGCGAGCAACCTGATTGATGATTTACAGCTTGTGTACAACAAAGCCCGTCAGGCAGCGATTACACAAGAATTGTCGGAAATCGTAGGCGGCGCGGCTGCGGTTTAAGCTTAGGTAAAACAAACAGTTTAGAGGATTAACGATGGCTACAGGTAAGATCGTACAGATCATCGGTGCGGTAGTCGACGTAGAGTTCCCACAGAGCGAAGTACCAAGTGTTTACGATGCTCTGAATGTTGTGGATTCCAAAGAACGTCTGGTTCTGGAAGTTCAACAGCAGCTAGGCGGTGGCGTGATTCGCGCTATCGTTATGGGTAGCTCGGATGGTTTACGTCGTGGAATGACAGTACAAAACACTGGCGCTCCAATTTCAGTACCAGTAGGTACTAAAACCCTAGGTCGTATCATGAACGTGCTTGGTGATGCGATTGACGAACGTGGCGACATTGGCGCAGAAGAGGTGTATTCAATCCACCGCCCTGCACCAAGCTACGAAGAACAGTCTAGTGCAACTGAACTGCTGGAAACGGGTGTTAAGGTTATCGACCTGATCTGTCCGTTTGCAAAAGGCGGTAAAATCGGTCTGTTCGGTGGTGCGGGTGTAGGTAAGACCGTTAACATGATGGAACTTATCAACAACATCGCGCTGCAACACTCAGGTTTGTCAGTTTTTGCAGGGGTTGGTGAGCGTACTCGTGAGGGTAACGACTTCTACCACGAAATGCAGGAAGCGGGCGTTGTAAACGTTGAGCAGCCAGAACTGTCGAAAGTAGCGATGGTTTACGGCCAGATGAACGAGCCACCAGGCAACCGTCTGCGTGTAGCACTGACCGGTCTGACCATGGCGGAACGATTCCGTGATGAAGGCCGTGACGTACTGCTGTTTATCGACAACATCTACCGTTACACCCTGGCGGGAACGGAAGTATCTGCTCTGCTTGGCCGTATGCCTTCAGCGGTAGGTTACCAGCCAACACTGGCTGAAGAGATGGGTGTTCTGCAAGAACGTATCACGTCAACCAAGAAAGGTTCGATCACCTCTGTACAAGCGGTATACGTACCTGCGGATGACTTGACTGACCCGTCACCAGCAACCACGTTTGCTCACTTGGATGCAACCGTTGTTCTGAACCGTAACATCGCCGCTATGGGTCTATACCCTGCGATCGACCCACTGGATTCGACTTCACGTCAATTGGATCCATTGGTTGTTGGTCAAGAGCACTACGATGTGGCGCGTGGCGTGCAAGCAACGCTACAACGCTATAAAGAGCTGAAAGACATCATCGCGATTCTAGGTATGGACGAACTGTCTGAAGCGGACAAGCAAGTGGTTGCTCGTGCGCGTAAGATCGAACGTTTCCTGACTCAGCCTTACCACGTAGCAGAAGTCTTTACTGGCGATCCAGGGGTATACGTATCTCTGAAAGAAACCCTACGTGGTTTCAAAGGTCTGCTGGCAGGTGACTACGATGACATTCCAGAGCAAGCGTTTATGTACTGCGGTACGATTGACGATGCTATCGAGAATGCGAAGAAGCTATAAGGCTGACTAGGAGGCGATATGGCAGCAATAACCTTTCATCTGGACGTGGTGAGCGCAGAGAAAAAACTGTTCTCTGGCTTGGTTGAAACGTTTCAGGTGACCGGTAGCGAAGGTGAGCTGGGTATTTTCCACGGCCATACACCGCTGCTGACCGCTATCAAGCCTGGTATGGTGCGTATTGTGAAACTGCACGGCCACGAAGAGTACATTTATGTCTCTGGTGGTATTGTTGAGGTTCAGCCGGGCACAGCAACTGTGTTGGCTGATACTGCAATTCGTGGAGAAGATCTGGACGCAGCTAAGGCAGAAGAAGCCAAACGTCGTGCGGAAGAGCGCATTCTCAACCAGCATGGCGACATGGACTTTGCACAAGCGGCCAGTGAACTGGCTAAAGCCATCGCGCAGCTTCGCGTGATTGAATTGACCAAAAAGCGTCGTTAATCATGCTTACAAGCTGATAAAAAGCCTGACCTATGTCAGGCTTTTTTGTTTCTTGTGAGCGTGTTGATTCGCGAGAAAGTGCACGGTTAAGGGATTTTTTTGTCCCGTTATTGACTGATCACCAATAAATCAACGCGATTTTCTATGAAAATAATCGCCGTTCTTATTTTCGAGATAATCGCTGATTAACTATTTTCGGTTTGCTGTTTAAAATACGACGCAGAAAAATGACTAGGTAGATAACAAATGAAATTCAGTACGGTAATTCTCGCGGCAGGGAAAGGAACTCGTATGCACTCTAATATGCCGAAGGTGCTGCATACATTGGCTGGTAAGCCTATGGTTAAACACGTTATCGATACGTGTAATAACCTAGGCGCACAAAATATCCATCTGGTTTATGGCCATGGTGGCGATCAGATGCAGCAGGCTCTGGTCAATGAAAACGTTAACTGGGTATTGCAAGCACAGCAGTTGGGTACTGGTCATGCCGTAGATCAGGCCTCTCGACATTTCCAAGATGATGAAAAAATCTTGGTGTTGTATGGTGATGTTCCGCTGATTTCAGAAGACACTATTGAAAGTTTACTTGAAGCACAGCCCACCGATGGCATTGCACTACTGACCGTAGTGCTGGATGACCCAACCGGTTATGGCCGTATCGTACGTAAACGTGGCCCGGTGGTGGCGATCGTTGAGCAAAAAGATGCCAGCGAAGAGCAAAAGCTGATCAAAGAAGTCAACACTGGAGTGTTGGTGGCAACTGGCCGTGATCTTAAGCGTTGGTTGGCAGGCTTGAACAACAATAACGCGCAAGGCGAATACTACCTGACTGACGTGATTGCGGCAGCGCATGATGAAGGCCGCGCGGTGGAAGCGGTACATCCCTCGCACTCAATTGAAGTGGAAGGAGTGAACGATCGCATTCAATTGGCGCGTCTTGAGCGTGCTTTCCAAGCGCGTCAGGCCAAGAAGCTGCTTGAGCAAGGTGTGATGCTGCGCGATCCTGCACGTTTTGACCTGCGCGGAACACTGCAGTGCGGTTCGGATGTGGAAATCGATGTTAACGTGATTATTGAAGGCAATGTATCGATCGGTAATAACGTAGTGATTGGCGCGGGCTCAATTCTCAAAGATTGTGAGATTGATGACAACACGGTGATCCGCCCATACAGCGTAATTGAAGGGGCGACGGTCGGTGAAAACTGTACGGTTGGGCCGTTTACTCGTCTACGTCCCGGAGCAGAGCTACGCGATGATGCTCATGTCGGCAACTTTGTGGAGATGAAAAATGCTCGTCTTGGCGAAGGCTCAAAAGCCAATCACCTGACTTATCTTGGCGATGCTGAGATTGGCAAAGGCGTGAATGTGGGCGCTGGGGTGATCACCTGTAACTACGACGGTGCCAATAAACATAAAACCGTGATTGGTGATGACGTGTTTGTAGGCTCGGATTGTCAGCTCGTTGCGCCTGTGACGATCGGTAACGGTGCGACCATTGGTGCTGGTACGACTCTGACTAAGAATGTCGCTGAAGGTGAGTTAGTCATCACTCGCGCGCCAGAGCGCAAAATTGCTGGCTGGCAGCGTCCGGTGAAAAAGAAATAATTGAGCCGATTGAAAAAAGAGCCGCATTCGCGGCTCTTTTTGTATTACTCAAGTACAGTTTATTCGTCACTGACCACGCGAGCATTGTCTGGGGTGGTGAACTGTTCACGTAACTGACGGTTAGAGAGTATGTAACCTATCCACAACCCGCCTGTACACAACACAATCGCAATGCCTGTCACTGGCTGAGCTTGGCTGGCAAGCGCAGCCACTAGGGCGCTGGATAAACTGCTGACACTGATCTGTAAGCTGTTTTGTAATCCGGCAGCGGTTGCTGGGCTTTGCTTAGCACTGGATAAAGCACGGTTAACCACAATCGGGTAAAGCGCACCATTGGCCACCGCAATCAAGCAGAATGGAGCCAAGATTGGCCAAATTGAGCTGAGCGTCCATTGTGAGGCGACAAAAATCATCGCCGCTGACAGGGTAAACAGCGCAATCAACTGTTTGAGCACCAGTTCATCACCGTATTTCTGAACCGCTTTCTTACCTAGGTAGCCACCCACCATAAATGCAATGGTTTGTGGAATAAAGCTCAGGCCAATATCTCGTGCTTGATAGCCAAGCTGCGCCATGATTTCCGGCATCCCGGTCAGGTAGGCAAAAAATGCCGCCGATGCACAAGCAAACATCAGCACATTGCCGAGATAGGTTTTGCTTTTCAGTAAACCTTTAATATCTTGCGCGATAGAAGTGGTTTTTGGCTCAGCAATTTCATTGGTTTGTAAGCCCGTACTCACCACCAACACAATACCCATCAAGGTTAAAGTCAAAAAGATGCTGTGCCAGCCAAAGTAATCTGCCAGCAGTACACCCAGTTGCGGTGCTAGTGCTGGAGAGAGCGCTACCAGTGGCATGATGGTCGCAAACAGCTGTTGGCTGACTGAGCTTGGGTAACGCTTGATCACCATCGCCTGCCAAATGACCGCAGGCGCGCACACCCCAATCGCTTGGATAAAACGCAGCAGTAGCAGTTGCCATACCGTTGAGCTAAACGCGAGTCCGGCAGAGGCGAGGGTAAAAACGAGTAAGCCAGCAATCAGCGTATTACGATGGCCAAATTTGTCGGAAGCTAAGCCCCACAGTAATTGACCAAGCGCCATCCCTACCAAGAACACCGTCAGTGATAGAGCGATTTGTTCAGGGCCGGTCGCAAAAGCGGTTTCCATCATTTTAAACGCAGGCAGATACATGTCGGTGGCAATAAAACCGAGCATGGAGAGTGCCGAAAGGTAAACCAACTGGAAGAAAGATACTTTCATTTTTTCATGTCCATCAAAATTATTCACACATGTTTTTTTCAGTATCCGTTGGCGCCAACCAGGATTTTTCTGTAGTTACATTCTAGTTTTGTCTTGTGATGAAGAGAAACGGCAAATTTTTCGGTTATCATGCAAAAAAATTGATAGGTAGGTGAGTGATGTTTTCCAAATCCTCTTTGGAGATGTTGGATGCCGTAGCGCGTTTAGGCAGTTTTACTGCGGCAGCAGAGGTGCTGCACAAAGTGCCTTCGGCGATCAGCTACAGTGTGCGCCAAATAGAGAGTGAACTGGGTGTGGTGCTGTTTCGCCGTTTACCGCGTAAGGTCGAGCTAACCCCGGCTGGTGAGCTGTTTATGCTTGAGGCAAGGCAGTTACTGCGCCAGATGGAGGAGATCCGCGCGCAAACTAAACGTGCTGCGCATGGTTGGCGTAAAACCTTGAAAGTGACACTCGATAACGTAGTCAAGCTGGATAAGATGAAGCCGATGGTGGAAGCCTTCTACCAAACCTTTGATTTCGCCGAGCTACAGATCAACATGGAAGTGTTCAACGGCTCGTGGGAAGCGATTGCACAAGGCCGCGCCGATATCGTGATTGGCGCAACGGCAGCAGTACCAGTGGGTGGCGATTTTGAAGTGCGCGATATGGGTATTCTTGACTGGGCATTTGTGATGTCACCCAATCACCCCTGCGTGCGCGAGCAGAATTTGAGTGAAGAGTTTATCAGCCAGTTTTTAGCCATCTGTTTGGACGATACCTCAAGCGTATTACCCAAACGCCATACTGAACATTACCCTAAACAGCGCCGTTTGCTATTGCCAAACTGGTACAGCGCGATTGAAAGTTTAAAAAGTGGACTCGGGGTCGGCTATATGCCAAGGCATATGGCGCAGCCGCTACTGGCCAGCGGTCAGTTGGTGGAGAAGGTACTGCCCGATGAAAAACTGCTTAGCCACTGCTGCCTAGTGTGGCGCAAAGACGATAATCATAAATTGATTGAGTGGATGGTGAATTATCTGGGCAGTAGCGATCAACTTTACAGTGATTGGCTACAAGCTAAATAACCTAATAACAAGAGCCAGCGTTGCTGGCTCTTAAACGACGCTTCAGTGATAGACAAAACGGAAGGGTTATGGGCGCTCAAAAATGGTCGCGATACCCTGACCTAAGCCGATACACATGGTAGCAAGGCCATATTTTGCATCTTTGGCTTCCATCAAATTGATCAGCGTGGTTGAGATACGTGTACCCGAGCAACCCAGTGGATGACCGAGCGCTATCGCGCCGCCATTGAGGTTGACCTTGTCATCCATCATCTCCAGTAAGCCTAAGTCTTTAGCGCAAGGTAGAGATTGCGCGGCAAACGCTTCGTTCAATTCCACCACATCCATATCCTGCATGGTTAAGCCCGCACGTTGCAGCGCTTTATGGGTCGCAGGTACTGGGCCGTAACCCATGATCGAAGGATCGCAACCAGCCACGGCCATCGCTTTAATGCGAGCGCGAATGGTTAAACCGAGTGCTTTGGCTTTCTGTTCACTCATCACCAACATCGCTGAAGCACCATCCGAAAGTGCCGAAGAGGTTCCCGCGGTCACGGTACCGTTGGCCGGATCGAACACGGGACGTAGTTCAGCTAATCCCGCCACAGTGGTTTCTGGGCGGATCACTTCATCGTAATCGAGGGTGAACAGCGTACCATCGGCAGCATGCCCCTCGGTGGGCAGAATCTCGTTTTTAAAGCGACCTTCTAATGTTGCTGCATGAGCACGCGCATGAGAGCGCGCAGCGAACTCATCTTGCTGCTGACGGCTAATGCCATGCAGTTTGCCGAGCATCTCTGCGGTCAGTCCCATCATTCCCGCTGCTTTGGCCACGTTCTTAGACAGGCCCGGATGGAAATCAACGCCGTGAGTCATTGGCACGTGGCCCATGTGCTCAACGCCTCCCACTAAACAGATCTCTGCATCGCCAACCATGATTGCGCGCGCCGCATCATGCAGCGCTTGCATGGACGATCCACACAAACGGTTGACGGTGACTGCCCCAATCTCAATTGGCAGACCCGCAAGCAGCGCTGCGTTACGCGCAACGTTAAAGCCTTGTTCAAGGGTTTGCTGCACACAGCCCCAATAAATGTCTTCAATCTCTTTTGGATTGACCTGTGGGTTGCGCGCCAGAATGCCCTTCATCAAATGTGCTGAAAGATCTTCCGCACGTTGGTGGCGAAACGCACCGCCTTTGGAGCGTCCCATCGGAGTACGTAGGCAATCAACAATCACTACTGTATTCATTTTGTTATTCCTTTTCTAAACCGATTTACAGGGCACTGGCTTGCTGAGCGCTGTAGAAAGATGTTCCTTGTTGCGCCATGTTCTTCAGCAGTTGCGGTACTTGATAGAGCGCGCCGAGGTCAGCGTATTTTTCCGCCATAGCCACATAGTTAGCGATGCCTATGGTATCTAGGTAACGGAATACACCACCACGGAACGGAGGGAAGCCAAGACCGTACACCAACGCCATGTCAGCTTCTTGCGCGGAGGCGATGATCCCTTCTTCAAGACAGAGCACCACTTCATTAATCATCGGAATCATGGTTCGTTCGATAATGGTTTGTGGGTCAAAGCTTTGTGGTGCGCCGCATACAGGCGCGAGAATGGCGAGCACTTCATCGCTGAAGGATTTTTTCGGTTTGCCTTTTTTATCTACTGTGTACTGATAGAAGCCGCTGCCATTTTTCTGGCCAAATTTTTTCGCTTCGTACAGGGTATCAATCGCTTCTCGGCCAGATTTGGCCATGCGAGTTGGGAAGCCTTCCGCCATCACTGCCTGAGCATGGTGTGCAGTATCAATGCCGACCACATCAAGCAAATACGCTGGGCCCATTGGCCAGCCGAATTGACGCTCCATCACTTTGTCGATTTCGGTGAAGTTCGCGCCATCACGCATCAGCAGACTAAAGCCCGCAAAGTAAGGGAACAGCACGCGGTTAACGAAGAATCCTGGGCAGTCATTGACCACAATCGGTGATTTGCCCATTTTCGCCGCATAAGCAACCACTCGGTTGATGGTGTCTTCTGAGGTGTGTTCACCACGGATGATTTCCACCAAAGGCATGCGATGCACAGGGTTAAAAAAGTGCATGCCACAGAAATTCTGTGGGCGCTTGAGTGATTTAGCGAGGAGATTAATTGGAATGGTCGAGGTGTTGGAGGTCAGAATCGTCTCTGCGTCGATCAATCCTTCCACTTCGCTGAGTACCGCGGCTTTCACTTTCGGGTTTTCAACCACGGCTTCGACAATTACATCGGCTTGATCAATCCCTGCGTAATGCAGAGAAGGGGTGATGGAAGCCAGAATGCCAGCCATTTTGAAACCATCGATCTTGCCGCGCTCTAACTGTTTGTTGAGGAGCTTGGCCGCTTCGGTCATGCCCAGTTCTAAAGAGTGTGGTGCGATGTCTTTCATCAGCACAGGTACGCCTTTGAGAGCCGATTGATACGCGATGCCCCCACCCATAATGCCCGCGCCGAGCACGGCGGCGTGTGTGGTATCTTGGCTCGCGGCTTTTGCCGATTGTTTGGCTAGGCCTTTGATGTATTGATCATTGAGGAAAATACCAACTAGCGCTTGCGCTTCGGTAGATTTTGCGAGCTTGATGAAGTGTTTGCGCTCGATATCTAGCGCAGTATCGCGTGATAAACGCGCCGCTTCTTCAATGGCGACGACCGCGGTCATTGGTGCTGGGTAGTGTTTGCCTGCCACCTGAGCCACCAAACCTTTCGCCATAGTAAAGCTCATCATGGCTTCCAGTTTGCTTAAGGTCAGTGCTGAGGTTTTCTGCTGGCGGCGTTTTTGCCAATCCAACTTCTCTTCAATCGCTTGGCTTAACGTGGTGATCGCAGAGTCGATCAGCTTATCACTATCGACAATCGCATCCAGTAATCCCACTTTTAACGCTTCTTCCGCGCGGCACGCTTTACCTTGGGTGATGATTTCCATCGCGCTGTCTGCGCCAATCAAACGAGGTAGGCGCACCGTTCCGCCAAATCCCGGCATGATGCCCAGTTTGGTTTCAGGCAAGCCAATGCTGGTGGTGGCATCACCGATCCGAAAATCGGTGGCGAGTACACACTCACAGCCGCCGCCAAGTGTGTGGCCTTTTAACGCTGACAAGGTCGGGAAAGGTAAGTCTTCCAGCTTGTTAAAAATGCGATTGGCAAACTGCAACCACTCATCCAACTCCGCTTCTGGTTTGGCAAATAGCCCCAGAAATTCGGTGATATCAGCGCCGACGATAAAAGCCTCTTTATCTGAGCTAAGCAGGAGGCCTTTGACACTGGGATCCGCGGCGAGCGCATCTAACGCTTTATCGAGTGACTCCAGAGTGTGTAGATCGAGTTTGTTAACGGAAGCGGGAGCGCAAAAGGACAGCTCGGCAATTCCATTAGCGAGTTGGTTTACCTGTAGGGTTTTGGCTTGGTAAATCATTGTCTATCTCCGTGACATACAATCGGTGATTGCGTGTGAGAGCGGTTATTGTTGTTAATTCTGGTTTGACCAGTTGATTCAGTGTGAACTGGAGAATGGCGAATTTCAATACATTTTTTAAACAAGTGTTTAACATTGTGCGCTATCGCTGAGAGTCGTTATTTCAAATGCATATCGTGCTAGACTGTGCCACTTTATTTTTGAGTGCTCGAATCATGAATCTTCAGCCGTATCTCATTCCTGCTGAATCCACTCAGTTTGAAGAAGAGATCAAAAAAAGCGTCTTTATTACGTATCTGGCCCACACTCCGGGAGTCGACTCAGCGAAAGCGTTTGTTGAAGAAATAAAGCACCGTCATGCAGATGCTCGGCATCATTGCTGGGCGTTTGTGGCTGGGAGGCCGCAAGATTCTCGTTTGTGGGGATTTAGTGATGATGGTGAGCCATCGGGTACTGCGGGCAAACCCATCTTGGCTCAACTGAGTGGTAGTGGGATTGGTGAGATCACCGCGGTGGTTACGCGTTATTATGGTGGTGTGCTGTTAGGTACTGGGGGGTTAGTAAAAGCCTATGGTGGTGGAGTGCAGCAAGCCCTCAAGCAACTTCAAACTATTGAGAAAAAAATCACCACATTAGTGTACCTAACGCTAGACTACGCCATGATTCCATTACTCCATTCTTTGATGGCGCAATTTTCAGCCACGGAAAGGGAGGCTCACTATAATGAACAAGTACAATTGGTCGTGGAATTGGAAGCATTGCAATGTGATGCTTTCCTACAAGCCGTGATCAATAAAAGTGGCGCAAAAATACAGGTGAGCAGCTCACCAGAACACACTGTCAGAACTTAGCGAGTCAGCACAAACCATAATGCAATTTCGTTCAATTATTCGTATTGTCGGGCTTCTGCTCGCTCTATTTAGCGTTTCTATGCTTGCGCCTGCGTTGGTGGCTTTAATCTACCGCGATGGGGCGGGTGTGCCGTTTGTCTCAACCTTTTTTGTGCTGCTGCTGTGTGGCGGCTTATTCTGGTTTCCGAACCGCCACCACAAACATGAACTGAAAGCGCGAGATGGCTTTTTAATCGTTGTATTGTTCTGGACAGTAATCGGCAGTGCGGGTTCATTGCCTTTTCTACTCGCAGCTGATCCCAATATCTCAGTCACCGATGCCTTTTTCGAATCCTTTTCAGCGTTAACGACTACGGGTGCTACCGTGATTGTCGGCTTAGATGAACTCCCCAAAGCAATCCTCTTCTATCGCCAATTTTTGCAATGGTTTGGTGGGATGGGGATCATCGTACTCGCAGTAGCCATTTTGCCGGTACTTGGCATCGGTGGTATGCAGTTATATCGAGCTGAAATCCCAGGACCAGTCAAAGACACCAAAGTCACCCCACGTATTGCAGAAACCGCAAAAGCACTTTGGTACATCTATTTAAGCTTAACCATTGCATGTGCCGCCGCTTTTTGGCTGGCAGGCATGACCCTGTTTGATGCCATCTGTCATAGCTTCTCGACTATCGCCATTGGTGGCTTCTCTACCCATGATGCCAGTATGGGCTATTTCGACAGTTACGCGATTAACCTGATTACCGTCGTATTCCTGCTGATTTCTTCGTGTAACTTCACTTTGCACTACGCTGCTTTTGCTACAGGTGGAGTGCATCCTAAATATTATTGGCGCGATCCTGAGTTTCGTGCTTTCTGCGCGATTCAAACTCTGCTGTTTGTTGTCTGCTTTGCGGTTTTGTTGAAACATCACTCTTATGACAGTTTTTACCAAGCGTTTGACCAAGCGCTGTTCCAAACCGTATCCATTTCGACCACGGCAGGGTTTACCACAACGGGATTTTCGGACTGGCCGATCTTCTTACCGGTGTTATTACTCTTCTCCTCTTTTATAGGAGGATGTGCGGGCTCCACTGGTGGCGGTATGAAAGTGATCCGTGTGTTGTTGTTGACTCTACAAGGAGCGAGGGAAATGAAACGCCTCGTTCACCCACGCGCCATCTACCCGATTAAATTAGGTGGTAGAGCACTCTCGCAGCGCGTGGTGGATGCGGTATGGGGGTTCTTCTCCGCTTATGCGTTAGTGTTTGTGGTTTGCATGCTCGCATTAATCGCTACAGGGATGGATGAGCTCAGTGCATTTTCGGCGGTTGCCGCCACACTCAATAACTTGGGGCCGGGGCTTGGGGAAGTTGCGGTGCACTTTGCGGATGTGAATGACAAAGCTAAGTGGATTTTGATTGCCTCCATGCTGTTTGGTCGCTTAGAAATATTTACTTTATTGATTCTGCTTACGCCGACATTCTGGCGTAGCTAATAGTTGTGAGGAAAGCGCTAGTGAAAGCACTACTTTTGTATTCAAGCCAAGAAGGGCAGACACGGAAAATTATCGAACGTATTGCACAACAGATGCCTGAATATGATTGTGACATCCAAGATCTGCATCAGGTCAATACGATAGCGTTGGCGGATTACGACAAAATTCTGATTGGTGCATCCATTCGTTATGGCCGCCTCAATGAAAAGCTCTATCAATTTATTCAACGTCATGTCACGGCGCTGGCTAATAGCAAAGCTGCTTTCTTCTGCGTCAATCTCACTGCGAGAAAAGAAGAGCAAGGAAAAGATACACCAGAAGGGAGTGTCTATATTCAAACCTTCTTGAAAAAGTCACCTTGGCAGCCTGAGAGAATCGCTGTCTTTGCTGGAGCTCTGTATTACCCGCGCTACCGTTGGTTCGATAAAATGATGATACGTTTCATTATGACGTTAACGGGTGGAGAAACGGATACCAGTAAAGAAGTGGAGTACACTAACTGGAATAAAGTCTCTCAATTTGCCGAACAATTCCGCAATTGGTAGAGAAAACCATCACTTTTAGGCCTTGGTGACTCTTTTTTCATCGAACAGTGAAAAAAGACGAAAAAAAATGAAAAAAACACTTGTCAGTGTGAAGTAGATCTCTATAATGCGCCCTCACTGACACGGCAGACGCAACAAGCGTTAGCAGTGATTCAGTTCGGTATTTTAGGTGGCGAAATCGCCAACGAAAATAAACTGAAAAAAGTGTTTGACACGACAGTTTATCTCGCTAAAATGGCCGCCTCTTCTGAAGCAGACTGCCAAGAAGAACGCTCTTTAACAATATAAACCAATCAATCTGTGTGGGCACTCGTTGATGATAATCAAAAAAGATTTATCAATGAACTGAGTGACCATTTGAATGAGCAATCATTCAGCACAGTCAATTCAACATTACTTCGCTTTTTATTAAGCAAAGAATGTAATCAGTATTCATTGAGCCGAAGCGAAAGCTTCACAAAACTTTTAATTGAAGAGTTTGATCATGGCTCAGATTGAACGCTGGCGGCAGGCCTAACACATGCAAGTCGAGCGGCAGCACAGAGGAACTTGTTCCTTGGGTGGCGAGCGGCGGACGGGTGAGTAATGCCTGGGAAATTGCCCGGTAGAGGGGGATAACCATTGGAAACGATGGCTAATACCGCATAACCTCGTAAGAGCAAAGCAGGGGACCTTCGGGCCTTGCGCTACCGGATATGCCCAGGTGGGATTAGCTAGTTGGTGAGGTAAGGGCTCACCAAGGCGACGATCCCTAGCTGGTCTGAGAGGATGATCAGCCACACTGGAACTGAGACACGGTCCAGACTCCTACGGGAGGCAGCAGTGGGGAATATTGCACAATGGGCGCAAGCCTGATGCAGCCATGCCGCGTGTATGAAGAAGGCCTTCGGGTTGTAAAGTACTTTCAGTAGGGAGGAAGGTGGTTAAGCTAATACCTTAATCATTTGACGTTACCTACAGAAGAAGCACCGGCTAACTCCGTGCCAGCAGCCGCGGTAATACGGAGGGTGCAAGCGTTAATCGGAATTACTGGGCGTAAAGCGCATGCAGGTGGTTTGTTAAGTCAGATGTGAAAGCCCTGGGCTCAACCTAGGAATCGCATTTGAAACTGACAAGCTAGAGTACTGTAGAGGGGGGTAGAATTTCAGGTGTAGCGGTGAAATGCGTAGAGATCTGAAGGAATACCGGTGGCGAAGGCGGCCCCCTGGACAGATACTGACACTCAGATGCGAAAGCGTGGGGAGCAAACAGGATTAGATACCCTGGTAGTCCACGCCGTAAACGATGTCTACTTGGAGGTTGTGACCTAGAGTCGTGGCTTTCGGAGCTAACGCGTTAAGTAGACCGCCTGGGGAGTACGGTCGCAAGATTAAAACTCAAATGAATTGACGGGGGCCCGCACAAGCGGTGGAGCATGTGGTTTAATTCGATGCAACGCGAAGAACCTTACCTACTCTTGACATCCTCAGAAGAGACTGGAGACAGTCTTGTGCCTTCGGGAACTGAGAGACAGGTGCTGCATGGCTGTCGTCAGCTCGTGTTGTGAAATGTTGGGTTAAGTCCCGCAACGAGCGCAACCCTTATCCTTGTTTGCCAGCACATAATGGTGGGAACTCCAGGGAGACTGCCGGTGATAAACCGGAGGAAGGTGGGGACGACGTCAAGTCATCATGGCCCTTACGAGTAGGGCTACACACGTGCTACAATGGCGTATACAGAGGGCAGCGATACCGCGAGGTGGAGCGAATCTCACAAAGTACGTCGTAGTCCGGATTGGAGTCTGCAACTCGACTCCATGAAGTCGGAATCGCTAGTAATCGCAAATCAGAATGTTGCGGTGAATACGTTCCCGGGCCTTGTACACACCGCCCGTCACACCATGGGAGTGGGCTGCAAAAGAAGCAGGTAGTTTAACCTTCGGGAGGACGCTTGCCACTTTGTGGTTCATGACTGGGGTGAAGTCGTAACAAGGTAGCGCTAGGGGAACCTGGCGCTGGATCACCTCCTTACACGATGGTTATCGTGATGAGTGTCCACACAGATTGATTCGGTTTAGATTAGAGAAGAGTATCTTAGTGTCCCGTTCGTCTAGAGGCCTAGGACACCGCCCTTTCACGGCGGTAACAGGGGTTCGACTCCCCTACGGGATACCACTTCCGTTGCGAAGTTAGGGGGTCGTTAGCTCAGTCGGTAGAGCAGTTGACTTTTAATCAATTGGTCGCAGGTTCGAATCCTGCACGACCCACCATTTCCTTCCTCCACAGGAAGTAAAACATGTGGGCGATTAGCTCAGTTGGGAGAGCACCTGCCTTACAAGCAGGGGGTCACTGGTTCGAACCCGGTATCGCCCACCACTCTTTAAGTATTTTTGGAATGAACTTCCAAACCACCAAAAACTGTGTGGTTCGGATTTTTGACGCCGAAAGTCTTTAAAAAGTGGCTCTTAGTAATAAGAAGTACTTTGCTCTTTAACAATTTGGAAAGCTGACAAAACAACAATTTATTGTTGTTTGTAAAGTTCTCAATGTTTATCGAAAGATAAACACCAACAACACATTCAAGTGTGCTTGGTATCGAATAAGACTTCGGTCTTGTTCAAATTTGAGTCCGGCAAAATCTGTCTCGCACTCATGTAAATTAAACGCGAGACAACTTAGGTTGTTTAAACAACAACCCGAAACTCCTTCGGGTTGTATGGTTAAGTGACTAAGCGTACACGGTGGATGCCTGGGCAGTCAGAGGCGATGAAGGACGTACTAACTTGCGATAAGCGCAGATAAGGCAGTAAGAGCCGTTTGAGTCTGCGATTTCCGAATGGGGAAACCCAACTGCATAAGCAGTTACTGTTAACTGAATACATAGGTTAACAGAGCAAACCGGGGGAACTGAAACATCTAAGTACCCCGAGGAGAAGAAATCAACCGAGATTCCGGTAGTAGCGGCGAGCGAACCTGGATTAGCCCTTAAGCACTCGGTGAAGTAGGTGAACAAGCTGGAAAGCTTGGCGATACAGGGTGATAGCCCCGTAACCGACGCTTCATCGAGCGTGAAATCGAGTAGGGCGGGACACGTGATATCCTGTCTGAATATGGGGGGACCATCCTCCAAGGCTAAATACTCCTGACTGACCGATAGTGAACCAGTACCGTGAGGGAAAGGCGAAAAGAACCCCTGTGAGGGGAGTGAAATAGAACCTGAAACCGTGTACGTACAAGCAGTAGGAGCACCTTCGTGGTGTGACTGCGTACCTTTTGTATAATGGGTCAGCGACTTATATTCAGTGGCAAGGTTAACCGTATAGGGGAGCCGTAGCGAAAGCGAGTCTTAACTGGGCGTTCAGTCTCTGGATATAGACCCGAAACCGGGTGATCTAGCCATGGGCAGGTTGAAGGTTGAGTAACATCAACTGGAGGACCGAACCGACTAATGTTGAAAAATTAGCGGATGACTTGTGGCTAGGGGTGAAAGGCCAATCAAACTCGGAGATAGCTGGTTCTCCCCGAAAGCTATTTAGGTAGCGCCTCGGACGAATACTACTGGGGGTAGAGCACTGTTAAGGCTAGGGGGTCATCCCGACTTACCAACCCTTTGCAAACTCCGAATACCAGTAAGTACTATCCGGGAGACACACGGCGGGTGCTAACGTCCGTCGTGGAGAGGGAAACAACCCAGACCGCCAGCTAAGGTCCCAAAGTATTGCTAAGTGGGAAACGATGTGGGAAGGCTCAGACAGCTAGGATGTTGGCTTAGAAGCAGCCATCATTTAAAGAAAGCGTAATAGCTCACTAGTCGAGTCGGCCTGCGCGGAAGATGTAACGGGGCTAAGCAATACACCGAAGCTGCGGCAATGTCTTTTAGACATTGGGTAGGGGAGCGTTCTGTAAGCCGTTGAAGGTGAATCGTAAGGTTTGCTGGAGGTATCAGAAGTGCGAATGCTGACATGAGTAACGACAAAGGGGGTGAAAAACCTCCTCGCCGGAAGACCAAGGGTTCCTGTCCAACGTTAATCGGGGCAGGGTGAGTCGACCCCTAAGGTGAGGCCGAAAGGCGTAATCGATGGGAAACGGGTTAATATTCCCGTACTTCTGACTATTGCGATGGGGGGACGGAGAAGGCTAGGTGGGCCAGGCGACGGTTGTCCTGGTTCAAGTGCGTAGGCTTGAGAGTTAGGTAAATCCGGCTCTTTCTAAGGCTGAGACACGACGTCGAGCTACTACGGTAGTGAAGTCATTGATGCCATGCTTCCAGGAAAAGCCTCTAAGCTTCAGATAGTCAGGAATCGTACCCCAAACCGACACAGGTGGTCGGGTAGAGAATACCAAGGCGCTTGAGAGAACTCGGGTGAAGGAACTAGGCAAAATGGTACCGTAACTTCGGGAGAAGGTACGCTCTTGACGGTGAAGTCCCTCGCGGATGGAGCTGATGAGAGTCGCAGATACCAGGTGGCTGCAACTGTTTATTAAAAACACAGCACTGTGCAAAATCGCAAGATGACGTATACGGTGTGACGCCTGCCCGGTGCCGGAAGGTTAATTGATGGGGTTAGCGTAAGCGAAGCTCTTGATCGAAGCCCCGGTAAACGGCGGCCGTAACTATAACGGTCCTAAGGTAGCGAAATTCCTTGTCGGGTAAGTTCCGACCTGCACGAATGGCGTAATGATGGCCACGCTGTCTCCACCCGAGACTCAGTGAAATTGAAATCGCTGTGAAGATGCAGTGTACCCGCGGCTAGACGGAAAGACCCCGTGAACCTTTACTACAGCTTGGCACTGAACATTGAACCTACATGTGTAGGATAGGTGGGAGGCTATGAAGACGTGACGCCAGTTGCGTTGGAGCCGTCCTTGAAATACCACCCTTGTATGTTTGATGTTCTAACTTAGACCCATTATCTGGGTTGAGGACAGTGCCTGGTGGGTAGTTTGACTGGGGCGGTCTCCTCCCAAAGAGTAACGGAGGAGCACGAAGGTGGGCTAATCACGGTTGGACATCGTGAGGTTAGTGCAATGGCATAAGCCCGCTTAACTGCGAGAATGACGGTTCGAGCAGGTGCGAAAGCAGGTCATAGTGATCCGGTGGTTCTGTATGGAAGGGCCATCGCTCAACGGATAAAAGGTACTCCGGGGATAACAGGCTGATACCGCCCAAGAGTTCATATCGACGGCGGTGTTTGGCACCTCGATGTCGGCTCATCACATCCTGGGGCTGAAGTCGGTCCCAAGGGTATGGCTGTTCGCCATTTAAAGTGGTACGCGAGCTGGGTTTAGAACGTCGTGAGACAGTTCGGTCCCTATCTGCCGTGGGCGTTGGAAGATTGAAGGGGGCTGCTCCTAGTACGAGAGGACCGGAGTGGACGAACCTCTGGTGTTCGGGTTGTGTCGCCAGACGCATTGCCCGGTAGCTAAGTTCGGAATCGATAACCGCTGAAAGCATCTAAGCGGGAAGCGAGCCCTGAGATGAGTCTTCCCTGACAGTTTAACTGTCCTAAAGGGTTGTTCGAGACTAGAACGTTGATAGGCAGGGTGTGTAAGCGTTGTGAGGCGTTGAGCTAACCTGTACTAATTGCCCGTGAGGCTTAACCATACAACACCCAAGGGGTTTTGTAGTGGACTCAAAGCTAAGCGCATAAGAATGTGTGTGAGAACGAAAACAGCTTTCCGAATTTTAAAATTTTGCTTGGCGACCATAGCGTTTTGGACCCACCTGACTCCATCCCGAACTCAGAAGTGAAACGAAACAGCGTCGATGGTAGTGTGGGGTTTCCCCATGTGAGAGTAGAACATCGCCAGGCTCCTATTTATTTTCACTTTTTAAAAGTGAAGACAAAAGGTCCGACTGGTCTAGTAATAGACGAGTCACCATAAAGTTCTAAAAATTTTAGAGTTTTATGTTGACTTTCAAAGTGGGAAGCGTATTATACGCACCTCGCTGACGTGCTAAAGCACTGAAAGCCAAGCTCTTTAACAATATAAACCAATCAATCTGTGTGGGCACTCGTTGATGATAATCAAAAAAGATTTATCAATGAACTGAGTGACCATTTGAATGAGCAATCATTCAGCACAGTCAATTCAACATTACTTCGCTTTTTATTAAGCAAAGAATGTAATCAGTATTCATTGAGCCGAAGCGAAAGCTTCAAAAAACTTTTAATTGAAGAGTTTGATCATGGCTCAGATTGAACGCTGGCGGCAGGCCTAACACATGCAAGTCGAGCGGCAGCACAGAGGAACTTGTTCCTTGGGTGGCGAGCGGCGGACGGGTGAGTAATGCCTGGGAAATTGCCCGGTAGAGGGGGATAACCATTGGAAACGATGGCTAATACCGCATAACCTCGCAAGAGCAAAGCAGGGGACCTTCGGGCCTTGCGCTACCGGATATGCCCAGGTGGGATTAGCTAGTTGGTGAGGTAAGGGCTCACCAAGGCGACGATCCCTAGCTGGTCTGAGAGGATGATCAGCCACACTGGAACTGAGACACGGTCCAGACTCCTACGGGAGGCAGCAGTGGGGAATATTGCACAATGGGCGCAAGCCTGATGCAGCCATGCCGCGTGTATGAAGAAGGCCTTCGGGTTGTAAAGTACTTTCAGTAGGGAGGAAGGTGGTTAAGCTAATACCTTAATCATTTGACGTTACCTACAGAAGAAGCACCGGCTAACTCCGTGCCAGCAGCCGCGGTAATACGGAGGGTGCAAGCGTTAATCGGAATTACTGGGCGTAAAGCGCATGCAGGTGGTTTGTTAAGTCAGATGTGAAAGCCCTGGGCTCAACCTAGGAATCGCATTTGAAACTGACAAGCTAGAGTACTGTAGAGGGGGGTAGAATTTCAGGTGTAGCGGTGAAATGCGTAGAGATCTGAAGGAATACCGGTGGCGAAGGCGGCCCCCTGGACAGATACTGACACTCAGATGCGAAAGCGTGGGGAGCAAACAGGATTAGATACCCTGGTAGTCCACGCCGTAAACGATGTCTACTTGGAGGTTGTGACCTAGAGTCGTGGCTTTCGGAGCTAACGCGTTAAGTAGACCGCCTGGGGAGTACGGTCGCAAGATTAAAACTCAAATGAATTGACGGGGGCCCGCACAAGCGGTGGAGCATGTGGTTTAATTCGATGCAACGCGAAGAACCTTACCTACTCTTGACATCCAGAGAATCTAGCGGAGACGCTGGAGTGCCTTCGGGAGCTCTGAGACAGGTGCTGCATGGCTGTCGTCAGCTCGTGTTGTGAAATGTTGGGTTAAGTCCCGCAACGAGCGCAACCCTTATCCTTGTTTGCCAGCACGTAATGGTGGGAACTCCAGGGAGACTGCCGGTGATAAACCGGAGGAAGGTGGGGACGACGTCAAGTCATCATGGCCCTTACGAGTAGGGCTACACACGTGCTACAATGGCGTATACAGAGGGCAGCGATACCGCGAGGTGGAGCGAATCTCACAAAGTACGTCGTAGTCCGGATTGGAGTCTGCAACTCGACTCCATGAAGTCGGAATCGCTAGTAATCGCAAATCAGAATGTTGCGGTGAATACGTTCCCGGGCCTTGTACACACCGCCCGTCACACCATGGGAGTGGGCTGCAAAAGAAGCAGGTAGTTTAACCTTCGGGAGGACGCTTGCCACTTTGTGGTTCATGACTGGGGTGAAGTCGTAACAAGGTAGCGCTAGGGGAACCTGGCGCTGGATCACCTCCTTACACGATGATTATCGTGATGAGTGTCCACACAGATTGATTCGGTTTAGATTTGAGCATTAAGTGGGTCTGTAGCTCAGGTGGTTAGAGCGTACGCCTGATAAGCGTAAGGTCGGTGGTTCGAGTCCACTCAGACCCACCACTAACGATGGGGTTATAGCTCAGCTGGGAGAGCGCCTGCCTTGCACGCAGGAGGTCTGCGGTTCGATCCCGCATAACTCCACCATCTTTAAGCATTTTCGCTGAGAATGTTTAAAAATGGTTTTCATCAGAAAATCTTGCTCTTTAACAATTTGGAAAGCTGACAAAACAACAATGTATTGTTGTTTGTAAAGTTCTCAATGTTTATCGAAAGATAAACACCAACAACACATTCAAGTGTGCTTGGTATCGAATAAGGCTTCGGTCTTGTTCAAAATTTGAGTCCGGCAAAATCTGTCTCGCACTCATGTAAATTAAACGCGAGACAACTTAGGTTGTTTAAACAACAATCCGAAACTCCTTCGGGTTGTATGGTTAAGTGACTAAGCGTACACGGTGGATGCCTGGGCAGTCAGAGGCGATGAAGGACGTACTAACTTGCGATAAGCGCAGATAAGGCAGTAAGAGCCGTTTGAGTCTGCGATTTCCGAATGGGGAAACCCAACTGCATAAGCAGTTACTGTTAACTGAATACATAGGTTAACAGAGCAAACCGGGGGAACTGAAACATCTAAGTACCCCGAGGAGAAGAAATCAACCGAGATTCCGGTAGTAGCGGCGAGCGAACCTGGATTAGCCCTTAAGCACTCGGTGAAGTAGGTGAACAAGCTGGAAAGCTTGGCGATACAGGGTGATAGCCCCGTAACCGACGCTTCATCGAGCGTGAAATCGAGTAGGGCGGGACACGTGATATCCTGTCTGAATATGGGGGGACCATCCTCCAAGGCTAAATACTCCTGACTGACCGATAGTGAACCAGTACCGTGAGGGAAAGGCGAAAAGAACCCCTGTGAGGGGAGTGAAATAGAACCTGAAACCGTGTACGTACAAGCAGTAGGAGCACCTTCGTGGTGTGACTGCGTACCTTTTGTATAATGGGTCAGCGACTTATATTCAGTGGCAAGGTTAACCGTATAGGGGAGCCGTAGCGAAAGCGAGTCTTAACTGGGCGCTCAGTCTCTGGATATAGACCCGAAACCGGGTGATCTAGCCATGGGCAGGTTGAAGGTTGAGTAACATCAACTGGAGGACCGAACCGACTAATGTTGAAAAATTAGCGGATGACTTGTGGCTAGGGGTGAAAGGCCAATCAAACTCGGAGATAGCTGGTTCTCCCCGAAAGCTATTTAGGTAGCGCCTCGGACGAATACTACTGGGGGTAGAGCACTGTTAAGGCTAGGGGGTCATCCCGACTTACCAACCCTTTGCAAACTCCGAATACCAGTAAGTACTATCCGGGAGACACACGGCGGGTGCTAACGTCCGTCGTGGAGAGGGAAACAACCCAGACCGCCAGCTAAGGTCCCAAAGTATTGCTAAGTGGGAAACGATGTGGGAAGGCTCAGACAGCTAGGATGTTGGCTTAGAAGCAGCCATCATTTAAAGAAAGCGTAATAGCTCACTAGTCGAGTCGGCCTGCGCGGAAGATGTAACGGGGCTAAGCAATACACCGAAGCTGCGGCAATGTCTTTTAGACATTGGGTAGGGGAGCGTTCTGTAAGCCGTTGAAGGTGAATCGTAAGGTTTGCTGGAGGTATCAGAAGTGCGAATGCTGACATGAGTAACGACAAGGGGGGTGAAAAACCTCCCCGCCGGAAGACCAAGGGTTCCTGTCCAACGTTAATCGGGGCAGGGTGAGTCGACCCCTAAGGTGAGGCCGAAAGGCGTAATCGATGGGAAACGGGTTAATATTCCCGTACTTCTGACTATTGCGATGGGGGGACGGAGAAGGCTAGGTGGGCCAGGCGACGGTTGTCCTGGTTCAAGTGCGTAGGCTTGAGAGTTAGGTAAATCCGGCTCTCTTTAAGGCTGAGACACGACGTCGAGCTGCTACGGCAGTGAAGTCATTGATGCCATGCTTCCAGGAAAAGCCTCTAAGCTTCAGATAGTCAGGAATCGTACCCCAAACCGACACAGGTGGTCGGGTAGAGAATACCAAGGCGCTTGAGAGAACTCGGGTGAAGGAACTAGGCAAAATGGTACCGTAACTTCGGGAGAAGGTACGCTCTTGATGGTGAAGTCCCTCGCGGATGGAGCTGACGAGAGTCGCAGATACCAGGTGGCTGCAACTGTTTATTAAAAACACAGCACTGTGCAAAATCGCAAGATGACGTATACGGTGTGACGCCTGCCCGGTGCCGGAAGGTTAATTGATGGGGTTAGCGCAAGCGAAGCTCTTGATCGAAGCCCCGGTAAACGGCGGCCGTAACTATAACGGTCCTAAGGTAGCGAAATTCCTTGTCGGGTAAGTTCCGACCTGCACGAATGGCGTAATGATGGCCACGCTGTCTCCACCCGAGACTCAGTGAAATTGAAATCGCTGTGAAGATGCAGTGTACCCGCGGCTAGACGGAAAGACCCCGTGAACCTTTACTACAGCTTGGCACTGAACATTGAACCTACATGTGTAGGATAGGTGGGAGGCTATGAAGACGTGACGCCAGTTGCGTTGGAGCCGTCCTTGAAATACCACCCTTGTATGTTTGATGTTCTAACTTAGACCCATTATCTGGGTTGAGGACAGTGCCTGGTGGGTAGTTTGACTGGGGCGGTCTCCTCCCAAAGAGTAACGGAGGAGCACGAAGGTGGGCTAATCACGGTTGGACATCGTGAGGTTAGTGCAATGGCATAAGCCCGCTTAACTGCGAGAATGACGGTTCGAGCAGGTGCGAAAGCAGGTCATAGTGATCCGGTGGTTCTGTATGGAAGGGCCATCGCTCAACGGATAAAAGGTACTCCGGGGATAACAGGCTGATACCGCCCAAGAGTTCATATCGACGGCGGTGTTTGGCACCTCGATGTCGGCTCATCACATCCTGGGGCTGAAGTCGGTCCCAAGGGTATGGCTGTTCGCCATTTAAAGTGGTACGCGAGCTGGGTTTAGAACGTCGTGAGACAGTTCGGTCCCTATCTGCCGTGGGCGTTGGAAGATTGAAGGGGGCTGCTCCTAGTACGAGAGGACCGGAGTGGACGAACCTCTGGTGTTCGGGTTGTGTCGCCAGACGCATTGCCCGGTAGCTAAGTTCGGAATCGATAACCGCTGAAAGCATCTAAGCGGGAAGCGAGCCCTGAGATGAGTCTTCCCTGACAGTTTAACTGTCCTAAAGGGTTGTTCGAGACTAGAACGTTGATAGGCAGGGTGTGTAAGCGTTGTGAGGCGTTGAGCTAACCTGTACTAATTGCCCGTGAGGCTTAACCATACAACACCCAAGGGGTTTTGTAGTGGACTCAGAGCTGAGCGCATAAGAATGTGTGTGAGAACGAAAACAGCTTTCCAGATTTTAAAATTTTGCTTGGCGACCATAGCGTTTTGGACCCACCTGACTCCATCCCGAACTCAGAAGTGAAACGAAACAGCGTCGATGGTAGTGTGGGGTTTCCCCATGTGAGAGTAGAACATCGCCAGGCTTTTAATCTCGCTGATAGTGTCACCACACTATTAGCACACAATTTGCGGAGAGATGGCTGAGTGGTTGAAAGCACCGGTCTTGAAAACCGGCGATGGTTAATAGCTATCCTAGGGTTCAAATCCCTATCTCTCCGCCACTATTAAGAAAGGCCGCTGATAATTCAGCGGCCTTTTTGCATTCTTACTGTTTTGATTTTTGACGAATAGGCTATCGATAAACAGTGAAATAGCCCATACGTCAGACGTGCTTTATTTATCAATGACACTTTTCTTGGCGGAAACGACCCGCCACAGCGCTTGGACAAGCGGATTATCTAATTGTGAACGTTTACAGCAAACACCAAGCATGAAGGGTTTGATGGGCGTAAAGCTTAAACGCTGAATCTTGTCACGCACTGGGCTGTTGTTGATGACCACATCGGGTGCAATACCCACACCACATCCTAGAGCGACTAAACTGACAATCGCTTCATGTCCTGCGATCTGAGCGTAGATATTGGGTTTTATCTTCATTTGCTTAAACCAGGTATTGGCTCTATCGCGTGCAGTTCCGGACTCTGGAACAATAAACGGTATTTGATTCCAATCAGGCTGCTCTTTTTGTAACTCATCGATAAAACTGCTGATCCCAAGCGGTGCGATGACGGAGAGAGGTATTTCGCTTATTGTGGCGAACTCAATACGGCTAGGTAGCTGTTCTGGCATGGCTGATATCGCAATATCCGCTTCGTCTTGTAGGATTTTATCGATCGCTTGCGCCGGATCGCCAGTCAGTAATTTGAATTCTATATATGGGTGTTTTAGACGAAATGCGCTGAGGAGTTCTGGTAGGTGGCTATAGCTTGCGGTAACCGAGCAAAACAGCTTTATCTCTCCACGCAGCTCTTGGCTGTGGTCATTGAGTTCTGTTGTCAGTTGTCGCCAATCGTGAATGATGCGTGCCGCAACGGGTAACAATTGGTGGGCTGCGGGTGTTAATTCGACACTGCGATTATCGCGCAGAAATAGCGTGTGGCCTAAGTCCTGCTCAAGTTTCTGTATCTGCCTACTGAGTGCAGACGGACTAAGATGCATTGCAGAGGCGGTTTTACTGAAGTTTTTACAGTCGCATAGATGGATGAATGTCTGCAAGGTTTTGATGTTCACTAAATGGCCCCATGTTGCATTTGTTGCAATAACTAGTTGTGAATATATCACTTTGCGCAATTTTGTCTCTGGCTTAGTATGAGTTTATTCGGTCATATCGCACCGACTTAACGGAATCACTTATTAAGGAGCACCCACATGGCGAATTATTTCAATACGCTCAACTTGCGTGAACAGTTGGATCAACTTGGTCGCTGCCGTTTTATGGCACGTGAAGAGTTTGCAACCGAAGCTGACTACCTAAAAGGTAAGAAAGTGGTGATCGTGGGCTGTGGTGCTCAAGGCTTGAACCAAGGTCTAAACATGCGTGATTCTGGTTTAGATGTCTCTTACGCTTTGCGTCAGGCTGCGATTGATGAACAGCGTCAGTCATTCAAAAACGCGAAAAACAATGGTTTTAACGTGGGTAGTTACGAGCAACTTATCCCAACAGCAGATTTAGTCGTTAACCTCACTCCCGATAAGCAGCACACCAGTGTAGTGAATGCGGTGATGCCCCTGATGAAGCAAGGTGCAGCGCTAGGTTATTCGCACGGTTTTAATATCGTTGAAGAAGGCATGCAGATCCGTAAAGACATCACGGTTGTGATGGTGGCACCAAAATGTCCGGGTACGGAAGTTCGCGAAGAGTATAAGCGTGGTTTTGGCGTTCCAACTCTTATCGCGGTACACCCTGAAAACGATCCGCAAGGTGAAGGCTGGGAAATTGCGAAAGCATGGGCAGCGGCAACAGGTGGCCATCGCGCTGGCTGTTTGGCTTCTTCTTTCGTGGCGGAAGTGAAATCTGACTTGATGGGTGAGCAAACCATTCTATGCGGTATGCTGCAAGCCGGCTCTATCGTTTGTTACGAGAAGATGGTCGCTGATGGCATCGATCCTGGTTATGCAGGTAAACTTCTGCAATTTGGTTGGGAAACGGTGACGGAAGCACTGAAGTTTGGCGGCATCACGCACATGATGGATCGTCTGTCTAACCCAGCTAAAATCAAAGCGTTTGAGCTGTCTGAAGAGTTGAAAGATCTGATGCGTCCTCTGTACAACAAGCATATGGATGACATCATCTCTGGCTACTTCTCAAGCACCATGATGGCTGACTGGGCGAATGATGATAAAGATCTGTTTGGCTGGCGTGCAGAAACCGCTGAAACTGCCTTTGAGAATTACCCTACAACCGACGTAAAAATTGCTGAGCAAGAATACTTTGATAACGGTATTTTGATGATTGCGATGGTGCGTGCTGGGGTTGAGTTGGCGTTTGAAGCGATGACGGCTTCAGGCATCATCGATGAGTCGGCTTACTATGAATCACTGCACGAACTTCCACTGATTGCCAATACGGTAGCACGTAAGCGTCTGTATGAAATGAACGTGGTAATTTCTGACACGGCTGAGTACGGTAACTATCTGTTTGCCAATGTGGCAGTTCCGCTACTGCGTGAAAAGTTCATGCCGAAAGTCGGCACCGATGTGATTGGTAAAGGTTTGGGCGCTATGTCTAACCAAGTGGATAACGCGACACTGATCGAAGTGAACAGCATCATCCGCAATCATCCAGTCGAATACATTGGTGAAGAGCTGCGTGGTTACATGAAAGATATGAAGCGTATCGCGGTGGGCGACTAATCCCCAAATTGATTTTCCAAAGTAAACACAACAACACACTATAATAAAAACCAAGAAGGCTTAGTCATTTGACTAAGCCTTTCTTTATTGGGTCACTAAGCAACGGAGCACTTACGTGTTTAGTGTATGACTCTAGTGCTTATTTATCGGCTAACTTGGCTTCGAGTTCGGCCATCTTCTGTTCTAATTCAGTCAGCTTCTGGCGAGTACGTAATAAAACTTGGGTCTGCACATCAAACTCTTCACGGCTCACCACATCCAGTTTGTTGAGCTGGCCTTGAATGACTTGACGTACTTTTTGCTCTACATCCGCACCCAATTCTTTGACAGGTTGTGGCATAGCCTCATGGATTTGCTTGGCGATTTGCTCAAGTTTTTTTGCATCAAACATAGTGATTACTCCTGTTAAGTTGCCAACATTCTATGCAATTCATCGGATGATGTCGTTAGATGAGGTAATAAAAAAGGCCATCGAGATGGCCTTTTGTGATGGAGTTTGATCGCTGGGATTACAGTTGACGATGAGCGGCTTTCGCTTCATCAATACGTGCCAACTTCTCCAGATCTTTGTCTTCAACAAACACCGGCAGCGGTTTGTGTTTCTCTGCGAGATAGCTGTAAATCACAGGCAATACAAACAGAGTAAACAGTGTGCCGATTGCCAAACCAGAAACGATAACGATACCGATACTGAAGCGCTGTGCTGCACCCGCCCCTGTTGCGTACATCAGAGGGATGAGGCCTGCGATCATTGCGGCTGTCGTCATCAGGATTGGGCGTAAACGCACTTTCGCTGCGTGCATGACGGCATCGATTCGGCTGAGTTTGTTGTGTAGCTGCTCTTCTTTAGCCACTTCACAAATCAAAATACCGTGTTTGGTGATAAGACCCACGAGGGTGATCAGACCTACTTGTGAGTAGATGTTCATCGTCGCGGTTCCCCATGCCAGTGCGATCAACGCACCACAAATCGCCAATGGTACAGAGACCATGATAACCAATGGATCTTTGAGAGATTCAAACTGAATCGCCAGAACCAAGAAGATGATCGCCAATGCTAGACCGAACGTCGCATACAATGCGCTACCTTCGGTTACGTATTGACGAGCTTCACCCATGTAATCATGGTTGTAGCCTTTAGGCAGTTTGCTGCTCGCCAAGTTTTCAAACCAGTTAATCGCATCACCCATTGCAGTGCCTGGTGAAGGTACTGCACCAACGGTGGCGGAGTTTAGCTGGTTGAAGTGTGGTAGAGAGCGAGGCTCAGCCACGACATCAATCGTGATCAGGCTGCCGAGTGGAATCACGTTTCCATCCGCAGCACGAACATAGTAATTGTTCATGGATTGCGGATTGAGACGCCATTTACGTTCTACTTGTGGGATCACTTCGTAAGAACGGCCATTGAGGTCGATACGGTTGACATAACCGTCGGCCATCATGGTGCTGAGTGTGATACCAATGTCTTGCATGGTCACGCCATAAGCACCGGCTTTGTCCTTATCGATATTGATCTTCATCGTTGCCGAATCGAAGTTGAGGTCAAGATCCGAGTAAACGAACATCGGGCTTGATTTTACTTCGGTCAGAATATCGGTCGCGATCGTAAACAGGCTTTCAAAGCTGTTTGGCGTAGTGATGACAAACTGAATTGGTAGACCTGAACCTGCACCAGGGAGCTCTGGCATTTGGAAGGCGGTTACCGCCATACCAGGGATCTCTTTTACCAAGGTGCCTACACGGTTAGTCACATCCGCTTGGCTTGCTTCACGCTGACTCCATGGCACCATTGACGCAATACCAAATGCCTGATTCGAGCTAGGTACACCGGTAAACACCTGAGCAAATTGTACTTCTGGCTGATCAGACAGAATTTTATTCACATCATCCATCGTATTCGCCAGATAATCGAGGTTTGCATTCGATGGGCCGGTACCCATCAACATGACCACCCCTTTATCTTCCGAAGGTGCCAGTTCACTTGGGATGAACTTGAACAGCATTGGTAAGCTAGCAAATACGATAAATGCAAAGGCAATGACCACAGGACGATGCGCCATCACCGCACCGAGCATACGCTCATAGCGTGCTGTCATGCGATCTAGCAAATGATGCACTTTCAGTTCAAATTTGTTTGGCGCTTCATTCGCCTTGAGCATTTTTGAACACATCATTGGAGACAAGGTCAGTGCGATGATGCCAGAGACAAATACCGAACCAGCCAGTGTCAACGCAAACTCTTTGAATAGAGCACCAGTAATCCCTCCCATCAACGCGATTGGAGCATATACCGCACCTAGGGTGAGCGTCATCGCAATAACAGGGATGGCAATTTCACGGGTACCAATGATCGCCGCACGGAAAGGGGATTCCCCTTCTTTGATGTGACGGTCAACGTTTTCCAGAACCACGATCGCATCGTCTACTACCAGACCGATCGCAAGCACCATTGCTAGCAGAGTCATCAGGTTCCAAGAGAAGCCCATCATCTGCATCACCATCGCGACACCAATCAGTGAAAGCGGGATGGTGACAATTGGGATGAGTACGGCACGCAGTGAACCCAAGAACAGAGTGATGACCACGAGAACGATCAGCGCCGCTTCTACGATGGTTTTAATAACCTCGTGGATGGACTCATTGATCGCAACTGTGGAGTCATAAAGCACGTTCATTTTGATGTTGCTTGGCATGTTTTTCTGCAGTTCAGGCAGCATGTCGAGCACATCTTTCGCAATGTTGATTGGGTTGGCACTTGGCGCCGCATTGATTGCAGCAACCACCGCTTCACGGCCGTTAGCACTCGCACGATAAGTATCATGGCTCTTCGCTAGCGTCACTTTAGCAATATCACCCAGACGAGTTACATTACCTTTCTCGGCTTTAACCACCAGATTTTCTAGCTCTTCAACGGTCGATACCTGAGTATCGGCACTGCCGTTGTAGAGCACGAATTCACCGATTGCTTGACCGGTAGCCGACTGATAGTTGTTGGCATTCAGAATGCTCATCACATCAGCTGCGGAGAGGTTTAGCGCTGCCATTTTGGCAGGATCTAACCATACGCGCAGAGCGTATTTCATACCACCGTACAGATCGATACTGGATACACCATTGACAGCGTAAAGCTGTGGATTAACCACTCGCTCTAAGTAGTCGGTGATTTGGCTAGAAGCCAATTCTTCACTGGTAAAACCAATGTACAGTACCGCGGTCGTTGAACCTGTCGACATAGTCACGGTTGGGTCTTCCGACTCTTTCGGTAGCTGTGAACGAACAGAGTTGGTTTTCGCCAATACATCCGACAACGCCGCATTAGGATCGGTGTTGAGCTTCATGGTTACCGTAATCGTCGAGCGACCGAGAACCGACTGCGATGTCATGAAATCAATGTTATCGGCTTGTGCGACCGCTTGTTCTAGCGGTTGGGTAATAAAGCCTTGGATCAGATCAGCACTGGCACCGTAATAGCCAGTACTCACCGTAATCACGGTATTGGTCATTTCAGGGTATTCACGCACCTGCATTTTGAAGATCGCTTGCAAACCAAGCAGTACGATCAAAAAGCTGATGGATACCGCTAAAACTGGACGTTTTATAAAAACATCAGTAAAGCGCATGATGCCTCCGCTTACAGCATTGGGGTTTCTGCTGGTGGTGTAGTTGCATCGCTTTCAACAATACGAACTTTAGCACCGTTACTTAGACGTACCTGACCCGTCGTAACAACGACATCGCCCGGTTTAACGCCTTCCAGAATGTGAGCAATTGATTCGGTTCGCTCACCCACTTTTACCACGTGTTGCTGTACGCGTTTCTCGCCGTTTTCTTCAGTCACGGTATAAACATTGTCACCGTAGAGCGTGTAGGTAATGGCGGTTTGTGGCAAGGTGACTTGGTTATCCAACTTCGGCAGAATAATGTTGGCACGCGCGAACATACCGCTACGCAGTTTGCCATCACTATTTGGAATATTCGCTTGTACTTGGATCAAGCCACTTTGTACGCTCACCGCAGGTTCAATGGCTGAAATCGAACCTTTAAATGACGTTTGTGGGTAAGAATCAACGAAAATGTCGACTTCTTGATTGAGCGAAATGCGCGAAATATCGGTTTGTGGCACCGTAAAACGTAGGCGCATGACACTGGTGTCTTCCAAGCGAACAATGTCCGTTCCTGGTTGTAGGTATTGGCCTAGGAACACATTACGAATACCGATCACGCCAGCGAATGGAGCTTTGATTTCACGACGAGCAATGCTGGCTTTTAAACCGTCAATTTCTGCGGCGAGAGAGTAGTAGTTCGCTTCAGCTTCATCATAAGATTCTTTCGAGATAGAGCCTTTTGCAAATAGACCTTTGTAGCGCTCATATTTTGCCTTTGCTGCCGGGAAGCGAGCTTCAGAACTTTTTAAACTGGCTTTTTCAACAGATGAATCGAGCAATACCAAAGGCTGCTCTTTGGATACTTGAGTGCCAGATTCAAATAGGATTTGGTCAATAACGCCTGACGCTTCGCTGGTCAAAGTCACACCTTGGTTCGGTTCAATAAAACCGATCGCTTCAATGACCGGAACCCAATCGACAGGATTCACTGTAGTTACCGTCACCGGAAACTCTGGTTCAGGACGATTTGCCAAGTACTCGGCAATTTTCTTTTGTTTGAAAAGATTGAAGCCTATCACACTGCCAAACAGCAGGATTGCGATAAGCAACATAAAAAATGTCCACTTTTTCATTCTGGTGCGAACTCCAAATTAGTGTTGAGTAATAGCATCCCAACTGGCTTGAATCATTGCATCGAGAGTTGAATCATCCAGTTGATAAAAACCTAAAGCGTATTTACGAGCAAGCATGACTGTAGTTTCAAAACTCAACGCAGAAAGAAGCTGGTTATCGAGAGGTTTGAAAAGTCCTTGTTGTTTTCCTTGGTCGAACAATAATTCGACTTTGGCAAACATTTTCTGCTCTAGTTCCCTTACGTTGCAACAAGTTGTTGTTGGTAAAGACTCATACTGCACTCGATTACTGATAATGTCACGACAAGAGCCAGCCAACGTCCAAATATTAAGCCACATAGTACGGAAACGTTCTTGCAAAGACATGTCATCTTTGAGATTGGCTTGTACTGCTTCAGCGATCCTTTGACTGACATGCAAACGCACTTCAACCAATAAATGATCTTTATCGCGGAAGTAACGATAAATCGTTCCCGTCGCCATATTCGCTGCTTTGGCCACCTTATGCATAGAAAGCCCATGAAAGCCCTGTTCTGCAATCAGTTTTTCTGCAGCGATTAAGATCTGGATCTGTTTATCGCAGAGCACCAATTCTGACATCACATTTCTCTGAAAATGAACGTTTGTTCATTATAGCGGCTAATCCCCCCTGTTTTGCAATACATCTGTGCAGTAAAATTTTGTAAAGAAAGTTTCTTTGTTGGTAATCCAAGACTAGCAGATTATTATTGGCGGCTAGATTGAGAGGATTGAGAGCACCATGAAGCTGAACCCAAGACAAGATGAAGCCGTCAAATACGTCTCTGGACCCTGTTTAGTATTGGCGGGAGCAGGCTCGGGTAAAACGCGTGTGATCACCAATAAAATTGCCTATTTGGTCCAACAATGTGGCTATAAAGCACGCAACATCGCTGCGGTGACTTTTACCAATAAAGCCGCACGTGAAATGAAAGAGCGAGTCGCGCAGAGCTTAGGTAAAGCCGAATCTCGTGGGCTAATGGTGTCCACTTTCCATACCCTCGGTTTGAATATTATTCGTCGAGAGTTCAAAGCACTTGGCCTTAAAGCAGGCTTCTCGTTGTTTGATGACCAAGACCAGTTGGCCTTATTGAAAGAACTGACCGAAAAACAGCTGGATGGTGATAAAGATTTACTGCGTTTGCTACTGAGCACCATTTCCAACTGGAAAAATGACATGCTGACCCCACCACAAGCCAAAGCCATGGCAAAAGGTGAGCAGCAACAACTGTTCGCTCACTGTTTTGAGCTTTACCAAAAACAGATGCAGTCCTACAACGCACTCGATTTCGATGATTTGATCTTGCTACCGGTCTTACTGTTACGCAGCAATGAAGAAGTTCGCCAGCGTTGGCAAAACCGAATTCGCTATCTGCTGGTGGATGAGTATCAAGATACCAACACCAGCCAGTATGAGCTGGTGAAACTTCTGGTCGGTGAGCGTGGCCGTTTGACGGTGGTAGGGGACGACGATCAATCCATCTACTCGTGGCGTGGTGCAAAGCCACAAAACTTAGTGCTACTGGGCGAAGACTTTCCGAGTTTAAAGCTGATTAAGTTGGAGCAAAACTACCGCTCTACAAGTCGTATCTTACGTGCTGCCAACATCTTGATAGCCAATAACCCCCACGTTTACCAAAAAGCGCTCTTTTCTGAGTTAGCGGAAGGGGAAAAGCTCAAAGTCATTCTCGCGAATAATGAAGATCATGAAGCAGAGCGAGTTACTGCCGAGATCATTGCGCATAAGTTTCTTAATCGAACCGAATATCGTGACTACGCCATTCTTTATCGCGGTAATCATCAATCCCGCCTGATTGAAAAGTCGCTGACTCAAAACCGTGTGCCGTACAAACTCTCTGGCGGTACCTCGTTTTTTGCCCGCGCGGAAATCAAAGACATCATGGCTTACTTGCGAGTGCTCGTTAACCCAGAGGATGACAACGCATTTCTGCGCATTGTGAATACGCCGAAGCGTGAAATCGGCCCAGCCACGCTCGAAAAGTTAGGCAGTTACGCCAACATGCGGGGCAAAAGCCTATTTGCCGCGAGTTTTGAGCTTGGCTTAGAGCAACATTTGGCGGGGCGAGGGCTAGATAACTTGCGTCGATTTACCGAGTGGTTGGTCGCGATCGCTGATAATGCCGAACGAGGCAATAGTGTAGAAGCTGTACGCGCATTAGTGCGTGATATTCGGTATGAAGATTGGTTATACGAGACATCGGCTAGCCCGAAAGCGGCTGAAATGCGTATGAAAAACGTCTCCGATCTCTATTCATGGATCGTGGCCGATTTAGAGGGAGATAACCCCGATCAAGAAGAGAAAACTCTGAAAGAAGTGGTACAGCGTTTAACTCTGCGCGACATGATGGAGCGTGGTGAAGAGAACGATGACAGTGATGCGGTACAACTGATGACACTGCACGCCTCAAAAGGCTTAGAGTTTCCGTATGTCTATCTGATCGGGGCAGAAGAGGGCATTTTGCCGCACCAAACCAGTATTGATGAAGAGAATGTAGAGGAAGAGCGCCGCTTAATGTATGTCGGCATTACTCGAGCGCAACGCGAGTTGACATTTATGGTGTGTAAAGAGCGTCGTCAATTTGGTGAGCTGCTTAAGCCTTCACAAAGCCGATTTTTGGATGAACTACCGCAAGATGACATTGAGTGGGAAATGAAGAAAAAGCCCGTCACACAAGAAGAGCGCATGGCCAAGGGACAAGCGCATATCGCTAACTTAAGAGCGATGTTTAAGAAGTAAAAACAAAAAAGGGCTTGTTACAACAAGCCCTTTTTATGATCGATACGCACTTATAGGCCAGCGGTCATATGCTCAATCGCCGCCACAATCTCATCCTCAGAACAATCCATACACGTGCCTTTTGGGGGCATGGCATTGAAGCCGTTTAGTGCATGATTTTTCAACACATCTTTACCTTGGGCGATACGTGGTCCCCATTCGGCCGCGTTACCAATTTTCGGCGCACCGCTCACCCCTGAGGCGTGACAAGCAATACAGAAAGTCCCATAAACTTGAGAGCCTTCACGTGGTCCGGTTGGTTCTGCTTTAACGGGCTCACTGCCAGCAAGATAGACATTACCCACGGGTTTGATGCGTTCGGCAATTGCATTTTTTTCGGCATCGGTAGTGGCAAACGCTGCTGTTGAAAATGTTAGAGCAGCGAACAGTACGCTTAAGAGTGATCGAGACATATCCATTAACTCACTTTACATTCCGAAGGTAAGTGCTGCTTACCTATTATTTTTAGAGTGTTTCAATTTAACAGACGGTAATTGCTGTTAAATCAATGTAAATTTTGGGTGATTATATCCTGAGAAGTTGTTGCAATAAACAACAAGTTGCGATCTTCCGGCGGTGAGTCACAACCTTTATAAGGGAATAGTAGCAAGCATCTGATGAAAAAGGCGCCAAACAGTAAAAAAAGTAAAAAAAACACTAGACGCCCTAATGTGATATACGTATTATTCCACTCCGCCGATAGGGCATGCGCCCGTAGCTCAGCTGGATAGAGCGTTGGCCTCCGGAGCCAAAGGTCGAAGGTTCAAATCCTTTCGGGCGCGCCATTTCGCCCGGGGAATATCGGTAAAGAATTTCAGTGGTGGCTATAGCTCAGTTGGTAGAGCCCCGGATTGTGATTCCGGTTGTCGTGGGTTCGAGTCCCATTAGCCACCCCATTTATTTAGGTGATAGTCAACTATCTCCTGTCTTAAGAAAGCTTCTTAAGCAAAACAAAGTCGGTGAATAGCGCAGTTTGGTAGCGCATCTGGTTTGGGACCAGAGGGTCGGGGGTTCGAATCCCTCTTCACCGACCACTTATTGAAAGACTAGGCGATTAGCGTGGTCTGAAATAACGGCAGACAAGCGGTTATTGCAAGCTTCAGTGGTGGCTATAGCTCAGTTGGTAGAGCCCCGGATTGTGATTCCGGTTGTCGTGGGTTCAAGTCCCATTAGCCACCCCATTTATTTAGGTGATAGTCAACTATCTCCTGTCTTAAGAAAGCTTCTTAAGCAAAACAAAAGTCGGTGAATAGCGCAGTTTGGTAGCGCATCTGGTTTGGGACCAGAGGGTCGGGGGTTCGAATCCCTCTTCACCGACCACTCTTTAAAGCCTCAGCATTTGCTGAGGCTTTTTGCATTTCTGCCTCTTTATTATTTCTCCCCTTTGTTCCCTCCTTCTCTGAAGTACAACGCTTATAACTCCAGTGGCCATTTTATATCTGCCATGAATAGTTTACTTTTTTTATCCATTTCTGTTTATGCATCCGGTGCGGATATTTGGTCTTATTTATCACTAATAAGTTGCGATCTTGCCGACAATTCATCGATAGAACTGGTTGATAGATTGGATTTTATCCTGCCTTTGGTCTAGTTCTGTATATGGTCTTGTGACGCTTTTATAGTTTTTACGTTGGTTTTTTGGGCTTTTATTTGGGCTTTATGACTAGATATTGGCTCTTTAATGAGATGTTTGATGGGTTTGACTTAATAGCCTAGTTCATGGTTGTTTGTTTTTTGTTAAATGCGCATTTTAAAGTGTGGGATAAATTATTCAGTGGTTATTTTATCTCCTGTTATGAATTGGATAATTAACAGCAACAAATACTAGGTGTATCGAGAGTTTTTCAATAAATTAAAAATGGTAAGACCAATAATATATGCGATTATTTTGCATATTCAGTGTTTTGTGGAAATTGTTTTTGCTTAAGGACGATTTTTTATCCTCTCTTTGTTGCTTTTGTGTGAAAGATTTGCCAAATTGAGAAGCTTATAAATTGTCAGAATATTGTTCTGATTTGAATGGATGCAAAATGTACATCAGTCTCGCCTTTTTTCGCTGATGTGCTTCAGACAGGGCAGAGTACTGCCTCAGCTGTAGAGGTCTGATGGAATGTCACTTTTAGAAGTCAAAAATCTTAGAATTGAATACCCCTCCCGTCACGGCGTGCACGCGGCGGTGAAATCACTCACTTTAGATATCCAACGCGGTGAAATTGTTGGTGTGGTGGGTGAATCGGGGGCTGGAAAATCCACCGTCGGCAACGCGGTTATCGATTTATTAAGCCCTCCCGGAACCATTGCTGGTGGCGAGGTCTATTTAAACGGTAAGAAAATATCGGGTCTTTCGCCGCAAGCGATGCGTGCAGTGCGTGGCAGTAAAATCGGTTTTATTTTCCAAGATCCGATGACATCACTGAACCCGTTGTTTACCGTTGAACATCAATTAACGGAAACGATTCATGCCAACATGCAGGTGAGTGCTCAGGAGGCGTATCAACGTGCTTTGTCACTCATGAAGCAAGTGGGCATTCCACAACCAGAAAACCGTCTTAAGCAATACCCTCACCAATTTTCAGGTGGTATGCGCCAACGTGTGGTGATTGCGATCGCGTTGGCCGGTGAGCCTGATTTGATCATTGCCGATGAACCCACCACGGCACTCGATGTGTCGATTCAAGACCAAATCTTGAGTCTGATCCGTGAGTTATGTAAGAAGAATAACGTCGGCTGTATGTTGGTCACTCACGATATGGGCGTGGTCTCTAACGTGACTGACCGTGTCGCGGTGATGTACCGCGGTGATTTGGTGGAGTTTGGACCAACGGCGAAAGTGCTAGGTACCCCCGAGCATTCTTATACCCGCAGCTTGATTTCGGCGGTTCCGCGATCAGATCGCAAACTCGACCGTTTCCCTTTGGTGAGTTATATCGAAGAAGCGAAAGAGCTCAAGCCGTTTGATGTTAAGAATCATTGGTTAGGGCAAAGCCAAGATCACCGTAAATACAGTGGTTCATTGCTGAAAGTAGAAAATGTGAATCTGCGCTTTGTGACCAAAGATTCCCTGTTTGAAAGCCGCCGTGAGTATGTACAAGCTTCGAATAACGTCAGCTTTGAAGTACACGAAGGGGAAACCTTTGGTTTGGTGGGCGAGTCTGGTTCAGGGAAATCGACCATTGCGCGCGTAATCGCTGGTTTGTATCAACCCAATGATGGTCGTGTGACTTTTGAAGGCATTGATTTAACCGCGCTGAAATCCGAACACGAGCGCCGCCCACTGCGTCGCCAAATGCAGATGGTATTCCAAAACCCGTATACCTCGATGAATCCACGGATGAAGATTTTCGACATCATCGCCGAGCCGATCCGCTTTCATAAACTGACTCGTAGCGAGAGTGAAACCCGACAAATTGTTAATGATCTGCTTGAGCACGTTGGTTTAGGCACGATGGCAGGGTTGAAATATCCTCATGAATTTTCAGGTGGCCAGCGTCAACGGATCTCGATTGCGCGCGCGCTCGCGACGCGTCCACGTCTGCTGATTTGTGATGAACCTACCTCGGCACTGGATGTGTCGGTGCAGGCGCAAATCCTGAATTTGCTCAAAGATCTGCAAGATGAGCTGAATTTAACCATGTTGTTTATCAGTCATGACTTACCGGTGATCCGCCAGATGTGTGATCGCGTCGGGGTCATGCAGATGGGGACACTGTTAGAAGTGGCTCCGACGGAGCAATTGTTTACGGATCCGCAGCACGAATACAGTAAGAAGTTGATTTCCTTAATGCCTGAGTTTACAGGCTTACGCGAAAGTACTACGGCAGCATAGCCGTTAACCATGGACCAACTGTTTGGTTGGCGATTGTCACAAAAGCAAATACAACAAACTAGGGATCTGGATTCCCGCATAAGGAGTTATGCAATGAAAACCATGAAAAACAAACTGGCGTTGGCTTTGATAGCGGCTGGCTTGAGTTTTGGTGCGATGGCCGCGGATATTACCGTGGCTTATGACGCTGACCCGGTCTCAATGGACCCACATGAGCAGCTGTCAGGTGGTACTCTGCAACTGTCGCACATGGTCTTTGATCCACTTATTCGCTTTACACAAAAAATGGAATTTGAACCTCGTCTGGCTGAATCTTGGCAGCGTGTGGATAACGAAACCATGCGTTTCACTTTGCGCAAAGGCGTGAAATTCCACTCAGGCAATGATTTCACCGCAGATGACGTCGTGTGGACGTTTAACCGTTTGAAAGAATCGGCTGATTTTAAAGGCATCTTTGAGCCATTGGTGTCACTGACCAAGGTGGATGATTACACGATTGAAATCAAAACCGCGGGCACCTATCCACTGATTGAAAACGTAGCAACCTACATTTTCCCGATGGACAGCAAATTCTACACCGGCACGACGGCTGACGGTAAAGATAAAGCGGAAATCGTTAAACACGGTAACTCTTACGCTTCGGAACACATTTCTGGCACTGGCCCATTCACCGTGACGGCACGTGAACAAGGCGTGAAGATGGAGTTCCAACGCAACCCGAACTATTGGGATAAAGCCTCAAAAGGTAATGTGGACAAGCTAACTCTGGCGGTCATCAAAGAAGATGCAACGCGTGTTGCGGCTCTGCTGTCTGGCGGTGTTGACATGATTGCACCAGTGGCTCCTAACGATTATCAACGTATTAAAGATGCGAAAGGCGTGGATCTATTCACTATGCCTGGCACGCGCGTTATCACCCTCCAAATGAACCAAAACAGCAACCCAGCGCTGAAAGATGTGCGTGTGCGTCAAGCCATCGTTTACGCGATTAACAACGAAGGGATTGTTGAAAAAGTCATGAAAGGTGCCGCCACAACGGCAGCGCAGCAAAGCCCAGTTGGCTATGCGGGTTACAACGAAAGCCTCAAGCCACGCTTTGATCTCAACAAAGCGAAACAGTTGATGAAAGAAGCAGGTTATGAAAAGGGCTTCACCCTCACCATGATCGCGCCAAACAACCGTTACGTGAACGATGAGAAGATTGCACAAGCCGCATCGGCAATGCTGTCAAAAATTGGTATTAAAGTTGACCTAAAAACCATGCCAAAAGCGCAATACTGGCCTGAGTTTGATAAGTGTGCGGCGGATATGCTGATGATTGGTTGGCACCCAGATACTGAGGATTCAGGGAACTTCACTGAGTTCCTGACCATGACTCGTGATGAGAAAACGGGTAAAGGTCAATACAACTGTGGTTACTACTCTAACGCAGAAGTGGATAAGTTAGTCCACCAATCGAACGAAGAGACCGATCTGGAAAAACGCAGTGTGATGCTGAAGAAAGTGGAAGAGATTCTGTATAACGAAGCGGCGTTTGTGCCTCTTCACTTCCAAGACCCATCTTGGGCTGCGAAAAGTACGCTAGATATCGCACCGATCATCAATGGTATGGACTTCCCATACTTTGGCGACTTGGTGGTGAAAGAGTAATTTTCTTTACGCTCAGCTCTGCGGGGGCTTGACCCCGCAGAGTGCGATCTCGGGTACTTTGTTTTCTTTCAGTCGGGCAAAGTACCCTTTTTAAGGCTGAAAGGTTTTGGCGCTTAACCGCGCACACAGATTCACATGGAAAGTTAAGGGGCAAGGAATGTTTTCGTTTCTGGTCAAGCGCCTGTATCAGGCACTGATAGTGATGTTTGTGATCAGTTTGGTAGCGTTTGCCATTCAGGACAACCTGGGTGATCCGCTGCGCGAGCTTGTTGGGCAGTCAGTTTCGGAAGCAGAGCGTCAGGCACTGCGTGACGAATTGGGCCTCAATGATCCCTTCATTGTTAAATACTCACGTTTTGTTACTGCGGCGGTGCAAGGAGATTTAGGCACATCCTATTTCTTTAAGCGTCCGGCGCTAGAAGTCATTTTTGATAAGTTGGTGGCGACACTCGAATTGGTGTTGGGCGCAACACTGATCATCATCGTTTTTTCGATCCCACTAGGGGTGTACTCTGCCATTCATCCCAAAAGCTTGTTTACCAAGATAGTGATGGCGGGTAGCAGCATCGGTATCTCGATTCCGGTATTTTTAACCGCGATCATGTTGATGTACGTATTTTCGATTGAGCTGGGTTGGTTGCCTTCCTATGGCCGTGGTGAAACGCTGAATTTACTGGGCTGGGAATCGGGCTTTTTCACGCTCGATGGTTTGCGCCATCTAGTGTTACCTTCCATCGCTTTAGCATCGATTATGCTGCCACTGTTCATCCGCCTTGTGCGTTCAGAAATGCTTGAAGTGTTGAGCTCGGAATACATCAAGTTTGCGCAAGCTAAGGGTTTACCGCTCAACAAAATCTATTACCAACACGCGTTGAAAAACACCATGCTGCCAGTATTAACGGTGGGTGGGGTGCAAATCGGTACTATGGTGGCGTACACCATTTTGACCGAAACTGTCTTCCAGTGGCCGGGTACGGGCTTCCTGTTTTTGGAGGCGATTAACCGAGTGGATACCCCGCTTATCACTGCGTATGTCATCTTCGTTGGATTGATTTTCGTGGTGACCAACACCATCGTTGACCTCTTGTATGGTCTGATTAACCCAACCGTCAACCTCACTGGCAAAGGAGCTTAACCATGAGTGCAGTATCTACCGCTCCTTCACGTTGGGAGCGCTTTAAGCAGTCGGATTTTCTGTATTATTTTCTACGCGACAAAGTGGCGATGAGCAGCTTTGCGGTGTTTTTGTTGTTTGTGATCATCGCGATCAGCTCACCGTGGATCGCCCCAACCAACCCGTATGATCTCTCTTCGATTGATATTATGGATGCGGAGCTTCCACCCTCATGGATGGAAGGAGGCAATGAACATTTTTGGTTAGGAACGGATGAACAAGGGCGCGACATTTTTTCGACCATTCTGTATGGTTCGCGCTTGTCGTTGACCATCGGCTTTTTGGCGGTGGGATTGCAGCTGATATTAGGGATAGTGATCGGTTTATCCGCTGGCTATTTCGGTGGTCGCATTGATAGCTTTTTAATGCGCTTTGCCGATATTCAGCTCTCATTCTCGACCATGATGGTGGCGATCATCGTCTCGGCAATTTTTAAAGCCAGTTTTGGTGGTGAATTTTTCAGCCAATACGCCGTGGTGATGTTGGTGGTAATTATCGGCGTGGCTGAATGGCCACAATACGCGCGTACCGTACGTGCTTCGGTATTGGCAGAAAAGAAAAAAGAGTATGTGGAAGCGGCACGCGTGATGGGCTTTAAAGCGCCGCGCATCATGTTCCGTCATATTCTGCCGAACTGTTTATCACCTATCCTCGTAATTTCAACGGTGCAGGTGGCAAACGCGATCATGTCAGAGGCGGCACTCTCTTTCCTTGGATTGGGTTTGCCGGTTGATCAGCCATCACTCGGCTCACTGATCAGCATCGGCTTTACTTATATTTTCTCGGGCGCTTGGTGGATCACCGCCTTTCCTGGCGCAGTGTTGGTATTGCTGGTGTTGGTGATTAACTTGCTCGGCGATTGGTTGCGTGATGTGTTCAACCCGAAAATTTACAAAGGCTAAGCGAATCTGATTGATTTGCTTCACAAACTGTCCATAAACTAAGAGCCGTATTTGAATGCGGCTCTTTTTTTGCATTTATTTTTGCTATACCGGATCCCAATAAGTGTTCGAGGCGAGATAACTTGCCTGATTCGAATTCTGATTTCAGTCACAGAGTATTAAGGAGATAAGCGGATGCCGAAATGGATTCTATGCTGCAACCTGAGTGCGGCTTTGCTGTTGCTCTCTCCGATCGCTTTAGCGGCGAACAGCGAGTATTTGTGTGATGCGCAACAAGCGGCGGTGAATCAATTGCCGGTGCTCGATGCAACTTGCCCAATTGGTGATGGCCTATGGGGAAAAAAGCCTAAGCGCGGCGATTCTCTGTTCTGGATCCAGTGTGGCATGTTAAGCAAGCCAATGCCGCTTGCAACGGTGAAATCCATCTATGAGCATATTTCCACGGATATTTGGGTCAAACCTGAACCCAAAGGCGCGCGCTGTTTGATTGGCCCCTACACGGATTTTGAACTGGCGAATAAAGAGTTAAAAAAAGTCAAAAAACTGGCGACCTTTGAGCAAGCCTTTATCCGCCAAGTAGTGAAAACCTCGGCACAACAACCGGTGATGAAAGCGAAACCCGCTGCTGCTGCCTCTACCACAACGGTGGTGGCTTCTGAAGCTGCGATGAAAAAACCAGTGAGTACCCCGAAAGTAGAGCCAAAACCAGAGCCTATTGCCACAGCGACTAAACCTGTAGCAAAACTCAACAGTACACCTAAGCCCTCGGGAAATAATAGTTTTATGTTGCGCCAACAAGTGAAAGTAGGTAGCCAAACCTTTGCTGTGCCGTACAGCGACAACCCGAAAGTGCAGTTTTACATGGAGCATGATCAGGCGTGGAATCGCCTCGACTATGATGCCGCGCAGATTGTATGTAGAGATCTGGGGATGCGTCTCGCTACTGAACAAGAGTGGTCAGCGTTATTAAAATCGAAACAGATGCAGCAACATCAGTGGCCAGTACAGTTACCGTATTGGGGAGAAGGGCGCAAAGGGATGTTCACCACCGGAAAAATCAATGTGTTAAAAGGCTCATCACTGCTCAATGTGGTGTGTGTGAAGTAAAGCTTTTCGGCATGATTCTCTAAAAAAGAAAAATCGATAAAAAGAAAGCGGCGATGGCCGCTTTCTTTTTGAGCAGAACGGAATCTCGATGCCGCTACCGCATCGTGACGAACTCTTCCGAGCCCGTAGGGTGAATTGCGACCACAGAATCGAAATCGGCTTTGGTTGCGCCCATTTTCATCGCGACACCAAAACCTTGGATCATTTCATCAACCGCAAAACCGATGCCGTGTAGGCCAACCACGGTCTCTTCTGGGCCAGCGCACACCAGCTTCATTTTGCATGGCTGACGGTGAGAAGTGACGGCGGTGTACATAGCGGTGAAGCTGGATTTGTACACTTTCACATTCTCTGCGCCGTATTGCGCAATCGCTTGTGGCTCAGTAAGACCAATGGTGCCGATCGGTGGGTGGCTAAACACCACGGTTGGCACTAACTGGTAATCCATCTTGGCGTTCAGTTTGTTGTTAAACAGGCGCTCAGAGAGTTGGCGACCTGCTTTTACGGCCACCGGAGTCAGCTCAATGCCACCTTCCATGATGTCACCAACACAGTAAATGCCTGCAACGTTAGTGTTTTGGAACTCATCGACCTTGATGTAGCCTTGCTCATTGGTTGCAACACCCGTTGCCGCCAGGTTGATGGCATCGGTGGCAGGGTGGCGGCCGATCGCCCAAATCAGGGTATCCACGTTGTACGTCTGACCATTTTCCAGATGAAGCGTCAGGCTACCATCGGCTTCTTTCACCACTTGTTTTGGCACGCTATGGGTGTGCAGTTGTGGTCCTTCCGTATTCATCACTTCCACTAAGGTTTCGATGATCATGGGGTCGAAGCTACGCAGTGGAGACTCTTTGCGGCAGAACAGATGAGTTTCTGTACCTAGCGCATTCAGTACGCCCGCGATTTCTACTGCGATGTAACCAGCACCGATCACCGCAACGCGTTTTGGCTGCTCGCTCAGCTCAAAAAAGCCGTTCGAGTCGATGCCGTATTCTGCGCCTGGAATATTTGGAATGCTTGGGCGGCCACCTACGGCAATCAGAATGTGGTCAGCGGTGTACAGTTCGCCGTTCACTTCAACGGTTTTCGCATCGACAAACTTAGCGAAGCCCTTAATAACGTGAACTTTATTGTTGCCCAGTACCCGATCGTAAGATTGATGGATGCGGCCAATGTAGGCTTGGCGGCTTTCAATCAGTTTTGCCCAGTTGAAGTTCTTCACATCGACATCAAAGCCGTAATCTTCTGCATAAAGGTGCATCGCTTCTGCGATTTGCGCGCCGTGCCACATCACCTTTTTCGGTACGCAGCCAACGTTGACACAAGTGCCGCCGAGATCTTTGGCTTCGATGAGAGCCACTTTCGCGCCATACATCGCCGCGCGGTTGGCTGAAGCGATACCGCCGCTGCCGCCACCAATACACAGGTAGTCAAAATGTGTTGCCATTACTTTCTCCAATTATGTCTGGCGAAGATGTTCTTCGCTCTTTTCTTGTATTCCTTATATCAGGGCGAGGGCGTCACAATCCACCCGCCTTGATGAAAAATCTGATTATTCAGGCACAACCCATTCAACTTTGTAATGTCCCGTCGCAGGGGCAATCGCCTGTTTGAGGAAAGGCAGAATGGTCTGCATCTGGCTTTCCAGCGTCCATGGCGGGTTGACTACAATCATGCCGGAAGCGGTCATGCCGCGTTCGTTTGTATCAGGAGAGACGCCCAACTCAATTTGTAAGATTTTGCGAATGCCTAAACCTTGCAAGCCCTCTACCATGTCATCGATATCGCAGCGATTGACCACCGGATACCAAATCGCATAAATACCTGTTGCCCAGCGTTTGTAGCTCTGAGCGATCGCTTGCACCACGTCGCGATACTCTTTGGCGAGCTCGTAAGGCGGGTCAATCAGCACTAAACCGCGGCGTTCTTGCGGCGGCAAACTGGCTTTCAGGCGCGCGAAGCCATCTTCTTTATAAATAGAGACTTGGCGATCGCGGTGAAACTCTTGTTCCAACAATGGGTAATCGCTTGGATGCAGCTCAGTCAGTACCATGCGATCCTGCTCACGCAGATGGGCGCGGGCGACTCGAGGTGAACCCGGGTAGTAACGCAGCGTTTCCCCTTGATTGAGCTGGCGAATCGCATCCAGATAGCTATCGAGCTCCGCCGGAATGTTGTCTTGTTGCCAAACGCGGGCAATGCCTTGTTTGTATTCTCCGGTTTTTTCTGACCATTCATGGGTTAAATCGTAACGACCCACACCAGAGTGAGTATCATGGTAGACAAAAGGTTTCTCTTTTTGTTGCAGAGAATTGAGGATCAGGCTCTGTACGATGTGCTTGAGCACATCCGCATGATTGCCTGCGTGGAAACTGTGTCGGTAACTTAACAAAATAGACTCTCAAACCCGCTTGAGGGGCGCTGTACTGACCGCTGATTGACTTGCGTCCAGTAATAGAAACAAAAATATTGGCTCGATTATATACCGATTTTACGTGCAGCGCGCAGCGTAACGGCGTGGTTTTTTAGGGGATTTAAGGCGCGAGTGAGTCGTATTTTGCAACGCTTTTCCTTGGGGCAGCTATTGAAAAATCGTTCTGCTACCTATATTTACTTATACAACTCACAGGTCAAAATTCGGCCTGTCTCTATGCTGAAAAGGAATCTTTTTATGTCAAACCCACTTCTTACCTTTACGGATCTGCCGCCGTTTTCTGCGATTAAACCGGAGCACGTAAAGCCAGCGGTTGAGCAGGCGATAGCGGATTGTCGCCACACCATAGATAAGGTTTTAGCCGAAAATCCACAACCGAGCTGGGAAAGTGTGATAGCGCCGATTGAAGAGGTCGATGATCGCTTAAGTCGTATCTGGTCACCGGTCAGCCATATGAATTCGGTGGTGAACAGTGATGAGCTGCGTGAAGCCTACGAAAGCTGCTTACCGCTGTTGTCCGAGTACAGCACTTGGGTTGGCCAGCATAAAGGGCTGTTTGAAGCCTACAAAACCATTAAAGAGAGCGCGGAGTTTGCCAAGCTCGATCGCGCGCAGCAAAAAACCATCAGCGACAGTCTGCGTGATTTTGAATTGTCAGGCATCGGCTTGCCACTGCAAGAGCAAAAGCGCTATGGCGAAATCAGTAAGCGTATGTCTGAGCTGGGCTCTAAGTTCTCCAATAACGTGCTGGATGCCACCATGGGTTGGACCAAGCAGATCACCGATGTAAACCTGCTCGCGGGCATGCCGGAATCGGCACTGGCGGCGGCACAAGCAGCAGCCGAAGCCAAAGGTTTAGAGGGGTATCTGCTGACCTTGGATATTCCGTCTTATCTACCAGTGATGACTTACTGTGATAACCAAGCACTGCGCAAAGAAGTGTATGAAGCGTATGTCACGCGCGCTTCGGATCGCGGCCCGAATGCGGGTAAATGGGATAACAGCGAAATCATTGCTGAGCAGCTCAAACTGCGCCATGAGATCGCGCGTATGCTCGGCTTTAGCACTTACAGCGAAAAATCGCTGGCGACCAAAATGGCGCAAACCACTGACCAAGTGCTTGGTTTCTTAAATGATCTCGCCAACAAAGCCAAACCACAAGGTGAGCGTGAAGTGGAAGAGCTGCGCCAATTTGCCGAAAGTGAGTTTGGCGTTAAGCAGCTTGAGCTGTGGGATATTGCTTACTACAGCGAAAAGCAAAAGCAGCATCTGTTTGAAATCTCTGATGAAGAGCTGCGCCCTTACTTCCCAGAACAAAAAGTGGTGAATGGCCTGTTTGAAGTGCTGAGCCGATTGTTTGGCATGCAAGTCAAAGAGCGCCAAGGGGTAGATGTATGGCACGAATCGGTGCGCTTTTTTGATATTTTTGATGCGCAAGGAACGCTGCGTGGCAGTTTCTATCTCGACCTGTATGCGCGTGAACACAAACGCGGTGGCGCGTGGATGGATGAGTGTCGTGTACGTCGCACTACCGACAGTGGCGCACTGCAAACACCGGTGGCTTACCTGACGTGTAACTTCAACCGCCCAGTTGGCGATAAGCCTGCGCTGTTTACCCACGACGAAGTGACCACCCTGTTCCACGAATTTGGTCACGGCATTCACCATATGCTGACGCAAGTGGAAGTGGGCGCGGTATCCGGCATTAATGGTGTGCCTTGGGATGCAGTCGAGCTGCCAAGCCAATTCTTGGAGAACTGGTGCTGGCAAGAAGAGGCGCTGGCGTTCATTTCTGGTCATTACCAAACCGGTGAGCCACTGCCGAAAGCCATGCTCGATAAAATGTTGGCGGCGAAAAACTTCCAATCGGCGATGTTTATTCTGCGCCAGTTGGAGTTTGGATTGTTCGACTTCACGCTGCACACCACTTACGACCCAGAAGTGGGGCCAAAAGTGCTGGAAACCTTGGCGGAAGTGAAAAAGAAAGTGGCGGTGCTGCCGGGCTTGGAGTGGAACCGCTTCTCGCACAGCTTTAGCCATATCTTTGCGGGTGGCTACAGCGCCGGTTACTACAGCTACTTGTGGGCAGAGGTGCTTTCGGCGGATGCGTTCTCACGCTTTGAAGAAGAAGGCATTTTCAACCGTGAGACTGGCCAAAGCTTCCTCAACAACATCCTTGAGATGGGTGGCAGCGAAGAGCCGATGGAGCTGTTTAAGCGCTTCCGTGGCCGCGAACCACAAATTGATGCTTTGTTGCGTCATGCCGGAATCGCCGCGTAATCGATAGTACTTTCAGCCCACCTCGTGTGGGCTGAAATTTTTCCGGCCACCGCTACGCCCATTCAAGACGTTTGGGTATCTGCGACACTTGGGGTTATAATCGCCGCCATTATGTATAAATAACCAGTGGCGAAGTCATGATCGATCCCTCTCTATTGCTCGACGGTCTCAACGATAAACAACGCGAAGCGGTGGCAGCGCCACTGGAAAACTTACTGATTTTGGCCGGTGCAGGCAGTGGTAAAACCCGCGTACTGGTGCACCGGATTGCGTGGCTGATGTCGGTGGAAGAAGCCTCACCGTTTTCGGTGATGGCGGTGACCTTTACCAACAAAGCCGCAGCCGAAATGCGCGGCCGAATTGAAGAGCTGATGCATGGCACCGCCTCTGGCATGTGGTGTGGGACTTTCCACGGTATTTGCCATCGCATTCTGCGCGCCCATTATCTCGACGCTAAGCTGCTGGAAGATTTTCAGATCATCGACAGTGACGATCAGCAGCGTCTGCTCAAACGCCTCATCAAAGCGCACAATCTGGATGATAAACAGTGGCCGGCGCGCCAAGTCGCGTGGTGGATCAACAATCAAAAAGATGAAGGGTTGCGCCCGGCGCACATCAACGCCTTTGATCCGGTTACTCAAACTTATCTCAAGCTGTACACCGCTTACCAAGAAGCGTGCGATCGCGCGGGCTTGGTCGATTTCGCCGAAATTCTGCTGCGCACCCTAGAGCTCCTGCGTGGTAATCAGCACATCCGTGAGCATTATCAGGCGCGCTTTAAGCACATTTTGGTCGACGAATTCCAAGACACCAACGCGATTCAGTACGCGTGGCTACGCATGATGGCGGGTGCGCAGTCGAACGTAATGATCGTGGGTGATGATGACCAATCGATATACGGCTGGCGTGGCGCGCGAGTGGAAAACATCGAAAAATTTACCCGCGAATTTCCGAGCGTGAATACCATTCGACTGGAGCAAAACTACCGCTCCACCAAAACCATTTTGGAAGCCTCAAACACACTGATCGCCAATAACAGCGAGCGGATGGGCAAGCAGTTGTGGACCGAAGGTTTGGTTGGCGAACCCATTTCGGTGTATTCGGCGTATAACGAGCTCGATGAAGCGCGCTTTGTGGTCAGCAAAATCAAAGGCTGGCAGGAGCAAGGCGGCACGCTCACTGATTGTGCGATCTTGTATCGTAACAACGCCCAGTCGCGGGTATTGGAAGAGGCATTATTGCAGGCGAGCTTGGCCTATCGAATTTATGGCGGGATGCGCTTTTTCGAACGCCAAGAGATCAAAGATGCGCTGAGTTATCTGCGTTTGATTAATAACCGTAATGACGACACCGCATTTGAGCGAGTGATTAATACGCCGCCGCGCGGTTTGGGTGATAAAACCCTAGAGACCATTCGTTTTGCCGCGCGCGATCGTGGCTGCACCTTGTGGGATGCCAGTGTCGGTCTGCTCAATGACCAAGTGCTCACTGGGCGTGCTGCGAGCGCGCTGAGCCGCTTTGTTGAACTGATCAACGCCTTGGAAGAGGAAGGCATCGACATGCCGCTGCATGTGCTCACGGACCACGCGGTAAAAACCTCTGGTCTGCTGGAGATGTATCAGCAAGAAAAAGGCGAAAAATCCAAAGCGCGGATTGAAAACTTGGAAGAGCTGGTGACGGCGACGCGCCAGTTTGAAAAGCCAGAAGAAGCGCAAGAGATGACCATGCTGACCGCATTTTTGACCCATGCGGCACTGGAAGCCGGTGAAGGTCAAGCCGATGAGCATGATGATGCGGTACAACTGATGACCTTGCACAGTGCCAAAGGATTAGAGTTTCCGCTGGTGTTTATGGTCGGTGTGGAAGAGGGCATGTTCCCGAGCCAAATGTCTGCCGAAGAGGCGGGGCGTCTCGAAGAGGAGCGTCGCCTGTGTTACGTCGGTATGACCCGTGCGATGCAAAAGCTCTACATCACCTACGCGGAAATGCGCCGCTTGTACGGGCAAGATAAGTATCACAAACCCTCACGCTTTATTCGTGAACTGCCAGAAGGCTGTTTGGATGAAGTACGCATGAAGGCGCAAGTCAGCCGCCCAACTAGCACAGGACGCTTTAGCCAAACCGTAGTAAAAGAAAGCTTTAACGAAACCGGTTTTAATTTGGGCTCACGAGTCCGTCACCCGAAATTTGGTGAAGGCACCATCATTAACTTTGAAGGCAGTGGCCCGCAAAGCCGAGTGCAAGTGGCGTTTAATGGCGAAGGCATTAAGTGGTTAGTGACGGCTTACGCGAGATTAGAGAAGGTGTAGATAGAATAGGGCGGCGACGTAGCTCCCCCCTTTTAGGGGGAGGTCGGGAAGAAATTGCCAAATTGCCCCTAGATACAAAGTAACGATTAACGTTTCTGTTGAGGAGTTAAGTGGTGATGGCTTTTCGGGAGAAAAAAGAAAACCCCGGGGGCAAGCCCACCGGGGTTAGAGTCTTACTCGCAGCATTCCAGCTACTAAAAGGTGCTCCCTGCATCTAATCCTTGATAGTACGCTGCAATCCGTCAGCTCAATCCTTGCATCGCCATCCTAGCGGTGTCCTGTGTCTTCCATTACAACTCACAATCCTAGCGAGTTCACATCACTTGTTCCCTGAGCGGTGTCCCTGCCATCATCCTGATGTTCAGTCCTTGCCTCGTCCAGAGGTGTCCATTTCCCATCCTTGTCGTTACCATCCTAGCAACGATTGCGTCCGTTCAATGTCCAATTACGCTTTCCTTGCCGAGCATTCATCCTGAATGTCCGACTCTTCTTCCTGAAGATCACCAATCCTTGGTGCTTTCCTGTTCCGTGTCAGTATCCTTCCGACGAGATTCATCTTACTGAGCTGAGCTTTCTGAACAAGCAAAGCGAAGCGATTTCTTGATGTTCGAAATAATGAAATTTTGAACATTTTATTTAAAAACAATTGCTTATGTTGTTTTTGTCAGTGTTTTTTATCGCAGAAAGCGAATTTGTCCTACCGCTTTGTAAGAGATCTCGCACAGCATGATCGGCCAAAGTCGGATCATAGCCATCCGAAGGTTTGTGCTATAGCGCGGCTTGCTTGCCATAAAATCACGCCACCGGCCAAGATAAACACCGCAGCGCATATGCTATCGACGGATCGCGTAATGCGCTGCATACGTTGTTGCATGGCAGACGTGGTGAGCAGCCAAGCTAAACAGGAGAACCAAGTTAGGGATAAGCCAACCAAAATCAGGGCGGCACTCACCTTGCCAGACACGGACATGCTGGCTGGGATCAGGCTAGATAACAGGCTGACAAAAAACACGAGAGCTTTGGGATTCAAGAGATTGGTCATCATGCCTTTTGTGAAGGCTTGACGGCGGTTGCCGAGAATGGAGAGCGCAGGGCTGTGCGTCGGTGTGCTGGCGTTTTTTTGCGCCATCACTGATTGCAAAGCGCCGACCCCCAGATAAAGCAAGTAGCTGCCGCCAGCCAGTTGTAACAGGTTAAACGGCATTGGCTGCTGTTTGACTAAGTAGCTAATGCCGGTCAGGCTCAAAATCAAATGGACTAAAATGCCGCATGACAAACCTAACGCGATCATCACGCCAGTTTTACGCCCGTGCTGTGTGGCGTTTTGCACCACTAAGGCGACATCAGGGCCCGGGCTTAATAAGGCAATAAAATGCACACCGGCTAAGGTGGCTAAAATGGACATTTCGTTCATGCTTTCTCCTCACATTATTCACCCAGTATGCCGCGCGGCGAGCGCGAGGAGCTTGTAAATTTTTGACAGCGTGGTTAAGAAAAGCGAGTGATCAAAGAAGGCGAAAGGCCATAAGTGGCTTTGAAGGCTTTACTGAAATGGGCCTGATCGTAAAAGCCGACCTGATACGCGACATCTGTGCCTGGTTTGCCACTTTGCAGCAGTTTCATTGCTTGCTCTAGGCGTAGCCGTCGTAACCAAGCGTAAGGCGTGAGCCCCGTTTGCGCTTTAAAATGGCGCTGAAATTGAGTTGGGGAGAGTTGGCACAATTGCGCTAACTGTTCGAGCCGGATCGGTTGGTCAAGCTGGCTGAGTACCCACTCTTTGAGTAGGGCGAGATTGTGTTGGCCAAGCGGTTTGACGGTGGGTTGTTTTAGGTAGCTATAACGCTCAAGCAGCGGAGCAAAGCCTTGATAAGGTAAGCAATCTTTGGCGAGCTGGCTGAGGTTGTCCTGTCGCAGCAAATGGTGAAGTTGCTGCAAGGAGTGAAATAGGGTCGGGTCTTGTACAATCAACTGCTCAAAGCCGATCACTTGCTCAATCTGGTTGGCTTCGAGCGTCTGCTGTAACCATTCAGGTTCAATGGAGAACACTTGTACTTGATAGCCCGTATTACTGTGCGCGTGGCCATCATGCAATTCATCGGGTGACATCAGTACCACACCACCTTGTCCCACTTGATGCCAAGCCCCTTGGTGATAAAAACGTTGTACACCTTGGGTGATGAGACCGATATGGATATCCAGATGATAGTGACGCTCAAACGCAAACTGGCGATAGTCGGCTTCAATCAGACTGATCGCGGGGTAAGCGCTGGGGCGATAATTCACTGTATCCATAGAGACCAAAAAGTAGGCTAAGTTACCAAAATCTTAAGCGGTGAGTCAGAGCTTGTCTTGTAAAAAATGATCAGTGCCTCTGCGCGTGGGTGGGAAAAATGAGGTACGAGTAAAAAATGATGGACAGACTCTGCCCATCACTTTTTGAGTTAACGCTTACTCGCCGATGGCGACGCCTTCACGGCGAGGGTCAGCGGTTCCCTCAAGACCTTGCGCGGTAATACGAATGGCGTGCAGACCTGAGTTGAGCTCTTTGATCCCTACTTTTGCTCCCAAGCTTTCCAGCGCGGGCTTGAACTGCTCGGCGGAGGTGCCTTGTTCGAGCTCGATTTCGCCAAAACGATTCAGCACATGCGGTTGATTGATCGCGGCTTGAATGTCCATATCCCATTGAATGTGCGCAATCAGAGCTTGCGCCACATAGCCAATAATTCGGCTGCCACCGGGTGAGCCAATCGCCAGATAGGGTTGGTTATCCTGCAAGACAATGGTCGGTGCCATTGAAGAGCGTGGGCGTTTGCCCGGCTCTAGGCGATTGGCAATCGGGCGACCTTCACTTTGCGTGGCAAACGAAAAATCGGTCAGTTCGTTGTTGAGTAAAAAGCCGCGCACCAACAAGCGTGAGCCGAACGCGTTTTCGATCGAGGTGGTGAAGGAAACCACGTTGCCTTCACGGTCAACAATGTTGAAGTGGCTGGTGGAGGGCAGTTCTATCGACTGATCGGGGCTGCGTAGCTGCGCATGATGCCAAGGCGGATTGCCTGCTGGCGCACTGGTCAGCGCTTTGCCGGGTTGGATCAGTTTAGCGCGCTCGGCCAGATAGGCTTTATCCAATAAGCCTTGGGTCGGAACGGGCACATAATCTTGATCGGCCATGTACAAGCCGCGATCGGCAAACGCCAGTTGTGAGGCATCACCCAACACTTGCCATGATTTCACATCCTGCGCGCCCCAACCTTTAAGATCGTACTGCTCGGTGAGGGCGAGAATTTGTCCCACTGTCAGACCGCCTGAGCTGGGTAACCCCATGCCGCAGACTTGGTAAGTTTGGTAAGCCGCGCACACGGGCGCACGCTGTTTGACTTGGTACGTATCAAAATCTTGCTGAGCGAGCACACCGGGATTGCCCGGCGCATTTTGCACCGTGGCGATGATGTCTTTGGCAATGTCACCTTGATAGAAGGCGGAGGCGCCTTGCTGTGCGATGGCTCTGAGAGTGGCGGCGTAGTCCGGGTTTTTCAGTAAAGTGCCGGCTGTGAGGGGGTCACCTTGTGCATCAAAGAAATAGGCTTTGGTGGCAGGAAAACGGCCTAAACGCTCTTTATCTTCCGCAATTAATGCTGCGAGGCGAGGACTTACCTCAAAGCCTTGCTCGGCGAGTTTGGCGACAGGTTCAATCAAGCGCGCCCATTCCAGCTTGCCGTATTGACGATGGGTTTCCCACAACAGTTTGACCGTGCCGGGAGTACCAACCGAGCGACCGCCGACCACGGCATCGTAAAATTTCATTGGCTGACCTGTACTATCTAAAAATAGTTCAGGTGTGGCGTTGAGTGGCGCGGTTTCGCGGCCATCGAACGTAGTGAGCGCTTTTTTCTTGGCATCCCAGTAGACCAAAAACGATCCACCGCCAATGCCGGATGATTGCGGCTCAACCAAGCCCAGCATCAGTTGCGTAGCTACCATCGCATCTATCGCATTACCGCCTTGGCGTAAAATCGAAGCCCCCGCTTCGCTCGCCAGTGGGTTAGCTGCGGTCACCATCCAGTTTTTGGCTTTGACTAACGGTTTGTGCTCAAAGCCAGTGGCTTGTTCTGGCGCAACCGCATCGGTGGCTTGATTCGGGGTGGCTTGTGCAGCTATCGCAAACATCAGCGCAGAAAGCGCCAAGGGGGTATGAGTCCAATTCATGCCCATCTCCATTTTCGTTGTTATGAAGATGTCATGTTAACGGTGGGTTAAAGAGTTGTTCTAGCAGGTTGTTGGCTAAATCGCCGATTTATGCAGCAATGTCTCAGGATTGAACGAGTTAGAGGAGATGGAATTGAGAGGTAAGCAAGGGATTACTTACCTCGGTGCGTGAACTAACGTGTACGCCGTGCGGCATGTCCTGCTTTTAAACCATCAAAACTGAAGATGAGGAGTGCGCCCCAAATAAAAGCAAAGGTAATGGCTTTATCGCTGGTGAAAGCCTCGCCATACACCAGGACTGCCAGTAAAAACATCAAACTTGGGCCAATGTATTGGAAAAAGCCTAAGGTAGACAGTTTGAGGTGTGCTGCGGCGCCGGTAAAGCACAGCAGAGGCAAGGTAGTGACGGCTCCTGCGGAGATCAGCAGTAGGTTAAGTTGCCAACCATTGAGTAGCAGATTACTGGTGGTACTGTCAGCAAACCAAAACAGATAAATCGCCGCAGCCGGCAGCATAAATAGGGTTTCAAGGAACAAGCCCGTTTGAGCGTCGACTTGGATCTTTTTACGCAGCAGACCATAAAAGCCAAAGCTGGTGGCAAGGGCAATCGCCACAATTGGCACTGAGCCAAACACCACCAACTGAATACCCACCCCAATGGCGGCAAGCGCGACCGCAAACCACTGCAATTTGCGCAAGCGCTCCCCTAAAAACAGCATGCCGAGCAGCACGTTGAGTAGCGGATTAATGTAGTAGCCTAAACTGGCATCCAGCATATGGTTAGCGTTGATAGACCAGATAAAAATCAACCAGTTACCCCCTACGAGCAAGGCGGTGAGCAACAGCAGCCAAAATTTGCGCGGAGTTTGCACTACTCCCACCACGTTGCGCCAACGGCGACCAAGGTGAATGAGTATGGCAAGTAATACAAATGACCACAGAACACGGTGACTGAGGATTTCTGGTGCGGATACGGCGCCAAGTGCTTTGAAGTAAATCGGTGCCACACCCCACATGGTGTAAGCGCTGATGGCGAGCAGAATACCTTTTTTAGCGTTGTGTTGGTCAGGCGTCATGGATGATTTCTCTGGCTATCGTTATGACCGCGTCGGCCGCGGAGGGATCGGAGTATAACCTGAGAATCACAACCTGTACGTATTTTGCGGTTTTATTCACCGAGTAACCCCTCTACAATAGCCAGCTTGTTGGCGACCCATGACTCTTACTTTGCACTCTATCGATATGACCGCGACTTTAATGGCTGAATCTTCCGCTCTCCCTGCCACTCCTGAACGTGTATTGCACGAGGTGTTTGGTTATCAGCAATTTCGCGTTGGTCAGCAAGAGGTGATTGAGGCGGCGCTGGCTGGGCGTGATAGCTTGGTCATTATGCCGACTGGTGGTGGTAAGTCGCTCTGTTACCAGATCCCTGCTTTGGTATTAGAAGGGGTCACCTTAGTGATTTCTCCCCTGATTTCGCTGATGAAAGATCAGGTTGACCAGCTTAAAGCCAATGGTGTGGCGGCAGAGTGCGTGAATTCCACGTTGACGCGCGAGGAGCTGATCGCGATTTACAACCGCATGCACGCAGGGCAGCTCAAGCTGTTGTATGTGTCGCCAGAGCGGGTATTGACCGCCGAGTTTATCGAGCGTCTTAGCCATCTTCCTTTAGCTATGATTGCGGTCGATGAAGCGCACTGTATTTCGCAATGGGGACACGATTTTCGCCCTGAGTACGCTTCGTTAGGCCAGCTTAAGCAGCGTTTTCCCAATATCCCTGTGATGGCGCTGACTGCGACTGCGGATGACGCAACGCGTCACGACATTATGCAGCGTTTGCAGCTCAATGAGCCGCATCAGTATCTGGGCAGTTTTGATCGCCCGAATATTCGCTACATGCTGGTGGAAAAACATAAGCCGGTTTCGCAAGTGATCCGCTATTTGGAAACGCAGCGCGGGCAGTGCGGCATCATCTATTGTGGCAGCCGGAAAAAAGTCGAAATGCTCACTGAAAAACTGTGTGGCAACCACATTCGCGCCGCCAGTTACCATGCGGGGATGGACGCCGATGAGCGCGCTTGGGTGCAAGAAGCGTTTCAGCGTGATGACCTGCAAATTGTGGTGGCGACCGTGGCGTTTGGCATGGGGATTAATAAACCCAACGTGCGCTTTGTGGTGCATTTTGATATTCCACGCAACATTGAATCCTACTATCAGGAAACTGGCCGCGCAGGGCGTGATGGTCTGCCAGCTGAAGCCATGATGCTGTACGACCCTGCCGACATGAACTGGCTGCGCCGCATGCTGGATGAAAAGCCCGATGGCGCGCAAAAACAGGTCGAAAGCCACAAGCTCACCGCCATGGGCGCGTTTGCTGAAGCGCAAACTTGTCGCCGCCAAGTGTTGCTCAATTATTTTGGCGAATATCGCGATAAGCCATGTGGTAACTGCGATATCTGCCTCGACCCGCCCAAGCGTTTTGATGCCACGGAAGAGGCGCGCAAAGCGCTGTCGTGTGTCTATCGCGTCAATCAAAACTTCGGGATTGGCTATGTGGTGGAAGTGCTGCGCGGGATGCAGAACATCCGTATTCGCGAGCATGGCCACGACAAAATCACCACCTACGGCATCGGCCGCGATCACAGCCACGATTACTGGGTGAGTATTTTCCGCCAACTGATCCACAAAGGCATGCTCTACCAAAACATCACGCGTAACTCGACGTTGCAACTGACTGAAGAAGCGCGCCCTTTGCTGCGCGGTGAAATGAATATTGAGCTGGCGGTACCGCGTTTAGATACCGCGGCGCGCGCGGCGAAATCCGACAAATTGTCGGGCAAAAACTACGACAAAAAGCTGTTTGCCAAACTGCGTAAGCTGCGTAAATCGATCGCTGATGACGAAGGGTTACCACCGTATGTGGTGTTCAGTGATGCCACCTTGATTGATATGGCGGAGATCATGCCAACCTCTTATGGCGAAATGTTGGCGGTGAATGGGGTTGGGCAGCGCAAGCTGGAAAAATACGCCGACCCGTTTTTGGATCTGATTCAGGAGCATTTGACCTATCATGGCTGAGTTTGGTTTAGGTGACTATCTTGCCGCGGAAGGGCGCTTGATTGTGCGCGCCGAAAACTTCGATTTTGAGGCTTTTGCTGAAACCGCTTTGCGTTTGGTGAACTTACTTTCCGCTCGGGTGTTGGAAAAGCAGTGCGATGCGGATCTGCACACTTGGCTAATTGATTTTGAAGGCTGCCATTTACTGCTGCGCGGCGAGCATTACAGCCAATCATTGTGGCTGGAAAGCCTAACCGCAGGTCAGGGCGATGAGGAGCTGGCGTTTATTGCCAAGCTCTTGCAGCGCATCTAAGCCAGTAAAGTCGAGCGTTGTTCCATCGCGCGCAGTCTGTGCTTTCCTTTTATTTTTCGCCCCTTATGCTAAGACTCATGCACTTATGGGTTTTAGCACTTATGGTTTTTAGTGCCTATAGGTCTTAGCACTTACGGATAATCCACCTATGACCAATGGAGGAGAGGCGAATGCGTTTAGAGTCGATTCATCAAGAAGTCATCTCGTTTGAACGGTTTGTGTGGCGTTGCCTGCGCTATGCGTTGATTGCTTTATTGGTATTGCTCGTTGGTCTGCTGCCAGGGGTGATTGGCTTTATGTTGCTGGCAGAGCTGGCTGCTGCTCAAGCTTGGCTTAATGCACTCTCGATGGTGAGCGGCCTTGAGCTCCCTTATCCGGTGGCGGATTTCCACCAATCTGCGGCCTTACACCTCTTTTTGGCTTTTTATAGCTTATTCATTGAGACGGTGTTTTTTGTCTCCCTCGCTACGTTATTTGCCCCCGCTATTCACCGCGTGTTTCACCGCATGCACTGTGCCGAAGAGGCGCAGTAAAAAGCCCCTTGCGGGGCTTTATCATTGTTATCAAGAATTAGGCTTCGCCAATAAAACCGCCGGTCTGGTGCGCCCATAACTGGGCATAAATCCCTTTGTGCGCCAGTAGCTCTTGATGCGTGCCTTGCTCTACGATTTTCCCTTCATCCATCACAATCAGCCGATCCATCGCGGCAATCGTCGATAAACGGTGCGCAATCGCAATCACGGTTTTGCCTGCCATCAGAGTGTGCAGATTCTCTTGAATGGCCGATTCCACTTCAGAATCGAGTGCGGAAGTTGCTTCGTCCATGATTAAGATGGGCGCGTTTTTCAGGAGCACACGTGCGATCGCAATACGTTGACGTTGGCCGCCAGACAGTTTCACGCCACGTTCACCGACTTGAACATCATACCCAGTGCGGCCTTGTTCATCTTGCAACTCATGAATGAAATCATGAGCATGCGCTTGGCGAGCGGCTTCTTCGATAGCGGCTTGATCGGCATCCGGGTCGCCGTACAAAATGTTATCGCGGATCGAGCGGTGCAGCAGTGAAGTATCTTGGGTGATCATGCCGATATGGCGGCGCAACGACTCTTGGCTGACATGGCTAATGTCTTGCCCATCAATTCGAATCTGACCGCTTTGCACATCATAAAAACGCAGCAGTAGATTGACTAACGTGGATTTGCCAGCGCCAGAGCGGCCGACAATGCCGACTTTCTCTCCGGCTTGAATCACTAAGTTGAGATCGTCAAACACGGTTTTTTGCGCGCTGTAACCAAAACGAACTTGCGAGAAGCTCAGCTCACCAAATTTCACTTGGAGCGATTTTGCTTGTGGGCGATCCTCAATTTCCACTGGGTTCGCTATGGTGTTCATGCTGTCAATCACGGTGCCAACGCTTTCAAACAGAGCGCGAATTTCCCACATGATCCACTTTGACATGCCTTGCATGCGCAGCGCGATGGTAATGCCAATTGCGATCACCCCGACGGTGACCGTTTCCGCGAGCCATAACTGGATCGAGAGGGCTGCAATGCTAAACAGCAACAGATAGTTGATCAGATCCACACTGTAGAGAAGCGAGGTTAAGGTACGCATCTGGCGGTAAACCGTGTGTAGAAACTGCTGCATGCCCGATTTTGCGTAGGTGGTTTCGCGTTGAGAGTGGGAGAACAGTTTTACGGTGGTGATGTTGGTGTAGGTATCAACAATCCGCCCGGTCATTTGCGATTGTGCGTTGGCTTGATCGGTCGAAATGGTTTTTAGGCGGGGTACGAAGTAGACCTGAATCGCGATATAGAAGAGCAGCCAAACGAGGATCGGCACCACCAAAACTTTGTCAGCCTCGGCAATCATCACCAGCATCGACACCATATACACCGCGATATAGACCGACAGATCGACCAATTTCAGCACCGTTTCGCGCACGCTATTCGCATTTTGCATCACTTTTGTCGCAACGCGCCCAGCAAAATCACGTTGGAAGAAGCCGATACTTTGTTTGAGTAAATAGCGATGAGTCGACCAGCGGATCGACATCGGGTAGTTACCCAAAATGGTTTGATGCAGCAACATTGAGTGCACGAGTGCCAGAATCGGCATCACTACCAGTACCAGTGCCGCCATCGTCCACAGCCGTTCGCCATGCATTTCCCAAAACTGATGGCGCTCTTGAGTGCTGAGAATATCAACAATCTCCCCCATGTAACGCACGAGTGTGACTTCCGCCATCGCTACGCAGGCGCTGAGTAGCGACATCAATAACAGCGGTTTTTCAAAGCCTTGCGTGTAGTAACGACAGAAAGCAACCAAAGATTTAGGCGGTGTTTGCGGCTCTTGAGCCGGGAAAGGTTCGGTCAGTTTTTCAAACCATTGGAACATGAACAAGGTGCCTTAATGAACGTAATTGAGAAATATTCGCAATTTTTACTTTTTAATTAAGCTAATTATCACTAAAATTGCGTAAAATTAATACTAATAAAAACGATTCTCAAATCTATAGCAGAGGTTTTATTATGCACAATATTCGCCCGAGTCAGATCGGACAATACATTCGTCGTGCGCTTCGCTTGCACTTCATCCCTGTCGTTTTGGTTGCTGCACCAAGTGCAATGGCCAATACCGATCAAGAAACTCAGCAGTTAGAAACCTTAGTGGTGACCGCTTCAGCCTTGAAAGTGGAAACCCCCGCTCAAGAAACGCCAAAAGCGCTATCGATTGTCACTCAAGAAGAGATTGTGGCTCGCGCACCACAAAAATTGGATGAAGCGCTGCGCTATACCTCCGGCGTGACTGCTCAACCTTATGGCGCGGACAATGATACTGATTGGCTCAAAGTGCGTGGTTTTGATGCCGCAACCTACCAAGATGGCAGCCGCCTGTTCCGTGATGGTTACTACACGTGGTTGGTCGAGCCTTACGCTTTAGAGCGTATTGAAGTGCTGAAAGGCCCTGCTTCGATTTTGTATGGTGAGGCACCTCCGGGTGGGGTGGTCAATGCGGTGCAGAAGAAACCGACCGACATTCCACAAGGTGAGGTTGGCCTACAAGTGGGCAATGACGCGCTGCGCACCTTAACCTTAGACATCTCCGATTACGCGAATCAAGACGGTTCCGTGCGTTACCGTTTAGTCGCGTTGATGAAAGAGAATGATGGGCAGTTGAACGGTACGCAAACCAGCCGTAACTACCTTGCGCCCAGTCTCAGCATCGATATTTCTGAGCAAACCCGTTTAACCCTGTTGGCGAGCTTTTTGGAAGACAGCGGTGTACCGACTAACCCATTTTTCCCTGCGGCGGGCACCTTAATCGATTCCAACTTTGGTCATATCGATCCCTCCACCAACTTAGGGCAACCGGATTACGACAAGTATGAGCGTCGTCAGGTATCATTGGGTTACTTGTTCGAGCATGATCTTAATGATGTCTGGGCGCTGTCACAGACCTTCAATTACGGCGATAACGATCTCTATCTGCGCAGCAGCTACGCTTTCTCGAATGATGACCCAAGTAAAGACACATTAACGCAAGGCATTGTGTTCCGTGATGGTTCAACCGAAAGCTTGAGCTTAGATAACAAAGCGGTGGCGAAGTGGGATTCTGCCCGTGTTGAAAACACGCTGTTGATGGGCTTAGAGTTGCAACGCCACCAGACTCAAGGTGTTGAGTTAGATAACTACAGCTTTGGCACCATCAATCCGTTCAACCCAATTTATGGCAATTACACGCCTATCGATGAATCTTCCGCAGCGGATCGCACCATTACCAAAGAGCAAGCGAGCCTGTACGCGCAGTACCAAATCAAGCTGGATCAGCAGTGGATTGGTTTGATTGGCGGCCGTATGGATTGGGTCGATACTGAAAACGAAAGCCAAAAGAACGCGCAGCGTAAAAGCCGCAGCGATGCGGAGTTTTCATTCAATGCGGGTTTGATGTATCTGGCCAGCAATGGTGTATCACCTTACCTCAGCTATTCACAATCGTTTGATGTGCTCAGCACCATCGATAGCGCGACGGGTGAGTTGTATAAGCCACTGAAAGGCGAACAAACCGAGGTGGGTGTGAAGTATCAGCCAGAGTTTTATGATGGTTACATCAATCTGGCTTGGTTTGATATCACCCAACAAAATGCGCTGGTGACCAACCCAACGACTTTTGTGGCGACGCAAACGGGTGAAATGACCGCACAGGGCATTGAAGTCGAAAGCGTGGGGTATGTTACCGATAGCCTCAAACTGACCGCCAGCTACACCTTCACGGATGCCAAAACCGATGAAACGGGTGACAAGGGCACACAACAAGCCGGTTTGATCCCGAAACATCAAGCGTCAGCATGGCTGGATTACGATGCGGCGCAGCTTGGCCTACAAGGTTGGACGTTTGGCTCCGGCGTACGTTATGTCGGGGAGTCAAAAGATAACCCGCGTTCGAGCGATCGTACGGTGCCGAGTGTAACCTTGGTGGATCTGATGGCGGGCTATGAAATCACGGAAAACTGGCAAGCGCAGCTCAACATCAACAACCTGTTTGATCGCGAGTTCGTTTCTGGGTGTGATTACTGGTGTTACTACGGCCAATCACGCAGCGCGGTGCTCAGTGCCAACTATCGCTGGTAATCGGCAATTGTTGTGAACTTGCCGTTTGGGGTAGCCAATTATCCGTATTCTTGGATGATTGGCTGCCAGACAACTCCCGCTTCTGGCGGGATTTGTTGTTTTTATTGAATGCCAATTATTAGGGGGATCAATGTTTCAGTTAGCTGATATTCAAATGGTTCGCGGTGGGCGCACCATTTTGGCGATCGATCATTTGACCATTCCGACCCATGAGCTGACAGTCGTGCTCGGTCACAACGGTTCCGGCAAATCCACCTTAGTCAGTTTACTGTCGGGCCAACAGTCGCCCGATAATGGTCAAGTGACCCTCAATGGTCAATCACTCTCATCACTGCCGAGTAAAACCCTCGCCAAAGCCGTGGCCTTTTTGCCGCAGAAATTGCCGACCAGCGCTGGATTAACCGTGCGTGAGTTGGTGCGTTTAGGGCGCTTTCCGTGGCGCGGCACCTTGGGTCGTTGGCGCAAGGAAGATGAGCTGATTATCGATGCGGCACTTGAAAAAACGGGTGTGAGTGGTTTTGCGCATAACTTGGCGGATGAGCTTTCCGGCGGTGAGCGTCAACGCGCTTGGGTGGCGATGCTGCTTGCGCAGCAATCTCCGGTGTTGATTTTGGATGAGCCGACGTCGGCGCTTGATGTGCATCACCAATATCAATTGATGGCGCTGCTGGCCGAGCTCAATCAAACCCAAGGCGTGGGTATTATCGTGATTTTGCATGATCTCAATTTGGCGCTGCGCTACGCGACCCACATTGTGGCGCTTAAGCAGGGGCAGATCGCCTTTGAAGGCGGTGCTGAATTGTTGCTCGATGAGCAGCGGTTGTCGGATCTGTATCACTCACCGATCCGTTTGATTGATCACCCGAATCCCATTTCCCACTCTTCTACTAATAAGGTTGCGATCGTATGTGCTTGATGAGTCTATGGAATGTTCGTCTGCGGAACATTGGCCGACCAAAGGCCGTTTTTGTCTGGCTTGCCGCGCTTTGTCTATTCGCACTGCCCGTGCAAGCACAAATTGTGCTGACGGATAGCCAAGGGACGCACACTTTTGCTGAGGTTCCACAGCGAGTGGTGGTGCTGAACTGGGATCTGCTTGAACAAGTGCTTGAACTGGGCATTCAGCCCGTTGGCGCGCCGGAATTGAGTTCTTACGTGCAGTGGGTTGTGCAACCCGAGGTGCCAAGTTCGGTGCAAGATATTGGCACTCGTACTGAGCCGAATTTAGAGAAAATCGCCGCACTTAAACCGGATGTCATTTTAGCCGCAGGGCCGCAACAAGATTTGCTGGCCACCTTAGGGCGCATCGCGCCAGTGGTGTATCTACCCAATTTTTCCGAGCAAGATAACGCCGCCCAAGTGGCGATTAGCCACTTTAAAACCTTAGCCACCTTGTTTGGTAAAGAGGCGGTGGCGCAGCAAAAACTGGAGGCGATGTATGCCCGTTTTGCTGAGCTGAAAGCTTCGCTACAGCACGCCTTTGGTGACACTTTACCTGCGGTGGTGACGCTGCGTTTTGCCAACCCAACCTCGGTGTTTTTGTATACCGAAAACTCCACGCCGCAATATGTGCTAGAACAGCTCGGTTTATCGTCAGCGCTGCCGCAGCCGCCGAAAGAGTGGGGCATAGTGCAAAAACGCTTGAGTGAGTTGCAACACGTTGAGCAAGGGTATGTGCTCTATTTCTTGCCGTTTGCGGAAGAGAAAAAAGTGCAAAAATCTGTGCTGTGGCGAGCGATGCCGTTTGTGCAGGCGGGGCGTGTCAATTCCGTGCGTTCCGTGTGGAGCTATGGCGGGGCGATGTCGCTGCGTTATAGCGCAGAAGCGATCACCGAAAGCTTGCTGGCGGTGGCACCACAATCATGAGTGTGCTGCGTTTAACTGGTTTGGGGGCGCTGACTCTGCTGTTGGCGCTGGTGAGTGTGCAGTGGGGGCACAGTTTAACCCTCAATGAGCAGTGGCAACTGGTGCTCGGTAATCAAGCCGCGCAAAGTTTCGCGCAGGTGAATTTTATCTACGCGCAGCTACCCCGTGCGGTGATGGCCATAGTGGTGGGCGCGGTGCTTGGGTTGGTGGGCAGCTTGATGCAGCAGTTGACCCAAAACCGACTCACCTCACCGCTGACGTTGGGAACCTCATCCGGTGCTTGGTTGGGGCTGATTATCGTCAATATCTGGTTCAGTGATTGGGTGGCCGATTACAGCGCATTGGCTGCGATGGCCGGAGCGCTGCTCGCTTTCGCACTGATAATCTCGATTGCGGGGCTACGCAATCTCACCGGATTACCGCTAGTGGTTTCCGGCATGGTAGTGAACATTTTGTTAGGTTCGATTGCCACGGCCTTGGTACTGCTGAACGAAGAGTTCGCCCAGAATGTATTTATGTGGGGCGCCGGTGATTTAGCGCAAAACGGCTGGGAGTGGCTCACTTGGTTGCTGCCGCGTTTGGCTTTGGTGTTCCCGTTACTGCTGTTTGCACCGCGAGTGCTGACTTTGCTTCGGCTCGGCCATGAAGGGGCGGCGGCGCGTGGTTTAGCGGTATTGCCTGCTTTCTTGTTTCTGATGGCGGGTGGGATTTGGTTGGTATCCGCATCGATTACTGCGGTTGGGGTGATCGGTTTTATCGGTTTATTAACGCCGAATATTACCCGTTCACTAGGGGCGCGCACCCCAAAAATGGAGTTGTACAGCAGCGCACTGCTTGGCGCGTTGTTGCTGCTTGCCACTGACATGCTCGCCATGGGTCTGAGCGTGTGGGCGGAGGAAGTTGTGCCTAGCGGCATTACCGCCGCCGTGATTGGTGCTCCGGCGCTGATCTGGTTTAGTCGTCGCCAGCTCCAAGCGCAGGATTCGCTCTCTATCTCCTTGTCTCCACATCGCCGTTCGCCTTCTCGATGGGCGGTGATGCTCATTGCAGCGGCTTTATTTTTGGCTCTGGGTTTACATATTGGTTGGCAGATGGAAAGTGCAAGCTGGGCGCTGCCGAGTGAGTTTCAATGGCCGCTTCGTTGGCCGCGTATGCTCACCGCGCTGTTTGCTGGGGTGGGATTGGCGATCGCGGGAACGTTACTGCAACGGCTGATTTATAACCCGTTAGCCAGCCCTGATATTTTGGGCGTCTCTTCGGGGGCTACGTTTGCCTTGGTGTTTGCTAGCTTGTTTTTAGGGCAAAGTTTGCAGAGCACCCACTGGATGACGGCGCTGCTTGGCAGCGCTGCGGTATTGGTGGTGCTGTTGCTGCTTGGACGTCGCCATCATTACGCGCCTGCTAGCCTGATTTTGACTGGGATTGCCATCACCGCACTGTTGGAAGCTTTAGTGCAATTTACCTTGGCTAAAGGAACGGGCGACAGCTATCAGATTTTGCTGTGGCTATCGGGCTCAACTTATCGTGTCACGGGCGAGCAAGCTTTGCTGCTCAGCGTGGGTGTGGTGGGGTTAACACTGTTGGCGCTTGGCTTGTCCCGTTGGCTTACCTTGATCTCGATTGGGCGTGGTTTTGCTACTGCTCGCGGCTTGAGTGCAAGTCGCGCCAGCTTAGTTTTGCTGATCTTGGTCGCGCTGTTGTGCGCTTTGGTGACCGCGACCATGGGGCCCGTCAGCTTTGTCGGTTTGATTGCGCCTCACATGGCGATGATGCTCGGGGCGCAGCGTGCGTCATCTCAACTTCTGCTTGCCGCCTTGGTGGGCGGCACTTTGATGTTGTGGGCAGACTGGTTGGGGCAAGCCTTGTTATTCCCCGCGCAAATTGCCGCAGGCACGCTAGTGGCAATCATTGGTGGCAGCTATTTCCTGCTGCTGTTACTCAGTCAGCGTGCACGCTAACCCCTCAGTTGAGAGGCGCTCGCCTCTCAACGCATCTGGCGAATGTCGGAAGAAATGTCATCGAGCAACTGCCGCGCGGACGTTTCACGCTGCTGAGTGAGGGTGAGAAAAATCAGGTCGGTCAGCACGTTTTGCGCGGTACGCGAAGCAATCGCAGAGCTGCGGTACTGCGTTTCATCGGCAATCGTATCCAGTGCCAGATCGGCTATCTCACGTAAGCGATTTTTGTTCGGTGTAGTTAGGGCAATCACTTTCGCGCCTTGCTGTTTGGCCGCTTCCGCTGCAATCAGAATTTCGCGCTTTTCTCCGGAAAATGAAATTGCAATCAGCACATCTTGGCTATGTAAGGTGCGAGCGGTCGCGATCTGCACATGGCTATCTTGCTCCGTGAGCGCGGTAATGCCGAGCTTGAGCAGCTTAAATGCGAGATCTTTGGCGACCAGCGCTGAGCCACCAATCCCGATGATCTGTACCCGCACCGCTTGCTGAATCCAGCTGATCGCCTCACTAAACTCATCCAAACGCAGGGCATTGGTCGTGTGAAACATCGCTTCGGTTTTGGTTTGCACCAGTTTTTGGGCAATTACGGCGACGGGGTCATCGGCCAAGATGTTGCTGTGTAAAGGCTGGTTGACCATGACTTGTTTACGTCCCAGCTCTTCGGTGAGGGCGAGTTTAAATTCGCTGTAGCCTTTAAAACCAAGCCGTTGGGTAAATTTGACTATGCTCGATTGGCTCACATTGGCCCACGCGGCCAAATCTTGGCTGGTCATCGCTGCCGCCTGCGCCGCATTGGCGAGAACCCAATCACCAATCTGGCGGCCACTCTCGGAAAGTTGGGTGCGACGGCTGACGATGCGTTGTAGTACGGACATTTTTTACACTCCTTATGAATAAATTATTCCATTGTAGGAATAATGCCTGCCACGCTTCACTCTTTCTCAATCAATAGCTTCATGGTTGAACGTTTGTTTTTCTCGATGCTTTTCACGATTATTCCAAAAAACGCCTGCTTAAAGAATAACCTTAATTGTGATTCTTATCACCAAAATGGAATATTTTATTCCATAGAATCGCCTCAATTCGAAATTTGCCGAGAAGCCTTATGAAGATTGATTTAACCCGCTTAGTGACCGAAAGCCGTAATCCAGCCAGTGAACAGATTGATACCTTGTCCACGTTGGACATGCTGCAAGTGATCAACCAACAAGATCAGTTGGTCGCCTTGGCGGTCGCGCAAACCTTGCCACAAGTCGCGCAAGCGGTGGAAGCGATTACCGCTGCTTTTGCTCAAGGTGGACGCTTGATTTATATGGGCGCAGGCACGTCTGGTCGTTTAGGGATTCTGGATGCAAGTGAATGTCCACCGACTTATGGCAGTCAACCTGAGCAAGTGATTGGTCTGATTGCCGGTGGCCACACTGCGATTTTAAAAGCAGTCGAAAATGCGGAAGACAACCGCGAGCTAGGCCAAAGCGATCTCAAGTCCCTGAACCTTAATGAAAAGGATGTGCTGGTTGGCATCGCGGCCAGTGGCCGTACACCGTATGTGATTGCGGGAATGGAGTACGCACGCTCGGTCGGTGCCACCGTCGTGTCACTAGCGTGTAACCCGGGCTGCCCGATGGAGGCGTGCGCGGATATTGTGATTACCCCGGTAGTCGGTGCGGAAGTGGTTACGGGCTCATCACGTATGAAAGCGGGCACTGCGCAGAAACTGGTGCTCAATATGCTGACTACCGGCGCGATGATCAAAAGTGGCAAAGTGTTTGGCAACCTGATGGTGGATGTGGAAGCGACCAACGCCAAGCTCATCCAACGACAAACCAATATTGTGGTGGAAGCGACGGGTGTGAGTGCTGAGCAAGCGGAAGCGGCATTGGCCGCGTGTGGTCGCCACTGTAAGACCGCCATTTTGATGATTTTGGGCGGTTTTAGCGCAGAGCAAGCCGCACAAAAACTGGCGCAGCACCAAGGCTTTATCCGCGCAGCGCTCAACCAAGAATAAACAGCAGAGAGAAGGAGCCGATGATGGCCAAAATAACCCAAACCATGATGGCACAAGTGCTGTCTCTGGTGGGCGGCAGTGGTAACGTCGCCAAATGTGGCAACTGCATGACTCGCTTGCGTTTAACGCTGAATAATTCTGCGCTCGCTGATCATGCGGCATTGAAAAAAATTTCCGGAGTGATGGGTGTGGTTGAAAGTGACGCGCAACTGCAGATCATCCTCGGTCCCGGTAAAGCACAAACGGCCGCGGATATGATGAATGCCTTGATTGAATCGGGCGACAACGTGGCAGCTGCAGTGAGCGAGGCGGATCTCTCCACGATTGCCGCGCAGCAGAAAAAGCAGATGAAGAGCAAGCAAACCAGTGCGGTACAACGCTTTTTGAGCAAGTTTGCCACCATTTTTACCCCGCTGATCCCCGGATTTATTGCCGCAGGCTTGCTGCTGGGCATTGCGACTCTGCTTGAGCAAATCTACGTGGTTGGCCAAACCCCGAGCGAGTTTATGCTCGATCTGGTGGCTTACCTCAAAGTGTTTGGCAAAGGGCTGTTTGCGTTTCTCAGCATCTTGATTGGCTATAACGCGCAGCAGGCATTTGGCGGCTCTGGCGTGAACGGAGCTATTCTGGCTTCGCTGTTTGTACTTGGTTATGACCCAGAAGCAACCAAAGGCATTTATTCGGGGATGAGTGAGTTCTTCGGCTTTGCAATTGACCCGCGTGGCAACATCATCGGGGTATTACTGGCGGCAATTTTAGGCGCGCAAGTGGAACGTAAAGTGCGTGAATACATGCCGGATGATTTGGATATGATCCTGACTTCGGTGGTGACTTTGCTGATCATGGGCGCGGTGACTTTCCTCATCATCATGCCTATCGGCGGTGAGCTGTTTAAAGGCATGTCATGGCTGTTTTTAAACCTCAACGATAACCCACTCGGTGCTGCTATCTTGGCTGGTTTGTTCTTAATCTCGGTGGTGTTTGGTATTCACCAAGGTTTTGTGCCGGTTTATTTCGCACTGATGGAAGCGCAAGGCTTTAACTCACTGTTCCCGATCCTTGCCATGGCAGGCGCTGGGCAAGTAGGTGCTTCACTGGCGCTGTACGCGAGAGCCAAAAAAGAGACCACGATTCGCACCCAAATTAAAGGGGCGATCATCCCGGGCATTCTCGGCATTGGTGAGCCACTGATTTATGGCGTGACGCTACCGCGGGTGAAACCTTTTGTCACTGCCTGTATTGGCGGTGCGGCAGGTGGCTTCTTTATCGGTCTCATCTCTTATTTGGGGTTGCCGGTTGGCCTTAATACCGTGTTTGGCCCATCCGGTGTGGTGGCGATTCCCCTGATGACTTCGGCCGAAGGTATTTTTGCGGGTATGGCGGTGTTTGTCGGTGGTTTGCTTATCTCTTATGGTATCGGTTTTATCACTACCTACTTCTTTGGCTGTAAAGACGTTGATCTAAGCTGATGGTGTTCCCTGTAGGTATCCCCCTCATCTCGCGGGGGATAGTAAAAGCGCCCTAAGGAGGGCGCTTTTTTTCTGGTAATCAGATTACTTCTTGGTGAGCTTATCCAAATAACCCATGGCAAACGCCGACAACACAAAAGTAATGTGCAGCAGCAAGTACCATTTGATTTTGTCACTGGCGATGTTTTCCGTATTCATAAACACTTTGAGCAGATGAATCGAAGAGATCGCCACAATCGAAGCGGAAACCTTGTTTTTCAGTGAGCTAGTATCTAGCTTGCCTAGCCAGCCGAGTTTATCCTCACCCTCATCGATATCGAGCTTAGACACGAAGTTTTCATAGCCCGAAAACATCACCATCACAATCAAACCGCCGACCAGTGACACATCAATCAACGAGAGCGCAATTAGGATCAAATCGACTTCTTTGATGGTAAAAATGTTTGGCAGTAGGTGGAAAATTTCTTGGAAGAATTTAATACCTAGCGCGAGCAGCAGCAGGCTTAAGCCAAGATAAATCGGCGCCATAATCCAACGTGCAGAGTAAAGAAGTTTTTCGATAAATCGTTCCATGGGTTTCCAATCAATAAGAGGTAAAGGACATTAGATAAAAGCCTCGAATCAACGAGGCTTTAAGGATTATTCGATATTTTGGATCTGCTCTCGCATCTGTTCGATAAGCACTTTTAGCTCCACGCCGGAGGCGGTGATATCGGTCGAGATGGATTTTGATGCTAGGGTGTTCGATTCACGGTTGAACTCTTGCATCATGAAATCGAGTTTACGACCACATGAGCCACCTTTTTTCAGTACTTCACGCGCTTCTTTGACATGAGAATCAAGGCGATCCAGCTCTTCAGCAACATCGGATTTCTGCGCCAGTAGGATAAGCTCTTGCTCTACACGGCTCGCATCGAGCTCGATTTTCGCTTCTTCAAACTTGCTGAATAGACGCTCGCGTTGCCATTCCAGAATTTCCGGCATGCGCGCACGCACTTTGACCACTTCGGCGCTGATCGCTTCCAAACGTTGCTCAATCAGCGCTTTCATGTTGTCGCCTTCACGACCACGCGCGGCGATAAATTCGTCCACGCCTTCATCAAACGCACTGAGTAGCGCTTGGTTGATGGCGTCCATATCTTGCTCTGGCGTTTCCATCACGCCCGGCCACTGCATCACTTGGAATGGGTTAATGCGGCTGAGTTCACCAGTCATGTGCATGATCTGGCTTGCCGCATTAATCACTTGCTGGGCGAGCCCTTCATTGATGGTGAGATGGCTTTGTGCGGCTGGATTCGCTTCAAAGCGCAAATGACACTCGATCTTACCGCGTGACAGGCGCTGACGAAAACGCTCGCGCAGCAGTGGTTCTAAACCACGGAACTGCTCTGGCAGGCGGAAGTACGTTTCTAAATAACGTTGGTTTACCGAGCGAATTTCCCACACGGCGCTGCCCCAATCGCCTTTGACTTCTTTGCGTGCGTACGCAGTCATGCTGTAAATCATCAGGATGTCCTTTGCTTTCATCTCTTTGTGACTGGCGCTAATAGTAGCAAAGCAGGTAGAACGGCGCTACCGTGCTGAATTCGTTAACCTAGCGCCTGTAGGGGCTTTGGGCTATAATCCCGCCCCAACTGAATTGATACAGCCACGAAAAGGTCGAGACCCTATGCGTCCAGATAACCGCGCTGCGGACCAAGTTCGCCCCATCAAAATCACCCGTCACTACACTGCGTACGCAGAAGGCTCGGTATTGGTGGAATTTGGCAACACCAAAGTGTTGTGTAATGCCAGCATTGAAGAAGGTGTGCCACGTTGGTTAAAAGGCCAAGGTAAAGGCTGGGTGACCGCGGAATACGGCATGTTGCCACGCGCAACCCATTCACGCACCCGCCGTGAAGCGACCAATGGTAAGCAAGGCGGCCGTACCATGGAAATTCAGCGTCTGATCGCGCGCAGCCTACGTGCAGTGGTAGATCTGGAAGCGATGAGCGAAATCATGATCACGGTCGATTGTGATGTGATTCAAGCCGATGGTGGTACACGTACCGCTTCGATTACCGGTGCAAGTGTCGCACTGGCCGATGCTTTTGCTCATTTGATGGCTAAAGGCCAACTGAAGAAGAACCCGATGAAAGGCCATGTGGCTGCGGTTTCGGTTGGTATCTTAGGTGAAGATGTGCTGTGCGATCTGGAATACGTTGAAGATTCTGCCGCTGATACGGATATGAACGTGGTCATGACCGAAGAAGGCAAGATGATTGAAATTCAAGGTACCGCGGAAGGTGAGCCGTTCAGTCATGAGCAGTTGCTGGAATTGTTGGCCGTGGCCAAAAAAGGCATTGCGGATATTGTCGCGGTGCAGAAGGCATCGTTATTAGATTGATCAAGTAGCTCCCAATTGGGGGCTATTTTTTTGCCATCATCTTTTTGCATAGGCGTGTTGATTTGTTCTCTCGCCAATATATTAGAAGATGAATTGTTCTTAAATCGTAAATTAGAGAAGATGTGATGAAAGCGTACCAGCGTGAATTTATTGAGTTTGCCCTAGAAAAACAGGTGCTGAAGTTTGGCGAATTTACTTTGAAATCAGGCCGTAAAAGTCCTTATTTCTTTAACGCTGGTCTGTTTAATACTGGCCGTGATTTAGCGCGCTTGGGTCGTTTTTATGCGGCAGCGTTAGTCGATTCTGGTATTGAGTTTGATGTGCTGTTTGGCCCTGCTTACAAAGGAATTCCGATTGCGACTACTACGGCGGTAGCGCTGGCGGATCACCACGATGTGGATACGCCTTATTGCTTTAATCGCAAAGAAGCCAAAAATCACGGCGAAGGCGGTAATCTGGTGGGCAGCAAGTTAGAGGGCCGCATTATGCTGGTGGATGATGTGATCACCGCCGGTACGGCGATTCGTGAATCGATGGAGCTTATCCAAGCCAACAAGGCTGATTTAGCTGGCGTGCTGGTCGCGATCGATCGCCAAGAGAAAGGCAAGGGTGAGCTGTCTGCGATTCAAGAAGTAGAGCGCGATTTCGGCTGTGCGGTGATTTCGATTGTGAGTTTGACCGATCTCATCACCTATCTTGAACAGCAAGGCGGTAATGCCGAGCATTTAGAAGCGGTCAAAGCGTACCGCGCGCAATACGGCATTTAAGCCAAAGATTAACGCGCAAATAGAAAACGAAAAACAGCCCCAATTGGGGCTGTTTTTTGTACTTGGTTTGGCTCGTATTAGTGATATTTACTATAAATATCACTGCCATCGCGTTGTGTTTTGAGCAGTCGTAAATTCCACATATATTGTTCTGGGTGGGGGGTGACAAGTGCTTCTATCGCTTGATTCATCGCCTGTGCATCGGCTTCTTCATCTCCTGTCGGAAAATTTTGCAGCGCAGGCAAAATATGCACTTCATAACGTCCTGAGTCACTGTTGTAGCATGACATTAAAGGCACCACGTGTGCTTTACACAGCTTAGCCATTTTGCCAAACCCTTTGAGCGTGGCTTTTTCGGTAGCAAAAAACGGTACAAACACGGAGTTTTGTGGGCCGTGATCTTCATCTGGTACCCAGTAGCCAACATAACCAGATTGAATCGAACGCAAGAAAGGTTTAATGCCAGATTCGCGAGTAAAAATACGGCCACCATACTGCATACGTTGGATGTGCATCAGCCAATCGGCAATCGGGTTGCGCTGTGGCTTCATGATGTTCGCGACTTTATAGCCACGAGCGGCCAGCATGACGGCAGCATAATCGATCGCCCAAGAGTGTGGGACTAACAGAATAACGCGTTCACCTTTATTGAGCAGAGGCAGCAAGTTTTCTTCACCGATCAATTCGCCACGAGCAGTATTGTGCTTAGTTGAACGCACCAATAGTTCCGAATAACCCAACATAAATTGTGCTGCGGTGGCAAACGTGCCATACAAGATTTTTTCACGCTCAACGTCATTCTTCTGTGGGAAACAGTGGGCGAGATTGGCACGGGCATGTCGCACGACACGGTTATTTTTGGTTATGATCAGCTTAGAGAGTGAAGTGGCTAATCGATCGCGCAATCGCCAAGGAATAAAGGCTAGCAGTGCCGCGAAAGCAATGCCAACCCATGTTCCCCAATGTTTTGGGTGCAAAAAATGCCACTCAAATTGTGGGTTATGCAGATGGCGTACAATGCCGTTATCTTGATCGCTCACAAATTCCTCGTTACTGATATCGTGAATGGTTCATTGTTGAATCTGGCATCGTTTTGAAACGTTTGTGTAGCCACATCCACTGCTCGGGGGCGCGCAGTATAATCTCTTCGACAAATTTATTCATGTATGCAGCGGCAGCGGTTTCATCTTTTTGTGGGTAGTCTGCTTCAATAGATTTATCAGCCATGATCTCATAGCGACCTTTGCTATTACGAAACCCAGAGCCGATCACGATAGGGCATTTGCAGCTATAAGCAAGGATACTGGTTCCTGTCGTCGTACATGCCTGCTCTACTGAGAAAAAGGGCACAAACACAGATTTATTGGGACCGTAATCATGATCGGGTAAATAAAAAAGTCTTTCACCATTACGTATCACTCGGATCATTTTCTTTAGGTCTTTACGGTCGACCAGTTGATTTCCGTTATGAGAGCGCCCCCAATACTGAATAAAATTATACGCAATATTGTCGTGTGGGCGGTAAACGCCGTAGCCACCGATGCCCAGTACGCCAAAAGCACGCGCGGTGATTTCCAGATTGAGTGCATGTACGCAGCAAAGTAATACGCCTTTGCCCGCCTGGATGTGTTGGCGCATTGCTTGGGTATCTTTATCAATCACAATGCGCTTGAAGCGCCAAGTTGGCCAGAACCAAGTGATGCCAGTTTCAATCAGCGCCATACCGGTGTTTTTAAAGTTCTCCAGTACAAAAGCGTCGATCTCGCTTTGACTCATGGTTGGGAAAGCGAGTTCCAGATTGCGTTTGGCGATGTGAACGCGCTTCTTACCAAAGCGCATCGAAAATTGGCCTAAACCACGGCCGATTTTTAGTAATACGGAATAAGGCAGCAAATTAACCAGCAGGGCGAGTAGGCCAAAACCCAACCAAACTCCCCAATATTTAGGGTGTAATAAAGCGAAAGAGAATTCAGGTTTGCTGTATTTTTCTTGAATCATTGTACTCACTTAATCTGCGCACTCAGCAGTGCCCAGTATTCATCAAAATTGGCGGTGGGCAGATATTTGAAATCAGAACGCACGAAGCGGTTCAAACTGCCTTCCACCTGACCGAGCAATTGCGCGGCAAGAATGTTTTCATCGACCGGGAAAGATTTTCCTTCGCGGATTTTACGTTCGCGCAGAATTTGGCGCAAAGAGGTTTCAATCCGTTCAAACAACTGGTTGATACGATCGCGCAAGCGTTCATTCTCAAACATTAAAGCATGTCCGGAGAGAATGCGTGTCAAGCCTGGGTTACGTTCAGCAAAAGCGAGCAAGAGCTGCATGACCAAACGAATGCGATTGAGCGTGTCTTTTTCTTCATCAAAGATGCGGTTGATGCGCGACATCAGCGACTCTTCAATAAACTCAATCAGCCCTTCAAACATACGAGCTTTGCTTGGGAAGTGGCGATAGAGCGCAGCTTCTGAAACGCCAACCTGTTTGGCCAGTTTTGCGGTAGTAATGCGCGAAGCCCCTTCATTGGATTCCAGCATTTCTGCCAGAGCTTGCAGGATTTCTTCGCGTCGGTTGATTTTCTTATTGCCGGCCATGCCCCGTCTTTCCTTTTGGTTATCACTGCTGATGAACAAAAAATACGCCGTCGCAGCCAGAAAGTCTGCGACGGAGATGAAACCCTTCAAGTTTAACTAAGCTCAGAGGTTGTTCGAAGCGTGTTGATAGAAATGGTTGAAGTAGGTGGCGAAAATAGCACCTACATTTGGTCATTAATTAATTGCATTACCGCAGTGGCGAGTGTTTCTTTACTGGTTAAAGGCAAGCTTTGTTGCCCATTTTTCCAGAACACACTTAAGGCGTTGTCATTACTGTTGAAACCTTGCCCTGCCACGGAAACGTCATTGGCACAAATCATATCCAGATTTTTACGCACCAGTTTGCCACGCGCATACGTCTCGACATCTTGTGTTTCTGCCGCAAAGCCAACGGTAAACGGTCGATTCTCAGTCAGAGCCGCAACAGACGCCACGATATCGGGATTTTTCACCATCTCAATGGTCAATGTGTCGTTATCACGGCTCTTTTTGATCTTCTGCTCGGCTACGGTTTGTGGGCGGTAGTCGGCTACCGCGGCGCACGCGATAAAGATCTGGTGTGAGGTTGCCTCTTTCATCACTGCGCTGTGCATTTCTAATCCACTTTGCACATCAATGCGATTGACGCCCACTGGCGTTGGCAGATGCACCGGCCCGCTGACCAGCGTGACGTCAGCGCCGAGCTGCGCGGCGGCTTTGGCGAGCGCAAAGCCCATTTTACCTGAGCTGTGGTTGGTGATGTAGCGTACTGGGTCGAGCGCTTCACGAGTGGGACCTGCGGTGATCAGCACACGTTTGCCGAGCAGAATTTTCGGGGCGAAGAAGCTTTCGCAGCGCGCCACTAATTCCATTGGTTCCAACATACGACCGGGGCCGACATCACCACAGGCTTGTTCGCCCGCCGCCGGTCCCCAAAGGGTGTAACCTCGGCGGGCGAGCGTTTGTAGATTTTCTTGGGTGGCGATATTGCGATACATCTGCTGATTCATAGCCGGCGCAATCGCGACTGGGGCGTTAGTAGCCAGAATCAGTGTGGTCAGCAAATCATTGCCCATGCCTGCGGCCATGCGCGCGATGAGATCGGCAGTCGCTGGTGCCAGCAACACCAAATCGGCCCATTTAGCGAGCTCGATATGCCCCATCGAAGCTTCTGCCGCAGGATCAAGCAAGCTATCCGACACTGGACGTCCAGAGACGGCTTGCATGGTTAGTGGGGTGATGAATTCTTTGGCGGCGTGGGTCATGACCACTTGCACGGTCGCACCGCGCTCCACCAATCGACGAGTCAATTCTGCACACTTGTATGCCGCGATACCACCGCTGATACCGAGCAGAATCTTTTTGCCTGCCAATGTTTGCATTTGGGAACCCTCAAAAAATCTGCGCGCTATGTTAGCACAGCTCAAGTTAAAAGTTGGAGTCACAACCGCCGCTGTGCATTGCGCTACTGGTCGAGCTGCAAAGCATCGGTCATTTCACAGACAATAGACCATGGATATGAGATAAGTTATTCACAACACTAACAATAATATAAAGGGAATCTTATGCTGTCTTCTCTACGTAGCCGTACCAAATTACTACTTTTAACTGTTATACCTTTAATCATTATTACCACCCTAGTCACTTTGGTGTATTACCGCAGTGGCCATGAAAGCCTGCAACAAGAACTGAATCAGTATCGTGATACGTTGATTCAGGCTAAGAAAAATGAACTCAAAGCCTACTTAATGATGGGGGTCACGGCAGTTAAGCCTCTCTATGAGAGTGATAAAGCCGGTGAAAACCAAGAACAGGCCAAGCAAATTCTTAAAGCAATGCGTTTTGACAGTGATGGTTACTTCTTTGCTTATGATTCAAAAGGGGTAAACACATTACATGCGATCAAACCAGAGTTGGAGGGAAAAAACCTCTACGGTATGAAAGATGAAAATGGCGTCGCGGTGATTGCTGGTCTGATTGATGCCTCAAAATCAGGGGATGGTTTCCTGTATTTTTCGTGGCACAAACCGACGATTAATGCACAAGCCCCTAAACTCGGTTATGCCGAATACCTGCCGAAATGGGATTGGGTACTGGGTACCGGCATCTATATTGATGATGTTGATCAGCAAGTACAAGCCAAACGCCAAGAACGAGAAGCGGAACTGTATGATCAGACGGTGTATGCCATCAGCATGTCTTTATTTGGATTGCTGATTACGATTGTTGCTGTTGGATTTGTGGTCTCGCGTGGCATCGCTCCACTACAACATGTCGTCAGCTCATTACAAGATGTGGCGGCAGGCGGTGGTGATCTCAGTGCTCGCCTCAAAGTCGAAAGCCAAGATGAGATTGGCGATGTGGCGAAAGCGTTTAATGCCTTTATGGATAAGCTGCATCCGATGATCGAACAACTCCGTTGTTCGGCTATTTCCGTTGAACAAGCAGCGCAGGATCTGGATAAGCAAACATCTGCGGCTAGCCAGAAAATGAGCCATCATTGCCTAGAAACCGAGAAAGTGGTGGCGGCTGTAACGGAGATGAGTGCAACAGCTCGTGAAGTGGCAGGCAATACTCAAGCGACTGCCCAAGCCATTGAATCAGCCAACGTACAAATTGTTTCAGCACAAACTGAAGTCAATCTAGCGATTGACGGGATTGGTGAATTGGTCAATGAGGTTAACCAGACATCGGAGGCGATCGTTCACCTTAGCCAACAAGCCGCAAAAATTACGCAAGTTTTGAAAGTGATTGGCGATATCGCCGATCAGACCAACCTGTTGGCACTTAACGCCGCGATTGAGGCTGCGCGTGCTGGTGAGCAAGGGCGCGGCTTTGCCGTAGTGGCGGATGAGGTGCGATCGTTAGCAAGTCGTACCCAAAACAGCACCAAAGAAATTGGTGACATGCTTAACGCGTTACATCAAGGCGTGAATAAAGCCGTAAGCAGCATGAGTCTTAGCCAAGAGCGTGGCGAAAAAACGGCGTTAGAATCCGTCCAAATTAAAGAGAGCTTAGCGGGGATCTCGCAAGCGGTTCATTTAATTCATGACATGGGTATCCAAACTGCTTCGGCGGCTGAGCAACAAAGCGCAGTAGCCGAAGAGATCAATCAAAATCTAGTCGCGATTCAACACATCGTCACGCAATTGAACGATAACCTAAACAGCTCGCAAGCAATCAGCTCACGTCTAGCGGAGGCTGGACAAGAGATGGGATCGCTGGTTGGCCACTTTAAGCTTTAAGTAACAGTGGAGTTACATCATGGTTTGAGGTGATTCGAAACTTTATTAGGGCCGCTTGCGGCCCTGTGTTTTCTCTGGCTTGTGTAAGCGAAATCCCCTCAGAGAATCGTCATGAGCCTAAAACAGTTACCCGTCGAATCCATGCCGCGTGAAAAGTTGTTGCAACGTGGTTCACAAGCATTGAGCGATGCCGAATTGCTGGCTATTTTTTTACGTACAGGAACGCAGGGCATGAACGTGCTCGCCTTAGCCGATCTGCTGCTGCGCGATTTTGGCTCATTGCGCGCACTGTTTTGTGCATCGCAACAAGAATTTTGTCGTCACAAAGGGTTGGGGGAGGCGAAATACGTTCAACTGCAAGCCGTTTTGGAAATGACGCAGCGCTATCTCGCAGAAACCTTAAAACGTGGTGATGCACTGACCAGTCCTCAGCAAACCAAACTTTATTTGTCGAGCGTGTTGCGCGATCGGCAGCGCGAAGCCTTCTATATTTTATTTTTGGATAACCAACATCGCGTCATCCGCGATGAAATATTATTTGAAGGCACTATTGATGCGGCGAGCGTTTACCCACGGGAAGTCGTGAAGCGAGCGCTGCATCATAATGCGGCCGCAGTGATATTTGCGCACAATCATCCGTCAGGGATTGCGGAACCCAGTCAAGCCGATCGAAGGATCACCGATCGCCTGCGTGATGCGCTCGGGTTAGTGGAGATTCGTGTGCTTGACCATTTCGTGATTGGCGATGGTGAAGTGGTCTCTTTTGCTGAACGCGGCTGGATATAGTCAACACTTATGGTTTGCGGCATTTTTAAGCTTGTGAGTTAGCGAGAATCTGCTAATATGCCCCGACATTTTTTAACCCTGATTCAGCTCGCACCGTAAAAAGATCAGCAAATCCTGCGAAAAGGATCTGTTCGGGTCTTGAGCAATGTGCGGCAAGTTAGTATAATGCGCGACCTTTGATAGCCTTGTATGGGTATTCCATAACGGTTTTTAACCTCAACTTCTTATTTTGGAAAGAGAGAGAGGTTCGGCCACCAAGGTTGATATCGAGCTGAAACGATTTGGAGAAGACATTCATGTCACGAGTATGCCAAGTAACTGGTAAGCGTCCTGCCGTTGGTAACAACCGCTCACACGCAAAAAATGCTACTAAGCGTCGTTTTCTGCCGAACCTACAAACTCATCGTTTCTGGGTAGAGAGCGAAAAACGTTTTGTTAAACTACGTCTAACTGCTAAAGGTATGCGTATCATCGACAAGAAAGGCATCGATGCTGTTCTTGTAGAGATCCGTGCACGTGGCGAAAACGTTTAAGAGGAATTGAGCAATGGCTAAAGGCATTCGCGAAAAAATCCGCCTAGTATCATCTGCAGATACAGGTCACTTTTACACCACTGACAAAAACAAGCGTAACATGCCTGGCAAATTCGAGATCAAGAAATATGATCCTGTAATTCGTCAACACGTTATGTACAAAGAAGCAAAAATCAAGTAATTGATTCGAGCTCTTACAGTGTGTGAAAAAACCCAGCCTTTGGTTGGGTTTTTTTCTGTCTGTGATTTATGGGTTAACCTCAGTAGCTGAAAGTCTGCCATTTAAGGAACTTGGTGATGGCTAGGATCTCTTTCATCACTTTGCTACTCTTTGAACGTTTGCTTATCGCAAGGAGTGATTATGCGCGTTTCCCCCCCTCGACGCCGCCGTTGGAACAATATTCTGATTTTGGCTGTTATTGGTTTTATTGCCGTGATCAATTTACCGACGATCATAAAAACCTATCTCTTACCGGACTCTTCAAGCCAGTTTCCTTCGTTACTTCGAGTTGATGCGACTTTGCAGGCACTGCATTTCCCCGAATTTTCATTAGAAAAAAGCCGTGAAGAGTGGCTATCGACCCCAGAGCTGAGTGTCGAAGGACAAGAATTAGTGCAGCGTTGGCAATCCATAACGGGAACGGAAGTGGATGATGCGACGTATCGTTCATTGCAACCGGCATTACCAACCGCACAAACGATAGAAGTGTGGTATGCCGATCGCGAAGAGCCACAAAGGATCACCTTCTATCAGACTCCCCAATTTTGGTTGCTAAAAAATTGGCAAGATCGTTGGATTGCGGTCTCTGTTGAGACGAGTTATCTATTTCCTGCGCCATTGTAAGAGGTTGTCATGCCGGAATTACCTGAAGTTGAAGTCAGTCGTTTAGGGATCTCGCCACATTTGGTCGGCGGCACCATTCAATCCTTAGTGTTACGTACGCCCAAGTTGCGCTGGCCGATCCCTCAAGAGCTGAAACAGCTTGAAGGGCAAACTATTCTCGCGATTCATCGTCGAGCCAAGTATCTGATTATTGAAACCGCCGTCGGCAGTGCGATTGTGCATTTAGGTATGTCCGGTTCACTGCGTATTTTGGATGGCGATTTTCCTGCTGCGAAACACGATCATGTGGATCTGGTGATGACCAGTGGCAAACGGCTGCGCTATAACGATCCGCGCCGCTTCGGGGCTTGGTTATGGTGTGCGCCAGATGAAAGCCACGAAGTGCTCGGGCGTTTGGGGCCTGAGCCGCTGACCGAAGCCTTTAACGCTGAATATATGATGGACAAAGCGCGCAACAAACGCATCGCAGTCAAAGCTTTTATCATGGACAACGCCGCAGTCGTGGGTGTGGGTAATATCTACGCCAATGAATCGCTGTTTACATCACGCCTCCATCCACTGCGCCCCGCTCATTCGCTGAGTTTAGAGGAGTGGCAAACCTTAGTGGCGAACATCAAACAAGTGCTGCAAGTGGCGATTAAGCAAGGTGGCACTACGTTGAAAGATTTTACCCAAAGCGATGGTAAGCCGGGCTATTTCGCGCAAGAGCTGCAAGTGTATGGCAAAGCCAAACAGCCTTGCCCGAATTGTGGTGAGCCGCTTTGTGAGCAGAAAATTGCTCAGCGCAACTCATTTTTTTGTGTGAAATGTCAGTTTTAACCGCAGGCATATGTCGAAGAACTGTGATATAAACCACGTAGATTTCGTTCTGAAAAGAGAATTGCGATGAAATATTTAGTAACTGGAGCCGCTGGTTTTATTGGCTCAGCAGTCATTGAACGTTTATGTGCGGAAGGCCATGACGTAGTGGGTATTGATAACCTGAATGATTACTACGATATTGCCTTAAAAGAGGCTCGATTAAAACGTGCAGCACATGAGCATTTTTCCTTTATTGAAATGGATATTGCTGATCGTGAAGCGGTAGCGGATTTATTTGTTCGAGAGCAGTTTGATAAAGTTATTCATTTGGCAGCTCAAGCAGGGGTGCGTTATTCAATAGATAATCCAATGTCTTATGCCGATAGCAATTTGGTTGGTCATTTGACGATCTTAGAAGGTTGCCGCCATCATAAAATCAAGCACCTGGTATATGCATCATCTAGTTCTGTGTATGGTCTGAATCGTAAAACGCCATTCAACACATCAGATAGTGTTGACCATCCTATCTCTCTCTATGCTGCAACCAAAAAATCTAATGAGTTAATGGCTCATACTTATTCTCACTTGTATGGTGTACCAACGACCGGATTACGCTTCTTTACTGTCTATGGACCGTGGGGGAGACCTGATATGGCATTGTTTAAGTTCACGAAAGCTATTATCAGTGGTGAATCGATCGATGTATATAACAATGGCGATATGATGCGTGATTTCACCTATATCGATGACATTGTGGAAGGCATTATTCGTATTAAAGATGTGGTGCCACAAGCGAATGCTGATTGGACGGTCGAATCAGGTTCTCCAGCCACCAGTTCAGCGCCTTACCGCGTATATAATATTGGTCACGGTAGCCCTGTTCAGTTAATGGATTATATCAAGGCGTTAGAAATTGCATTAGGTATTGAAGCGAAGAAGAACATGTTGCCAATGCAACCCGGTGATGTGTATACGACTTATGCTGACACGGAAGATCTGTTTACAGCAACCGGCTATAGACCTAAGGTTGGTGTATTGCAGGGGGTACAAGAGTTTGTTGACTGGTATCGTCAGTATTATCAGTGCTAGTCATTGGTTATAGTCTATGGGCGGGTGTGACTCGCCCATAGGATTATGGTTGTATCTTTTCTGCCATTTTCTGAGCAACGGATGGCGGAACAAATCGTGAAATATCGCCTCCATGTAAAGCCACTTCTCGTACAATGGTTGAGGAAAGAAAGGCGTATTCTTCACTGGGAGTCAGAAAAATGCTTTCCAGTTTAGGCATGAGTTTGCGATACATACTGGTTAGACCGAATTCATATTCGAAATCCATTGTTGTTCTTAGTCCTCGAACTAATAGATTTGCTTGTTTCTGCACAGCAAAATCAACTAGAAGCCCAGAGAATCCTTCAACAGTGACATGTGGTAAATGAGCAACCGCGTCACGCAGAATTGCCACTCGTTCATCCAAAGTAAACATGGTTTTTTTACTAGGGCTGGCCGCTACCGCGATAATTGTTTCATCGAATAGTCGACTTGAACGTTCAATAATATCTAGATGTCCGTTCGTTACTGGATCAAACGTTCCGGGATAAATCACTCTATTCATCAATGTTTCATCCTTTTTTTTGAGTCAATGCCCATAGAGCCACATATTTGTTAAAGGTGTATTGAGTGACAATCAGCGATAAGACAATACCGTGTTTGCCATCTAAAAAACCTTTTCGAATTAAGTAGGTTTTAAGAAAAGCGGATAGGCTGTGTGAGAATGCCTGCCATAGTGAGCCTTGCTTACCTTGTTGTTGGCGCTGTAGGGCCCATTGTTCTGCATAACGTAGTTGTTTTTGCTGAAATTCAATGAAATTAGGTGCAGTTTCGTGTAGTAGGTCGCCATCAAGATAATGCAGATGTGCCTGATCCATGTTCAATGATTCGTGTACTCTATCATTATTGTATTGCCGCTCTTCACGTAAATAGAGACGAATTACATGGTCAGGATACCAACCACAATGTTTCATATAACGTCCGATAAAACGGTTACGTCGAGCGCACGCATAGGCAATGTTTCGTTGCACAGGTTGTTGCAAGATGCCTTGAATACTACGATAAAGTTCTGAAGTTACTTGCTCATCGCTATCTAGCATTAAAACGTAATCAGAAGAGGCATATGATTGAGCTATTTGTCGCTGACGGCCAAAACCTTGCCAGTCCGTTTGTTGATAACACTGAGCACCAAAAGTTTGAGCGATCGCGAGTGTGTCATCATTACTACCACTGTCGAGCACAATAATTTCATCGGCCCAGCGTACGGATTCGAGTGTTGCTGCTAGCGTTTTCGCGGCGTTATGCGTAATTAATACGACAGAGAGGGTATTCATAATGAATGATCTCCCAGTAACTGTTTAATGAGTGCGACATGTCGAGTAAGAGCCCCTTGATTGTGTTGCAAAACTTGTAACGCATTTTTTCCCATAGTTTGAGCACTTGAGCGATCTTTTTGCCACTCAATCAACTGTTGAGCAAGTTCCTCTGGGGAGTTAACGGTTATCATGGCTCCACCATCAGTTAATTTTTCAGCAATAGTGGAGAAGTTAAAATGAGAGGGTCCCATCATAATCGGCAATCCAAACGCTGCTGCTTCAAGAGGATTATGGCCGCCATGTTCGACGAGGCTACCACCTATGAACGCAAAATCAGCCGCTGAAAATAGGCTCATCAATTCTCCCATTGTGTCACCAAGTAGAACCTGTGTTGCGTTATTGAATTTGCCTAATTGTGTTTTGCGCTGCATAGATAGACCCGTTTGCTCAACCAATACTGCCACTCGATCAAAGCGCTCAGGATGGCGAGGCACTAGAATTAATAGAGCATCAGGTGCATGGGTGAGAAAGTGTTGGTGGGCTTTGAGCAGTAGTTCATCTTCCCCTTGATGTGTGCTTGCTGCAACCCATACTGGACGATCACTTTTCCATAGACTTTTGAGTGCTTGACCTTGCTGAATTGCGCTATCTGAAGCTTGAATATCAAATTTAATGCTACCAGTGACATGCAACTTGTTAGCCTCTAATCCGAGTTGGATGAAGCGTTGACCATCGGTGTCATTTTGAGCGGCAACAGCGGATAACTCGCTTAGTAGTGAGCGAGTTAATCTTGCAACTTTCTGATAGCCTCGTTGAGATCGTTCTGACAAGCGAGCGTTAGCCAGCAATATTGGGATCCTTTTTCGATGAAGCTGATGTATCATGTTCGGCCATAACTCAGTTTCCATAATAATGGCAAGTTTGGGCTCCATGCGATTGATTAGGCGGCTCATTGCACATGGAAGATCGTAAGGTAAGTAGCAATGCTGTACACTGTCGGCAAAATGACGCTTAACTTGTTCCGAACCCGTTGGGGTCATTGTAGTTATGGTAATTGGAAGGTGTGGATAATCTTGCTGTAGTGCTTTGACCAATGGTATGGCAGCAATAGTTTCTCCGACGGATACTGAGTGAATCCAAATTCCACCACGCAGTGGTAGTGAAGCTAGTCCGTACCGTTCCTTGATGCGATTTCTATACTGGGGGGAGCGTATTGAGCGAATCCCAAGTCGGAGTAAGACCAGTGGCTGGAAACAGTAGAGCAAAAAGGTGTAAAGAAAACGATTCATGCGCCGTCATCAGTATTATTATCAATTTTAAACTGAGTCGATCTTACACATTTTTATCAGGTAGCGTTAGAAGATGGTAAAAAATATCTTGGTTATCCGTCGTGATAACATTGGGGATTTAGTATGCACGACACCATTATTTGAGTCATTGCGACACTTGTTCCCTCATGCGACCATTTGTGCCTATGTTAATACTATGAATGCACCAGTATTAACCGGTAATCCTTATATCGATCGGGTTTTTACCTATACGAAAAGTAAGCATCGTCAGCCGGGACAATCTTTATTTGGATTGTATTGGCAGAGATTATGCACGCTGATTGAAATTAAAAAGCAGCGATTTGATACGGTGATTCTGGCGAATCCTCGTCCTTGCTACCATAGTCTGAAAGTGGCGAAAACGGTTGGCGCTCAGCGGATTATTGGTGCGGCGATTGAAGGGGAAAACGCGATTACACATCCGTTCAATCCAGACGATTTCTTCGGGGCGCATCAAGTGGAGCAGGTACATAGCTATTTGCGTGTATTCAGTGAGCCTCTCCCCGTAATTCCACCCAACCGAATCTTTATACAAGATTCGAGTCTAGAAACCGTACGAACACGCTTACCTAATTTGTCGCCAGATAAGGCTATCGTTGGGATTCATATTAGTGTACGGCGTCCTAAAAGTCGGTGGAGTGTTGAAAAATACGCTGAACTGATTCATCTGATTAGCCAGCACAATCCACAGATGCAGTTTCTTCTGTTTTGGGCTCCCGCTAAAGCTGATGATATCCGAGATGTTGGAGATGAAAGTCGTGCAACGCAACTGATGGAATTGTGTGCTAATCTGCCCGTCTATCCATTGCCTACTGAAAATGTTGAGGTTCTTAAAGCTGGGTTATCATTATGTGAAAGCGTTATTTGTAGTGATGGTGGCCCGATGCATTTGGCTGCAGCATTGGATAAAAAGTTGTTGGTTTTTTTCGGTGAGACATCAATAGAACATTGGCATCCGTGGTGCCAATGTTACGAAATCCTCAAACCGCATAATGCCGTTTCCGAATCCATATCTTCTCAACAGGCTTTTAAGTCGTATTTAAAGTTATCACATGATTAATCGTTCTTATTTTTTCCAGCTTGCATTTTTGCTGCCGCTAGTCGGGTTGGTTTTTCTATTACCTTATGCTCATGTTAATGGTGTTGTTCTGGGGTTTCTCGTACTCGGACTAATATTAAGCATATGCTATGTCCGCAATTTGGAAACACTGCGTTCAGTGTTGTTGGGGTGGGGAGCGTTTGCATTATGGTATGCCGCATCCTCCTTGTGGACAAAGAACCCTGATTTAGTTTGGCATGGTTTGCGTAAGGAGATTTTGTATCCTCTAGTCGCTTTTTTGGTGGGTTTTCTTGGATTGAAAGTTCAGTCAGCACGGGTTCAGACTTGGTTCATTAGTTGGATTCTAGTTGCGGGAACTTGTTTTGCTTTCGTGGTCATCGCTTATTCCCATCAAGGTTTTGGTTTTCTTGGGCTACAACGATTAAGTAGAGAATATTTCCCAGATGTCGGGGATGGTTCAACCATTTTAGTGTTGTTTTCAGCGGTCGGATTGCTGATATGGAACTTACCATTATCTCGTCGGTGGTGTGGCATATTATTGGTCTGTTATCAGCTCACAATGCTTTATGCGACTCTGTTAACGCAGAATCGGATGGGAATATTGTGCTTTGTTCTATTAGCGTTGTTAATGGCTGTTTATTTGTGTTTCTTTTTACCTCGAAAAATGCGCTGGGGATTAGCACTGCTGATGGTGCCAGTGTTATTTTATGGTGTATATCAAGCCTTTATGATTAAATTCCGTTATGTGGATGAATCTATCGAACCAACCCAAGTGGTGATGGAAGTCAGTAAGAATGATCCGCGCATTTGGATGTGGAAATACTATTTTAGTAAAACAGAAGGACATATTCTATTTGGCTATGGCGCGGGTTATATGAACCTTAATGCTACCTTTCTAGGTGATTTTCCTAAGCAATTTGATGCGAATACGGGAATGCATGCCCACAATGTATTGCTTAATAAGCAATTACAGCTTGGGGTGATAGGTTTAGTTCTTTTCCTTTTGCTTTATGCGAGTGCTGCTCGGCCTTTTCTGCATCGTCCCGCAACGGTCATACAATTGAGTGGTTTGAGTTTGATGGCTCTTTTCTTCTGCAAAAGTATGACTGATGACTTTTTTATCCGAAATAACTTAATCTTGTTTTGGTTATTACTCGGAATGCTTTGGCAATTGCGGCAGTTAGAGCTAACGCAAGACGAATAGTCTCAGCCAAGGTTTCTTTTTAAGTAGTGTAGACAGGATTGCCACACGGTTTCGTAAGAGATTGATTGCATGCATGCACCGGGTGTTGGACATTGCTGAATGCTGCGTTTGCACTGGCGAACCCATGGCAACGATCGCTTAAAAAAGAGGGCTTGATCGCGACAATGTGGATTTGCATCGATAGCGATAAATGGAGCAGCGGAAAAATAAGGAGATACACCAGCAAGAGCTGGAGAGCCAGGCCCAAACAGTGAGACTGTTGGTGTAAAGGTGTGTTTAGCAATATGGCTAATCCCAGTATCTAGGCAAACTAGGAGTGTTGCCTCTTCAATCAGTGTCCACATTTGTGGAATAGAGAGTTGGCCAACCAAACTGGTGTATTCTTTTTTAGGGTCGATGCGTTCGATAAGAGGCTCTTCGTTTGGACCTCCAGTCCATAGAGGTTGATAGCCTAGTTTGCTTAAATCAGCGGCTAATTGTTGCCAATAAGCATCAGGCCAGTGTTTTAATGAAGTGCTAGCGCCTACATGCAATAGCACATACGGAGTGGCGACCGTCTCTGGAAGTGGACTCTTCGGTACTAGCCACTCTTGTGGTGAATAAGGAGGAGGCGTCTGATCCCCAGATAGTTTGATAAGTAGTTCAGTGATCGAGGTTACCTGTTGAGGTAGTGTACGAATATCATTGAGTGGCCAGTCTTTAAGCCAAGAATGTCCAGCATAGCCAATAATTTTCGTACATCCCACGGCCAGAGCAGTCCAACTGTAGCGGTTATCGAGCAAGATATATGCTTGGTCAAAGGGGCCTTTGTTCCACAGTGTAAATAAATGAGTCCATTGCTTAGGTGTAAAGGGATGATACTTCACGCCATAAGGTTGGGTCTCATATAAGTTAGCGAGAAACGGCGGTCCTGCAAGAGTTATTTCGGCTTTTGGGTAACGTTGGCGTAATGCGGCTAGCAGCCCTGTTGTCATTAGGGCGTCGCCGAGCAATAACTGGTGGATAATTAATATTCGTCGAACGGGCTGTTCATTTTTGAATCTGAAAAGCCAGCGTTTAGGGATCTGGTATAGCAGAGCCACAAGTAGTAACAGACGAAACCCAAGTCGAGAATTTCTCATTTAACGCGCCACCTGTATAAAAATCTCTTCCATTTCATCGACCATTTTATCCAGTGTGCAATGAGCGAGTGCGTGGTGGTAACTATATTCTGCAAATTGCTCTCTCAATACCGAGCCTTCTAAAAGACACTTAAGTGCCTCAGCAAGTTCTTTGCTATTTTTGGTTGGTACACAAAATCCATTTTTGTGGGGATGTAAAACCTCCAGAATACTACCTACATCGGTCGATATGATAGGTAAGCGGCATAGCATTGCTTGCATAATCCCTTGAGGAACGCCTTCATTACCATAAGAGGGTAAACAAAATAGATCCATAGCTTGGAGGTAAGGAACAACATCATCTTGATTCCCTACCAAGGTAACCTGCGAGCGTAGCTGTAGGTTATCAATGCAGCTTTCTACATTCGCTCGGTTTGGGCCATCTCCCACAATTAATAAATGGTAGTCATGTCGTTTTAGTTCATCGAGAGCATGAAGAAGATATTCATGTCCCTTCCACGTTCGAATTGTAGCTAGAATTCCGACAATGGTTTTATCGGCAGGCAAATTAATTCGTGTTTTGGCGGCCACTTTGTCATCGCAAGGAGTAAAACGATGGGCATCAATCCCAGTCGGGACAGAGCGCATTTTTCCCAAAGGGATTCCATTGTCACGGTGTAAAGTTTGGCGTAATTTTTCTCCAGTAGTCACTAAAAAATCATTGCCTTTCAGGTAGAGCCAGCGTGAGGCGAGATTATTATGGACGGTTGTGGATAAGTGACGAGTGCGTACGATTCCGGGACGATGGCGTCGCCACATTAGCGTCAATGACACCAACCAACTATCGGTTGAACTGTGAGTATTGATGACATCAAATTTGTGTTTTGAAAGAAAGCTTGATATTGCTCGCAGCCCTTTCAAGTTTTTGCGTTGAATAGGCAAAGAGAATACTGGGATGCCTCGTTGTTGAGCCGCTCTATAGATATTCGACTCAGCTGGGCAGGCAATTGTTACTTGGTGGCCTTTAGCCATCATGCCTTCTGATTCGGTTAGAATTCGGATTTCTTGACCACCCCAACCGCAGGAGGACTCAGTATGCAGTATGTGTAATTTTTTCATGATCGGTATTGCTGTAATAAATGTTGATACAGAGTGTTTAGTTGTTCCGCTAAGCGTGAAGCGGTAAATGGTTCGACCGTTATCCTTGCTTGCTGCCCGATCTCTAGAGACCTTTGCGAGTCGGACAAGCTGCGAATCGCTTGAGCTATGGCTTCAATATCAAGGGCATCAGTCACAAAGCCATTCTCACCATGTCGAATAATATCGCTTGCGCCACAGGTGGTACTGGTAATCACACCTAGTCCAGCCGCCATGGCTTCAAGCACGACATTTGGAAATGGATCATACAAGGTTGGAAATAAAAAGCCATCGGCTGCCCCATAATACGCCGCTGGCTGTTTTTGTAATCCAAGAAAATGAATGCGTTCCTGGCATCCCAAATTTTTCGCCTGTGTTCTATAGCGTTTTTCCTGTTTATCTTGGCCAATAATGAGTAGATGGGCATGGGTTTGGGCGATGGCTTCTATTGCCGCGGCGACCCCCTTACGCTCAAAACCGGATCCGACATACAGCATGACGGGCGCACTGTCAGGGATCGCCAATTGCTGACGAATTGGCAAACGATAGCGACGTAAGTCTGGATGAAACTGTTTATTATCAACCGCATTATAGATTACGTGAATACGCTCTGGGTTGAGGGAAAAGTGTTGGCAAATTTCCCTTTTAACCAAATTGGAATTACAGATCACAGCCTTAAGATTGGGATGATCAAACATTGCTTGTTCTGCATTTATGATATAGCGATGAAAGCGACTACGTTGCATCGCCTTCGCCTGAGCGGGTGTCTGAATACGAGATTTATGCTCTAGCCAGCAGCGATGAACCCCATCTCCTGCTCGGAAAATATCACAACCAGGTATGCGTTCATGACTCTGCACTAGGTCAAAATCAGCAAACAGTGCTTGTGCTTGTTTAGCAAAGCCTCGCTCACGACTGACTCTTCCCCACTTAAAAGGATCGCAGCGTAAAACATGATAATGAGGATCTAGCTCCCCCTGCCACTGGCGAGTAATGACGGTTAAATCTATCGACTCCGTTTCTCTCAGGGCGGTGAGTGCAGATGCGACAAATTTCTCTGCACCACCATCAGGGCGGTATTTTTGTCGTACGATTGCCAGTTTAGTCATGTTTATTGAGCTGCCTTTCAATTGCTTGATACACCGTATCTACAGTAATGCTCACGAGACACTCGCTCACCTTTCCTGACCCACATCCATCAAAGCCGCAAGGACGACAAGTATGTTGGCTGGTTAACACATGGGCTTGTTGGCTCCATGGACCCCACTCGTTGTCGCCACTCGGGCCAAAGAGCGCTACCAACGGGGTATTCACGGCAGCCGCAATATGCATTGGTACTGAATCGACCCCAACCATAAGAGTTGCACGACTGATGAGTGCGGCGAGTGTACGTAGTGATAACTGGCCATCTAAGCGAATCAAACGAGGGTGTGTTAAACCATCCAACATATGATTCACTAAATCTAATTCCACAGGATCTGGAGCCGCGGAAATCACGATGTTATGACCGGCTTCTAACAAACGTTCAATCAATAGGCGATAATGATCCAAAGGCCAAGTTTTGAATAGCCAGCGTGAGGTTGGGTGTAGCACGATAAACGGCTCGGAAGGTAACGTAGGCGCCTGATGTTTAAGTTTTTGAAAATCGGCATTGGTTAGGTTTAAAACGAGTTTTTTTTCTGTTGGTTTAACAACAATGCCTGATTTACGCAGGCTGTCGAGGTGCACTTCGACCGTGTGACGGCGGTTACCTTGGCGAGGCAAAGGATAGCGGAGTGGGAAAGCTCGTTTCCAAAGTCTGTCCTGTCGATTTGAGTAGTTTCCGGCAATACCATAAGATGCATTGCATAGCCATTTGAGCCAAAGACCACGTCTCGATTCTGTTAAGTGGATGACAACATCATAATTTCGTTGGCGAAGCTGTTGTATCAATGACAATTCGTGGCGAACAGTAGAAAGAAACCCTTGTGATTTCCATTTTTTATCTATTACGTGCAATTGACTGATTGCTGGGTGCTGCTCAAGCATCGGCGCGGTATCTTGGTAGACCAGTGCATCTATCTCAAGGTGTGGGTGGTGATTTTTCAGCACTTGAAAAACAGGTGAACTGAGCAGTACATCACCGTGGTGGCGTAGTTTGATCACCAGTACACGATGTGTTTTTAGCCAGTCAATCGGATGTGGTAAATAGGTTTCAAGCCAAGCCTGGGTCATAAGGAAAGTTCCGCTGAAAGTATTGGTTCTAATACGTTTAGAACATGGCTAGGAGTCAGAGTCTGAATGTTGTTAGAGCCTAAAAGTGAGGCGCTAAGTGGGTGCTGTTGTTGACCGTACCCACCAATCAATCCAGGGTCTGTCGGCCCATACAGCGTTATATTTGGTCTATCCAATGCGGCCGCGAGATGACTCAGTCCCGTATCGACAGAGACAATCGCAGTGGCATCTGCGAGTTGAGCTGCAATTTCTGACAAGGTGAGTCTGGGAAGGACGTCGACATGATCAAACCCTGACGCTAGCCTTTGGGCGCGTGCTTGTTCATGGGGGGCTCCCCATGGCAAGCGAACCCTTATACCTAAGGGTTTCATTGCCGCAATCAATGTGCGCCAGTGGTTTTCTGGCCAATGTTTTTCTGCTCGAGTTGTGGCATGCAAAAAAACACAATAGGGAGCGATATTATGACTATTCGGATTTTGTCTGAAGTGATGGGCAATAGCATAGTCACCCGTTGTGTTGGGTAGACTATAACCTAAGCTCATGGACATTAAAGAGCGGATGCGCTCTACGGCATGTTGAGTTTTGGATACATGGTGCTTATGTTGGTAGAACAGTGATGCCAAAGGCTCACGAACAGATGACCAATCGTATCCGTGTACGGGAGCTTGAGGAAGTCGAGTCAACCAAGCACTTTTCAGTAGGCCTTGCGCATCGATAATCATATCGTAATGCGTTTGTGTGACCTGTTCGCGAAAGTGTTGCCACTGTTTGCGAGTGTTGGCTTGAAAGGGGGTTTTACGCCACCGACGAAGTGCCACCGGAATGACGTGTTCAACGCACGTATGCCAACTTGGGATTTGCGCAAAGTTTTCTTCCACCACCCAATCAAAACGAAGGTCGTCGATCATTTTGGAGGCATCAGTCAGTGCCGGTAAGGTGTGGATGACATCACCCATCGATGAGGTTTTCACCAACAAAACCCGCATTATTCGTTTCCTTGTTGAGGTATTAGTTGATTCTGTAGTGCATCAAACACCTGTTGAGGCTGAATATCGATCAAACTCTGATGGTAGCCCTGTTCGCCATCACCTCTGCGAACTTTGTGATAACCGCTGATTAGTCGAATAATGTGAGCCTTGTTGGATAGTGGCGGGGTAAAGTCCGGCGAGGAAGGGCCATATAGTGCAACTAATGGCAAATTCAACGCAGCAGCAACATGCATGAGGCCTGAGTCATTACTCACTACTGCATCGCAAGAGGCCATGAGATCGACCGCTTCTTCGAGCTTGGTTTGACCCGCCAAATTTAAGCAAAAGGAGTTGAGTTCAGTAGGTAAGGCCTGAATGATTTGTTCACCAATAAGTTGATCTTTCTGTGAACCAAAAATAACCACTTGCCAGCCTTGGAGAATGATTTTTTCACACAGAGTTGCATAATGGTACTCCGGCCAACGTTTTGCTGGACCAAACTCTGCCCCTGGGCAAATGACTAACGTTGGACGTTCTGCATGTAATCCGAAATGTATGCGCAGTTTTTCCTGTCGTTCACTATCAGTGCTAAGAGAAGGCCAGAGTATAGGTTCAGGTAGCTCTTTAGCGTTAGTGATCTCATTTTTATCGAACGCTAGTGCCACGTAGCGTTCAACCATCATCGGAAACGCGGGTTTATTAAGCTTTCGATAATCATTGAGTAATCCAAAGCGCATTTCACCTAACCATCCGGTACGTATTGGTATTCTCGCCAACCATGGAATGAGTGCTGATTTGAGTGAGCCTGGGAGCACGATGGCCTGATCGAACTTTTGTGCCTTAAGTGATCGTGCGATTTGCCAACGGTGTTTTAACTCTAGCTTGCCATGCCCGATAGGCATGGCAAGGATCGCATCTACTTCAGCCATACGAGATAAAATAGCTCGACACCAATCAGGGGCTAAAACCGTAATATGACAGTTCGGATTTTTTTTCTTTAGAGTACGGTACAGACTTTGGGACATGACCATATCCCCAACCCAAGAGGGTCCAATGATTAGAACTTTCATAATGTTGGAACCTCTCGATTTAGAGGGAAAATAGTGTAAATAGATTCGACATATTAACGTTTATTTTTATTGCCATGACTGAGATTAATCAGAACCAAAAAGGTCACGAGTATAAACTTTCTCTATGACGTCTTCTAATACCTCGGTCATTCGATTAGAGACAATCACATCAGAAGATGTTTTGAACTCTTCGAGGTCATTAACAATCCGTGAGTTAAAAAAGAGCGGCTCAGTAAGTATTGGTTCATACACAATAACTTCAATCCCTTTGGCTTTTAAGCGCTTCATGATCCCTTGAATTGAGGACGCTCGGAAATTATCTGAACCCGATTTCATAATTAAACGATAAATACCAACGACTTTAGGTTGACGTTTAATGATAGAGTCTGCAATGAAATCTTTACGTGTACTATTTGCATCGACAATCGCACCGATGATGTTATTCGGCACATCTTGATAGTTTGCGAGCAACTGTTTGGTGTCTTTGGGTAAGCAGTAGCCACCGTAGCCAAAAGACGGGTTGTTATAGTGATTACCAATACGAGGATCTAGTCCAACGCCCTCAATTATCTGCCGGCTATCTAAGCCATGGACTTCAGCGTAAGAATCGAGTTCATTGAAATAGGCAACACGCATGGCAAGATAGGTGTTCGAAAACAGTTTAACTGCTTCTGCTTCTGTGGAATTTGTAAATAAGACAGGAATGTCTTTTTTCATGGCACCTTGAACGAGTAACTTTGCAAAAGTTCGTGCACGTTCGCTTTGCTCACCCACAATAATACGAGATGGATACAAGTTATCGTGTAATGCTTTTCCCTCACGTAAAAATTCTGGAGAGAAAATAATATTGTCGCAATTTAGCTCTCGCTTAAGTTTTTCAGTATGGCCAACGGGAATTGTTGACTTTATAACCATGATTGCATTGGGATTAGTAGCCATAACGTCACGGATAACGGCTTCAACAGATGCGGTATTAAAATAGTTAGTGTTGGGATCGTAATCCGTTGGAGTCGCAATAATCACAAAGCTAGCGCCTTGGTAGGCAGTTACTTTATCTGTTGTCGCAGTAAAATTGAGTTCTTTTTCGTGGAGAAACAGCTCAATTTCCTTATCAACAATTGGAGATTGACCACGATTAAGCATCTCGATTTTTTCTGAGTTTATATCGAGGGCCACCACTTCATTGTTTTGGGCTAGGAGTAATGCGTTGGACAGACCGACATAGCCCGTACCTGCTACAGCGATTTTCATAGAGGTCTCTCTTCTCTTTTATCCTTCCCCTAGGAAGGGGAAGGTAGGAGGGAAATGATTATTTGTGGTTAATTAAAGTCATATAATCAGCGACGCCTTCAGCTACAGTCTTGAACTGTACATCACAGCCAGCAGCACGAAGTTTGGTGAGGTCTGCCTCGGTAAACTCTTGGTAAGCACCTTTTAGGTGCTCTGGGAATGGAATGGTTTCCACTTCGCCACGACCATGGAAAGCGATTACCGCTTTCGCCACCTCGTTGAACGACTCCGCTTTACCTGTACCGCAGTTAAAAATACCGGATACACCGTTATCTAAAAACCATAAATTGACCGCAGCGACATCGCCGACATACACGAAATCACGTTTGAAGTGCTCACTACCGGCAAACAGTTTCGGATTTTCACCCGCGTTCATTTGATTGTTCAAATGAAAGGCAACCGAAGCCATCGAGCCTTTATGCTGCTCACGAGGGCCGTATACGTTGAAGTAACGAAAACCAGTAATTTGCGATAAGGTTTCACCGTGTTGTTTTGCATCTAGCCATAGGCGGCGTACATAATTATCAAATTGCTGTTTCGAGTAACCGTAAACGTTGAGTGCGCCTTCGTATTGCGGTTCTTCAATAAAGGTATCGGTTTCACCATAAGTGGCTGCTGAAGAGGCATACAGGAAGGGAATTTCACGATCTAAACAGTAGTGCAGCAGCTCTTTAGAGTATTCATAGTTGTTGAGCATGACATATTTGCCATCCCATTCTGTGGTCGCAGAGCAAGCCCCTTCATGGAAAATAGCATCAATTGGGCCAAAATCATCACCCGCCATGATCTGAGCTAGGAAGTCATCTCGATCCATATAATCAGCGATCTGCAGGTCAACCAAGTTTTTGAACTTACGACCATTTTTAAGATGATCGACGACCAGAATGTCAGAGATACCGCGCTCATTAAGTGCTTTGATAATGTTGCTGCCAATCATGCCAGCTCCGCCAGTTACGATAATCATTATGAATTCCTATAGATGCGAACAGTTGCACGCATTATAGCCCGCCATTTTCTTACTGTAATCACAAAATCTAAGCTCTGCCTTTTGAAGGCTCGCCCTGTAAAGGGTTTTGGTTTAGACTTCGTGAAAAATTATATAGTGTATAACGCTATTAGGAGCGAGACCTAAGGGCGGTAGCGTGTCAAAAATTTGTACTTCTATACTGCAGGAGCAATCAGTGAGTTCATTAGCTAATACCTCTCCCATTCAGCCGCCACAATACCCACATTACGCCTATCCGGCGAATGATGAGATTGATTTAAAAGAGCTTTTTGCAGCCCTATGGCAAGGGAAGTGGCTAATCATTATGACCACATTGTTTTTTAGTGTGGGTGCCATAAGCTATGCATTAACCGCCCAAGAATGGTGGAGTGCAAAAGCAACTGTGAGCCAACCACATCTACAAAATGTTACTTCCTATCAACAGGCCGTGAAACGTTATCAGCCTGTGTTTGATTTGTACCAAGAAGATGGCACCATAATTGTCAGTAATGCATTAAATAGCTTGATTGACCCTAAGCTAATCTTTCAGCAATTTATTCAAACCTTTAATGCTAACGGCACCAAACGTCGCTTTATGCAAACTAACCCTACTTTTTTAACGTTGCAAAAGCGGTGGCTTACACAAACGGATGAGCCGGAGAGCATCCAGAATTTATACGAGCAGTGGTTTGGGCGTATTCAAGCTTCAGCCGTAGATAAAAAAAATAGCGACACATTCACCTTAAGCTTTCAATCTGTAGACAAAGCCAGCAGCTTCGCTTTGCTCAATGACTATACTGAGTTTGTTAATCAAAACCTCAATCAAAAACTGAATGAAGATTTAGTTAGCACATTGGCGGCTAAACATGTTGAACTTATACAGCAAGAGCAGAGCTTACTTCAGCAGGCACAATTACGTTTACAGGTTGAGTTAGAGCGTTCTCAATATGCGTTAACCATTGCTGAGGCGGCAGATATTAAGCAGCCAGTACAAAATTTAGGTGAACAAGAGATTTTCGCGATAAACATTGGCAGCCGCGCCTTAAAAGCAAAAGTGGACGCTTTAAAATCAATCAAAGATCTGAGTGTGTTTGAGCCAAAACTGGCGATTTTACAAAGCAAGTTGAGCCAATTAGATTTTGACGCACTGAGTGCAGATACTAAGTGGTTGGTCAATGGTTTTTATTATTTAGACCAACCGAAACAACCACTAACTAGAGATAAACCAAAGCGCGCTTTGATTGTGGTGATCAGCACCTTACTTGGCGGAATGCTGGGTGTGGCGATGGTGCTGGTGAGGTTTGCGTTGAGAAGAGAAAAAGAGCCTAAACTTTAGGATTCTAGAATCTTACAACCATATCCGGTTCTGATGATGTACTAGCCAACATAGAAGAGTTAGTAGAGCAAAATTTAGATATGGCCGCCTTTGGTTGTATGGCTCACAGTTTTCTTGTTCCGATGGATAACGTTATCACACAACAAACAATTAACCGATGATCAATTTGACGATTATTTTAAGTGTTTTTTATGCATCCATAGGCAAATTGGATAGCATTCCAGATTATCATCCCAAAAGTAAAGTTGAACACAAGTTAACGGATGTCATTTTGTTAGCAATCTGTGCGGTGCCTTCCGGTCAGGATTATTGGAAAACCCTGCGCCTAAAGCCTAAACGTTGCGGCTTTCCATTTGGAGAGTTGCAAGTAAAATCCTTTTTTTACAATTAGATAGTTAGTTTTTAGTGTGTCAAAAATGGAAAAATTCAGCTTTTGTCTCAAAAAAAGTTTACTGACTACCTTAAATGTTATCGGTAAAGTATTTGTCTTAAAGCAAACTTAAAAAAATAAATCATTTTAGGTTGACTATTTATTGATCGGCCGGATAAACACAAAGAGTGAAAGTTATATGTTAAATAATAAAGTAGTACTCATTACGGGCGGAACTGGATCGTTCGGCAAGCAATTTATCAAAACGATTTTGAATCAATACCCGCAAGTAGAGAAAATTATTATCTTTTCGCGTGATGAGCTAAAACAGTTTGAGCTAAAACAAAAATATCCACATTACGAATATCCTCAACTTCGCTTCTTTATTGGTGATGTTCGTGACCGTAGCCGTATGATCCAAGCTTGCGAAGGGGTTGATGTGATCATTCACGCTGCCGCAATCAAACAAGTGGATACTGCTGAATACAATCCAACTGAATGTATACGCACTAACATTGATGGTGCTGAAAATGTGATCCAGGCAGCACTTCAGTGTGGTGTAAAAGATGTTGTGGCACTTTCAACCGATAAAGCGTGTGCTCCCATCAACCTGTATGGCGCGACAAAATTAGCTTCGGATAAATTGTTTACAGCGGCTAATAATATTAAGGGTTCGAAAAAAATCCGTTTTAGCGTCGTGCGTTACGGTAACGTGATGGGGTCACGTGGTTCTGTGATCCCATTCTTCTTGAAAAAACGTACTGAAGGTGTGTTGCCTATTACCCATGAAGATATGACCCGCTTTAATATTTCACTGCAAGATGGGGTAAACATGGTGATGTATGCCCTTGAAAACCACCTAGGCGGCGAGATTTTTGTGCCTAAAATTCCTTCATATCGCATCATGGATATTGCCACCGCGATTGCGCCAGAGTGCGAAACTAAAGTCGTGGGAGTTCGCCCTGGTGAAAAAATTCATGAAGAGATGATCACCGATACCGATTCACTTAATACCATCGACCTTGGTAAGTATTATGCAATTTTACCATCAGTTTCTTTTACTTATAGTGAAGATGAATATTTAAAACATCATAAGGCACAGAAAGTACCGTTTGGCTTTAAATACAATTCGGGTACCAATACTGAATGGGAAAGCGTTGAAAGCTTACGTGAACTGATTAAAACCAATATTGATCCTAATTTTACAGTGTGAGAGTAGCAGTGATCCCTTACGGTAAGCAAGATATCAACCAGCAAGATATTGATGCGGTTGTGGAAGTATTAAAATCAGATTTTCTGACACAAGGGCCTAAAGTTCCTGAGTTTGAACAAGCATTAGTAAACCAAACTGGAGCTCAGCATGCATTAGTGGTAAATAGTGCCACTTCAGCACTTCATATTGCTTGTTTAGCATTAGGATTAGGTGAGGGGGATTGGTTATGGACGTCGCCAATTACCTTTGTGGCTTCAGCAAACAGCGGGGTGTACTGCGGGGCGAAAGTTGACTTTGTGGATATTGATGCCGCGACGTACAACCTTTGCCCCCAAAAGTTGGAAGAAAAGCTCATCCAAGCGAAAGTCAATGGTACACTTCCTAAAATTGTTGTACCAGTCCACTTATGTGGCCAGCCGTGTGATATGAGAGCTATTGCTATTCTAGCTGAAGAGTATGGGTTTAAAGTGATTGAAGATGCCTCTCATGCTATAGGAGGTCAATATCATGACAAGCCCATTGGAAGCTGTGAATATTCAGATATCACCGTTTTTAGCTTTCACCCAGTAAAAATTGTCACAACAGCCGAAGGTGGTGCCGTTGTGACCAATAGCACAGCATTAGCAGATAAGATGGCTTTGCTTCGTAGTCATGGTATTACCCGTGATCCTGAACGAATGGAAGGTGAAAGTCACGGTGCTTGGTATTATCAACAGATCGATTTAGGCTTTAACTATCGCATGACAGAGCTTCAAGCGGCACTGGGTATTTCTCAGATGAAGCGATTAAACGACTTTATTAAAGCTCGCCATCACCTTGCAGATCGCTACAATGACTTATTGAAGTCACTCCCTGTAATATTACCATATCAATTAGAGAATACTTACTCTGGTCTTCACCTTTATGTGATCCGTTTGCAGTTAGATAAGCTATCTTTGACACACAAAGAAGTGTTTGATGCTTTGAGAGATAAGGGGATTGGAGTGAATTTGCATTACATACCTGTCCATATTCAACCTTATTATCAAAAAATGGGCTTCAGAGAAGGAGATTTTCCTGAGTCTGAACAATATTACAGAGAAGCGATTTCCTTACCGATGTTTCATGCTATGACTGAAAAACAGCAAGATGAAGTCGTTTGGGTTCTAACTAATATTCTAAACAGCAATGTAAAAAAGTTATTATGAAAAAAATTAAGTATTGTACTTCATGTATGTATCCTGAAACTAAACCAGATCTGTGGTTCAATGAAGAAGGTAAATGTAGCGCTTGTATCAATTTCGAAAATAGAACAGACATTGATTGGGTTGCACGTAACAAAGAATTCTTGGAAATAACGGAGCGTTATAAATCTATTGATGGTTCAAACTATGATTGCATTATTCCAGTAAGTGGTGGCAAGGATAGTACTTATCAAGTGATTAAAGTATTGCAAGCTGGGCTAAATCCGCTTTGTGTTACTGCAGAAACAGATTCACTTTCCGATCTTGGTCGACGAAATTTAGAAAACTTAAAGCGTCTTGGTGTTGATCATGTCAACGTCACTCCAAATCCAAAGGTAAGAAGAAAGCTATCTCGCTTGGCACTACGAGAAGTCGGTGATATTCAATGGGCTGAACACGTTACAATCTTCACGATCCCAATTCAGGTTGCAGTTGAAAAAAATATTCCTTTAATCGTATGGGGTGAAAACTCACAGCATGAATACGGTGGCCCTGCGGCGGCAGCTGAAAACAACGTATTAGATCGTCGTTGGTTAGAAGAGTTTGGGGGGATGCTCGGTATGCGTGTTTCAGACCTTATTGGCCAAGATGACATAACCAGAAAAGATCTAATCCCGTATTTTTATCCTTCAGATGAAGATCTTAAACGAGTCGGTGTCACTGGTATATTCCTCGGATATTATTTCCCTTGGGATGGTTATAACAATACTTTGCTAGCCCAAGCATATGGTTTTGAGAGTTATCCTACTCCTACGGAAGGCAGTTTAGTTAATTACGAAAACTTAGATAATTATTATCACCGTATACATGATTACTTTAAGTACATTAAATATGGTTTTGGCCGTGCTACAGATCAAGCCAATAACCATATTCGCCGTGGACGACTGGCACGCAAAGATATCGTTGATTTTCTAAAACATAACGATGGTGCCTACCCTTCAGTGTATTTAAATCGATCATTAGAGAGCGTATTGGAAGAAATCGATTTGTCAAAAGAAGAGTTTGATGAGATCTGCGATAAGTTTACGAATAAGAAATTATTCAAAACTGACAGAAAGGGCAACTTAATTAGAGATACTCAAGGTAACCTAATCAAGCTTAATTACGATAACTAGGACGTTTATGACGATTGCAGTTGTTGATTACGGTATGGGAAATATTGGCTCGGTAGTTCGAGCCATATCAGTTTGTGGTTATGAACCTGTCATTGCCAAAAAAGCTGATGACATTATGATGGCCGATAAAATCTTGTTACCTGGAGTCGGTTCTTTTTCAAAAGCTATGCAGGAAATAAGAAGTAGAGGCTTAGATCAAGCTATCGTTGAATCTGCTATTGATGATATACCTATTCTCGGCATTTGCTTGGGTATGCAAATTTTGTCGACACTTGGTTTCGAGCACGGAGAGTCAAAAGGGCTAGACCTTATTGCTGGTGAAGTGATACGTATGGAGTCCAAAGATAAGGAAATACGTATACCACATGTGGGTTGGAATAGTGTTCAACATGATGGTAACTCGGTTCTATTTAATGGAATTGCAACAGGGACGGACTTCTATTTTGTCCATAGTTATCACTTTAGTGGTGTTGATTCGAACAATGTTATTGCGACTTCTTCACATGGAGTAACCTTTAACTGTGTTGTTGGAAAAGGCAACGTGTTCGGAACACAATTTCATCCAGAAAAAAGTCAACAAGCAGGCCTTCGACTATTAAAAAACTTTTTGGAGCTTTGATTATGCTAAAACGTCGCATAATTCCAACCATGCTTTATTCTGATTTTGGATTAGTGAAGGGAGAAGCGTTTAATTCTTGGCGTAGAACAGGTTCTGTTATTCAAACAGTCAAGATCTATAATATGCGAAACGTCGACGAGTTAGTTCTCTTCGATATTAAAGCAACAGAAGAAGGTCGAGAGCCTGATTATCAGTTAATTCATGATATTGCTGATGAGTGTTTTATGCCTTTAGCTGTTGGTGGGGGGATTAAGTCTGTTGAACATATCCGCAAAGTGCTTTTAGCGGGAGCTGACAAAGTTGTTTTGAATACAGCTGCGATAGAAAATCCATCATTAATACAAGAAGCCTCTCAAGTATTTGGTAATCAGTGCATAATTGTATCTCTTGATGTGAAGAAAATTGATGGTGAGTATGAAATTTTTACTCATTCTGGCAAAAATCAAGCTGGAATCACTTTAGCAGATGCTGCAAAGCTAGCTCAAGCTAATGGTGCTGGTGAGTTACTTGTTACCAGTATCGAGCGAGATGGTACGCTGGGTGGATATGATCATGATTTGCTGGAGTATGCGGTTAATTTGGTTGATATACCTGTTATAGGTGCTGGCGGAGCAAAAGATTATAACGATATGAAAGTTGCGTTCGAAAAGTGTGGAATTGATGCATTGGCTTCTGCTGCGATGTACCACTTTACTGAACAAACACCGAATGAAGCTAAAGCCTATTTGAAGGCACATGGTATAAATGTGAGAAGCTAAGCTGTGAAAATTGCAATCATTCCCGCACGAGGCGGTAGTAAGCGTATACCGAGAAAAAATATCAAAGCATTTCATGGTAAACCAATGATCGCCTATTCCATTGAAGCGGCCCTTGCCTCCGGCTGCTTTGATAAAGTGATTGTTTCAACTGATGATGCAGAGATTGAAGCAGTGGCTGTAGCCTATGGTGCCGAAGTGCCCTTTTTACGTCCTGCAGATATCTCCAATGACTATGCGACAACAATGGATGTAATGGCTCATGCTATTCATTGGTGTCAAAATGAAGGCTGGGATGTTGAAGTCGTTTGCTGTTTATATGCAACGGCACCATTTGTATCGCCAGAGGACTTACAGCAAGGTTATGCTTTGTTACGAGACCCTAGTGTGCAATTTGCCTTTAGTGCAACGTCATTTCCTTTCCCAATTCAGCGTGCCATTAAACTTGATAAAGAGGGAGCAGTTTCAATGTTTACGCCTGAAAATGAACAAGTAAGATCGCAAGATCTTGAAGAAGCGTATCATGATGCTGGACAATTTTATTGGGGAAAAACTAGTGCATTTTTAGCAAAACTTTCCCTTTTTTCTCCTCACTCTAAGGCTGTACTTTTACCTCGCAACCGAGTTCAAGATATTGATACTCATGAAGATTGGGAGTTCGCAGAGTCCTTATTTTCAGTGCTAAAGCTTGCAAAGTAATAGATAGGATGGGCAATGAAGGTTATTTTTAGGGTCGATGCCTCTCTATTGATTGGCAGTGGTCATGTTATGCGCTGCTTAGTCCTTGCCGACGCTTTAGGTAAAAAAGGGCACCAAATCGACTTTGCTTGTTCTCCACTAAAAGGAGATATGCGAACGTTTATTCGTGAGCGTGGCTTCAATGTTATCACCCTTGCTAAACCCCAGCGTATAATCGAACCACAGCATGACGCTGATTATGAAGCTTGGCTTCAAAAGAGCGTAATGGAAGATGCACAAGACTTCTTATCTGTGGTTAAGTCTGCCGATCTTGTTGTGACGGACCACTACGCTATTGGTGCTGAATGGCAAGGGCAAATCGTTGCAGCATTAAATTGTTTCTTGCTTGCTATCGATGATTTAGGAAGATGTCATAGAGCTAATTTAGTTTTAGATCAAACTTTAGAGCGAAGTGAGGCTGATTACGCTTCGTCCAATACAGAGGTTCTCGTCGGCAGTGAATATGCGTTGCTGAGAGCGGATTTCTCAAATAAGCGAGAAGTAGCTCTTACAAGGCAACTATCTGATGCATCCCTCAGAGTTCTTGTCTCTATGGGGGGGGTTGATGCTCCGAACGCGACACTAAGAGTTTTAGAGAGTCTTTGTTGTCATGTTAATGCCGACTTTACCGTTTTGTTGTCCCCTAGAGCGCCTCATTTTCAGCAGGTTAATGAATGGTGTTTAACGCGCCCTAACGTTCGACATCAAGAATTTGTCTTTGATATGGCAAGTTTAATGCTAGAGCATGATATTGCTATCGGAGCGCCTGGAAGCACAAGTTGGGAGAGGGCTTGTCTTGGGTTGCCAAATATAATTGTCCCTCTTGCCGAAAACCAACAACTTATTTGTGAGCAACTTGTTAAACATGATGCAGCTGTCCATGTTGATATCAAAGATATTCCATCGACGTTGCATAGTGCTTTTATGAAAGTGCTCGAAGAATGGTCTCAATTTAAAGAGGCTAATCTTGCTCTCTGTGATGGACGAGGAGCTCGCCGAGTTGCTTTTGAAATCGAGCATTTAGTTAGCAAAAAGCGCGAGGGAGTATCTTTGCAATATGCTTCTCAAGACGATATCGCACTGGTATATGAATGGCAAAGTCATCCAGATACTAGAAAGTATGCGCTTACACCCAATGTACCAAAATGGAATGAGCACCAGGCTTGGATGTTGAAAAAGCTACAATCCACGTCTGATTATTTTTACATGCTCATCAATAGAGCAGATAGAAGTAAAGTCGGCGCCGTACGTTTAGATAGAATGAAATCTGGACATTACCTTGTTTCTATATTTGTCGATCCTAATAGTTATGGGAAGGGAATTGCATTCCAAGCACTAAATGCAATAGATGCGATTCATCCGGATGTCACATTGCATGCAACGGTATTGAAAGCAAATGTAGCATCTCAACGACTATTCAAAAAAGCTCGTTATCAACAAGTTGATGAAGAAAATTATATCCGACAACCAATTGAGTGAGGCGAAAATGAAGCCATACATAACTATTGACGGCCGAAAGATCGGACCGGATCATCCACCATATATTATTGCAGAGCTTTCCGCTAATCATAATGGTGATATAAACCGTGCTTTCCAAATTATGGAAGAAGCGAAAAAAGCGGGCGCAGATGCAATCAAATTACAAACGTATACCCATGAAACTATCACGATGGATTGTGACTCTGAGGAGTTTCAAATTCATGGTGGCTTATGGGATGGACAAACGCTATATGAGCTTTATAAGGGAGCACATATGCCGTGGGAATGGCATAAGCCATTATTTGAAAAAGCGAAAGAACTTGGGATCACTATTTTTAGTTCTCCTTTTGATTTTACCGCGGTTGATTTATTGGAGTCCTTAGAGGCTCCAGCTTACAAGATAGCTTCTTTTGAAGTAATTGATTTACCTTTGATAAAGCGTGTCGCTCAAACTGGGAAACCGATGATTATTTCAACAGGAATGGCAAATGAGGAAGAAATTGCAGAAGCAGTTAAAACTGCACGAGAGAATGGATGTAAAGAATTAGTTGTCCTGCATTGTGTGAGTGGTTATCCAGCACCTGCTGAACAATATAATTTAAGGACAATAGCCGATATTTCTGAGCGCTTTAAAGTATTATCTGGCCTTTCCGACCATACAATAGATAACGCTACGGCAGTAGCTTCAGTGACATTAGGAGCATGCATAATAGAGAAACATGTCACTATGGATCGCAATGGTGGTGGTGCGGATGACAGTTTTTCTCTTGAGCCTCATGAGCTAACTGCACTGTGCAATGATACGAAAACGGCTTGGCAAGCAATGGGACAAGTCAATTATGAAAGAGCGGAAGCTGAAAAAGGAAATGTTAAGTTCCGCCGTTCATTGTACATAGTAAAAGATATTCAAGCAGGAGAAGTACTGACTGCTGATAATGTACGAAGTATAAGACCTGGTTTTGGTTTACCACCTAAGTTCTATGATGACGTGATAGGAAAGAAAGTAACTCGAAGTTTAAAAAAAGGTACAGCTTTAACACTTGAATATTTAGAGAGCTAAGTTGTGAAAAATTGGATTTTCCAAACAATAATTCTACTTTATTTTAGAATTAAATTTAGAAAAGTAAATAGTGAGAAACGAACAGATGTTTATTTCTCTCGCGGAACTTTTAAACATGATATCAATATATTTACATCAGAAGTAACTGATGTGAAACCTGTTGTCCTAGATATGAACTTAATAAGAAGATTGCTTCGGTTAATCATTCCAGATTTATACTTAGAACAGGTTATTAGTTTAGGTTATCAAGAAATATTACATGAAAGATTAGAAAGACTAGTTAAGTATTGGATTAATTTGACTAAGAGCAACGAACTGAATTTGATATTTGGAGGTGTGGACTATTTTGAGGTCTCGATATTTTGCTCAAGGGAAATATTTGGTTATAAAACAAAGTACATAGCTTATTTTCATGAAAATTATACTATCCCCTATGTTGAGGAGGTTAGTATTAATATCTACAGGGATGTTAAGCATAACTTTAAGTTTGATGAATTGTATGTTTATGGTCCATCATCATTCAACATATTATTACCATTCACGTTAGAAGCTAACGGCCCTAAAAAACTAGTAATGCCAAGGCTATTAAATATCAAGAAAGAGTTTACAGAAAGAAAAATTAAAACGGGTAAGATAAAGGTTCTTTATTTGACATTCCCTGGTTATGATTACTTGGCTCCCTTAACATTTAGTCATATACTCTTATCATTAAGTGAAATTAGTCATAAATATGAAATATTTGCGAAGTTCAAAAATATAAATCAAGCAAATAACTATAAAAATAAAATTGATAGAAAAAATAGTGAGGTGAAATTTGTTGATGGGAACGTGTTAGATTTTTTAAAGAAAACAGACATTGTTATATCATTCAATTCACTTTCATTCTACGAAGCACTCTTATCTGATGCATTAATTATAATTCCGAGGTTTTCAGATACGGATCATGCGAACAATATTTTACAAGAAACAGCTGATTCTTTGAATGAAATATATAGCTTCAATACCGTAGTGTTTGCATATAGCATTGAAGGACTAATTAAATTTATATCTGAATTTGAAAGGGAAAAACATGATCTTGAAATAGAAAAAGAGAGAGAATATAGGAAGGCTCTATTATCTAAGAAGTTTTATATATAATGAGAAATCGAGGACAAGTAGTACTCAATAGACTTATTACTTTCTCAGTGATACTATTTGTAGTGCAGCTATTATATCTTAGCATATTTACGGAATATGTTGAGAATATGTATATGGTTTTGTTTTTAATTAACACATTTGTTTTTTCAAATTACTTCTTTATAAAAATGGCAATTAATATTACTGGAAATAATATTGATATATATAGTCCAAGAATTGAAGTTGTCATAATTATACTATTGGTTGCCACGATAGGAAAATGCATCAGTCGTTATGGTTATATAAGTACTTGGATATCATCAGGCCTTATAGATGCTAGGGAAAGTGCTGGAGGAGGTGGTATATACAGTTATTTGAGCATATTCTTCTATCCTGCGGCTATCCTTTTTTTAACATCCGCTCGAGAAAAAATAAAAGCTATAGATCGTAAGATTATATTTTTCGTTTACACAATTATATTTTCTTTCTTGCTTATAGATATGATATTTGTAGGAACAAGAAATGTACCTGTCTTTATATTATTATTATATGCCATTTCATGGGATGGAAGATACAAGATAAGCTTTAAATTGCTGATATCAATGTCATTGTTGATATTGGCTTTTTTGTATATGTTCCATTATACAACATCTCAGCGTCTCATTGGTGATTTTGATTGGCGCATACACATAGAAAATACTATATCTACCCAAGTTTTATCAGTTTCGCCAAATGTACTTGATATAATGGATAGTTATGTATCATTTTTATATCCGTTACTGTTTCTTTTTCACTATTTGTCGCACTCTATTTCTGAATTAGCATTTCTAATAAATAATGCTGTAGGATTCGGTGAAAGCCAACCAGCATACCTAATCGTGGAGTTTTGTAGTGTATCTCTGTGTGACAAATCATATTATGAAAGCCTGATATTAGAAAATAATATCAGGTCAGGTGTGTATCAAACACTTTTCGCTTCCTTATTTTATGACCATGGAGTTATTAAAAGCATAATTATAGTAGCATTGTTGTCTTTTATTAATACTATGGCAGTCATCTTTCTTAAGAAAATCTCTGTAATAAATTATATATTTCTTATTATTGTGGCATTATCACCAATAGAAAACTATTTGTATGGTGGGTTAGGTTTGATCCAGATTTCATTGATATATGTAATTTACTTTATTTCTTGTATTAGGTTTTTTAGATGAAAAGAGCTATTATTGCATCATTAAGAATAGTGTCTATGACCAGTAAATTGTTCTTAATGATGTTGTTGGCTAAATATTTTTCTGTGAAAGACGTAGGTGAGTACGGATTAATTTTAGCGTTGGTCAATATTTTGGTTTTAATCATCGGGTTGGATTTTTATACGTTTTCACAAAGTGAATTAAGCAAAGGCGGAAGTTTTGAAAATGTATTATCAAATCAACTGATATTGCATGCAATTATGTACGTGTTTGCATTTTTATGGATATACACTAACGGTAGTGGTGATTATTCTATAACAACCATATTTATTTTTTTATTGTTAGTTAGTGAGCACTTAAATCAAGAAATATCAAGATATTTAATATATTTTGAAGAGCAGATGATAGCGAGTATTTTACTATTTACCCGAAGTGGGCTTTGGGTGTTATGTTATGTTATTTATATTCTAATAGTGGATGACTATAATTTGCATGACTTGTTTGTTTTTTGGCTTTCAGCTAGTGTTTGCACACTTATGCTATCAATTTACCTTCTTAATCATCAAGTTAAAATTAGCTTTAAATTATCCTCAGTTAATTTTGAATATTTGGGTTCAGGTCTAAGGAAGTCAATATTAATACTATGTGCTGGAGTTTCTTTCAAGTCCCTGTTTTTTTTAGATAGATATATATTGGGGAGCTATTCTAGTCTAGAAATTGTTGGTGTATATATATTCTACATCACACTAATGGTCAGCGCATTGAGTTTTCTCGAACCATTGGTCATATCTTTTTCATACCCAAAGCTTCTGAAATCATTCAATGCTCTAGATTATTATAGCTACAATCAGGTTCTGAAAAAATCAGCACTACATACATTTTTCTTTATAGTCACTACAGTCTTAGGGTTTTATATATTTACTCAGCCACTGCTACATTTATTGGGAAAAGAAGAATATTTATCGTACCTATGGATATTGAGTTTTTTATATCCAATAATAGTCCTATATTGTATGGCGATATTTATTCACTACTTACTTTATTCTATCGATTTGAATAGATTTATTTTTTATTCACATGCTTCATCGGTGTTGGTATTTGTATTTTTTATTTTTATGTTAAAGCATTTACTTCCTTTTAATATGATTGAAAATATACTTTATTCATTAATAGTGGCATATACATGGATGGTAATGTCTAGTGCTTATCTTTATTTTAATAATAAGCGTTTTTAATTCGAGGTATTGTTGTGCGATTGTTGTTTATTGAAAATAGATTTAAGACTTTTTTTTGGTCTGAAATTGTAAGAAAACTACGAAGAGACCACGATGACATTTTAGTGTCTTGGATAGTGCAAAATAAAAAATTCAGACCCAAAGATGAAGATTGTTTTGTTATTAACTATCCTGAAAGTTCGCAATTAAACTTTAATTGTAATAGCGATTTTTTTAAAAAGTTAGCTCAAATGGACAGAGGAGTATACGCTTTTGAGAGCGGAACTAGTCATTATTATTATTACTATCAGTCTATTAAGAGTTATATTAGTAAATTCAAGCCAAACTTTGTAATTGGTGAGTCCACATTATTTCATGAGTTAATTACGATAGAGGTTTGTAAAGAGCTCGGAGTTAAATATATAACACCATCTACATGCCGTTACCCAGTAGGAAAGTTTTCACTTTATGTGAATGGAACCTTAGATGTATTAAATTATCGTGATTGCATGGTGGAAAATTATCATTATCAAATGATTGAAGATGTTGTTTGTCGAAATAAAACTCCAGATTACATGAAAAGGCAGAAAGGACTAAGAAATATAATGCTCAAGTCTAGGCTTGTATATAATAAAATTTTCTCTTTATTGTCTTGGTTGGAGGGTGAACGATATAATACACCATCACCTTTTAAAAAATTTGTTATTACTATTGAAAATTTAATTAATCAAAAAAAGTTAGAGAGAATTAGCCTAAAAGACTGTGAAAATATCGACTGGGAAAATACAGTTTTATACCCTTTACAAATGCAACCAGAATCAAATATTGATGTGTGGGGGTATCCTTATAATGATCAAACCATAAATCTAAAGCGTCTGGTAGAATCTTTGCCTCCTGGTAAGATTGTGTTGATAAAGCCGAATCCTAAGTCAAAATATGAGTTATCAAGTGACTTAGTCTCTTTGATCTCTTCTCTTGATAATGTACATGCTATTTCTAGTAGTATCGCTATGGATGATATCTTTGATAAAATTGAAACAATATATACTGTAACTGGTACTATCGGTATTGAAGCTGTATTAGCAGGAAAATCTGTAATAACGGAAAAATCCTCTAAGCTATTGGGTTACCCAAATGTGAGCTATTTAGATGGTTCTGAAATTAAATTATCCGTGCCTATTTATTCTAAAGAGTCATTAATGAGCAATCTCGATGGGAATTCGCATGTTGGTTTGATTTCCGATCCCATTTTTAGTGATTATAGTGTATCTGTGGAAAATATAGAAAATATATCTTTAGTACTTTATTCCGAGCTTAAGATGGAGTACCTTAAAAAATGAGATCCTTTTTATCCCTATTATTTTCCTGTTTTTTTCCAAGCTGTAAGTTGAAGATTTATCTTCTTAACTTACTTGGTCATGAACTGCATAAATCCTCTCATGTCGGTTTTTGTATTCTTTGGAAAACAAAACTCCATTTAGGTGAAAAATCAAAAATATCCTCCTTTAGCATGTATTTGATAAGGGGCGTGGTTTATTTAGAAGACAAGGCGGAAATCGGAAGATTTAATATACTAAATGGATTTTTTGATCTTAATTTGAAAAAAGGTGCTGTAATTTCAAACTTTTGTCAGTTTAAAAATGGTGGTGAAAGGGTTGTTCAATCAGCTACAAAATTTAACCTTGGCAAGTTAAGTAAAATTACATCTGGTCATTATTTTGATCTGTCATCTTCCATTGATATCGGTTTTAATTGTGTTATTGGAGGCCGTAATTCTCAGTTTTGGACTCATGGTTTCATACATCAAGATTTAGGCGAAACTAGGTATATAAACATTAAAGAAATCATTATTGGTGATGGCGTCTATTTAGGTTCACGTGTCACTCTTAATCCAGGGGCTCATGTGGAAAATAATGTGAATGTTTTATCTGGAAGTGTTCTATCTGGAAAAGTTGAAATGGATTTACTCATCGGTACATCTAAGAAATATATTATATATGATTTTAAACATGTTTCTATTAAAGATTTATATGATATTGACTATAATTATAAGTGTGGAAATCCGAGAATAACTAAGAAGAGCGATCCTCCTTCAGCCGGATAGTTTTTGTTACTTAAAATTTAGCCAGTTGGACCGTTAAGGTTTGATTGTGCCTTGTAGACGTAAATCTATAGAGTCAATGTATGCTATTGACGCACTTTCCACCCAATCTTGGGCATAAAACTTTAAGAAACAGGTTGAACTAACGATCTATCCTGATCTTATGCGGAATTTTCATGATTTTTCCGTTGGCTTATATATAAAAGTAGAGGTTTTTTTGAATATATTACATGTATACAGAACTTGTTACCCAGTTACCAACGGTGGCGTTGAACAAGTTATGAGGTATTTATCAAAAGGGGCTATTGAGCTAGGACATAATGTAAAAATATTATCTCTTTCTGATGTTGATGATGCATTTGAGTTCGAAGGTACTCAGATTCATTTATGCAAGAGGAATTTTTCTATAAAATCAAATTGTTTTTCGTTCTCTTTTTATAAAGAATTTAAAAAACTGTCTGATTGGGCAGATATTATAAATTTACATTACCCTTGGCCTTCCGGAGATTTTGTTTCATTTTTGACGAATAAGCCGATTGTAGTGACTTATCACTCTGATATTCTTCGGCAAAAATTGTTAGGCATAATGTATAAACCATTAGAAAAATATACATTATCAAAATCAAAGAAAATTATCGCGACAAGTCAGAATTATTTCGAATCTAGTAATAATCTTCAAAAATATATAGACAAAGTAGAGGTGATTCCGTTAGGAATTAACTTTGATGATTATGACTCAGTTGACAAAGATGTAATGCTTAATATAACCCAAGAATACGGAAAGGATTTTTTTCTTTTTTTGGGAGTCCTTCGTTATTATAAGGGGCTGGATTATTTATTGGAAGCCGCTAAAGATAATCATTTACCTGTTGTTATTGCCGGTAGTGGTCCTGAAGAGATAAAACTCAAGCAATACGTAGCACAGCATAACCTTGTGAATGTTAAGTTTGCTGGTTTCGTGTCTGATAATGAAAAAATAGCTTTGTTATCTAACTGTAAGGGCTTGGTTTTTCCATCACATTTAAGAACTGAAGCGTTTGGGGTATCAATTATAGAGGCTTTATATTTAGGTGTCCCTGTTATTTCATGTGATATCTCTACAGGAACGTCTTATGTTAATAAGAATAATGAGACTGGTTATGTTATCCCCCCAGAAGATAGCGATGCTTTGAGTCATGCCATGATAAGGTTAATTAATTGTACTGATTATGATAATATGAGCAAAAGTTGCCATCGTAGGGCTTTGGATTTTTTTGAATATCGAAGAATGAGTCTTTCATATATTGAGATATATGATAAGTTACTAGAACGATAGTGTCTTTGTTTATTACCTAAATTTTCTAAATTACTCGATATTGTTATCAGGGTTCATACATTTTATTGACGCAATATTGCTCCTATTTTATAAATAGAACGGTCTAGCGTTCTAGGCGTAAGCTTTTAGTGTTTATCGCAAGATATAAAATATTAATATGAATTATATAAAATTTAATGAGTATTTTTTATATTGAGTGGAATCTGTCATGAAATAAAAACATCTATAACTTCTTCGAAGTGATGTTCTAAATTTATTATTCGGAATGAATACTCGGGGTGATATTGAGGCTTTCGGCGAAGAGAGTTTGACATGGTTTAGAAAATTCAGTAACTATCTCATTGAATGATGAGCCACAATACGCGTATTGTTGGAGTGCTAGACTTGGATCGCTGGTTGTTAGATGCGGTGATGAATGGAGATAAGAGCGAAATTGTATACGCCATGTGGTGGAAAAACTGTCGCGAATAAGGCATATGTGCATGAAGTTTATCAAGTTGTCGAGATGAAAGGCATCTTGAAAATGCGGAAGTTGAAATACGTTTTGAATGCTGAATTCCGTGAGCGGGTTTTGCTTGGTGATTAACATATTGTTAACCTATGCTCAGGCCTTGCCTGCCAAAGCGTATTTTCCCGATGATTATAAATAAAAGTAGGTAACTGTCATGTTATTACCTGTAATTATGGCGGGGGGCTCAGGTAGCCGCCTTTGGCCGCTTTCACGCAGTTTATACCCTAAACAATTTATCAGCTTGATGAGCGATAAAACTATGTTGCAAGAAACATTGCTGCGTCTTGAAGGTCTTGAGCACCAAGCGCCGTTGTTAATTTGTAACCAAGAACATCGTTTCATCGTCGCCGAACAGCTGCGTCAGCAAAATTTAAAGCATGGAGGAATTATTCTTGAGCCTATTGGCCGTAATACTGCGCCAGCGATAGCTTTAGCTGCCCTACAAGCAACTAAATGTGGTGGCGATCCGCTTTTGTTAGTGTTAGCCGCTGATCATGTAATCCAAAACTCTTTAGTTTTTACTCAAGCCGTACAAGCGGCCATCCCTCATGCTCAACAAGGTATGTTGGTTACCTTTGGAATTGTTCCAACAACGGCAGAAACCGGTTATGGCTACATTAAGCAAGGTGAACGAGTAGGAAAAACCGCATACCGCGTTGCTCAATTTGTGGAAAAACCTAACCTTGTCACTGCTGAGCAGTATCTTGCTTCAGGTGAGTATTACTGGAATAGCGGTATGTTCTTATTTAAAGCATCACGCTATTTAGTTGAGCTAAAAGCACATCGCCCTGATATCTTGCAAGCCTGTGAATTAGCGATGCAAGGAGCAAGAGCTGATCTTGATTTTATTCGAGTGGCTGAAGATAAGTTTGCTGAATGTCCCGATGATTCCATTGATTATGCGGTGATGGAAAAAACTCTAGATGCCCTTGTGGTGCCAATGGATGCTGGTTGGAGTGATGTGGGGTCATTTAGTGCTTTATGGGAAGTGTCTAAAAAAGATCACGTAGGTAATACACTGGTTGGCGATGTGATACACGACCAAACCAGTAACAGTTATATCTATGCACAAAATAAATTGGTCGCGACAGTTGGGGTCGAGAATCTGGTGATTATAGAAACCAAAGATGCGGTATTGGTCGCTAATAAAGACAAAGTGCAAGATGTCAAAAATATTGTAAATCAGTTAAAAGCTCAAAATCGCCGCGAGAGTGAACAGCATCGTGAAGTTTATCGTCCTTGGGGATCGCACGATGAAATAGCCGAAGGCAAGCGTTTCCACGTTAAACATGTACTGGTCAAACCAGGGGAGCAAACGGCTCTGCAAATGCATCATCATCGAGCTGAGCACTGGGTTGTTGTACAAGGGACCGCCAAAGTGACCAATGGTGATAAAAGCTATTTAATCAGCGAAAGTCAATCGACTTACATTCCACTGGGGTCTGCACACCGTATTGCAAACCCAGGTAAGGTTGATTTGCATTTAATTGAAGTTCGCTCAGGCAGTTATCTGCAAGAAGATGACATTGTACGTCTAGAAGAGTATGGAGTGGGGTACTAAAACCATGGTGATGTTAAATACAAGAGAGGTCATTGCTGAATCGGGTGTGCAGTTTGGCACCAGTGGTGCACGTGGATTGGTTACTCAGTTTAATCCCGATGTGTGTGCGGCTTTTGTTTATGCCTTTTTACATGGGCTTTCAGGCCGATTTGCATTCAAGCAAGTAGCTATAGCGATTGACAATCGGCCAAGTAGCCCTGTTATGGCTCAAGCATGTATTGCAGCGATTCAGGCGCAGGGCTTAGAAGCCATCTACTATGGTGTCATTCCCACTCCGGCGCTTGCTTATTCAGCGATGCAAGATGAGATTCCATGTATCATGGTCACCGGTAGTCACATTCCCTTCGAGCGTAATGGGTTAAAATTTTATCGTCCAGATGGCGAGATCACTAAAATTGACGAACAGGCAATTTTGGCGGCAGAGGTCAGTTTTGAAAATGATATCATCCTACCCAATTTGATAGCTAGTTCAAGAGCGGCTGAGCAATATGTTGAGCGTTATACAAGCCTGTTTGAAACTGAACTGCTTAAAGGTAAGCGCATTGGCATATATGAACATTCAAGTGCAGGTCGTGATATATACCAAGGCCTATTTCAATCACTCGGCGCAGAGGTGATTTCCCTAGAAAGAACCGATGATTTTGTGCCAATTGACACTGAAGCTGTTGCTGAAGCGGATAAGATTAAAGCGCGAGCTTGGTCTAAGGCTAACCAGCTTGACTTTATTTTCTCAACTGATGGAGATGGTGATAGGCCGCTAGTGGCAGATGAGAATGGTGAATGGCTGCGTGGTGATATACTAGGCCTACTTTGTGCGCAAGCAATGGGCATTGACGCATTGGCGATACCAGTCAGTTGTAACTCAGTAATTACAAGTTCAGCAATGTTTAAGAATGTTTCGAAAACCAAGATTGGCTCGCCCTATGTGATTGCAGAGTTTGAGGAATTATTGGCAAATTACCAAACCGTCGCGGGTTTTGAAGCAAACGGAGGGTTTATCTTAGGCTCCGACATAACGATCAATGGCCATAATTTAAAAGCACTTCCTACACGTGATGCGGTTTTGCCTGCTTTGATGCTGTTGGCTAAATCAAAGCAAATGAGGATCTCTGATATGGTGAGTGCATTGCCCCCCCGCTATACTACCAGTGATCGCATTCAAAACTTTGCGACAGAAAAAAGCCATCAAATCATCGCTAAAGCGACTTTACAACCCTGCTGCTTGCTTGAGGCTCTAGGTTTTCAGGCGGCAGTAGTAGAGAGTATCGATACGACCGACGGTTTAAGAATGATATTGAAAACTGGTGATGTGGTACATTTGCGTCCTTCGGGAAATGCCCCAGAACTGCGTTGCTATGCGGAATCGGATTCTATTGAAAAAGCAAATCAAATCGTAGTTCAGACTTTAGAACATCTACAAAGCGATTCGTTCTGTTAATTTCTATCGGTATGCTGGATCATTTTCCAGCTATACTTCTTTCCTTATAGTTGTGTGTGGGGAGTGGCAGCTGAACGATGATTTTTAAATTAAATAATCCTATAAAAAACTTTCAATGGGGTTGCACAAGAGCATTTTCTGACCTATTCGCAATCGAGAATCCTCAACAGTTACCGCAAGCGGAGTTGTGGATGGGGGCGCATCCAAACGGTAGTTCAACGTTAACGATTGATAAAAAAGAATGTGCCCTAGTGGATGCGATAAGTTCGGATCCAGTTTTATGGTTGGGTGACAAAAGTGGAGACTATGAAGACAAACTGCCTTTTTTAGTGAAAATCTTGGCTGCAGACCAACCTTTGTCTATCCAGGTTCATCCTAGCAAACAAGCTGCGCGATTGGGGTTTGACCACGAAAACAAGCAAGGCATTGCACTAGATGCACCAGAGCGAAATTTCAAAGATGCAAACCATAAACCTGAACTGTTGTATGCTATCACCCCCTATTGGGCGATGAATGGTTTTCGTGAGCTGAAAACGATCCATCTGCTATTTTCTACACCCGAATTACCATCGTTAAATGAAGTATTAGCACCATTTCTAGTGATGCCGACTCGGGAGACTTTAGCGCAGTTATTTGCCGCGATTATGCAAATGGATGAAAATCAAAAGTCTTTTGCGGCGAAAGAGCTATTGAGTTTTGAACCGACTAATGAAGAGCCTCCTGAGATTATCGAAGCCTTCAAGCTTATTGCTGAACTTGCAAAAATCTATCCGTGCGATGTGGGCCTTTTTTCTCCTTTATTCCTCAATGTTATCGAGCTAAAACCTGGTGAAGCGATGTTTTTGTTTGCCGAAACACCACATGCCTACTTGAAAGGGGTAGGAGTTGAGGTGATGGCTAACTCGGACAATGTGTTGCGTGCAGGATTAACACCAAAATACATCGATGTACAGGCACTTTTAACCAATACCAAGTTTGAGTCTATTAAGTTGAGTGAATTAAGATTAAACCCTTCACAAAATAGGCAGCGTTCTGTATATCCAATCCCTGTAGACGATTTTAAGTTTGATATTATCCACGATGGGACGTTAGATGTTGCTGTTTCATCACCGGAAATTGTATTGTGTATCGATGGGGCGGTGGAGCTCTGCTCATCTCAGAGTCGGGTGATTTTGATAGCCGGAGAGTCAGCGGTTATTCCTGCGGCAACGTCCAGCTATTCATTAAATAGCAAAGGTACGATTGCTCGAACTTACTGCTAAGTAGTACTAATTAAATATGAAAGTATCTATAATTACTGTTTGTTATAACCCCGAGAAAACGATAAAAGATACGATTGACTCGGGTAAGCCGCAGACATATCTAAATATTGAATATATTGTTGTTGATGGTGTCTATTTGGCTATTGTTTTTTACGATTTCACGCTAACCAAGAAAGCACCACATTACACATCAAGTGGCTTCCATAGTCTTAATTTTAAAATTGCAACTGATTTTGATTATTTAATAATGGCATTTTCAGTGCCGAATTCATCCTTCCATTATATGCAGGAAGAAGTCGTAAAAATGAGGGAACAAGGAGTTGGTACCTCTGGCATCTCAGCCAACATTTTACTCAATAAAGGAATCATCCAGTCGTGTCGTAAAAATGGCTTGTCGTGCTCTTGGTTATTAGTACATAGTAAATATCCTGAAAAAACAATGGGGCTACTTTTGAAATGATATTGATCACAGGTTCAAATGGTTTTTTAGGTAGTCATATTGTTGAGCGAGTCAAAGAGCAACCACTTATACTCCTAGATAGAGGTATAGAGAATAAACATCTGACTTGCTCGTTTTTTCAAGGTGAAATTAATAGTCATAATGACTACATGAAAGCATTGGAGGGATGCCAAGTGGTAATCCACTGTGCAGCACGTGTCCATATTATGGACGACAAAGAAGCTGAGCCATTGGAACTTTATCGAGAGGTAAACAGTGCCGGTACTATTAACTTAGCCAAGCAAGCGAGCGATTCGGGAGTTAAGCGTTTTATTTTTATCAGTAGTATAAAGGTGAATGGAGAGGGTACAGTAGCAGATATACCATTTAAATCAGGGGATAATCATGCTCCTGAAGACGATTACGGATTATCTAAATCTGAAGCAGAGATACAGCTAGTAGCGCTCGCTAAAGATTCTGGTATGGAGGTGGTTATTATCCGTCCAACTTTAGTTTATGGCCCTGGTGTAAAAGCTAACTTTGCTTCATTAATGAACTTAGTCACTAAAGGTCTTCCACTGCCATTTGGCTGTATTACTCATAACAAACGTAGCCTTGTTTTTATCGATAATCTGGTTGATTTAATCATCACCTGTATTGACCACCCCAAGGCAGCCAATCAAGTTTTTCTGGTTTCCGATGATCATGATGTTTCCACCTCTGAAATGGTACGAGAAATGGCTATCGCACTAGGTAAGCCGTCTTGGCAGCTTCCTATCCCAGTTTGGTGTTACAAATTAGCGGGTAAACTATTTAATAAGTTAGAGGTGGTAGATAGGCTAATCGGTTCATTGCAGGTTGATATTACCCATACCAAACAAACACTTGGCTGGACACCCCCGAAAACTTTACAACAAGGCTTTAAGCAAACAGCGCAAGCTTTTCTTCGCTCAAAAAATAATAGTGGTAAATCATGATCCGTCTCTTCGATTTTCTGGCTGCTTTTTTCGGTCTGTTGTTTTTATGGCCTGTGCTATTGGTAGTCACCATCATCGGTCTTTTTGATACAGGCTCACCAATTTTTGTTCAGGAGCGTGTTGGGCGTAACAAAAAACCATTTAGGTTAGTTAAGTTTCGTACTATGTCGGTTAATACTCAGTCAGTGGCTTCTCATCTGGCGAGTGCGAGCTCCATTACTAAGCTAGGAACTTTTTTGCGTAAAACTAAGCTTGACGAATTGCCCCAACTCATTAACGTTTTGAAAGGTGAAATGAGTTTAGTAGGACCGCGGCCAAACCTTTTTAACCAAGATGAGTTGATTGCCGAACGTGATGCTTTAGGAGTTTACGATGTCCTTCCTGGGATCACTGGACTGGCTCAAATTCAAAATATTGATATGTCGACTCCGAAACTCCTAGCTCAAACTGACAAAAAGATGATTGAGACTCTGACCTTAAAGAACTACTTTGTTTATATCCTCAAAACAGTGATGGGGAGTGGTGCTGGTGACGCAGTAAGTAAACAATAGACCAATTATCTAAGTGTGAAGCAATTATTATGGCTAGGCTGAATTTTATCTGGAGTTTATCTCGGACGAATAAACGTATCATTAGTGTTGTGGTTGATACTTTGTTCATCTTATTCTCGTTCTATTGTGCTTATTGGGTCCGTATAGGCAATATTCAATTTATCCAATCTGAAACGATTCCGTATCTACTTAGTAGTGTAGTGCTAGTAACGCTTTTTGCTTTTGCACGACTTGGATTGTATCGAGCGATTCTCCGTTACCTTACTTTCCATGCTTTAGCTGTGGTAAGCGTTGGCACTTTAATCTCTACGGCGTCAGTTGCTATTGCAGCTTTCTATTTTAATGCGCCAGTGCCTCGTTCTTTACCTATCATCTATGGTACCTTTTTGTGCCTGTTATGTGGGGGATCTCGACTTATTGTTCGTGTTCTCGTATCTGGTCTTAATGGCAAAGGTCGTAAATCAGTGCTGATTTATGGTGCTGGCTCAGCGGGAAGACAGTTGGCTATTGCCCTTCGTAACTCAGAAAACTACAAAGTGGTTGGGTTTATCGATCAAGATAAAACCCTTGAAAATACCGTGATCATGGGTTTGCAAGTTTATGATATTAGCCGAGCAGCTTACCTCGTTGAGAAGCATGATGTTGCCCAAATTTTACTTGCAGTACCGAGTGCTTCACGAGCGCGTAGGAAGAAGATTCTCGAGTCATTGATAGACTTGTCGGCGGAAGTGCTTACGGTTCCTGATATGAAAGATATCGTTGAAGGCAAGGCATCCATCGATCAGTTGAAAGATGTGGCGATTGAAGACTTACTGGGGCGCGATCCGGTGACACCTCAGCAATGTTTAATGGAATCGAATATCTTAGGTAAGGTCGTTATGGTGACTGGGGCTGGCGGTTCTATCGGCTCCGAGCTCTGTCGTCAGATTGTGCGACAAAAACCTAAAGCACTAGTGTTGTTTGAGCTTTCAGAGTTTGGGTTATATCAAATCGATAGAGAACTCAAACAACTGATGGAAGCCGAGGGTCTGCACGTTGAAATCATCCCGCTATTGGGGTCGGTACAGAGAATCAATCGCCTTGTGGTAACAATGAAAAGCTTCAAGGTTCAAACTGTGTATCATGCTGCTGCTTATAAACATGTACCTCTTGTTGAGTACAATGTCGTTGAAGGGGTACGCAATAACGTTTTTGGTACTTACTACGCTGCGCAGGCGGCCATTGAAGCAGGTGTTGAATCGTTTGTTCTGATCTCCACTGATAAAGCGGTGCGCCCGACCAATGTCATGGGAACCACCAAGCGTATGGCCGAACTAGGTTTGCAAGCGCTTGCGGAACAAGAAAACCGTAAAGCCAAAGGAACTCGCTTTTGTATGGTGCGTTTTGGTAATGTTTTGGGCTCATCGGGTTCTGTGGTTCCGCTGTTTAAACGTCAAATTGAGGCAGGCGGCCCAATTACGGTGACGCACCCAGACATTATTCGTTATTTCATGACCATCCCTGAAGCGGCGCAACTGGTGATCCAAGCCGGAGCTATGGGTAAAGGTGGGGATGTGTTTGTGCTTGATATGGGTGAGCCTGTGCGCATCACTGACCTCGCGGTTAACCTTATTCAGCTTTCTGGGCTGGAAGTGAAAGATGAGCAGCATCCTTATGGGGATATTGCTATTGAGTTCACAGGGTTAAGGCCAGGTGAGAAGCTCTATGAAGAACTGCTGATTGGCGATAATGTTCAAAAAACGGCTCATGAGCGAATCATGACAGCCAATGAACGTTATTTACCTTTAACTGAATTTGAACAGCATCTTAACGAGCTAGACAAAGCTTGTCATGCGTTTAACCATGAGCGTATCCGTGAGCTATTGCTTGAAGCGCCGACCGATTTTAATCCGACGGATGGTATTGGTGATTTAGTTTGGCAGCGTACGCAAGACAACCAAACTCAGCTTGAAAAACAGCTCATGCATTAATGGTGTCGATTTAAGTTTAAAAGCCGCGGTCTCTACCGCGGTTTTTTTATCCTTTCGATTCATGCTTGTTCGAAATCGGTATGATCCCATCGGTTGATTAATGTACTCAGGAGTGGAAAACAACATGGAAGTGGTTCATCACGGAGGGAAGGCGAGTGTCACGGGTTCATGCCATGAATTGCAAGCCGATGGGCAAGCGCTGCTGATTGATTGCGGCTTGTTTCAAGGGGCGGATGAGCGCCCGTTGGCGGTGGAGTTTGCGTTGGGGCATGTGGATGCTCTGATCTTAACCCATGCGCACATTGACCATATTGGCCGTTTGCCTTGGTTATTGGCGGCGGGCTTTAAGCAGCCGATTTACTGCACAGCGGCAACGGCGGAGCTGGTGCCATTGATGCTGGAAGATGGTTTAAAGCTGCAGTTAGGTATGTCTCCCAAGCAGAGTGAGCGCGTACTTACCGAGGTGCGCCGTTTGCTGCGGGTGCAAGATTACCAAAAGTGGTTTGCGGTGCCGCCTAAGCGTGCCGATTCGCTCTGGGTGCGCTTTCAGCCTGCGGGGCATATTTTGGGCTCAGCGTATGTGGAAATTCGGCGTCCGAATGGTGAGGTGGTGGTGTTTTCAGGGGATTTGGGGCCAAGCCATACGCCGTTGTTGCCTGATCCGCAGTCGCCAGAGCGGGCCGATTATCTGTTTATTGAAACCACTTATGGCGATAAGCAGCACGAGGATGTGCAGAGCCGAGGGCAGCGGCTGCGCGCGATGATTGAGCACTCACTGACTGACGGCGGTGCAATTTTGATCCCGGCGTTCAGTGTCGGGCGTACCCAAGAGCTGCTCTTTGATATTGAGCAGCTCATCTTTTCTCAGCAAATCGATGCTAATTTGCCGATTATTCTCGATTCGCCGATGGCGCAGCGAGTGACGCGTTCTTATCGTCGCTTTAGGCAGTTATGGGGACGAGAAGCCAAAGCGCGGCTGCAAATGCATCGGCATCCGTTGGCGTTTGAGCAGTGTATTACGGTGGAAGATCACCGAACCCATGAGCGTTTGGTCAACCGTTTAGCCTCAACCGGAGAGGCGGCGATTGTGGTGGCTGCTTCGGGGATGTGTCAGGGCGGCCGCATTATGGATTATTTAAAAGCGCTGCTGCCGGATAAGCGAACCGACCTGATTTTGGCCGGCTTTCAAGCTGAAGGTACGCTTGGGCGCAGTATTCAAAGTGGTCAACCTTCGGTCTGGATTGAGGGGACTGAAGTGGAAGTCAACGCGCATATTCATACGATGTCCGGTTATTCCGCCCACGCCGATAAAGCGGATTTGCTGCGCTTTATTACCAGCATTCCGGAAAAGCCCAAGCAAGTGCACCTGATCCACGGTGAAGCCTCAGCCAAGCAAGCGTTCGCGGCTGAGCTTACTCAACTCGGATATTCGGTGCTTTGAGTGGGAAGCTTGGTTTGATGTGAAATCCCCTCCTAGCCTCCCCCTAGAAGGGGGAGGGGGAAGTTCGATGTTCGCGAAGAGGGAAGGTCAACTGCTCTCGAATGGAGGGACTGTGTTTAGCCTCTCAGAGCCCGAAAGTCATTGCCGGTAGGGGCTTGCGAGACACGCAGGTCAAATTCAGGCAGTACCGCGTAGATATGATCAAAAATATCCGACTGAATACGCTCATACTCCACCCACACAGTGGTGCTGGTAAAGCAGTACACCTCTAGCGAAATACCATCGTGAGTGGGCGCTAACTGACGTACCATCAGCGTCATATCTTGGTGAATATTCGGGTGACTGCGTAGGTAGCGTTCTAAATAAGCGCGAAAACTGCCGATGTTGGTCAGGCGGCGGCCGTTGATACGGCAGGCTAAGTCCCAATGTTTTTGTTGGTTGTAGCTGCTGATCTCCTGCTCTTTCTCGGCTAAGTAAGGCTCAAGCAACTGGGCTTTTTTCAGTGCGAGTTTCTCTTCTTCTGTCAAAAAATGCACGCTGGTGGCATCAATCAAAATGCTGCGTTTGATGCGGCGACCACCGGATTCCTGCATCCCTTTCCAGTTTTTAAATGAATCTGAGATCAGTGCGTAGCTAGGAATGGTGGTGATGGTTTTGTCCCAGTTCTGCACTTTAACGGTGGTTAGGCTGATGTCTAGTACGGCGCCATCTGCGCCATATTTGGGCATTTCCAACCAATCACCGACCGAGAGCATTTTGTTGGCGGAAAGTTGTACCCCTGCAACTAAGCCGAGGATCGGGTCTTTAAACACCAACATAAATACCGCCGTCATGGCACCTAAACCACTGAGTAGGATGACGGGGGATTTACCAATCAAAATCGAGGTAAAAAACAGCGCAGCGATAATAAATACAATGATCTTGATACTCTGCAAAATACCGCGAGTAGGCAGGTTTTTCCCTACTTGAGTTTTGCTGAGCAATACTTCCAACACATTCAAAATAGAGTATGTGGCCAGCATGCTGAACACCACAATCCATAAGGCGGTGACGGTATGCAGTACGTCATAAGTGAATGTTCCGGGGCTGAGCCATAGTTGGGTTTGCACCGCAATCACGACGCCTTGGATCAGTAGCGCAACGCGACTAAACAGGTGCTCTTTAAACAGCGCATTGCGCCAAACGCTCTGTTCATGGCGAGTGTGGCGCTTGAGCCACAGTAAAACGCCACGATGCAACACCAAGTGAATAGCAATAGAAATAGCGGCAATCAGGCCAAGCGCTTCAGAAAGCTGAATCACACGCTCAATTTCAATATCAAACTGCTGTAACCATAGGGTTAATGTTTCAAGCATGGCGTACTCCTTAATCAATCTGCGCGCCATACTACCTCAAACCCTAACGGCTTGCTATGTAAGCACTTGCTTCACTTGTTGGCGTAGGTGGGGGACGACTTCTTGCTCAAACCACGGATGCTTTTGTAACCATAAGGTGTTGCGCGGAGAGGGATGCGGTAGCGGTAACATCGAAGGAGCCCAGCGCTGCCATTGCTGTACGGTTTCGGTCAAGGTGGCGGGTTTGTCCGGCAGATAATAATGCTGTGCATATTGTCCAATCAGGAGAGTGAGTTGCCGATTGGGGAGTTGCTCCAACACTTTGGCATGCCACAGTGGCGCACACTCTTTACGCGGCGGTAAATCTCCGCTGCGCCCTTTGCCCGGATAGCAAAGCCCCATCGGCATAATGGCGATGTTTTCTTGGCAATAAAACGCTTCGCGATCTAACCCCAACCACTGACGCAGCCGTTCGCCGCTGGCATCATTCCACGGAATCGAGGTGTTGTGCACTTTCGTCCCCGGAGCTTGACCAATAATTACAATTTTCGCCGCCGGATGGGCGCGGATCACCGGATTCGCACCCAACGGTAAATGTGGTTCGCACACTGTGCACTGGCGAATTTCCGTCAGCAGTGATTCAAGCATCAGTAGCCTTTTTCAAAATCAATCTGGTTACGCAGTGGCAAGTTATCACACCAACGTTGGTAGTTATCGGCGAAGATATCGACCACTTGCTCTGGAAAGCTGACCGCCGCGATGTGTGGCGTGATGGTGATCGCCGGATTGCTCCAGAATGGGTGATCTTGAGCGAGTGGCTCTTTGATAAACACATCCAAAAACGCGTGGCGAATGTGTCCTGCCGCAATTAAATCTGGTAGATCCTGCTCCACTAACGTTTTGCCACGCCCCACGTTGAACAGCAGCTCACTGATGTGATAAGTGGCATCAAAATGCCCTTCTTTGGCCGGAATACCGGTGCGATTTACGCCTACTACTCGCAACCCAAACTGTTTGGCTACACAGGCCAAATGGCTGCCAATCGAGCCTGTACCCAAAATCACTAGGGTTTGATTGGCTAGAGAAGAGTAGGGGTGTGCTTGCCAACACCGTTCGACTTGTTGCGTTTGGTAAAGATTGAAATCGCGTTGGTACTGAATAGCGTAACCCATCACATATTCAGCAATCAGGTGGCCGAAGATGCCTTTGACGTTGGTTAGCAGATAGTTTTTGCGCAGCTTGGGTGCCATTAAGGTATCGACACCCGCATAGGCGGAATGTAGCCATTGCAAGTGCGGAAACTCATCCAAACAGCGCGCCGCCATCGGTGGTGCGGCCAATAAAATCGTGGCTTGCGTGCGATCGTTGGTGACGCTAAGGCCAGCGAGCTGACGCTCTAAGATCAGCTCGCGGTAGTGTTCATCATGTTCAGTCAGAATATACAGCTGGTGGAAATTGTTCATAGGCGCGTCTTTTTTCCCTTATGGTTATCCAGTACACTTCCGCTGTCTTTTTCCGCAACGATTTGAAGTGACTATGTTACAAAACCCTCTACAGCTTCGTCTTGAGAAGTTTGAACCTTGGCAACAGATTACCTTTATGGCCTGTCTGTGTGAACGTATGTATCCGAATTACGCTATGTTCTGTGAGCACACGCAGTTTGCTGAGGCGCGTATCTACCGTGACATTCTCGACAGCGTGTGGGAATTGATGACGGTAAAAAATGCCAAAGTGAACTTTGAGCATCAGCTTGAAAAGCTCGAAGAGCTGATCCCAACTTCGGATGCGTTTGATTTGTACGCCGTGTATCCCGCGATTGATGCCTGTGAAGGCTTAGCAACCCTGCTGCACGGTTTGTTGGATCGTGATGATTTAGCGGAATCTATGATCAAAGTGAGCCAGATTTCGGTACAAACTGTCGCTCAACTGGAAGAAGCACAAACCGGTGAAGCTATCACCAACGATAACCAAAAAGAGAATGAAGCCGTGTGCGCCGAATGGGACGTACAGTGGGCGATTTTCCGTCCGCTGCGTGAAGCGGTTGAGCGCGACATTGATCTCATCAAAGACCTACGCAAAGAGCTGCGCGAAGAGGGGGTCAGCAATATCGGAGTGGAGTTGTAATTCCCCTTCATTGCCAAGAGAAACGGGAGCTTAAGCTCCCGTTTTTTATTCTTCTTCGTCGCGGCTTTCGATCATGCGATGTTTACGCTTCCAATGTTCCCAGCGTTCAGCAGCCAGTTGTTGCATATCGGTGGTGCGGTCGGCTTCATCGATAATCTCTTCGCCGAGCAGATGCTCGAAGATATCTTCCAAAGTCAGCAAACCCTGCACTGAGCCGTATTCATCGACGACTACCGAGAGCTGCAAGCGCTTTTGCATCATCTGATCAAAGGCTTTAGGCAGGCTCAAGGTATTGAGCAGAACATGGATCGGGCGCATCACCTCGCCAAGCGTGGCAGTGCCTTGACCATTTTGTTTGTGTTTGAACAGCTCAAGACGGTGCACAAAACCGACAATATTGTCTTTCTCTTCGCTGTAAATCAGCGGGCGCGAGAACGGTGTGTCACGGTGTTGTTCAAGAAACTCATCAATCGTTAGATCGGCGGCAACGCGAAACAGAACGGGACGCGGCGTCATCACCTGCGTTACTGGCACGCTTTGAATGGCCAACAAGTTGTTGAGCATTTTCGATTCGCCCTCGGCAAATTCGCCATTCTCGTTAGCCAACATCGCCATCGCAGAAATCTCTTCACGCAGCTTTGGGGCTTCGACTTTGCGCGCCAAACGTTTCGTGATTTGTTCGGAGAACCAGACGAACGGCGTCAGCGCCCACACCATCCAACGCAGCACTAAGGCTGAATTCGGTGCCAGCTCGCGCCAGTAGGTTGCCCCTATCGTTTTTGGGACGATTTCAGACAGCACCAAAATACCCAACGTAAGCACGGCAGAAAATAGGCCGAGCCATTGGCTACCAAACACGACCGCAGCTTGAGCACCGGCAGTCGCGGCACCAATCGTGTGGGCAATGGTGTTTAGGGTTAGGATCGAGGCGAGTGGACGGTCGATATCCGCTTTTAACTCCGCCAAACGAGTGGCCGCAGGGTGGCCTTGTTGACGCAGTTGGGCAAGATAGCTCGGGGTAATACTCAGGAGTACCGCTTCTAATACTGAACAGATAAACGATACGCCAATCGCGACAGAAATATATATCGCAAGCAGAAACATAAAATTCCTTGGTTTTTAGAGTGCACGTTCGAGCTCTTTTCTTCTCACTAACGTTGAGCGGATGCTGAACATTGCGGTGAGAATATGAAGAAAAATCGCTTCGCCTGAAGGAGTCGAAAGTGCTTTTTTCAGTCACTAAATCGATTGAAATGACAGGCTTCCCAGTCGATTAGCTCTCTTTTAATAAGGCCTCAGGCAGTCAATTACAAGCGGACCTGCGGCTTGATTAGTAACAAATTGTGAGTTGTTACTCAGATTACGGTTAAAAGTGCGTCATAAAAGCGAAAGTTGCGCGACAAACCTTTGCCAGATCGGGCATTTATGTTTTAGAGTGAGCTCGATTCGATAACCTATTGAGAAGGGAAACCTAAATGAACAAGACCCAATTGATCGACTTTATCGCAGAGAAAGCGGACCTGACTAAAGCGCAAGCGAAAGCGGCTCTTGAAGCGACTCTGGGTGCGGTTGAAGGTGCTCTGAAAGACGGCGACCAAGTACAACTGATTGGTTTTGGTACATTCAAAGTTAATCATCGTTCTGCTCGTACTGGCCGTAACCCAAAAACCGGTGAAGAGATCAAAATTGCGGCAGCTAACGTTCCTGCATTCGTAGCAGGTAAAGCGCTGAAAGACGCGATCAAGTAATTGCTTTATACTACGCCGAGACTAAACATCTCGGCGTTTTTGTTTATGAAGCATCAATTTCCTATTCTTCTTTTGATGTCTGGCCTGTTGGCTGGGTGTTCTTCTACTCCAAATCCTAATCTTGAGCAGATCAATCAATTTACCGGTGGTAAAACGATTGGTGATGCGACCAGCTTTTATTGGTATACCGAGCGCTTTCTAAAGCCGAGCTCAGCCTCCGATTACGTGACTTCTGGTGATTACGGCAGCTACCAAACCAGTTATCACTGGGAAGAGGGGCAAGTACGTGAAATTCGCCGTGAGGGTGAACATCTGGATGGCAAAAAATTGCTACCGTTCCGAGTTCATATTCGTTTTAGTAAAGAGGGCGAAGCTGTCTACCAGCAGTATCGACTGGGTGGAAAGGTGTTGCCGATGAGCGAAGAGCAGATCGCTCACTATGTATTGCAAGCGAAAGCGGTGGCGGAAGCCACGAAAGAGCAAGATAAGCAGGGCTTAGAGCTTATTCAAGGCTATTGGAATGGTAAAGTGTTTGAAACCTGTGCTGGGGTTGAGTATCAGCGTGTCGAGTTTAATAAAACCTTACCGAGCTTTGTGTTTAATCGTCTTGCTTCTATTGAAAGCTATGTGGCGTTTTTGGGCAAAATCCGCAACGGTAAAGTGCATATTGATGAGCTGCTATTGCTCGATGATGCGGATCACGACTGTGTGCAACAACCTGAGTTGATCGATTAAATCGGTTAACCAATGCCATGAAATAAAAAAGCGCGAAGTTCGCGCTTTTTTAATGCGTAGACGATGAAGTTTGCCTTACTTGGCTTGCTCACGGGCAATCGCGCGATAACCGATATCGCGGCGGCAGAACATGCCATTCCAACGGATTTGATCGGCGAGCTGGTAAGCGCGTTGCTGCGCTTCTAATACCGTATTACCCAGCGCCGTTGCACATAGCACGCGACCGCCATTCGTCACCACTTGGTCGCCTTGGGTTTCGGTGCCCGCATGGAACACTTTTTGTCCAGCGATTTCTTGAGTCGGTAGACCTGAAATCACCTCACCTTTGGCGTAATCGCCTGGGTAGCCGCCAGCGGCCAGTACCACACCGATCGAGGCGCGCGGATCCCACTTCGATTCCATTTGATCCAGCTTGCCCGCAATCGCTGCTTGGCAAAGTTCAACCAGATCCGATTGCAGACGCATCATGATCGGTTGAGTTTCTGGGTCACCAAAGCGGCAGTTATACTCAATCACTTTCGGTGCGCCAGTGCTATCAATCATCAAGCCGGCGTAGAGGAAGCCAGTGTAGGTGTTGCCTTCGGCTGCCATGCCGCGCACGGTTGGGTAAATCACTTCACGCATCACGCGATCATGGATGTCCTGTGTCACTACTGGCGCTGGTGAGTAAGCTCCCATACCACCCGTATTTGGGCCAGTATCGGCATCACCAACACGTTTGTGATCTTGGCTGGTGGCCATTGGCAGTACGTTTTCACCATCGACCATCACGATAAAGCTGGCTTCTTCACCGTCGAGGAATTCTTCAACCACCACGCGGCTGCCTGCTGAACCAAACGCATTACCAGCTAGCATGTCTTGAATTGTGTCTTCGGCCTCTTGCAGAGTCATGGCAACAATCACGCCTTTACCCGCCGCTAAACCGTCCGCTTTCACCACAATCGGCGCACCTTTTTCACGCACATAAGCCAATGCTGGCTCAATCTCAGTAAAGTTGGCGTAAGCTGCGGTTGGAATGTTATGGCGAGCGAGGAAATCTTTAGTGAAAGCTTTGGAGCCTTCCAGTTGCGCTGCGCCTTGGGTTGGTCCAAAAATCGGCAGACCCGCAGCACGAAACGCATCCACCACACCAATCACCAGTGGTGCTTCTGGGCCAACGATGGTCAGCTCAATCGCTTTATCTTGGGCAAAGGCAACCAGTGCTGGGATATCGGTGATGCCAATGTTGACGTTTTGCACCTTGTGCTCAAGGGCGGTGCCCGCATTACCGGGAGCCACGTAAATGGTGTCAACTTGTGGGTTTTGTGCCACTTTCCACGCCAGTGCGTGTTCGCGACCGCCAGAGCCGATGATGAGAACTTGCATTGTGAAATCCTTACTTAAACAAGATGGGGCGCGTTGCACCCCATACGAATCATGCCAATTAATGACGGAAGTGACGCATACCGGTGAAGATCATCGCCATACCGTGTTCGTTGGCCGCATCAATCACTTCTTGGTCGCGCATTGAGCCACCTGGTTGGATCACGCAAGTGATGCCTGCTTCTGCCGCAGCATCAATCCCATCACGGAATGGGAAGAAGGCATCCGAGGCCATCACGCTGCCTGCCACTTCCAAGCCTTCATCGGCGGCTTTGATACCGGCGATTTTCGCGGAGTAAACACGGCTCATTTGACCCGCGCCGATACCGATGGTCATGTCGCCTTTGGCGTACACAATCGCGTTGGATTTCACGTATTTCGCTACTTTCCAGCAGAACAGGGCATCTTTCAGCTCAGCGTCGCTAGGTTGACGAGTCGAAACCACTTGTAGGTCATCTTGTGCCACCATGCCTTGGTCACGATCTTGCACCAATAAGCCACCATTCACGCGCTTCAAATCAAATCCTGTGGTTTGGCCTTGCCATTCACCACACTCCAGCAAACGTACGTTTTGTTTGGCTGCGACGATGTCGATCGCGGCTTGCGAGACTTTCGGCGCGATGATCACTTCAACAAACTGACGCTCGATGATCGCTTTGGCCGTTTCACCATCCAGCTCGCGGTTAAAAGCAATGATGCCGCCAAATGCTGAGGTTGGGTCAGTTTGATAAGCGCGGTTGTAGGCTTGCAGCAGATCGTCACCCAACGCTACACCACATGGGTTCGCGTGTTTCACAATCACACAGGCTGGCTCGCTGAACTCTTTGACGCACTCCAGTGCGGCATCGGTATCGGCAATGTTGTTGTAAGAGAGGGCTTTACCTTGGATTTGGCGAGCCGTAGCAACCGAGGCTTCTTGTGGATTGGCTTCCACATAAAACGCGGCCGCTTGGTGGCTGTTTTCGCCGTAACGCATATCTTGCTTTTTGATGAACTGCGCATTGAAGGTGCGAGGGAATTTGCTCTCTTCATCCCCTTCTTTGTTATCACCATAAGAAGGCACCAGCGTGCCGAAGTAGTTCGCAATCATGCCATCGTACGCCGCGGTATGTTCAAAAGCGGCAATCGCCAGATCAAAACGCGTGGTTAAGGTCAGGGAGTTGTGGTTGGCATCCATTTCGCGGATCACACGCTCGTAATCGTGCGCATTCACCACAATGGCCACATCTTTATGGTTTTTCGCAGCAGAACGCACCATAGTCGGCCCGCCGATATCGATGTTTTCCACCGCATCAGCCAGCGTGCAATTTGGGTTAGCTACCGTTTGGGCGAAAGGATAGAGGTTCACCACCACCATATCGATCGGCTGAATGCCGTGGGTGTTCATCACCGCGTCATCTTGGCCGCGACGGCCTAAAATACCGCCATGCACTTTCGGATGCAGGGTTTTGACGCGTCCGTCCATCATTTCTGGGAAACCGGTGTAATCGGAGACTTCCGTTACCGTCAGGCCTTGTTCAGCCAATAGACGAGCGGTGCCACCGGTGGAGAGAAGTTCAACGCCGCGCTCTGCAAGCGCTTTTGCGAACTCAACAATGCCGGTTTTATCTGATACGCTGAGAAGCGCACGGTGAATAGGACGAGCGTTGTTCATGCTTCCATTTTCCTTTAAAAGATATTTGCCGAAAGTGATCTGCTGTGCGGTGTTGGGGAAGCTCGCTTCAAAGCCTCACTGCGCAAAAAACAACAGAGCCATTTGGGGAAATACCTTATCCGCCGCGATTTGAATGGCGCGTATTCTAACCAATTTATTACAAAAGATCTCGCGCAATCGTTTGGCATGGGAAAAATAATCGCTAAAAAACGGTTTTTCAAGCACAAATTTTAACGAAAGCTTAAATTTCCCCAAACTACTCCAAGTAGTCAGGGAGGAGGAGGAGTGATGTTTCAGATTGGAGAGTTAGCCAAACGCTGCGGCGTTTCGACCGATACACTGCGTTTCTATGAAAAAAATGAGCTGATTGCTCCGGCAACGCGTACCGAGTCGGGCTATCGACTGTACGATGAAAAGAGCCAGCAACAAGTCACGTTTATTTTAAAAGCTAAAGAGTTAGGGCTGAGCCTCGAAGAGATTAAAGAGCTGCTCGAAATTCGTTTGGAAGCGACCGAACACAGCTGTGCTGAAGTGAAAGCGATCACCAGCGCTAAGCTGGCGGTGATCGACCAAAAGATTGAAGAGCTGACCCGTATTCGCAGCGCGCTGAAAAAAATCAATGATGCCTGCTGTGGGCATGTGGAAGATAACGCCAGCCACTGCTCGATTTTAGCCGCGTTAGAGTAGAGAAATAACGCCTAATTTATATTCTGATTGATAAGGGTAATTTAGTTTTTACCACTAGGAATGACGTTGTCTGATGGTTAAACAACCTAAGTTTGCAATTTTTAGCCTTATCAATAGTAGGTGAAATAGAGTAGTGCACTTATAATTTCGCTCTTCATCGGTGTGTGGTGCTCGAGCATATTCTGCCTCTTACCGATGCTATCTTCCTGATACAAAGAGCTATTCTATGATTGGAATCTGTTTTCAAATCAATGACTGGGTTCTGTGCATTGATGAGAATAAGCTGTATCGCCAAGATAGGGAGGTCTCGGCCGAGCCGCGTCTTATTAACTTACTGCATTTTCTTGCGGAGCATGCCGGAGAGGTATTCGGCCGTGAGGAACTCATTCAACATGTCTGGGACGGGGCGATTGTCACCGACCAAGTGGTCACTCAATCCATTTTTGAGTTGCGTAAGCTATTGCGCGACGGACGCGAAGAAAACCTCAGTTATGTGGTGACGGTGCCCAAGCGTGGCTATAAGTTAGTCGCGAATGTGCAGCGCCTTGATGGCAATCCTTACCTCTCTCGTCAAGAAGAGTCGGCGGCCAGTGATGTCGGTTTGACGGACGATATCGACGAAGTGGAAGAAGCCGTTCCCGAGATCGTGTTTCCTGCTGGTCCGTTAACGCGCGCCGTATGCCAAAGTCAGCAGCCGAAAAAATCAGCTAAGCCGAATGTGAGCCGTTGGCGCTTAAACTTGCTCAATGCGATCTGGATTGGTCTAGTGATTGTAGCGATGGGCTTTTTTACCGTGCAACAGTCGCAAGTGCGCATCACCCAAGTGGTGGATACCCACCTGATTGAATTTAAATTCCAAGACAGTTTTCATGCACAGGCGCTCACGCATGACCTTGCCGATGGTATCGCGCAAAAGCTGATGGCCGATCTGACCCAGGTGAGTGATTATCGAGTGATTCTCGGTAAAACGGCTTATAGCTCAGGCATTTTGCCCGGTAAGTCGATCATGGTGCGAGTCAATGATAAGGACGGGCATGAGTTTTTAGATCTTGAGCTTAAAAACAACTCTTCCGATGCGGTGCTGTTTAGTCGGCAATATCCGCTCGATAGCCAACATCTGGCCTCTGTGTTGAAAAGTGCAGAATGGGATGTCATGCAAGCGTTGAAAATCCCGAATGCAGAGCAGCAAGCGCAGCGTTTGTTGGTGGACTTTCCGCGTCAACCTGCGGCATTGGGGCTGTATGTGCGCGCCAATCATTACTTGAATGTTGCCGATCGTCAGCAGTTTCAAAAAGGCATTTATTTATTGGAGCAAGTGCTGAAGTTGGAGCCGGACAACCATTATGTTCAAGCCGAATTACTGATTGCCTACCATGTTCAGCAAGCTCTGAACCCTGATCAGGCGCTCAATCAAGATCGAATCTTGGTCTTGAGTGAAACCTTACAACAGGTGAGCTATGCCCCAGAGGCAGTGGTTCAGCCACGCATTTATGAGGCTTTAGCACTGCAAGCAACGGTCGAAAACCAAGTGGAAGCGGCCACGCACTATTTGACGCAAGCGCAGGGTCTACGGGAGTCGGTGCTCTCGTATGTGCTGCAAGGCAAGCACGCTGAACTCAAAGGCGATCTGGATGGGGCCAGTGATGCCTATAGTGAAGCCTTTTACATGGACACGTCGCTGGAAACTTATCTGCTGTGCGAAAACTTGGTGTTCCACTCCAACCTAAAATCCATTGATTACGCCATGTACCGCTCGGTGCATCCTTCGGTGGTTCGTTTACTGTAACGCTCGTCTACGGTCAATTTCATCTCTCTATCCCCAAACGACTTGGAATGACTGGTAAGAAGGGGATAGAGCGAACTTGCGACTTCTTTCTCCGAACTGGCTTTAGCACGGTTTAGAGGGGAGGGCGCGCCGCTTTATCTCTCGGAATCCTTCTGACTGAAAAACGCCCGCTAATGACATCGAACGATGTCTATGTACTCACTAGCCGTTTAACTTGTCATCGCCATTCGTTTGAGCCTATTCCTCAAGCCAAATTCAGTGAGCGCCATTGGCATTCTCTGCCGATGGATGTTGCTAAATCGAACGTCTTACCGGTTGAGTGGCAAACCTCACGGCAATACTTACGGTTTTTGGTGATAAACCTCCCCCGTGATGGTTCCGCAGAACAGCATTTAGCCTGATGTTTTCACCTTGATATTTTTAGTTGTCTCTCCTGATGTTTTTAGGTTTTTTAATAACGATATGAAAATAAAGAGGTTTATAGGTGGTGTTTATCAGGTTGATATCAAGAAACTCATGCTTGGCTCATCATTTTATTGATAAGCGGAAGTTTATTTTTTTTCGTTTTTTTGGGCGTAGTCTGCACCTCGAAATTTAGCGAGGTAGCGCAGGTGATTGCACTCATGACATCTCGCTAACCCATTCAGTTTGAGTTTTGTAACTTAAGTAGAATCGATTTGGAGATGTTATGTCATCAAATGCAAAAAAAATCGGCCTGATCGCCTGTACGGGTGTGGTGGCTGGCAACATGATGGGCAGTGGCATTGCACTGCTTCCTTCTACGCTAGCAAGCGTAGGTTCAATTTCCATTTATAGCTGGCTGATCTGCATTGTTGGCGCACTCAGTTTGGCGTTTGTGTTTGCTCGTTTGGCAACCAAAAACCCGCAAGAGGGTGGCCCGATTGCTTATGCAGGGGAAGTGTCACCGGTGTTTGGTTTCCAAACGGGCGTGCTTTACTACCACGCTAACTGGATTGGTAATTTGGCGATTGCGATTACCGGTGTCTCTTACCTTTCGGTGTTCTTCCCGGTGCTGAATAACCCGATCCCCGCTGGTTTAGCGACCATTGCTTCGGTCTGGCTATTTACCTTAGTCAACTTGCTTGGTGGTAGCTGGGTAAGCCGCTTATGTACCATTGGTTTGGTGCTGATTTTGATCCCTGTAGTCGGTACGGCTCTGTTTGGTTGGACGCACTTTGACAGCGCGCTTTACAGCCAAAACTGGAACGTGTCTGCCGGTAGCGATGGCCATGCGGTGATCACCGCAGTGCTGATTTGTCTGTGGTCTTTCGTGGGTGTTGAATCGGCGGCGGTTTCTTCCGGTATGGTCGAAAACCCAAAACGCACGGTACCACTGGCAACCATGTTAGGTACTGGTCTTGCGGGTCTTATCTACATTCTTTCTACCCAAATGATCAGCGGCATGTTCCCTGCCTCTGAAGTGGCGGCATCGGGTGCACCTTTTGCATTGGCGACCACTGCACTGTTTGGTAGCTGGACTGCGCCATTCGTTTCTGCCTTTACTGCACTAGCGTGTTTCACGTCACTTGGTTCTTGGATGATGCTGGTGGGCGAAGCTGGCAAACGTGCCGCTAACGATGGCAACTTCCCGAAAGTGTTCGGTGAAACCGATCGCAACGGTGTACCGAAAAAAGGTCTGCTGATTGCTTCCAGCATGATGACACTGCTGATGCTGGTACTGATGTTCTTCAGTTCAGAAACGGCGCACGCTTCCGATCTGTTTAACCAACTGACCACCGATGCGGTACTGCTGACCATGCTGCCTTATTTTTACTCCAGCATTAACCTGATCCGCTTCGAAGGCATGACCACTCGCAATACGTTTGTGATGCTGTTCTCCGGTATTGCCAGCCTGTTCTGTATGGTGGCGCTGGCGGGAGCTGAAGGTTCAACCCTGACTGCAACCTTCATCATGTCGCTGATTATTTTGATGTTCTACAGCAAAAAAGCGGGTCTGGATAAATATCTTGAGACTCATCCACAACCAGCTTCGGCTCAGTTCTGATTGACTCTGCTGGCGTCTGCCACGCCAGCTTTCTGAATTCACTATGGCGCTCGTCTTACTCACTGTGCAGTGCACAGAGAGCGCCTTTTTTCGCCTTGGAGATGTCCAAATGAATATATTCGCTATCTTGAACCACATGGGTGTGTTCTTTAAAGAAGAGCCTGTTCGCCAACTGCATGCAGCATTAGAAAAAGCCGGTTACGACGTGGTTTATCCGGTGGATGACAAAGATCTGATCAAGATGATTGAGATGAACCCACGCATTTGCGGCGTGCTGTTCGACTGGGATAAATACTCGCTAGAGCTGTGTGAGCGCATCAGTAAAGTCAATGAAAAACTGCCAGTGCACGCCTTTGCCAATGAGCAATCGACGTTAGATATTTCGCTAACCGACCTACGCCTCAACGTGCATTTCTTCGAATACGCTCTGGGCATGGCCGACGACATCGCGATCAAAATCAACCAAGCGACTCAAGAATACAAAGACGCGATCATGCCTCCGTTTACTAAGGCGCTGTTCAAATATGTAGAAGAGGGTAAATACACCTTCTGTACTCCGGGCCATATGGGTGGTACTGCGTTCCAAAAAAGCCCAGTCGGCAGTATTTTCTACGATTTCTACGGCCCAAATACCTTCAAAGCGGACGTTTCGATTTCGATGCCAGAACTGGGTTCACTGCTCGATCACTCCGGCCCACACAAAGAAGCGGAAGAGTACATCGCGCGCACCTTCAATGCAGATGCTTCTTACATCGTGACCAACGGCACATCGACCTCGAACAAGATCGTCGGTATGTTCTCCGCACCGGCGGGCAGCACAGTGCTGGTGGATCGTAACTGTCATAAATCATTGACTCACTTAATGATGATGACGGACGTCACCCCCATTTACTTCCGTCCAACCCGTAACGCTTACGGCATTCTCGGTGGTATTCCACAGAGCGAATTCAGCCGTGAAGTGATTGCAGAGAAAGTGGCAAACACCCCGGGAGCGAGCGCGCCAAGCTACGCGGTGATCACCAACTCGACTTATGATGGCCTACTGTACAACACTCAGTTCATCAAAGAGTCTCTCGATTGCAAACACATCCACTTCGACAGTGCATGGGTACCTTACACTAACTTCAACCGTATTTATGAAGGCAAATGCGGCATGAGTGGCGAAGCGATGCCGGGTAAAGTGTTCTACGAAACCCAGTCAACCCACAAACTGCTGGCGGCGTTCTCGCAAGCCTCGATGATTCATGTCAAAGGTGAGTTTGATCGCGAGTCGTTCAACGAAGCGTTCATGATGCACACCTCAACCTCACCACAGTACGGTATTGTGGCATCGACGGAAACTGCTGCGGCGATGATGCGTGGCAACACCGGCCGTAAGCTGATGCAGGATTCGATTGATCGTGCGATTCGCTTCCGTAAAGAGATCAAACGTCTGAAAGGCGAGAGCGAAGGCTGGTTCTTCGATGTGTGGCAACCCGAGAACATTGATACTACCGAGTGCTGGAAACTCGATCCAAACCAAGATTGGCATGGTTTCAAGAATCTTGATGACAACCACATGTACCTTGATCCCATCAAAATCACTCTGCTCACGCCGGGAATGAGCAAAGATGGCGAATTGGAGCAGAGCGGTATTCCGGCATCACTAGTCTCTAAATACCTTGATGAACACGGCATCGTGGTTGAGAAAACCGGCCCTTACAACCTGTTGTTCCTGTTCTCTATCGGTATTGATAAGTCAAAAGCGATGCAGTTGCTGCGCGGCCTGACTGAGTTCAAACGCGGTTACGATCTGAACCTGACCATTCGTACCATGCTGCCTTCACTGTACCGTGAAGACCCAGCTTTCTACGAAGGCATGCGTATTCAAGAGTTGGCGCAAGGTATCCACGACTTAACCCGTAAATACCAACTGCCAGAGCTGATGTACAAAGCGTTTGATGTGCTGCCAGAGATGAAAGTGACGCCACACGTGGCATGGCAACAAGAGCTGCGCGGTCAAACCGAAGAGATCCTGCTTAACGAGATGGTGGGTCGCGTGAGCGCCAATATGATCCTGCCTTATCCTCCAGGCGTGCCATTGGTACTGCCAGGTGAAATGGTGACAGACAGCTCTCGCCCTGTACTGGATTTCTTGGAAATGCTGTGTGAAATCGGTGCGCATTACCCAGGTTTTGAGACCGACATTCACGGTTTGTATCGCCAAAAAGATGGCTCTTACACCGTGAAAGTGCTGAAAGACTAAGCCCGCTTGAATCACCCTATAAAGACAGCGTAATTCCCCAATGGACGCTGATACACAGAGAGAGCCTAACGGCTCTCTCTTTTTTTATGATGCAATCTAGGCTGAAAAGCGTGATAGCGGGATCAGATTTTAAACACCGCTAAGCTGCGAGCCAGATGTTGGCCATTTTCCATCAACTGTTCACTGGCCGCCGCCACTTGATTCGCTTGAGCGGCGGCTTGGGTGCTGTGCTCGGCAATCTGGGTGAGGTTACGGGTAATTTCGTTGGTGGCCTCGGATTGTTGGGCGCTCGCACTGGCAATATGTTGGTTGAAAGACAAAATGGTTTGGATTTGCGCTTCAATCTCATTAAGCATCTGTTGCGCTTGATCTGCTTGCTGTTGCGTCACGCGTGATTGCTGCTGAGTTTGCGTCATGGATTGACTGACGCTTTGCGCTTTTTTCTGCAAACCGCCAATGATCTGTTCAATCTCATTGGTGCTAGATTGTGTGCGAGTCGCCAAGGTGCGAACTTCATCCGCCACTACCGCAAAACCTCGGCCTTGCTCACCGGCGCGGGCTGCTTCAATGGCTGCGTTCAGTGCCAGTAAATTGGTTTGCTCGGCCACTCCGCGGATCACTTCTAAGACCGCGCTAACCGATTGAGTCTCTTGGGCGAGAGTTTGCGTCTCTTGCTCGGTACGAGTCAGTTGATCGCGCAGGGTTTGCATGTGCGAAGAAGTTTGATTAATCGCTTGGCGGCCTTGGCTAGCTGCGTTGTCGGCATTGCGAGCAGCTTGTTCCGCTTGGCTAGCGGCTTGAGCCACCTCTTGGTTTGACGCATGAAGTTCATTCATTGCCGAGGCGACGGTATCGACGGCTTGATGCTGATCATACGCTTTGCTTGACGCGCTTTGCGCGACTTGAGTCAGTTCATCCGCAGAGCCAGTAACACTGTCGGTGATCGGGGTAATGTCTTGCAGAATGGTGCGAATTTTACCGGTAAATAGGTTAAAGGCTTGGGCGATGTGCGTCAGTTCATCTTTACCGGTTGCACTGAGCTGGCGGGTGAGATCCCCCTCACCTTGCGCAATATTTTTTAGGGTTGCCAGTGTTTCCCCGCACGGTTGCGTAATGCTCCGGCCGATCAGGCTAGCAAAGGCAATTAACAAGATGAGCGTGGCGATAACCCAGACAAACACGGAGCTGAGTCGCTGCATCACCAGCGCATTCACATCATCGACATAGATGCCTGTACCAATAATCCAGCCCCAAGGTTTAAACAGTTTGACGTAAGAGACTTTGTCGACGGGTTGCTCGGCGCCCGGTTTCGGCCACTGATATTCAACGACGCCTTGTTGGCTTTGTTGCGCGACTTTGACCATTTCGATAAATAGCGCTTTACCGTTTGGATCTTTAAAGCTGCGTAGATCTTTGCCATTCAAATCGGGTTTCATCGGGTGCATTACCATGGCAGGCTGCGCATCGTTGATCCAGAAATAATCGTTGTTGCCATAATGTAATTGGGCGATCGCTTGCTTGGCAGCGGCTTGCGCTTGTTTCGTACTCAATGCGCCTTGTGTTGCTTGCTGAGCATAGTGTTCAAGCAAGGTATAAGCGGTTTCGACCAAGTGCTGGGTTTGGCTTTGCTTCTCCAGCATAAGGTCGCTTCGATAGTCTTTCACTGTGATACCGAATGGAATGGCAAGCAGTAATAAAATGACCGCCGTTAGTAAAAATAAGCGGTTACGGATAGACAGGTGGCGCAGGCTAAGGGTCGTCATAAGCATCACTCCTTGAGATATGACAGGCGAACGCGTGGGTTAAATTTTCATCGCACGCAAGACTGTAACAAATTGTTTTTAGTAAGGTAAATGCGACCAAAGGGGAAAAGTGGTGAAGTTGTGGGCAGGGTCTCTTTTAAGCGTATCGAAGTCGAAATAAAAAAGGCCAAGCATAGCTTGGCCTTATCAAGAGTGTTGATTGTGTTAGACGTTGCGTACCAGTTCAGCCAGTGCATCCCAATCGCCTTTGTCCATCAGGTCGGTTGGTACCATCCAAGTACCGCCACACGCTACGACAGATTTAAGCGCCAGATACTCTTGCGCATTGTTTGGATTGATACCGCCCGTTGGCATAAAGCTTACTGGGTACACGGCGCTGAGTGCTTTCAGCATCGCAATACCACCTGAAGGTTCCGCAGGGAAGAATTTCACAGTGCGTAGACCCATTTCCATCGCTTGCTCAACCAAACTTGGGTTGTTGACGCCCGGAATGATCGCGATATTGCGCTGCTGACAATATTTCACTGTGGTCGGGTTAAGCCCTGGGCTTACGATGAAATCCGCACCCGCTGCAATCGCTTCGTCCACTTGTGCGCTTGTGAGTACGGTACCCGCACCGATCAGCAGCTCAGGGTAAGCTTCACGCATGATGCGGATGGATTCCGCTGCGGCTTCGGTACGGAAAGTGACTTCTGCACAAGGCAAACCGTTTTCTACCAGCACTTTGGCCAATGGCAGTGCGTGGGCGACATCGTTAATCGCAATAACAGGGACAATTTTGATCGCTCGTAAGCGTTGTTCAATGGTCATGAGTCCATACCTCTACAGAATAAAGCTGAGTGTTGCCACAATCAGGAAGGCGATACCGCCTAAAAGGGTTTCCATCACGGTCCACGTTTTCAGAGTGGTTTTTTCATCCATCTCCATCAAACGTGACACCAGCCAGAAACCAGAATCGTTAAAGTGTGAAAGCACAGTAGCACCGCCGGCAATCGAAATCACGATAAAGCACAGATCCAGTTCCGATAAGCCAGTGGTTGCCGCTACCGTTGGTGCAATTAGGGCTGCCGTGGTAGTGAGTGCTACAGTGGCTGAGCCTTGTGCCACACGCAAACAGGTAGAAATGACAAATGCTGCTATCACAATTGGCATACCTGTATCCGAGAGCACGCCAGCCAGCGCGCTACCAATGCCGCTGGCACGCAGTACGCCACCGAACATGCCGCCCGCACCCGTCACTAGAATCACCGCACAGATTGGTGCAAGAGAGTCACCACACAGTTTTTCGAGGCGTGCCATACCGTAATCTTTGGCAAATGCCGCCAAACAAACCAGCAGAGTGATCAACAGAGCAATCGGAGTTTTCCCCAGCATACGTAGGAATTCTACGGCCGGTGTTTTGCCATCAATGATGCCTGCAACCGCGAGGGTGTTTAAGCCGGTATCCATGAAAATCAGCAGTACTGGCAATACCAGAATGGTCATTACCGTGGCGAATTTTGGCAGCTTGGCTTCATCAATGATCGCATCGGTATTGAAGAACGCTTTAGACAGAGGGATGTCGAATTTTTTACCGGCATACAGACCGAATAAGTAAGCGCCCAAATACCATGTTGGGATTGCCACCAGAATACCGACCATCAGGAGCAGGCCAATGTTTGCACCCAGCAGTTCGGCTGCCGCAACCGGCCCCGGGTGAGGTGGAACAAAGGCGTGCATTACCGCAAACGCACCTGCTGAAGGCAGCGCGTATTTCAGTGGTGAGCCACCAAAGCGTTTCGCAACGCTGAAAATGATCGGCATCATCACAATCAGGCCCGCATCAAAGAAGATGGGGAAGCCAAACAGTAGCGATGCTACGCCGAGCGCAAACGGGGCGCGCTGTTCGCCGAAGCGGCCGATCAGCGTATCCGCCAGCACTTTCGCACCGCCTGTCACTTCTAAAATTTTACCGATCATTGCACCAAGGCCGACCAGTAACGCAACGGAAGCGAGCGTACCGCCAAACCCCGTCATCATGGTGGAAACCACCTTGTCTGAAGAGACGCCAGTGGCAATCGCCGTGCCTAAACTGACTAAGGTCAGTGAAGCAAAAGCGTGGATTTTAAAGCGAATAATCAGCAGCAGTAGCGCAACAATCGCAACCGCCGCCACGGATAAGAGATAGGTTGGATCAGAGGTTTGTAGTAAAGGGGCCATGAGTTCACCGTCCAGATTTTATAGTTTGTGTTATAGCTCACATTTAGTGAAGTTACCGGTAACATGTTACCCATAACATGAATAAGATAAACCCATATTTCGAAGTGAATTTTAAAAATGCGATCACGCGCAAGTTTGGTATTAAGGAGTCGTTATGGCCGGTAGTAGCATCATTGTGATGGGGGTTTGTGCTTGCGGTAAAAGCACCATTGGTGAGTTATTGGCAAAGCAGACTGGACGTAAATTCATTGATGGAGATGATCTTCATCCGCGCGCCAATATTCAGAAAATGGCCTCCGGCCAACCGTTAGATGACGAAGACCGTAAGCCTTGGTTGGAGCGTATTCGCGATGCCGCCTACAGCCTTGAGAGTAAAAATGAACACGGCGTGATTGTGTGTTCGGCACTCAAAAAGCAGTACCGCGATCAGATCCGTGAAGGCAACCAGAATGTGACCTTCTTGTTCTTAGATGGCTCGAAAGAGCTGATCATGGAGCGTATGCGCGCTCGCCAAGGCCATTTCATGAAAGAGAACATGGTCAACAGCCAATTTGAAACCTTACAGCGCCCAGATGGTGAGCCGAAAACGCTGATCATTTCGATTGATTGCTCAGTGCAAGAGATTGTGAATGGTGCCATTCAAGCACTGCAAGAGCAGGAGGGGTTATGATTCATCCGGTTTTAGCCAAAGTCACTGAAAATCTAATCGAGCGTAGCCGTGAAGCACGCGCGGCATTCATTGCACGCAGTCAAGCACAAGAAAAAGCCGGCAAAGGTCGCACCTCACTCTCTTGCGGTAATTTAGCCCACGCAGTGGCGGCCTCTTGCAGCACAGAGAAAAAAGCGATTCTCGATTTCACGCGCAGTAATGTGGCGATTGTCACCTCGTACAATGACATGCTCAGTGCGCATCAACCTTATCAGCACTATCCAGACCGCATTAAAATGGTGTTGGCTGAATATGGCCACACAGCGCAGGTAGCCGGAGGTGTGCCCGCGATGTGCGATGGCGTGACGCAGGGCCAACCGGGGATGGATATGTCGCTGTTTTCGCGTGATTTGATTGCGCAGGCGACCGCACTCTCCCTCAGTCACAATGTGTTTGATGCCACTTTGCTGCTCGGCATCTGTGACAAAATTGCCCCGGGGCAATTGATGGGCGCGCTCTCTTACGCTCATCTGCCGACCGCGTTTATGCCTGCAGGATTAATGGCGACTGGTATCAGTAACGAAGAGAAAGTCGATATTCGCCAAAAGTATGCGGCGGGTGAAGTGGGTAAAGAGGCACTGCTGAATATGGAGTGTCAGGCTTACCACGCGCCGGGTACGTGTACTTTCTACGGCACCGCCAACACCAACCAATTAGTGTTTGAAGCGATGGGGTTGATGCTGCCGGGCTCGGCGTTTGTGCACCCTCACTCAGCGCTGCGCCAAGCATTGAATGATGATGCCACCGTAAAAATCGCTAGCATGACGCAAGGTTCCGCTCAATATCGACCACTCTATGAAGTGGTAACAGAGAAAAGCTTACTTAATGGTATTGTGGCTCTGTTGGCATCAGGTGGCAGCACGAACCATACGATTCATATGCTGGCGGTGGCACGTGCGGCAGGAATTTTGCTGACGTGGCAAGACATGAGTGATCTGTCTGACGTGGTTCCTCTGCTAGCGAAGGTGTACCCGAATGGCCCCGCGGATATGAACGCTTTCCAACAAGCGGGCGGTGTACCCGCGCTGATGAAGCGTTTGCATGAAGCCAAGTTGCTGCATTCAGACGTAACACCAGTGTTTGGTGAGTTTAGTGATCAGCTGACTCTGCCTGAGTTGGTGGACGGCGAGCTGCGTTGGGTTGCGTGTGATGGCACGCGTGATGCGCAAGTGATCGCGGCTAGCGAAGCGTGTTTCCAAGCGACTGGCGGCACCAAAGTGCTCAGCGGTAACTTAGGCCGTGCGGTGATTAAAGTCTCTGCGGTGAAAGAGGAGCAGCGAATCATTGAAGCACCGGCGGTGGTATTCCAATGTCAGCATGAAGTGGAAGCCGCGTACCAGCGTGGCGAGCTCAATAAAGATTGCATCGTGGTGGTGACGCACAATGGCCCAGCGGCCAATGGTATGCCAGAGTTGCACAAACTGATGCCAATTTTGGGCAACGTGCAAAAGGCTGGATTCAAAGTCGCGTTAGTGACGGATGGTCGTTTGTCCGGCGCATCAGGCAAAATTCCTTCCGCTATCCATGTATCACCAGAAGCGGTACGCGGCGGAGCCATTGGCCTAGTGCGTGATGGTGACCTAGTGCGCCTAGATTGCAGCACGGGTACGTTGGAAAACCTGACTGACATGAGTCACCGCCAAGCCTTGGCACTCGATACCGAGCGTGACCAACAAATGTGGGGCCGTGAACTATTTAAAGTGATGCGCCAAGCCGTATCTTCGGCAGAGCTGGGTGCGAGCTTTATTGTTTAACCTTGCAGAAGGTGAAGCATCAAAAAAGGCGGTGTATACCGCCTTTTTCGTATCTCTGTCATCGATTTTGGCGTTATACGCTCTCACCCGCAGTAAAACGATAGCCCATATCCAGCACATGATTTTCAGCGCGCTCCCCTTTGAGCGCGGCAATCAACAGTTCGGCACTTTTCTCACCAATCGCATAACGTGGCGTATCGACACTGGTCAGTTTCGGGGTAATGGTACGACCGATGTCCAACGCGTTATAACCAATCACCGAAAGCTGTTCTGGAATTCGAATGCCGCGTTGTTGCGCCACCAACAAAGTACCAATCGCAATGTCATCGTTGGTGCAGAACACGCCATCCAGATCGGGGTAACGAGCAAAGGCTTCATCAAGCAACTGAGCCGCGAGAGAGAAGCTCGAATGCGAACCGGTTAATACATGTTTAATGGGAAGCCCGGCTTCTTGCATCGCTTGGTCATAGCCCTGCATACGCAGTTTGGTACGGGTATCGAGCCGTGCGCCGAAATAGGCAATCGAACGTTTGCCCGCTGCGATGATTTTTTTCACCGCCTGATAAGAGGCTTCAACGTGATCCATACCCACCGCCATATCGATCGGGTTGGCGGGCAGTTCCATGGTTTCGACTACCGGTACGCCAGAGTTGGCAATCATTTGTAAGGTACGTTTGGTGTGATGGCTTTCAGTGAGGATGAGACCATCGACCTGATAAGCGAGCAGTGACGCAATTTTTCGCTCTTCTTCCTCTTCATCGTAACCAAAGTGGGCGAGTAGGGTTTCGTAGCCATTAGCTTTAGTTACCGCTTCAATTCCTTGTACAAAAGAGGCAAAAATTTGGTTCGATAAGGAAGGTAGTAAAATACCAATCGCTTTACTGGATGACTTGGAGAGCATCGCAGGGGCGCGATTTTCAATGTATCCCAAAGCCTCGACCACCAGCGCTATCTTCTCCCGCGTGGCTGCCGCCACCGAATCCGGGTTTCTCAGATAACGCGACACAGTCATTTTTGTTACGCCAACTTGATCCGCAACATCTTGCAATGTCGCGCGCTGTTTTCTTGTCATAGGTTATTGAGTCTTTTATAAAATGTTATGAGTAACATTATGAAGAAGTGACGGAATGCGCACAACCATTGAGTGTGTGGAATACAAACCAATAAAAAAGCCCTGACAAAGTCAGGGCTTAAAAAACGTCGGTGAAGATTAGTTCATGCCGTATTTTTTCAGTTTCTTACGAAGAGTGCCGCGGTTGATACCCATCATAGTTGCTGCGCGAGTTTGGTTACCGCGAGTGTATTGCATGATGGTGTCCAGAAGTGGTTGTTCAACTTCAGCTAGAACTAATTCATACAGTTCAGTCACTTCTTGGCCGTTCAGTTGAGCCAAGTAATTTTTAAGAGACGCTTTAACAGAGTCACGCAGTGGCTTTTGCGTGATTTGGTCTTGTGAAGTTACGGTAGTAACGGTTAAAGCTTCTGAAGTCAGATTTTGTTCGAACATATTCGGTCTAGCTCTTCTCTTAATTATGATGCAACGTTATCAAAATACCCTTCGAGCTCATCAAGTTGCTGGTCAGCAGTCTCAATGGCGTTGAAGGTACGGCGAAACGCACTCGCTTGTTCATGCTCTTGCAGATACCAACTCACGTGTTTGCGTGCAATCCGTGGGCCTAAGTACTCTCCATAAAACTGATGGAGTGCTTTTACATGACCAAGCATGATGTCTTTCACTTCCGAAATCGGAAGTTCTGGCATTGTGGTGCCGTGTTCCAAAAAGTGTTGGATTTCCTGAAAAATCCATGGTCGTCCTTGGGCTGGACGACCGATCATTAAAGCGTCTGCACCGGTGTACTCCAGTACGTAGCGGGCTTTTTCCGGGCTATCGATATCACCGTTAGCGATAACTGGAATGCTCACAGCCGCTTTCACCGCTTTAATGCTGTCGTATTCCGCCTCACCTTTGTACATGCAGGCACGGGTACGTCCGTGGAGAGCCAATGCCTGAATGCCGCAGTCTTCGGCTAATTGAGCAATCGAGACACAGTTTTTATTGTCTGTATCCCAGCCAGTACGGGTTTTGAGTGTCACAGGAACATTCACTGCATTGACGACCGTTTTCAGGATGCTTTCAATCACATCCGGATGGCGGAGTAGTGCAGAGCCGGCTAGCTTTTTATTTACTTTTTTGGCTGGGCAGCCCATGTTGATATCGATGATTTGCGCACCGTTTTCAACGCTGAACTGCGCGGCTTCGGCCATGAGCTGTGGATCGCTTCCCGCAATTTGTACTGAGCGAATGCCCGATTCGCCTTCATGTACCATACGGTTTTGCGATTTGGCCGTTTTCCACAACGCAGGATTGCATGACATCATTTCACTGACCGCCATTCCTGCCCCGTAGCGTAAACATAACTCTCGAAAGGGTCTGTCGGTGACACCCGCCATAGGGGCGACGATCAGATTGTTCTTAAGTTGATGATTTCCGATTTTCAAAACGTCTTCACAGCTTCGTACCAGCAAGGGCGCGCATTTTACGCATTTTTTTGATGCCTGAAAAGACTAATATTTGAGCATTGGCAAATTGTTTTGCCAAATAGTCGATTTATCAGTCAATTAGGCTTCAAAGTCTTGTCTAGCCTAGCTTGCGGCCAGAAATGCGGCACCATTCGCTCTTTTCTGCGATGGGGTCAAGTTCCAGATCGTCACGGTAGAATTCCGCTACGCTTTCGGCTTGCGTATCTAAAATGCCAGACATGGCCAGTTGGCCGCCGGGCTTCAGGAGTCCTTTGATGATCGGAGAAAGCTCACGTAGTGGGCCGGCCAGAATGTTCGCGACTACCACATCAGCCAGCAAACCTTCTGGTTGGTCTTTCGGCAGGTAAACTTCGATTTGATCTTCCACGCCGTTACGTGCTGCGTTGTCTTTGGACGCCAGTAGAGCTTGTGGATCGATATCAATACCGATCACTTTCGCGGCGCCAAGTTTGATGGCAGCAATCGCCAGAATGCCCGAGCCACAACCAAAATCGATCACGGTTTTGCCAGTCAGGTCGAGGTTATCCAACCACTCTAGGCACAGTGCGGTCGTGGGGTGAGTGCCGGTACCAAAAGCCAAGCCTGGGTCGAGCATCACGTTCACCGCTTGTGGGTCTGGCACTTCACGCCAGCTTGGGCAAATCCAGAGGCGGCGACCAAATTGCATTGGGTGGAAGTTATCCATCCATTCGCGTTCCCAGTCCTTGTCTTCCACTTGCTCCACTTTGTGAGCAAAACCTTCAGCTAGCATGTTGCTTGCTTTGATCTGCTGAAGGATCAGCGAGGTATCCATATCCGCTTCGTACAGTGCCACCACATCGGTATCCCCCCAAAGGCGGGTTTCACCCGGCAGAGGTTCAAATACAGGCGTATCTTGGGCATCGAGGAAAGTGACAGACACGGCGCCAGTTTCTTCCATCAGCATATCGCCAATCGCTTCTGCATTGTCGTTAGTCGCATTGAGTTTAATTTGAATCCAAGGCATGGCTTAAGATCTCATCGGGTTTAGATTGGCGCAGAGTGTAGCAGATTTGCCACTGATGTTCAGGCCAGAAAGTGTGCGGAATTAAAACAAAAAGCCCACCGGAGTGGGCTTTATCGTATTCCTAGTGCAATCAGCCAATCCAAGTCGTTTGGGGAGTGTTGATTGGACTATGCGCGATGAGAATAAAAACGGCGGCTTACTTGATACCGAGTTTTTTCTCCAGATAGTGGATGTTAGTGCCACCTTTCTGGAAGTTTTCATCTTTCATGATCGATTGTTGCAGTGGGATGTTGGTTTTGATCCCTTCAACAATCATCTCATTGAGCGCGTTACGCATACGAGCAATCGCTACATCACGGTTTTCACCGTAAGTGATGAGTTTGCCGATCATCGAATCGTAGTGTGCTGGTACGGTGTAGCCAGAGTAAATGTGTGACTCCCAACGTACACCCATACCGCCCGCTGCGTGGAAACGTTCAATCTTGCCTGGGCAAGGTAGGAAGCGCTCTGGGTCTTCCGCGTTGATACGACACTCGATCGCATGGCCGCGGATTTTGATGTCTTCTTGTTTGAAAGACAGCGGTTGACCAGCGGCGATACGCAACTGTTCTTTGATCAGGTCAACGCCGGTGATCATTTCAGTCACTGGGTGCTCAACCTGAATACGGGTGTTCATTTCAATGAAGTAGAACTCACCGTTTTCGTACAGGAATTCAAACGTACCGGCACCACGGTAACCGATCTCGATACACGCACGGGTACAACGCTCACCGATGAACTTACGCAAGTCTTCAGTGATGCCCGGTGCTGGTGCTTCTTCCACTACTTTTTGGTGACGACGCTGCATTGAACAGTCACGCTCACCAAGATGAATCGCATTGCCTTGACCATCAGCAATCACTTGCACTTCAACGTGACGTGGGTTCTCTAGGAATTTCTCCATGTACACCATGTCGTTGTTGAATGCGGCTTTCGCTTCTGCGCGCGTCATCTGGATCGATTTGGTCAATTCAGCTTCGTTACGCACCACACGCATACCACGACCGCCGCCGCCGCCAGAGGCTTTGATAATCACTGGGTAGCCGATGCGTTTTGCGTGAGCTTTGTTTTTCGCTTCGTCGTTATCCAATGGGCCGTCTGAACCTGGTACACAAGGTACACCGGCTTTTTTCATCGCGTTGATCGCTGACACTTTGTCGCCCATCAAACGGATGGTTTCCGCTTTTGGACCCACAAAGATGAAGCCACTGCGTTCAACTTGTTCTGCGAAATCCGCGTTTTCAGACAAAAAGCCGTAACCTGGGTGGATTGCCACTGCACCAGTGACTTCCGCTGCAGAGATAATGCGTGGAATGTTCAGGTAGCTGTCGATGCTTTTTGCAGGGCCGATACAGATAGACTCATCGGCCAGCAGCACGTGTTTCAAGTCGCGGTCAGCGGTTGAATGCACGGCTACCGTCTTGATACCTAATTCTTTACATGCACGAAGAATACGGAGCGCAATTTCACCCCGGTTCGCGATGACTACTTTATCTAACATAAAGGTGGCCTCGATTATTCGATAACAACAAGCGGTTGGTCGAATTCAACTGGCTGACCATCTTGAACAAGAATCGCCGTTACTACGCCTGATTTGTCCGCTTCGATCTGGTTCATCATTTTCATCGCTTCAACGATACACAGAGTATCGCCAACAGATACACTCTGACCTACTTCGACAAACGCTTTGGCGTCTGGGCTTGGTGAGCTGTAGAACGTGCCGACCATTGGAGAAAGCACTTTATGGCCTGTTGGTACTTTAGCTGCTACAGGTGCTTCGGCTACTGCTGCTTGAGCAACAGGCGCTGGTGCCGCAACGGGAGCGGGAGCTGCTGCGTAGTGCACTTGAGGTGCTGGAGCTGGTTGGCCATAACGACTGATGCGTACTGACTCTTCACCTTCAGAAATTTCCAGTTCTGCGATGCCAGACTCTTCAACTAACTCGATAAGCTTCTTGATTTTGCGGATATCCATGTTTCTTTCTCTTTTATCTTGTGAATAAGACAGCCCCAATGGGCTGCAGAGTGTCTTTATTGCTTGGCCTGCAACGCTCGAATCGCGGCAGACAAAGCGAATTCGTAACCTTGAGCGCCTAAACCACAAATCACCCCTTGGGCTTTATCAGATAGGTAGGAGTGATGGCGGAAGGGCTCACGTGCATGAACGTTGGACAAATGCACTTCAATAAAAGGAATCGCCACCCCAAGCAAGGCATCGCGTAACGCAACACTAGTATGGGTAAAGGCCGCCGGATTGATGATGATGAAATCCACTTTGCCGAAAGCTTGGTGAATGGCTTCAATCAGCTCATATTCGCGGTTAGATTGCAGATGTTCTAACTCAATGCCTGCCTGTTGTGCTTGCTCGTGCAATGTCGATACGATCTGTTCCAAAGTCTGTGAACCATAGTGGGCAGGTTCACGCAAACCCAATAAATTGAGGTTTGGTCCGTTTAGAACAAGAATGCGAGATTTTGCAGTCATTGTGTAGCCATCGTCCTTTATTGTGTGGTGAATAAGCAGTTTCCCACAAATTTACTTATTCGACATAAAGTTTTTGTCAAAAGTTCGCGGATTTTATTAAATTGCCCACGATTATAGCTAATTCATAACAAATGGCAGCAATTTACTGGTCTAATCACCTAGTTTGATGGTTTGAATCTGCAGTCAGGTTAACAAAATAGGGGAGATAACCAGCGAATACGATGAGCCTAAACCCAATGTTTTGCAAAGTGGAGTGTGTTTTCTTGCAAGATGGTTATTGGTTCGTAACCAGATCCCTTCATTTTTACGTCATGAGCGGAACAATGCGCGAGGAACAGTGATTGGCTAGCGTAAAGGCAAAAGAAAAACTCCGGCCATCAAGTGTTCCGGAGTTTTGAATAGCAAGCAAAGGTTTATCCCTTTCTACTTGACGCTACCGTGGTTAAGCTCGTTAGCCCAATTACATCGCTTGTCGATGCAATTGGGATTGTCTCACTCACTCAACTACCCACCTGTGACGTTAAGTTATTAGGGTATCGTCGTTGTTATTTCAGTTGCGCTTTTTCGGCAATCAGGCGGTCAACTACGCTTGGATCCGCTAGCGTTGAGGTATCGCCCAAGTTGCTGGTATCGCCGGTGGCAATTTTACGCAAAATGCGGCGCATAATTTTACCTGAGCGGGTTTTCGGTAGCGCATCGGTCCAGTGCAGGACATCTGGTGTCGCGATAGCGCCAATCTCTTTGCGTACCCAATCTTTCACTTCTTTATGCAGCTCAGCACTTGGGTACACCCCATCATTGAGTGTGATGTAAGCGTAAATCGCTTGGCCTTTGATGTCGTGTGGAACACCGACCACGGCAGCTTCGGCAATCTTATTGAATGCCACCAGTGCGGATTCAATTTCTGCCGTACCCATGCGGTGACCAGAAACGTTGAGTACGTCATCGACGCGGCCTGTGATCCAGTAGTAACCATCTTCATCGCGACGTGCACCATCACCGGTAAAGTACATGCCTTTAAAGGTGGAGAAGTAGGTTTGTTCAAAGCGGTCGTGATCGCCATACACAGTACGCATTTGCCCCGGCCATGAATCGAGCAGCACCAAGTTACCTTCAGTTGCGCCTTCCACAATTTCGCCCATGTTATCGACCAGTGCTGGCTGTACGCCAAAGAAGGGGCGTGTCGCCGAACCAGGTTTCAGTGCGGTTGCACCCGGCAGTGGCGTGATCAAGATGCCGCCCGTTTCGGTTTGCCACCAAGTATCCACAATCGGTGATTTTTCGTTACCGATCGTGCGGTAGTACCATTCCCATGCTTCTGGGTTAATTGGTTCACCCACAGAGCCCATAATGCGCAAGCTGTCACGGCGGGTGCCTTTAATCGCTTCATCACCTTTGGCCATCAGCGCACGGATCGCCGTTGGCGCAGTGTAAAGAATGTTGACCTTGTGTTTATCCACCACTTCGCTCATGCGTGCGGTAGTGGGGTAGTTAGGTACACCTTCAAACAAAATAGTTTTTGCGCCATTCGCCAATGGGCCATACACCAGATAGGAGTGACCGGTGATCCAACCTACGTCGGCAGTACACCAAAACACTTCGTTAGGTTGATAGTCGAACACATATTTGAAGGTCATGGTCGCATAGACTAAGTAACCGCCCGTGGTGTGCAATACGCCTTTCGGCTTGCCGGTTGAACCGGAAGTGTAGAGGATAAACAGCGGATCTTCGGCTTTCATCTCCTCTGGTGGGCAATGATCGGACGCTTTTGCCGTTGCTTCATGCCACCAAATATCACGGTGCTCATGCCAAGCGACATTGCCGCCGGTGCGCTTGAGTACCATCACTTTGCTGATGTTTTTGACTTCTGGGTTGGTGAGTGCTTCATCCACATTTTTCTTTAGGGGGACGGCTCGGCCGCCACGAACCCCTTCGTCGGCGGTGATCACCAATTTGGCGTTAGAGTCGATAATACGGCCTGCTAGCGCCTCCGGTGAGAAGCCCCCAAAGACGATAGTATGCACTGCACCAATACGGGTACAAGCGAGCATGGCTACTGCCGCTTCTGGCACCATTGGCATGTAGATACACACGACATCGCCCTTACGTACGCCTTGTTCTTTCAGCGCATTGGCAAAACGGCACACTTCTTGGTGCAGTTGCTTATAAGTCAGGGTTTTGTCTTGAGTTGGGTCGTCACCTTCCCAAATAATCGCGACTTGGTCGCCACGCGTCGCCAGATGACGATCGATACAGTTGGCAGAGACGTTTAAGGTGCCATCTTCGAACCAGCGAATATCGATATGGCCTGGGTCAAAAGAAGTATGTTTGACCTTAGTAAAGGGTTTAATCCAGTCGACGATTTTGCCGTGCTCGCTCCAAAAGCCTTCCGGATCTTTGATTGATTGCTGATACATTGCCAGATAAGTGTCGTTATCGGCATGGGTATGCGCTTTGATGTTCTGTTTGACCGGATAAATATGGGCTTCACTCATTGCGGGTTCTCCTTGTGAATTCGGCAAATTTCCTGAAATGGCGCGTTTGAAACACGAGAGGAGGAAATTCGTTTCGCTTATAACTCTCAGTCAGGGCAGGAATTTCTACAATTAGACTTTAGGATGAAAGCCTGAGCTGAGGGGATTTCACGGCAACCAGTCAACAAAAGAGCGGGAGAGATCACTGAAATGCAGTGCTGATTACACACCGGGAGCAATAAATTGTGGTAAATCGCCCTTGGTCAAGCGCACAAAGACTAAAGCGGCGGCAATCGCATCTTGCAGCGCGTCGTGTTTGTCTTGCAATGGGAGATCCAGATGGCGGCAAATTGCCTCTAAACTCAGGTCGAAGTAGGCATTGGGCAGATGTTTTTCCAGTTTATCGTGATAGATCTGGCTCACTTCAATCAGTCGATTAGGCAGCGGAAAGCCGAGATGCTTACGGCAGGCGATATCCAAAATCGTTTTATCGTAACGAATGTGGTAGCCCACTAAAGGCCGATTACCAATGAAATCGATGAGTTGGATCAGCGCTTCCTTTTCACTCAGTCCATCTTGCAAATCTTGATGGCGAATTTTATGAATGCGAACCGAGCCCGAGTCGAGCGACTGCGGTGCGCACAGTCGCACTTCAAACGGCTGACTGGTCAATATACGGTTGTCGATAATTTTGGTCGCAGCGATAGTCACCAGCTCGGCGCGTTTAGGATCTAGGCTAGTGGTTTCGCAATCGAGCGAGACGTACTCATGATGGCGAGCCGTTTCAAACAGCCGTTGATAGGGAGAATCCTTAAGCTTGGCGTGCCAGTAGCGGCGCAGTAACCAGTTCATTCCGCACCTCAATCACGTATTTGATAGTGGTAACCGAGCCACTGTTTAAATTTTTTCACCACATGCAGGCTGTGACGCAATAAATCGCGCTCGGTACGGTCGAGCTGCTTGAAGTCGATCTGGTTAGTGCTGTGCTGATTACCAAGTTGCTGGGCTAGGCGCAGTTTCAAAAATAGCTTAAAGGCTTCGCTTAGGTTGTCGCCGGTCTCTTGTTCAAGAACGCGTTTGTGTACGAGCGCTTCAATTCGGTCAAAGGTGTTATTGGCCTCGATGGCGTGCTCCAAACTTAAGGCGCGCACACCATGTACGATGGGGAAAATGCCGCCTTGCTTAATATCAATCCCTTGCTTGCTGCTTTTTACGTTACCAAACAAGGTGAGCGGTACCGAGAAGTTGAGAGCCGGACGGGTGAATTCGGCCAAGATGAGCTCTTGATCGGCCATTAATTGGCGTAAATAGGTTTTCACTGGCGCCAGCAAGGCGCGGTTTCCGGCCACGGCATGGGCATCGGCAAAAATGGCGATGTCCATCACTTGTTCGGGGCGAGCGGCTTTCACCCAATCAGAAAGGGTGCGTTTCCATTCGCTTTGGCTGCGCACCCATTTCGGGTTATTGACCATCACTTTACCGGGGCAGAGTGGATAACCCAGTTGAAGTAAGGTGTGGGTGAAGTTTTCCATGATCGGTTGGCATTGGTGCCATTCCAAACCATCTTGAATGATCAGCGCGTTGTCTTGATCGGTTTTGAGGATCTGCTCGCCACGACCTTCCGAGCCGAGCACCACTAAGCAGCACTGATCGTGCAACGCCGGAGGAACCACTAATTCAAAGGCTTTTTCGATGATCTGTTCATTGACGGCGGAAATCAGTTCCATCACAAAACGGGTACGCACGCCGCGTGACATGAGATTTTCTACCAATTCACGCTGTTTATTAGCCGCGAGTGCTAACTCATCAATGCTGGCGGCACGGGCAATCGCGAGCGTCAATACATGAGAATGGGTGGAGAATGCACTGAGGATCTGAATCATCGACAGCAACCCCACGGCTTGATTGCCATTACACACCATAACCCGTTTAATGCGTTGGCGCGTCATCATCACCATGGCATTAAACAAAAAATCGCCCTCATCGACGTGCAATACCGGAAAGGTGGCAATTTCACCGACGGGCGTATCCAAAGGGCGGCCTTCGAGCATGACTGCATGCAGCATATTGGTGCGTGTCACAATCGCGTAAGGATGGGCATGGAGGCGATCTAATCTTGGGTCATGCGGCTCAAGAGCGACTAACGCCGCGTCAATGCCCCGCTCTTTCATCAATTGAGTCACGGTGTTGAGCGGCAGGTCTGGCGACAAAATGAAAGGCGGATGATAGATGGAGCTATCGACTTTAGTCAGAATGAATTCTGCGATGTTTTTCTGCTGCGCGGCGGCTTCAATTAATTCTTGGCGTTTGGCGAGGTTATTATCGAAATACGCGGCGAATTCACCGTTTTGTTCGTACAACTGCAAGAAAGTTGTCTTAGGCAGCAGATAAGACAAGGTGTCTTCTAAGGCCATGTATTGATGCTTACTCTGTTCATCAAACATGGCGCGCACATCAAACAAGTCATCATTCGCGTAATGAGCGAAGACTTCTTTCCCGTCGGGGCTGCGCTCTTCAACTGTCCCTTTGATCAAAATATGCAGATGAGTGCTTGGCTGTTGTGTGTCAATCAGCACATCACGCTGCCGAAAATAGGCCACATCCAAAGCACTGCGCAGTTGGTGCTGTTGCTCGACCGTCAAGCGGTTGAACGGTGGTGACTGCATATTGAACTTATCTGGCATAGGGTGCACTCATCGGTGGGACAGGTTCACTAAGTGTGACAAATTTCCCCTTACCCTCCAGACGACTTTGGTCTAATGCACGAAGGTGGGGGATTTCAGGGCTGAGATTAAGTGCAATCGGGAAATGATGGGTTGTGCAATCTTCCCTTTTTTAGACGTTAATCCACATGCATAATGTGCGCGTTTTTACCTCCCTTTTTTGATTAGGAATGATCATGTTTACCCCCACTCCCTATGGTTGGATTTCACAATATTTCATCGGTTTTTTCTTTGCGTACGGCGTTTACCTACCATTTTGGTCGCTTTGGTTTGCTGACCAAGGCGTCTCTGCTACCGATATTGGTTTGTTAGTGGGAATTGGTTTTGCAACGCGCTGTGTCGCGAACCTGGTGCTCACGCCACGTTTACATCGTGTTGAGCAGCTCATGCCAGCACTACGTTGGCTCAGTTTTGCGGCGTTGTTGTTTGTCGGATTTCACTTTTTTACGGGTGGCAGTTTTTGGCTGATGGCGTTAGCGACGGTGCTGTTTAACTTGTGCTGTGGCCCTATTGTTCCACTCTCGGATGCAATGGCGAACTACTACGCGAAACTCAAAATGCTTGATTATGGGCGTACGCGGTTATGGGGCTCGGTGGCTTTTATTGCGGGTTCAACCGTGGTGGGCTATTTGGTCGCGCAGTGGGGAAGCTCAATGATTTTGTATACCGCACTGGTTGGGGTCGCGGTATCACTGCTTTTCAGTTTACGCCAAACCAACCCTATGCCGGTGACGGAACATGCCGCCCACGCGGTGCGTCCGAAATTAACTCAGTTACTGACTGAATGGCCGATCGTGAAGTTTTTATTGCTGGTTGCGCTCATTCAAGGCAGCCATGCGGCGTATTACAGTTTTGGTTCGATTTATTGGAAGCAAGCGGGTCATTCTGAAGACATCATCGGTTATTTATGGAGCTTAGGGGTGGTGTCGGAAGTGTTGGTGTTTGCGTTTAGCAAACGTTGGTTCGCGGGCTGGAGCTTGCGTACTCTGTTTTTGGTGGCATCGCTTGGCGTGATGGTACGCTGGGGTTTAACGGCATCAACCACGACGATTGTGGCGTTGGTGGCGATTCAAATGCTGCATGGGGTGACCTTTGCGATGGCGCACATCGCGGCTATTCAGTACATCCAACATGTTCCGCAAAATAAAATGGTGGCACTGCAAGCGTTGTATAACGCCATCCCTCTGGGCGCCGTGATTGCCGGTATGACAACCTTGAGCGGCTGGGGTTACGAACATTGGGGCGCGATGGTGTTTTGGGTTATGGCTGGTATGGGAGCATTGGCATTATTGATTCGAGTCGATATGCCTCCTTCACAGGTACAAGATGTCAGCCACGTGAAAGCGGAGCCTGAAGCACAGAATTAAACCGTGCTGATTGAGTTCATTTTGTAACCTCGTTTAAATAAAGCTTCTCACAAGAGAAGCTTTTTTAATTTCGCAACGGCAAGGATGTCTGATGCAAGGTTGGTTGGTGATTCCCGTTTCGCTCGCGTATCTCGGCGTGCTGTTTTTGATTGCTTGGTATGGTGACCGGCAAACCCGTTGGTTAGCGAATTGGCGGCCATGGATCTATAGCTTGTCGATTGCGGTTTACTGTACCTCGTGGACGTTTTACGGCACGGTTGGGCAGGCGAGTGTGAATCCTTGGTCGTTTCTACCGATTTATATCGCCCCCATATTAATGTTTGTGTTTGGTTGGCGGGTTTTGGCACGGCTGATTTTGATCGCCAAACGTGAACACATTACCTCACTTGCCGATTTTATCGCGGCTCGTTACGGCAAATCACAAGGGTTAGCCGTGGCGGTGACGGTGATCGCCGTGCTCGGTATTTTGCCTTACATCGCACTGCAACTGCGCGGCATTACCATGGGCTTGAACATCGTTGCCCCTGATTTAATGAGTGAATACGGCTACCAAGAGTCTCATGTGTCTTGGTTTGTGGTGTTGGCATTGGCGTTGTTTACCATGTTGTTTGGTACGCGGCACATTGACAATACCGAGCACCACCGCGGGATGATGATGGCGATCGCTTTTGAGTCGATCGTCAAATTGGTGGCCTTTCTTTGTGTTGGCGTGTTTATCGCGTATTTGGCTTGGCGTACCAATGGATTGGAGCTTTCTGAGATCGCCTCTCGTACTTACCAAGCACCCAACTGGCCGACCTTATTTATCCATACGCTGCTGACTATGATTGCCATCGTCTGCCTACCGCGCCAATTTCATACTATGGTGGTGGAGAATGAACGGCCGCAAGATCTGCACACGGCGCGTTGGCTATTTCCGGTTTACTTGCTGTTAATGAGTGTGTTTGTGCTACCGATTGCCTGGACCGGTCAAGGTTTGTTGCCAAGTACCTCACCCGATACGTTTGTGATCAGTTTGCCCGCTTCTGCTGGGGCACATGATATGGCTCTATTGGCCTTCTTGGGTGGCACGTCGGCAGCATCGGGGATGGTGATTGTCTCGACCATTGCCCTTGCGATCATGGTATCCAATGATTTAGTGATGCCTTTACTGCTGCGTCGGATGCGCTTGTCGCAGCGTACGCATCGCCATTTTTCCGGTTTGTTGGTGGTGATCCGCCGCACCTTAATCCTACTTTTGCTGTTTGGTGCGTGGGGTTTTTATCTGGTACTCGACAGTATTCCTTCGTTATCGGCGATCGGTTTTCTGTCGTTTTCCGCCATTACTCAGTTTGCACCTGCGATTTTTGGCGGCATGTACTGGCGAGAGGGCAATCGCAAAGGGGTGTATGTCGGTTTAGCTGTTGGGTTTGCTTTATGGCTGATTACCCTGATGAGCGCGACAGATATGCTGGCGGGGGATGCCAGTAATAACGTGCTGCTGTGGGTGATCACTCCTCCTGATTGGTTGGTGGCGTTCGGTTTAAAAAGTGCCGACTGGGGCATGCTTCTGAGCGTAATGCTCAATACCTTGTGTTATATCGGCATCTCTTTAGTGACGCGCGCCAGTTTGAGTGAGCGTTTGCAAGCGGCGGCGTTTGTTGGTACTCCGCTACCAGAAAACGAAAACATGAGCCTCTATCAAAGCCGCGTGACCGTCGGTGAACTGGAAATGTTGGCTTCACGTTTTGTCGGACGTTCTCGGGTGCGTAATGCGTTTGCCCAGTATTGGAGCCAGCAGCGCGAAACACTGTTGCCCAATCAGCAAGCCTCTTCTACCTTAATTCGCCATACTGAGCGGGTGCTGGCGGGGGTGTTTGGTGCCTCTTCGGCCAAATTGGTGCTCACCTCGGCGCTGCAAGGGCGCAAGATGCAGCTTGAAGAGGTGGCGACCATCGTCGATGAAGCCTCTGAATTGTACGATTTCAGCCGTGGCTTATTGCAAGGGGCGATTGAACACATTGGCCAAGGGATTGCGGTGGTGGATAAACAGCTGCGCTTGGTGGCGTGGAACCAGCGTTATCTAGAGTTATTTGAGTTTCCTCCCGGGTTGATTCAGGTTGGACGCCCGATTGCGGATGTGATCCGGCATAATGCGCAGCAAGGTTTGTGTGGGCCGGGCGATCCGGAAGATCATGTGCGGCGGCGTGTTTATCACTTGGAGCAGGGGACAAGTCACACCTCTTCGCGAGTGCGTGCCGATGGGCGGGTGATTGAAGTGCAGGGCAACCCGATGCCTGGTGGCGGGTTTGTGATGAGCTTTACCGACATCACCGTATTTCGAGAAGCCGAACAAAATCTCAAGATTGCCAATGAAACGCTAGAGGAGCGGGTATTACAACGCACCGTCGAGTTGGAAAAACTCAACAAACAGTTGGTGACAGCCACTCAGCGTTCGGAGCGTGAATCGCAATCTAAATCGCGCTTTTTAGCCGCCGTCAGCCACGATCTGATGCAGCCACTGAATGCAGCGCGTCTCTTCGCCTCCTCACTGTCGGAAGTGGCTAAAGAAGCGGAGGTGCAAAAGCTGGCGCATCACATTGAGAGTGCCCTTGGTGCCGCAGAAGATTTGATCAGTGACCTGCTGGATATTTCACGTTTGGAGTCCGGCAAAATCGATCTGCATCCACACAGTTTTGCGATTATGGATGTGCTGTCGAATCTTAATGCCGAGTTTAGTGCGCTCGCAGCTAAACAAGGCGTGCAATTTAGCCTCGTTCCTTCATCACTTTGGGTGCATTCCGATCCCAAATTGCTGCGCCGAGTGATCCAAAATTTCCTGACCAACGCATTTCGCTACAACCCTAAAGGTAAGGTGACCCTTGGGGTGCGCCGCGTAGCAGGGCAAGTGCGGATCGATGTGTGGGATAACGGAATTGGCATTGAAGAAGATAAACAGCAGGAAATTTTCGAAGAGTTTAACCGCGGCAGCCAAGTACGATCGGATCAAGGTTTAGGTTTGGGGTTGGCGATTTCCAAAGGGATTGCTCATGTGCTGGGGCACCAGATTTCGATGCGTTCTTGGCCGGGGCTAGGCAGTGTTTTCTCGCTGACGTTAGAACGTGCCGAGCCCAATCAACAGCCAGTCAGTCTCGTGACGCCTGTCGCCGATACGAAAACTGAGCTGCAGCATCTACGAGTCCTGTGCGTGGATAATGAATCGGATATTCTGATTGGCATGCGCGATCTGCTTGAACGCTGGGGTTGTGAAGTGAAAACCGCCACCGATATTCATGGCAGCTTGAAAGCACTTGAGCCGCAGTGGATACCGGATGTGATTTTATCTGATTACCGTTTGGATAATGGTCGTACGGGGTTGGAAGTGTTGCAGCAGTGCCGCTTGCGCCTAGGTGACTGTTTTACAGGGGTGATTATCAGTGCTGATCGTAGCCCAGATATTTTGGAAGGGATTGAATCGAACGGTTTTCGTTTTATGGCTAAGCCGATCAAACCGCTAAAACTGCGGGCGCTACTCAACGGTATTTCGTAAGCGAGCCAAATCCTTAATAACATTAAGCCCTCATGAAGAGGGCTTAAGTGTTAATGCATCGTCCGATTTAACGGAATTCAATGGCGAGCGGCCAGCCAATATCGGTTTGACGGTTGGCTTCCAACTCGAGTTCGGCACGTGTCAGTGGGTTTTGCGTCAACCATGTCTCATCGATGGTTAGGGTCAGCTTATCCCCGTCGGCACTCAGTTCGACATCCGGCTCTAATGCAGGATTACGTCGATGGCTGAGTAACACCGCAAGGCGTAGCAGACGCAGTACACGTTTACCGCTAGTACCTGAAAGTGCGTATTGCTCAGGTAAAGAAGTCAGTTGCTCGCGATAGCGGCGTACAATTTCACCTAAATAGTGCTTTTGTGCGCGGGTATAGCCGGGAAGATCGAGGTTTTGCAGCAGATATGCACTGTGCTCTCCCCCTTTTTTATAATCAATGGTGAGACCGATTTCGTGCAGTTTAGCCGCTGTCCGCAGCAGCATTTTAGCTTGTGGTTCGCTAATCCACGCTTCGCCACCACATTGTGCCAATAGTTTACTGGCGAGAGCTGCGACTTGCTCTGCGTAAGCATTATCGAGCTGATAACGTGTTTGTACACAGTGAATGGTACGCGCCCGAATATCATCTTGACGCAAATCTTGAACCATTTCGTAGACGAGTCCTTCACGCAGTGCACCGCCCGCAAGCGTCATCGCTTCGATGTTCAGTGATTCAAAAATCGCGATAAGAATAGAAAGCCCGCTAGGGAAGACCAAGGCACGTTCAAGGGTTAAGCCCTCGATATCTAACTCTTCCAGATGATCGGCCAACATGGCCTGTTTCTGTAAACGCTTGAGTTTGGCGAGCGTGATCACTTCATCCATACCCTGCGCGAGCATGATTTCTTGTAAAGCTTGCACTGTGCCACTCGCGCCGACGCACACATTCCACCCAAGCTCAGTATATTGAGCCAGAATGGGGTCAAGCATCTCTTTAGCTGCCAGAATGGCATTATTAAAGTTAGTGGCGGTGAGTTGACGGTCCTTAAAATGACGCTCCAACCAAGTCACACACCCCATTTTCAAACTGGTGAGAGCTTTCGTTTCAAAACCCTCACCAATAATCATTTCAGTGCTAGCACCACCAATATCCACCACCAAACGGCGGCCTAAGCCACCAGAAGTATGCGCAACACCTTTATAGATAGTCGCAGCCTCTTCTTCACCGGAAATAACCTCGATCGGGTGACCTAAAATTTGGTTGGCTTTGGCGATAAATTCGCAAGCATTGGTGGCTGTACGCAGTGTGGCAGTACCTACGATGCGGATATTCTCGGCTGGAATATCTTGCAGTCGCTCGGCAAAAAGGCTGAGACAGTCCCAACCCCTTTGCATCGCTTCTAAGCTCAAGGCGTTATGTTCGTCTAGGCCTGCGGCCAGACGTACCTTACGTTTGATTTTTGCCATAGTCTGCACACTGCCATCGATATGACGCACGACCAACATGTGGAAACTGTTGGAACCTAAATCAATGGCAGCATACAGCGGTGAAGAAACGGCTTGGCTCATAGCGAAATCAGGCATCCTTTTTCGGGCGTGGTGCACGTGGGCGGCGTTGCTGCGGTTTACGATTACCACCGTTGTTGCGAGAACCTGCAGTATTGGTACGACGCTGTTGTGGCGACGAACGTAGGCTCAAAGGTGCTGGCAGATCGGTCAGCAGAGCCGAAGGATCGTAGTCTGAAGTTGGAATCGCATGCTCAATATAGCTTTCGATGGCCGGTAAGTTGATCGCGTACTCTTCACAAGCAAAGCTGATCGAGTGGCCACTTGCGCCAGCACGGCCGGTACGACCAATACGGTGTACATAGTCTTCACAATCGTCAGGCAAGTCGTAGTTAAATACGTGAGTCACTTGAGGAATGTGCAACCCACGAGCCGCAACATCTGTTGCAACCAGAATATCTACATCACCTTGGGTGAACTGCTCTAAAATACGCTCACGTTTTTTCTGTGGAACATCACCGGTCAGCAAACCAACACGGTGGTTATCTGCCGCTAAGTGAGCCCAAATCTGTTCACAGCGATGTTTGGTGTTAGCAAAAATGATCGCGCGATCCGGCCACTCTTCTTCAACTAAGGTCTGCAGCAGAGCCATTTTGTGATCATTTGAAGGGTAGAACAGTTCCTCTTGGATGCGATGACCGGTTTTTTGCTCCGGTTCAACCACGACATGCTCAGGGTTGTTCATGTGTTCAAAAGCCAGTTCTTGCACACGGTAAGAGAGGGTTGCAGAGAACAGCATGTTGAGACGATCTTTTGGCTCAGGCATACGGCGGAACAAGAAGCGAATATCTTTAATAAAGCCAAGATCGAACATACGATCCGCTTCATCCAGAACTACAGCTTGAATATAGTTGAGGCTGAACACTCGCTGCTTATAAAAATCGATAATTCGTCCGGTCGTACCGATCAGAATATCCACGCCACTTTGCAGTTTTGCGAGCTGTTTATCATAGCTTTCGCCACCATAAGCCAACGCGGCTTTTAACCCAGTTGTCGCCAACAAAGGCTCGGCATCGTTATAGATCTGAATCGCCAGTTCGCGAGTCGGAGCCATAATAATGGCGCGTGGCTGAGTTTCCGTTCGGCCTTCCGCAGCAGGGGTCGTCAATAAATGGTTGAAGGTAGCAGTAAGAAACGCGAGCGTTTTACCAGTCCCCGTTTGGGCCTGGCCTGCGATGTCTTGGCCGGTGAGCAGTACCGGCAACGCCAATGCTTGGATAGGGGTACAGTAAACGAATCCCTTTTTTTCCAGTCCATCAATAACTTGTGGTTGTAAACCAAAGTCGGCGAACTTATGCTCTGTGATATGCGTCTTTTTCATGGCTATAGAATATCAGCTTACACTTGCAATACGGAAGTAAATACATTCCAATAGAGCATCTATTTACTGGTTGAGTTATCACCAGTGCAGAAAATCACATTGGAGTGAAAGATGAGTGACAAAATTTTGCAGCTGACCGATGACGGTTTCGAGAACGATGTAATCAAAGCTGCAGGCCCGGTTCTGGTTGACTTTTGGGCGGAATGGTGTGGTCCTTGTAAGATGATCGCGCCGATCCTAGATGAAGTGGCTGACGAATACGCAGGCAAACTCACTATCGGCAAACTGAATATCGACCATAACGCAGGAACACCACCTAAGTTTGGTATCCGCGGTATCCCAACACTGCTTCTGTTTAAAGACGGCAGTGTGGTAGCGACCAAAGTCGGTGCGCTATCAAAAACTCAACTGAAAGAGTTCCTTGACGCGAACCTGTAATCAGTTAAACCGCCAAACCGTACATAGTAATATGTACGGTTTTGTTTTTGGCAAAAAACAATTTCTAGACTAGGCTAATATTTAGTGCTAGTTTATTGCACGTTAATTAGACAGTTATTCACTTCTTGGTCAATCCTTCGACCATATCCATCTTAACTTAACAACGATCCTTTTTGACTAACTAAGTATCCACCACAATGAATCTAACAGAACTGAAGAACACCCCTGTGTCTGATCTGGTTAAGCTTGGCGAAAGTCTAGGCCTTGAAAACCTGGCACGCCTACGCAAACAAGACATTATTTTCGCAATCCTTAAAGCACACGCAAAAAGTGGTGAAGACATTTTTGGCGATGGGGTTCTGGAAATTCTTCAAGACGGTTTTGGTTTCTTACGTAGTGCAGACAGTTCATACCTTGCTGGCCCTGACGACATCTATGTGTCACCTAGCCAAATTCGTCGCTTTAACCTACGTACAGGCGACTCAATTGCCGGGAAAATTCGTCCGCCAAAAGAGGGTGAGCGTTACTTTGCCTTACTTAAAGTGAACACTGTAAACGATGACCGCCCAGACAACGCCCGCAACAAAATCCTTTTCGAGAACTTAACGCCTCTGCATGCCAACGAACGTATGGTGATGGAACGTGGTAATGGTTCTACAGAAGATATTACCGCGCGTGTTCTTGATCTGGCAGCGCCAATTGGTAAAGGTCAACGTGGTCTGATTGTTGCTCCGCCAAAAGCGGGTAAAACCATGCTGCTGCAGAATATCGCACAGAGTATTGCCAGTAATCACCCTGAGTGTGTGCTGATGGTTCTGCTGATTGATGAGCGTCCAGAAGAAGTAACTGAAATGCAGCGCCTAGTAAAAGGTGAAGTGGTTGCTTCAACCTTTGATGAGCCAGCATCGCGCCACGTACAAGTGGCAGAAATGGTGATTGAAAAAGCCAAACGTCTGGTTGAACACAAGAAAGACGTGGTGATCCTACTGGATTCGATTACTCGTCTAGCGCGTGCTTACAACACAGTTGTTCCTGCCTCTGGTAAGGTTCTGACGGGTGGTGTGGATGCGAACGCACTGCATCGTCCTAAGCGTTTCTTCGGCGCAGCACGTAATGTGGAAGAGGGTGGTAGTTTGACCATCATCGCAACCGCGCTGGTCGATACTGGTTCTAAGATGGATGAAGTGATTTACGAAGAGTTCAAAGGTACAGGTAACATGGAACTGCACTTGAACCGTAAGATTGCTGAAAAACGCGTTTTCCCTGCGATCGATTTCAACCGCTCTGGTACTCGTCGTGAAGAGTTACTCACCAAGACAGATGAGCTACAAAAGATGTGGATCCTGCGTAAGATTGTTCACCCAATGGGTGAATCTGATGCGATGGAATTCCTCATTGATAAATTAGCAATGACCAAAACGAACGATGAATTCTTTGACGCGATGCGTCGTCAGTAATCGAGCGTTGTCTCAAACACCACCCTTGCGGTGGTGTTTTTGTTTGCGTTCTAGACCAGTGGTGTCCACACTGATCTGAAATGCACAAGGAGGACTATATGCAACAAGGATGGTTGTGCTTCGTTCTTCTCTTTTTGTTTGGGTTGCCGAATGTCGCTATTGGCGGTGACATTAGTGCTAATCAACGTCAACTTTGGTTAGCAGACCTACCGACTCAGCAGAAAGTCGAAGAGCTTTATCTTCTCGCACTACATAATGAGGTCGATCGCTTGCAATTCAGTTTGCAGCGTATCAGCTATCCCACTCAAGAAGTGGTGCGTTTTCTTCTGCTGCAAAAATTCGAGCAAGACCAACTGATCTTAACCGAAGAGCTGGTCGTATTTATCGCAGCTCAAAAATCACAGACACCCAACTATTTGATTGCTGAACGAGGCGATGGCTATGAATTTTCTGTCCCCGCTTTTGATTACGCGGCGGTTGCACACCGGCTACTAAAACAAGCGCGGCAGCAACAGGATATGTTGATGTTTGTGTTGCAAGCAGAAAATGGTGAACTCAATCTACGTGAGTGGCTCTCCGGTTCATCTGCTCAAGCTGAAGCTCGCCAGCGTTTATTACTTGCAGAATTGAATCGCTTATCTCCGCAAGCCATAGAGCGTTTGATTGCGCAGATCACAACGGAGCAAGTAACGAGTTGGTTACCAGCATCGAGTGTTATGGTGCAACTGGCAAGGCATAGTCAAAATCCAGCTTTGTATCAAAAGCTTTGGCTAATGAAAGCCAATGATGAACTGAGGCGTGAAATCACTCGCTTAGCAGAGCAGGCCGATTTCTTTGCCCAACAACAACTGATGGTTGCTGCTGCAAATCCGCGCTTGAAACAAGAGGCGTTGCAAGCTTTAGTTAGTATTCAGCCTATGTCAAATGAGGTAGCGCTTTTTCTGATCGAAAAACTTGGGCAAAGTGAAGAGGCCACACAAGTGGCACATCTGCTTGCCCAATCGGGTTACCAAGGATGGTTACGTGAACTGGTTAGTTCGAACCGAACGGTCAAGCAGCAGGCGATTTTAGCAGTGCTGAATCCATAACAAGCGAATGTAAGAAAATAGCGCAGAAAAATCGCGAGGTTTGTTATACTGCGGCCATCGCTGTCAATGAGTAGTAGACCTATGAATTTTAAGGACTTACGGGATTTTCTTGACTATTTAGAGCAACGTGGGGAATTAAAACGTATTACCCATCCAATTGATCCGCATTATGAAATGACCGAGATCAGTGACCGGACGTTACGTGCTAAAGGCCCTGCGCTGCTGTTTGAAAATCCGTTAGGTTACGACTTTCCTGTACTGACGAATTTGTTTGGCACGCCAGAACGCGTTGCGATGGGGATGGGGCGGAAACAGGTTCAAGAGCTGCGCGATGTCGGTCAGTGGTTGGCTTATCTTAAAGAGCCAGAGCCACCTCGTGGTCTAAAAGAGCTGATTGAAAAGCTGCCCGTTTTTAAACAAGTTCTCAATATGCCCGTCAAGCGCTTACGCCGTGCTCCTTGCCAAGACATTGTCTGGCAGGGTGATGAGGTCGATCTTGATAAAATCCCCGTGATGAGCTGCTGGCCGGATGATGTTGCACCACTTTTAACTTGGGGTCTAACCATCACGCGTGGCCCACATAAAAAGCGCCAAAATCTTGGGATCTATCGTCAGCAAAAAATCGCCCGCAATAAAGTCATCATGCGTTGGTTAGCCCATCGTGGCGGGGCATTAGACTTGCGGGATTGGATGGAGAAATATCCCGGAGAGCCTTTTCCTGTGAGTGTGGCGTTCGGTGCCGATCCGGCGACCATTCTCGGTGCGGTAACGCCAGTCCCAGATACGTTATCTGAATATGCGTTTGCTGGGCTATTGCGGGCCAGTCGTACTGAAGTGGTCAAGTCGATCAGTAACGATCTGGAAGTTCCCGCGAGTGCTGAAATCGTGCTCGAAGGCTATATCGATCCCAACGAATTTGCAGATGAAGGGCCCTATGGTGATCACACGGGTTACTACAACGAGGTAGAACGCCATCATGTGTTCACCATCACTCACGTGACCATGCGTAATAAGCCTATTTATCACAGCACCTATACAGGACGTCCACCTGATGAACCCGCGGTATTGGGTGTTGCGCTCAATGAAGTCTTCGTGCCTATCTTGCAAAAGCAGTTTCCTGAAATTGCCGATTTTTATTTGCCGCCAGAAGGCTGTTCGTACCGCATGGCGATAGTGACACTTAAGAAACAGTATCCGGGACACGCTAAGCGGGTGATGCTGGGTGTGTGGTCATTCCTACGTCAATTTATGTACACCAAGTTTGTGATTGTGTGTGATGAAAAGGTGAATGCGCGCGATTGGCCACAAGTGATTGAGGCAATAGCCAGTAATATGTCGCCGCAGCGCGATACTCTATTTATTGAGCATACGCCGATTGACTCGCTAGATTTTGCTTCACCAGTGGTGGGTTTAGGCTCAAAAATCGGTTTGGATGCCACCATCAAATGGTCTGCAGAGTTAGTGCTTTCTAAATTTGATCATTGTGACAAGACAACGGCGCTTTCACTTGAGGAGCTAAAAGCACGCTTGAGTGATGAAGCGGATGTGTTGGATGTTGCATTACCGGAGGCGGCGAATGGTCAGTTAGCTCTTCTGCTTATTAATAAGCAGAAAGCCGGGCAAGGACAGCAACTTTTACAGCGTGTCGTCGATAAACTCAATGATGCCGCATCGCTTAAGTTTGTGATCTTGTGCGATGATGATGTGAATATCCATGACTGGAATGATGTGATCTGGGCGATGACCACGCGCATGGATCCGGCGAGAGACAGTTTACGAATTGCTGGCCAAGATTTGATGTGCTTTGATGCAACCAATAAACTGCCTAACGAAGTCGAACGTGAATGGGGCACTCCGATCCGAAAAGATCCTAACCTAGTCGAGAAAATCGATTCGTTATGGGATGAGTTAGGCATTGTATGACCTATACCGTGCGCATCGTGCCTAATGATAGACAATTTATAATTAACCCAGGTGAAACGGTGCTTGATGCTGCGCTCAACCAGCAAATTGCCTTTCCCCACCGCTGCCGAATTGGCGCCTGTGCCGCTTGCTTATGTAAGTTGGTTGAAGGTGAGGTGGAGTATGAACTCGAACCGTTATTGACCGAACAAGAAAAAGCAACGGGTTGGATATTTGCCTGCCAAGCCTGCGCCACTACTGATTTAGTGCTGACTTTTGAAGAGTAAGCCAGAGGAAGTTCAATGATAATTCAATGCCAAGTTAAGTCTGTGCAGCCGCTCGCGACGCATACTTACCAAATCCTATTACAACCCGAGCACGCGGTGGCTTACCAAGCCGGGCAGTATTTAATGGTGGTGATGGGCGAAAAAGATAAGCGACCATTCTCACTTGCCAGTAGTCCTTGCCGTAGCAATGGCGAGCTCGAACTGCATATTGGTGCGGCGGATCACAGCGCCTTTGCCCACCAAGTCGTGGAAAAATTTCAGCAAGCACACTTTAATCAAACTTCAGTTGAAATAGATGTACCACATGGCAGTGCTTGGTTCCAAGAAAGTGAGCGCCCTCTATTATTGATAGCAGGAGGAACAGGCTTTAGCTATGTGCGTTCAATCTTAGATCATTGCCTGTCGCAAGGTAAAACTCAGCCTATCTACCTATACTGGGGTGCGCGTGATGCAGCTCAGCTGTACGCATTGAATGATCTGCAAGAGCTGGCCAAGCAACATGCTCATTTGCAGGTTGTTCCAGTGGTCGAGCAAGCACAAGAAGGCTGGGCTGGAAAAGTTGGCAATGTACTGCAAGCGATTAACAACGACTTTGCAAGTTTAGAAGCGTTTGATATCTATATAGCAGGCCGTTTTGAGATGGCGGGGGCAGCGCGAGAACAATTTACTCAAAACAAACAAGCTCGACGCGATCGAATGTTTGCCGATGCTTACGCTTTTATTTAACGCTCCGCTATAAACAAGATTCGAGACAAAGCCCAGCGGTAGATCGTTGGGCTTTTTTATGACTTTCTCTTTATAGATAGACAGGAACAAAAGCGCAAAAAGAATAACTCTGTGGATAAGTTGTCATCAAGGTCTGAGTAAAGTGGGATAAATAAGCCATTGCGCGTAAATGCAGCGGTTGAGCGCTATTTCTATAAATTTTCTCAAAAAACACTTGCCAGTGTGAAGCGGTTCTCTATAATGCGCCCTCGTTGACGCAGCAAGGGCTCACAGCCAAATCGATGCCTCAACAGGCCAGAAAAGAAAATTGAAAAAGTGTTTGACACGAAATTGATTCTCGCTAAAATGGCCGCCTCTTCTGAAGCAGACCGCCAAGAAGAACGCTCTTTAACAATATAAACCAATCAATCTGTGTGGGCACTCGTTGATGATAATCAAAAAAGATTTATCAATGAACTGAGTGACCATTTGAATGAGCAATCATTCAGCACAGTCAATTCAACATTACTTCGCTTTCTATTAAGCAAAGAATGTAATCAGTATTCATTGAGCCGAAGCGAAAGCTTCAAAAAACTTTTAATTGAAGAGTTTGATCATGGCTCAGATTGAACGCTGGCGGCAGGCCTAACACATGCAAGTCGAGCGGCAGCACAGAGGAACTTGTTCCTTGGGTGGCGAGCGGCGGACGGGTGAGTAATGCCTGGGAAATTGCCCGGTAGAGGGGGATAACCATTGGAAACGATGGCTAATACCGCATAACCTCGTAAGAGCAAAGCAGGGGACCTTCGGGCCTTGCGCTACCGGATATGCCCAGGTGGGATTAGCTAGTTGGTGAGGTAAGGGCTCACCAAGGCGACGATCCCTAGCTGGTCTGAGAGGATGATCAGCCACACTGGAACTGAGACACGGTCCAGACTCCTACGGGAGGCAGCAGTGGGGAATATTGCACAATGGGCGCAAGCCTGATGCAGCCATGCCGCGTGTATGAAGAAGGCCTTCGGGTTGTAAAGTACTTTCAGTAGGGAGGAAGATGGTTAAGTTAATACCTTAATCATTTGACGTTACCTACAGAAGAAGCACCGGCTAACTCCGTGCCAGCAGCCGCGGTAATACGGAGGGTGCAAGCGTTAATCGGAATTACTGGGCGTAAAGCGCATGCAGGTGGTTTGTTAAGTCAGATGTGAAAGCCCTGGGCTCAACCTAGGAATCGCATTTGAAACTGACAAGCTAGAGTACTGTAGAGGGGGGTAGAATTTCAGGTGTAGCGGTGAAATGCGTAGAGATCTGAAGGAATACCGGTGGCGAAGGCGGCCCCCTGGACAGATACTGACACTCAGATGCGAAAGCGTGGGGAGCAAACAGGATTAGATACCCTGGTAGTCCACGCCGTAAACGATGTCTACTTGGAGGTTGTGACCTAGAGTCGTGGCTTTCGGAGCTAACGCGTTAAGTAGACCGCCTGGGGAGTACGGTCGCAAGATTAAAACTCAAATGAATTGACGGGGGCCCGCACAAGCGGTGGAGCATGTGGTTTAATTCGATGCAACGCGAAGAACCTTACCTACTCTTGACATCCTCAGAAAAGACTGGAGACAGTCTTGTGCCTTCGGGAACTGAGAGACAGGTGCTGCATGGCTGTCGTCAGCTCGTGTTGTGAAATGTTGGGTTAAGTCCCGCAACGAGCGCAACCCTTATCCTTGTTTGCCAGCACGTAATGGTGGGAACTCCAGGGAGACTGCCGGTGATAAACCGGAGGAAGGTGGGGACGACGTCAAGTCATCATGGCCCTTACGAGTAGGGCTACACACGTGCTACAATGGCGTATACAGAGGGCAGCGATACCGCGAGGTGGAGCGAATCTCACAAAGTACGTCGTAGTCCGGATTGGAGTCTGCAACTCGACTCCATGAAGTCGGAATCGCTAGTAATCGCAAATCAGAATGTTGCGGTGAATACGTTCCCGGGCCTTGTACACACCGCCCGTCACACCATGGGAGTGGGCTGCAAAAGAAGCAGGTAGTTTAACCTTCGGGAGGACGCTTGCCACTTTGTGGTTCATGACTGGGGTGAAGTCGTAACAAGGTAGCGCTAGGGGAACCTGGCGCTGGATCACCTCCTTACACGATGGTTATCGTGATGAGTGTCCACACAGATTGATTCGGTTTAGATTAGAGAAGAGTATCTTAGTGTCCCGTTCGTCTAGAGGCCTAGGACACCGCCCTTTCACGGCGGTAACAGGGGTTCGACTCCCCTACGGGATACCATCTTTAAGCGTTTTCGCTGAGAATGTTTAAAAATGGTTTTCATCAGAAAATCTTGCTCTTTAACAATTTGGAAAGCTGACAAAACAACAATTTATTGTTGTTTGTAAAGTTCTCAATGTTTATCGAAAGATAAACACCAACAACACATTCAAGTGTGCTTGGTATCGAATAAGACTTCGGTCTTGTTCAAATTTGAGTCCGGCAAAATCTGTCTCGCACTCATGTAAATTAAACGCGAGACAACTTAGGTTGTTTAAACAACAACCCGAAACTCCTTCGGGTTGTATGGTTAAGTGACTAAGCGTACACGGTGGATGCCTGGGCAGTCAGAGGCGATGAAGGACGTACTAACTTGCGATAAGCGCAGATAAGGCAGTAAGAGCCGTTTGAGTCTGCGATTTCCGAATGGGGAAACCCAACTGCATAAGCAGTTACTGTTAACTGAATACATAGGTTAACAGAGCAAACCGGGGGAACTGAAACATCTAAGTACCCCGAGGAGAAGAAATCAACCGAGATTCCGGTAGTAGCGGCGAGCGAACCTGGATTAGCCCTTAAGCACTCGGTGAAGTAGGTGAACAAGCTGGAAAGCTTGGCGATACAGGGTGATAGCCCCGTAACCGACGCTTCATCGAGCGTGAAATCGAGTAGGGCGGGACACGTGATATCCTGTCTGAATATGGGGGGACCATCCTCCAAGGCTAAATACTCCTGACTGACCGATAGTGAACCAGTACCGTGAGGGAAAGGCGAAAAGAACCCCTGTGAGGGGAGTGAAATAGAACCTGAAACCGTGTACGTACAAGCAGTAGGAGCACCTTCGTGGTGTGACTGCGTACCTTTTGTATAATGGGTCAGCGACTTATATTCAGTGGCAAGGTTAACCGTATAGGGGAGCCGTAGCGAAAGCGAGTCTTAACTGGGCGTTCAGTCTCTGGATATAGACCCGAAACCGGGTGATCTAGCCATGGGCAGGTTGAAGGTTGAGTAACATCAACTGGAGGACCGAACCGACTAATGTTGAAAAATTAGCGGATGACTTGTGGCTAGGGGTGAAAGGCCAATCAAACTCGGAGATAGCTGGTTCTCCCCGAAAGCTATTTAGGTAGCGCCTCGGACGAATACTACTGGGGGTAGAGCACTGTTAAGGCTAGGGGGTCATCCCGACTTACCAACCCTTTGCAAACTCCGAATACCAGTAAGTACTATCCGGGAGACACACGGCGGGTGCTAACGTCCGTCGTGGAGAGGGAAACAACCCAGACCGCCAGCTAAGGTCCCAAAGTATTGCTAAGTGGGAAACGATGTGGGAAGGCTCAGACAGCTAGGATGTTGGCTTAGAAGCAGCCATCATTTAAAGAAAGCGTAATAGCTCACTAGTCGAGTCGGCCTGCGCGGAAGATGTAACGGGGCTAAGCAATACACCGAAGCTGCGGCAATGTCTTTTAGACATTGGGTAGGGGAGCGTTCTGTAAGCCGTTGAAGGTGAATCGTAAGGTTTGCTGGAGGTATCAGAAGTGCGAATGCTGACATGAGTAACGACAAAGGGGGTGAAAAACCTCCTCGCCGGAAGACCAAGGGTTCCTGTCCAACGTTAATCGGGGCAGGGTGAGTCGACCCCTAAGGTGAGGCCGAAAGGCGTAATCGATGGGAAACGGGTTAATATTCCCGTACTTCTGACTATTGCGATGGGGGGACGGAGAAGGCTAGGTGGGCCAGGCGACGGT